>CAVZTE010000003.1:0-707500 GCA_963778165.1 uncultured Acidimicrobiaceae bacterium | reverse complement strand
ACCCGTCACCCGTCATGGGGTGGCACCCTGGTCTGAACGCATAGGACCAGTGGAGGGAACCGGGGGAATTGAAACATCTCAGTACCCCGAGGAGAGGAAAACAACAGTGACTCCCTGAGTAGCGGCGAGCGAAACGGGATGAGCCTAAACCGAGTTGGTGTTAAAGCCTGATGGCGTTGCCAATTCGGGGTTGTGGGAGCCGATAGAAGGTGCATCAGAACCTTCACGGAGTTACAAAACCAACTGCTTAGTGGAAGCATCCAGGAAAGATGCGCCACAGAGGGTAACAGCCCCGTACACGAAAAGCATTGGACTCCGATCGGATTTCCCGAGTAGCGCCGGATCCGGGAAAGCCGGCGTGAATCTGCGAGGACCACCTCGTAAGGCTAAGTACTCTCAGGCGACCGATAGTGAACTAGTACCGTGAGGGAAAGGTGAAAAGTACCCCGGGAGGGGAGTGAAATAGTACCTGAAACCGTTGACTTACAATCAGTCAGAGCGTCGTCGGCACTTTGTGCCGGCCGTGATGGCGTGCCTTTTGAAGAATGAGCCAACGAGTTACGGTGTGTGGCGAGGTTAACCAGCGATGGGGAGCCGAAGCGAAAGCGAGTCTTAATAGGGCGAATTAGTCGCATGCTGTAGACCCGAAGCCGAGTGAGCTAGCCATGGGCAGGCTGAAGCGGGGGTAAGACCCCGTGGAGGGCCGAACCCACCCTGGTTGAAAACAGGGGGGATGACCTGTGGTTAGGGGTGAAAGGCCAATCAAACTCGGTGATAGCTGGTTCTCCCCGAAATGCATTTAGGTGCAGCGTCGGGCGTTCAGCATCGGAGGTAGAGCACTGAATGGGCAAGGGGGCCTACAAGCTTACTGACCCCAATCAAACTCCGAATGCCGATGCTTTAGAGCCTGGCAGTGAGACTACGAGGGATGAGCTTCGTTAGTCGAGAGGGAAACAGCCCAGACCGCCAGCTAAGGCCCCTAATTTTTGACTAAGTGGAAAACGATGTGGGAACGCAAAGACAGCCAGGAGGTTGGCTCAGAAGCAGCCATCCTTAAAAGAGTGCGTAATAGCTCACTGGTCGAGTGGTCCTGCGCGGACAATGTAACGGGGCTCAAGTCAAAAGCCGAAGCTGCGGATTTCCATACCGCCTGAGTATCGATGTTGAATGCGGCTTGCCGTGGACGATGTCGAAAATCGCTCGGGAGTCACGGTGTGGGAGTGGTAGGGGAGCGTCGATCCCGCTGAGAAGCGGCGGTGGAAACCGTCGTGGAGCGAGGTCGAGTGAGAATGTTGGTATGAGTAGCGAGAGAGGGGTGAGAAACCCCTCCGCCGTAAGCCCAAGGGTTCCTGGGGAAGGCTAATCCTCCCAGGGTAAGTCGGGAGCTAAGGCGAGGCCGAGAGGCGTAGTCGATGCACAACTGGTTGATATTCCAGTACTTCCGTGTCCGCGCCAATTCCAATACCGGTGTCCTAAGGGGCTGTCCTTCGGGGCGAACCGACCGACCCGGTGACGGAAAGCGAAGGAGGGACGCAGGAGGGTAGGTGAGCCCAGGCGTTGGTTGTCCTGGGGTAAGCGTGTAGGAGGAGATCTAGGCAAATCCGGATCTCATGAACTCTGAGGCGCGATGCCGAGCCACACCAGGCGAAGTCACTAATCCCATGCTGCCGAGAAAAGCTTCTAGCGAGCTGGCACGGAACCCGTACCCCAAACCGACACAGGTGGGCGGGTAGAGAATACCAAGGCGATCGGGAGAACTGTGGTTAAGGAACTCGGCAAAATACCTCCGTAACTTCGGGAGAAGGAGGGCCTCACTAGGATGATGAACTTCGCGTTCTGAGTCTGAAGGGGCCGCAGAGAATAGGGGAAAGCGACTGTTTACTAAAAACACAGGAGCGTGCGAAGTCGAAAGACGATGTATACGCTCTGACGCCTGCCCGGTGCCGGAAGGTTACGGGGAAGGGTTAGCCCTCGGGCGAAGCTCTGAACCTAAGCCCCGGTAAACGGCGGCCGTAACTATAACGGTTTGTATACCACTGGCCGTTAAAAAACCCCGCTATATGCTGGAACATCCGAGTATCCGGTGGTACTCATCCATGTCATATCCATTTGGATGGCGACGTGGGTAGTGAAAATCCATCCGGTGCGGACAATCAGCAGGAAACTGTCAAGTAGCGACAGGATCCTCAGAGACTGCACGCGAGGCGCCGAAGTCGTTTGATCTCCAGTTCCCACTGGAGTGATCCGATTGAGGCTGAAGATACAGTCCGACCCCCATGGCGACATGGGGAGCCAGGCAGAAATGATCTGGCCGCTCGACGGTGAAGCACCCGTATCAAGGGTGGTGATCCATTGAGTAGTAACAAAAGTGCCTAAGGTAGGGATGCCCCTTTGCAGGCAAAGGGGTGCTGCCCCTCGTATTGGTGACAATACGTGAGCAGTCGGCTATTTGCTGGAAACTCCGTTGTATCCTCCACTACTCGTCGTCCAAGACTGATACAGCCATTTTGTATTGTCGCAATATGGACGGCAGTGACAATGTGAGAGGTGCGGACAATCAGCAGGAAAGACTCTGGATCTACGGATGGATAGCTGGTTTCGTCGATGGGGAAGGCTGTTTTAGCGTCCCCATCTTCCGGAATCACAAAGCGAAGCTTCGCTGGCAGGTACAGCCACAGTTTGTGGTTGCGCAGTCAGCGTCGAGTCGTGATGTTCTGGAAGAGCTTGTCAGCATCTTCGGGTGCGGCAAGGTGTATCTGAATCAGAGGCACGATGACCACAGGGAGCAGTTGGCCCTGTACAGCGTGAAGAGATTCGGTGATCTGCGGGATGTGATTGTCCCGTTCTTTCAAGAACACCAGCTACGAACCACGAAGCGTGAAAGCTTCGACAGGTTCGTGAGGGTTCTGAGTCTCATGGAGGAGCGAAAGCACCTCACGGTTTCGGGATTGATAGAGATCGCCGAGATCGTTGAGACAATGAACCGTCGCAAGCCATCTGAAGTCCTGAGAATCCTCAGAGACCATACGCCGACCAACTCATCGGAATGATGGTGAGTTGAAGATATGGTCCGGGCCCTATGGCGACATAGGGAGACCGGCGGAAACGACCGGTCCGCTATTCGACCGATTTGGGTTGAATAGTTGTAACAGAACCAAGCGAAATTCCTTGTCGGGTAAGTTCCGACCTGCACGAATGGCGTAACGACTTTCCTACTGTCTCAACCACAGACCCGGCGAAATTGAAGTACGAGTAAAGATGCTCGTTAGCTGCATCAGGACGGAAAGACCCCGTGGACCTTTACTACAGCTTGCTGTTGAGTTTTAGTACATATTGTGTAGGATAGGTGGGAGACTTTGAAGCGTTGGCGCTAGCCAGTGTGGAGTCAACCTTGAAATACCACCCTTTATGTGCCGGAACCCTAACCTCGGTCCGTTATCCGGATCAGGGACAGCGTCAGGTGGGTAGTTTGACTGGGGCGGTCGCCTCCTAAAACGTAACGGAGGCGCCCAAAGGTTCCCTCAGGCTGGTTGGCAATCAGCCGTCGAGTGCAATGGCACAAGGGAGCTTGACTGCGAGACCTACAAGTCGAGCAGGTGCGAAAGCAGGGCATAGTGATCCAGCGGTTGCTTGTGGAAGCGCCGTTGCTCAACGGATAAAAGGTACCCCGGGGATAACAGGCTCATCTTCCCCAAGAGTCCATATCGACGGGAAGGTTTGGCACCTCGATGTCGGCTCGTCGCATCCTGGGGCTGAAGCCGGTCCCAAGGGTTGGGCTGTTCGCCCATTAAAGCGGTACGCGAGCTGGGTTTAGAACGTCGTGAGACAGTTCGGTCCCTATCCGATGCAGCCGTAGGAGATTTGAGGAAGGCTATCCCTAGTACGAGAGGACCGGGATGGACGAAGCTCTCGTGTGTCAGTTGTCCTGCCAAGGGCACCGCTGATTTGCGACCTTCGGGTGGGATAAGCGCTGAAAGCATCTAAGCGCGAAGCTCGTTCCAAGATGAAATCTCCCACAGGGTTAACCTGGTAAGGCCCGTGGCCAGACGACCACGTTGATAGGCCGGAAGTGTAAGTGCGGTAACGCATTCAGCTGACCGGTACTAATCGGCCGAGGGCTTGGGAACTTGCTCGTGCTCGCTATGGAACGCTCAGGGACGACCGGTAACGGTCGTGCCGGGCTCGGATGTCTCCCCAGGTGGGAGGTACTCCTCGAGCCCCGGAGAGCGCACAGTTTCCGGTGGCCATGGCGGCGGAGAGACACCCGTTCCCATTCCGAACACGGCAGTTAAGCCCGCCAGCGCCGATGGTACTTGGGGGGTAGCCCCCTGGGAGAGTAGGACGCCGCCGGGATTTCTCCAGACAATGCCCCCCGTGTACACACCGGGGGGCATTGTCGCGTTATGCCACCCCCGACCCGGTGAGGGATGGGGCTCGTCCTGCCGTGGTTCGGCGTGGTTCGACGTTCACCGGTCCGGAGCCGTCGCGCCGCCGAGTGCGGCGGCCGGAGCCGGGTCGAGGGGTAGGGGGCGGCGCCCGATGTCCAGTCGTTTGAGACGGAGGGCCGGACGCTCGATGGCCAGGCAGGAGATGACGGCACAGGGCAGTGTGATGGCCACCGTCAGGAGCGTGAACGGTAGGTAGCCCCAGCGGTAGACGTGCCAGGTGGCGAGGAGCTGGGCTGCGATGAATCCGTAGATGTAGGTCCCGTAGGAAACGTCGTACTTGGAACCGACGGTTTTACCCGGCAGATGGATGGAGGTCCACACGCACAGGTAGGCGAGGGGCGGGCCCGAGAGCACCTCTGGATTCTTCAAGAATGTGCCCGCTGCGAACATCCCGACCGACACCACGAAGAGCGCCCGGCTGTCGGGGACGATGTCGCGGTAGAGCCAGAGCACCACGCCGGCGAAGAAGATCGGAACGAATCGGATGAGGTTGTAACTGGGCCTGTCCTCAAAGGTGGGTACGCCGGCAGCCGCGGTGCCGATGGCCACCACCCACGAGCATCCCCAGAGGGCGAGGACAAGAGCTCGCCGACGGATGATCGTTGTCGCCGCCAGAAACGCCACCATCAGATAGCAGTAGAACTCGTAGAAGAGCGTCCAGAGAGAGCCGTCCCACGCATCCGGGTAGGGGACGTGCCGGGGTGTCCCTGCGATTCCATAGGAATGGATTCGGAGGAACCAGTTGACGACCACGTAGTGGAACGGGCCTGCAGGAGCCGACCAGAACTCGGCGAGCGGCTTTCCTTCGGTCACCCAACTGATCGGAGCGATGAGGAATGCCGTCACCAGGAGACAGACCCAAAAGGCGGGAAGGATGCGCAGACAACGCTGCCAGAGGTAACGAAGGACAGTGTTCCTCGAGGCAGATGCGGCGATGAGGAAACCAGAAACGGCAAAGAACGCATCGACGGCGATGTCCCCGAGCGAGCCGTTTCCCCACAGAATTTCGGAGCGGTAGCCACCGAGGACGAGCGAATGGGAAACGATCACCAGCAACGCGAAGCACAACCGCAAGAGGTTCAGTGCATTCCGCTTGGGATCAAAGGTCTTGCCGATTGAAGCAGCGTCGTTCGAGAGAGTGTGTGAAGGCAACGCACCTCCAGGTCAAGATCAATTGTCGATGGTTTCCCACGGCTATTTATGGGTAATAGTCGTGCCGGATACGAGTATCGACCGCCGCGGATATAGAGGTTCCTTTCCTCATATTTCTTTCAACATATTTCTCTCAACTTGTGCCGTGGACTTGCCGATGCAATTGGATACGGCTCGCTGGGCAAGGTGAAGGTCTGTGAAACACTTCGGGGCAAAGGCGGCCTGGGCGGTGGCCGCGCTGGCAGCGGCGGCACTGCTGGCCCTGACCATCGTCCCGGCCAGAGGAACGACCGCTTCCCCGTGGCTGAAGCCCGACGCCCAATTCCTCTCCGGCAACTCGAAGTCCAACTGTGCCTATCCGGACAACAGCCGGGCGGCGTTGGCCACCTTGGAAAGGGCCACCGGAACGACGTTCAACTGCGTCCTCCTCTACAACGACGCCGCCACGACCTGGGCCGGTTGGACCAACGTGTGGTGGGCGAATCCTCCGAGCTCGGACACCGACTGGCTGGGGTGGAGGCGGGCCGTGCCCGGGCGGCGCATCATCATCACCCAGTCCATGGTGCCCAAGGACGCCCCGTCCAACTGGCGGGTGCTCGGTGCGGCCGGCGACTACAACCTCTACGCCACCCAGTTGGCGACCAACCTGGTCCAAGAGGGCCTGGGTGACTCGGTCATCCGGCTGGGGGCCGAGGCCAACGCCAATGTCGATGCGTCCAGCGACCTCGGGACGGACCCGTCCCAGTACAAGGACTGGGCCCGGTACTGGGCCAATATCGCCCAGTCGATGAATTCGGTCGCCGGTGCCGACTTCCTCTTCGACTGGACGGTCAACCAGCACGTCCAGCCCATCCCCCTCGACGAGTGGTACCCGGGCGACAACACCGTCAACATCGTCGGCATTGACGCCTACGACTCGGGGATCGGCCAGTCCGGCCTCACCCCGGCACAGCGCTGGCAGAAACTCAGCAACGAGTCCGACGGCCTGAATGCGGTGGCCGCGTTCGCCCAGCGACACCACAAGCCGCTGAGCATCCCCGAGTGGGGCCTGGCGCCCCTGTCCCAAGGTGGCGCCGGTGACGATCCCACCTACGTCGCCGGGCTGGCCTCGATCATCAGGGACCACGACGTCATCTACAACTCCATCTTCTACAACCCCCGGGTCTCGGCCGTCATCCCGCTCACCGACACTCCGCGGTCCCTCGCCACCTACCGCCAGGACATCGACCCCACCCAACTGCTGCTCACGACCGACCAAGGTGCCGTGACCGGCGTCAATGCCACCGGCACGGTCTCGGTCATGCCCCCGCTTCCGGCCCTCAACAAGCCCATCGTCGGCATGGTCGCCGCCCCCTATGAGGCCGGCTACTGGCAGGTGGCCTCCGACGGTGGGGTGTTCGCCTTCGGCGATGCACCGTTCTACGGGTCGACCGGCGACATCCAACTCAACAAGCCCATCGTCGGCATGGCCGCCACTCCCGACGGCGGCGGCTACTGGCTGGTGGCCTCCGACGGTGGGGTGTTCGCCTTCGGCGATGCACCGTTCTACGGGTCGACCGGCGACATCCAACTCAACAAGCCCATCGTCGGCATGGCCGCCACTCCCGACGGCGGCGGCTACTGGCTGGTGGCCTCCGACGGTGGGGTGTTCGCCTTCGGCGATGCACCGTTCTACGGGTCGACCGGCGACATCCAACTCAACAAGCCCATCGTCGGCATGGCCGCCAACCCCGGTGGTGGCGGCTACTGGCTGGTGGCTGCCGACGGCGGAGTGTTCTCGTTCGGCGACGCGCCGTTCTACGGATCGCAGGTGCCGGGGGCGGCGGTGTCGATGTTGGCCGCTCCCGCCGGCGCCGGATACTGGATCGTGGAGAGTGATGGGAGCGTGCAGCCCTTCGGTGGCGCGTGGGCTGTTGCCCAGGCTCCGCCGGCTGTCGTGAGCGGCACGCTCCGCTGAGCGGCCCGGCCCCGACCTCCCCTGGGTGCAGCGGGCCCCCTCGGCCCGAGACCCCGTATCGGTGTGACGAACGGCGGGGAAGGTGGTGGTGTGGACGTCACCTCCCGGGCCGGGGATCATGCCGATCGGCCCGAGGCGAACAGCCGCGTCTGCACCTTCACCAATGCTGCGTGCAGTTCATCGGGGATCCCGCCCAGTAGGTAGAGAACGAGCACATAGAGTGTGACCTCGCCCCCGGCAAGAACTCCGGCCGTCACCAGCCCCTGTGAACGGGCCGACAGGATGACGCGGAACAGCACGACGCAGATGATCCCTACGGCGACCGGCCGCACCAGGATCCTCACGATGGGAACCTTGAGCCCGACACCCCGTCGGAATACCAGGTACACACCGCAGAGTGTCACGAGCTCAGAGAACAGATAGGCGGTGGCTGCCCCGTTGATCCCGTAGATGGGGATCACGACGATGTTGGTCACCACATTGACGGCCAGTCCGACCAGGCTCACGACGATCATCTTGTGGTGGCGGTTGCGGGCGACACTGGCGAAACCCAGCGCCGCGTTGAGATAGGAGAAGATGCAGGAGACGGCGAGGATCGAGAGAGGTACTGCCGCGGCTGCAAACTTCTCGCCGGCCAGAAGGCGGATCACCTGAGCGCCGAAACAGAGGGTTCCGGCAGCAACCAGGACGCCGGCGGCAGCCAGATATCGGACCGCCCGGTCGACGATCTTTCCAAGGTCCGATTCGGAGGCGGTTGTCATCACCGGCAGGAGGCTGGTCATGAAGATGCTGGGGACAAGGAGGAAGAAGGTGATGACGGCGTACGCCACGCCATAGATCCCGACGTTGGTCGAGGTGGAGATGATGCTCAGGATGATGAGGTCGGCTTTGAGGTAGAGGAGGTTGATGATCTGAATGACGCCGATGCTCAAGGACTGCGCCACGATCGTTCGCCAACGCTTGAAATTGAAGCGCGGCCCGAACCGAACATTGCGCCGGGTGACAACGAAGGTGGTGATGCCGGTTACGGCCGTGGCGATGAGGTAGCCGTAGACGCAGGCAATGACGCCCCAGCCGATCCAGAGCGCCGCGATGATCAACCCTACGAAGATCACCTGCTGCACCAGGCTGATGACGGCGGCGATGTGGTTCCGGACACCTGCCACGAAGTAGCCGAGGCAGACGCTTCGAAGGGCATCGAACGGGACAGCGCAGGCAGCGACGACGACGCAGTACCGGAGGGTTGCGTTCGAACCCTGATAGGCGAGAAAGCCGAGGAACGAGACGATTGGGACGAATACGACGCTGAGGGTGAGCCGGAGCCCGAGGTTGTGACCGAGGATCGAGGCGGCGTCGTGCGGGCTCCTGGCGATCTCGCGTCCGGTGATGGCGTTGACTCCGAGGTCGGCGATGAGCATGGCCGAGGCGACGAATGACAGCGAGGCAACGAAATCCCCGTACTGGGACGGTCCGAGCCTCGTCGTCATGAGCCTCAGGGAGATCGTCCCGAGAAGCGCCACCAGGAGGTTGCTGGAGAGCACCGATGTGGTGGAGATCAGGACCCGGCGACGGTACTGGCCGGGCGGGACCGGTTCGTTGAGGCCAGATGACGGCCGGTCAGTGGTGGCGCCGGGGTTGCCCCGGGGCTCGCTCGCACTCATCCGTGAGCGCCTCGCCGTGAGCATGCCTCGGGATTCCGCCTCTGTACGGTGGTCAGAGTCGCTCACTGCGACCAGACCTTCCGTGCCAGAAGTCGACGTAGGCCAGAGCCAACGCACGAGACGTGCCCAGCGCCGCTCGACCCCCTTTGTTTCGGAGTGACCTCTCGATCCTCCATGCCGAGTCCAACAGGCTGCTCCAGGTGAGATCGAAGCGGGTCCGACTGGTCTTTTGCTTCAAGAGCCGGAGTCGGTTGCGGAGGAAGTAGTACTCGTAGAGCTTCGACCCCGACCCTCCCGTTGCCGAGCTGACGAAGTGTGTGGCGGTCGCCTCCGGGACGAATCCGACGAGGTGACCTGCCTCTTTGAACCGCAGGGTCCACTCGGTCTCCTCCCAGTACAAGAAGTAGGAGGGATCCATGCAGCCCACCTCGTCCACGACCGTCCGGCGCACGAGCATTGCGCAGCCGGTCGGTCGACCCGTCCGGGTGACCCCGCGCCGCCCGACGTCGGGCTCGGTCGTGGTCAGGTGGTGGAAGTGGCCCTGGGCGAGGTCCAGATCGGCTCCGGCGTACCAGATGTCTCCCGACGACCCACTGAAGATCGTCGGGCTGACGACGGCCAGTTCCGGGTCCGAGTCCATCGCCCCGAGCAACGCTTCGATGCAGCGGGAGTCGACGGCGGCATCCGGATTCAGGAAGAAGAGATAGTCCGGGTCGACTGCTTGTGCCGCCCGGATACCGAGGTTGCACCCCCCGGCGAAGCCGAGGTTGTCACGCGGTTCCAACAGCGTGACGTGGGGCGCTATCGAGCGTACGAGGTCCGCCGTGCCGTCAGATGATGCATTGTCGATCACGAACACAGGGGACCGGACGGTGGAGTCATCGAGCGATCGGAGGCACGCCGGCATGGTGCCCGCGCAGTTGTGGGTCACGATGATTGTTGCGACAAATGCGCTCACGTCGTGCCTCCACGAAGAGTCACGACGCGCTGGCGGTAGGTGGCGAGGGACCGCGGAGTGTCGGTGAGCGGGATGACGGCCGAGACCCGGGGGTTGTAGAAGATGGAGTTGTAGATGACGTCGTGGTCCCTGATGATCGAGGCCAGCCCGGCGACGTAGGTGGGATCGTCACCGGCGCCACCTTGGGACAGGGGCGCCAGGCCCCACTCGGGGATGCTCAGCGGCTTGTGGTGTCGCTGGGCGAACGCGGCCACCGCATTCAGGCCGTTGGACTCGTTGCTGAGTTTCTGCCAGCGCTGTGCCGGGGTGAGGCCGGACTGGCCGATCCCCGAGTCGTAGGCGTCAATGCCGACGATGTTGACGGTGTTGTCGCCCGGGTACCACTCGTCGAGGGGGATGGGCTGGACGTGCTGGTTGACCGTCCAGTCGAAGAGGAAGTCGGCACCGGCGACCGAATTCATCGACTGGGCGATATTGGCCCAGTACCGGGCCCAGTCCTTGTACTGGGACGGGTCCGTCCCGAGGTCGCTGGACGCATCGACATTGGCGTTGGCCTCGGCCCCCAGCCGGATGACCGAGTCACCCAGGCCCTCTTGGACCAGGTTGGTCGCCAACTGGGTGGCGTAGAGGTTGTAGTCGCCGGCCGCTCCGAGCACCCGCCAGTTGGACGGGGCGTCCTTGGGCACCATGGACTGGGTGATGATGATGCGCCGCCCGGGCACGGCCCGCCTCCACCCCAGCCAGTCGGTGTCCGAGCTCGGAGGATTCGCCCACCACACGTTGGTCCAACCGGCCCAGGTCGTGGCGGCGTCGTTGTAGAGGAGGACGCAGTTGAACGTCGTTCCGGTGGCCCTTTCCAAGGTGGCCAGCGCCGCCCGGCTGTTGTCCGGATAGGCACAGTTGGACTTCGAGTTGCCGCTCAGGAATTGGGCGTCGGGCTTCAGCACCAGCCAGACGCCGGTTCCGAGGAGGACGCACAACAAGCCCATGGTGATCAAGGTCCAGTAGGTCGTGCCCAGCCGATTCCGTGTCATCGGTACACCCTCGCTCCTGGACTCGAGTAGACGAGGTTCTTGTTGTTCTCCAAGAACTTGGATGGGAAGCGGTACGTCGACGTCTTGTTGTCCACCGAGCCGTAGGTCCACCCGGCGATGTTGTAACCGGTGGCGAGCACCCAGGCGCCCTGGTCGATGGTGGCCGGCGTGAGGTCGGTGAGAGGGCCTCCGGTATATGAGGTGCCGGCCCAGATGCGCAGCTGCCCATACTCGTCGGTCCAGATGAGCGGCTTTGGTCCCGCCGCCGTGACCAGCCACCTCGACGCAGCCATCTCCTGATCGGACATGTAGAAGGCGTCGTAGCCGGGACCGGAATTGTCGAAGAGCACGCTGCCACCATTGCCAAGCTGGCCCGCCAGCCCGGTCGAGTAGACGCCGACCAGCAGCAGTCCGGCTGCGGCGCCCAGGGTGGCCAGGGCACCGAACCGGCTGATGAGCCATTTCATGGCCACGGCGAAGCCGACACCGAGGATGATGTCCGCCTGGATCTGAGCCCGGGACTGGTTGTAGAAGACGGCCAGCGTTCCGCTGACCCGGATGAGGGCCAGAAATCCCAGGACGGCCAGCTCGAGCACGGCGATCTCGAGGGGCACTCCGGAGGTGAAGCGACGCATGCTGGCCTGGATCTGAGCACGGGTCCGGCTGTAGAAGACCGCGAACGGAACCGGTGAACGGCGGCGGCGCACCAGGGCCACCGCCGTCCCCACCACCACGATGAGCAGGAACAGCTCCGCCATCGCCGTGCTGGCCTCCGTGAGCCCGTTCAACACGGCACCGTGGCCCAGCCCATCCCGAGGCGGGAGAGGAGCTGCAGCTGCCGGATACCGGGCGGTGAGTGCCGCGGGGTAGTGGTTCAACCATGGCTGTGAGGTGAGGCTGGCGTGGTTTGCCAGGCGGTAGAAGCTGGACGGGCTGATTGATTGCGCCACGTTGCCGTCGAGCCAGCGGTGGAGGAGCGATCCGCCGAAACTGGGAAGAAGGTCGGGACCCTGTTGGGCAAAGGCCGTGATGAACGTTGAGGCGTTGCCGGTGGACGCGGTGATTCCCACATCCCAGAGCAGGATCATGGCAATGCCGCTCACGACGAGTGGCAGGTTGATGGCCGGCCGAGCCAACCGGTTTCGGCCGACGAGGCGTTTGATGAGGCGCACGATGCCCAATGTCACCCAGGTGACGGCCAGCACGACGACCGTGATGTAGGACGTGGTGTAGTGGGAGACGACCATCGCTCCCAGGACGGCGACCGCCACCAGGGTGCGCTTTCGGGTAAGGATCCCTGCGTCGAACAGCACCACGAAGAGGAGCACAAAATAGAAGAGGGCGACTTCCTGGCGGGCTATGGCGCTCAATTGCCGGCGAATTGGCTCAACACGATCAAATAGACCGAGGCGATAACCGCTGGTCGAGCAGGAACCCACCGCCGGGCGAAGCCGTAGGTCAAGGCCGGGATGGCGGCGAGGAGGAGGGGATAGAAGCCCTTGAATACCGAGAGGCCTGACAGGCCGCTCGTCTTGACCAGAACGGTGGGCAGTGCCGTGATGCTGAGCATGGCGCCGTAGGGGTCGCCGTTCGTCGGTGGAGTCCACCGTCCTGCATTGGCGACACTGGCGAAGCGCTGAAACTCGCGCTGGATGTCCGAGCCGAAGAGATAATTGCCCCGGTAGGTGTACAGGTAGATCAGCGTGAGTCCGGCGGAGAAGAGCATCAGCTGGACCCGCCCGTCTGACCACTTGCCCGCCTTCCCTATGGTCACGGCCAGCAGCGCCAGGGTGAGGACGACGACCACGATCACCGTCGTTCCGCCGCGCCCGTCGTTCAGGCGTTCGATGCCGGCGACGCCCGCCAGCGGGAGGATGACGCATCCAGCTACGAGAAGGCCCGATGGACGCGACCAGCGGTCGGGGACCAGGTCCAGCACCGGATCGCTGGCGGCGGGGCAGGCTGCTACTGCGGCGAGAACGATGGCGTTGATGGCGACTGCCAGAGGCAACGTCTCCAGGGGCCGCGGGAACCCGAGGTGGGGGAGGAGCGCGGCTGGCCAGCAACGCCCATGCCATGAGACTGGCGAGGCCGGCGCCGACGACGAGGAAGAATTGGGAGGCCCGGCTGTCGAGGGTGACCCGGAGCGCTCCCAGAATGGTGGCACCGGGCAGGAGGACCACCAGCACCAGGCCGCACAGCCTGCTGGCCAACAACAGATGACTGGTGGCCATGGCCAGATCGAGCACAACCAGCAGTGCCGTTGTCGTCCCCATCTTCGATAGGGGGGGCGGCCGGACAGGGGAGAGACGCTCGAACAGGTCACCGACCTGGTCCGCCAGGACCTCGACGGGTGGGCAATTCGATCACCTCTGGCAACGTGCTCGAGGGTGCGCTCACGGGGCGCCTCCACCGGGAGCAGGGTCGACGTGGAATTCCAACGGTGCCAGCGGTCGCCCGAGGGCCCTGACGCTCATGGTGACCTTTGAGTGGGTGGCGGGCATCGGCGCGTTGACCTGGGTGGTCACGATCATGCCCGGATTCACTGTGGCCGAGCCGTGGGCCATCTCCTCGACAGCCAGCCCCGGTCCCGAGACATCAACGACCCACCGCTGGTGGATGGTGGCAGTGGTGGCGTTGGAGATGGCGAAGTCGAAGGTGATCGGCGTGCCAGGAGCCGCCTGCGCCGGGAGACCGGCGGGGTCCGGCAGGGACAGGGCGACATACTGCTGGGGGACGGCGACGACCCCGAGTCCTCGCAGGACGGTGCCGCCGACCTGGATCAACGTTGCTCCCCCTACCAGAAGGGCGAGCGCCATGAGCAAGGCCACCCACCGATGTGGCGGCGCCGGTGTTGATACCGGCCTGTCCATGGTCTCAACATTCACGGCACCGCCTCTATGGTGGGGGTCAAGGTCGACTGCACCCTCACGCCGTCGATCGCGGCCTGGTATGCCGCCCGTGTCGTTGATGCGATGAGGGGCCACGACTGTTCCCTGCCGAACCGGGCGGCGCAGTCAGCCATCGCTTCGAGGCTGTGCCGGCCCAGGTCCTGGACGTACTCGAGCGCTTCGGACAGGCCGGTATCGGTATTGGCGAATCGGACCGTAGCTCCATCGGGCAGGGAGGCGAACTCAGGGATGTCGGGCACCACCACCGGGAGGCCCGCTCCGAGGGCGAGGAGGACCGAGCCGCTGTTGTCCACCGCAGTGAAGGGGAATACGGCCAGGTCCGCGGCGGCCAGGTAGTAGGCCAAGTCGGTTTCGGCTATCCATCCGACGGACAGGCGCACCTGGGGGCCTGACACGTCGGCGAGCTCCTCCAGTTGGGATCGATAGACGGAATCGGAACAGGCTCCGGCAATCAGGTACCACGGACCGCCCGGCCGTGCATCGGCCTGTGCCAGTAGGCGATGAGTACCCTTGTACGGCCGCAGGGCGCCGATGTGGCCGATGACAAGTGAGTCAACCGGCAGTCCCAGTCGAGCCCTCGCCTCCTCACGGCCCGGCAGTTCGGGATAGCGCTGGACGTACGATCCCTGAGGCGCGCACGGCGACACGAGTTGCGCCGAACTCCCGTACGGTCTCGGCCGTGGCCGGGGAGTGCACGAGCACGACCGATGCCGCCCGGGCAAGACTCCTACGAGCCTCGAGGTCGTTGGCAAAGATCGGTTCGTGGGGAAGGACGTTGTGGGCAGTCCAGACAACCCGGAGGCCCGCCCGGCGGGCCACCCACAGGCAGGTGTTGAACCAGGCCTGTGCCGAACGCCTCGCCCACACGCTCGACCGCTGCCCACGTGGGCACGAAGTCGTAGATCCAGTGGACGTGAAGCACCTGGGTCCCCCGGAGCCGCCGCCACACCAGTTGCGCCGGTCGGATCAGGAGATTGACACTCTGGGACCTAGTGGGACCGTCGAGATAGGACGTCTCGACGCCTTGGGCGCGCAACTCGGCGTGGAGCAGCTCTTGATACGGATTCGCGTCTTTGGGGAGGGCCGCCACCTTCACCTGCCGACTCCACGGGCAATGGCAGTGATCTCCTTCAAGCTGCCGACACCCTCAGCGAAGTGGCAAGCGACCACGCGGACCGGATAGGGCCGTTTCCTCGCCCGCCACAGGGGCACAGCGACAAGGAGGAGATAGCTCCGGTAGCGCAGCGCCAACGGCAGCCCGAGAATGTACAGCGAATAGAGGACGGGGACCGGGTCGTTGGCGAGCAGGGAGCGCTGTCGGTGGCGATGCTTCCGGTAGAGCCGGATGCGAGCCTGACCGTACTGCCTCGATCGCTTGAGCTGGCGGCGAAATGAGCCCCAATCGTGATCCACGACGGCATCCCCTACGAAACGGATCTTCGCTCCACCCGCCACCAGCCTCCAGGTAAAGTCAACGTCCGACCCGTATTCGAAGCTCTCGTCGAATCCCCCGACGGTCTCGTAGAGCTCACGGGTGAATGCCAAGTTGGCTGTGGGTGCTTCCTCGACGTAGCACGGCACTGGCGAACCCCGCTCGGGGGAGTAGACGTTGTCGCCTATCGACATAGGGCCACACGTGACCCGCTCCTCTTCGGCAAGAATCGGACCGAGGAGCCGAGTCAGCCAGCCCTCGACCGGGATGCACCCGGCGTCGATGAAGGCGATGATCTCACCCAGTGCTTCATTGACGCCGGCGTTGCGCTGATGCGGAATCGACACGCGAACTCCGGCGGGGTGCGCTAAGTCGATCCACCGGACAGAGGGATTAGCCGCCGCTATATGGGCCAAGCGTCCCTCTGATGCATCCACGACCATCACCTCGATGTCGTGGGCGCCCCAGATCTCGTCGTTGTCCCCGTGCGCCGCCAGGGCCCCGAGAGTGTCGGCCACTCCCTCCTCGTCCTTGGATAGAATGATGACGGAGATCTTCATGAGTGTCCTCCTTGGGAGATCTGATGGCGTGCTCGCCACCATCCGGATGCGAACCCTGCGTTGGATGCGCCCTCTTGGAGAATCTGTACGTATGCGTACGCCAGCGGTTCAGCCGAACGGGAGCGCAGGGCGTGAATCAACCACCGGGGTGAGAGGAGAAGCGGGAGGGCAAGTGCCGGCAGCGACCAGTGCCGCCGCCTGGGTCCGATCAACAGGGCCATGGCCCATACCAGCGGCGCGGGATAGATTGTCGGCCCCCAGCCGACGTGCTTGGCGTAATTGCGGGCGTTTCCTTCGCCGTAGCCCATGGCTCGCCGCAGTGCGTCGCGAAGTCGGATGTCGTAGTCGTGCTCGACGACGGCGTCCGGTGTCAGGCGAATGGACGAGTCGGGGAACAGAAGGTGCAGTCGGTAGCAGATGTCGCTGTCCTCTCCGGCGTGGAGGGCATCATCGAATCCACCGAGGGCCTCGAAGACCTCCCGTCGGAACGAGAGGTTCGCCCCGGCCAGGAGATAGGCGTCCCGCTCCCCGGTGGCCACGCGGGGTGCGATGTTCTCGCGTGCGTAGAGCCAGAGCCGGTACATCAGCGATGAACTGCGGCCGAGGGTTGCTTCCAGGGGCCCGAACGGTTGCTTGCAAGTGAAATAGCGCTCGAGGTACCGGGTCCGACCCGACCCGACGACCGGACCACCTGCGGCTACGACATTCGGGTCATCGTATGCGGAGAGCAGCGAACTGGCCCACTCGGGCCCCGGGCGGCAGTCGTCGTCGGTGAACGCCACAACGGGGGCGAGACTGGCGGCTGCACCGGTGTTGCGCGCCTGTCGCGGGCCCCTTGTTGGATGTATGGCGTATCAACTTGGCTCCACTCGGGCTCGCCTGACTTCGGTCAATGGCCGGATCGGAGGCATCATCGACGATCACGATCTCCAGACGGTCCCGTATCGTCTGGCGCTCAAGCGCGTGGAGGGTGGCGCCGACCCGGTCGGCACGGTTGTAGCTGCAGACGACCACGGACAGATCGGGCGCGCCGGTCATGCGAGCACCAACGATGTGTAGATGGTCCCCAGATCATCAGCCAGCGTCTGCCATCCGGACGGTGCATGGGCTCGTACCTGCTCGGTCGGCAGCGGGCACGAGAGCGCCTTCTCGAGGGCGTCGGCTAGGGAGCCGACGGTGGGATCGCAGAGAAAACCGGTGACGCCGTCCTTGATCAGATGCCGGGCCTGGTTGTTGTCGTGGTCGGTCGTAACAACCTGCGTGCCGCAGGCCAGGGCCTCGGCGACCGCGATTCCGAATCCTTCCCGTATGGTGGGCAAGGCGAACACCGTGGCGCTCTTGATGAGGGCGAACACCGACTCCTGGGACTCCAGCCGGCCGAGGAATTCGACGCCAGCGCCCAGGCCGAGCTGATGCACGAGCAGATCCAGCTGGGGCTTCTCGGGGCCTTCCCCGACGATGGCGCAGCTCACCTGAGTATTGATGCGCTCCCGGAGCTCCTTCAGGGCCTGGAGCAGCAGAGCTGCGCCCTTGTGATGCAGCAGTCGGCCGACGAAGACAATGTCGTATCGGCGTTGGGCCGGCCCGACCAGCGCAATGGCATCGGTGTCGATGCCGGACGGTAGGACGGCAATGGCGTTCCGATCGACACCGGCGGCGGTCATGGTGGCCGCCGTCTGTTCCGTCGGGACGATGAGGCAGTCGGCCAGGGAGACGACGAAGCGTTCGACGCGCGCCGCGAGCCGGCCCGGGCGCCCCAGATACGACTGCCAGTACGTCTCACCCCACCACTCGTGCCACGTCACGATCAGGGGAATGTCTCGCAGTCGAGAGATGACTTTCAGGGGAATCAACTGGAGGTAGGGCATATGGTCCGCGTCGATAACGTCGGCTTCAACCGTGAGAAGCCGGGTGCAGGCCAGGGCGAACATCATCGCTTGAACCAATGACCGACGTTCCCCGGCATACATGTCCCAGTTGCGGCAGACCGCATGGAGCGAAACGCCCTCTTCGTGGCGATCCCGAGGGCCGTCCCACCAGTGCATGGTGTAGACGTCGATTTCCACCTCCGGTCCGGCGAGACGCCGGAGCAATTGGTGGAAGCGCACCTCCTTGCCACCCTTGAAATAGGGATAGATACCGTCAGTGACGACCGCCACCCGCAGCTTCTTCGCGGATGGAAGGTCGCAAGGCCCGGTGGTGACCGACGGTCGTCCCTTCCTCATCCATCGGCTCCTGTCTGTGCGCTTCTCGATGGCGGTATGCCTATGACCCGGCCCGCGATGTATGCGCCGAGGAACAGCGTGTTGGTCGCAGTCGCCAATACGAAGCTCCCGGCCTCGCCTTTGACCTCGAACTTTTTTGCCATGTGGGCACCAGAAGCGAGGATGAGGTACGCACACGGAACGGACCAGGCAATCCGCCGATCGGCGCCCCGCCGCGCCGCCGTCACGCTGAAAACGAGCGTGCCCAGTTGGCCGGCGAAGACGAGGTCAGGCATCCTGACCTGCCGGTAGCGGGTCAACTGGCGGGATGCACCGATCCCGCTCCTGTACAACCAGCGGAGCGACGCGAGGAAGCCCTTGGATTCGCGATGCTCCACGGTCAGCTCGGCCAGGGTGCAGCTCCGGAGCCCGGATGCCTCCATAGCCCGGTTGAGTGCGACATCTTCCCCTTCGCTCAGCGTGGGATCGATCCGGACCAGATCGAACACCCGGCGCCTGTAGAGCCCGTTGTTCCCAGAGACCGGAATCGTCGGAGGCACCGACCGGGGCTGGAGGGCGAATCGATTGCACACATAGGTGACGTCTCCGTCCGGCACGGCGATGCCTCCGACCGCGTCGGCTCGGTAGGTCTCCATGGCGGCTTGACTCCGGACCAACCAGTCTTCGGGCAGCACGATGTCCGCGTCGACCATGGCGATCAAGGCACCTCGGGCGGCGGCAATGCCGGTCTGACGGGCGGCGCCGCGGCCGAGGTTCTCCTGATGCTCGATCAAGACGACGTCGGCCCTCTCCGACGCGACCTCAGCCGCGTCGGCGACCAACGAAGCCGTGGCATCATCGGAGCCGTCGTCGACCACCACCACTTCGAGCGATGCGCCTCCGACCTGCGAGATGATCGAGGAAAGACAGGAGTCGATGTTTGCCTCCTCGTTGTAGGCGATTACGACGAACGACACGTCCGGCTCTGTTGGCTGTGCGGGTCTGTTCATGCCGGCATCACGGCTCCACTGGCCTGATCGTCACTTCTGGACATGAGTCAGTTCGATGAAGGTGGTCAGCGTCGAGGCTTGTTTATGCCGACAGCACCGGGACCTGTCGGGTTCGCCGTCACTGGCACGCGGACCTCTCGCTGGGTGCGTGGACCGCGTGGAATGATGGAGCCGCTCAAGGTCAGGCCAGGGCTTCCCAGCACCGAACTATTCGACGCTGGTTCCGTGGCATTGCTGGACCGGGGTTCGAGGTCCTCCGGGGCGACAGGAGAGCTCACCGTGAGCGGTTCCGGTGGGATTCGACCACGCATCCGCACCCGGCCGAGTACCGCAAGGCAGTCAATCCCGTCGCGCCAGGTGATCTGCTTCCCCTGGGCGTGGGACCGACCGACATAGGTGACAGGCACCTCGAAGGGTCGAAATCCCCGCCGGAGGAGCTCACCGGTTATCTCCGAGTCGAGCCCGAAGCCAACGTGCTTCAACTGCAGCTGCCGGAAGAGCGGAACCGGGAACATCTTGAGGCAGGTGTGAAGGTCCGTGAGATAGGCGCCAAACAGGATATTGGCGGCAAACGTGGTTGCCCGGTTTCCGAGGGCATAGCTGAACGACGGAAATAACGTGTTCATCCCGAACACGCGGGTGCCGAAGACGACTTGGGCACGGCCCTCGACGATAGGTTCGAACATTTGAACCAGATCGCTGGCCCGGTATTCATGGTCGGCGTCGAAGACGACCATGTGGCTCCCCGTGACCGAGGCCGCGCCATTCAGCACTGCGGCACCCTTGCCCAGGTTGCTCTGGTGACGGTGGAGAATCACACGTGGATCGTCGATCTTCTGGAGAAGGTCTGGGGTCCGATCGGAGCTGCCGTCGTCGACCACGATCAGCTCGAACCGGTGGCCGAGTTTCATCTCGAGGATCTCGCCGACGGCCCGTTCGATCGTGCGCTCTTCATTGTGGGCCGGCATCACCACGGAGAGCGAGTAGTCCGCGGCGTCGGCCAAGGGGATGTGCCCGGCTTGCTGGGTCTCTTCAGATGTTGTCACCGACCCATTGCTCCACCAGGCGAGTTCCAGCGGTGAGAGATCGGGCCTCCCAGAAGGAGTTCTCTCAGTTTGTGCCTGCGCCGAATCAAGGTTCGGATCGAATTGACCATCTGCTGCCCCTTGCTGTCGCACCGGGAGTGTTGGGTCCCGGTCGTCGTCTTTCGCCTCGCCGATCCGAAGTCCCCTACGCCCTGGGCGAAGGACTCGGTTCGAAACTGCACTGGGTCCGCCAAATTGACGCCGACGGAGATTATGACCACTGTATGTGTTGGTCTAACTACTCTCTGCGCTTGAGTATTGCTTCTGACGACGAGAGCGTCAAGATTCTTTTGGCAGATTTCTACGGACCGCGCCTCGAGCAACATTCAGAGGTAATGAGATGGATCGAAAGTGACCAAACCGGGCGCGGACGATCCGGACCGTGATCGAGTCCGGAGACGAGTTGGCGAGGTGTTCCGGTGGGGCAGAACGGCGAGATCGACCGGCAGGTGCCTCGGATCTGTCCGATGATGGTCATCGAGGACGGCGCGCCGGCGAGCACCCGAGGGAGCACCGGCGCGTGCTCGTGGCCTTCTGATGGGACGATGTCGGACTGCTCCGGGACCTACAGCGCTCCCGGCGACTGTCGCTAAGGTGGGATCAAGGGAGCGTGATGGTGCCTGGTGGGAAGGGAGTGAGGCGGATTGGCACAGCCGTTGGGCTTTTGGCCGTTTGCTCCATGCTCATCACAGGGATGACCGGCGCGGTACAGTCCCAGGCCGCCTCGTGGTGGAAGCCACCTCTCGCGAACCAGCCCTGGCAGTGGGAGCTCGACCACCCGCTCAACATCTCCAGCGCCACTGACATGGGTACCGACGACAAGCTCCCCGACGGGAACGTGGCACCCGCTCCCGTCATCTATGACATCGACGGCATCATCAACCCTGCCTCGACCGTGTCAGCGCTGCACGGGCAGGGTAAGCACGTCGTCTGCTATGTCGAGGTCGGGGCGGCAGGGAACTACTACACCGCCGCCGAGGAGCACACGACCACCACCTACTATCAGCAGCTCAAGTCGGCCGACCTGCTGGGGGGCAAGGTGCCGGGATACCCCGAGTACTACCTCGACATCAAGTCCTCAAGGACAGTTTCGATCATCGAGTCGATGATCGACCATCAGTGTGCGGCGAAGCGGTTCGACGCGGTAGAGACCGACATCGACGACGAGTACACCGACGCCACGGGGTTCGGGCTGACCAAGGCCATCGAGGAGCGGTACATGACCACCTTGGCCGACTACATGCACGGCCTCGGACTCGGATGGTGGATCAAGAACCCCGACGACACCGGCGACAGCTACGCCACCGACATGTACGGGCTTGCTGACGCCGTGTTGACCGAGCAATGCAACCAGTACTCGACCTGCTCCGCGCTCGGCTGCCTACGTGCACCACAAGCCGGTATTCAACGCCGAGTACAGCTTGAAGACGTCCCGGTTCTGCGCAGCCGACGACTTCCGTGGCTTCAATGGGGCGGTGTTCAACGTCGATCTGACCGGCGTGCGCGACCCGTGCCGGTAGCGGTTCGACGCCACCTCGGATCGTTGGCGGTCACCGTCGTCCGGCGTGCGGCGTGCCCTCTGTTGCAGTCGGGGCCATGAGCACGTAGCGGGAACCTACGGCACTCGGGGCAAATCGATCGGGGGCGAACTCCGCCGCGAGGGCGGCGTAGGCCCGCCAGCCGGTGCAATGGCCCGGCGCTACGATCCGCGGTCGAATGAGCTCGGTCAGGTCCCGCACCGTCGATGCGATCCGATCCTCGACAGCGGCACCAGCCAGGTGGTACCCGCCCAGGACGAGGTCCGTCGGGGTGTCGGGCACGAGGATCTGGGCCTCCAGGCAGGCGTTGACGATCCCGGCGTGCGAACAGGCCGACAGCACGGTCGACCCCCGTCCGCGGACGTTGACCACCACGAGCCGTTCGTCCAGGATGAGTGGATCGGCGATGGCCTCGTCACCGTAGAACGAGTGATGTCCCGGCAGTCCCGCCTCGTAGGTGGTCTTCCTCGGGATGGTCCCACTGGAACCGAAGAACCCACCGCCGAAGAGGTGCGCGTCGGCGATGTTGGCAACCCGGCCTCCGGCGTCCTCGATGGCCTGGATCGTCGGCTCCTCGGGGAGCATGACCATCGGCCCGCCGGAAAGCTGAATCCCGCGCTGACCAGGTCGATCGGGGTGGAGGTCGACGACGACAGGGTCCATGATGCCCCTGGCTCGCCTCGCTTTGGTGATAGCCGATACGACCGTCGGGATTCCTCCCGAATGATCCCAGTGCCAGTGGGACAGGAAGAGTGTGTCGATGGTGGCGAGGTCGACATCGAGGCGGCGAGCGTTGTCGACCCAGACGTCCCCGTACGGTCCGGCATCGAACAGTGCGGTATGCGTCTCAGCGCCACGCCGGCCGACCAGGAGCACCGACAGCCCATGGCAGGCCACGCACATCTGATCGAAGACAGTGATGCAGTCATGGCCATCATGTCGGCGGCTCGGCGGGGTCGAGCCGAGGAGGAACACGATCTCGGGAATCTCCGGCAATCCGGGACCGACGCTCGAGAGGGAGTCGGTGGCGTTGTCCACGACAATGGTGAGCGTGAGCTCGTCGAGGACCTGGAGGTCGGACAGCGAAGCGGGGGCCTCGCTCATCCGAGCTCCGTCGGCGGCTCGGATGCCCGGTTGGGTCCTGACCGACCGGAAGCCCCACCGGACGCCTCAGCGATGCCGACGACCAGGTCGGCCACCAGGTCGGGGACCTCGAGCATCATGTCATGGCCGGCGACCACGTCATGGCAGTCCCACCCTTCGGAGACAGCCCGTCGGTAGGACTTCTCGAGGCTGGCCAGTGGTGGGCTGGTGTGGCGCACGTAGGCCTTGGGCACCCGGGCCAGTGACTCCTCGTCGAAGGTGGTGGGCTCCACCTGGCAGCGGAGCGGGAAATCGGTGAGTCGCGGGCCCACCCAGGCCGCCAGATCGCTATCGGTGACACCCCACTGGGTCAGGAAGGACGGATCGGTGGGGACCAGCCATCCCCCGCCGACGCTCTCCGCCTGGCGCCGGTAACGGGCTGCGACCTCATCGGGCTCGACGTCGAGGAGACACTCCCCGGACCGGGTGATGAAGCCGCCGAGCAGGGAGATCGAGCTCAGTCGGTCAGCCGCCCCATCGGCGATCGGACCGGCGAGGATGCCAGCGTAGCTGTGGAGAATCAGATGGACGTCGGTCAGATCCTCGAACCAGAGCAGATCGGTGATGTCGGTGACGTGGGTGGACACGCCGACCTTGGGCGTGCAGGAGGACCGCCGGTCACCCTGCCCGGTGAGGGTGGGTGTGAAGACCTGGTGGCCGTGGTCGGACAGTCGCCGTCGCACCTGGCGCCAGCACCATCCACCGTGCATGGCCCCGTGGACGAGTACGAAGGTGGAGATCGCACGATGGTAGTGGCGGCGGCGTCGCCCGGACTGCCTCTCACCGTCCTCCGCCCGGCCGCCGCCACCGACCATGATGGGAGGGTGCGCCGTCTGATCCTCACTGTCACCTGCCCCGATCGGACGGGAATCGTGGCCGCGGTGACCGGCTTCATCGCCTCCCATGGCGGCTGGGTGGTGGAAGCGGCCCAGCACGGCGATCTCACCACCGGGCGGTTCTTTCAGCGCATCGAGATCCTGGCCGACAGCCTGCCCTTCGGGCCGGACGAGTTCGGCGGGCGCTTCGTTGAGGTGGCTGACGAGTTCGGCCTCGACTGGCATCTCAGCGATACCGATGACGTGAAACGGGTGGTGGTGCTGGTCAGCCGGGAGGATCACTGCCTGGCTGACCTGTTGTACCGGTGGCGCACCGGAAATCTCCGCTGCGACATCGCCGCGGTGATCTCCAACCATGCCGACCTCCGTTCACTCGTGGAGTGGCACGACATCCCCTTCTCCCACGTGCCGGTGGTGAAGGGAAACAAGGCCCGGCACTTCGACGAGATCGTGACCCTGTTCGATGCCGCCCGGGCCGACACCATGGTCCTGGCCCGGTACATGCAGATCCTCCCCCCGGAAGTTTGTGAGCGCTACCCCGGCCGCATCATCAACATCCACCACAGCTTCCTGCCGTCGTTCGCCGGAGCCCGGCCCTACCACCAGGCCTTCGAGCGGGGTGTGAAGCTGATCGGGGCCACCTGTCACTACGTGACGGCCGAACTCGACGCCGGGCCCATCATCGAGCAGGACATCGGACGGATCGATCACGCCGACACCGTGGAGGACCTCCTGCGCATCGGTCGGGACATCGAACGGTCGGTGCTGGCCCGCGGCCTCCGTTGGCACCTCGAGGACCGGGTCCTGATCAACGGGCACCGCACCGTGGTGTTCGCCTGATCGGAACCGCCTGATCAGAACCGCCTGATCAGATCAGTGCGTCTCCGAGTGGCCGGTCGCCGGAGGCTCCGGGCGGGCAGGCGAACACGCCGCTACCGGTATGGAGCAGGTACTCGGCCAAGGCGTCATTTCCGGCCAGCCGGGTCTGTATGGGGATGAACTGCTGGCGTGGATCCTTCTGGAAGCAGATGAAGAAGAGGCCGGCATCGAGCTCGCCGGACTGGGGA
Source organism: uncultured Acidimicrobiaceae bacterium (assembly GCA_963778165.1). Lineage (GTDB taxonomy): Bacteria > Actinomycetota > Acidimicrobiia > Acidimicrobiales > RAAP-2 > Bog-756. Next base: position 682,503 of record CAVZTE010000003.1, on the reverse strand, counting down.
TCGACGCCGTCGGCGAAGCTGTAGCCGCGACGGAGAATGGCCTGCCCGTTGTTGACGGCCGGCGAGGCCAACCGGATGTGGGCGTTGTTCGGAATGACCAGCTCCCCGTTGCTGCCCAGCGCATTGAGGTTGACCGGGTGGGAGGGGTTGGTGCTGCCGAGAGGCGCCCCGCTGGCCTTCACCCGGCCGATGGTCTGCTCCTGGCTGGTGAGGGTGCTGCGGTCCCACTCCTCGAGGTGGATGCGGATCCGGCGGACCACCATGTAGGTGCCGCCGGCCATCCAGGGCTGGTCGGCACCGCGGTCGACCCAGACGTACTGGCGCATGGCGTCCTGGTCAGTGGGGTCGAGGTTGGCAGTGCCGTCGTGGAACCCGAGCAGGTTCCGGGGGGTCTGCTGGCCGGCACCCGGGGAGGCCGTCCGGCCGAATCCCACCTGCAGGTAACGGATGGTCGCCGACCCCAGGGCCAGTCGGGTCAGGTCGTGGACGGCATGGAAAGCCACCTGGGCGTCGTTGGCGCAGGCTTGGATGCACAGGTCCCCGCCGGTCAGGGAGGGTTCGAGGGCGTCGTTGGGGAAGGAGGGCAGGTCGACCAGAGCCGCCGGGCGCCGTCCGGCCAGCCCGAACCGGTCGTCGAACAGGCTGGGGCCGAACCCGAAGGTCAGGGTGAGCTGGGAGGCGGGCAGGTCTACCGCCTCGCCGGTGTCGGGTGGGGGTGCGAACGGTCCGCCCGGCCCTTGGACCTCCTGCCCGGCCGCCATGCGGCTGGAGGCGGTGGTCCATCTATCCAGCAGGCCAGCCAGGCCCGCGCTACTGCCAGCAGTGACGTCGAAGGTGGCGAAGACCAGATGCTGCTGTTCGGGAGTGGCGATGCCGGCCTGGTGGGCACCGCTGAAGGGGATGACGCCGTCCCCGGTGTCCTGTGGCGGCGTGTCGGCTCCGGCCAGAACCGATCCCGACCCGGCCAGCACCGCCGCCGAGGCCAGGCCGGTAGCGCCGAGAAGTCGGCGCCTGGACATCTTTCCCGTCATGACGACGGGGGCCCCGAGGTTCCGAAGGGGGTCAGCCGCGCCGCCAGTTGAGCCAACCCGGCCGCGGTGGCGTCGGCCTGTTGGGACAGGGCCAGGCGGGTGGCCGCTGAGAGTGCACCGTCCACCACCTGGTCGGGGGGCCCGATGCGGTGGACGGCGGTCAACAGCCGGGCGAACGATGCCGCCACGCCGGCGGTCACCGCCGGGGCCACCAGACGGCCCAGGGGCTCGACGGCTGCGAAGGCCTGGTCGGCCGCAGCGACCGTGGCCGTGGTGTCGACGTCGTCGAGGTGGGAGTACAGCTCCTCGCGGCCGGGAAGGGACATGTCGACCACCCAGCCCAACTCGTCCACTCCGGTGGTACCGATGGCCTCCGGCGAGAGGACGTCCTTGGCCAACAGGTACTCGGCGACCGGCGCCTGGGCCACCAGGCCAGAGATGTCCGAGGCAGCCTCAGCCGTGGTGCCACCGGGGGACCACAGGTCACGCTCCACGGCGTGGAGTCCGCCGAAGGATTGGTTGGCTCCGACGTCGGTGGCCAGCTCGTCAAGGGTCGCCGCCGTGGTCCCGTTTCCGCTCTCCAGCGACCGGAAGTGGTCGTAGTCGGCCTGGCCGGCCAGTTCGTAGCTGCGAGCCTGGGTCACCGAGCCGCTATCCACCGCGGTTTGGAGGCGATCGACGTCGGCCACGAAGGTGGCGGCATCCCGGTCCAGATCCCGTTGGAAGGTGACCGTGGCGGCTGAGGCGGCGGCGCTCTCCGCCGGGGTCCCCGCCGCCCCGGATCGGGCCACGGCCTCGGCTCGAGCCGTTGCCGGAGCCACCCCTTTGGCTGCGGCCGACGAACCGCAGGCGCAGGCCAGCACGGCCACCGCCGCCACCACCAGAGCGGTGAGGGCGGCCGGTCCCGCCGTGGCGGTGGCCGATTTGCGGGGTGCATCCACATCCGGTGGGAACCGTCCAGGCCGGTGCAAGGCCCGACGGTAGGCGGGTGGATGGGATACACGTGGCACGGTCGGGGCCAAGGCTAGGTGACGGGACCGCCGACTCGACCGGCGGGTCCGAGCAGGTGACCGGGCGACGCCGGACCGGGCGGTCCGACGGGCGGAAGCAGGGAGTCGGGCGGGACGGCCGGTAGACTTGGCCCCATGCCAACGTCGAACCCTCCTGGTTCTCCGCGCCCGCGAAGTTCCGGCGGTGCCGGCGGCCGCCGTAGCGGAGGCCCGGTGAACCCACGGTCGGGTCGCAACCGGGGCGGTGCCTCGGGCTCACCTGAGCGCGGCTCGACGGGCTCCTCAGGACGGGGTGCCTCGGGGCGGGGTGCCTCGGGACGGGGTTCGTCCTCATCGGCCCCACCATCGTCCGGCTCCGGACGGGGCTCGACCGGACGTTCGTCCCGGGTCGGCGGTGCGACCGGGGGTTCGGACCCGGGCCGTCCCGAGCGGTCCGGAGAGCGTCGCCAGTACCAGGGTCGTGGGGCTGGCTCCGGTGCACCTACCGGTGCAGGTACCGGCACCGGTAGGACCGGCGGCAGCGGAGCAAGGACGGGCGCGCCGCGGACGGGCCAGAGCAGTCGGACCGGTCGGCCTCCGGGATCGGGTCAGAGCGGTCGGGACGACTGGCGTGACCGGGACAGGCCGCCGGGGAGCGGGTCCCGCTCGAGCAGCAGCGGTCGACCCGGTGCCGTCCGGTCCGGGCCGTCCGGCCGAGGTGGGTCGTCAGGACGTCCGGCCCGCCGCGACGGCCCCTACAACGACCAGTCGGCACCGGGGTCGCGCTCGGGAGGGGCTTCGGTGGCGCGCAAGGGATGGGGGAGCGTGGCCCGCCGCGGGGCCAGCACGGTCCGCGGGGGTCCCGAGGATCACAAGCCCGATCCCGACTCACCCGACCAACGGCGCCGATCCCGCACCCGCTCCGACGAGTTCGTGCCCGAACGGTGGGTCCGGACCGACGATCGCCGCCAGTCCCCGTCGGCCGGGGAGAAGTTGCGACCGCCGGCCCACCGAGCGGTTCAGGCCCCGGCAGAGCTCCCGCCGGACGTCGCCAACGAGCTGGCCTCGGCGGCCGGCCCGGACTGGAACCAGCTCCGCACCCGGATCAGCGAGCGGATGGCGGCGGGAATCGGCGCCTTCCAGAGGGAGCGCTACCGGGACGCCTCCAGGATCCTGAAGACCGTGGTCGACGCCGTCCCCAACTCGCCATCGGCCCGAGAGCTGTTGGGCCTGAGCCAGTACCACCAGGGCTACTGGAAGGCGGCCCTGCCCAACCTCGAGGCCTTCGCCGCCCTCACCGGATCGGTGGACCAGCACCCGGTGCGCATGGACTGCCAACGGGCCCTCGGCCGCCCCAAGCGGGTGGAGGCCCTTTACGGAGAGCTGCGACAAGGCTCTCCGGACCCCGAGGTCCTCTCCGAGGGCCGGCTGGTCCTGGCCGGCACCCGGGCTGACGGTGGCGACCTGGCCGGGGCGGTGTCCTTGTTGGTGGAAGCCGGCGCCGGGCGCCTGGTACGGAATCCCGCTGAGCGCCACCTCCGGCAGTGGTACGTGCTCGGCGACCTGATGGAACGCACCGGCGACCTGGCCAAGGCCCGGGAGCTGTTCGGACGGATCGCCGCCGTCGACCCCGAGGCCTACGACGTGGCCGACCGGCTCGAATCGCTCGGACCGACGGCCCGGGCCAGGCGAGCACCGAACACCAGGCGCGCCGCCCATTAGGCTTGGGCGCATGACCACCGAAGAACTACTCGGCGACGAGGCGGACTCGCTGCTCAACTACACGGCGAAGGCATTCCCGGCGGACCTCCTCAACCTTCCCGGCCCCAACCACCTCGACAACATCTTCGTGGACTCGGACCGGTCGGCCACCGTCCTCCGCAACCTCGGCACCGTCTACAACACGGGCCGGCTGGCCGGCACCGGCTACCTGTCGATCCTGCCCGTCGACCAGGGGATCGAGCATTCGGCCGCGGCCAGCTTCTCCAAGTTCCCGCTCGTACTTCGACCCGGCCAAGCTGTGCGATCTGGCCATCGCCGGCGACTGCAATGCCATCGCCACCACCTTGGGCGGGCTCGGAATCGTGTCCCGCCGGTACGTGCACAAGATCCCCTTCATCGTGAAGCTGAACCACAACGACTTCCTCAACTACCCGAACACCTACAACCAGGTGATGTTCGGCAGTGTCACCCAGGCCTTCGACCTCGGTGCGGTGGGCGTGGGGGCGACCATCTACTACGGCTCCGAGGATGCCGACCGACAGATCGTGGAGGTCTCCCAGGCCTTCGCCGAGGCCCACCGGCTGGGGATGTTCACCGTGTTGTGGTGCTACCTGCGCAATCCCGCCTTCAACCAGGGGGACACCGACTACCACCTCTCGGCCGACCTCACCGGCCAGGCCAATCACCTGGGTGTGACCATCGAGGCCGACATCATCAAGCAGAAGCAGCCGGAGAACAACGGCGGGTACAACGCCCTCAAGTTCGGGAAGACCGATCCGCTGGTCTACAGCCAGCTGACCACCGACCATCCCATCGACCTGACCCGTTGGCAGGTGGTCAACTGCTACGCGGGAAGGATCCCCCTCATCAACTCGGGTGGGGAGTCCAAGGGCTCCGACGACCTGGCCCAGGCGGTCCGCACCGCGGTCATCAACAAGCGAGCGGGTGGCACCGGGCTCATCGTGGGTCGGAAGGCCTTCCAGCGACCGACCGACGAGGGTGCCGCTCTGATCCACGCCATCCAGGACGTCTACCTGGACTCGTCCATCACCATCGCCTGACCCTCACCCTGACCCCGGCCCCGCCTACCTGCCGGACGGACTGGGCCAGGCGCATCCCATCCTGACCTGGCCCGGGGCTGCGTCCCGCTGGGCTCTGGCAACGGTGCCCATGCCTGGGCTCCCACCGGGCCTCCGGGGGGAGGGGGCGGCCTTCGGACGCCCGAGAAGCCCGGGCGCTCCGCCACTGGCCCTGGTCCGACGGTAGACTCTCCCGTTGGGACCAAACTGGGAGTCCCGGGTTTTCATCCGGGCAGGCACCGTCCAATAGTCGACAGCGCCGAGTACGAGTCCGGCGACTGAGCCCAGCACATACGCACGAAGCAGTACGTCAGCACGAAGAGGAGCATGGTGTCCGACACCACGACCGACCCGAAGTCCCCCCATCTGCTCGACCGCGTGGTCATCCGGTTCGCCGGAGACTCCGGTGACGGCATGCAGCTGGCCGGTGACCGCTTCACCACCACATCCGCACTGCTGGGGAACGACCTGGCCACCTTCCCGGACTTCCCGGCCGAGATCCGGGCCCCGGCCGGCACGCTGGCCGGGGTTTCGGCCTTCCAGGTGCACATCTCCGACCACAACATCTCCACGCCGGGCGATACCCCCAACGTGCTGGTGGCCATGAACCCGGCCGCTCTCAAGGCCAACCTGGACTCCCTGCCCAAGGGCGCCACCATCATCGTCAACGTGGACGCCTTCGAAGATCGCAACCTGGCCAAGGCCGGCTACGCCAACAGCCCCCTGGCCGACGGCTCGCTGGCCGCGTACACGGTCTACGAGGTCCCCATGACCTCGATCACCACCGAGGTGTCCAAGGATGCCGGGGTCAAGCCCCGCGACGCCGAGCGGTCCAAGAACTTCTTCGCCCTCGGGTTGATCAGCTGGCTCTACACCCGGCCCATCGAGGCCACCATCGGCTGGATCACCGAGAAGTACGCCGGCAAGCCGCTGGTGATGGAAGCCAACCTCCGGGCCTTCAAGGCCGGGTTCCACTTCGGGGAGACCGCCGAGCTGTTCGAATCGTCCTACGAGGTCAAGCCGGCCAAGTTGGATCCGGGCGAGTACGTCAACATCACCGGCAACACCGCCACCGCCTGGGGCCTGATCGCCGCAGCCGTCCGCAGCGGGCTGCCCCTGTTCCTCGGCACCTACCCGATCACCCCGGCATCGGACATCCTCCATGAGCTGTCCAAGCACAAGCAGTTCGGCGTGCGCACCTTCCAGGCCGAGGACGAGATCTCGGGCATCGGTGCCGCCCTCGGGGCGGCCTTCGGCGGTGCCTTGGGCGTAACCACCACCTCGGGCCCGGGCATCGACCTCAAGTCGGAGACCATGGGCCTGGCCATCAGCCTGGAGCTGCCCCTCCTGATCATCGACATCCAGCGGGGCGGTCCCTCCACCGGTCTGCCGACCAAGACCGAGCAGGCCGACCTGCTCCACGCCATGTACGGCCGACACGGCGAGGCGCCGTTGCCCATCGTGGCCGCCAAGACCCCGTCCCACTGCTTCGCCGCCACCATGGAAGCGGTGCGCATCGCCGTCAAGTACCGCACGCCGGTCATCCTGTTGTCCGACGGGTACCTGGCCAACGGCACCGAGCCCTGGCGCCTGCCCTCCCTCGACGACCTGCCCCAGATCGATCCGGACTTCGCCACCGCCACCAACCACACCGACGAGGACGGGAGCGAGGTGTTCTGGCCCTACATCCGGGACGAGGACACCCTGGCCCGGCCGTGGGCCCCTCCCGGGGTCCCCGGTCTGGAGCACCGCATCGGTGGGCTGGAGAAGTCGGACGGTTCGGGCAACGTGGCCTACGACGGGGCCAACCACGAACGGATGACCCGCCTCCGGGCGGCCAAGATCGCCGGCATCGCCAACGACATCCCGCCCACCGACGTCGACCACGACGAGGGGGCCGAGGTGCTGGTCATCGGATGGGGCTCCACCTACGGGGCCATCGCCGCCGGTGTCCAGCGGGTGCGGGCCCGCGGCCACAAGGTGGCCCAGGCCCACCTGGTCCACCTCAATCCGTTCCCGGCCGACCTCGGGGACGTCCTCAGTCGCTACAAGAAGGTGCTGGTGCCCGAAGTCAACCTGGGCCAGCTGAGCCGGCTGCTGCGGGCCGAGTACCTGGTCGATGCCGTCGCCTTCACCCAGGTCCAGGGGGTCCCGTTCCGGGCGGCCTCCATGGAGGCGGCCATCCTCCAGCAGATCGACGGGTCAGGTCACGACCCCTTCGGCGTGGCCACCGCCGATGCGCTGTCCGAACCGAAGTCCAACGGTCACGGAGGCACCTCGACCAACGGGGCCCAAGCGGCCGGAACAGGAGCAGGACGATGACCGACTTGGCCCAGGCCCCAGAAGATGCCGTGCCGGTGCCGCTGACCACCCGCAAGGACTGGTCCTCGGACCAGGAGGTCCGGTGGTGCCCCGGGTGCGGCGACTACTCGATCCTGGCTGCGGTCCAGATGCTCATGCCCGACCTGGGTGTGCGCCGGGAGAGCACGGTGTTCCTGTCGGGGATCGGCTGTGCCGCCCGGTTCCCGTACTACATGAACACCTACGGGATGCACTCCATCCACGGTCGCGCCCCGGCCATCGCCACCGGGCTGGCCACCACCCGCCCGGACCTCGACGTCTGGGTGGTGACCGGTGACGGTGACTCCCTCTCCATCGGGGGCAACCACCTGATCCACGCCCTCCGTCGCAACGTGAACATCACCATCTTGTTGTTCAACAACCAGATCTACGGACTGACCAAGGGCCAGTACTCGCCCACGTCGGAGGTGGCCAAGGTCACCAAGTCCACCCCGTTCGGCTCGCTGGAACAGCCCTTCAACCCTTTGAGCCTGGCCCTCGGAGCCGAGGCCGGCTTCGTGGCCCGGACCCATGACATGGACCGCAAGCACATGATGGAGGTCTTCCGTCGGGCCCACGAGCACCGGGGCGCATCCTTCGTGGAGATCTATCAGAACTGCAACGTCTTCAACGACGGGGCGTTCGAGCAGATCACCGGCAAGGAACACCGGTCCGACATGCTCATCCCCCTGGTCCAGGGCGAGCCCATCCGGTTCGGGACCGAGGGTCAACACGGGGTGGTGCTCCGCCCCGACGGAACCTTGGAAGTGGTCGATGTGGCCGAGGTGGGTGAGGACGCACTGCTGGTCCACGACGAGAGTCGCGACAACCCTGGGCTGGCCTTCCAGTTGAGCCGGCTGTCAAGAGGTCCCTATGAGCCCACCCCCATCGGGGTGTTCCGCGACGTGGACCGACCGGACTACGGATCGGAGATGTCCCGCCAGATCGACGAGACAGTGGCCCGACGCGGTGCCGGCGACCTCGAGGCCCTGTTGCGCTCGGGCTCTTCTTGGACGGTCGATTAGTCCCGACGGACGTAACGGACCCCACGGACTGCCTCGAACTGTCCAGCAGGGAGGGGATCGGCATGGGCACCTTCGTCGCCATGATCCGCAGTGTCAACGTAGGTGGCCGCAACCGCCTGCCCATGGCCGATCTGCGCCAGCTGGTGTCCGCGCTGGGCTTCGACGACGTGACCACCTACCTGCAGAGCGGCAACGCCGTCTTCACCGGCCCGGGAACGGCACAGGCCGCCGGTCGGGCCATCGAGAGTCGGTTGACCGAGGATCTGGGCCTGACCGTGCCCGTGGTGGTGAGAACGGCCGCTCAGCTGCGACGGGTCCTCCGGGCCAACCCGTTCGCCGGTGATGGGGTCGACCCCAAGACCTTGCACGCCACGTTCCTGGGCGGTCGGCCCGCTTCGGGCCGCCTGAAGGAGTTGGAGGCAACCGGCGGGCGTTCGGGGAACGACCGGTTCGAACTGATCGGCACCGAGGTGTTCCTGCTCTGTCCGGGCAGCTACGCCGACACCAAGGTCAACAACACCTACCTGGAGCGCCTGCTGGGGGTGAGCGCCACCACCCGCAACTGGCGGACGGTCACCGCCCTGGCCGAGATGACCGCTTCGGTCGGCTCCTGACGATCACATCCTGGCGTAGGTGGCATAGTCGCCGTCGCTGTTGAGGACCATGCAAAAGCTCGAGCTCGGGCACGACACAGTGGTGGCGATCCCCGGGTACTCGCTGGCCTCGGGAATCACCCGGACCGGTGCGGACCAGCCCGAGCCGTTCCAGGTCACGACACCACCGGCCTGGTCGGCGGCCACGCAGAAGGAAGCCGACGGGCACGAGATGGAGTCGAGCTCCGCCTCGGAGTCGATGGTCCGTTCGGCCGACCACGACCCCCCGTCGGTCCGCACCGACACCCCGTTCCCGTTCACCGCGGCGCACCACGAGGTGGTGGGGCACGAGATGGCGGTGGGATCGGTAGACCCGGTGGCCAGAGTGGAGGTCCAGGGTGCTTGCTGTTGGGACCAGCTGGAGCCGTTCCAGCCCAGGATGGACGAGCCGACCACGGCGGTGCACTCCGAGCTGGTGGGACAGGAGACCCCGACCCGGCCGGCCTGGTAGAGCGAGACGGTGCCTCGGCCCGAGCCGCCCGGGACGCCGAACGACGCGGCGTGGCCCCAGACCCCGTCGCTCAGGGTGTAGGCCTGCCCCGAATTGTCCACCACGGCGCAGAACGAGGGGGTGGGACAGGACACCGCGGCCGACTGTGAGCCGTTCTGGCCGGGCCCCGGGTCGTTGGGATTGGCCGGCAGTGGGGGAGCGGGCGGCACGGCCATGGGCGCCGACCAGTCGGTCCCGTTCCCCACGCTCACGTGGCCCGACCCGTCGGCGATGACGCACGAGGGGCCCAAGGTGCAGGTGATGGCCGGGAGCACCGGTGCGCTGACCGGCCCGCTGGCCGGGGCCGGGTAGTAGACGGAGGGCTCGGACCACGCCGCCCCGTCCCAGGACACGGTGACCCCGGATCCGGTGGTCAGGGTCGAGGACCCACCGCTGTTGCCGCCGCCCACGGCGATGCAGAAGGTATTGGAAAGGCAGGAGACCGAGGTGAACCCGCCCCCGGGCGGCAGCGTGGTCAGTTGGGAGGCCCACCCCGGGGCTTGCCGGAGCGGCGCCAACACCGTGGTGGGCACGGCCGACGGGAACAGGGTGGTGGTGGGGGCGGCCGAGGTGGTGGTCGTGGACACCCGGGTGGTGGGCGGGGACCGGTGGGCCGCCGTGGGGGCCGAGGCCGTCGAGGCGCAGCCCGCCGCCGCCAGGGCCGATGCCGCCAGGCAGATGAGCGGAGCGCTCCGCGTCTGTGTCACCGACTCCCCTTCGTCCGGGTGCGGGGGTTGGCCCGCTGGAGTTCCGCTCGATTTCCGTTCGATTTCCCGCCGTGGGCCGGGGCCCGCCGATTGGGCCGAGGCGTAACGATAGTGCGTGGTCCTCCCGGAACGGGATCAAACCGGGGCCGGCCAGTGGTCCCGCCAGGGGCTGGCCTGATGCCGGACTCGCCGCCGCCGCCGCCGCCCGATCGCCGCCGCCGCCCGCCGCCGATGACCGCCCGATTGCCCGCCCGACTGCCCGCCCGACCCCCTAGGTCGGGACGTCCAGGGGTCGGAAGACCATGCCGGTCAGGGGCTTGGGGTGGAAGTAGGTGGTCTTGGGCGGCATGCGCTTGCCGGCGTGGGCCCACTCGGCGATGTCGCCCACGGTGACCGGCCGGAGCAGGATCACCGCCTGGGCCCGGTCGGTGGCCACGGCCTCCACGGCTTCCTGCCAGGAGTTCAGGAACTCGAGCTCGTGATCGGGAAGCTCGGCGATGACCAGGGCCACCATCGACGAGTCCAGGCCCGAGCCGGCCGCTTCGGGCGTGCCGTCCTTGGGGCTGAGGAGCCAGGTCCCCGAGGGCATGATCAGAGCCAGCGCTCCCGACTGGCCCAGGGCCCCGGTGGTGCGCACATCGAACTCTCCGGCCCGGGTCACGTCGAACCACGACGCGAAGGCATCGACCAGGTCCAGGCCGTCGGGCAGGCCGGACAGGGCCCGGTGGATGGGGCCCACCACCAGCTGGTCCTCGGACAGCTCGACCACCAGGGCCATCACCCCGTCCACACCGGTCGGGTGGTCGGGGTCCGGGGGTAGGACCCGCTCCTGCTCTTGGCGGTAGGCCCGGGCCGTCTCATAGCGATGGTGGCCGTCGGCGATGACCACCGGTGACGAACCCACCACCTGGCCCACCGAGTCGATCACCTCGGGGTCGTCGATGACCCACAGCTCGTGGAGCACCTGGTCCTGATCGGTGGCCACCGCATCGGGGGCGCTCTGGCGCTCGAAGGTCTTGGTCAGCCCGGGGCTCAGCGAGAGGCCCCAGATGGGCGAGAGGTTGGCCCGGGTGGCCTGGAGCAGCTCCAACCGGTCGGTCCTGGCCTTGGCCAGGGTCATCTCGTGGGGGAAGGTCTCGGCGGTGCTGGCCGGGTCCAGGCCCAGGGCCCCGATCACCCCGTTGGTGCGGCGCCCGTCGGGCGTGGTCATCCGGTAGGCGTAGAGGGCGGGGGAGCGGTCACGGACCAGGATCCCCTGCTCCTGCCACTGTTGGAGCAGGTGGGCGGCGTTGTGGTACCGGTCGAACTCGGCCCGGTGGTCGGGCTCGGGCAGCTCCACCCGGATGGCGTTGGCGCTGTGCCGGGCGGCCAGCCGGGCCCGCTCGTCGGGGCCCACCACGTCGTAGGGCGGCGCCACCACGGCGGACAGATCGACCCGTCGGGAGTCGTACCGGAGCCCGGAGAACGGTTCGAATCGCGGCATCGCCACTGCGTAGCACATCGACGCGCCCGGATCGCGCCTGGCAGAGGTGCCGGGACAGCCGCGCCTTGGGCCCTCTGGGCAGGCCCTCGGGGTGGGCCGGGCAGCCCGAAAGTCCCCGGTCAGCGGAGGCCGCCCCCATTCGTGCGCCACCCCCTCCGGACCGCCTCGTAGACTCTGGTTGTGCAGGGCGTCGGCGATAAGAACGGGGGGAGTTCGATCACTGGCTCGCCAGACAGGATCACGGAGAGGGCTGAGAGCGTCACGGAGGCGGTTGACGGCCTCACCGAGACGGCTGGCGGGGTCACCCAGCCGGTTGACGCCGTCACCCAGAGCGCCGGTGAGCACGGGGCCGGCCAGGCGGTTGGCGGCCAGGCGGCCGGTGACCAGGAAGAAGAGCCCGGCCTCGACCGGGTCCTGACCGCGCCCAACGTCATCACCCTGATCCGCCTGGCCTGTATCCCGGCCTTCGTCTGGCTGCTCTTCGGGGCCGGCCATCCGGCCGCCGCCGCCGTGCTGCTGGCGGTGCTGGGGGCCACCGACTGGGTGGACGGATTCGTGGCCCGCCGCTACCACCAGGTCTCCACCTTGGGGAAGGTCCTGGACCCGGTGGCCGACCGGGTCCTGGTGGTCACCGGGGTCATCTCGATCATCGTCTACGGGGCCGTTCCGGTGTGGTTCGGCGTGGCCACCCTGGCCCGCGAAGTGGTGGTGTCGGCGGCGGTGCTGCTGCTGGCCTCGCTCGGCGCCACCCGGATCGACGTGCTGTGGGTCGGCAAGGCCGGCACCTTCGCCCTCATGTTCGCCTACCCGGCCTTCCTCCTGGGCGACGGCCACGCCACCTGGCAGGAGCCCATCCGGGACATCGCCTGGGTCACCGGCATCATCGGGCTGACCCTGGCCTGGATCGCCGCGGCCTCCTACGTCCCGGTGGCCCGACGGGCGCTGGCCGACGGGCGCCGGTCCCGGGCGGAACGGGCCGCGTCGTGAACCCGCCCTACGACCTCGGCCCTGTGAGACGATCAGCCCCGGAGGCGATCAGCCTCTCGAATCCCAGCAATCCCACGAACCCCATGAATCCCTTGAACCACCCGAATCCCTTGAAGAACCACAAGAAACGGACAGCCTCATGAAAGCGGTCATCATGGCCGGCGGCGAGGGCACCCGACTGCGCCCGCTGACCTCGAACCAACCCAAGCCCATGCTCCCGATGGCCAACATCCCGATGATGGAGCACGTGGTCAACCTCCTCCGCCAGCACGGCTTCGAGGACATCGTGGTGACCGTGGCCTTCATGGCCAACGCCATCCGCACCTACTTCGGGGACGGATCCGAGTTCGGGGTGCGCATGGTCTACGCCACCGAGGCCACCCCGCTGGGCACGGCCGGCTCGGTCCGCAACGCCCGTGACGAGCTGGACGAGCGGTTCCTGGTCATCTCGGGGGACGTGCTGACCGACATCGACCTGGCCGAGGTGGTGGCGTTCCACGAGAAGCGGGGCGGCCTGGCCACCCTGGCCCTCAAGGCGGTGGACAATCCCCTCGAGTTCGGGATCGTCATCACCCGGGAGGACGGCTCCATCGAGCGGTTCCTGGAGAAGCCCACCTGGGGCCAGGTCTTCAGCGACACCATCAACACCGGCATCTACGTGCTGGAGCCCGAGATCTTCGACTTCATCCCCGAAGGCCGCCCGGTGGACTTCTCCGGGGACTCGTTCCCCGAGGCCCTGGCGGCCGGCAAGGAGCTGTTCGGGTACGTGGCCGACGGCTACTGGGAAGACGTGGGCACCCTCGAGGCCTACGTGAAGTCCCACCAGGACATCTTGGATCAGCGGGTCCAGGTGGACATCGCCGGCTTCGAGCTCCGCCCCCGGGTCTGGCTGGGCAAGGGCGCAGAGATCGACCCCACGGTGATCATCGAGGGACCGGCGGTGATCGGGGACAACTGCGTGGTCGGACCGGGGGCCCGGCTGGGCCAGTACTGCACCCTGGGCCGGAACGTCCGGATCGGCGACAACGCCGTCATGCAGCGCTCGGTGGTCCACGACAACTCCTACCTGGGCTCCGGGGTCCGGGTGGACGGGAGCGTGCTCGGTCGGAGCTCGGACCTGCGTCAGGGGGTCCGGTGCGAGGAGGGTGCGGTCCTGGGGGACCAGTGCCTGGTGGGGGCCCACGCCGAGATCAAGGCCGGGGTCAAGATCTACCCGTTCAAGACGGTCGAGGCGGGAGCCACCGTCAACTCCTCCATCGTGTGGGAGTCGATGGGGGCCCGCTCCCTGTTCGGTCGGGACGGCGTCCAGGGCCTGGCCAACGTGGACATCAGCCCCGAGCTGGCCGTCCGCCTCTCCATGGCCTGGGCCTCGACCTTCGAGAAGGGGTCGACCATCACCACCTCCCGGGACACCAGCCGGGCCGGCCGGGTGCTCAAGCGGGCCATCATGGTGGGCTGCAACGCCGCCGGGGTCAACGTCGACGACCTCGAGGCCGCCACCGTCCCGGTCACCCGCTTCCAGGTGACCTCCTCGGCCAGCATGGCCGGCATCACCGTGCGACTGGCCCCGGACGACCCCCAGTCGGTGGTCTTCCGGTTCTTCGACAAGGACGGGATCGACGTCGACGAGACCACCCAGCGCAAGATCGAGCGGCTCTACCACCGGGAGGACTTCCGAAGGGTGCTGGCCAGTGAGATCGGCGACATCGGCTTCCCGCCCCGCACCCTGGAGCACTACACCGAAGCGCTCATCGAGTCGGTCGACCTCACCACGGCCCGGGAGGCCGGGCTCAAGCTGGTGCTCGACTACTCCTTCGGCACCACCAGCTTCGTCATGCCCAACCTGCTGGCCAAACTGGAGGCCGAGGTGCTGGTGGTCAACCCCTACGCCAACACCGCCGGCGTCCTGGGCTTCGACCGCCAGGCCAGCGCGGCCCGGGTCAGCGAGCTGGTGCGGGCCTCGGGGGCCCACCTGGGAGCGGTTCTGGACCCGGGGGGCGAGCACCTGGCCGTGGTGGACGACCTGGGCCACCCCCTGACCGACGACGAAGCCCTGTTGGTGCTGCTCACCCTGGTGACCGAGGCCACACCGTCGGCCCGGGTGGCCCTCCCGGTGGCCGCCAGTCGGGCCGCCGAGCAGATCTGCCGGAAGAACGGCGCCGAGATCGTCTGGACCAAGCTGTCGGCCCCCCACCTGATGGAGATGGCCCGTTCCGAGCACGTCACCCTGGCCGCCAGCCAGTCGGGGGGCTTCATCTTCCCGCGCTTCCTCCCCGGCTTCGACGCCGCCGCCACCCTGGTCAACCTGCTGGCCCTGCTCACGGCGGCCGGCAAGAAGCTGTCGGAGATGGTGGCCGAACTGCCCGCCGTGCACGTCGTCCACCAGTCGGTCCACACCCCCTGGGACCAGAAGGGCATGGTCATGCGGACCCTCGTCGAGCGGTCCCAAGGCCGTGAGCTGGTATTGGTGGACGGGGTCAAGGTGGTCGAAGCGGACGGCTGGGCCCTGGTGCTGCCGGATCCCGAGGAGCCCCTGACCCACGTGTGGGCCGAGGCCGACAGCGACGCCGCCGCCGAGGCCCGGGCCAAGGAGTACGTGGTCCGGCTGGAGCACCTGCTGCGCTGATTCCCGGGCTATCGGCAGGTCAGCCGAGCTTGGGCGATACCGGTCCCGGTCGGGTATGGTCCGCACCTATGAACGTGCCCGAAGAGCTTCGCTACTCCACGGACCACGAGTGGACCCGGGCCGAGGGGGACCGGATCAGAGTGGGCATCACCGACTACGCCCAGGACGCGCTGGGTGACGTGGTCTTCGTCGACCTGCCCAAGCAGGGGAGCACGGTGGCGGCCGGGGGCATCCTGGGGGAGGTGGAGTCGACCAAGTCCGTCTCGGAGATCTATGCCCCGGTGGCCGGCGAGGTGGTGGCGGTCAACGATGCCCTGACCGAGGCCCCGGAAACCCTCAACAGCGATCCCTACGGAAGTGGTTGGATCTGCGAGATGATTCCCACGGATCCGTCATCATTGGAGTCGCTGCTCGATCCGAGTGGCTACCGTCAGCTGACCGACAACTGATCGTCTCCGGGCTGACTTCGGGCCTTAAGAGCTGGGAGATGGGAGCGACTACCGTTAGTGGGGTGTTCTGTCCGAGCTGCGGCCATCGCAACCCCATCGGCGTCAACTTCTGTTCGTCGTGCGGGGCGGCACTGGTGACATCGGCACCGGACACCTCGGTGGCGTTGAGCCCCATCGAGGAGCTCAACGACAGGCCCCGACGACGAAACTGCGGTCGGGCTGTTGGAGCTTCCCCGCGGGGTGGGGTTGTTGGTGGTGAAGCGCGGCACCGACGTGGGGATCCGTTTCACACTCGACCGGCCCATCATCCAAGCCGGGCGACATCCGGAAAGCGATATCTTCCTCGACGACATAACCGTCTCGCGTCGTCACGCCGAATTCATGACCACCGATCAGGTCACCAGGGTGCGCGATGTGGGCTCCCTCAACGGGACGTACGTGAATCGTGAGCGCATCGAGGAGACCGAGTTGTCCAGCGGCGACGAAGTACAGATCGGCAAGTTCAAACTGGTCTATCTGGTGGCGACAGGCGAATGAGGAGCTCGATTCCCGGTGGACGTTCGGCGGCAGTATCCGAAGTGCGGCGTGACTCGATGAGGGTGGCTCCATGAGCAGCCGGTCCTACCTCTCCATCGGTGATGTCCTGACGCTCCTGAGGCAGGAATTCCCCGACGTGACCATCTCCAAGATCCGCTTCCTGGAGAGCCAGGGCCTGGTCAATCCGGAGCGGACCCCGTCGGGCTACCGGAAGTTCTACGACCACGATGTGGAGCGGCTCCGCTGGGTGCTCCGCCAGCAGCGGGAGCACTTCTTGCCCCTCAAGGTGATCAAGGACCGCCTGGACGATCCGGGCGGGGCCGACGTGGCCGACGTAGGTGTGGCCGGGTGGGTGTGGCCGACGTGGGTGTGGCGGAGGTGGCGACTGAGGGTGTGGCGTCTGACGACGCCGTTGCGGCCACCGCACCGGCGATCGTCGAGCCGGCCGAGAGCGTCGCGCAACGAGCAGCTGCTGACGGCGCCGCCACCGAAGCCGCAGTGGCCGGAGCGTTGGCGGGTTCGGGACAGGTCGCCGAGGTCGGACGTCGGGCAGAAGAGCCGGCACTGGTAGGTCAACGTGCCACCGCCGAACGGGGTGTGGCCGCGGTCGACCCGGGAGCCGCGGGGGGAGTGGCGCGCCCACGGGCCGGGGACGGACCGATGTTGCCGGGGATCGAGACCGCTCCCACTGCCGGCTCCGACCGCGCCGCGTCGGTTCCGGCGACTGCCACTGCTTCGTCACCCAACGCCTCGTCGGCCGGGAGTGTGTCGGTGTCCTCCTCGCCACGGTTGCCGGCCGAACGCCCGGGGGCGGCGTCAAGCGAAGAGCGTTCCGTGCCGGCGGGGACCGCTTCGGCCCAGGCCGCCCACACCGCCCACACCGCCAACGGCGGGACATCGGCGAGCTCGTCGAGCCGACGGGCCAAAGCCCCCACGGGCGACGGTGGGGAGCCGAGCCACTCCGCACCGCCACCGTCCCCGGCGTCGGCGTCGGCCTCCGCACCGGCTGCCGCTCCGACTGGTTCTTCCAAGGCCGCGGCGGCGTCCAAGGGCGCGGCGGCGTCCGAGTCGTCCGAGTCGACCGGCTCCGGTGGACAGGCTCCGGCCACGCCACCCGTCGGGGGCGGAGTCAGCATGTCCGTGGACGAGCTCTCGGCGGCATCCGGCCTCGAGGTGACGGTGCTGGCCGAGCTCCAGGAGTACGGCCTGCTCAGCCCCATGATCGTGGCCGGCCTGGAGTATTTCGACGAAGAGGCCCTGGTCGTGGCCACGGCGGCCGCCCGGTTCGCCCAATTCGGCATCGAGCCCCGCCACCTGCGGCTCTACAAGAACGCCGCCGACCGTGAGGCCGGGTTCGTCGAGCAGATCGTGCTCCCCCTGGTCCGGCAGCGGAATCCGGAAGCCCGGGCCCGGGCCCACGAGACGGTGGACGAGTTGGCCCTCCTGGGCCAGCAGCTGAGAGGGGCCCTGCTGCGGGGGGCCCTGAGCGACCTGCTCAACAGCTGAGCTGGACCGGTGGCAGGCGGCCCTGCCGGCCGCGGCCGCCCGTGGCGCCCAGCCGTGCGGCCGCCGCTGGCAGTCGCCGCCCAAGCCGCTGACCAAGCCACTCATCAGGCCGCTGACCAAGCCGCCGGTCAAGCCGCCGACCAAGCCGCAGCTGCCACCTGAGCCCTGATCGCACATCGGGCCTCCGCCGAGTAAGTTTGCGTCCATGGTCGAAGTCCGGCTTCGGGCGGTGCGTGTGGACCTCCAGTCGAACACGCCCGTACTGCTGCTCCAAGAGTCGGAAGGTCTGGGTCGTACCCTGCCGATTTTCATCGGCGCCCCCGAGGCCACCGCCATCGCCTTCGCCCTACAGGGGATGGACACGCCGCGGCCGATGACCCACGACCTCATCCGCGACCTCCTCGATGCGCTCGGCGCCGACGTGACCAGAGTGGTGATCACCGAGCTGAAGACGTCGACGTACTTTGCCGAGATCGTCCTCCAGTACGGTCCGAGGGAGATACCGGTGTCCTCACGTCCGTCGGATGCCGTGGCTGTCGCCGTGCGCACGGGAGCCCCCCTCTTCGTGGCGGACGACCTCATGGACAGCGAGGGCATCATGTTGGCCGTCGACGAAGAGGACGAAGCCGACGACGATGACGAGGAGGAAAGCGCCAATCCCGAGGAGCTGGTGGGCGAGTTCAGGAACTTCCTCGACTCCATCCGACCGGAGGACTTCTCCTCCTGACCTACCGCCGGCGGGAGGAGTGATGATGAACCGGCCCCGAGGGCTCTGTGCCGCCGCAGTGGTCCTGTTGGGCGGTCTGGCCGCGGCCTGCTCGTCGTCCCCGTCCACTCCGTCCACCACCACAACCTCTTCGTCGAGCACGTCCACCGTTCCCACCCCCGCCTCCACCTCCTCAACTGTGGCCACGTCGACCACGACGGCCGGCACGGCCCGGTGCGCCACCTCCACCCTGATCGCCTCGGTGGTAGGTAGCAGTGGGGCCGCCGGCACCATCGAGACCACGCTGGGCCTCAAGAGCACCGGCAGTGCGCCCGTGCGTCCTGGGCGGCTACCCCGGGCTGCAACTGCTGTCCTCCTCGGGGGCCGCCTTGCCCACCAAGGTGATCCGCGGCGGCCACTACACCTTCACCTCGATGGCCCCGACCACCGTCACCTTGACCACGGGGCAGTCGGTCTACTTCAACCTCGGTTACTCCGATGTCCCGGTGGGCAACGAGACCAGTTGCCCCACGTCGTCATCGCTCGAGGTCACCCCACCCAACTCCTACACGCACCTGGTCGTCGCGGCGTCCCTGGCTCCGTGCGGGGGCGGGACTGCTGGTGGTGTCCCCGGTGTTCGCCGCCGGCACCAACACCCAGACCACGGCTCCCTGAGCACCCGTCTGCGGTACGGGAGGCGGTCAGGCCAGCCGGGGTCCCGCCGGCCGTACCAGCATGCGGCCCCGGGCCCCGCCCCCCAGCACCGGTCCAGCGCCGTCGGCAACTCGTCGAAGCCCAGCTCGGCCTGGACCATGTCGTCCAGCACCGCCGGTGAGTAGGCCGTGGCCATCTCCTGCCACACGCTGCGGCGCTCGGCGATGGGGGTCAGGACGGTGTCGATGCCGATCAGGGAGACGCCCCGCACGATGAAGGGGTAGACGGTGGACTCGAAGGCGTTGCCCCCGGTCAGCCCGCTGGCGGCCACCGCCGCTCCGTAGCGGAGGGTGCGCAGCACGGCGGCCAGGGTGGTGCCCCCCACGCAGTCCACCGCGGCCGCCCACCGCTGCGGACCCCAGGGTCCGCTCGGGTGCGCTGTCCAGTTCGTCCCGGCCGATGACCACGGAAGCGCCCAGGCCGGTCAGGTAAGCCGCGCTCGGCCGGCTTGCCGGAGCTGGCCACCACCTGATAGCCCCGGGAGGCCAGCAGCGACACCGCCATGCTGCCCACGCCGCCGGAGGCCCCGGTGACCAGGACCGGGCCGTCCCCGGGGGCCAGGCCGTGGTGCTCCAGACGGTGGAGGGAGAGGGCGGCGGTGAAGCCGGCGGTGCCGATGGTGGCGGCCTGGCGGGCGTCGAGTCCGCCCGGGAGCGGAACCACCCAACCGGCCGGGACCCGGGCCAGCTGGGAGAACCCGCCGTGGTGGGCCACGCCCAGGTCGTAGCCGTGGGCGATGACCTGGCTGCCCACTTCGATGGCGGGGTCACCGGAGTCGACCACTGTCCCCACCAGGTCGACTCCGGGGATCAGGGGGGAGATGCGGGCCACCCGGTTGCCCGGGCGGGTGACCATGCCGTCCTTGTAGTTGACGGCCGACCAGTCGACGGCGATGGTCACGTCCCCGTCGGGGAGGTCTCCGGTTTGGAGGGTGCCGACCCCGGCCTCGACCGAGTCGCCGTCCCGGGTCACCACGTAGGCCTCGAACGTGGGAAGGGGCGGTCACCCGGGTAACCGTAGTGAACGGCCCGGGCCGCCGACACGGACGCCGGCCGGGTCCAGGGGCATTTCGGGAGGCCTCAGGCCAGGCCGGAGCCCACCGGACCCCCCGGAGCCGGGCTGCCCGGAGAGACTCAGGAGCCGCCGGGCCCGGTGGTACCCTCGACCGTGCCGACCGACCACCGCTGGGGCGCCAGGCCCCAACTTCGGCCGACGGGCCGGCGCCGACTCTCCGTCCCGGGCCCGGCCCAGCGCCTGTACGAGGCCGTCCGGGGGCTCTCGCCCCTCGGTCGGGACGCCTTGGTCTACGCCCTGTCGGCCCTGTTCGCCGGGGTGACCGGCCTGGTCGTCGGCATCTCCCTCTACCGGCAGTGGGGCCAGATGGCCTTTGGCCCCTACCTGGCGGCGGCAGCCGCTCATGGCCGTGGCGGCCTGGCGGGTGGGCCAGGCCACACCGAGCCGCCGTTGGCGCATGGCCCGGGTGGTGGCCTTCCTGGTCGTCCTGTTCGGGGCCACGGTGGTGCCGCTGGCCCTGGAGGTCGTCTGGCGCACCGAGGGGAACGCCTCCCTGCACGTCCAGCCCGAGGTGGTGGTGGTGGAACAGGCCGGTGCCCGGGCGGCCCACGGCAAGGATCCCTACCGGGTGATCGACAAGGGCGGCCATCTGATCATCCACGAGAAGACCGAGCCGGTCTACGAGCTCTACTACCCCTACCTCCCCGGTATGGTGCTCTTCGGCGTCTCCAGCAGCTCCGTCAGGACCAGCCACAGCAAGACAGTGGCCCGGCTCACCGACGCCCGGATCCAGTTCCTGATCTTCACGGGACTGGTGACCCTGGTGGCGCTCAGCCGGATCCGGCCACCCAGCGACGCCCGGTTCCGGGCCCTCCAGGTCCTCACGGTGCTGCCCACCGCGGCCCTTCCCCTGGCCACCGGAGGGGACGACATGCCGGTGGCGGCCCTGATGCTGCTGGGGTTGGTGGCCCTCCAGCGTCGAAGACCGGTCCTGGCCGGCCTGGCGCTGGGAGCCGCCTCCTCGCTCAAATTCACGGCCTGGCCGCTGGTGGTCCTGGCGCTGTGGGCCGCCACCGACCTGCAGCGGCGCCGCGCCATCGGGCGCTATGTCGTCGGGGTGGTCGTGGTGGTGGTACCGGTGGTGCTCCCCTTCGCCCTCCAGAACATGTCCGCCTTCGTCGACAACGTGATCCGCTTCCCGCTCGGTCTGGCCGGGGTGGCCTCCCCTGCGGCCAGCGCCCTGCCGGGCCACGAGCTGGTGGCGGCGTTCCCGGCGGAGCACAAGCTGTACGTGGCGGTGGTGGGTGTGATCGGGTTGGCCGTGCTGGTCCGGCACCTCTGGCGGAACCCGCCCCGAACGGCCGCCGGGGTCTCGGCACTCACCGGATGGATCATGCTCATCGCCATCCTGTTGGCTCCGGCCACCCGGGTCGGCTACCTGCTGTACCCGATCAACCTCTTCGTCTGGGCCTGGATGCTCTCCCGGGCCCAGGATCCCGCCGGCCAACAGGCCATCGACGGTGCGCCGGCCGAGGAGCAGCCGGTGGGGCCGAGGTGGTGGGCGATCCCTTCCCGCTCAGCCGCGGGCTGAGCCTCAGTTGTTGTCGTCGGGAAGTTCGTACAGTTCGACCGAGTACGGGGTGACACCGGCCGAGGTGGTGGGGGAGATCACCACGCCGGTCTCCCAGTAGAACCCGTCGTTGCTGCCCTGCTTGGCCAGCACTTCGGTCTCGTTGGCGGTCAACTGGGCCCGATTGCCGGTGTAGATGATCTTCCAGCCCAGCTTGGGGAGGATGGCGTGGAAGGCGTCGACCAGTTCGTTCTTCGACAGCCCGGAGGTGAAGTACACCGTGCGGTCGAACTGGGCCACCCCGCCGTCCGAAATTGACGGTGCGGACCACCGTGCTGCCGGCCGGCACGGCCAGATTGCCCAGGATGTCAGCCGGCGGTTGGCCCTGGCCCACGATCGACTTCATGGCGGTGGTGGCCGGGGTGAGCCGCACCCCGATGCCGCCGGCGATGGTCACTGAGCTCACCGCCTTGTCGGGCGAGTTGCCGGTGATCAGACCGGAGCCCACCGTGCCCAGGACCACGATGAACACGGCGATACCCAGGACGATGAGGGCCGGCCGGGCCGACATCGGTTGATAGCTCCGGCGATTGGGGTCGACGGCCATCGCCCGGCTGGAAGGGTCCCGGGGGGCACCGTTCTCTCCGCCCTCGGACTTGCCTGGTGGACTTGTGGAATCGCCGGATGACTGGCCGGTGGAATTGCCGGATGACTGGGGTACCAGCTCTTGGGCTCTACCGACCATGGTCAGCTCATGTTAGTTGTAGGTACCCTGCCGGCTTCATTCGGCTAGGTGGTCCCCGAGGCCGGCACGGAATCGAGGGATCTGACCACTTCGAATGAGGCGGCCGCCGCGCCCACGGTGATGGCCAGGATGCCCCACCGGGTCCGGCGGGGGAGGGAGCCGAACGCCACCACGGTGGCCAGGGCGTCCACGGCATCGGCCATCCCACCGAGAGCCAACCAGGGGCGGGCCTCCTGATCGGCGAGACCGAGCGACCGCAAGGCCCCGAGGCCCAGGGCCAGATCACGGCCTCCCATGGTCCGAGCCAGCAACTTGGCGGTGGGAGTGGCGGCCGGGTCCCCGATCCAGGGTCGGGCCACCAGGGTGGGAGTGGCCATGGCCACCGCTCCGATGGCCACGCGCCCCGAAGCCAGTAGTCGAGCCAGCGTCCGAGCGGTCGAGGAGTCCATGGTTCCTTAACGTAATTCCTAGGGAAATTTCGATCAAAAGGGTCAAATGACCACGCAGAGTATTTTCATGAATACAGAGGGTGGTAGCTGGCAGTTTACTGGTTGCCTTCCGCTTCCGAATCATTCACAATGCCCTTGGTATTGACGAGCGCAAGTCGCTGTCGTTGGAGGGGTGCCTGATCCAGTATCAGCAATAGATCCTGTGATTGGGGGGGAGAGAGTGGCCGGGTCTGATGACCCGGCCACTTTTTTATGCCCGGCCGTCGGTCAGCTTGGCTGTGTGCCTCCCGCGGTGCCCCTGGTCCAGCCGAGGTGGTCGAGCGGCCCGTGGCCCTGTCCCAGCCGCCACTGGGCTCCCCCCACCAAGGCGTCGTGTACGAACTCCTTGGCCGCGGCCACGGCATGGGGCACATCGGCGCCCCTCGCCAGGTGGGCGACGATGGCCGAGGACAGCGAGCACCCGGTCCCGTGGGTATTGGCGGTGTCGACCCACCGCCCTCGCAGGATGGTGACATTGGTCCCGTCGACGAGCACATCGGCCACCTGGTCGGGTCGGTCGTCGGGGTGCTGGTCTGCCTGGCCCTCGGGCCGGTGCTCGACCCCGGGCAGGTGGCCCCCTTTGACCAGCACCCAGGTCGACCCGAGCCGCTGGATCTCCCGGGCCACCTCGATCATGGGCTCGACGCCCTGGACCTCCGAGTACGGGACGCCGGCCAGGAGGGCCGCCTCCCAGAGGTTGGGGGTCACCACCAGGGCGTGGGGTAGGAGGTCCCGACGGTAGGCCTCGAGGCCCTCGTCGGCCAGCAACGACCGCCCGGTGGAGGCCACCATCACCGGATCCACCACCAGGCGGGGGAGTCGGCCCGAGGCCGCCAACCGCCCCACCGTCTCGATGACCGGGGCCGTGCCCAGCAGGCCGGTCTTCACCGAGGCCACCGGCAGGTCGTCCAGCACCGCCCGGATCTGAGAGCCCACCATGTCGGCCGGTAGGTAGTGGACGTCGACCACCGCCGCGGTGTTCTGAGCGGTCACCGCCGTCACCGCAGTGGTGGCGAACACGCCGAGAGCACTCATGGTCTTGATGTCGGCCTGGATACCGGCTCCGGCGCCCGAGTCCGAACCGGCGATGGTCAGGGCCACCGGGGGATTGGCGTCGGCGCTCACCCGCTGCGGTCGGCCTGAGCGCCGTAGGGATCGTCGTAGGTCCCGTTCGCCGATCGGTCGATCATCCCCTCGAAGGGGCTCGAGGCGTCGGCGTAGAAGCGCCGGGTGATCCGGCCGGCCCGGTAGGCGTGGCGACCGGCCTGCACAGCCTGGCGCATGGACCGGGCCATCAGGGCCGGCTGGTGGGCCCGGGTGATGGCAGAGGCAACCAGTACCGCCTCACAGCCGAGCTCCATGGCCAGGCAGGCGTCCGAGGCGGTGCCGATGCCGGCGTCGAGCACCACCGGCACCCCCGCCTGCTCGACGATCAGGGCGATGTTGTGGGTGTTGCGGATCCCGAGCCCACTTCCGATGGGGGACCCCAGGGGCATGACGGCCGCGCAACCGGCTTGTTCGAGCCGACGGGCCACCACCGGGTCGTCACTGCAGTAGGGCAGGACGGTGAATCCCTCGTCGACCAGCTCCTCGGCCGCCGCCACCAACTCCACGGCGTCGGGCAGGAGGGTCAGGTCGTCGCCGATCACCTCGAGCTTGATCCAGTCGGTCTCGAAGGCCTCCCGGGCCAGCTTGGCGGTCAGTACCGCCTCTGAAGCAGTGAAGCACCCGGCCGTGTTCGGGAGCACCCGCACGCCCAACTCCCCGAGTAGTTCGACCAACGAGTGGCGAGTGGTGGGATCGACCCTCCGCACGGCCACGGTAGCCATAGCGGTGCCCGACTCCTGGAGCGCTTCTCGGAGCGACCCCGGGCTGGACATGCCCCCGGTCCCCATGAGCAGTCGGGAGGAGAAGGGCTGGCCGGCAATGACGAGCGGAGCGTCGGCGCCGTTGGTGTCGACAGCGGCGGTTCGGGTGTGGGGCAGCTCCGTGGAACCGTCCGTCCGGTCAGTGGGGTGGTCCATCGGTTCCATCGGCTTCCACGGTACCGCTGCTGGGGCTTCCCAAAACCTGCCCTACCCGCCTGCGGCTGCGGTGACGATCTCGATCTGGTCCCCGGCAACGATCCGGGTGCCCTCCCACTGGCTCTTGGGCACGACGTCACCATTGCGGGCCACGGCGATGCCCCGAGGCGACGCGCACCACTGGGCCACCAGTTCGGCCACCGTGGTGCCTTCCGGTCCGTCCCAGATCGTGCCGTTGACCAGCGGTGTCGCTCATCTGGCTCACCGTGGACGCATCAGGCACCTGGAGCAGCGGGGTTCGAGGCTGCCAGCCTCCGCCCGCCTCCGCCCCGACGGCAGGCATGAATCGGGCGGGGGTGAAGGGGGAGAAGCTACCGGGCCAGCCGGACGCGGGCACTCTCCCGGCCCTCGGGCGACCTGCCGCCGAGCATCTCGCCCAGGAGCCGCACCACCTCGTCAGCGGTCAGGGGGGCCAGGAGAAATCCGTTCCGGTAATGACCCGTGGCCATGAGCAATCCCCCGAGCCCGGTGACCCCCACAATGGGAGCATTGTCCGGAGACCCCGGGCGCAGTCCCGTCGTGGTGTCGAACAGTTCGTACTCAGCGAGGGTCGGAATCAGCATGCGGGCATCGTTGAGCAGGTCACCGACCGAGCCGGCCTGGACGGACAGGTCGAAGCCCTTCTCCTCGACGGTGGCCCCCACCACCAGGGAGCCGTCCTTACGGGGCACCAGATAGCAGCTCCGGCCATGGACCAGCCCTCGGACCGTCCTGGCCAGGGTGGGCACGCCGGCGCCGGCCCGCAGCCGGAGGGTGAGTCCCTTGACCGGCCGCACCGGGGGGAGGAACGGGTCGGGGATGCCCGGCAACTGTCCCGAGTGGCAGCCGGCGGCCACGACGACCGCGCCGGCGTGACAACGGTGGCCGCCGGCCAAGACCACTCCCGTCACACAACCGTCCCCGACCTCGACCTTGGAAACCTCTTCCTCGACCACCGTCACGCCCTCGGCGGCACACGCCGCCACCAGCGCCTCGAGGACACTCCGGTTGTCCACCTGGTGGTCCTCCGACAGGTCGGCTCCGCCCCGTATCCCCGGGGCCAGCAGGGGCTCTGCTGTCCGGCACTCAGCGGCGCTGAGTCGGCGGGCGTCGAGTCCGAGGGCCAGCTGATGCGCCAGCAGGTCATCGGATGCGGCCCGGTCCGAGGCATCCACGGCGATCAGTAGCGTCCCGTCGTCGACGTAGTGGACCGATCGGCCCGACGACTCCTGAAGCGTGTGGGCAAACGAAGGCCACGCCCTGGCGGCGGCCACGTTGAGCATGGTGAGGGCGTCCTCGCCGAAGTGGGCCTCACCAGCCGGCGCCAACATCCCGGCCGCGGCCCAGCCGGCGCCCCGCCCGGGTCGGGGATCGGCCAGGGTGACGCTCATTCCGGCCGCCGCCGCCTCCCAGGCGATGGACAGTCCGATGACGCCGCCGCCCACCACCACCACGTCTGGCTGCATCGGAGTCACCATCGGTCTCATGCTACGAGCGTGTCAGCGGGGTGCGACATCGGTGGCAGGAGCCTGGGCCCCGTGCCCCATCTCGTCCTTCCCAGAATGATCCTGTTCCGGTATGCCCGGCCGGACGGTTCCGTCCCGGCCTCTGTTTCGGGCCGCCCCACCCCCCCTTTTCCTCTTCTTCCGGCACCCCTCTTCTTCCGGCACCCCTTTCGCCGACCCTGTCCTCCCCGGTCTCTCCCGGACCACCGTCACACCCTCCTGGGATACTTGGTCATGGTTCTAGACGACCTCCAAGTGGCTCTCGATGCGGCCAGAGCACTCGGTCCGGCGGCCTTCGCCGACGCCGAGTCCCTGGCCGTCCTCGAGAAGCAGCTGGCCCAGCTCGACTGCCTGGTCACCACGTCGGTGGCCTGTTTCGACGCCGCCGGCGCCTTCGAGGCCGATGGGGCGGTCACCACCAAGGCCTGGCTCAAGTCCGAGTGCCGGCTGTCGAACAAGCAGGCTGCCGCCCAGGTCAAGCGGGGACGCCACCTCCGCCGCCTGCCCCGGACCACCGAGGCCTTCGCCACCGGGCAGTTGAGCGGGGACCAGGTGGACGTGCTCATCGCCGCCGACCAGGACCGCACCCACGAGGCGTTGATCGACCAGGAAGGAGAGCTGGTGGCCCAGGGGACCCAGCTCTCCCACCACCAGTTCGTCCAGTACATGAACTACTGGCTGCACCGGGCCGACCGGGCAGGGGCCGAGGACCAGGCCGAGCGGCGCTGTGCCCAACGAGAGGTGTACCTGGTCCGCAGCTTCGAGGACATGTGGTTGGGACAGATGACCCTGGACCCCATCTCGGGGGCCATCGTGGGCGGGGAGCTCGACCGCCTCGAGCAGCTGTTCTTCGACGCCGAGTGGGCCGAGGCCAGAGAGCGCCTGGGTAGGGAGCCCCTCCTCGCCGAGCTCACCCGCACCCCGGGCCAGCGCCGGGCCGACGCCCTGGTGGAGATGGCCACCCGCTCCAAGGCCGACCACGAGGGCCGGCGACCGGCACCGCTGTTCACCGTGCTGGTGGACTACGAATCGCTCCACGGCAGGCTCTCCCAGCTGGAGGACGGCACGGTCATCCCACCCGGCACCCTGCTGCCCTGGTTGCTGCAGGCCGACCTCGAGCGGGCCACCTTCACCCTCGGGGGACGGGTGGCGATGGGGGCACCGTCAAAACTGGCCTCCCTCACCCCCGAGGCCCTCGACCAGGCCGTCTTCACCCCCCAGGGACGACGAGAGATCGCCCCCACGACACGCCTGTTCACCGGGGCCACCCGGAGAGCCATCGAGGTGCGGGACCGGACCTGTGCCCACCCGACCTGTGACGTGCCGGCCTCCCGGTGCCAGGTCGACCACATCCAGCCCTGGAGCCACGGTGGGCCGACCACCCAGGAGAACGGCCGGCTGCTCTGTGGCCGGCACAACCGGATGCGCAACCAGCGGGAGCGGACCGAACCGCCACGGCGGGAATGAACCCGGGCCGAAGCCCCACCCCTCGCTCCACCGATCACCGATTCCCGTTATTCCTGCACCGCCGGCCGCTGGAGCGCGCCCGGCGGCAGGAGCGCGCCCGCAACCAGCGGAAATCACGCCTGCGCCCAACCAGGAATAGGGCCCCGCACCAGGAATCCCACCAGGAAGCCACCGGGAAGAGAGCCTCCAGGGCCGGGTGCCAGATACATCTGGAGTTGGCCCTCGGCGCGTGTACAATCTATGGACCACGCATGGGCCAACGTCGTCCCGGGTGGGTAGATCCACTTCCTTCGTTGGAGCGACCCGATGACGACAGCAGACCGAATTACTAGTGGCGCCCATTCGGCGTCCATGGCGGGGCCCCGCACCATGCAATCCGCAGCGCCAGCGGCGGATACGACGACGGTGCCAGTAGCAGCCCCCACTCTCCGATCGGCCGGCGAACACCGCGCTCATGCCGCTCCTGGCGCTCCCGCCACCGGCCTCTACGACCCGCGCTTCGAGCACGATGCCTGCGGAGTTGCTCTGGTCGCCGACCTGCACGGGCGTCGCACCCACACCTTGGTCCGCCAGGCCATCTCGGCCCTGGAGCATCTGGCCCACCGGGGTGCCACCGGCAGCGAGGAGGACAGCGGGGACGGGGCCGGGATCCTGCTCCAGCTGCCCCACGACTTCTACGCCGAGGTGGTCGACTTCGACCTTCCGGCCCGGGGCCACTACGCCACCGGTATTGCCTTCTTGTCCCGTGATCCGTCCGAGGCGGCCGACGCCCGGGTGGCTATCGACAAGTTGGCCGGCGAAGAAGGACTGGTCGTCCTGGGATGGCGGGAGGTGCCCATCAGCGATGCCGCCTTGGGATCGATCTCCGAAGCGGCCATGCCCTCGATGCACCAGCTCTTCGTGGCTCCGGCCCCGGGTCAGTCGTTGAGCGGCGCCGATCCGGCCCTGGCCATCGACCGCCTGGCCTTCGTGCTGCGCAAGCGGGCCGAGCATGAGATCGACGACTGCTACATGGTGTCGCTCTCGGCCCGGACCATCACCTACAAGGGGATGCTCACCTCGCACCAACTGGCCGAGTTCTTCCTCGACCTGTCGGACGAGCGGGTGAAGAGCGGCCTGGCCCTGGTGCACTCCCGGTTCTCCACCAACACCTTCCCGTCATGGCCCCTGGCCCACCCCTACCGGTACATGGCCCACAACGGGGAGATCAACACCCTGGCCGGGAACCGGAACTGGATGAGGGCCCGGGAAGCCCTGTGCGCCTCACCCCTGATCCCCGGGCTGGATCGGGCCTTCCCCGTCATCACTCCGGGGGCCAGCGACTCGGCCTCCTTCGACGAGGTGCTGGAGCTACTGCACCTCGGTGGGCGCAGCCTGCCCCACGCCGTCCTCATGATGATCCCCGAGGCCTGGGAGAACCACCGGACCATGGACCCGGCGCGCCGGGCCTTCTACCGGTACCACGCCGCCCTGATGGAGCCGTGGGACGGACCGGCGGCCGTGGCCTTCACCGACGGCACCGTGATCGGGGCGGTCCTGGACCGCAACGGGCTGCGCCCGGCCCGGTACTGGGTCACCGAGGACGGGATGGTGGTGCTGGCCAGTGAGGTCGGGGTCATCGACGTCCCCGCCGACAAGGTGGTGCGCAAAGGCCGCCTGCAGCCGGGGAGGATGTTCCTGGTCGACACGGCGCTGGGCCGGATCGTCGACGACGACGAGATCAAGGCCGACCTGGCTGCCCAGCACCCCTACGGGCAGTGGGTCGACGCCGGCCAGATCGAGCTGGAGTACCTGCCGCCCCGCAACATGCTCACGCCGCAGCACGCCTCGGTGATCGGCCGCCAGCGGCTCTTCGGCTACACCAACGAGGAGTTGCGGTTGATCCTCGAGCCCATGGCCAAGTCGGGCGGCGAGCCCCTCGGCTCGATGGGGACCGACACCGCCATCGCCGTCCTGTCCGACCGGCCGCGCATGCTCTACGACTACTTCACCCAGCTCTTCGCCCAGGTCACCAATCCGCCCTTGGACGCCATCCGGGAGGAGCTGGTCACCTCTTTGATGTCCACCCTGGGCCCCGAGGCCAACCTGCTGGAGCCCACGGCTGAATCGTGTCGTCAGATCGTCCTGCCCATGCCGGTCATCGACAACGACGACCTGGCCAAGCTGCTCTATGTCAACGAGGACGGCAGCACCCCCGGGTTCAGCGCCTTTGCCATCGACGGGCTCTTCGAGGCCGCCGGAGGGGGCGCGGCCCTGCGCACCGCCATCGACGACGTTCGCCGACAGGTCAGCGGAGCCATCGCCAACGGGGCGGATGTCATCGTGCTCTCCGACCGGAACTCGACGGCCCGGCTCGCTCCCATCCCGTCCCTGCTGTTGGTGGCGGCGGTCCACCACCACCTGGTTCGGGACAAGACCAGGACCCAGGTCGGTCTGGTCATCGAGTCCGGGGATGCCCGCGAGGTCCACCACATGGCCCTGCTCAAGGGGTTCGGCGCCGCCGCCATCAACCCGTACCTGGCCTTCGAGACCATCGACGACATGATCGCCTCGGGGACCCTCACCGGGGTCACCCCCCGCCAGGCCCAGAAGAACTACATCAAGGCGGCATCCAAGGGCATCATCAAAGTGATGTCCAAGATGGGCATCTCCACGGTGGCGTCGTACACCGGGGCCCAGGTCTTCGAAGCGGTGGGGCTGGCCCCCGAGGTCATCGACGAGTACTTCACCGGCACGGTCTCCCGCATCGGGGGTGTGGGGTTGGACGTTCTGGCCGAGGAGGTGGCCGCCCGTCACCGACTGGCCCATCTGGACCGTCCCACGGAACTGGCCCACCGGGAGCGGCAGGACGGCGGCGAGTACCAGTGGCGTCGCGAAGGGGAGATCCACCTCTTCAATCCCAGGACTGTGTTCAAGCTGCAGCACGCCACCCGCTCCAAGCGCTACGACGTCTTCAAGGAGTACACCAAGGCCGTCGACGACCAGGCCGCCCATCTGGCCACGTTGCGAGGACTGATGCGCCTGAGGACCGGGGCCCTCCCCGCTGTGCCCATCGACGAGGTGGAGCCGGCCTCGGCCATCCTGGCCCGCTTCTCCACCGGGGCCATGTCCTACGGGTCCATCTCGGCCGAGGCCCACGAGACCCTGGCCATCGCCATGAACCGGCTGGGAGGGCGGTCCAATACCGGCGAGGGCGGGGAGGACCCGGACCGCTTCACCCCCGATGCCAACGGAGACCTCCGGAGGAGCGCCATCAAGCAGGTGGCCTCGGGTCGCTTCGGGGTGACCTCGGAGTACCTGGTCAACGCCGACGACATCCAGATCAAGATCGCCCAGGGGGCCAAGCCCGGTGAAGGCGGCCAACTGCCGGGGCACAAGGTCCACCCCTGGATCGCCAAGACCCGGTACGCCACCCCGGGCGTGGGCCTGATCTCACCGCCGCCCCATCACGACATCTACTCCATCGAGGACATCGCCCAACTCATCCACGACCTCAAGTCGGCCAACCCGGTGGCCCGGGTGCACGTGAAGTTGGTGGCCGAGGTGGGGGTGGGAACGGTGGCTGCCGGGGTGGCCAAGGCCCACTCCGACGTGGTGCTGATCTCCGGGCACGATGGGGGGACCGGGGCCACCCCACTCACGTCGCAGAAGCACGCCGGCATCCCCTGGGAGCTGGGCCTGGCCGAGACCCAGCAGACCCTGATGGCCAACGATCTCCGCGACCGCATCGTGGTCCAGGTCGACGGGCAGTTGAAGACCGGCCGGGACGTGATCATCGGGGCGCTGCTCGGGGCCGAGGAGTTCGGCTTCGCCACCGCACCGCTGGTGGTGTCGGGGTGCATCATGATGCGGGTCTGCCACCTGGACACCTGCCCGGTCGGGATCGCCACCCAGAACCCGACCCTGCGGGAGCGCTACTCGGGCACGCCCGAGTTCGTCGAGACCTTCTTCGAGTACATCGCCGACGAGGTCCGTGAGTACCTGGCCGCCCTGGGCCTGCGTTCGCTGGAGGAAGCGGTGGGCCGGGTGGACCTGCTCGACGCGGCCGAGGCCGTCGAGCACTGGAAGGCCAGTGGCTTGGACCTGGCGCCGATCCTGATCCAACCGGAGCTGGCTGACGGGGCGGTGCGCTACTGCATCCACGAGCAGGACCATGGGCTGGACCGGGCCCTCGACCATGCCTTCTTGGAGGCATGCCAGCCGGCCATCGAGAACGGCACACCGGTCCGGGCCGAGCTGAAGATCACCAATGTCAACCGCACCGTGGGCACGTTGCTGGGCTACGAGATCACCCGCCGCCATGGCGGTGTCGGCCTGCCCGAAGGGAGTATCGACCTGACGTTCACCGGTTCGGCCGGCCAGAGCTTCGGCGCCTTCGTGCCCCGGGGTGTCACCATGCGGCTGCTGGGCGACGCCAACGACTATCTGGGCAAGGGGCTGTCCGGCGGCCGCATCATCGTGCGTCCGGCCGAGGACGCCCCGTTCGCCGCCGAGGAGAACATCGTGGCCGGCAACGTGATCCTCTACGGGGCCACCGCCGGTGAGGTGTTCCTCCGGGGCCAGGTCGGCGAGCGGTTCTGCGTACGGAACTCCGGGGCCATCGCCGTGGTGGAGGGAGTGGGGGACCACGCCTGCGAGTACATGACCGGGGGCCGGGTGGTGGTACTCGGTCCCACCGGGCGGAACTTCGGCGCCGGGATGTCCGGCGGCGTGGCCTACGTCTACGACCAACACGGCACCTTGGCCGGGGTGTACAACAACGACACGGTCGATCTCGAGCCGCTCTCGCCCGAGGATCGGCTGTGGCTGAAGGACCGGGTGACCATGCACCGGGACGAGACGGGCTCGGCGGTGGCGGACCAGATCCTCACCGACTGGGTGTCCTCGTCGGAGCAGTTCGTGACGGTCATGCCCAAGGACTACCGCCGGGTGCTCGAGGCCACCGAGCGGGCCATCGCCGAAGGACGTTCGGTGGACCAGGCGGTCATGGAGGCCTCTCATGGGTGAGGTGACCGGGTTCCTCAAGTACCAGCGTCAGCTGCCACCGCGTCGGCCGGTGCCGGTGCGGCTGCGCGACTGGAAAGAGGTGTACGAGCCCTTTGCCGTGGAGGAGGCCCAGCGGCAGGGGGCCAGGTGCATGGACTGCGGGATTCCCTTCTGCCACGAGGGCTGTCCGTTGGGCAACCTCATCCCCGAGTGGAACGACCTGGTCTACCGGGACGACTGGTCAGAGGCGGCCGAGCGCCTCCATGCCACCAACAACTTCCCCGAATTCACCGGTCGCCTGTGCCCGGCCCCGTGCGAGGGGCTCATGCGTGCTGGGCATCAACCAGGACCCGGTGACCATCGAGCGCATCGAGTACGAGATCATCGAGCGGGCCTGGGACGAAGGATGGGTGGCACCGGTCAAGCCGGCCGAGTCCACCGGCAAGCGCGTGGCCGTGGTGGGTTCCGGCCCGTCCGGCCTGGCCGCGGCCCAGCAGCTGGCCCGGGCCGGGCACCACGTCGTGGTCTTCGAGCGGGCCGAGAAGCCCGGAGGGCTGCTGCGCTACGGCATCCCCGAGTTCAAGATGGAAAAGGCCGTCCTGGACCGGCGTCTGGAGCAGATGGAGGCCGAAGGGGTCGAGTTCCGGTGCCGGACCTCGGTGGGGGAGTCCGCCCCCGAGGTGGGAGGCGCCTCGGCGGCCGACGCCACCGTGGTAGACCCGCGCTCGCTGGTGGCGGAGTTCGACAGTGTCCTGCTGGCCGGTGGGGCCACACTCCCTCGGGACCTGGTCGTCGCCGGGCCGGGAGCTGGCCGGCATCCACCTGGCCATGGAGTATCTCAAGCCTTCCAACCTGGTCCAGGAGGGCCAGCTGGATCGGTCTCCGATCAGCGCCGAGGGCAAGCACGTGGTGATCATCGGGGGCGGGGACACCGGGGCCGACTGCCTGGGCACGGTCCACCGTCAACGGGCCCTCAACGTGCACCAGCTCGAGATCATGCCCGAGCCGCCGGCCGAACGCTCCGGTGAGAACCCCTGGCCCACCTGGCCCCTCATCCTGCGCACGTCGTCGGCGCTCGAAGAGGGGGGCGAGCGCATCTTCTCGGTGACCACGGCGGAGTTCCTCGACGATGGTGAGGGCAACGTCCGGGCCCTGCGGGGATCAGAGGTCGAGTTGGTCTACGGGGACAACGGGCGCCCGGACTTCGTGGCCGTCGAGGGCTCGGAGTTCGAGCTCCGCTGCGAGTTGGTGCTCCTGGCCCTGGGGTTCCTGGGGGCCGAGCGGTCCGGGGTGGTCTCGGCTCTCGGTCTCGAGCTCGATGCCCGGGGCAGCGTGGCCGCCGACAAGTCGTGGTCGACCAACGTGGACGGCGTATTCGTGTGCGGTGACATGACCCGCGGCCAGAGCCTGATCGTCTGGGCCATCGCCGAGGGCCGGTCGGCGGCCTCAGCCGTGGATCGCTACCTGATGGGGCGGACCGACCTGCCCGCTCCCATCGTCCCCGGGCAGATGGCCCTGCGCTAGGACCCCGCCCGTCTCCTCGCCGATCGGGCGAGTTGCATCTTCTGAGGGACCCGCGCTCCACTCGGGCTGACGCCTTGGGCCAGGGGGGACTTGTCGGGACGGCATTCGGGGAGAACCCGTCGTACACTGCCGAAGGGGCTGCCGATCCGTGTGGTCCCGAAGGAAGGCGTTGTGGTTGGCGGCGGCCGCTTGCCCGATGCTCGATCGGGCGGGCCGCATGCAGCGAGTCGACACCCTCGGTGTCGGGAGCGGAGAGAACCGATGCAGTGCGACCGTCGATCAGCACGGAAGCCACGAGCACTGGGGAAGGTGATCGCCGTAGCCGTGCTTCCCTTGGCCCTTCTTCCCGCTCTTTCGGCCCCGGCAGGGTCGGCTGCGGCGGGGTCGGCCACGGAGGAACCCAAGCACCGATGATCGCTTGCGCCACTTCGGCCTTATCACCCGGTCGATCCCCGGGGCCTTGTCCGGCCGGCAGTCCCTCCATCGTGGCTGTCTCGGAAGACGGGAATATCTCCGTGACGAGTTCGGGAGCCGTGTACGGAAGCAAAGGCCAGTTGCCCGGGATGAATGGACAGTTCCTGGCCGCCCCCATCGTGGGCGTCGGCGCCGCGCCGGCGGACAACGGATATTGGCTCGTGGGCTCGGACGGCGGTGTCTTCGCCTTCGGTGACGCCGGTTTCTACGGCTCTATGGGAGGTAGGACCCTCGACCGGCCCATCGTCGGGATCAGCTCGACTCCGACCGGCCGCGGCTACTGGCTGGTGGCCAGCGACGGCGGTGTCTTCGCCTTCGGAGACGCCAAGTTCGAGGGATCGACAGGCGGCCAGTCCCTGAACGCTCCCATCGTGGGCATGGCCTCGACGTCGTACTCTGCGGTCAGCGACCCGCCCCAGCCGGCGGCCTCCGGTTACTACCTCGTCGGCGCGGATGGGGGTGTCTTCGCCTTCGGCAACGCCCAATTCGACGGATCCATGGGCGGTCAGCCCCTGAACGCTCCCATCGTGGGCGTAACCTCCACGTCCTACCCTGCACTTTTCTATGAAGCGCTCCACCCGCCTGGTTCCGGCTACTACCTCGTCGGCGCGGATGGCGGCATCTTCGCCTTCGGATACGCCCCATTCCAGGGCTCGGCGGTGGGATCCGGTGACGGGACAGCCGTCGGGATCGCCTCGACGTCCATCGACTCACCGATTTTCATCCGTCCCTGGATCGCTCCTTCGGTGTTCACGTCCCAAGGGGACGTCCTGTACTGGTATCCGCAGCCGTAGTCGCGGCCCTCGATCCCGTCCTCAACCAACGGATCATCAGCCATCGGGCTCGGCTACGCCGGGCTGGTGGCCCCGACCAGATCGGACTGGTCGGCGGCGTCGAACCGGATGACCGTGCCGGTATGGGGGGCATCGATCATCTCGCCCGAGCCCACATACATCCCGACGTGCTGGACCCCCGAGGGCCCGCTTCCGAAGAACACCAGGTCCCCGGGCTGTACCGTGGCGCCGCCCGCCACTGCCGGGCCGGCGTCGAACTGGTCCTGGGCCACCCGTGGCAGGCTCACCCCGGCTGACCGGTAGGCCGCCTGGACCAGCCCGGAGCAGTCGTAGCCGCCGACCCCGGTTCCTCCCCACAGATACGGGACGCCCAGCTGCCGGGCGGTGAAGGACAGCGCCGTGACCACCGTGTCCGAGGTGGTGGGGTCCTGCTGGAAGGCCAGGGCCAGGGTGAGCACGGTGTTGGCATAGAGGGCCGAGTGGTTGTAGTCGAGGATCGCGGCGCGCAGGCTCGGCGAGGTGGCGCCCCCGTTGGCGCACAGCAGAGCGACGGCGGAGTAGACGGCGTCGATGGCATCGTACGGGGAGGCCGGTCGGGCGCCACCTGGGCCTACCGTCGCGTATTCGGCGAACGTGGCCGGCAGGAACTGCATGGGCCCCTCGGCGCCCGCACTGTTGGCTCCGGACCACACCCCCGGTGCGGTCGAGCGGCCGCTGCCGGTCTCGACGGTCCCGATACCGGCCACCACCGCCCAGGGCAGACCGGGGCAAGTGGTGGCGGCCCGT
Organism: uncultured Acidimicrobiaceae bacterium; assembly: GCA_963778165.1. Classification (GTDB taxonomy): domain Bacteria; phylum Actinomycetota; class Acidimicrobiia; order Acidimicrobiales; family RAAP-2; genus Bog-756. The sequence goes on along the minus strand of CAVZTE010000003.1, from coordinate 646,043 downwards.
TGGTAGAGGCCCAGCCACCCGGCCGGGATGGCCGGGCCACCGTCGCTGGAGCCGGCCCCACCGGGACCGGAGCCGCCGGAGGTACCGGAACTGCCAGAGGCCGACGATCCACCGCTGACCACGGCCACGATCGAGACCAGGCCCATGGTGAAGACCAGGAGTGTGACGGCGGCGCCTACGACCAGCTTGCCCATATCCGGGCCTCCACGATGGTGGGGAGTGGTGTGAGCGGTCGGGCTCAGATCCGAGGCCCTCCGGTGAGGGGAGCCCGGGCATGCGGCGTACGTTCCGCCGACGGCCACGCCAGTCCACCACCCGGTCGCGGCCGACGCAAGGGGTGTTTCAGGCCCGGACGGTCTGGCGGTTGTGCGCCAGCGGTGTTGCTAACCGATCAGTCCGAAGGCCCCTCGGGCAATGGACACCAGGTCCGCGGTGGACGAAGCACGTAACGCTGCCGAGGGGTTCTCCGCCATTGCCACCACCACATAGGTGTGACCGTCGCTCTTCTTGGCCAGATAGCCCAGGGTGACCACGCCGGGCTCGGATCCGCCCTTGAACCAGACGGTCGACCACGTCGGCTGGGTGAGGCCAATTTCCCCTTGATTGGTGGAGAGAATCGGGTCGATCGGGGCCAGACCAGGTCGGGTGGACAGCTGCTGCAGACCCACGAATGCCCGGCACATGTCCAGCGGCGATGCGAACCACTCCAGGGAGCCGACACGGCGCGGGGTGGTGGATTCGTGGATCTGGCTGAGTGAAAGTGGGTCCACAGACGACGCCAGGAAGGATGCCCGCTCACTCGGGTTCACAGCCAGGTACCGGTTGGCCAAGGCCGGGTAGTTCACGTAGTGGAGAAGGAACAGCTCGCGGGTGGTGAAGAAGGGGTTGTCGAGAGTGGCGCTGCCGGTCCACTCATGAACCTGTGACTCGACGGCGGACCGACCTACCAGATTGATCAGCATGTCAGCCGCAGTGTTGTCGCTGAGGGAGATCATCTTGGTGGCGGTGTCCTCCACCGTCACCTGTGTCCCGACCGGACTGTACTGAAGGGAGCCCTGGATGCTCCCGATGCTCTTGAGCGCGGACGTGACGGTGAGCTTCTGATCCCAGCTGACCTTCCCTTCGCCGATCTGTCGGGCCAGAGCGCCAAGGACGAAGAGTTTGAACATCGAGGCCAGTGGGCGTGTGGTCGAGGCGGCCACCTGGTGGATCGGGACACAGGTGCCCGTTCGACGAGACCCGGGCCGCCATAAAGCTGACATCAGGGGCAATGGCCGCCAGGTCGCCGTCGAGTCGGTCCCAACTCGTCGGTGGCGGTACGTAACGGCTCAACAGCAGGCCCTCGATCAGCCCCTCCGCATTGACGCCGATGGAGATCAGCCACTTGGTGGTGCCGATGGTGGCCACGGCTTGGAGGGCCGATGGTTCCACCACCAGCAGGCCGTCCAGAGATGCATTTGAAGGGTCGGCTGCAGGGGAGCCGGAGGCGGATTGCACGCCGGTCAAGGCGGTGTTGATTTGGTCGGGGCTGACGGAGTGGAGAAAGGAGGAGCTGAAACGGGCGTCGATGACGTGGTTCGTCAGCGGCACGGTACCCATGGCACCGAGGAGCCAGGTGAGCTGGTCACCAACCGGTGACTTGGGAATGGCCTTGGACACGAAAGCCGGCGAGGTCGTGGCGGCCGTCTTCGCCGGGCTCGTCGTGGCGCTGGGGCTGGCTGAGTTGCTGCAACCGGCGGCAATAACAGCGACGATGATGGTGAAGGCCAGGAATTCCGCTGCGGTCCGCCGGGACTTCATCAACCAGAACCTTACGGCAACGGCACCGCAGAATGGCCGCCAAGGGCAGCACCTGCGGTGCTACCCGCCCAATCCCCCTCGGCGAAGGGCGCGTCAGGTCATTTTTTGGGTGTCAGGCGGATCATCCCGTACTTGTCGGTTATGGCTACCTGCCCAGTGGAACCGACTGCTATGGCCCGATAGTCCGCCTTGGCGCTCGGATCGGTTACCGCGGACAGCCCGGAGTAGAGAACCCCGTCTGCGTGCGAAGAACCTAGGGCCCACGACGAGAGGTTCACGTATCCGAAGGTCGAGGCCTCGCCGAAGTCGGTGAGGGCGTCGTTGGCCAGGGTGAAGTACAGGCGTCCGGAGGCTATGGCCAGGCCGAAACCATTCTCGACATCCGAGGTGAGGGGAATGGCGAGCTCGTCCACCTGCTTGGTGCTCTTGTCGATCCGAACGACCTCGGCGTCGCCGTTGTCCACGGCATACACGTAGTTGGAACCTGGAGGAGCAGTGATCTCCCAGGGCTTTGCCCCGAGGAAGGACGAGGTATTGGCGGATGGTATCGAGTACTTGCTCTCGAATGTGGGCTTCTGGGGAACGGAGATGTCCACCTGGTCGATGTCGCTGTATGTCGTTCCATCTGATGGATACCCGTCAAAGTCTGTTATCCACAAGCTTGCCGAAGTCGGGTCGACAGCGATCTGGGCGGGCCACAGGCCGCCGCTCCGGGGCCATGTCAGCAACCTGACGGAAGCCGGAAGCACGTATGCTTCGTCGGCCTGACCGTCGCAGCCGCTGCCGATCGCTGAAGGGTCGAAGCCATCAAGGGAGGCATCATTTCCCGACCCACGCGATTCGACCACCCAGATCCGGCGGTCCTTTCCCGTCCCGGTGGAGGCGATGCCGGCAATTTCGTTGTTGTCTCCGGGGAGAAGGTAGGTGCAGAACTTCTTCGTGGTCGGATCGAACCCGACCACCTCGGAATGGTTCGGGGGCGCCGAGGTCCTGTCCCACCTCCAACCGCCAAAGGTCAGCCAGATCATCCCGCCGGCGGTTATGACCTGTTCGCTGAGCGCGCTGATGGCGGACCGTTTGCACGGCGAGGTATTGCAGTTTGCGAACGGTTCTTGAAATAAGGAAGAGGATCCTTTAGGGATGTCGACCTTGAAGGCAGTGGCCCGCTTGCCGTTGTTCCTGATCTCCGCCACGTCGTAGCTGAATTCGCTGGCGGTCCAGATCGAATTGTCGGTGGTCAGGAAGGTTGTGGCAAAGGGTTGGCCCGGTGTGGCGAAGGTAGAGGCTTGCGGATAGGCCGACCGGAAGTTCTGCGTGACCCACTTGGTGGGAGAAAAAGGAACCGTCACCTCTGCGCGGTTTGGCGAGCTGCATTCCGTCGAGTCGCAGGTGGCGATGGACACGCCATAGGAAGTCCCGGCAGTGGCGTCCTTTGGAATCGCCACTGTCACGGCGCGGGCATTTGTCGACCAGCCGGCGCTGCTCCAGGTTGAGGCCGGGGACGTACCGGGCGGCCAGGTTGTGACCGACCCCGACGAGAAGCCCGGAAGGGAGGACGTGAGCAGGTAGTGAAGGCCGGATTGCAGGTTCCCGGATCCACTGCCCCAGTGGAGGCTCACGAGAGAGCCCGGGAGCACCTGGAAGGAGGAGTTGAAGAAGGACGGGCTGGCCAGTGCAGCCGCCCCTTCGATCCTCTGGCCCCCGCTTCCGACTCCGGGTTGGACGCTCATGGCGGTTGCGAGGCCGGGAGTTGCCAGGGTCAGCGCCACGACGGTCCCAACGATCAGCCATCCGGCGCGAGACAGGTTCTTGGTGCCTGCCATCTTTCCCCCTCTGTTCCGCTACGACGGAGGTAGGCCCACTCGTCCCGCCCCCCGCAGGTTGTGGCAACGCTAAGTGAGCCTTGGCGATGCGTCAACCAGAGAGGGGAGGTGGCCACCCGTGCCCGTACCTATGACCACATGCCTGACCACATACTGACTACGTACCGACCACGTATCGGAGGCCTACCCATATACGAAGGATCAATCTCTACTTAACGGTTAGAGATACTTAACCATAGACCTAAAGGTTAGAGTAATAACCCCAGCTTACGGGGGTCGAACGGCGGGTAGGCGTGGGCGAGGCCAGGCGCCACCAGGTCGCCATCAGGCCCTGCCCTCGATCGGTAAGCTCGATCATCTGGCACGGCCATCGGGATAGGTCGGGATAGGGAGGAATGCTCATGCTGAGTACCATGCAGGATGCTCCGCTGTTGGTGAGTGGCATTCTCCGCCACGGCCAACACGTCTACGGCGACAGCCAGGTCATCACGGTCACCGGCCCGGACGGCGAGGCTGTCGAGTCTTCGTTCACCGAGGTGGCCGAACGGGCCGAACGGCTGGCCCGGGCCCTCGAGAAGCTCGGTGTGGGAGACAGCGACCGGGTGGGCACCTTCCTGTGGAACAACCGGACCCATCTGGAGGCCTATCTGGCCATACCGGGGATGGGTGCGGTCCTGCACACCTTGAACCTCAGGCTCTTTCCCGAGCAGCTGTCCTACGTGATCAATCACGCCGAGGACCAGGTCATCATCGTCGACGCCTCACTGATCCCCTTGTTGGCGCGGGTCCGGGAGCAGCTGACCACGGTGAAGCACATCGTGGTGGCGGGCGAGGGTGACGCCACGGCCTTGGGGGAGACGCTCTCCTACGAGGCGCTGGTCGGGGCCGAGGAGCCCGGCTACGACTGGCCCGAGTTCGACGAACGCCAGGCGGCGGCCATGTGTTACACGTCGGGTACCACCGGCAACCCCAAGGGCGTGGTCTACAGCCACCGGTCGACCTACCTGCACAGCATGGCCATCACCTCGGGCTCCTCGCTGGGCATCAACGAGCTCGATCGGGTCCTGGCCATCGTGCCCATGTTCCACGCCAACGCCTGGGGCACGCCCTATGGGTGCTTCATGACCGGCGCCGACCTGGTGATGCCCCAGCAGTTCCTCCAGGCGGAGCCGCTCAGCGCCATCATCGCCCGGCACCGGCCCAGCATCTCGGCCGGCGTGCCGACCATCTGGAGCGACCTGCTCCGGTACTCCAGGACCCACCCGGTCGACCTGTCCTCCTTGCGGATGATCACCGCCGGGGGCGCCGCCGTGCCGCGGCAGCTCATCGAGCAGTTCCGGGACGAGCTGGGCGTCGAGCTGGTCCAGGGCTGGGGCATGACCGAGACCAGCCCGCTCTGCTCGCTGGCCCTCCCTCCCCGGGGGACACCGCCGGAGGAAGAGATCGAATGGCGGGCCAAGACCGGCAGGGTGGTCCCGGGGGTCGAGGTGCGGGTGGCTGCCGAGGACGGGTCGATCCTGCCCAACGACGGCACCTCGGTGGGGGAGTTCGAAGTCCGGGGCCCGTGGATCTGCCGCTCCTACTACCTGGATCCCGCCCCCGAGCGTTTCCACGACGGCTGGCTGCGGACCGGTGACATCGGCTCGCTCGACCGGCGGGGCTTCATGCAGATCAGTGACCGGACCAAGGACGTGATCAAGTCCGGTGGCGAGTGGATCTCGTCGGTGGAGTTGGAGAACGAGGTGATGGCCCACCCGGGGGTGGTCGAGGCCGCGGTCATTGCCGTGCCCGACGAGCGGTGGAGCGAGCGGCCCTTGGCGGCGGTGGTCCGCGAGGAAGGCAGCACTCTCTCCGCTCAGGAGGTGATGGAGTTCCTCAGTGGTCGGGTCAGCCGTTGGTGGTTGCCGGAGCGATGGACCTTCGTTTCGGAGATACCCAAGACCAGTGTGGGCAAGTTCGACAAGAAGGTGCTCCGGGCCGGGTACGCCGCCGGCGACCTCGAGGTGGTCGAGGTCGAGCTCCCGGCTGGTCGGTGACGGTGGGCACGGATCCGGTCGACATCGCCGACCGGTTGGCCGCCATCGCCGAAGAGCTGGCCGATCTGGCTCTCGACCGGCTGCGTCAGGCCACGGACTCGGTGCGCGCCGGTGGAGAGCCGGACCCGCTGGTCACCGCGGAGGAGAAGCGGATAACCCGGGCCCGTCGTTCGGTGGAGAAGGCCGCCCGCCTGCTGGCACCGTCGGGAGCTGACCCCTTCCTCGACGACGGGCCCTGACCCGGGTGATGAGCGGCGAGCCCGAGGACATCGCGGCCGAGGCCGATGCCCATGCCGTCGCCCTGGCCAGTGCCATCGTCCTGAGCATGCTGGACGAACCGGACCTTCGGAACCTTGGGCCGGAATCGGCAGCACTTCTGAAGTCGATCAATATGGACATCCTCGATGCCATCGCCGAGCAGGACTTTCCCTACGAGCAGATGCGCCGAATACTGGTGACCACCACCCAGGCCGCCACGGTGGCCACCTACCTCGCCCAAGTGCTGGTGACCATCGTCCGAAGCCTCGAGGCTGAGGGGGTTGTGATCGATCCGCCCCTTCGGGACCAGCTCAGCTTCGGATCGTATGGCGAGTCCGGACCGGACTGACCTCGGCGACCGCTCTCCAGCGCCGCTCGATCAGCGGAGCTGCCGAGTGGGCCGGCTCAGCCGATTTGCACCCCGAGATGGTTGAGGGCATCGATCAGCTGGCGGAGCCGTCCGTAATGGATCTTGTCGAATCGGAAGACCAGGCGCTCCAGGTCGAGGTGGTCGTGGTCGGCACGTTCGGGTGGTAGCGGCTTGGACAGCCGCATGGACCCGCTGGTCACGATGTCGGCGAAGCGGCGGTTGAGGTCGGCCAACTCCGAGCGGTCGGGGGCCACCGCCAGCCGCATGACCAGCAAGTCGCCCACCCAGCGGCACGACTGGTAGTTGCGGTAGAAGCCCAGGATCTCTTCCACGGCCTGGCCCACGTTGTCGGTCTTGTGGAACAGGGCCCGGTCATCGGGGGACACCAGACCCCGGGGCTCGACCTCCGAGGCCAGAAACTCCTCCCAGCCGTCCCAGTAGGACCCGCCGGGCACGTCGAGCAGGACCACGGGCGCCGGCTCGGCCTTCCCCGTCTGCAGCAGGGTCAGCAGTTCGAATCCCTCGTCGAGCGTTCCGAACCCACCGGGCATGACCACGTACCCGTCGGACTCCTTGATCAACATGAGCTTGCGGGTGAAGAAGAACCGCATCTCCACCAGCTTGGGATCCTGGGCGATGAAGGAGTTGGCCCCCTGCTCGAAGGGCAGCCGGATGTTGACCCCGATGGACTTGTCCCGGCCGGCGCCCTCCATGCCGGCAGCCATGATCCCGGGACCGGCCCCGGTCACCACCATCCAGTCCGCCGCGGCCATGGCCGCGGCCAGCTCGCGGGTGCACTGGTAGGCCGGGTGGTCGGGCTGGGTGCGGGCCGAGCCGAAGATGGTGACCTTCTTCTTCCGGCGGTACGGCTGGAAGACCCGGAAGGCCTCGGCCATTTCGGCCAGGGCGCTGTCGGCCACCTTCAGGTCGATGACTTCGGTGCCGTCCGTGGCCAGGGTGGTCACCGTGTGCAGCATCGACTGATAGAGGCGCCGCTGGGCCCGGGATGTGTTGCTCGAGCACAGCTCATCCAGCAGGCTGTCCACGGCGGCGGTCACCGACTGCTCGGAGGCGGCGTCCGGTGTGGGCTCGGGTGTGGGCTCACCCGGGTCCGGGGTCACGGCCAAGGGCTCCGGGGTCATCCCGATCGGCTCAACCGGTGCCGGCGAGGACTGCGGCGTGGTCGCCCGGGCTCGGCACCCGACCGTAGAGCGTGGTCCGCTGGGCCAGATGGCGACCCAGGGGCTCCACGATGGCCCGGAACTGGTCAGCGTCCATCATCTGACCGTGGGAGGCGCCGGCAGCCCGCGAGATGTTCTCGTCCATCAGTGTTCCCCCCAGGTCGTTGACGCCGGCCCGCAGGATCTGGCGGACGCCGTCCGCCCCCATCTTGACCCAGCTGATCTGGATGTTGTCGATGGCGCCCCGGTAGGCGATGCGGCCCACGGCGTGCATCAGGAGGGTCTCCCGGAAGGTGGGTCCGCGTCGGGCCTTTCGGGTCAGGTAGATGGGCGTGGCCATGTGCACGAAGGGGAGGGGGACGAACTCGGTGAAGCCGCCGGTCTCGTGCTGGAGGTCCCGGGTCCGGATCAGATGGCGGGCCCACGAGCGGGGCTGCTCCACGGCACCGAACATGATGGTCACGTTGGACCGTAGGCCGACCTGGTGGGCGGTCCGGTGGGCGAAGAGCCACTCCTCGGTGTTGATCTTGTCCGGGCACAGGATGGCCCGGACCGGGTCGTCGAGGATCTCGGCCGCCGTGCCCGGGAGGGTCTTGAGCCCGGCGTCGCGCAACAAGATGAGGTAGTCGGCCAGTGGCATCTCCGAGCGACGGGCGCCCTCGGTGACTTCCAAGGCGGTGAAGCCGTGGATGTGGATGGTGGGCGAGGCCTCACGGACGGCCTTGATCACCTCCAGGTAGTACTCCCCGTCGAACTTGGGATGGATGCCTCCCTGGAGGCACACCTCGGTGGCTCCCAGCTCTTCGGCCTGGCGCACCCGGTCGGTGATCTCGCTGAGCTCGAGAAGGTACGGGGCACCCCGGAGGTTGAGCGACAGGGGCCCCTTGGAGAAGGCGCAGAACTTGCACTTGAAGGTGCAGACGTTGGTGTAGTTGATGTTGCGGTTGGCCACGTAGGTGACCTCGTCGCCCACGGCGTCGAACCGGAGCTGGTCGGCCAGCGCGGCCACCGACCGCACTTCGGAGCCCCGGGCCCCGAACAGGGTGACGATCTCGTCCTCGCCCACGGTGTGGCCGAGGGCCACGCCGGCCAGTACGTCCCCCACGGCACTGTGGGCGGTCGGCACCGTTGCCACCGGGGGAGCACCGAGCGGGGGGCCGGCGGAAGCGGCGGCGGCACTCGCACCACCGGTGTCAGAACCAGCACCAGACCCGGTCCCGAACAGCCGGGGCGGGGGGATGTTTCCGCCGGAGACCCACGGGTGGTCGCGGCCGAGGCCCTCGGCGTCGGAGGCGTCGAGCACCGGGAACCGCAGCGTCTCGCCCAGCCAGCGTGCGGGGTCGAGGGCGAACTCGGGGTAGAGGGTGAGCCGTGGGGCCAGGGTGAACCCTCCCGCCTCGGTGGCACCCCGCAGTACGTCGAGCGCAGGCCAGGCCCGCTCGGGGTTGACGTGGTCGGCGGTGACCGGTGACACGCCGCCCCAATCGTCGATCCCTGACGCCAGCAGCGGCGCCAGGTCGTCGGACAGGTTGGGCGGAGCTTGCAGGTGGATGTCCGGCGGGAGGATCAGCCGGGCCACGGCGATGGTCCACAAGAACTCATCGGTGGGGCAGGGAGGGGACCTGTGCATGGAGGTGCCCGGTTTGGGCAGGAAGTTCTGGACGATCACCTCCTGCACATGACCGTGACGGGCGTGGCTCCGGGCGATGGCCTCCAGGGTTTCGATCCGGTCGGAGCGCGACTCGCCGATACCCACCAACAGGCCGGTGGTGAAGGGGATCTGGGCCACGCCGGCCGCCTCCAGGGTGGCCAGCCGGCGGGCCGGCGTCTTGTCCGGCGCCGAGCGGTGGGCGTCCAGATCGGGGTTGACCGACTCGATCATCATCCCCTGGCTGGCCGAGACGGAACGCAGCCGCTCCAGGTCCGCGCCGTCCAGGGCCCCGGCGTTGGCGTGGGGCAGGAGGCCGGTCTCGTCCAGCACGGCCTGGCAGCAGGCCACCAGGTAGTCGACGGTCGAGGTGTAGCCGTGGGCCGCCAGCCACTGCCGGGCGGCCGGATAGCGGTCCTCGGGACCCTCACCCAAGGTGAACAGGGCCTCGTGACAGCCGGCGTCCCGTCCGGCCCGGGCGATGTCCAGCACGGCCTCGAGCGACAGGTAGGGGGACTCCAGCCGGGCCGGGGCCTTGGCGAAGGTGCAGTAGCCGCAGCGGTCACGGCACAGCATGGTCAAGGGGATGAAGACCTTGGGGGAGAAGGTGATGCGGTTGCCGTGGGCCGCCTGGCGGACCTGGCGGGCCCGGGCCTGCAGGCTCTCCAATGACATGCCCAACAGCTGGCGTGGATCGGTCTGCGACAGCTGGGAGGGGGCGGCGCCAACGGGCGTGGAGCCGGGGTCGGCAGGCATCGGCGACACCTTACCGGAGGAGCCCGGCGGGCTAAGCGGGAGGGCTCACGCGGGAAGCAGAAGTCTCAGCCGGGCAGGACCGTGTCGCCTACGACATCGGCGTCGACCAACCACAGCACCTCGTCGGCCATCACCCGGCTGGCCGGCAGATCGGCGCCGGCCACGATGCGGGAGAAGGGGTCGTGCTTCGACTGGTCGGTCACCGTGAAGACCACCAGCCGGGCGCGGGCGATCCCAGCCAGGGTCAGGGTGATCCGGTCGTGGGGATTGTTGTGATTGGGATCCTGGTTGGCCACCACCAGCACGTCGGGGTCGTCGACGGCCAGCGCCGCGGAGTCGGGGAACAACGAAGCGGTGTGCCCGTCGGGGCCCAGTCCCAGATGGACCAGGTCGAAGTGGCCCAGGGGCTCGATCTCGGCCTGATAGGCCGCGGCAGCATCTGCGGGCGGCCCCGAGCGGTACATGGGGTGGTCGGACCGGACCGGCCCCACCACGTCGAGGAGCGTCTCGGTGATCATCCGGTGGTTGGAGTCGGGGTCGTCCAACGGGACGCACCGCTCGTCGCCCAGGTAGATGTCGACGGTGCTCCACTCGACCGGTGCCGAGAGCCCGGCCAGGGCCCGGTAGCAGTCCTGGGCGGTGCTGCCCCCCGACAGGAACAGCGAGAACCCGCCGTCCCGGGGCGCGGCCAGCCGGTCCGCCACCAACCGGGCGAAGGCCTCCGGCACCGAGGCGACCTGCTCCACGCGCCCGTTCATTGGGGCAGATCCGTCAAGCGGCCGCCGCTCAGCTCCAGATCGACCTCGGGGTTGCGCCAGGCGTCCCCGGACCGCTCGACCAGCAGATCGGCCATGTGGGGGCCCCAGGTGCCGGCCGGGTAGGTCAGCATGGCGTCGCCGCCTTCCGCCCATGCTTTGAGGTAGGGATCGACGATCCTCCAGGCCTGGTGGACCTCGTCGGAGCGGATGAACAGGGTGGCATCGCCGACCATGGCGTCATGGATGAGACGCTCGTAGCCGTCGGCGGCCTCCACCCCGGCGAAGGCCTCGGCGTAGGAGAAGTCCATGGCCACCGAGCGAAGGTGGAACTTCTCGCCGGGGATCTTCGCTCCGAATTCCAGGCTGATGCCCTCGTCGGGTTGGATCCTGAGGATCAGGGTGTTGGGCCGGAGGTCCCGGCTGGTCCGGTGGTCGAAGAGGAGGAACGGCACCTGACGGAAGGTGAGGGCCACTTCGGTGACCCGGGCCGGCAGGCGCTTGCCGGTGCGGACGTAGATGGGCACCCCGGCCCAGCGCCAGTTCTCCACCCGCAGCCGGAGGGCCACGTAGGTCTCGGTCTGGCTCTCGGGGGAGACGTCCTGCTCCTGGCGGTAGCCGATGACCTTGTCGCCGTCGATGGTCCCGGCGGTGTACTGGGCCCGGACCGCCTTGTCCACGGCCTCGTCCGGGGTGGGGATGTCGATGGCCTGGAGGAGCTTGACCTTCTCGTCGCGCACCCGGTCGGCGTCGGTGCTGGTGGGGGACTCCATCAGGGTCAGGGCCAGCACCTGCATGACGTGGTTCTGCACGATGTCGCGCAACGCCCCGGCCGTCTCATAGAAGCCCCCGCGGTGCTCCACCCCGAGGCTCTCGGCCACGGTCACCTGCACCTGCTCGATATAGCGGCGATTCCAGATGGGCTCGAAGATGGCGTTGGCGAACCGCAGGGCCAACACGTTCTGCACGGTCTCCTTGCCCATGTAGTGGTCGATCCGGAAGATCTGGCTCTCGTCGAAGGCCCCGTGCATCTGCTCGTCGAGGGCGATGGCACTGTCCAGGTCGCGGCCGTAGGGCTTCTCCACCACCACCCGGACGAACGATCCCCCCGGGGCCGGCCTGGTGCAGGCATGGTCGCGCAGCGCCCCGGCCACCAGGCCGAACACGCTGGGAATGGTGGCCATGTAGTACAGGCGGTTGCCGTTGGTGCCGTCCACCCGGTCGGCCTCGTCCAGGTGCTCCTTCAGCACGGCGAAGGTGTCGGGATGGTCGTACTCGCCCGAGATGTACCGGAAGCGCTCGGTGAGGGCCTTCCACTTGGGGCCGCCGTCGGGAGTGGACTCCGCCACATGCTGGCGGAACTCCTCGTCGCTCCACTCGGTCCGGGCCACCCCGATCATGGTGAAGCCGTCGTCGAGGACCCCCCGGTCGGCCAGGCGGGCCAGGGCCGGGAGGATCTTGCGGGCGGTGAGGTCGCCCGAGGCCCCGAAGATGACCATGGCCGCCGGAGGCGCCTTGGACAGGACCGGGGGCAGGGTGCGCTTCTTCCCCGAGGATGCGGCCGGGGTGGAGGTGGTCGGGTCGGGACTCATGCCGGCACCATCTTGGTCCTCTCTGTCTGCTCTGTCTGGTCGTTCTGTCTGGCTGTTCTGTCTGGCTGCTTGTCTGGCTGCTCTACCTGGTTCTGTTCCGGCCGGATCGTCTGTCCGGTGTTGTCGGTCTCGGCCGTTCTCCACCGGTCCACACCCACCGGCCCACGTCCGCCAGGCGGTGCAGCCCGTGCAGACTGTGCAGACCGTGGAGCCCCGGCGATGACCCGGACCGCTACCGCCCCGGCACTGCTCCTGCTGGGACCGTCGGTCGGGACGCTCTACCGCCCGCTATCCGGCGGTGAGGGCGTTGGCCTTGTCCGAGAGGGACTGCATGAGCTCGTCGAAGGACTTGGCGAAGGAGGCCACGCCCTCGGTCTCGAGCACGTTGGCCACGTCCTCCATGTCGATGCCCGCCCCGGCCAGCTGGTTGATGAGGTACTCGGCCCCGTGGACGTCGGTGTCCACGGTGCGGGCCACGGTGCCGTGGTCGAGGAAGTCAGCCACGGTGCCGTCGGGCATGGTGTTGACGGTGTCGGGCCCGATCAGCGAGTCCACATACAGCAGGTCGGGGTAGTCGGGGTTCTTGGTGGAGGTCGAGGCCCATAGGGGTCGTTGGACCCGGGCGCCCTTGGCGGCCAGGGCCTCCCAGCGGGGCCCCGAGAACCGGGACTCGAACAGCTGATAGGCCAGCCGGCCCTGGGCCACGGCGGCCTGGCCCCGCAGGTCGAGCAGCGCGGTGTCCTTGTCCGAGGAGTGGGCCGCGGCTTCGAGGCGTCGGTCCACCTCGGTGTCCACCCGGGAGATGAAGAACGAAGCCACGCTGGCCACGTGGGACAGGTCTTCCACCCCGGAGGCCACCAGGGCCTCGAGACCGGAGAGATAGGCCTCGATGACGTCCCCGTAGCGGTTGATGCTGAAGATGAGGGTCACGTTGATGCTGCGGCCCTCGCTGATCATCTGGCGGATGGCCGGGAGGCCCTCGGGGGTGGCCGGGATCTTGACCAGCACGTTGGGCTGGTCGATGCGCTGGTGGAGGGAGCGGGCCATGGCGATGGTCCCGTCGGTGTCGTGGGCCAGGGCCGGCGCCACCTCGATGGAGACGAAGCCGTCCGTGCCCTGCGAGGAGTCGTAGACCGGGCGGAGGATGCCGAGCGCCCCGCGGATGTCGTCGATGACCAGGTCCCAGTAGGCGTCTTCCACCGATTTCGTCTTGATCAGCGAGCCGAAGTCGTCATCGTAGGTGTCCTGGCCGGCGATGGCCTTGGCCAGGATGGTGGGGTTGGAGGTCACCCCCCGGATGCCCTTGGCCACCAGACCGGCCAAGGTGCCGTCCTGGAGCCAGTCCCGCCTCAGGTTGTCCAGCCAGGGGCTCTGCCCCTGCTGGTCGTAGAGATCGTTCAGCGTGGTCACGGAATTCCTTTCCAAGGCCTGGTGGTCATGGGGCAGACCCCGTCGAGACCAGCTCGGTGGCCCGGGCGGCCACATGCTCGGGGGTGAAGCCGAATTCGGTGAGGGCCACGTCCCCGGGAGCCGAGGCCCCGAAGTGGTCGATGCACACGGTGGCATCGGCGTACCGGTCCCACCCGAAGGAGCTGGCGGCCTCGACGGCCAGTCGGGGCACCCCGACCGGGAGCACCTCCTGCTGGTACCCGGGGGGCTGCTTGGCGAAGAGGTCCCACGACGGGAACGACACCACCCGGGCCGCGATGCCGGCCGCCTTCAACCGGTCGGCGGCGGCCAGGCACACATGGACCTCGCTCCCGGTGCCGATCAGGACCACCTGGAAGGGACCGTCCGGATCCTGCAGCACGTAGGCCCCGCGCTCCACACCCTCTGGGGCCAGGTCCGCTGTGTCGGCCAGGACCGGGAGCTCCTGCCGGGACAGGATGAGGCCGGTGGGACCCTCGCCGTTGACGGCGATGCGCCAGGCCTGGACGGTCTCGTTGGCGTCGGCCGGGCGGATGATCCGCAGGTTGGGCATGGCCCGCACCGCGGCCAGCTGCTCGATGGGCTGGTGGGTCGGCCCGTCCTGGCCCAGGCCCACCGAGTCGTGGGTCCACGAGTAGATGACGTGCACGTCGGAGAGCGCGGCCACCCGCACCGCTCCGCGCATGTAGTCGCTGAAGACGAAGAAGGTGCCACCCACCGGGAGGATGCCACGGTGGGCGGCCATTCCGGTCATGGCCCCGGCCATGCCGTGCTCGCGGATGCCGTAGTGGATGAGGTCGCCACCGGGGTTGTCGGGCTCCTGGGCCTCGGCGCCGGCCATGCCCATGCCGGTGTTCCCGGTCAGATCGGCGGCTCCGGGCATCACCCCGGGAATCTGCGAACCAGAGGCGTCGAGACAGGCCTTGATGGCCTTGCGGGTGGCCATGGGCCCGTCGTCGGGTCCGAAGACCGGCAGCGACAACTCCCATCCGGGTATCCCATGGCCGGCCTGGCCGGCGTTCCAGCGGTCCTTGTCGCCCCCCCAGGCCGCGAAGCGGGCCTCCCACTCGGCCCGCCAGGCCTGGCCTCGGGGGATGCACCGCCGGTACAGGTCGAGCACGTCGTCGGGAACCCAGAAGGTCTCGTCGGGAGGCAGGCCCAGCAACTCCTTGGTCAGCCGGATCTCGTCGGGCGGGAACGGATCCCCGTGGGCCTTGGCCGTGTCCATGAGGTGGGGGGAGGGGAAGCCGATGTGACTGCGCAGGATGATCAGGGACGGCCGGTCCTCCTCGGCCTTGGCCCGCTCCAGGGCCGACTCGATGGCGTCGAGGTCGTTGGCCACCTCACCGATGTTGTCCACCGACCACCCGTAGGCCTCGAAGCGCTCGGTCACGTTGTCGGAGTAGGAGAGCTCGGTGGGCCCGTCGATGGTGATGTGGTTGTCGTCGTAGATATAGACCAACCGGCCCAGCTGCAGGTGACCGGCCAGTGAGGCCGCCTCGTGGGAGATGCCCTCTTCGAAGCAGCCGTCGCCGGCGATGACGAAGGTGTGGTGGTCGCAGATCTCGGGGGAGTAGTTGGTGCGCAGCCAGCGTTCGGCGATGCCCATGCCCACTCCGTCGGCCACACCCTGGCCCAGGGGACCGGTGGTCACCTCCACCCCGGCGGTGTGATTGTGCTCGGGATGGCCCGGAGTCCGGCTCCCGAACTGCCGGAAGGCCCGGAGGTCGTCGAGGGTGAGCCCGTACCCGGTGAGATAGAGAATCGAGTAGAGCAGGATCGAGGCGTGTCCGTTGGAGAGGACGAAGCGGTCGCGGTCGGGCCAGTCCGGCTCGGATGGGTCGTGATGCATGACCCGGGTGAACAGCACATGGGCCAGCGGAGCCAGAGCCATGGCCGTGCCGCTGTGGCCGGAGTTGGCGGCACGCGGGCCGTCCATGGCCAGGCCCCGGATGACATTGATCCCGAGCTGATCGAGATCGCCGGCGCCGGCAGGTTCGGCGAGATTCACTGCGCGCTCACTCATTGCGGTCACCCTATCGGCCGGTCGTGCCCGGGTCGATGCCACGACGGGGGAGTTCTTGGCCGCTGATGACAGCGGAGCCGGGGATGCAGAGGTGGCTGGAAAGGGGGGTGGCGGAGCTAGCGATCGCGCAGCAGCGCCATGGACGCGGTGGAGCCATGGATGAAGTTGTACCCACCGATGGGCCCGATCTCACCAGCGGAGAGGATTCCCGTCACCGGGATGGGGCCCAGCGACCGGACCAGCATGCCGGTGTCGGAGGGTCCTCCCTCGAAGAGCTGGGCGCTGCGGGTGGTGCCGGCGAACATCAGCACGGCATCGGCGTAGCGGCCCTGGAGGAGGGTCAACAGCTCGGCGCGGGCCGCCCCGGTGTCACGGTGGTGGAATTTGATGGTGCTTCCCACCGGCACCCGGTCCTCCACGGCCACGGCGCCGGTGGACCGGTCCGCACCCAGCACCGTGCGCACCAGGTAGTCGCCCGGCCCGGGGCGGTCCAGCCGGTCGTCGATGAGCCGTCCCACCAGCAGGTCCCCCGATCCCATGGTGGCCAGGTCGACCGGGTCCAGCCCGCTCTTCATCTGTTCGGCCAGGCATTCGAGGGCGGGTTGCCCGGCGATCTCGTGGATGAGGTTGCGCTCCGATCTGGTCACGGTGAGAGGACGGCCGTAGGCCCGACAGCCCTGGGCCACCACCGGCTCGATCTCCACGCCACCGCCTATCAGCACCCCGGCGGCGCCCGAGGCCATCACCTCGGTCCCGACCACCAGCCGGGCGCCGCCGGGCCCGCGGCATGCCCGAGGCATTGCCCCCGATGACCGGCAGTCCCGGTTGCCGGATCCGGAGCCAGGCCAGGAACTCGCCCACCGGGAAGGTGAAGGGATCGGCCACCAGCACCAGGGCCCGCGGCTCGAATGCCGTGGCCGCCGGCCAGCCGCTGAACCGCCAGCTGTCGTCGGACAGGCGGGTGGCGCGGCAGATGGACCTGGGCCAGGGGCCCGACCTGGCCGGCCCACAGGCCGATGGCCGGGGTCTCCCCGGAGCGGTGGCCGGCTGCCACCACCGAGCCGGTGGCGCACCCCACCATGGCCAGCGGATGGAGCACGGCGTCCACCGTGTTCACGATGTCCTCGAGGGCGCCGGCGTGGGTCCGGGTGGTGGTGACCACCACCAGGTCGGGTCGCTCGCCGATGGCCTCCAGCAGGGCGCCGGCGGTCTCGCCGGTGGCCATGGCCGGTACCGGGTGCTCCGACAGGGCACTGGCGAAGGGCACGACCGATCAGTCGCCCGTGGGCCCCGCCGAGCTGAACCGGATGTCCAGTGACCGGAGATAGGTGTGCAGCCCGGCATCCTGCACCGGGAAGAGGTAGGCCGGCCGGCCCGACTCGTTGTGGTGGCTGTGCCATAGGCCCGGAGGGGTGACGAAGGCCCCGGCCGCCTCCCACTCCACCCGTTGGGGATCGACGATGTTGCCGTCTTTGTCGAGCTCCCGGCCGAGGAGCGAGTAGCAGCCGGGCGAGCAGGCGGTGATCAGGTCTAGGGCCACGCTCTGGTGGCGGTGGGGTCGCTGGACCCGCCCGGCCGGCAGCACCCCCACCATGGCCCACAGGGTGTGGGTGGCGGTGAGGGTCTGAGGCGTGGCCCGGTTGCCCAGCAGCACGCTGATGCGGCTGCGGTTGAGGGCGTCGGGGTCTGCTTCCACCTCGGCCAGGCGTGCCGCCGTGACCCGGGCGTCGAAACGGGTGGGCTCGAACCGCTCCTCGGAGGCGGTGGCCCCGAGGTACTGGAGCAGGGGAGCGTCGCACACCCGGTACAGCAGCGCTCCCTCCGGATCGCCGGGGTCGGCCCGGTGGGCGGTGGTGCACCCGGCCGGGAGGGTGATGACGTCGCCCTGGCTCCACGGGATCCGGTCGGTTCCGGGCGGTGCAGGAGGCGGTGTCGCCGCCGACGCCGATGCCACCGATGCCGAGGCCCGGCCCACCTCGCTGTGGCCCCGTCCCCGGAGGCAGTAGTAGAGCTCACTGGTGCCCCCGGGCGTGGTGTCCACCTGGTCCCCGGGGCCGATCACCAGGAACGAGGCCAACAGGCCGGGGCTGGTGGCCGGGTAGGGGAGGCCGAGGTCGGCGGAGAGGTCCAGGACGACCTGGCGGGAGGGGCCTCCGGCGTGGAGCCCGGGCGGGAAGCGGCGGATCGGGACCGGGGCGATGGCCCCCACCGCCAGGGGGTCGACCGCGGCCGAGTACTCGTAGAAGACGGCGTCGCCGGTCCAGTCCTCACCGGCCTCGCCCACCAGGACGGCGGGCCCGGGCCGCACATCGAGTTGATCGCTCATGGCTCCAGTATCGACCCTCCGAACCAGAGGTAGCGTCACCGGGTGGCTGATCAGCGGATCCAGGTCCCCTCCAACTGCGAGCTGACCCTCGGGATGATCTGTACCGACAAGACCCAACCGGGCCGGACGGTGTGGCGGATGCGGGCCGACGAGCGGTTCGCCAACCCGGCCGGGATCGTGCAGGGCGGCTTCCTCGGGGCCATGGCCGACTCGGCCATGGGCTCGGCCACGGTGACCTTCGCCCGGGCCTCGGGGCGAAAGGTGTTCTCCTCCAATGTGGAGATGAAGACCAGCTTCCTGGCTCCGGTGCGGGTGGGCGCGGTGCTCGACTGCACGGCCCAGGTGGTCTCGGGGGGGCGGCGGGTGGCCTTCGCCGAGGCCGAGGTGGTGGACGACCGGGGGACCGTGGTGGCCCGGGCCAGTTCGACCTACCTGTTCACCGAGCGGGAGTAGTCCCGGCTGTCCGCCCGGCGGTGATGCGCCCACCGGTGCCGATGGCCACGGGAGGTCGACCGGGCCTCAGATCGGCCGTGGAGTGGGGGCTGCCTATAGTTGGGGCCATCAACCGGCAGGTCACGGCCGACACGTCGTCGGTCGCCCCCTGCGGAAGTCAAGGAGAACCGTGGCCCGAGGTCAAAGCGGCGCAGGGAAAGGACTGGGTGGCCTACGAGCGACCGGGGGCGAGACCGCCCGTCTGATCATCGACTACGTCAAGCAGGAGACCCTTGACCCGCTCAAGGGGCTCGGACGGTTCATCGCCTTCGGCGTGGCCGGTTCGGTGGCCCTGGCCATCGGTCTGGTCATCTTGTCGGTGGCGTTCCTGCGGTTGCTCCAGACCGAGACCGGCACCACTTTCGCCGGCAACCTGTCGTGGGTGCCCTACCTCATCTGTACTGCCGCCGTCGTGCTGATCGCCGCCATCGCCCTCAAGACCGTGACCCGGGGACAGGGCCGGGCGGCCGGCGGACCCGAGAAGGAGAACCCATGAGCCCCGACCAGACCCGCATCACCCGAGACGACATCGAGGCCAAGTTCCGCGAGCTGACCGGTGAGGCCTCGGACGAGATCGAGTCGACCCGCTCCCAGGTGGTGACAGTGGGGCTGGCGGTGGGCGTGGCCCTGGTGGCCGTGGTGTTCCTGATCGGACGCCGCAACGGCCGGCGTCGCTCCGCCGTGGTCGAGGTCCGGAGGCTCTGATCCGGTGCTCGACAACCTGCTGCGCTATATCCAACTCAAGGCGTTCGGGCGGGGCCTGCGGGGCTACCACACGGCGTGGATCGTGGTCGGGGTGGCCGTGTGGATGATCAACCGGGCCCGCCACCAGGACGACGTGGTCTTCCGCACGGTGCTCAAGCCCGGTGAACGCCTGATCGTGAAGGCCAGCCAGCCTTCGTCGGGTCCGTCATCGGACAGCTGAGCGACGAGGGCCCGGCACTCCCCGAGGACCGTCTCCTGGAGGGCAGCGAGGACCGGAGCATCCTCAACCCCGGGGAGCGGGTCCTGCTGGTCGATGCCAAGCAGCGCCGCTACCTGATCAAGCTGCGGCCCGGCACCTCGTTCCACACCCACGTCGGCATCGTCAACCACGACGACCTGATCGGGACCCCCGAGGGGTCGACCATCCTGGGCAGCACCGGCCGGCGCTTCCTGGTGGTGCGCCCCACGCTGTCCGACACCGTGCTCAAGATGCCCCGCGGGGCTCAGGTGATCTACCCCAAGGACCTGGGGGCCATCCTGATCGAAGCGGACATCGCCCCCGGGATGCGGGTCCTCGAGGCCGGGGTGGGCTCCGGGGCCCTCTCGATGGCCCTCCTGCGGGCCGGTGCCGAGGTGGTCGGCTACGAGCTCCGGGAGGACTTTGCCGAACGGGCCCGCAGCAACGTCGAAGCGACGGGAATCGGCTACTCCCGCTACCGGGTGGAGATCCGTGATGTCTACGAAGGCATCGCCGAGGTGGGCCTGGACCGCATCCTGTTGGACCTGCCCGAGCCGTGGCGGGTCCTGCCCCATGCCACCAAGGCCCTACGGCCCGGGGGAATCCTCTGCGCCTATCTACCCAGCATCAACCAGACGTCCCAGCTGCGCTCGTCCATGGAGCAGCACGGGTTCGGCATGGCCTCCACCCTCGAGGTGCTCCACCGGACCTGGCACATCGAGGACCGCTCGGTCCGCCCGGACCATCGGATGGTGGGTCACACCGGGTTCTTGACCACCGCCCGGCTACTGCTTCCCTTTGACGATCCCCGGATCCTCGATGACCCCCGGGACCCGTCCGACGATCTTCAATCAGACGATCCCCAGAACGGTGCCCCCGAGCCCTGAACGGGCAGAACGGGCAGAACGGGCAGCTAGGGCAGAACGGGCAGCTAGGGCAGCAGGGCAGAACGAAAGCGGGGAATCAGCTCTGCTCGATGAAGATGCACTCGCCCGGGCACTCCTCGGAGGCCTCGACGACCGCATCTTCCAGCTCGGAGGGCACCGCAGCCATGCCGGCCGAGCCACCGGGCTCGCTCTTCACGTCGGTGCCTTCCTTCACATAGGCCAGCCCGTCGTCGAGCAGGGTGAAGACGGCGGGGGCGATCTCCTCACACAGCCCGTCCCCGGTGCACAGATCCTGGTCGATCCAGACCTTCATCAGCTTCTTCTCTCCTACGCTTCCACTTGTCGGTCCGGCTCGACTTCACCGGCCAGAGGCGTTCGCCTGGCCGGTGAGGCTTCGATCCACTTGCGGCCCATCAGTAAACCCGGGTACCGGTGCCTCGCGCCAATGCTATCCGGAACCGAGCGCTTGTTCGCTGACGGTCCGTCAGAAACGGGCAATCCACCTCCGGCCCCAGGCTGGCTCCAGGCTCAGATTGCGCGTGAAAGCCACAGACGCCGGTGTAGGGTCGCCAGCAAGGGTGCAACTCGAGTGAGGTGATTCCCACGGTTGATTTCGACGACAGCACGCATGGCCACGGATCGGCGGAGGGGGAGGACGACGACCTCGAGCGCGTTGATGATCCGGGTCCAGGCCGCAGAAGAAGAGGTCACCGTCCTGCGTCGGCGGCTGCAGGAGAGCCCGCGCCGGGTGCAGACCCTCGAGGAGAAGCTGCTCGAGACCAAGGGCCAGCTGGCCCAGGCCGTCTCCCAGAACGAGAAGCTCACCTTCACCCTCCAGACGGCCAAAGAGCACGTGGCCAACCTCCGCGAGGAGGTCGAGAAGCTGACCCAGCCGCCGGCCGCCTACGGGACCTACCTGGGCACCAACGACGACGGGACGGTCGACGTGTTCTCCGGCGGGCGGAAGATGCGGGTCTCCCTCCATCCGGACATCGACCTCGACGACCTCCGGCGGGGCAACGAGGTGGTGCTCAACGAGTCGCTCAGCGTCATCCTGGCCCGGGAGGGCGAAGGGTCCGGCGAGGTGGTGGTGCTGAAGGAGGTCCTCGAGGACGGACGACGGGCCCTGGTCTTCGGCCGGGCCGACGAGGAGCGGGTGGCCGAGCTGTCCGATGCCCTGTCCGGGGTCAAGCTCCGGGCCGGGGACACCGTCCTGATGGAGTCCCGCACCGGTCTGCTCATCGAGAAGCTGGCCCGTCCCGAGGTGGAGGAGCTGGTCCTCGAAGAGGTGCCCGACGTGACCTACGCCGATGTGGGCGGGCTGGACGATCAGATCGAGGCCATCACCGATGCGGTGGAGCTTCCCTACCTCTTCCGGGAGCTGTACCTCGAGCACAAGCTGCCCGCTCCCAAGGGCATCCTCCTCTACGGCCCCCCGGGGTGCGGCAAGACCCTCATCGCCAAGGCCGTGGCCAACTCGTTGGCCAAGAAGGTGGCCGAGGTCACCGGGAACACCAACGCCCGGAGCTACTTCCTCAACATCAAGGGGCCCGAGCTGCTCAACAAGTACGTGGGTGAGACCGAGCGGCAGATCCGCCTGGTCTTCCAGCGGGCACGGGAGAAGTCCGAAGAGGGCGTCCCGGTCATCGTGTTCTTCGACGAGATGGACTCGCTGTTCCGCACCCGGGGCACCGGCATCAGCTCGGACATGGAGTCGACCATCGTGCCGCAGCTCCTGGCCGAGATCGACGGCGTGGAGACGTTGAAGGACGTCATCGTCATCGGGGCGTCCAACCGCGAGGACCTGATCGACCCGGCCATCCTCCGCCCGGGCCGCCTCGATGTGAAGATCCGCATCGAACGGCCCAACGAGATCGCCGCCACCCAGATCTTCTCCCGCTACCTGACCCCGGACCTCCCCCTCGACGCCGACGAGGTGAAGAACCTGGGCGGCGGGGACCCGGCCAAGGCCACCCAGGCCATGATCGAGGCCACCGTGGCGGAGATGTACCGGAACGACGAGGAGAACCGCTTCTTGGAGGTGACCTACCAGAACGGCGACAAGGAGGTCCTCTACTACCGGGACTTCTCGTCTGGGGCCATGATCGAGAACATCGTTCGCCGGGCCAAGAAGCTGGCCATCAAGCGGGCCATCGCCCAGGAGGGTCGGGGCATCCGCACCGGCGACCTGTTGGAGTCGATCCGCCAGGAGTACAAGGAAAATGAAGACCTGCCCAATACCACCAACCCCGACGACTGGGCGAAGATCTCGGGCAAGAAGGGCGAGCGGATCGTGTACATCCGCACGCTCATCAGCGATCACGACGAGACCAAGGGCGGCCGGTCCATCGAGCGGGTGGGTACCGGTCAGTATCTCTAACCACCGGTCGGGATAGGGTCGACTTCGTGGCCATTCCCAAGGTCTGCGGCATAGAGACCGAGTACGGCATCCAGGTGGTGAACGGCGATCCCAATCCGATCGCGGCCTCGTCGGTGCTGATCAACGCCTACGCCCACGATGTGGCCCGCCAACAGACCGGCTGGGACTTCGAGGACGAGGCCCCCGGCAACGACGCCCGCGGCTTCGCCCGCGAGGGGGCCATGCCCCCCCAGGTCGAGACCCATCTGGTCAACACCGTCCTGACCAACGGGGCCCGTTTCTACGTCGACCACGCCCACCCCGAGTTCTCCACGCCCGAATGCCGTGACGCCCTCGAGTGCCTGCGCTACGACCGCGCCGGCGAGCTCATCCTGACCCGGGCCATGGAAGCGGCCGACCTGGCCGTGCGCGACGGGTCCAGAGTGGTCATCTACAAGAACAACTCCGACGGCAAGGGGAACTCCTACGGGGCCCATGAGAACTACCTCATGGACCGGGCCGCTCCCTT
Source organism: uncultured Acidimicrobiaceae bacterium (assembly GCA_963778165.1). GTDB lineage: Bacteria > Actinomycetota > Acidimicrobiia > Acidimicrobiales > RAAP-2 > Bog-756. The sequence continues at coordinate 622,834 of CAVZTE010000003.1, read as the reverse complement.
CACCCGCATCGTGAGCGGCATCACCCCCCACTTCGTCACCCGCCAGATCTTCGCCGGGGCCGGCAAGGTCGGGGCCGAGACCGCCATCCACGACGGTCGGCGGGTCGACTTCCAGCTCTCCCAGCGGGCCGAGTTCTTCGAGGAGCAGGTGGGCCTGGAGACCACCCTGAAGCGACCGATCGTGAACACCCGGGACGAGCCCCACGCCGATCCGCAGCGCTACCGGCGTCTCCATGTCATCGTGGGCGACGCCAACCTGGCCGAGGTGGCCACGTTCCTGAAGGTGGGCACCACCTCGCTGGTGCTGGCCATGATCGAGGACGACGTGTCGGGGAGCCGGAGCCTGGCCCTGGCCGACCCGGTGACCGCCATGCACGAGGTGGCCCTGGACCGGACCTTCACCCTGGCCCTCCCCATGGCCGATGGCAGCACCTCCACCGCGCTGGGCATCCAGTGGGAGCTCTACTCCCTGGCCCGTAAGTACGCCGACGACCGGGGCCTCGAGTGCCTGGGGGACGAGAGCATCGGCGAAGAGGTGCTGCGCCGGTGGGAGGCGGTCCTCAACGGCTTGGAGACCGACCCCATGTCCCTGGCCCGCCAGCTCGACTGGGTGGCCAAGCTCCAGCTCATCGAGGCCTACCGGGAGCGCCACCACTGCGACTGGGACGACCACCGGTTGGCGGCCCTGGACCTCCAGTACCACGACCTGCGACCGTCGCGGTCCCTGTTCGCCCGTATGGACACCGAGCACCTGGTGGAGGAGTCCTCGGTGGTGGCGGCGGTCAACGAGCCCCCCCGGGGGACCCGGGCCTGGTTCCGGGGTCAGTGCCTCAAAAAATGGCCGTCGGCGGTGGTCACGGCCAACTGGGATTCCTTGGTGTTCGACCTGGGAACCGACCCTCTGCGGCGGGTACCTATGATGGACCCCCTAAAGGGCACGGCCGAGCACGTCGAGGAATTGTTGGACACGTGCGCGAGTCCTACCGAGCTGTTGGACAAACTGAGCAGCTAGGGAGAGTAGGGGATGGCTGAACGATATGGCTGAACGAGAACAGAAGAAGAAGACGACAACGGAGCGGGCCGATGAGGTCGTGGAGGAAGTCCCGGCGTCATCGGCTGCCGGCGACAAGTTGAAGGCCGAGCTCGATGACCTGCTCGACGAGATCGACGAGGTGCTCGAGGACAACGCCGAGGAGTTCGTGCGCAACTATGTGCAAAAGGGTGGCGAGTAGGCCCGGTGACCCTGCCGCTGTTTTCGACAACTGAAGACCCGGGACCCGACTTCGCCGGACTGATCCGTCGCCTCAACGTACCGGCGCGCACCGCCATGCCGGTGGGACCGGCGGGACCGGGCCCGGCTCTGGCCCAGGGATCCGAGTTCCGTCACGGGACCACGGTGGTGGCGTTGCGGTTCGCCGACGGCATCGTGATGGCCGGCGACCGCCGGGCCACCGAGGGGCACATCATCGCCCACCGTTCCATGGAGAAGGTGTTCCCGGCCGACCGGTACTCGGCGGTGGCCATCGCCGGGGCCGCCGGGCCGGCCGTGGAGATGGTCCGGCTGTTCCAGACCCAGCTCGAGCACTACGAGAAGGTCGAGGGCGTGGTGCTGAGCCTGGAGGGCAAGGCCAATCAGCTGAGCCAGATGGTGCGCGAGCACCTGCCCATGGCCATGCAGGGCCTGGCCGTGGTGCCGCTCTTCGCCGGCTACGACCTGGGCCGCGGAACCGGTCGCATCTTCACCTACGACGTCACCGGGGGCCACTACGAGGAGACCGAGCACAACGCCACCGGCTCGGGCGGGCGCGACGCCCGAACCACCATCAAGCTCGGCTACCGGGCGGGCATGGCCCGGGACGACGCCGTGGAGCTGGCCATCGAGTCCCTGTACGAGGCGGCCGACGAGGACTCCGCCACCGGGGGGCCCGACCTGATCCGGGGGATCTACCCGCTGGTGGCCACGGTCACCGCCGAAGGGTTCACCCAGGTGCCCGAAGAAGAGGTGGCCGAGCGGTTCGCCGTCCTCATCGAACGCCGACGGAGCGAGGGTCGCCAGCCATGACCATGCCTTACTACGTGGCCCCCGAACAGGTCATGAAGGACCGGGCCGAGTATGCCCAAAAGGGCATCGCCCGCGGTCGGTCGCTGATCGCCACGGCTTACGACCGGGGCATCGCCATCGTGGCGGAGAACCCGTCCCGGTCGCTCCACAAGGTCAGCGAGATCTACGACCGGATCGCCTTCGCCGGGGTGGGCAAGTACAACGAGTACGACCAGTTGCGGGTGTCGGGCATCCGGCACGCTGATACCAAGGGGTACGCCTACAGCCGGGAGGACGTCGACGCCCGGTCGCTGGCCAACCTGTACGCCCAGTATCTCGGGCAGGTGTTCACCCACGAGATGAAGCCGTTGGAGGTGGAGATCCTGGTGGCGGAGTTGGGATCCGGCTCCCACCCCGACCAGCTGTACCACATCGCCTACGAGGGAACCATCACCGACGAGGACCGCTACGCCGTACTGGGCGGGGAGACCGAGACCATCGCCCAGCGGTTCGAGGAGCGGTGGTCGGAGGGCTGGACCCTTCCCGAGGCCCTCAAGGGGGCCGTGGCCTCGCTGTCCGGCCCGGACCAGGTCCTCGGAGGTTCGGACCTGGAGGTGGCGGTGCTGGCCCAGGGCAACGGCCGACGGGCCTTCAAGCGGCTGGTGGATGCCGAATTGGAAGCTCTGCTGGCCTGATCGGCGTTCCGCTGAGCTGATGACGTCACCCGGCAGATAGCCGATGCATGGCGGGGGACCTCCCCCACGGTACCGTGAGGGGTAATGGACAAGCGCATCTACGGCTTGGAGAACGAATACGGGGTCACCTGCACCCTGCGCGGGCAGAGGCGGTTGAGCCCCGATGAGGTGGCCCGGTACCTGTTCCGCCGGGTGGTGAGCTGGGGGCGTTCCTCCAACGTGTTCCTCGAGAACGGCGCACGGCTGTACCTCGATGTGGGCAGCCACCCCGAGTACGCCACGCCTGAGTGCGACGACATCGCCGAGTTGGTGGTGCACGACAAGGCGGGGGAGTGGATCCTCTCCTCGTTGGTCGAGGGGGCGGAGGCCCGGCTGCGGGAGGAGGGCATCCGCGGGGACATCTACCTGTTCAAGAACAACACCGACTCGGCCGGCAACTCCTACGGCTGCCACGAGAACTACCTGACCAGTCGCCGGGACGACTTCGCCCATTACACCGAGGTGCTGATCCCGTTTCTGGTCAGCCGCCAGGCCTACGCCGGGGCCGGCAAGGTGCTGCAGACGGCCAGGGGCGCGGTGTACTGCCTGAGCCAGCGGGCCGAGCACATCTGGGAGGGGGTGTCCTCGGCCACCACCCGGAGTCGGCCCATCATCAACACCCGCGACGAGCCGCACGCCGACGCCGAGAAGTACCGGCGCCTCCATGTCATCGTGGGCGACTCCAACATGAGCGAGTACGCCACCTTCCTCAAGGTCGGTGCCACCAGCATCGTGCTGCGCATGCTGGAGGACCCGTCGACGGTGATGCGGGACCTGACCCTGGAGAACCCCATCCGGGCCATCCGCGAGATCAGCCACGACATCACCTGCCGCCGCCCGGTGCGTTTGGCCAACGGGCGGGAGATGAGCGCCTTGGACATCCAGGGCGAGTACCTGCAACGGGCCATCCGCTACCGCGATCGCCAGGGGCTGTCGCCCCAGGAGGACCGGGCCCTCGACATGTGGGAGCACTGCCTGAAGGGTCTGGAGTCCGACCCGCTCTCGCTCCACCGCGAGTGCGACTGGGTGGCCAAGTACCGGCTGATCGACGCCTACCGCGAGCGTCACGGGCTCTCGCTGCACAGCCCGGCGGTCTCGCTGCTCGACCTCCAGTACCACGACGTCGACCGGAACCGCGGGCTCTACTACCGCCTTCAACGCCACGACCAGCTCGACCGGATCGCCAAGGACGCGGACATCTCGGCGGCCATGACCGTCCCGCCCCAGACCACCAGGGCCCGCCTCCGTGGGGAGTTCGTGAAACGGGCCAAGGAGCGACGCCGCGACTTCACGGTGGACTGGGTGCATCTCAAACTCAACGACCAGGCCCAGCGGACCGTACTGTTGAAGGACCCCTTCAAGTCCAAAGATGAACGGGTCGAGAAGCTCATCGCCGGGCTCTGATCTGCCCATGCGGACCTGGGAGGGAAGCCCGACGGCTGGGGGCTGGACACGACGGCTGCCCCGCCGTCTCGTGGGCTAGCGTCGCCTGATCGTGACTCAGAACACTGGCGAACAACCGCCCGCCACCGGGTCGGATCTGCTGCTCGGCGACAGCAACGGCGACGAAGAGGTCGTCGGCGACAAGGCCACCCGGAAGCCCATCAGGCACAACGCCTACCGGCCGGTGGTGGAGTGGACCATCATCCTCATCGCCGTGCTGCTGTGCACGGTGGTGCTCCGCACCTACGTGGTGCAGTCGTTCTCGATCCCCTCCCTGTCGATGTACCCGACGCTGCAGGTGGGGGACCGGATCATCGTCAACAAGTTGAGTTACGACCTCCACAGCATCCACCGGGGCGACATCGTGGTGTTCGCCCGCCCCCCTCTCGAGGACCAGGAGTACACCGATCTGGTCAAGCGGGTGATCGGGCTACCGGGGGAGACCATCTCGTCGAAGGACGGTCACGTCTACATCGACGGCAAGCGTCTGAACGAACCGTGGCTACCCCCGGGTCCGGACAGCTACACCGGAGCCCTTCCGGGCGATCCCCACCCGCAGTTCAACCTGCCCGGGCCGATCAAGATCCCGGCCGGCGACTACTACGTCATGGGGGACAACCGGACGGACTCCGAGGACAGCAGGTTCTTCGGGCCCATTCCGAAATCACTGATCGTGGGACGGGCCATGGCCGTGGTGTGGCCGCTCAGCCACATCAAGGGCCTGTAGGGCTCCGACGCGAGGTTCGATCGTTCGGTCAGTGGGGTAGCGTCGAACTCCGGTGCAATCAGACCTTCCCCAGGTGGCGGTGGTGGCCGCCAACCCGACCGGGATGACCCCACCGGGCCCGATCCCCGTGCCCAGTCTGTACGTGGAGCCGAGGGAGCATGAGGGGCCGGAGGAGCCCGAGCCGCCCAAGGTGGTCGAGCGGCCGCAGGCCGTCGCGGTGCCGCCGGCCCGGGCGGCCGCCCGCCGCCGGAACCGATGGGTCATCGAGTGGCTGGTGGTGTTGGGGGTGGCGCTCCTGTTGGCCGTCGGGGTGCGGAGCTACGTGCTCCAGATGTTCTTTATCCCGTCGGGGTCGATGCTGCCCACCCTCCAGATCGGCGACCGCATCGTGGTGGACAAACTCAGCTACCGCCTCCACGCCATCCAGCGGGGCGACATCGTGGTCTTCCGTAAACCGCCCCTGGAGGCCGCCGACTACGCCGATCTGGTGAAGCGGGTCATCGGCCTGCCCGGCGACACCGTCTCGGCGGTCAACGGCCGGATCTACATCGACGGCAGGCCCCTGGCCGAGCCGTGGCTGCCCAAGCCGATGCCCATGACCTACCCCAGCCCGGTCTCCTACCCCTTCAGCCTCAACCACCCCTACACCGTCCCGGCCGGTGAGTACTACGTGATGGGGGACAACCGGACCGACTCGGAGGACAGCCGGTACTTCGGACCGATCCCGGCCGACCTCATCGTGGGCAAGGTGGCCTTCGTGGTGTGGCCGCTCAGCGATCGGGACCTGGCTGCTGATCCTCTCCGTGGCGGCGGTGCTGTTGCTGGTGGCACTGGCCGTGGCGCTGTCGGTCCGGCGGAGGCCGGTTCACCGTCACCGGATCTCGCCGGTCCGTGGGCCGCCCGTCTCCGAGGCGGCCTGACCCGGCCTGGCGGCGTGTCGGCCCCAGGCCCCGGGGCCCCGACGCAGCAACCCCCGGGCGCCGCCCGGCGGCGGGCACCGGTACACTTCGGGGCGTGCCGTTCCTCAGCCCGGCGAAGATACTGGTCATCCTGGTGGTGGCCCTGGTGGTCCTCGGCCCCGACAAGCTTCCCAAAGTGGCGAAGCAGATCGGTGGCCTGTGGGGCGACTTCCGCAAGTTCCGGGAGAAGCTGGAGTCCGAGGTGCGGGGCACCTTCCCCGACCTCCCCTCCACCGAGACCATCACCCATGCGGTGAGGTCCCCGCTGACCTTCCTCGACACCTTGGCCGACAGCCACACGGCGGAGAACGGGGCCACATCCGAAACCGTCAACGGCTCCGAACCACCTGACGTGCACGGAGATGCCGTGCCGACGCCGGCCGCAACCGATCGACCGGCGGCTTCTGTGCCCGCACCCGAGGAGGTGCCCAGGATCCCCGGGGTGCTGACCGACCCCGGCGGCATCGTCCACCAGGTTCGGACCTCGGGTGGCAGCGTGCCCGATGACCCCGGCCTGAACTGAACGAGCCGTCGCGGCGGGCCCCGCGGAGAATCCGGATTCGACAATCATGGCCATCTCACTGAAACGACGGGCTGAACCCAAGCCCCAGCCCGATTCGATGACCCTGGTCGAGCACCTGACCGAGCTGCGCAAGCGGGTGCTGGTGTGCGCGGTGACCTTCGTCATCACCGGCACCGCAGCCTTCCTCCTCTACCCCTGGATCCTCTCGTTCCTCAGCCATCCCTACTGCCAGATCTCCCCCCGCCACTGCAATTTCTTCGTCACCGGGCCCCTCGACCCCCTGGCCCTGCGGGTCAAGATCGCCGCCTACGGCGGGCTGGCCATGGCCGCCCCGGTACTGCTCTGGGAGTTCTGGCGCTTCATCACCCCGGGGCTCAATCGCAACGAGAAGCGCTACGCCATCCCCTTCATCATCGCCTCGATCTTCCTCTTCGCCCTGGGCGCGGTGGTGGCCTACCTCACCTTCCCCCACGCCCTGTCCTGGCTCCGGAGCATCGGCGGCCCCACGCTCACCCAGATCCTCGACCCCATCAAGTACCTCAGCCTGATCCTCTTGTTGATGACGGTGTTCGGCCTCACCTTCGAGTTCCCGGTGCTGTTGGTCTCGCTGGAGCTGGCCGGGGTGGTGACCCCGAAGAAGCTGTCGTCGTGGCGTCGGTGGGCCATCGTGGGCATCGTGGTGGTGGCCGGGGTGGTGACGCCGAGCTCGGACCCCTTCTCGATGATGGCCCTGGCCGTTCCCATGTACGTCTTCTATGAACTGTCGATCGTGATCGGGAAGATCCTGGGCAGATGACCCCGGAGGGCGCCCCGGGCTCGGACCGGGGTGCCGGAGGGGACGTGGGGGAGGGGTTCCGGCAGCGGTTCGAACAGGGGCTGGGCTTCCGTCTCGACGACTTCCAGCGTCGGTCCCTGGACGCCATCGACCGCGGGGAGTCGGTGCTGGTGTCGGCCCCCACCGGATCGGGCAAGACCCTGGTGGCCGAGTATGCCGCGGCCCGGGCGGTGGCGTCGGGGGGGAAGGCCTTCTACACCACCCCGATCAAGGCCCTGTCCAACCAGAAGTTCGCCGAGCTCTCGATGCGCTACGGCGAGGACCGGGTGGGGCTGCTGACCGGGGACGTGTCCCATCAGGCCCGGGCACCCATCGTGGTGATGACCACCGAAGTCCTGCGCAACATGATCTTCGCCCGCTCCGACCTGTTGGACCAGCTGGCGGTGGTGGTCCTCGACGAGGTGCACTACCTCCAGGATCCCTACCGGGGGTCGGTATGGGAGGAGATCCTGGTGCTGGCCCCGAGTGGGGTCCGCTTCGTCAGCCTGTCGGCCACCGTCTCCAACGCCACGGACTTCGGGGCCTGGCTGACCTCGGTTCGGGGGACCACCAAGGTCATCGTGGAGGATCACCGCCCGGTGACCCTGCACCATCACTACGCGGTGGCCGAACGCGGCCGCGACGGGCTCACGGTGATGCCGCTGCTCCGCCAGGGCCGGGCCAACCCGGATGGAGCGGCCCTGGACGACCGGCGCCGCCGCAATCCCCGGCACCGCTACCGGGTGCCCCGCCGGACCGAGGTCGTCGAGTATCTGGCCGCCGCCGACATGCTGCCCGCCATCACCTTCATCTTCTCCCGGGCCGCCTGCGATGACGCCACCCGCCAGTGCCTGTCGGACGGTCTCCGGCTGACCACCCCCGAGGAGCGGGAGCGGATCCGGTGGCTCACCGAGCAGGCGGTGGAACGGCTGACCGACGACGACCTGGCCACCCTGGGCTACGGGGCCTGGTCGACGGCCCTGGAGGCCGGTATCGCCCCCCATCACGCCGGACTGGTGCCGGCCTTCCGCCAGGCCGTGGAGCAGTGCTTCTCGGAGGGCCTGTTGAAGGTGGTCTTCGCCACCGAGACACTGGCCCTGGGCATCAACATGCCGGCCCGGACCGTGGTGGTGGAGCGGTTCGCCAAGTTCCGGGGATCGGACACCTCGGCCCTGACCTCCGGCGAGTACCGGCAGCTGACCGGCCGGGCCGGCCGGCGGGGCATCGACACCGTGGGCCACGCCTTCGTGCTGTGGTCCCAGGCCACCCCCTTCACCCTGGTGGCCCGGACCGCGGTGGCACCCCCGCCGGACCTGGTGTCCTCGTTCCACCCCACCTACAACCTGGCGGTGAACCTGGTCCGCCGATGGTCCCGGGACGAGGCCCACCGGCTGCTCTCCTCGTCCTACGGCCAGTGGCAGGCTCCCCCCGGATCGGTGTCGCTCACCGCCCTGCTGGACCGGCGCCTGGCCGTGCTGGAGGAGCGGGGGTTCATCGACGGCTGGGCCATGACCGAGGCCGGCCACACCCTGGCCTCCATCTACCACGAGTCCGATCTGCTGGCCGCCGAGGCCCTCCGTGGGGGGCTGTTCGACGGATTGGACCCGGCCTTGCTGGCCGGGGTGGTCTCGGCCTTCACCTTCGAGGCCCGCCGGACCGGGGACGAGAGCCCCGAGCCCCGCCAGAAGGTGGTGGTGGACCGGCTGGGGCGCCTGGCCGGGCTGGCCGCCGAGTTGCGGGCCCAGGAGCGGCGGGTGGGCCTGAGGCGGACCCGGCACCCCGACCCCGGGCTGGCCCGGGCGGTGATCGCCTGGGGCAAGGGCTCGACCCTGGACACCGTGCTGCGGGACACCGACATCGCCCCCGGCGATTTCGTCCGCAACGTCCGCCAGGTGATCGACCTGGTCCGCCAGTTGGCCCAGGTGGCTCCGTCGGCCGGGACCCGTGACGCCGCCCAGCTGGCCGTGGCCTTGCTCAGGCGGGGAGTGGTGGGGGCGGACGACCCGGCGGCCCTGGGGTCCGCGCCTGACCCGCCGGTGCCGTCCTAGTGTGATCCGGGCATGTTCCCCTATGCCGTGGAGACGTTCAGTGCTGACGAGGAGGACATCCTCCGCCGGTACGTGACCAACCTCGATCGGCCCGTGTTCGCCCTGGTCAACCTCCCTGAAGTGGTCAAAGGGGCCCTGTTCGCCCGGTACTCCCGTTCGCCCAAGAGCCTGCGGCGGCTGTTTCTGGACGAGTTCGTGGGGGAGCTGGACATCACCGGGGACGCCACGGTGGACGCCACCGTCGGTCTCACCCGGGCCGAGCAGCTGTACGAGAAGGTCTTCCTCGAGTACGGGGACGACTCGGTGGCCCAGCTGGGCGGGGTCCATCTGGCCTGCGAGCAGGCCTCGAACGTGTTGACCAAGGTGCTGGAGCGGGGTCGGCTGATGGCCTACCTCGAGCAGTCCACCCGGTACATCGCCTACAACCAGCGCCTCACCACCGGCCACTACCGCTACTACCGCGACCCCGGCCTGCTCGACTCGCCGCTCGGGGCCCGCTACGTGGGGGACATGGACCGCATGTTCGACACCTACGGGGAGCTGCTCGAGGCCGGGCAGAGCTGGTTGGGGGTGCGACACCCCCGCCAACCCGGCGACTCGGACTTCGTCCACCGCCAGGCCATCCGGGCCAAGGCGCTCGACGCCCTGCGGGGCCTCCTCCCGGCAGCCTCGCTCTCCAACGTGGGCATCTACGGCACCGGGCAGTCCTACGAGATGCTGCTCCTCCGGATGCGGACCAGCCCGCTCCCCGAGGCCCGCCAGTACGCCGAGCTGATGCTGGAGGAGCTCCGCAAGGTCATTCCCTCGTTCCTGCAACGGGTGGACCGCGCGGACCGCGGCGGTGAGTGGTCGGCCTATCTGGCCCGGACCGAAGAAGAGTCACGGGCGCTGGTGGAGCGGCTCTTTCCCGACCTGGCCGGGGAGGACGACCCGGTGGCCATGGGACCCTCGGGCCGCCCGTCGGTCACGTTGCTGGACTTCGATCCCGAGGGGGAGTCCAAGGTCATCGCGGCCATCTGCGCCCCTCTGACCAACCGCTCGGAGGAGGAGGTCCGCCGCCGGGTCGACCTGCTCGGGGCCGAGGAGCGCCGTTCGATACTCCGCACCTACGTAGGGGAACGGGCCAACCGGCGTCACCGGCCGGGCCGGGCCTTCGAGCGCACCGACTACCGCTTCGACGTGGTCACCGACTACGGGGCCTTCCGCGACCTGCAGCGCCATCGCATGCTGACCATCGAGTGGCAGCCCCTCGGAGTGGCCCTGGGTTACGACGTGCCCGACGTGGTGGCCGAGGCCGGCTTGGAGGATCGCTACGTGACCTCGCTGGAGCGCTCGCGTCAGCTCTTCGAGATACTGGAGCCCACCTTCCCCTCGCAGGCGGCCTACGCCGTGGCCCTGGCCTACCGGATCCGGTACACCATGCAGATGAACGCCCGGGAGGCCATGCACCTGATCGAGCTCCGCTCGGGCACCCAGGGCCACCCCAGCTACCGGTGGGTGGCTCAAGAGATGCACCGCCTCATCGCCGAACAGGCCGGACACCACCTGTTGGCCGAGGCCATGTCGCACGTCGAGTTCGGCCACGACGACCTGGGGCGACTCGATGCCGAGCGACGCGCCGAAGTGAAACGAAATTCTATGTCCGGGGTAGGAAATCCTGCAATCCCCTGACCTGGGCGATTGCCCAAACGCCCAGGTAACGAGCGTTGGATGGCATTTGACGAGCGGCGGTGCTCGTGGCCTATCGTTCGCCCAGTCCCACTCGCTCCTCGTGGTGATTCCGCACGATTCGTCGGACGGTTCGGCTCGAGGGGGGGATGCTGTGAGAGGCGGAGGGAGGCCCAGGGGATCGAGTAGAAAACATTCCCCCGAGACCAGCGGCGCAAGTCGGAGGTAGCGGGGAAATGGTGCCAAAGACCCCTGGGTCCGACCGCCTCGGCATGGCCCAGTACCGGGCCGGCCGGCCATGCCGGACAGTCGGCGAACCGAGCGATGTCGGCGTGGCCGGAGGCCCCGACCGACCGATGAATATACGGCCCGGCCGGACCGGACCCACCCCACGCACCGCCCACTGAGGCGGGGCACCCTCCAGTGAACGACGACCGCGCCGGACCGTCTATGCTCCCGGCCAACTCACCACTGAAAGACCGAGATGCCCCAAGAACTCGACGAAGTCGACGGACCTGATGAACTGATCGAGGAAGACCTCGATGAGTTGGTCGATGACGACCTGATCGCCGAAGACGACGCCCTGGCGCTCCCCGACGATGACGACGCCGACGTTGTCGTGGTCGAAGAGGACGACGAAGAGGTCCCCGAGATCCCCGACATCCCCGAGGTCGGTGCCAAGGTGGCGACCAAGGCCGGCGAGGAGTCCGAGGAGGAAGACGAGGAGGAGCCCGACGACGAAGACGTCGAGGCCAGCCTGGACACCATCCTCAAGGAACGCCTCGTGGTCGAAGAGGTCGAGGACGACGAGGACACCCCCGAGCCGGAGGACCGCACCGGTGACGGTGTGGAACGGGTGCTGCCCAAGCAACCCGGCGAGTTCGTGTGCCGGTCGTGCTTCTTGGTCAAGCACCCGAACCAACTGGCGGACCGGAAGAAGATGCTCTGCCGCGACTGCGTGTGACGGGAGCCGACATGGCCGATCCGCATGAAGCCCCATCCGAGGGCACTCCAACTGATGACACGCCACTGAACGAACGGCTCCTCGAGCTGTTCGTGTACGTGCCCGCCGGCTTTGCCGTGACCGTGGTGGAGGAGCTGCCCAAGCTGGCGGCGCGGGGCAAGGAGCGTTTGGGCGTGAAGGTCTCCTCGGCCCGAGCGGTGGGACAGTTCGTGGTCCAGGCCGGAACCGACGAGGTCAAGCGCCGTTCGGCCGGGCTCATCCCGGGTAGATCCTCTGCCACCCCGCCCCGGCCCCCTGGGCCCACCGGGGCAGGAACGTCCACCCCGGCCGGCCCCAGGGGCGTACCGACGCCCCACCAACCGCCGGTGCGGATCCAGCCCCCGGCGGCCAACGGTCACGTGCCGGAGGTGTCCACGCTGTCCATCCCGGGGTTCGACACCCTGTCGGCATCCCAGGTGGTCCAACGGCTCGACGGCCTCAACCGGTCCGAGTTGGTGTCGGTGCGGGCCTACGAGGCGTCCACCCGGGGGCGACGGACCATCCTCAGCCGGGTGGACCAGCTCCTCGATGAACGCTCCTAGCCCGGGGCCCGCGGTCCGGGCGCACCAGGTTGCCCATGGAGGCGGTGAGGCCGGCCGTCGCTGACGACCTGCCCCGACTGGTGGAGCTGGCCGACGAGTTGGTCGAAGCGGTGGTGTCCCAGCGGGGTGGACCGCTGTTGATCGATCCCGAAGACGGCGGGCACGGCCCGGAGGGAAGTGCGACCCGGCTCAGCCAGTTGTTGGGCGACGGGGAGGCGCTGGTACTGGCCGGGACCCTGGACCAGGCGGTCACAGGGTTCGCCCTGTGCCATCTGGAGGACCGGGGCGGCCACGGCCGTCATGGGGTGCTCGATGCCTGCTACGTCGAACCCGAGGCCCGGGGGGTGGGACTGGGCCGGGCCCTGATGGAGGCCCAGCTGTCCTGGCTGGAGGAGCGGGGCTGCCGGTGGGTGGACGGGACCGCCCTACCGGGGGACCGGGGGGCGAAGAACTTCTACGAGTCGGCCGGGTTCAAGGCCAGGATGCTGACCATGCACCGGGAGATCGGCTGAGCTCAGGTACTCAGGACGCCCGACGGCTGGGCGTGGAGCGGGCCGGTACCGGCCGGCGGGGACCGGGAGGCGGCGGGATGGGTATGCCCATCAGGCGGGCCAGCTCGGGCACGTAGCCCGATGCCTTGCGGGCCGCCGCCAGCAAGCTCTCGTCGGCGCCGGTGGGCAGGCCGGCCGGCTTGACCGTCCGTCGGACCGGCGAGTCCACCACCACTTCCAACAGGGCCAGCCACTCCGCCGCCGGTGTCTCGCTGGACATGGCCTGGCCGGCGGCGTCGGCCAACCGCACCGCCAGTTCGGCGGAGAGTCGGGTGGCGGGCTCGGGCGGCCGGATCGAGGCCCTCACCGCGTCGACCACCCGGCCGGCGTCGAGCGCCGAGGTGATCCGTTCCACCCACCGCTCCCGGAGGGCGGTCACCCGTTGGGTGAGCGAGGCCCGCAGGGCCGTGGCCATCTCGCTTCCCTCGTCGTCGAGGGTCACGGTGGAGGAGGAAGCCACGATGGAGCGGAGCTCCCGCAGCGGCACGTCCTTGCCGGCGGCACGGGCCACCGAGGCCCGGTCCTTCCACGTGGCCAGGCTGATGAGGGGGAGGAGCTGCTCGGCCATGGCCAGCAGCGGGCCCGGGGTGACCTCGGTCCGGCTCTCGGCCCGGGCCCGGGCGTTCTGCTCTTCGATGGCCTGGCGCACCGAGGGGATCCCGCCCCGCAGGAGCTGCTCGGCTACGGGAATTGTTCGGGCTGGAGGGTGGCCAGGGCGGCATTGCGGTAGGTCGTCGAGGCGGCCAAACGGCGGGGGTTGTCCCGACCACCCGACTCGCGCCCACCCGACTCGCGCCCACCGGGCCGGGCCGGGCCCGTCCGGCGACGGGCGGCACCATCACTGCCGGCGGCACCGGCTGCGGTGCCGTCCCGCCGGGGGGCATCGCTGCGATCCCTCGGGCCGGAACGGGAACCCGAGTCCTTGCGGGGGCCCCGGTCGGAGCCCTCGGAGCGGGGCCGCCTACTTCCCTCGCGTGGGCCGTCCGAGCGCTCGTCCCGACGCCGCTTGCCCTTGCCGGCCAACACCACGTTGACATCGGGTCCGCTCTGCGGGGTCCCCACCACCTCGATCCTCTCGACCGGGCGGGGCACAGCCTTGCCCTTGGGCGGTAGGAGGGCGGTCACGGTGGTGCCGTCGAGGGTGGTCTCCACCTCGGCGCGGAGCACCGAGCCGACGCCGGAGCCCTCCGGCACCAGGGCGGCATCGACGGTCCCGCGTGGCTGCTTGGCCCCGGCAGCGCGCCAGGTCCAACTGGAGTCCGCTGTCTGGCTGGTGAGTTCGACTTCGATGCGATGGGCCATACCGGCGGACAGGCTACTGCCGAAGGGGGCAGGTACGGGAACGAAGGTTTTCGGCGGCGCCCTAAGAAGGGGTTAAGAACCCTCTGAAATGCGGGTTTAAGGAATGGCGGCCATCGTACGATATTGAGATATCTCCGGACGGTGGTCCGACCACGGAAGAGGCGGCAACCGGCGGCAGGGCACGTTCGAGGAGTCAGAGCATGGAGCATTCCGAAGTCGACGGCCCACCGCCGGAGGCGCACGAGCCGTCAGGGGTGGGGAAAACGGGTGTGAACGGGTCTGACGACGAGGTCCTCTCCTCGCCATCCCACTCCCAGGCGCCCGGGACCGCGCCGGGGGCGGCGCTGCCGCTCGGACCGGTGGCGGGGGAGATGGGGGAGTCGCACGTTCCCCCGGTGCCGCCGCCGGTGCCGATCACCACCTTGCCGACTGCGGCCACGCAGCCCACCGTGGCCACGGTGCCGGTGTCGGCGGTTCCCGTGTGGGGACCGGTGTCCCCCACGAGGTCGGAAGGCACCTCCGACCGTTCGCGCCGCCAGGCCCCCATGTGGCTGTGGATGGTGGCGGTCCTGGCCGCTTCGCTGGTCGGTGCGTTGATCGGTGGGGGGATCGTGGTGGCCTCGGAGCACGGGGGCGGTACCACCACGGTCAAGGAGATCTCCGCCGGTCCGGCCCTCCTCAACGGCACCGCCAACATCGAGACGGTGATCGACAAGGTCCTGCCGGCGGTGGTGTCGATCGATGCCAAATCTCCCGAGCCGGAATCAGACTCGCTCTTCGGTACGGGCCCGGGTGGGGTGCAAGAGGATCAGGGGACCGGGATGATCATCAGCTCGAACGGGGAAGTGGTCACCAACAATCACGTCATCTCCGGGGCCACCACCATCACCGTCACGTTGTACGGCAGTCTCAAGGCGCTGCCCGCCACCCTGATCGAAACCGACCCGGCCGACGACGTGGCCCTGCTGCAGATCCAGAACCAGTCCAACTTGCCCACCGTGGCCTACGGCGACTCGGACAACATTCAGGTGGGCGACGCCGTGGTGGCCATCGGCAACGCCCTCGGGCTGTCAGCCGGGACCCCCACCGTCACCCAGGGCATCATCTCGGCCAAGGGCCGCACGGTGCAGGCCACCGACTCCACCGCCAGCAGCACCGAGACCCTCAACAACATGATCCAGACCGACGCCGCCATCAACCCGGGAAACTCCGGGGGCCCGTTGGTGGACAGCTCGGGCATGGTGATCGGGATGAACACCGCGGTGGCCTCCAGTGCCGACGGCACCTCGCAGGCCCAGGACATCGGATTCGCCATTCCCTCCAACCGGATCACCCAACTGCTCCCGGAGCTGCGGAGCCGCTCGATCGGCAATGCCGGTCCCAGCGGGACGGGCTACCTGGGCGTCCAGATCGAGACCCTGACCACGTCATTGCGCAGCGCCTACAACTTCGTGCCGGTCCACGGGGCTGTGGTCATCCAGGTGGAGAGCGGCTCACCGGCGGAGAGCGCCGGGCTGCAGGAGGGCGATGTGATCGTCTCCCTGGACGGGAAGGCCATCACCAGCGCCGACCAGCTGGCCACGGCGGTCCAGGCCGACAAACCGGGCCAGACCGTCACCATCGGACTGTTCCGGGGCCAGGCCCGGAAGAGCTTGACGGCCACCTTGACCTCGAACTCGCAGGAGCAACAGCTGCAAGGAGGGTGAGGGCCCCCCGGGAACCGACTGCCGGCAATTGGCACGGTCCCCGGGTGGTGCCCCTACGCTCGGTGGTGCATTCGGCGATCCCACCGCCCAGAGAGGGTAGGCCCACGACCATGACCACGACTGTTCCCGACGGATCGGCGCGAGAGCCGTTGATCGAGGGGTTGTCGGCTCCCCGGGCGGAGCCGGCCCGAGACGGCTCTCCTCCCGACGAGCGGGCCCTGAACATGATCCTCGGGACGGCCACCACCGTGCCCGACCACGGAGGGCTCCAACCCTGGCGCTTCGCCGTGGTCACCGGGGCGGGCCGGGACCGACTGGGCGACGCACTGGTGGCCGGCCTCCATCAGCTACGGGGCGACGACCTCCCCGAGGCCGTGGTGGCCAAGATGCGGGGCAAGGCCTTCGCCGCCCCGTGTTCGGTGGCCCTGATCGCCTCGCCCGATCCGTCGTCGAATGTGCCGGTGTGGGAGCAGGTGGCCTCGGCATCGTGCACCGGCTATGCCGTGGTGCTGGCGGCGGTGGCCCTGGGCTACGGCGCGGTGTGGAAGAGCGCCGCGGTACTGGACACCGAACCGGTGCGGGCCCTGTTCGGACTGACCGAACACGAGCAGCTGCTGGGCTGGGTGAACATCGGTACACCGGCCCCTTCGGTGAGGAAGCTCCAGAGGGTGGTGCCGGCCGATCTGCACTCGCTGGTGACGGTCATCGACGCCGACCGGCATCCCTGGCCCTGACGGCGACAGGGCCGCTCGCTACCCCACGACCAGCCGGAGGGCCCCGTCGAAGTGATCCTGATGCCGAAGGTGGCCGTGTCTGCGGTCCCACCGCCCGCTGACCAGATCGTCGGCCAGTCGCTGCACGAACTCCTGCTTGGACCTCGGGATCGACGAAGCTCCAGGCTGACTGGGAGGCCCGGACGTCAGGGTCGAGGAAGGCCTCGGGGCGCCCGTAGAAGGCCTCGGTGAACCCGTCCACGCACTCGAAGGGCACCGGCACCGGGAGCACCACCGAGTCCGGACCCAGGGCCCCGGCGACGGCCTCGATGCTCGGGAGGCGGGACTCCTCCACGTCGTAGAGCTCCGGCACGTACTCGGCCAGCCAGAGCTTTCGCAACGCCGGGCCGTCGAAGGTCAGGATGACCACCGGGCCCCGGGTGACCCGCTTCATCTCCTGCAGGCCGACGGTCAGGTCGGGCCACTGGTGCACGGTGACCATGGCCATGGAGGCATCGACGGCGTCGTCACCGAGCGGGAGTGCTCCGGCCACGGCCCGGACCACCGGAGCCGAGGGGTCCGGGCGTTGGGCGATCATCGAGAGCGAGGGCTCGATCGCCACCACCAGCCGTCCGACCGGTTCGTAGGAGCCGGCCCCGGCCCCCACGTTGAGCACCCGGCGGGCGGGGCCCAAGGCCCGGTGGACGTGGGCGGCGATTTCGGGGTCGGTACGGCGCCGGATGTTGTAACCGGTGCCATGGACGCCGTAGTCGACGTCACCCGCCGGCTGGTTCAATAGCCCCAGCGGGCCAGGGGCGGCCCGAGACCGGCCTCGTCGGCGCACATCCCGCAGAGATCCATCCGCCGGGCGCCGGGCCGGTCGGAGGCCGCCACCCGTCGCCATCCGTACCGCCGGGCCTCCTCGAGGCAGGCCGACTCCGACCAACGTGGCGTGGTCCTCGCTCCGCACTTGCCGCAGGTGCGGAAGTAGGCCTCGTCGTTGTAGAGGTCGTCGAAGCTGAGATCGTCGGGTTCGAATTCCATGGCCGTATTCCTGGCTCGAGGTTACCGCCGTCGGGGTGGCGGTGCGGCAGCATCCGGCCATGGTGGGCCGGCGCAGGGGAGAGGCGCCGGAGAGGAGCAGTGGGGGAGTGGGGTGGCTCCGGCCTCGGAGCCCGGGTCATAGGATGGCCACCGAAGGCGGAGTCCGATGGGTTCGGCCAGGCGCCATCCCGCATTCGACCGAAGGAGCACCACATGAGTGACATGGACGACTTCAACTCGAAGATCATCGAGGAGTTCCGGAGCAATGGCGGCAAGGTGGCGGGGCAGTTCGAAGGGGCGCCAATGCTGTTGCTCCACACGGTCGGGGCCAAGTCCGGGGCAGCCCGGGTCAACCCGATGATGTATATGGAGGATGGCAAGCGCAAGTACGTGTTCGCCTCCAAGGCCGGGGCACCGACCAACCCCGACTGGTACTACAACCTGCTGGCTCATCCCGATGTCTCCATCGAGGTGGGTACCGACACGGTGGACGTGGTGGCCACGCCCTTGGAGAGGAGCGAGCGGGATCGCATCTTCGCCGAGCAGGTCAGCCGGTACCCGGGCTTCGGCGACTACGAGAAGGCCACCGATCGGGTCATTCCCGTGGTGGCCCTCGACCCCAGGTAACGGGGGGCGCCCTGCCGACCGACGGCCTCGGTCTGACGCCTCGTGATCTCGCACTACTCACGTAGCCTCTGAGAGGGACAATCTAGAGCAGGCGGGGCAGGCGTCATGGACGTTCAGCGGATGAGGCGAGGCGAATCGGCATTAGCCGGGGCCGTAGGCCTTGTTGGTCCTGATGTGGGGCGGCATGCGGCTCCGCCGGCCAGGCTTCCCAGTGGGACGGTCGACAGGGACCATCGCCCTCACTTCTACCGGACCACCGTGGCACGAGGTTCCGCCGACATCGACTCCAGCCTGACCATGAGTCGCAAGCCCAAGGGCCCACCACCATGACATCGACGGTGCGTACTCATGGACTTCGAGTCAGCGGCGAGATGACCAGCCAGACTCGGTCGTGCTGACCAGTCGAAGTACATCTTCGTCGGCCACGATGTCTATGACGCAGACTTCGGGCCGCTGCTCCCCGCTACGGTCCTCGGAGGCGGTACCGCACCTACGTGGTCCGAGACGACCTGGTCCGGCGACTCCGGCTGTCACCCTCTTCGGCTCCTTCCTCGGCTTCCCCCGGTCCTCCGCATCCCGCCACCCTGCTGGAGCTGCTGGACTCTCATGCCTCGTCCATCTCCGACCATCGGGACGGCGAGGACCGGTGGGGTCGAGGCCACCCATTTCCGGGCCCACATCCCACTGTCCCGGATCGGTTCCGAGTGAGGCTTCCCCGGCACAGGTTCGACAGGCCCGCCAGATGCTCGGCTGTGTCCCGGTCACTGTGGACTTCTGGGTTGATTCGTCAGGGTTGCTTCGCCAGATGAACTATGAGATGAACATCCGACAGCAGAGTCTGGGGCCGGAGTCCCGGTTGCCCACCACCATTTCCATGACCCTCGACCTCTCTCACTACGGCGTACCGGTCAAGGTCACCCCTCCGCCGGCCAGCCAGGTGGCCCCGGGCGGAACGTGCCACGGATTCACTTGTCTGGCCTCCATGAATACCATAGCTCTATGCTGAGCGAGTGCACAACACAACGCCTTATCGGGTCGTCCAATGGACCACGGGAAATGTCGGCAAGAGCTCGGTCCAGGCCATCACGGCCAATCCCACCCTGGAGCTGATCGGGTGCTACGCCTGGTCACCGGAGAAGGTCGGCCGCGATGTAGGGGAGCTGTGTGGCATGGATTCGCTGGGAATCCTGGCCACGAACGATGTCGATGCGTTGCTGGCCCTCGAGCCGGACTGCGTGGTCTACAACCCGATGTGGCTCGACGTCGGCGAGCTGGTGCGCATCCTGTCGGCAGGGGTGAATGTGGTGGCCACGGCGGCCTTCATCACCGGTCACAACCTGGGGGAGGGGCGTGACCGGATCATCGAGGCCTGCCGGATCGGAGGCTCGACCATGTTCGGCACCGGCATCAGCCCGGGCTTTGCCGAGCTGCTGGCCATCGTGTCGGCCACCATCTGTGACCGGGTCGACAAGATCACCATCAACGAGGCCGCCGACACCACCTTCTACGACTCGCCGGCCACGGAGATCCCGGTGGGATTCGGGAAACCCATCGACCATCCCCAGCTCCAGGAGATGACGGCGGATGGGACGGCGGTCTTCGGCGAGGCCGTGCGGTTGGTGGCCGACTCGCTGGGGGTCGAGCTCGACGAGATTCGTTGCGAGGCCGAGTACGCCCAGACCACGGCCGATCTCGACCTGGGGTCGTGGACCATTGCCGCCGGATGTGTGGCGGGAGTGGCCGCCAGTTGGAAGGGACTGCTCGGTGACAGGGTCCTTGTGGAGTTGAACGTGCGGTGGCGCAAGGGTCCGACCCTCGACCCCGATTGGCAGATCGACCAGGACGGTTGGGTGATCCAGATCGACGGTCGGCCGACCGTGACAGCCAAGGTTGGATTTCTGCCGCCGCCCGATTTCGAGGCCGAGACCATCGCCGACTTCATGGTGCTCGGGCACATCATGACGGCGGCACCTCCCATCAATGCCATTCCGGCCGTGGTGGCGGCCGAGCCCGGCATCGCCACCTACAACGATCTGTCGCTGGTTCTGCCCAGGGGAGTGGTTCGGGTCAGCTCCTGACCGCCGGTGCCTGCACCTGGCAGGAGTCAGCTACCGGGCACGGTCGACGGGCGCTCCTCCCAGAGGCCCGATGCCTGCCGGTCCCGGCGGATTTGGCGCAACCAGCCCTGGAGGCCGCCCGTGGCGAAGGCATCCTGACGCCGTTGCCGTCGGTCGGGGCGCTCGGCGGCCCACTGTTCCTCGAGACGTACCCTCCTGAGCTGGCCGGCCAGGGCCCGGAACGAGCTGCCCACATTGGTGTCGGGGCCCCAGGCGTAGGGCACCACGTACTGCCAGGTCTCCCAGGCGTCCTCAACGGTCCGCCCCATGGCCTGGTACACCGCCAGCAGGCAGGCTCGATCGCCGGCACACAAAGTGCCCACCTGTTCGAAGTAGTTCACATAGCGGGCATAGGCGCGGTACTCCTTCGATCCGGCGGCCCGGGCCACTTTGACCGCCTGGCACAGGCTCACCACGGCCTGGGGCGAGCCGTACCCGTGGATGGCCACGCCGTTCCTACGGATCAGCTCCCTCGCCCGGGCCAACTTGGCGGACTCCCACCGGCGGACCAGTTCGCTGGTGCGCTCGGCGGCACGGGTCCGGCGGAGCGCACGCTGGCTCGTCCGCACCTGGGCGCCGACGAAGAACACACCCAGGGCGACGGCCACCGTCCCGACGGCCGTGACGATCTGGCCCCAGTCAGCTCCGCCCCACGATGCTGCTATCAGCATGCAACCCCCCCGCCCGACACAGCGCAAGGCTACACAGGCGCCGGCCTCAGGGCCCTGGGAACCGTGGGCTCCGATACCGGCGAGGTCCACGCGGCCGCCACCTGTCCCCTAATATCGTCACCGTGACGAAACTAGAGGACATGGACAGGTGCGGCTGGTGTCAGCGTCCAATGGCCCCCAAGACCGGTGCCGGGCGTCCTAGGAGCTTCTGCTGCCGATCGCACCGGCAGAGGGCCTATGAGGCCCGCCGGCGGGCCGACCAGCTACAGGTCCCGGCAGGCCAGGTCATCGTGTCCGAGTCGGATCTCGCCACGCTGCATGACCGGCTGTACCGACTGGAGTCGGCTCTGGAGGACGTGGACGCCGACCTGGGCGCCAACCCCGGCGTCCGGGCCTACCGGCAGGCCTTCGAGCATCTGTGCGATCCGGCCCGTGACCTGGTGGGCGTGCTGGTGGAGCCGGTCAGGCAGTGATCGCCCCTCTCCCCAAACCGCCGATAATGTATATTATGTCAAACCGAGAAAGCCTGGTTCAGGACCTGCAGAATCCTGGGCCTGGCGGCGCTCCCCGCGGCAGCCAGACGTGGCTGAGCGATCAGGTGTGCATCGACCGCGGCCGGTGGCCTTGAGGATCATGGGTCCACAGGGGATGTTCGAGAGCGGACGCTGTCGAGGCGACGTGGTCGTTACAATTTGCGAGATGGTCTAGCGGGCACTGTCCCCGAATCCGAGAGAGCCGCGCTCCCCCATCTGGACCGTGATGGGCGCCGGTTAAGGGAGTGCCGTTCGAGCCGGCGCTCAGGAGTGGTGACTGAATCACCTTGGGTGATGTATAAATGGTGCCTCTTCAACTTTCTGGAAAATACCCTAAATATGACGATATCGAATGATCGCTAATGGCCTCTTACCATTGATGAACTGACGGCAGTTCCCAGTTCGGTTACACCGTCAGACGCAGTACCAGGAGTCGAGCCGTCGTCCGCAGTAGCGGATGACCGAAGATGACGAGGGGCCTCGTGTATGTCTCGAACGCTTTGATGGTTGGCGTGCCGTGGAGAAGGTGCTGGTCGATGTGGCCTTGGCCGCCGTCGTGCTTCCTCGGTGGAGCATTCAGCGCTTGTCCCGGGCAGCAGCCGAGCGATCCCTGCTGTCGGCCCAGGCCCTGGCTCTCTATGCCCGCCGGGCGACTCGGCCGCAGCCGGGCGGCCGGTGAATGGCACCCGCACTCCTGTGCCAAAGAATCGCCTGGATGCCTGGTCATAGAGGCCCCGGTCGGTTTGTCGTGGACCACGGATACGAACGAGAGGAACGTCATGCATTCATCTTTTGATAAGCGATTCAACGTGAGTGGGAAGCCAACGAGGCGGATGGTATCGATGCCGGATTCACCCTGGTCGAGCTCATGGTGGTGCTGTTGATTCTGGCCATTCTCTTGGCCATCGCAATCCCGACCTTTCTCACTGTGGGGATCTCGGCCAACGACCGTGCCGCCCAGTCCAACCTCAATACCGCCATCGTGGCGGCCAAGGGCGAGTTCCAGGCCAACAACCAGGAGTACCAGACCGACCCGGGTTTGCAGGTCAGTTCCCTGAACGCCGATGAACCGAGTTTGTCGTATCAGGCTGGCGGGACGCCCCTGGGATTGACCGATGCCCAGAACACCATCAGCGTGGCCACGGCAGTTGACGGCGGTGGCATTGTCATGGCGGTGCTGACCAAGACCACCGGTGACTGCTGGTACATCGTGGACAACGGCAAGGACGAGAGCAGCTCGGGGTCTGCTCCCTGGTCATCGGCTGGCTCGACCCCCACCGGGTCGGGCACCTACTACGGGGAGTGGCAGAACGTCTCCGGGCCCGGGGATGACACTGTCATCTGCGACGCCGATGTCGCCCCTTCTGGTTCGAACTACTCGTTCAGCTCGGGGGGCTTCCCCAGCTTGTAGGTGGCTACCAGCAGGGACGGGGGCGGTCGTGGACCGGGCGGAGGCGGTCGCCGGTCCCGGCCGGACTATCCGGTGCTCTGAGGAAGTCCGGGGTACGCGCGAGCCCCCTGGGCCTAGTATGTACTCAGGCATCGGGCCAGGAGCTGACCGCCGTTGGCGTGGCGACGATGCGAAGGAGGAAATGATGCCGGAGATCGTGAAGCTTCCCCAGGACATGAAGTTCGACTCGGTGGAGGAGGAACGGCTCCACCGCAAGCAGCGGCTGGCGGCAGGATTCCGCCTGTTCTCCAAGTTCGGCTTCGACGAGGGTGTGGCCGGGCACATCACCGCCCGCGATCCTGAGCGGCTGGACCACTTCTGGGTCAACCCCTTCGGCATGCACTTCGGCCACATCCGGGTGTCCGATCTCATCCTGGTGAATCACGAGGGGACGGTGGTCGAGGGGGAGATGCCGGTCAACGGCGCGGCCTTCGCCATCCACTCCCAGGTCCACGCGGCCCGCCCCGACGTGGTGGCGGCTGGCCATGCCCACTCCATCTACGGGAAGTCGTGGTCCGCTCTGGGCCGCACCCTCGACCCGATCACCCAGGACGTCTGCGCCTTCTACGAGGACCACGCAGTGTTCGACGACTACACCGGGGTGGTGCTGGACATCGAAGAGGGCAAGCGCATCGCCCACGCCCTCGGTGAGAACAAAGCGGTCATCCTCCGGAACCACGGTCTGCTCACTGTGGGCCAGTCGGTGGACGAGGCTGTCTGGTGGTTCATCACCATGGAGCGCTCGTGCCAGGCCCAGCTGCTGGCGTCCTCGGCCGGTGAACCGGTGCTCATCGATCCGGAGATGGCCCGCCTGACCCGGAACCAGGTCGGTTCGCACCTGGCCGGCTGGTTCAGCTTCCAGCCGCTCTTCGATCGGATCGTGCGGGAGCAGCCCGACCTGCTGGAGTGATCAGGGTCCAGAGGTTCCGGCTGGCCCCACGGGGCCACCGTCGGATCGGTCCGGGGTGATCACCACCACCGGGATGGTCCGCGCCACGTGCCGCTGGTAGACGTCATACCGGCCCCGCACCCCCCGGTGGAAGATGCGGGACATCCCCCGGTTGGTCCGGTTGACCAGCGGCCACAGCTGCTCCCGCTCCTCGGGGTCTGCCACCCGTGCGGTGGCCTTCATGACCTTCCGGCCCACCCGTACGGTGACCGCCGGGTTGGCCTCGAGGTTCAACAGCCAGGCCGGTGACCGCTCACTCCCCCCGTTGGAGGCCACCACGATCAGATCGCCCCGGTCACGGCAGTAGGTGAGGCCGTGGGTTCGGAGCTGACCGGTCTTGCGGCCGGTGGTGGTCAACAACAGCGCCGGCACCCGGTTGGAGTGCTTGCCCACCCGTCCGTCGGTCTTCTCGTAGATGTACACGTGGAACCGGAGGTAGGGATCGACGAACCGGGTGGTGAAGACGCCGTCCATGAGCGCGCAGCTACCGGGTCAGGGACGGGCGTCGAAGGTCGGGATCAGGGTGCGGGCCGCCCGGGCCTCGTCGACCCTCCGCACCGGGGTGCGGTGCGGGTACTCGGCCATCCAGCCGTCGGGCTTCACGGTGGCTTCCTGGGCGATCAGCTCGAGGGACTGGGCCAGGGCCTCCAGGGTCTGGGGGCTCTCGGTCTCGGTGGGCTCGATCATCAGGGCCTCCTCCACGATCAACGGGAAGTACACCGTGGGCGAGTGGAACCCCTCCTCCAGCAGGCGCTTGGCCACGTCGAGAGCCCGGACCCCGTGCGCCTGCTTCAGGGTCCGCACCGACAGCACGGCTTCGTGCATGCACGGCCGGTTGAAGGGGACGTCGTAGGTCCCGGTCAACCGCTGACGGATCCAGTTGGCATTGAGGACGGCCGTCTCGGCGATGTGACGAAGCCCGTCGCCCCCGTTCACCAGGATGTAGGTCAGCGCCCGGGCCAGCACCAGGGCATTCCCGTGCCAGGTGTGCATCCGCCCGATGGACTGCGTCGGAGTGCTCCACCCGTAGACCGGGGTCTGGTCGTCGGAGTCCAACCGCACCGCCCGGGGCCCGGGCAGGAACGGGACCAGGCGCTCGGACACGGCCACCGGACCGGCCCCGGGCCCCCCTCCGCCGTGGGGGGTGGCGAAGGTCTTGTGGAGATTCATATGGACGATGTCGAAGCCCATGTCGCCGGGGCGCACCACCCCCAGGATGGCGTTGAGATTGGCCCCGTCGTAGTACAGGAGCCCGCCCACCTCGTGCACGGCGGCGGCGATGGCGGCGATGTCCTCTTCGAACAGTCCCAGGGTGTTGGGGTTGGTCAGCATGATGCCGGCCACGTCCTCGTCCAGCACCGTGGCCAACGCCTCCATGTCCACGCAGCCCCGCTCGTCGCTCGGGACGGTGACCACCTCGTAGCCGCCCAGGGTCACCGAGGCCGGATTGGTCCCGTGGGCCGAGTCAGGGATGATGACCTTGGTGCGCGGCGACCCCTGGGCTTGGTGCCAGGCCCGCATGAGCAGCAGGCCGGTGAGCTCACCGGCCGCTCCGGCCGCCGGCTGCAACGTGGCCGCGGCCATGCCGGTGATCTCACAGAGCACCGACTCCAGTTCGACCAACAGCGCCAGCCAGCCCTGGGTCAAAGACGCCGGCGCCCCCGGGTGGACGCCGGCCAGACCCGGCAGTCCGGCCACGGTGTCACAGATCTTGGGGTTGTACTTCATGGTGCACGAGCCCAGCGGGTAGGCCCCCAGGTCCACGGAGAACTGCCGGTGGGACAGCCGGGTGAAGTGGCCCACCAGATCGCGTTCGGACACCTCGGCCAGCGGCACCGGGTCCGACCGGAGGTGGCCCTCGGGGACCAGCTGGTCCAGCGGGAGCTCGGGGACACCGGTGGTGCGGAAGGACCAGGCCTGGCGGCCCGGGTGGGACAGCTCGAACAGGGTGGGCTCGGACTCCTGGCCCATCAGGGGGGCACTGGCCGCCTTGCCCCCGGCGGCCTCCCGACGGGGGTGCTGCCCGGTGCTCGAGGCATCGACCACGCGGTCGGCCATCACGCCACCGCCTTGGCCAGAGCGGTGACATAGGCGTCGATCTCGTCACGGGTCCGACGCTCGGTCACCGAGATCAGCAGCCCATGGTCCCCGTGGTCGAACTCGTCGTCCAGGGCTATGCCGGCCAGGAACCCGGCGTCGGCCATGCGGTCGATGACCACCGACGCCGGGACGGGGAGACGCACGGCGAACTCCCGGAACACCGGGGCGTCGGCGAAGGGCTCCACCCGATCCAACGACAGCAGGGCGTTGCGGGTGTAGTGGGTGGCCTGGGCACACCGCCGGGCCAGCTCTACCAGTCCCCCGGTCCCCAGCCAGCCCAGTTGGATGGCCGCGGTCACGGCCATCAAGGTCTGGTTGGTGCACACGTTGGAGGTGGCCTTCTCCCGCCGGATGTCCTGTTCCCGGGCCCGGAGGGTGGTGACGTAGGCCGTTCGGCCCTCCACGTCCACGGTCTCCCCCACCAGTCGCCCCGGAAGGCGTCGCACGTGGGCCTGGGTGCAGGCGAACAGTCCGAGATAGGGGCCGCCGAAGCCCAGGGTGGTGCCGAAGACCTGGCCCTCCCCCACCACCACGTCGGCACCCCACTCCCCGGCGGAGCGCAGCAGGCCGGCCGCCACCGGATCGATGCCCACCACCAGTTGGGCCCCGGTCCGGTCGCACAGGGCCCGGGCCGCAGCCACGTCCTCGATGCAGCCGAGGTAGTTGGGATAGCCCACCATGACCACCCCCGGGGGGTCCTCCCCCTGGCGCTCGGGATGGTCCCAGTTGGTGACGCCGTTCACCAGGGGAACGGTCCACAGGCGGTGCCCGGTGCCGGCGGCACAGGTGGCCAGCATCTGGCGCCAGTGCGGGTGGATGCCGGCTGACACCCACACCGACTCCCGCCCCGAGGCCGCCACGCCCAGGTTGACCGCCTCCACGGCGGCGCTGCCGCCGTCGTACAGCGAGGCGTTGGCCACGGGCAGGCCGGTGAGCCGGGCCACCATGGTCTGATACTCGAAGACCGCCTGCAGGACCCCCTGGGCCACCTCGGGCTGGTAGGGCGTGTAGGAGGTGACGAACTCCGACCGTCCGGCCAGGGCCCGGGTCACCGAGGGGATCTCGTGGTCGTACGCTCCCCCACCGGCGAAGCACACCAGTCGGTCGGAGCGGGCCCGGTTCTGCTCGGCGAACCCCTCCATGGCGGCCAGGACGTCGGGCTCGCCGGCGCCGTCGGCCAACTCCAGCCGACGCTGCAGCCTCAGCGCCTCGGGGACCACCTCGAACAATTGATCGACCGAGGAGAGCCCGAGGAAGGACAGCATGCTCTCGATCTCGTCCTCGGTGTGCGGGATGTAGGTACCCACGGCCGCTCCTCCACTGGTGCGTTGTTGCTGTCTAGTTGAGTACCGGGCCCGGGAACCAATGCGGGCCGGCGGCTGCTCAGATTTCGTTGGCCCACTGCCCGGGGCGGGTGAACGGTGTGGCCACCACGGTGGCGGGCACCGACCGCCCCCGTTGCTCGATCTCGAAGCCCAGGCCCGGGGCCGGCTCGAGGGCCGTGTCGACGAAGCCCAGGGCGATCCCGTGCCCGAGCATGGGCGAGAAATTCCCACTGGTCACCGTACCGGCCGGACGGCCGTCCTTGAGCACCGCTGCACCCTCTCGCGGGGGCTGGCGGCCCTCGGTGGCCAGCCCCACCAGCCGGCGGGCCACTCCCCGTTCCCGTTCGGCCTCCAGGGCGGAGCGGCCCCGGAAGGCCGGCTTGTCCCAGCCCACCACCCAGCCCAGCCCGGCCTGCAATGGGGTGATGCCCGGTCCGAGCTCGTGACCGTGCAGGGGCAGGGCGGCCTCCAGACGGAGGGTGTCCCGGGCGCCCAGGCCGGCCGGTTGCACGCCCGCCGCCAGCAGGGCCTTCCACAGTCCCTCGGCCCCGTCGGCCGGCACGGCCAGCTCCACCCCGTCCTCGCCGGTGTAGCCGGTACCCGCCGCCACACAGGGCACGCCCTCCCAGACGAACGGGGTCACCCCGAAGCGGGGCACGGCGGCGGCATCCGGGGCGATGGCCCCCAACCGGGTCCGGGCGTGAGGGCCTTGGACGGCGATGATGCACCGGGTGTCGGTGGTGTCGTGGCCGCCGATGGCCTCTTCCACCCGCTGGGTGTTCGAGGCGTTGGGCATCACGTCGAACACCTCGTCGGAGATCCACCACACGATGATGTCGTCGACCACCGAGCCGTCGCCGTCGTCGAGGAGGTGGGTGTACTGCGCCCGGCCGGGCCCGATGCGACCGAGGTCGTTGGACAGGGCGGCCTGGAGGCGGTCCAGGGCGTCAGGGCCCTCGACCCGGACCGTGCCCAGATGGCTCACGTCGAAGATCACCGCGTCCTGACGGCAGGCCCGGTGCTCGGCCAGGGTGCCCTGGGGGTAGGAGAGCGGCATCTCCCATCCGCCGAAGCCGACCAGCTTGGCCCCGAGCTGGCGGTGGGCGTCGATCAGGGCGGTGTGATGGAGCGGCGCGTCCGAGTGCGGTTCGGCGGAGTGGGACCCGGTGGCCTGAGGGTCGGAGTGGCCTCCGGGTGCCGTCGTAGGGTCGGCCACGTCGACGAGGATACCGGTGCGGCTGCTCAGGCGGTGCGGGCGATGCCGGTCTGCAGGGCACCCTCACCGGAGAGTCCGTACTTGGCCAGGAGGGCCAGGGTGTCCCGCTGGTACAAGAGCGTGACCCGGACGTCGGGATAGAGCTGGGCCAGTCGGCGGACCTTGCCGTTCTTCTTCGTCACCAGCCTCTGGTTGAGGGTGGTCAACTCGACGAACAGCCCTGGCTCCGGAAGCCAGAAGTCAGGCCGGAATCCCGCCATGGGCTGGCCGTCCTGCCCCCACTCCAGAGCGAACTCGACCGGCTCGTACTCCCACAGCACGCCGTAGAAATCGAGGATGCGGGCGAACCGCCGCTCGGAGTCGTGGGCGAATCGGGTCACGGCGATCAATTGATTCGCTTCGACCCCCGGGCGCTCGTTCAACGTTCGGCGGCCTCGCCCGACGCCAGGTAGTGGGCGGCCGGGTGACTCTCGGGCCTCGTCGCCGGCGCCGGGGCGGCGGCGTTGATCTCGACGATGGCCGCCTGGAGCTCGGTGACCACCCCGGACAAGGGCAGGATGTTGAAGACCCCTTGGCCCCCGGCCAGCAAATCGACGACATCACCGTCGGAGTGGGCCAGGACCGAGCGGTTGCCCACCAGCACCAGCTGCGACGAGGCCAGGTCGGCCTGCAGGTCACCCCGGAGGCACTCGACCGCCTGACGGGCCTGCTGCAGCTTGAGCCCGGCGTCGAGCAGCCGCTTGATGACCTTCAGCTCGAGGACGTCACTGTAGGAGTACCGGCGTTGGCTGCCACTGCCGGTGGCGTCGGTGATGGACGGTCGCAGCAGGTCGGTGCGGGCCCAGTAGTCCAGCTGCCGGTAGGTGATTCCCACCAGCGTGCAGACCTGGGCCCCCCGGAATCCCTCGTCCGGAAGTGCCGCCAACTCCGGCCCCGATGTCGTGCTGGCGCTGTCCTTGGTCACTGGGTCCTTGGTCACTGCCATCCTCCACCTCGATCAGAGGTTCACCGTAACGCCATACCTGACGGTCAACCTGGGTATTCACGGTATCACACAACCGTAATTACGTGCTTGTGACCACCGTGGGCCAGGCCTCGGGCCAACCGGTCGTCGGCGCCGGATCCGGCCCCGGGCCGACCGGTGATTTGGACCAAGCCCGACGGCGGGCCATGATCGGGCCATGACCGTCGTGAAGATCAACG
Organism: uncultured Acidimicrobiaceae bacterium; assembly: GCA_963778165.1. Lineage (GTDB taxonomy): Bacteria > Actinomycetota > Acidimicrobiia > Acidimicrobiales > RAAP-2 > Bog-756. The sequence continues at coordinate 592,825 of CAVZTE010000003.1, read as the reverse complement.
CCATCACCGTGCGGGAGGGCTCGGGGGACGAGTTGGCCCGCCGGTTCGCGGCCCGCACCGGTGCCGTGGACAACGCCGACGGCTTCGAGGGATTCGAGCTCCTCCGGCCCAGCGACGACCGGGAGGTCTGGCTGGTGCTCACCCGCTGGCGCGACGAGGAGTCGTTCAACGCCTGGGTGGCCTCCCCGGCCTTCGCCCACGGCCACCGCGGCGAGGCGGCACGGTCCCGTCCGTCCGCCGGGTCCGGTCAGTCGGGTGGGCAGGGCGAGAGCGAGCCCGCCCCGGTCGGTGCCCACAGCGAGCTGTGGTCGTACGACATCGTCGACCTTCCCGCGCCCCGGTGACCGCGGTCACGGTGCCCGACGAGGCGGTGGTCCTGCACCGGCGCTCGATCGAGTACGAGGCCTTCGATGGCGGCGACGCCATGGTGATCGTGGGCCGTCTGCGTGACACCCGGCCCTGGGCCGACGGCTCCGACTCGGTGGCCCAGGTGCACGACATGGAGCTGCGGGTGCGGGTGCGCATCGAGGACCTGACCATCACCGGGGCGCAGGCGGTGATGCACACCTTCCCGCACACCGAGTGCCCGGGGATCCTCGAGGCCTTTGCCGGCCTGGAGGGCCTCAGTGTGGCCCGGGGGTACACCCGCCAGGTGCAGTCCCTCTTCGGTGGCCCCAAGGGTTGCACCCACCTCGAGCAGCTGGCCCGGTCCCTGGGTCCGGTGGTGGTCCAGGCGGTGACGTCGAGACGGGCCCGTGACGTGAGTCAGGGCCGCTCAGCCGATCTCCTGTCGGCGGGGGCCTCTCCCTGGGCCCGGAACTCCTGTCACATCTGGGCCGAGGGTGGGATCGCCGAGCAGAAGGTGGCCGTGGGGTGGCGGCCGGGGACCGGACCCTATCCGGCCCCGTCGCTGGCCTCCCTCACCGAATCGGGCGCCGGGACGTGACCTCGGGCCGACCGGCGTGCAGTAGGCCCCGCACCACCCGGTGGCTGGCTCTCGGCTCGGTGGGCCTGGTGATGATGGTGTCGGCCGGGTGCGCGGCCTCGGGGACGGCCATCTCCACGCCCTTCGCCACCACGGCGCCCGCCCACCTGCACGGGAACAAAGCGGAGATCAAGGTGGGCAACGTCCCGGGCCTCGGTCAGGTACTGGTCGACGGCCAGGGGATCACCGTCTACCTCTACGAGAGCGACCACCAGGGCCAACCGTCGCGCTGCTACAACATCTGCGCGGTGCAGTGGCCACCGCTCACCCTGCCCTCGGGCGTGACCCGGCCGGTGGCGGGACCGGGGATCGAGCCCGGACTCCTCGGCACCGCACCCCGCACCGATGGGACCACCCAGATCACCTACAACGGCTGGCCCCTGTACGTGTGGCCGCCCGACCACGTCCCGGGCACGGCCACCGGCCAGGGCCTGACCAACGCCGGAGGGCTCTGGTACGTGCTCGACCCGGCCGGCAACGCCAGAAAGACCCCGGCCTGATGTCCGGTCTCCCCGACGTTCCCGCCGCCACCCGCCCCGGTGATTCCTCGTGCACCTCCCGCCGGTCACGCTGGTCGATCAACTCGACCGGCTCCATCCTGTCCATCAACTCGGTGGGGTCGATCCTGTCCATCGGCTCGGCCGGCTCGATCCTGTCCATCGGCTCGGCCCTGTCGGTGGCTTCGGTGGGCAGTTTCCTCGGAGTGGCCTCGGTGTTGTCGAGCGCTTCGGTGGCCTCGGTGATGTCGTTCCGCTCCACGGCCTCGGTCATGGCCGCCAATGGCCGCAAGAGGGTGGGCCCCGGACGCCGACCGGTGCCATCGACGCCTACTCGGTGATCCTCAGTTGGTGGGTCCCCCCAGCCACCCGCGCTTGCGGAACGTGTAGAGCAGCCCGAGGGCCGCGACCACCTCGAGCCCCAGCCCGAAGATCACGAACGGCCAGCCCCCGACGATGTGGGCCACCAACCACGAGAAGTTCTGGCCGAAGAACCCGGTGAGGAAGCCGAGCGGCAGGAACACCGTGGCGATGATGGTCAGCTGCTTCATGACCACGTTCAGCCGGTTGGACACCGTGGACAGGTGGGTGTCCATGACCCCGCTCAGCAGGTCGCGATACTCGTCCACCGAGTCACTGATGTGGATCAGATGGTCGTAGATGTCCCGCATGTAGCGGAGCCCGTTCTCGGTGATCCCGGGTAACTCGACCACGCCCGACGAGATGCTGGCGAACACGTCCCGCTCGGGGGTGATGACCTTCCGCACGTTGATCAGCTGCCGCTTCATGGTGAACAACGTGCCGAGCTGGGCTTCGGTGGGCTGGACCAGAATGGCGTCCTCCAGGTCGTCGATCTGGTTGTCGAAGGAGTTGAGGTTGGGGAGGAAGCTGTCGACCAGTTGGGTGATCACCAGGTAGATGAGGGCGATCTGAGGTGTCTGGAACTCGGTGGCCCGGTGATGGCCGATCTGCGTGCGTGCCTGCACCATGGCCCCGCAGGCGCCGTGGTGCACCGTGACGACGAAGTGCTCGCCGAAGATGAAGTGGACCTCCTCGGTCGTGGTGAGATCGGCCCCGGCCCCGTAGACCACCAGGTAGGTGAAGTCGTCGTAGTTCTCGACCTTGGGCCGCTCGTTGAACTTCTGGGCGTCGTCAACGGCCAGTGGGTGGATCTTGAACCCCTGGAGCAGCAGGTCGCGGGCCTCGTCGTCCACCCCGTCCAGATCGAGCCAGAAGAAAGCCTGGTCCTTGAGGTGCTGCTCGACCGCCTCCCGGGTGGCCGGAGCGGTCTGGCCATCGAACGTGAGCTGTCCCTGCATGCCCCGATTCTGGCCGTGTACCTGACCGTGCACGGGGATGGCCCGACGTGGACGGGATCCGACCAGGGTCGGGCCAGGGTGAGATTCAGTCCAGACGGACCAGCGACTCCCGGTAGCGGTGGGCATTGGCCACGTACTCGGCCGCCGAGATCTGGATCAGGGCCAGGCTGGAGCGGTCGGGCCGGATGGTGGCCGGCACCCCGATGGCCAGCGCCCCGGTGGGCACCGACATGTTGTTCGGCACCACGGCGTTGGCCCCCACCGTGGCCCCCGTCCCCACCACGGCGTGGTGGAGGACCACCGATCCCGATCCCACCAGGCAGTCGTCCTCGAGTGTGCACCCCTCCAGGTGGGCCAGGTGGCCGATCACGCAGCCGTCCCCCACCACGGTGGGGAACCCCGGGCCGGCATGGATGACCGTGCCGTCCTGCACCGACGTCCGGGCGCCCACGGTGATGGTCCCGTAGTCGCCGCGGAGCACCGCTCCGGGCCACACCGAGGACTCGGAGCCGATGGTCACGTCGCCGATGACCACGGCATCGGGGTGGACGTACGCCAGGGGGTCGATGACGGGGACGAGGGCGCCCAGCTGGTAGATGGCCATCAGCTGACCTTAGACACCGGGGCCCCGCCCCAGACAAACCGACCTGGGCCGGCTGCGGCTCCGCCTCGGCCGATCGTCCCCCGACTCCGCCGGGGGCTACCGCCGAATGTGACAATTGGATGACGACATCCCGGGCTATCGTTTGGCCACGGCATGGAGCGCCGAAGGCCGGTGTCGGGTGGCCGACGGGGAGGAGATACGTGGGGACGCCCGCCGCCGTGCATGAAGTCCAGCGTGAAGGCCGTGGGTGGCGTGTCCCGTCCCCCGGGCTGGTCCCCTCGACAGCCGTGGGCGTGGTGGGCGCGGTGGGCATGGTGCTCACCGGGACCCGGGTCGGCTCGGTGCCCCCGGCCACCTACTCGTGGTGGCTGGCCATCCCCCACGGCGGGGGCCCACTGCCGTCGATCGGCTTCTACCTCTCGGTGGCCCTGCTCATCGGAGGATGGCTGGGCGTCGGTCGCGAGGCCTTCGGGAACCGCCTGACCACGGCCCGGGCCTGGGTGGTCCTGGCCTGTTGGGGACTCCCCTTCCTGGTCGGCCCCCCTCTGTTCAGCCGGGACATCTACAGCTACATCGGGCAGGGGCTCATCGGCCGTCACGGCCTCGATCCCTACTCGGTGGGGCCGGCCGTCCTCGGGCCGGGGAACCTGCTGTCGTCCGTGGCCAGCGTGTGGCGACACACCGCCTCGCCGTACGGCCCGCTCTTCGTGAGGGCCACCTGGCTGGTGGCCGGCGTCTCCGGCCACTCCCTGATGGTCGAGGTCCTGGCCTTCCGGATCCTCGAACTGGTCGGGGTGGTCTTGGTGATGGTCTCACTCCCCCGCCTGGCCCGGCACCTCGGGGCCAGTCCGGGGATCGCCCTGTGGCTCGGGGCCCTGAGCCCCCTGGCCCTGTTCGGCTTCATCTCCTCGGGGCACAACGACGCCCTGATGGTCGGGCTGACCGTGGCCGGGGTGACGCTGGCGGTGGAGGGGCGCCTGGCCACCGGGGTGGCCCTCTGTGCCCTGGCCGCCACCATCAAGCTGCCGGCCGCCGCGGCCGTGGTCTTCCTGATCGTCGATTACTTCGTGGCCGGTGACGTCGCCACCCGGTGGAAAGGGGCCGCCCGGGCCGTGGTGGTGGCGGTGGTGGTGTTCGTCGGGGTCACTCTGGCCTGCGGGTACGGCTGGGCCTGGCTGGGCCCCAGCGCCCTCCACGTGCCCACTGAACTGCGGGTGCTCCAGACCCCGGCCGTCTCGTTGGGCAACTTCATCTTCCACCTGCTCCACCTGCTGGGCCTGCCGGTACACAACTCGGCCACGGTCACGGTCACCCAGGCGGTGGTGGGCCTCGTCACCGGCCTGGCCTGTCTCTGGCTGCTGGTCACGGTGGGCCGGTACGAGGTGGTGCGGTCGCTGGGGCTGGCCCTCACCCTCATCGTGCTCGGAAGCCCCACCGTGTGGCCGTGGTACCTCCTGTGGGGGTTGGTCCTGCTGGCCGCCACCCCGGCCCAGCGTTCGAAGGTGCTGGCCGCGGTGATGGCCCTGGCCATGCTGGTGGTCGGCCCGAGCGGCTCGCCCCTATTCAATGGGAACTTCTACATCGTGGTTACGCTGGCGGTCGTGGCGACCACCGTTTGGTTGATCCGAGGCCGTCATTGGCGTGCGCTGGTGGGGCCCCGTGCCGCCTGAGCCGCTGGCCGGCGTGCACGGCACCCCCACTGCCCCCGAGGCACCTGGGCCCACGGTGCCGGTCCGGGTGCAGCCCGCCCCGGACCGTCCGCCGTCCGAGGAACAGTCCGGGGAGGCCCGACGGTGGGCCGTCCGCCCGCCTCGCTGGGTCCTCCGACCCGTGGTCATCTTCGTGGCCTCGCGTGTGGTCACGGTGGTGACGCTGTTCATCACTGCCGCCGTCACCCATCAGAGCCTGGACGCCAAGGTCAACCGTTGGGACAGCCGGTGGTTCCTCCGGGCGGCCAACCACGGTTGGCCCACCCATATCCCCCCGGGGCAGGGACCGCCGGTCAGGTCGACCATCGCCTTCTTCCCCCTGTTCCCGCTGACCATCCGGTGGCTCTCGGCTGCCACGGGATGGTCCCTGCTGACCTCCGGCGTGATCATCACGTCGCTGACCGGGCTCACGGCCATGATCGCCGTCTGGATGCTGGTCCGCCACTTCGCCGACCAGGCTTCGGCCGATCGGGCCACTCTGTTGGTGGCGGTGTTCCCGGGCAGCTTCGTGCTGAGCCTGGTGTACTCCGAGGGCCTGGCCATCACGTTGTTGGCCTTCGGCCTGCTGGCCCTGCTGCAGCGGCGTTGGGTGGTCGCCGGGGTACTCGGGATGCTGGCCACGGCGACCTCTCCCATCGCCCTGGCGTTCGAGGTCAGCGCCTTGTGGTGCGCCTACCGGGCCATCGCCGGGCGTCGCGACTGGCGGTCGCTGGCCGCCCCGGTGCTGACCCCGCTGGGCTTCATCGCCTACCAGGTGTACCTGTGGCGCCACACCGGCCTGTTGAACGCCTGGCGCATCACCGAGCGCAGGGGTTGGTACAGCTACCCGTCGCTGCTCTACCCGGTCCACCTGGTGGTGGAGTTCGTCCGCGACCCGGTGGCCAATACCATCACCACCGACTTCCTGGTCGTCGGCATCGCCCTGGCGATCTTCGGTGCCGTGGTGGCCATCCGGACCCGGCTGCCGATGCCTGTCCTCCTCTATGGACTGTCGGCGGCACTCCTCGGAATGGTGGCGGCACCGGTGGGCCTCCGGCCCCGCTTCGTCTTCTTGGCCTTCCCCCTGATCATCGCCGTGGGCGTGTGGTTGCGGGGTCGGGCGTACTGGGCGCTGGTCTCGGTCTCGGTCATCCTCCTGGCCACGCTGATGGCCTACTCCATCACCTCGTGGAAAGTGTTTCCCTAAGGGCCCGGTGACCGATCGAGCCAGCAGGGACCGGGGCCTGACCGACCACATGCCCGCAACCATGGGGCGGTACCATCGCAGGCGTGGGACGAGGCCGGGGACCTCGGATCCATGGCGGTGGGCGGGTCCGAGTACCCGTCGCGCCGACCAGATGTGCACCATGCCGACCAGGAGTGGTGTCCGAAAGGGGAGATGACCATCACACCACTTGAGCCGGGACGCCCGGTCACCCTGGCTAGGCCCGAGGGTGCCGTCGGCGACGGCATTCCCATGCCGGACCCGGACCCGGCGACCGTCCCGGCCCAGGGTGCCACGGTCATCACCGGACCGGTGGAGCGGGGCATCTGGAGCCTGGTGTGGCTCGGGGTCATCATCGGCGGGATCGGCCTGTGGGGCTCGTGGACCTCGTGGTGGTTCGCCGCAGTGGCCGCCCCGGTCGTCCTCCTGGTCGGCGCCGTGGGGCTAGGGGTCACCTGGCTGGTGAAGAACCCACGGTCGCAGGGCCTCCAGTGGTCGGCCATGGGGTCGGTGGTGGTGATGACCCTGATCTCCCAAGGGATCGGCATCCACACCCGGATCTTCTACAGCACCGACTCCGCCGCCTTCAATCAGGTGGCGGCCCGCCTCATGGTGCACGGCATCAATCCCTACACCGCCTCGATGAACTCGGCTTCGAAGCTCCTGAACGGCGCCTCCAACTACTGGACGTACACGGTGACCGGAGCGCACGTGTCCGCGGTGTCCTATCCGGCCGGTTCGTTCCTGTTCAATGTCCCGGCCATGTTGTTGGGCTTCCACCACGAGGTGGTCGACTGGATGGACCTGTACGCCTGGATCGTCACCGGGATCCTCATCTACGTCCTGGTGCCGGTCACCGTGCGTTGGCTCGCTCCCCTGCTCCTACTGGTCTCCCTCTTCACCGGGGCCTTCGCCTCCGGTGGCACCGACGCCGCCTTCCTGCCGTTCCTGGTCCTGGCCGTATGGCAGTGGGACCGCTTCGGGCTCGACCGGAGGGCGGGGCTGGCCCGTTGGATGGGCCCGGTGGCCCTGGGACTGGCCTGCTCGATCAAGCAGACACCGTGGTTCTGCGTCCCGTTCCTGGTGGTGGGGGTGTTCATCGAGGCCAGGACCTCGGGTCGGAAGCCCTGGCCGCTGGCCGGACGGTACCTGGCCATCGTGCTCGGCGTCTTCGCCGTGATCAACCTGCCCTTCGTCATCTGGTCGCCGAAGGCCTGGATACGGGACACCATCCTCCCGTTCAACCAACCCCTGGTCACCGACGGCCAGGGGTTGGTCACCCTGGCGCTCCACGGGATCGGTGGAGGGGTATCGATGCGCCTGCTCTCGGTGGCCGGCCTCTTGGTGTTGGTGGCGCTACTGGCCGCACTGGTGGTCTGGTACCCGCGCATGAAGCCGGCCTGGATGCTGCTGCTCCCGATCGGCTTCTTCGTGGCACCAAGGAGCCTGTTCACCTACCTGATCGACCTCTACCCGGCAGCCCTGGTGGCGGCGGTCACCGTCTCGGCCGTGCGGCGACCCGAGGGCCGGGCGGCCCGGGCCCACACCACCCAGCGTTCGGGGAGACCGCTGGTGCTGGCTGTGGCCATCCCGATGGCCGCGGCGGTGGCTCTCACCGTGCTGGCCTTCCTGTCCGTACCGCTGGAGCTCGGGGTGCGTTCGGTGCGGGTGTCGCAGGGTGCCGGCCTCCTCAACGCCGTGACCCTCCGGGTGGCCAACACCACCGGCCGCACGGTTGAGCCCCGATTCATGGTCAATGTGGGCAGTAGTCACCCCAACGGGTTCTGGCACCAGGCCGGTGGTGGCCCGGTATCCATCGGGCCCCACCAGTCGACCGTGGTGACCCTCCTGCCACCGGGGCCCTTCGGGGCCCCCGCCCACGACAGCAACTGGCTGGTGGAGGCCTACACCTCGTCGCCCGAGGCCCTCAGTACCTCCCCGCTCATGTACTGGACGCTCGGAAGCACCCCCGGGGAGCCGGCACCGCCTGCTCCAGTCGGCCGGCGGCCCCCGGAGGTCCCCCGGCACCACCGGTAGGATGGCGGAGCGCCCAGAAGGGGCCAGTGACAGGAGGCAGGAGATGGGTGACGTCGAAGGTCTGGGCCATCCGGTGTTCGACGCCGACAACCACTACTACGAGGCACTCGACGCCTTCACCCGCCACCTCGACCCGGCCCTGGGCCCCCGGGTCATCCAGTGGTCCGAGGTCAACGGCCGGCGTTATCACGTCATCGGCGGGAGGGTCAGCAGGGCCGTGACCAATCCCACCTTCGACCCGGTGGCGTTACCAGGGGCCATGTACGACTACTTCCGGGGCAACCCGGACCAGCGGAACCCCATGGAGTTCCTCTCCCGGCGGGAGCCCATCCGGCCGGCTTACCGCCAGCCCGAGGCCCGTCTGGCCGCCCTCGATGCCCAGGGCATGGCCGGTTGCCTCCTCTTCCCGACCCTCGGGATGATCTACGAGGAGCCGCTGGCCCACGATCCCGAGGCGGTATGCCACCTCTTCCGGGCCTTCAATCGCTGGCTGGTGGAGGACTGGTCCTTCGACTACCAGGGTCGCATCTTCGCCGCTCCGTACATCACCCTGGCCGACCCGGCGTGGGCTGCCGAGGAGCTGGCCTGGGCCCTGGACCACGGGGCCCGCACCGTGGTCATGCGCCCGGCCGCCCCGACCACCGCGGTGGGGCGGCGGAACCCCTTCGACCCCATGTTCGACGGCTTCTGGGGCCTGGCCAACGAGTCGGGCATCGCCGTGGTCGTCCATGCCGCCGACAGTGGTGGCTCGTCCAACGGGTACGCCGCTGACGGGTTCGGCGCCACGTTCTCCGGCGGTTGGAAGCCCTCCATCAAGACCTTCGCCATCGAGCAGGCCATCCGTGACTACCTCCTCACCCTGATCTTCGAGAACCACTTCGAGCGGTTCCCCAATCTGCGGATCGCCTCGGTGGAGAACGGGGCCGAGTACCTTCCCGACCTCATCAAAAAGATCCGGTCGACCTCGAACAAGATGCCCGGGTACTGGAAGCACGATCCGGTCGAGACGCTGCGGCGCCACGTCTGGATCAATCCGTTCTGGGAGGACGACGTCTATCAGGTGGCCGAATGCATCGGCACCGACCGGGTCATCTTCGGTTCGGACTGGCCCCATATCGAGGCTCTGCCCGAGCCCATGGAGTACGTGCGGGAGCTCAAGAACTTCGACGGTGGCGAACGGCGCAGGATCCTCTACGACAACGTGTCGGAGTTGATCACCTTGGCCCCCACCTGAGGGAGGGCTGCTGCGTCGTCGGCGCGCCCGGTCAACCGACCGGATTCTGGACCGGGACGGTGGGGGTGGCTCCGGCCGGGCAGGACCGCGGGTCCCAGGGCTCGAGACCGGTGTTCGACGGTGACGGTGCGGCGATCGCCGCTGCCGCCGGCGAAGTGGTGGACGTCGTGGTGGTGGGGGGAACCGCCGCGGTGGTTGGTGTGGCAGACGGAGCCGTGGAGCCGGTTGTGGGGGCCGGCGCCGGGGAGTCCACCGCGAACTGGGAGCCGGTGACCACGGTGACCTCGGCGTTGTCGGCGACCAGGGCGGGGTCGTAGCCCATGATGACCGAGCCGGTCATGGAGTCGGCCACCTTTTCGGCCGCGGCCTCGACGGCCGGGCTCCGCGATCCGTAGTACACCACGGTCTCGGCCACATCCCCCACCGGAGTGGAATCCCCCACCCCGACGGTGTGGAAGCCCAGAGCGCTGAGAGCAGAGGCGGTGTCGGTGGCCTGGTTGTAGGCGCCGGTCCCGTTCATGACCGAGACATTGACTGAGGCCGCCGAGGGCAGTGGGGTCCCGGTCATGGTGTCGACGTCGGATCCCACGCCCAACAGGGTGTGGATAGCGGCCTGGTCCTGGGTCTGGCTGGGGAACTCCACGTCGCCGTAGCTCCCGCCCTGGTACTGGAGGGAGCCACCCGCCCCGTCAGGATCATCGACCACCGCCACCGGGAGGGTCAGCTGGGGTACCGAGTTCACGTTGACGGAATGGAAGGCCAGCACCAGGTTGGCCATGTCGCTCACCGGCCAGTCCTGGTCGAAGGTGAGGTCGGCCTTGACCGAATTGATGAGGTTGATGTCGGCGACGGGGTTTCCGAGGCCCTGCTTGGCTACGGCCGTGGCCAGCACCCGCAGGAACTCGTGGTCCCGACGGATGCGGGCCAGGTCGCTGAGGTTCTCCTGCGTCCAGTACGCGGCGTAGTTGGAGTCGCCAGGTTGCTTGTACTGCAGGTGGCGCGCCCGCACGACCTCCAGGGCCTGGGTGCCGTTGAGGTGCACGCAGGTGGCGGCCTCGACGTTGAGTCCGGACTCGGCGTCGAAGACCGAGATCGGGAAGGACATGTTGATGCCGCCGAGGGCGTCCACCACGTTGGCGAACTGGTCGAAGTTGAGCGAGACGGTGTGCTGGATGGGGATCCCGAAGTCCTCTTCGATGGCCGACACCAGTTGGGTGAGGCCTTCGAAGAGCCCGGCGTCGACCTTGTTGGCCCCGTCGCTGCGGGCATTGGGGATGAACAGGTCGCGGGGAATGGACAGCAGGGCCAGTTGATGGGTGGCCGGGTCGGCGTGCAGGATCATGATCACGTCGCTGTTCACGCCGTTGACGCCCTGGGAGCACAGTCCGTAGGCCGCGTTCTGCACGGCGAGGGCGCAGCGCGAGGTGGACCCCACCATCAAGATGTTCTCGGTCCCGGCCTCCTTGCCGGTGGTGAGTGCCCCGGTCAGTCCTTTGACCTGGACGCGCTTGAGGTCGTGGGTCAGGTAGTAGGTGTAGCCCGCCCCACCGGCCACCAGCACCAAGAGCACGCTCAGACCGATGATCAACCCCAGTCGGAGCCGGTGCCGACCCTTGACCTTCTTGCCCTTGGACTTTTTGGCCGAGTGGCGGGGCGCCCGGTGATCGCTCTTTGCTTGGCGCATCTGGCTGCCCAGCTGCTGGAGGCCGGCCTCGTTGGCCACTGGCCGGGACCGTGGCACACCGCCAGCCGTTGACCCCCCGCCCCGTCCGCCGGTGGCCGAATGACCACTGACTCGAAGCGGGGCGGACTCCTCCGGTTGTGCCATCAGACAGCCCTGCCCGCCGGCGACATCCCGTCAGGGTGAGGGATCGTTCCGGTACCGACGGCGCCGGCGGAAACCCGCCCGCGAAGACCAGAACCACTCATAGAGGTGCAGCGTAGCAATGGTGGCGGCCAATTTGGCGCCACTGGGCCTGCGGTCCCAGCAGGGCATTTCTGGCCCCCTGGAGGGTCAGGGCAGCGCCGAGGGTTTGACGGCCTCGATGTCCTCGGGATCCGGGACGATGTTGCCCTCGGCATCGAGGATGGGTGCGAGCAGGTGGAGATCGGGGTTGTCAAGGTCCGGAGCATTGGGGTCCAGGCCCTGCTCGGCGCAGAATCTCAGCAGACGGCGCTCCTGCGCCAACCGCAACTGGTGTCCGCTGACTTCTTCCTGCTCTGCCATCCCGTGGTCCTCTCCGATTGCCTGGCCCCTCCCCCCATTGTGTACCCGATCTGGCGGCGGTCCTGGGCGCAGGGGGCAAGAGACCTCTCCGGGCGTGGTCACCGGGGATGGCCCCGGCGGAGCCGCTCGTCGTGTGTACTGATGGCCTGTGAAACCCGAAGAGCTGGCGGAACTCGGTGTGTACCACCCCGATGGCCCTGAGGCCGAGGCGCGTTTGGAGCTCCTGGACTATCTGATGGAGTTGGGGGCGACGCCCGAGGAGCTGGTTACGTTCCAGGACACGCTCCCGGCGCTGGCCGGAGTGTTGGCCATCAGGGGTGGCCCGGCGCTGACCTTGGAGCAGACGGCCGAGCGGTCCGGCCTGACGAACGACGAGGTCCGGGCCCTGGCTCGCACGGCCGGCATCCCCGACCCCGAGCCCGACGTACCGGTCTTCACCGCCGGCTTCGTGCAGTTCGCCGCGGGCATGGCCCAGGTGGCGGGGGTGTTCGGCGAAGACGCCGCCAACCAGCTGATCCGGGTCTTCGGGTTGGCCATGTCCCGGATCGCCGATGCCGCCATCTCGTCGTTCCTGGTGAACGTGGCACCGTCAGCCCAGGCCGAGGATCCTGTTGGCCTGGGGGTGGCCCGGGCCAATGCCCAAGCCGCATCGTTGTTGCCCCTGATGGGACCGGCCCTGGACACCCTGTTCCGTCAGCACCTCCTCATTGCCCGGCGCTTGACGACATCGGACACCGATGTGGTCGGATTCGAGACCCGGCAGCTGGTGGTGGGCTTCGTGGACCTGGTGGGGTCCACGGAGTTGGGAGAGATCCTCGAGATGAGCGAGCTCGGAGCGACGCTCAGCGACTTCGAGAACATCGCCACTGAAACCATCACCGAAGGTGGTGGTCGGGTGGTCAAGCTCATCGGCGACGAGATCATGTTCACCGCCCCCGGTGCCTTCGAGGCCGCGTCGATCGCCATCGACCTGGCCGACGCCTTCGACGACCATCCGACCGTTCCGCAGGTGCGTGCCGCCCTGGCCAGCGGCGAGGTCATGCTCCGGGATGGCGACGTCTTCGGGCCCGTGGTGAATCTGGCCAGCCGGGCGGCCAAGGTGGCCCGTCCCGGGGAAGTGGTCACGACCGCTGACGTGGCGGCCGATGCCGCCCTCCCCCACTCGAGCCTGGGTCACCATCATTTGAACGGGATCCCCGGGGAGGTCGAGCTCTACCAACTCATCCGGAACTGAAAGGAGACGTCGGTCGACCGCGGTCGCTCAGCCCGAGGGCCGTTTCTCGCCGGCTCGGCGTCGATCCCGCCGGTCCATCAGGTCGAGGATGCTCAGGTGGACCACGGTGAGTCGCTCCTCACAGTCGGCGATGTCCCGGGCCAGCTCCTCGAGCTCGGACACGCCCCCGGGGAACAGATCCTCACGGGCTCCCCGCTTGGCCTTCTGGCTCATCACGTCCCATGCCGACGGCCCACCCTTCTCCGAGGTCAGGGACCAGGCGCTGTGCACGGCCTCGTTACGGCGTCGGCGGAACTTGTTGGCACTCCGGCGCCAGAGCCTGAAGTCCGACAACTCGTTGGCCGCCTCGTCCCCATAGGAGGACAACAGGGCTTCGATGGTCTCCCAGACGTTCTCGACCCGCTGGCCGGCCACCACGGCCCGGGCCAACGCCTCGTCGCGGCTGCCGACCAGGCCCATGAGGACCAGCCCCGAGGCGATCTCGATGAGCGACCAGTTGGCGGCGATCCGACCCAGGGCCCGGTGCAGGTCGTCCTCATCGCCATCGGACTGATTCCGATCGTCCGGGGGCGTCGACCGGGACCTGCCGGAGAACCGCAGGATCCGTCCATCGCTCTTGGAGGGCAGGATGCTTCGGAGTTGGCGTCTCATGGTTCGTTCGGTCGGTAGCAGTGGGCGGCCAGGGACAGTGCCAGGCCCGCCGAAATCTGCCGCTCCGTCCTAGCCGACGGGCAGGCCGAGTGCGCCCTTGATGTCGTCGATGGCCGCTTGTTCGGCCTCGCTGACCTCCACGCCGTGTTCGCGGTGGGCGGCGGCCACATTGTGGGTCAGGGTGACGATGAACTGTCGATAGTCCTCGACCTCCGCCGGGGTGGCCTTGCTCTGGAGTAGGGCCACCGCGTCCCGCAGGTGCTGCAGGCCCTGCTGCTTGAGCTCGTCCGCGGAGTGGAAGTGCGTGTGGTCGCGCTCCGGCTTGACCGCCACGATCTCGTCGAGCAGTTGACTCTCGCCGTGCTGCTGGCGTGCCGCCACGTAGGACTTGGCAATGGCGATGGCCTCGCGGAACGAGCCCCCACGTTGGGCCGTGACCACGATCATGCCGGCCGTGGGCGGGGCCTCCAGCACCAGGTGCCACTCCTCGGGGGTGAAATCGGACTTGGAGGTCATGGTCTCTCCGAACTCTCGTCAGCTCTGGCTCCGTACGCCCCCCACCGTATCGACCGGTGAGGGACCTGTCGGACCGTGCGTCCCGGTCGGGCTCCCGGCTGGGTCAATGACCCAGGATCCGCGCCAGGGCCCGGAAGAAGCTCGCCGCCACATACGGTTGGCCGGTCTCGCACGAGGGGCACGCCGATCCCCCCTGAGGCATGTTGAACCAGTATCCATCGACCAAGGCTCGACTCAACCGGTAGGCCGTGAGCAGCTCCCGCGTGGTCACAGGCCGGCCCACCGGGTTGGTCCCGATACCCGCCAACACCACGGCGTGGGGGTTGGCCGCCCGGGCCTGGGCCGCGGCTGTCTTGGTGAATGGTTCGAACTCCGGCGTCGCCTCGGCCTGCTGGGCCTGGATCTCGAACACGTCGCTCACCTTCGCCCCCCCTTGGGCCAGGCCCCGGAACAAGTAGCGCTGGAAGGTGGCCACGCCACCGGGGGCGCCACCGGCATTGACATTGGCCAAGTCGGTGGCCGGCGTGAAGATGAAGGTCATGCCGTGCCGGTGCACCAGGGCCTCGGCCTTGGCGGCGTACTGAATGGGCAGTGCGCTCTCGGCGGCCGGTGTGCGGCTCCAGACCTCGTTGTCGTAGAGGATGGCACGGCGTGCCGGGATACAGGGCGTGGGTGGCGAAGGTGATCCGCATGACTTCGTAGCTACCGAAACTCTCTGTGGGGATGGCACGAGGGAATTCGGCTCGGATGTTCTCCCCGCCTGTGGTGATGTAGGTCTGTGGATTGTTGAAGAAGTACTTGATCAAGGACTCTGAGAGTCCGGCCTTCCGGAGCACGGCCACCGCTCCTATGTTGATGATCCAGGTCGGCTTGCCTCGGTTCGGGTAGGTCACGTGGGGACCGGTCGTGGTGGTGGTCGTGGACGGTGGGGTGGCTACCACCGTTGCATGGGCGCAACCGGCCAGGAGCGTCATTGCCAGGATGGCGATAACCCATCGGGAGTGTCGGAAACCGGGGATCGGCCGACATCCCGATAGGTGGGCAGGGGCGTAGGAACGGCCCCTGGACAAACCTTCGGCACAACCTCTGACAGCCCGATTGGTACCTGTACCAGCCATGGCCGGTCAGTCCATCACAGTCATGGGTGGTTTCTGGCGCGGCTTGCCCCGACCGGGCAAGTCCAAGGCCTCACCTGGCCGAGGTGATGTGGCCTCCAAGCCGCAACACGAGGGACGTGGTGATGTACCCGACGGGGAGTGATGCCGGAACGAGAGCTGATTTGGCCGGCGATTCAGACGGCTGCGAAGACTTCGCGGATGGTGACGTCGAGAGTTGTCACTCCGGGCATCGAGGGAAGGGGGTACTCCAGAGCGGTCTCCGCTTCGGCCCGGGTTTCGAAGATGATCACGGACGTTCCGACCCCGTCGACCGGTTCCAACCAGTAACCGTGCACGATGCCTGGAGCTCTGGAGACGATGGCCTCCCGTGCGCTCGGCAGGAGGAGGCGGGCCTCGTCCGGGTTCTCAACGCTCACGTTCGAGACGATGGCGTACATGGGGCTCCTCTCCTCGTCCGGGTGCCCGACCACGCAGCCGGTTCAGCTGCCGAGGCCACCATTTGACACCGCATTCTGTCAGTTGGAGTGCTGCAGAATCTTCTCCATGTAGATCCGCTTGTAGCCGTCCTCCGTCCGGCGCTCGAATTCGGAGAAGCCCAGGTGGCGGTAGATCGAGACATTCTCGGGCATCGCCTCATTGGTGTAGAGCGTGAGTCGACGCACCTCCCGGGCCGTGGCCTGTCCTTCGGCGAACTCCATCAGTCGGCGCCCCAGGCCTGAGCCCTGGGATGAAGGCTGGACGGCGATGTTCTCGATCAGCAGGGCGTCTCCCACCGGCACCAGGGAGATGAGCCCTTGGATCGGGTCGCCGACGACCCAGACCAGTTCGTGCTCTATGGCCTCGGCATAGTCGCGGAAGACCGGTGCCGGCGCCTTCTCCATCCGCGCCGTGTACTTCCCGTAGGCCGCGGCCACGACCGCTTGGACCTGGGACAGATCGGTTGCTCGGGCCAGCCTGGGGATGTTCTGGTGCACCGGGCAAGTCCCTCCCTGGCCTGTCGCCCCGCCACCGTAGGCCAGCCGACCGGGGCGGCACCCTCGGCTCGGAGTTCGCCGGGTTCACCGAGGCTGGCACCCAGAAAGGAAGCGATGTCGGGGTAGCTCGGTTCAGGACCGCCTGGTGCCTTCGAACTCTTCTGGCCCCCGGACGAAGGGTTGAAGTGAACTAGAACACGTTCTAATATTGCAGTGGCCCGGGGAGGTTGCCATGAGTAAATCGATGAATCACAGGATCGCCTTTGTCCAATCGTCCTGGCACGAAGCGATCGTCGACCGGTGCAGGGCGTCCTTCGCCGAGGAGGTAACCGAACTCGGGGTCGCGCCGTCGGGCGTGGACTTCTACAAGGTGACCGGGGCGTTCGAGCTTCCGTTCTACGCCAAGCGACTGGCCCTAACCGGGAGGTACTCGGCGGTTGTGGCCGCCGGCCTGGTGGTGGATGGCGGGATCTACCGGCATGAATTCGTGGCCGAGGCCGTGATCAGCGGACTCATGCGAGTGCAGCTGGATGTCGATGTTCCGGTGATCTCCGCCGTGTTGACCCCCCATAACTTCCATGAGCACGAGCAGCACATGGCATTCTTTTCGGCTCACTTCGAAGTGAAGGGCAGAGAGGCAGCCAGGGCCTGCACGGAGACCATTGATTCACTCGCAGGCCTCAGCAGTCCGGCCGTGGCCTGAGGATCAGGGCCTCTCCCCCACTCTGCTGGGAATCGCGAGCGGGCGGGCAGCGAGTCCCCGCCCAGCTTCATCGGGATGCCCGCACAGACCCGGGCTTCAGCCAACACGTTCCCGCCTGACGCCTTTTGCGGCCCTTTACGGCAGGGCTCGGACCCGCTCACGCGTACCGGCTTCATGAGAGCGGATAGGTGGGTCCGGGTAATTTAACTCGATTCCATCCTCTGAATTAGTGAGATAGTGGGCTGATGGCCGGACGAAAGCCCGACAGGAAGCTGCTGATCCTTTTGGCTGTCCTCCATGTGATCGTGGCCGCGTTCACCTGGCGGGACATCAAGAACAGGGATCCCGATCAGATCCGAGGCCCGAAATGGGCATGGCGGATCGCCAGCGCGGTACAGATGGGAAACGCTCTCGTCTATTGGCTCTTCGCACGAAAGAGTCCGAACCGGCAACACCGCCCGTAGGTGAGATCCCGTCCCCCGGGCGTCACGTGACCCGGTGGTAGGCCATCAGGGGGCGTGTCCGGCCAGGAGGGCGAATCCTCGCCAGCGCCAGTAGCAATCGACGTTGGCCAGACCGGCCTCACGCATCCATCGAAGCTGGTCTTCGACGCCCGCCAGTCGATCCTCCGGATCGTCGTCCCGCCGACCGATCAGGTCCAAAAATTGCCGATGAAGCTCGGGGGTGGCCGATTTGACGACCTCCAGATTGGCAAAGAGGCCCGTTGGTATCAACAACCGGTTGATCTCGCCGAACAGCGACCGTTTCCGCTGGTCGTCGACGTGATGGATCGAGAATCCCGCAATGATCACGTCGAACGCTCCGAGCGGAGTTAGTGGATCCTCCAGATCCCACTCACGGATCGTGACCCGCCCGTCGCCGGCGAACCGCTTACGGGCATGACTGAGCATCGTCGGCGACGAGTCCACCCCGACCACCACTTCGACACTGGGGCACTGATCGAGCACCAGCGCTGAGAGCCTCCCGTCCCCACACCCAAGGTCGAGTACGGCTCGAGGTGAAACGGGCAGCAGGGTGGTCAGGACCTTCTCGCCGGCTCCACGGGCCTCGATTCCTCCGATCCGAGCCAGGTAGTGCTCGACGCGGTCGGGGTCGCTCCAACTCGACGTGGGCTGGCTGGCTGATTCAGACAAGGCGCTCACTGCTCCATACTGCCCGAAGAGACGGACGGCTTACTGCGGACCACCGACCGTCAGTCCAGGCGGATAAGGCCAGCCGAGGTGGGAGTAAAGCCGCAGGCCTGGTAGTAGAAGGGGCCGAGGTGATCGTCGAAGTCGACGTGTAGCCACTCGCATCCGGCTCGTTTGGCTTCCTCCCGGGCCGTGCGGACCAGTCGAGCGCCTATCCCCCGAGTTCGGAGGTCCGTAGCCACCATCGTGTCCTGGATCCAGGCGTGCACGAGCCCGTCCCAGATGACGTTGACGAACCCGACCAAGCGGTCCGCCGCCCGGGCGGTCACCCAGCCCAGACTGTGTCGGTCGAGCTGCGACTTCCAGTCCCATTCCTCAGCCGTGAACACGCGGGTCTCAAAGGCCTCGGCATGCAGGGTGTTCAGTTCGTCATTGCTGACGTCGCCCCGCCATGCCACGTTGATCAGCACGTCCCAGGTGCCCCGGAACGACCCGCAGGAACTGCCGTCCCCGTGGCGGCAGTCATGTTGTTGGTTGAGGGACCGGTACTGCCTAGCGAAGCAGGTCCGGTGAGACTTCCATGCCGGCCCGCCAGACCGTCTTTGCCACGATCTTCGAGAAATCGGCTCGGTAGGCGTACTTGGCGCCGACCTCTCTGGTCTCCTCGAGGAGACCCTCGGACAGGGTGGTGGGATTGAGGCCCAACGCCAGGAAGCGTTCCCGTGTCACATTGAGATCGTTCTCCGCGGCCTCCTTGCGGGGGTTCGGAAGGTAGGCGATCTCCACGCCGGTCAGCTCGGAGATGAGATCGGCGAGCTCCTCGGACCCGGTAGGTCTCCGTGACCTGGTTGAAAACCGAGACCTGCTCTCCCGCAGCTGGTGGGTTCTTGAGGGCGATCTCGATGCACCGCACGGTGTCACGGATGTGGATGAACGCCCTGGTCTGACCGCCAGTGCCGTGCACGGTGAGCGGGTGACCGATGGCCGCCTGCATGATGAACCGGTTGAGGACGGTGCCGTAGTCGCCGTCGTAGTCGAACCGGTTGATCAGGCGCTCGTCGATCACCGTTTCGGGAGTCTGGGTGCCCCAGACGATGCCCTGGTGGAGGTCCGTGATCCGCACGCCGTCGTTCTTCGCATAGAAGGCGAACAGCAGCTGATCAAGGGTCTTGGTCATGTGATAGATCGACCCCGGGTTGGCCGGGTGCAGAATCTCCCGCTCGAGTTGACCGTCCGGCGTGGGCACGTGCACGGTGAGGTAGCCCTCGGGGATCGGAGCCGAGCCCGACCAGCCGTAGCCGTAGACGCCCATGGTTCCCAGATGGACGACCGCAATGTCCAGTCCGGACTCGACGATGGCACACAGCATGTTGTGCGTGGCGGTGATGTTGTTGTCGACGGTGTACCGCTTCGTCTTCTCACTCCGCATCGAGTACGGGGCTGCCCGTTGCTCGGCAAAGTGCACGATGGCGTCAGGCTGGACCTCCCGCAGCAAAGCCACCAGCCGGTCGTACTCACGGGCAAGATCGAGATTGACGAAGCCGATCTCCTTGCCGGTGTGGTCCTTCCAGACATCGAGACGCTCGTGGATCGGGCGCACCGGAGTGAGGGATTCGACCTCGAGCTCCACGTCAATGCATCGACGGCTCAGGTTGTCGACGATGGTGACATCGTGACCGGACTGCGATAGATGAAGGCTCGTCGGCCAACCACAAAAACCGTCGCCCCCGAGAATGAGAAACTTCATAATGCCCCCTTTTCCTGCGAAATAGCGGCCCATAAGGACTCGGTGTTCGCCTGCCCCAGCGAGGTTACTATAGCGCCCCAATTGAAAGCTTGGAAAGGATCAACGTGATCCGGCGAGCTGGAGTGAGGTTCAATCGCCGTCGCTAACGGTGGAAGGGGCCACCTCACATTGCCTTCCCAATGCGCCGTAGCGGCAATTTGTGAAATTGCCGAGAACGCCCCTCTGATCGACCGAGGGCTCGAGGAAGCCATTCATTCAGCCCCTCGATGTAGGAACCATATAGCCCATAAAAGTCATCGGGATTATCGGAAAGACCCGTTGACGGGAGCCGGTCGACGCCGGCTCGAAGTAACGCGGTCCCCGTGTTCATGGAATGTTCACCATCCAGAAACCGGCCGTACCAAGGAGAGGCGCACAGTGGGGGTAGAGGCGCCCGGGGCGGAACTCTCCCCTTGTAAGGCAGGTAGGAGTGGGCAGACCCCCGGGCGCCTGACGCCAAAACTACCTACTTCTGCTCACACTTGGCTCGGCAGGTGTCGATCCTCGAGGTGGATCCCTTCCAGAGATTCGCCATCCTCCCTGACGTCTGAGTATCTGGGTTGTTCTTCCAGGCCAGGGCCAGAATCCGGCTGAGGTAGTCGCCCGATCCGGATGGTTCGTGGTCCCCAGACACATGACCGGATAATCCCCGCCCGGTAGGCTTATCGACACCGCAACTCGGGTCCGTCGGGAGCGGGCTAACACACAGGCGGTCGATTGGAACCCGCCCGGTGTTCGTGGACGGTGCCACCGATGTCGGCAACTCCAATGGCATTTGTATGCCATTACCCCCTACGGGGGGCGCCTCTGTGAAGCAGCAACGTTGTAGGCACGTCGAGCGATGTCGCTGAGACAGTCCCTGACTTTCCTTGCTTCCCGTCGCAGGGGGCCTAGCGGTCATGGATCGACCCCATGGTCGGCGTCAGGCAGGGAGAGCCACACCAGGAACGGTTACCTCGGTGGTGCCTGGCGGCGGGTGCCAGACGAAAGCGGCGACACTGTCTGCGTTCACAATTGTCCGAGCGTGCAATCGGTTAATCACGTAGGCGATCGCCATCGCCGAACCGGCCGGCGTAGTAGTGGCCTCGTTGTCGGTGGCGAACACGAAGACGACAGTGCGGCTCACGACGGGACGGGGCCCATTGGGGAAGTAGAAGTAGCAGGCAGGCCGGGCGCAGAAGCGGCCCATTATCGAGACCGTAGCGATGACTTCGGCGTCCGCCGGCGTCGCGGCCAGCGCCACGCGCAGCTCGGGCGGCGGTGCTCGGCTGGACCTGGGCGACTGCTCCACGAACCAGCGCGGGCGACCACTGGGCTCCGTAGTCGAACGATACGGTCGCAACGACGATGGCAACCACAGCGGCCGGAAGCCATCCTTTTCGGAACCGTTGCGCCAGCCATACGAGGACCATGACCGTCCCGACGAGGACGAAAGGGAACACAGCGAAATTCTGGAATGCGTTGTTCAGGAAGTCACTCCTGGAGTTGAGCGCATCGGTCACGAGGACGACGGCAGGAATCCCGAACCCCCACGCGGACGCAAGGCCGACGATCCCCACCGGCTTGATGAGTCTCCACATAGCCCCCAGCCGGGAGTCGAATTGGTGGAGCACGCGGGCCGGGTGGGTGACGATTCCACCGACAATCAACACCATCCCGCCGGCTCCGGTCAGCGTGGAACGCCCGGCCAGGTAGGCGTAGAGCGAGAGACCCGATCCCTGGTTGGCGTGGAGAGCTGAGATGAGCGCAGTCCAAGCCAGGCCGGTGATGACCAGGAGCACCCCGGATCGCCGGGTATCGGGCCGGGCCAGCAGACGCAGACACGCCGAGCCCCACCACCATGAGAGCGGCAAAGGAACCGCAGAGGAGGACTACCGCTACCCAGACCCAACCCCGCCGGGGTCTCCCCCGCCAAAACTCGCGGGCTGCAAGCAAAGCAAAAAAGGTCGATATCGGTTCGAGGTGTACGTCGAAACTCAGTGTGGAGTAAGTCCCGGGGTTGGCCACCGTCGCCGTCAGTACCGCTGCGGCCACGCCAACGACCACCCAGAGATTGACTTTTTGACGTTCGAGGTACTCCAAGGCCCAGAGGTAGGCGATGAGCCCACTGCCGGCGACGGCGGCGTCCTGGATCCATAGGAGGACTGCTGAGGATGGCAGGACCAGGTGGACAATAGCCAGTGGCCAAATGATCAGCTCAAAGTCGGACTTGACGAATGGGAACCCGAACACCGTGTCATACGGGTTCAGATGGCCCTGACCGATCAGTGTCCACGCCTGGTTGTAGGTGGCGAAGTCCTCGCCCAGAAAGTTCCGGTGGTAGAGGGCAATCGAGAACGCGGCGAGACCGATCATCCAAAGAGCCAAAACGACGGCTCCCCCGATGCGGAGAGCGAGGTAGGACTGATTCTGGTCCCCGATCCCATTGCGGGCGCCTGTGTTGCTCGGCACCGAGGGGAACTGTGGGGGCCGAACTGACCGTTCCGTCAGGATCCGCCGTCACCACGTGGTCAGTGTAGCCACCAGCTACAACTGGATTGGGGAGTCTAAGACAGTGGCGGCACGTAGCCGTGCGGCCAGTCGGTTGTGGCCCAAAAGCGTCCATTGAGTGCGGCCAACCTCAACTCGGTCAAGGGTTCGGGGACCTCCTTAGGCACCGACGTCCGTCGGCAACCTCCCTACTCCTCCGGCCCGCGATTCGACCGCCAGCCGAACAGGCACTCACGCCCGAGCGGGGAGTTGAGGCGATCAGGCAGCCGGTCGAGGTGGCTCGACCCCGAACGCCGGTCGAGCCGGGTGGCCGGCCGCTCGCAGAAGTCGAGGACGCCGCGCAGAGCATCGCGCATGATCGAGCTAACCGCGGGCTCAGCTCTGCGTCCAGCCGATCGAGGCGCTCTCGTGGACGGGATGAACACAGCCTCGGCCCACACCAACCGGTCAGCCGTCCCCGAGCGCCGAGATCACCGGCACCGAATCGAGATCGATCTGGGTTGAGCCGGATGAAATGGGTAGATTTAGTGCACGACGAGCGGTCCGGTGCCGCTCCAATCACAAGGACGCCGCCGACCCTTATGCCGCAGAACCCATCGCCGGACGCCGTCATGGAGGCGCGCCGCTTGCACTACATGCTCGATGAGTTTGTGGCTGAGCAGATCCAATTGCCCGGACGGTCGCTGGACCCGACCGTCGGATCGGGTCCAACTCGGATCGCTCTGCTCGCCACCCCGCGCTCGGGAACCACCTGGCTCCGCCTGATCTTGGGGCATGTGCTCGACCTGGAGGAGCTGTCGGTCTTCCATCCTGCCGACCTCGACTGGGCTCACCTTCCCGAGCGTGTGGTGATCCATCTCCATTGGCCCCGAACGGCGCACCTCCAATCCCTGTTGGAGGCCGCACGGGTGAACGTGGTCACGATGTCCCGTCATCCCTTCGACGTACTTGTCTCGATTCTGCGTATGGCTCAGACGGAGCCGAAAACGATCGGATGGTTGTGGGGCAGAGGGGGCGATGAAGAGGCACTCCTCGACGCAGACCCCTCCAGTGAAGACTTTGCGCAGTGGGCTTTGAGCGAGCGCGCGCTGAACCTCCTCGATGTCACACGCTCGTGGCTGGTCGACGATCAGGTGGCCCGTGTGAGCTACGAGAGGCTCGTCGTGTCGCCGGAGGAGGAGGTCGGCCGCCTTCTCGAGGGATGGTCTCTCCTGCCATCCAGACCTATCAGTGAGGCTGTGACGAAATTCACCCCGAACTGGGTCAACGAACAGGGTGGCGTCCGGCACAGTTGGACCGCAACCAGCAATCTGTGGACTGAGGTGATTCCCTCAGCCCTGGCTGACCGGCTCAGGGTTCGTTATCACCACCATCTGGACCAACTCGGGTTCGCGATGGCGTCGGATTCGAAGGTAGACCACAGGACAGCGAAGGATCGATGGGGGGAGCTCTATCCCGATCCGGATCCCCTCCTCCCCGAGGACGCCTACCGCGCCGAGGTCGTTGTCCTTGATCCTCCTTCGACGGTTCCAGCGCGATCCAGCTTCGTCGCGTTGGTGAAAGTTCACAACCGGGGAACAGTGCGATGGCCGGACCGCCTTCGCCATCCGCTCATTCGCCTCGGATGCCGTTGGTATTCCAGCGACGGGAGCGGAACCACGGTTCTCGAGGACCGATACATTCTCGGCAGTTCCTTAATGCCTGGGGGCGCCGCATATGAGCACGCGCAATTCGCCACCCCGGCAGAACCGGGCGTCTACCAGCTCCAAGTGGACCTGGTCCACGAACACAATCGCTGGTTCGGGTGCGGAGAGCCCATCGAGGTGACAGTTTCCTAAGCCGTCCCCCTCTGGGGCGCATCCTCAGCGGAATCTCCACCGACGAACCAGAGTCTGTGGTTTGCGTCCCGTGGGGTCCGAGGCAGTGGGAAACCGTGTCCCATGACGAAGGTGCCGGTCGTTTTGGACGACATTGCATGAGTGTTGCGGTCCAGTCCGCCGGGTTGGTGACGAAGTTGCCATGACCCTGCACAACTGCGACGGGAGTGGTGCATGAGGAACAGCATGTCGGTGTCTCGGGTGCCGAACGATTCGTGGGTGAATCGTCGGCATGGCCTGGCACCCCGTCGTCCTCCACGTCAAACAGGGCCTCACCTTTGAGGCTGGCTATGGCGTTGCGACTTCGATCACCTCCACTGAGGAGGGCGTCCCTGGCGACACACACCGGTGGGTATTTGAGCTCACGCTTGAAAGCAAGGATCGCCTCCCCGACTCACATCCAGGGTTTACACCCCGTTGCGAGGTGATGGCCCGTGGGGCGCGTCGCGATCAATTCAAAGCCGTTGCGGCCCAGAATCGTCGAGCGGTCTCAAGGGCGACCGCATAGCCTCCGCCTGGACCTGCTCGTCGGGCTGCCGGGATTTGAACCCGGGACCTCTTGACCCCAATCATCTCCCACTAAGCGCTGTGCTGGCGCCAGTTTGACCAGGTGGGTTGTGAGCGGAACGGCTGAAGTTAAGCGCGGTTGAGGGCCTCCGCTATCGCGGCCTCGGCCGTGGCCGTGCCTTGCCAACCGTGGCCCTCAAGCACCGACGGCGGCGAGGATGTAGCTTCGGCGCTGGCGGGGGGTGAGTCTCATTGGATAAAGGAGCGGCGAGAATGCGTAGAGGCACTCTGATCAGCGTGGCAGCCTTGCTAGTACTGATAGCAGTCCCGGCGAGTGTTGCCGGAGCCAAGGTCCTGCCTCAAACCGTTACCGGCACGGGCCACCCGACGTGCACGGGCGCCTGGGGCGGGGCAATCGAGTTCAGTCCGGCCCTAACCACTACGGGCACCGCTCCAAAGGAGACCATCGAGCTGAAAGCTGAGGCAAAACCATGTGCCGGTGGAGTCCCCGTCCCGACCGATGGGCTCGTAAGTAGTTTCAAAACCTTTACCGCAACGAACGCCAATCGTTGCTCGAATGTTCTCCCGGTCGCGACGGCCACCACGAGGACAGATGCGATCCCCCATATCGTGAAGGTAATGTGGGACCCAACAGGGATAAACGGCACATCGATCTCGTTCCCGAATTGGAAAGTCACATCGACTACTGCCGGATCGGCACTGACCTTCCACTCCATTGGATCTGCGGTTGGTTCCTACGCGAATCCATTAGCATCGATCTCGGTCAAGTCGGTCAAGTCCTTCGCGACAATCTGGAGCCTTGCCGCTGGTAACTGTGGTGGCGCTGGTGGTTTGAGCAGTCTCACCATTCGAGCGGCCGGGACCACTGGTACGTTCTGACCTGGTCAGCCGGGATCCTAGTTACCGGTTCAACTCTCCGATCGACTGCCTGGAGCCCGTCGCGGTTGACTGCCCGGGCCATGGTGGGCAAGAAGCGGAAGCGGCTGGAGTCCTGCGAGGGTCACGTCGAAGGAGTCGAGGATCTCCGGCCGGGGCCTCACTCCCCGTAGGCTCCTTCGGATTGTTCAAAGGTGACCCCCGCATGACTAATGAGACACTCATTGCCGGCCATCACATCGACCAGCCGTTCAGGGCCAGCCTTTCTGGTGGTCCAGCTGGACCCCTCAGGGGGATTGTCGACTTCTGTGGGTCTGGATCCATTCGACTTGGTTCCGGGTTCTCACGGCGGTAACCATTGGCCCCCGGTTCGGCCGGGGGTCATTAGCGTCTCATCCGAGAGCTTGCTTCTTCCTGATGAACTACCATCACGGACAGGGCGGGGTCAGGTCGGCGTCGTCGGAGACAAACGAGGTGACCGATCGGCGTTCATCTGCGGTTACGACTTCTGGCCTGTGCTGGCTTGGCAATGTCAGCAGGTCTGTCTGCAGCGGTAATTCCGTGCGACGTTGCTGCGGCGGCGGTGAAGACTGTGGCTTGCACCCCTTCTGGCGCCGCCAATCTCACCTCCGACACCTTGAGCGGCTGCACGGGAACCGACGTCTCACAGACGGGCAAGACCGGCGTCTTCACCGCAAAGGGTGGCACGCCCCCTACCTCGAAGGTCGTGTGGAAAACAGGCAAAACCTCCACAATCGGCGACCTCAGTGCGAACAATGTCACGAACAACTGCCCGAGTCGGAGCGGACTGAAGAAGACCAATAAGGTCAAATACACGGGCAAGGTCACGGGCGGGACTGCCGGCGAGTTGGTCGGAGGTAGCTGGGAAGTCGAAACCTGTACCTACCAAACCTCTGCCGCCTCGGGATCTCAGTTCCGCTACTACTTCGATGGGGAAATGAATTTCTGATCGCGGTCCGTAAGTGCCGAGCCCGAGTGGGTCGGCGGAAGCCACTGCAACGGGCCCGGCAGCTTCAACGTAACTATCAGTCCTTGGAGCAGATCGGTGTCTGCTCAGCAATGAACTCCCGGATGTCACCGTTGGAGGCGTCGACCGAGGTTCTCCGCCCGAGCCTTTCGAGGTACTCGCGTAGAAATCGCACCGAGAGCGACGTAGCTGTAGACGGTCTTCTCCGATTTTCCCTCGGCTCCGAGTGTTCGCTCGAGGGACTGGGACATGGGTCGATGCTGACCCACCTGACCGGTGCAATTGCTCTTCAGGCCATGACCCCAGTTATACGCAGCTGGAGCGCTATGCACGATACCCTCTCGGGTTATCCGCATTACCCCATGTGGTCGGGCTGCCGGGATTTGAACCCGGGACCTCTTGACCCCCAGTCAAGCGCGCTAACCAAGCTGCGCCACAGCCCGTCCTGACCGTTTGCCCTGTTCAGGGCTCACAGTCGAAGAATCCATACCCTAGCGCAACGGCACCATCGAGCCGAATGCAACCAAGAGTGCAACCCAAGCGTTACCGGTCCCGGTCCAGATCACCCCAGTGAACGACTGCAAGGGCGGTGCCAAGATCCTTTTGGGGTTGCCAGTGGCCTTCCGGCCGCGGTCATCGGTGGCGTTTACGTGATATCTGGGATCGTGCGCTGGCCTTTCGTCGAGGATCTCGACTGTGATCTTCCGAATTTCCTCGCCTGGCTTTCTCCCGGCCTCCTGTACCCCACAAGGGTTGTCACTCCATAGAGATAGACGAACACGCCACTGACGTCTTTTGCATGGTCAAGTAACTCCTGAGTGGTTTCCACTTTTCTTTCTCACTCCTTAGATCATCTTCGGTTGGTATTTCGCTCCGCACGAATCCACAAGGCATCCACAATGGATCCTCGTTTTTCATTGAACTCGGCTTCGGTGAGGAGCCCACGTTCTCGCAGGCCCGTGATTTCTCCAAGGCGATCGCTCGGGCTGCTTTGCGCCTTGACCAGAGGCTCCGGTGTCAGTTTGTTGAGACTTGCAGATTGACTCCGCCGCCGTTGTGGCGAGTGAGATTGCAATCGTTACCGCCGCTAGCAATACGAGTACTAACGAAGAGACGAATACCCCCCATTGCATCCATGGAGCTGTCCGCTGCTGCAAGAGCACCCATAGGGACACGACTTCACCGAAGGCACCCGATGCAAGACAAATACCGTGATGAAGAGTGCTACGAAGGGATTGAATGTTCCGCCGCCGTACAACTCAGATTCCCATCCCAAGATGCTCGTCGTGATCGTGGATCCCTCGAATTTCACCGAAAATCCTGGGAAAGCTGTGTAAGTTACCGCTATCCTGAAGAGTCCATTCATCACTGCACCGACGCTCGACGTGGCAAATCCGACCGTGATCCACAGAACAGGAATCGCCGTCGCCGCCGCTATGTAGAGATCACTGTGAAATGTCGGGCTCAAGGCAGGCACCAGCCCGCAATGGCACTCGATGTCACCCCAGGTTTAGTCCGTACCACGGCTCACGCTCCCCCGCCAAGAATGAGAGCCGCAACTTTGTCCGCGGCTGCTTGGTCGACCTCCGTACGAACGAGGCTATAGATATCCGACGTGGTCGAAATTGTGGAGTGGCCCAACCTATCTGAGACGACTTTCATTGCTACCCCGGCCTCTGGGGCGGCCGACGCGTAACTGTGCCTGAGTCCATGCACGGTGATGGCAGGCAGCCCAACCTTGCCAGCAAGGCGTTTGAATGTCCGGGAGATCAGGTCGGGGTGGAGAGGGCGTCCATCTTCCCATCGGAACACGAGATCGGTCGTCCGGTACTCAGGGCCCCAGGCTAGGCGCTCTGCCGCCTGAGCGGCCTTGTGTGACCTAAGAGCCTTCACGGTGGCTGGATCTAGGCCCAACGTCCGGACTGACTCCGTCGTGTTAGGAGTCGAATCGACAACCCTGTGGTTCACGACCACGCGGGCGCTCTCTCGTCGAGCAAGGGCTTCTTGTTTGCGTCCTTCGCACTCGTCGTAGTCAATGGGTGGCCCCGACCCGAGAAGAGCTTCTACTTGTGTCAATGAAAAGCGCCTGCAGTAGGTCCATAGCTTCAGCCAGGAGCATTGCGGTTCGCTTGGTGTCCTTGGCATCCCTATTCAAGCCCATGTTGCACATTGTGGCTTACAAATTTCGCGGTACTCCAGCAGCAGCACGCAGAGCCCCTGACACTGCGTGAGGGGACTTCGCGGGCCAGGCTGGGGATGCGCCTCCTTGCTCCGCCGCCTGGCACTAGTCAACGCCTGCTACCTAATTATCAAACGAAGGCCTGATTGAGGCTCGTTGCAAGCAACTGCAACTCTGACTCTGGGATCGTTGTGCCCAATTCCATTAACTCGTACAGGAACCCGCCGATGCCGATGAGCTCTTGGCGAGCAGGATTGACAACGGCAAGAGTCAAGATGATGTCAGTCTTCGTTGGGTCGTCGCCCGCGCTGCTGGAGCATTCGACTCTGGTGAAGTTCAAATATCTCCTGCAGAAGGCCAATCGCTGGATCGAAGGCATCAATATTTCTCGCGAGAGGCCGACCATCTGTGAGGCCAAAACGATCTCTGGCGGGAGGGTAGTAGAGCGCCAACAACGAAAGTTGCCGATAGGTCATCTGCTCGGAGAGCTTGACCAACAAGTGAGCGTAGGGTCGATCAACGTGCTGAATCGAAGGCCAGTTTCCCGAGCATTTTCCCCAATAATGCGAGCTTGGCTTCCTCTGGCTCTCGCTGAGCGGCGCCGATAACAGCATCGGCTACCTCATCGGCGGAGCTTCTTCCCCCTGGCAAGTCATCGTCAAAGAAGCCATCAGTCCGAATCTGTTTGCCCACTTGGATGAGAGCGGCTATTTCCACTATGGCAAATGCGGAGACGGCGCCCACGCGAACCTCTTCCCTGTGACTGAGCCGCCGAGATGCAAAGTCGCCGAGAATCCTCTTTAGACCGCGGACCAAGAGTGGACCCGTCACGGCTCCCGCAATGGCCCCGGGTGGTCCGAACAGGAGCCCAACGCCCGCCGCGGCGACTCCGCCGGCGATCTCAGAGCCGGTAGCAACCAAGACAGCAGCGCCGTCCCCATCTTCCCCCGGCTCCGCCTCTGCGCTCTCCTCTGTCATGCCCGTGGCCCTCCCCTGTGGGCCAGCGTGGCCGCGACGAGAGTCTCATCGTATAGAGCACAGATCAAGACCGAGCCAGGCCCCCAGCGACCGTCACGAACAGGTCCTAGGGTGGGGGATGTGGCGTTCTTCGTCTGCCTCGTCTTGGTGGTGGCCGACCTGGTTGCGGCCGTGAAGATTTTTTGAGTGGGTGAGGCCACAGCACGCCGACCGGACCAGGATTGCTGCCCTCGAGCGGCAGCTCGGAATGGACGATGGAAGAGAAACCTACCGCCACCTCACAAACTAAGTGTCTGCGTTTTGCCCTTTCTGGGGTCCTCCCTCGGGCTTCCTCTCGGTCCTACTGTTTCTAAATGGCAACAGATTGGGTGGCCTTAGGGGGCAAAGCGCAGTTTGCGGCGGCCGGCGCCACCTTCATTTTGGCGTGCGTGACCCTGTACAGGCAAAGAAGACACGGGACGTCGCAACGGAAGCAAGGAGAGAGCTCAACGGCGGCTAATGCTCAAGCCGAGGCCACTCGTGAACTGGCAGAGCTAACGCGACAATCTCTTGAGGCCGACCGAGAACCGTTCCTACTCCCGACCATGCAGTCAGAGCCCTTCGACCCGGAGCGAATTCGACCGTTCGCGGCCGAGGGACGGCTGACGCCGGCGGTGCAGGACTTCCCGGTCGCGAAGGTATGGGTGGACAAAACGAAGGCCTGGGTGGTGGTCAGGATCAGAAACGTGGGGTCAGGCGTTGCAGTCATCGCGAACGGTGAGGAAGGTGCATGTCTTCGGGAGCTTCCAGGCTTGGCCGACTTCTTCCCGGGCGCAGTCACCTCCAGGGTCCTTGCCCCACAGGACCGGGGTTACGTTGTCTTCGTTATCGATTCAGCGAAGGGTGCTGCCGAGAATACGGTCCACTCCTTCGTCAGCGCCGGATACTTCTTGCACCTGTACCTCCGATACGCAGATGTTGGTGGCCAGAACACATTCGAGAGTGTGTTCGAGATTGGCCCGGGAAAGCCCGACCCGGAAGTAAACCTGGTGTCTCGCGGGTCCGCAGCGAAGACGGCCGAATCCGGCTGATGGTTGGCGTCTGCAACCCTCGCTGCAACCCAGCCACACGTAACGGTCAGGCAGCCGACGTCATGAATCGGTTGTCCCATTGGCCGGAGATTGCACTTGAGCAGGCAGAACATCAGTATGGGTCAGTGGCCGTTAGGAACACGGGGACACCCCCAGTCAAGCGCGCTAACCAAGCTGCGCCACAGCCCGTCTGACCGTTTGCCCTGATCAGGGCCCCCAGCCGAGGAACACTCACGCTAGCGCAGTCGGTTCCCGGTGAACCGCCGCAACCGGGAGGTCGGTTGAAAGACGGACCGTGTGCCGTCTAGCGACCGTTGGGTCTATAGCGGTGCTGCCCCGTACGGGGTGATGGCGTAGAAGTCTCCAATGGAGTTGCCGACGTAGACCGCACCGTTCACGACTATCGGAGGGGTGGTTATCGATGCCCCTGTATTGAAGCCCTCCCCTGTCTGCCCATAGTTGCGGGCAGTATCGAAATTGCCGTTTGCGCAAGTGATGAAGACGGCTTTCAACACGGTAGCGATCCCCACGATCGGTGATCCGTAGTGCAGGACCGACTGAACTTTGCCGGTGGCCGCCGCAAGCGCGGTCAACGCACCGTTGGAGGATCCGATGAAGATCAGGTGATTGGGGGGGTAATCGGCCGGACTGGCAGTGATCGGGCTCCCGATGGAATGCGCCCAGCGTTGGGCTCCGGTCGTCTCAGCCAAGGCGTAGACCGTTCCGTTGGCAGATCCGACATAGACGGAACCGTCGGCAGTGATCATCGGAGACTGGTTCACTGCACCACCAGCGGTGAAGGTCCATTTCGTGGCCCCGGAACTGGTTGAAAGAGCTGTGACCACACCGCTGCTCTCCCCTACGACCACCAGGCCGGCGGACGTATCAAGGGTTGAAGCGGAGGTCACGGGACTGCTCACGGTCTTGGACCATGTGGTGGAACCTGAGGATTCGACCAGGGCAGTAACCGAGCCGTCCGAACTGTCATTTGAGGACACGTAGATCTCGCCGGCACCGAAGGTGGGAGCGTTGGGGACTCCACCGACACTGGCCGACCAGTCGAGATTCCCCGCTGTTGTCAAAGCGTCGACCGTGCCGTCGGCCGTGCTGATCATGACCAAGCCTTTGGTGGGGTCTACCGTCGGAGCCCCGTCGACGGCCTTCCCTGACGGGTCCTGCCAGGTCCACTGCACCACGCCGTTGTGGGCATCGATGGCGAGAAGCTGCCCTGCGGTGTCACCGACGTAGACAACCCCGTCAGCGACGGCCGCGGATGTGGTGATGGCTGATCCGATAATTGAATCCCACGAGGGACGGATGTCACCCTGACCGACGAAGAAGATGTTGCTGTAGCTGGCATCGTCGGACTCGAATCCGCTGTGATTCTGAACGTTGCCGGGGTCCTCCCATGAATTGGCGATATAGATCGGTGCTGCAGCTTCGCCCTTGGAGGTGGCTCCCGTCGCCAGAAGAGAGGAGAGACCGAATGCCGCATATTCGGGCAAGGTGACAGCGGTGGGGCCAAAGCTCCCGGTATCGCCGGCTTTTACCGATGTCAGGGTCTGCCCCCGGAGGCTGATGGCAACGGTCTCTCCGGCGGTGAAGCCACTGCCGTTGACGGTGACCGCCCCTCCCGCCGGCGACATCATACTGAGAGGCCTCGAACTGCGGGCCGGCAGTTGATTTCTGGACAGAGAATTCCAGCTGGTCTGATCCGGTACTTGCTTGGCCCCCGCTCGAATTGGTGATGACGCTCACCAGATAGCTGCCACCAGATGTCGGAACCGGCAGGTGATAGGACCAATCCGTCGTTGTTCCGTCGGGGGTTGCCAGTGTTACAGGATTGGGGAACGGTCCCGTGCGCCACTTGCCGGTTGCTCCGTCCCACCAGGTTCCTCCGACGCCCCCCGACTCGATGGAGACATCGACCGAGCTGACGCCGACCGGATCGGTAGCGGTGCCGGAGATGACCTCGCTGCCGTTCGGATTGGCCACCGACGATCCGTAGGAGGGCGAGGTGGTCGATGCCGTCGGCAGGGTGGTGTCGTTGCCGCCGCCGACGGCGAAGTCGTAGAGGAGCCCGTCGGAGGAGGCAATCAGCACGTCCCCGTCGCTCACGGCCGGGGACGACACGATGTAGCCCCCGGTCTGGTAGTTGTACAGGGAGTCGCCGTTGGCGATGTTCAGAGCGTGCACGGCACCGCTCAGGTCGGCACAGATCACCGCAGCCTGGGTCTTGCCCACGATGGCCACCGACGAGAGCACCTCGGTGCCGGAGGGGTCCTTGTAATTCCAACGGAGCTTTCCGTTGACGGCGTTGAGATCCATCACGCCGCTGTGATAGCCGAAGACCAGATTGGTCCCGTCGAGGGCCGGCGTGGACCGGCCGGTGGCGCTGGTGGTGAGCGGCGGGCGTGGATTGAAGGTGTAGCTCCAGATTTTGGCCCCGGTGGTCAGGTTCAGGGCGAAGATCTGCCCGAACTTGGTCGGCACATAGGCCACGCCGTCGGCGAACCCGTTGACCCCGGGAGCCGAGATCTCCGCACCGGCGGCGATGTCGTAGTCACCGTCGCCGGGGCCCTGGAATCGCCAGACCAGCTTGCCGGTCAGGGCGTTGACCGCGTACTCGGACTGATCGGGGTCCGAGGTCCCGTCCAAGACCAGCGGGGTGCCCTTCTTGTCCACGCCGTAGGCGATGGGCGCCCAGGGGCCGTTGGGTGGGGTGTGATAGGCGCTGAAGCTCCACTCGACCGAGCAGTTGCTGGCTTCGATGCCCATCATCGGACCGGAGCTGGTGCCGTTGTCCAGGTTGGAGACGTAGAT
This sequence comes from uncultured Acidimicrobiaceae bacterium, assembly GCA_963778165.1. Taxonomy (GTDB): domain Bacteria; phylum Actinomycetota; class Acidimicrobiia; order Acidimicrobiales; family RAAP-2; genus Bog-756. Next base: position 559,067 of record CAVZTE010000003.1, on the reverse strand, counting down.
CGACGGCTTCCCTCCCGGCGGGGTGGCCGCAGTGAAGCTCGAATAGAACTCGTGGGAAGTGACCAGGGAGCACTCGGTGGCCCCGGTGGTGAGATCGAGCTTGTAGAGCTTGGCCGGGGTCTCCGTCGCTATCCACAGGGCCCCGTCGGCCACCACCGGTGAGGCGATGATGTTCCCGCCCAGGGGCCTGCCCCACACCAGTTGTGCCGTTCCGGCCTTGAAGGCCAGGACATACCCGGCGTCCGTCCCGACATAGGTCATCATGCCGAGCGAGGTGGTAGAGACGACCGGAGACGTAAGGGCGGGACCGTACATGCTGGCGGCCCAACGGACCCCGAGGGATCCCACGTTCGAGATGTTCAGCGAGCTGTTGCTGGCATACCCGCTCAGGCTGCTGTCACGATGCAGTTCGACCCAGTTGTAGGCGGCGCTGTTGGGCGGCCCGGCGCTGGCTTGAACCGCGGTGGTTGTGGAGCTGGCGTCTGCTGGACCCACTCCCTGCGAGCACACCAAGGCCAAGGATAGGTACGACGAGGGCGGCGAACCACATACGCGCTCTCCGCCTACCGCCTCGATCCGCCAACCGATCCCTCGTGCGAGAATCCAACATCCGGCACCCCCTCTGCTCGCGGGCATGCTCTCACAGGCAATGGCGGTGGACAACCTCAAAATTGACGACATTCCATTCCTGGCAATGGTTTTAAGGTTGCGCCTGCCATCGTGCTGTCACATAGGAATCCTGTGGAGGAGGCGACCCACGATTCCCGGGCGTTGGACTACCGGCTCAAGAGCCGCCTCCTGCTCGTCAGGAGATGTCTTGATGTCGGCCAGAAGCAAACATGATGACTTCCATCTAGCAGGGGCTATAGCGATCTGGTCGACCAGAGAGCCACACGATGACCCTGAGGGGTGCTACCAGGTGACGTCGGTGACGTTGGCCCCGGACAGGTCGGCGCCGTGGAGGTTGGCGCCCGACAGGTCGGCACCGGACAGCTCGGCGTCGTTCAGCTTGGCCTTGCCCAGATTGACGTCGGTCAGGTCGGCGTCGGTGAGGCTGGCCTCGGTCAGATTGGCCTTGCCCAGGTCGGCATCGGGGAGGATGGTCCCGGTCAGGTCGGCACCACTCAGATCGGCGCCACTCAGGTCGGCGCCGGTGAGGTCGGCACCGGACAGATCCACGTCGGTGAGGTTCACGTCGCCCAGGTTGGCGTTGGCCAGCACCGCTCCGCACAGGTCGGCCTCGTTGAGATTGGCCTTGCCCAGGTTGGCATCGGAAAGGTCGGCATCGATGAGCTTGGCCCGGCCCAGGTTGGCCCCGGTGAGGTCGGCACCGGAGAGGATCACCTCGGTCAGATCGACTCGACCCAGGTTGGCGTCGGTCAGGTTGGCCCCGGACAGATCGGCGTCGGTCAGGCTGGCCCGACCCAGATCGGCGTCGGACAGGTCGGCGTCAGTCAGGTTGGCCCCGGTCAGGTTGGCACCGAGCAGATTGGCGTGGGCCAGGTCGGCCTTGCTCAGGTTGGCGCCGGTCAGGTTGGCCCCCTCCATGCGAACGTGCTTGAGATCGGCCCCGGACAGATCGGCCCAGCTGAGGTCGGCCCGAGCCAGGTCGGCGTCGACCAGTTTGGCCCCGGTCAGTTCGGCGTAGGTCAGATCACGCTCCCGCAGGTTGGCGTTGGACAGGTCGGCGCCGGTGAGGTTGGCCCCGCCCAACTCGGTGCCCGAAAGCGCCGCGTCGGACAGGTCGGCGTCCGTCAGGTTGGTATTGCGGAGGTTGGCCCCGGAGAGGTTGGCCCCGGTCAGATCGGCACCGGACAGGTTCCGCCCCTCGAGATCGATACCGGTCAGGTCGGCGTCGGCGAGGTCGGCACCGCTCAGATCGGCAGGCGGCGCGGTGGTGGCACGGTCTTCAGTCATCGTCGGGATCATAGGTACTTCCCTACCCAAACGCCCATGCCGACATCCGGGTGGAGTCCCGAAAGCCGACGCTCGGTGGTGTGATGACCACGGTGTGTGTCCGCCCCCAGGTCAGCTACACGTGGTGGACCATCCAGGTGATCCCCTGGAAGGCCCGGTAGCCGAGGTAGATCACGCTGGCCACCAGCATGAATTTGAAGTACCAGGGCGATTTGCGATGTTCGAGGGGTGTGGAACCGCAGTCGGGGCAGGTCCCCTCATCGGTCAGCTCGTCAGTCAGGACGCGTTGGTCGCACTCCTCACACCAAGGCAAGGCAGTTCCTTCCCGGGCCAACGAACCTGGTCATCGCCTCCGACCCCCACCGCCGTTCGCCCCTTTGGCCCGCACCCTCAGTTTGATCGGCGTGGGTCCGAGCTCGAACCGCTCTCGCAGCCCGCGCTCCACGTAACGGAGGTAGGTGGGCTGCAGCCGGCCGTTGGTGAAGAGCGTGAACGTGGGCGGGTCGTTGGCCCCTTGCACCGCGTACTGGATTTTGGCTCCGACCGGAGGGTGGGCCATCTGGATCGATTTGAGGGCCCGGTTGAGCTCGCCGGTCGGAACCCGGGAGTGGTAGGCCTCCTCGGCCGCCGCCACCGCCGGCAGGATGTTGTGGACGCCGAGCCCGGACAGCGCACTGATCTTGAGCACCGGGGCGTCACCCAGGAACGCCAGCCGGTCACCGATGTCCACCAGGATGTCGTTGCGGTCCTCGGTGGCGATCAACTCCCACTTGTTGAGCACGACCACCGTGGGACAGCCCGAGGCCCCGATGCGTTCGGCCAACCGCTGGTCCTGGTGGGTCACCCCGGCAGTGGCATCGATGATCAACAGGGCGATGTCGGCGCGGTCGAGGGAGTCGAGGGCCCGCAGCACGGAGAAGTACTCGGTCCCCCGCTCGGTTCGTGACTTGCGTCGCATGCCGGCGGTGTCGATGAAGCACACCGTTCCCTCGGGCGTCTCCACCACCGTGTCCACCGAGTCCCGCGTGGTGCCCGGGGCGTCGTGGGTCACCGACCGTTCGTCCCCGACCAATCGGTTGAACAAGGTGGACTTCCCCACGTTGGGCCGACCCACCAGCGCCACCCGGGGCACGGTGCTGTCGGCCGACGTGTCATCGGCGCCGTCGCCGGTCAGGGCGTGATGGGCATCGTCACCGGTCGAGGCGGGCTCGGGGAGCAGGCGCACCACGTCGTCGAGGAGGTCCCCGGTCCCCCGCCCGTGCAACGCACTGATGGGCCAGGGTCGCCCAGCCCGAGGGCCATGGCGTCCCAGGCGTCGGCCTCCCGCTGGGAGGAGTCCACCTTGTTGACCACCACCCGCACCGGCCGGCCCGAGCGCTTGAGCAACCGGGCCACGGCCATGTCCTCGTCGATCAACCCCACGGTCACGTCCACCACCAACAGGACCACGTCGGCCTCGGCAATGGCCCGTTCGGCCTGCGCCGTCACCTGGGAATCGAGAGGATCGTCGGAGGAGAGCCATCCACCGGTGTCCACCACGGTGAAGGGGTGCCCGCACCACTCGGCGTCGAGCTCCTTGCGGTCGCGGGTGACCCCGGGCCGCTCCTCCACCACCGCGGCCCGACGGCCCACGATGCGGTTGACCAAGGTGGACTTGCCCACGTTGGGCCGCCCGGCGATCACCACCAGGGGTCGGTCCCTCGCACTGCCTCCACTGCCCGGGGTCGGAGTCATCGGGAGGCCCCGATGGCCACCGGCACGCGTTCGGGAGCGGCCGTTCCCCGACATCCGCGTTGGTCGGGGATGGGAGCCGGGCCTTCGAGGGCCCGGCGAAGGGAGAGGCCGTCGGTGGGGACGACCTCGACGGGGCGGGGCAGGTCGCCGACGGTCAGGTCGTCGAGGAACCGGCCCTCGGAGAGGCACGAGTCGGGGAGCAGGTACCGGTGGCCCTCCGGCTCGTGACGGAGCACCTCGACCAGATCGGTTCCGGTGAGCAGTCCGGACACCCCGATGTTGCCCGCCGAAGAAGTGATTGGCCACCGGCACCAGGCGGATGTCGTCGCGGGCCAGCGAGTCCACCAGGGGGCCGAGCACCCGTGCCCCGTACTCTCCGGTCAGGATGGCGATGGGAGCCGAATCGGTGGCCCGCTCCCCCACCGGCTGGGATCGGGGGGCGCGGTAGCCGAGGGCCGGGGCCCCGTCGACGGCGGCGAAGAAGCCAGGTCGGACCCCGAGGGCGGCCCGCTCGTCCCCACCGAAGGCCGCCTCGAAGGCCCGGGCCATGCCCAGTCCGTTCTCGTGTTGGGGGAAGCCCTCATAGGTCTGGGCCGGCGGGAAGGGCCGTTCGGCCATCAGGTAGTACTCGTCGGCGGCGAAGACCATCCGTCGCCCGATGGCGGCGAGGAAGGTGTCCTGCCACAGCTCCACGGCGTCGCAGACCGCGGCGGCCTCCTCGACGGTGTGGGGTCGCATGGCCGCTTCGTGGGAGAAGCGGCTGACCCCGAGGGGCACGCAGGCCACCGTGGCCAGGGTCGGGTACCGGTCCAGCACGCCGGCCAGGGTGTCGTGCAGGATGGCCCCGTCGTTCTTGCCCGGGCACACCACCACCTGGCCGTGCACCTCGATGCCCCCATCGAGCAGGGCCTGCAGCCACCGCAGGCTGGTGGCCCCGCGGCGATTGCGCAGGAGGTCGGCGCGGATGTCCGGGTCGGTGGCATGGATGGAGACGAACAGCGGGCTCAGCCGCTCGGTGAGCACCCGCTCGAGGTCCATCTCGGTGAAGCGGGTCAGGGTGGTGAAGTTGCCGTAGAGGAAGGACAGGCGGTAGTCGTCGTCCTTGAGGGAGAGGCTGCGCCGCATCCCCTTGGGCAGCTGGTGGATGAAGCAGAACTCGCAGTGGTTGTCGCAGGTACGGACCCGGTCGAAGACCGCCGAGGCCACTTCGGCCCCCAGGGGCTGACCGGGCTCCTTGGACACCTCGATGGCGAAGGGATCCGCTACGCCGGGCCGGGTTACCACCAGGTCCAACTCGGCTTCGTCCACCAACAGGCTGTACTCGATGACGTCGCGGGGCGACCGGCCGTTGAGGAGGAGGATGGCGTCGCCCGGGCGCAGGCCGGACCGGTCGGCCGGTGAGGATCCGGGGATACGGCGACGACCTTGGGTGCCGTCGTCACTTTGGGCGCCGACATTTCCCAGGCTACCTGGTCCCCTTGGGCTTCCCGGCGTCGGGGACCACCGGCCCCGACCGCCCCGGTACCCTGAACGGGTGGCTGTCGACCGTGTGCTGCTAGCCGAACCGAGGGGGTTCTGTGCCGGGGTGGAGAAGGCCATCAAGGCCCTGGCCTGGATGGTCAAGGTCTTCGAGCCCCCGGTCTACTGCTATCACGAGATCGTCCACAACCGTCATGTGGTCGACCAGTTCCGGGCCCAGGGGGTGGTCTTCGTCGACGATGTGGACGACGTCCCGGCCGGAGCGCCCCTCATGCTCTCGGCCCACGGCTCGGCCCCCGGCGTGGTCGACGCCGCCCGCACCGAGGGCCGGGTGGTGGTCGACGCGGTCTGCCCGCTTGGTGACCAAGGTCCACCACGAGCTCAAGGTCCGGTCCCGAAAGGGCTACACCGTCCTCTACGTCGGCCATCACGGCCACGAGGAGGCCGTCGGCACCATGGCGGTGGCCCCCGACTCGGTGCGCCTGCTCGAGCGGGCCGAGGACGTGGACGAGCTGTCCGGCCTGGACGATGAGGATGGCCGAGCACCGCCCGGTGGCGCTGCTGGCCCAGACCACCCTCAGCCACGACGAGTGGTCCGGCATCGTCGACCGGGCCCGCCAGCGCTTTCCCGACCTGTGGATGCCCAACCGGAGCGATCTCTGTTTTGCCACCACCAACCGGCAGGCCGCGCTCAAGGCGCATCGCCGGCCGGAGCCGACTCGGTGGTGGTGATCGGTTCGGAGAACTCCTCCAACACCGTGGCCCTCGAACAGGTGGCGGTGGCCTTCGGATGCCCGAGGGTGGTCCGGGTCAACGACGCTTCCGAGCTGCCCGACGACCTGTCCGGCACCGTCGGCGTCACGGCCGGGGCGTCCGCGCCCGAGGCCCTGGTGCAGGCGGTGCTGGAGCACCTCGATCCGGTGCACGGCGTGGAGCGATCCCCCGTCACGGTGGAAGAGGAGTACTTCCCTCCCCCGCCGGAACTGCGCGAGCTGCTCCGGGCCTCGAGGCGGCACTGGTCTTGATGAACGGCGCCCCGGGCCGCTCGTCGGGCGGACCCGAGGGAGACGGCAGCGAGTACGGCGACGGTGCTGACCGACGACCGGGACACCGAGGCCTCCGACGTGCTGGAACATCTGGCCAGCTGAGTTCCAGATCGTCCCGGCGGAGTTCCAGGTGCCGAAAGGCCCAATTTGGTGCGACAATGTCCGCCATGGGCACTTCGACTGCAACACGGACCTCGTTCACCCGGATGGATCGCTCTTCCCGTGACGACTGGATGGTCATCGGGACGGAGACCGTACAGAACCAGAGCCGGGTGCCGGACCGGATCCTGGCCATGCTGGAGTCGCTCTCCGAACTGGTCGACGGGTTCGCCGTCGACCAGCTGACCCACTGCCTCCAGACCGCCACCCGGGCCGAGCAGGCGGGTGCCGACGACGAGATGGTGGTGGCCTCCCTCTGCCACGACATCGGCAAGGCCGTGTGCGTGCCCAACCATCCCCGGATCGCCGCCGAAATCCTCCGGCCCTACGTCCGACCCGAGGTCACCGAGGTCATCGCGGCCCATCAGGACTTCCAGGGTCGGCACTACTACCACCACTTCGACATGGATCCGGACAAGCGGGACCGGTACCGGGACCAGCCCTGGTTCGAGCTGGCCGAGCAGTTCGCCGACGAGTGGGACCAGAACAGCTTCGATGCCGACTTCCCCACCCGAGCCCCTCTCCCACTTCGAGCCCAAGGTGCGAGCCGTCTTCTCCAACCCGAAGATGTTCATCTGATGTCGCCCACCCAGAAGCACCGCTGGCTCACCCGCCCCGACTCACGGGGGAAGAAGCGGATCACCGAGCTCCGCAAGTTCGCCCTCGACCGGGCCCGCTCCGATTTCGAGAGCCGGTATCCCGGGGTCAAGTTCGGGCCGATCGTGGCCCTGGTGGCCGCGTACAACGAGGAGCGCAATATCGGCGACGTCCTCAAGGCCATGCCCACGCTGGTCGGCGACCTCGAGGTCTCGACCCTGGTGGTGGTGGACGGAGGGACCGACGACACCGCCGGCGTGGCTCTGGACGCCGGGGTCTACACCTGCATCCTGCCGGTCAACATGGGCCAGGGCGCGGCTCTCAAGCTGGGCTATCAGCTGGCGGCGGCCCACGGGGCCCGCTACGTGGTGACCCTGGACGCCGACGGGCAGAACGATCCGGCCGAGCTGGCCACTCATGGTGCAGCCCCTCCTCGATGACGAAGCGGACTTCGTCATCGCCTCGCGGCGGTTGGGCGTCGACCAGACCACCGACCGCTTCCGCCGAGGCCGGGGTCAAGCTCTACGCCTCGATACTCAACAACATCGCCGGGCAGGAGCTGACCGACTCCTCCAACGGCTACCGGGCCTTCAAGATCGAGTTGACTCAACGACATCGTCCCCTACCTGATCCAGGACCAGTACCAGACGTCCGAAGTGGTCATCACCAGCTCCAGCCGGGGCTGGCGGATCACCGAGCAGCCCACGGTGTGGCATCCCCGGGCCTCGGGGGTCTCCAAGAAGGGCGGAAACCTGGTGTTCGGCCTGCAGTACGCCAAGGTCATCGGGACCACCTGGCTCCGGGTGAAGAAGTCCAACCAGCAACGGTCGTAAGTTCCACGGCCCGGGCTCAGTAGCGCCGGGTGACCTCCACCGAGCGGTCGTAGAGGTTCTGGACCGACTGGGTCAGCTCCTCGGTGAGCTGGTGGACCTGGCTCCGCGAAGTTCGCCCGCTGCCGGTGCGGGCGGGGGGCTGCAGGGGCTCCCCCACCACCAGGTGGACGTGCCGGGGCCGGGGCACCTTCTTCCCCTTGGGCATCACCGACGCCGATCCCCCGATCCCCACCGGCACCACGGTGGCCCCGGTGCGGGCGGCCAGGAAGGCCACCCCTTCGTGGAGGTCCTTGACCTCCGGACCGGTCCGGCGCTCGCCCTCGGGGAACAGAATCAGCACCTCGCCGGCCTCGAGTACCTGCTGGGCCCGGCGGAGGGCCTCCCGGTCGGCTGACTCCCGGTGGACCGGAAAGGCCCCGACGGCCGGGAGGATCCGGGCCAGCGTGGAGTTCTTCCACAGGCTGTCCTTGGCCATGTAGTGGAGTTTCCGCGGGGTGACCTCCGAGGCCACAAAGAAGTCGATGAACGAGCGGTGCACCGGGGCGATGATCACCGGTCCCTCGGCCGGCACGTTCCCGGCACCCTCGACGGTGGTCCGGAAGAGCAGGCGGTTGAGGCCGTGGACCAGTACCCGTAGGAAGCGGTAGATGGGGGTGAACCGGGTGTCCACCCGGACCTCGAGCTCCAGGGGTCCGTCCCCGGTTCCTGCTGGTGCGTCCTCGCTCACAGGCACCCCACCACCTGATCCACGATGTCCTCCACCGGGCGGTCGGTGGTGTCGATGACCAGGGCCCCCTCGGCCACCCCCAGGGGAGACACCGCTCTGGTGCTGTCCAACCGGTCCCGCCGGGACAGCGCCTGCTGATCCTCCTCGGGCCTCCGGCGGGCCCGCTCGTCGGGTGAGGCGGTCAGGAAGATCTTGACCTTGGCGTCGGGGAAGACCACCGAGCCGATGTCCCGCCCCTCGACCACCCCGCCACCCCGCTCGGCCACCCACGTCCGCTGCCGTTGCACCAGCACCGAGCGCACGGCGGGGTTGGCGGCCACCACCGATACCGCCCCGCTGACCTCGGGCCCGCGGATGGCCTCGGTGACGTCGGTCCCGTCCACCTCCACCTGTTCGCCCACGGAGATGCCGATGGTGCGGGCCAACTCCGCCACCGCCGGCTGATCGCCGGGATCGATCTGCCGGTCCAGAGCGGCCCAGGCCACCGCCCGGTACATGGCGCCGGTGTCCAGGCGATCGATGCCCAGCCGGTGGGCCAGGGCCCGGGACACGGTGGACTTGCCTGATCCGGCCGGACCGTCGATGGCGATGATCGGGAGGGTGACGGCAGCGCTGTCGGTGCTCATCGGCCACCGAACTGATTGGACGACCGGAGGCGCACCAGATCGTCGGCGAACCCCGGGTAGCTGGTGTCCACCGACTCCCACCCGGTGATGGTGGAGACATCGCCCGGCCCCGGGCAGACGGAGGCGGCGATGGCCGCGGCCATGGCCATACGGTGGTCGCCGGCGGCGTCGAAGGTCCCGGGGCGGAGTGGTTCACCCGGGCCCTCGACCACCAGATCGTCCCCGTCGACCTCGGCCTCCCCCCCGAAGGCCCGCACCAGCCCGACGGTCCCGGCCAGCCGGTCGGACTCCTTGACCCGCAGCTCGCCGACGTCGCGGAACCGGGTCTGGCCCAGAGCGGCGGCGGCGGCCACGGCCAGGATGGGCACTTCGTCCAGCGAGGGGATCTCGGCGGCCTCGACCACGGTCCCGTGGAGCAGGCAGGTGTAGGCGGTCAGTGACCCGATGCCGTTGCCGGCCTCGCTGATCTCGATGGTGGCCCCCATCCGGCGGAGGACGCCCACGAACCCGAGGCGATCGGCACCCAGGTACACATCGTCCACCGTGACCAGGCTGCCGGCGCTGATCACGCTCCCCACCAGCCAGAAGGCGGCCTGGGAGGGGTCGCCGGGCACGGTGTAGGCCCCGCAGTTGAGGGCGCTGCGCCGGACCCGGACCACCTGTCCGGCCCCCTCCCCCTCGATGGCGATGTCGGCGCCGGCCGCCGCCAGCATCTCCTCGGTATGCGCCCGGGTGGCCACCGGCTCGCGCACCACCGTCTCCCCGTCGGCGGCCAGGCCGGCCAACAGGATGGCTGACTTGACCTGGGCGCTGGCCACCGGCGGGGTGTAGTCGATGCCGGTGAGGGGCCCTCCGGTGATGGCCAGCGGAGGCAGGCACCGCTCGCCTTGGCCGGCTGACCTGGGCACCCATGTCGGTGAGCGGGACGGCGATCCGGTCCATGGGCCGTCGCCGGAGCGATTCGTCCCCGGTCAGGGTGGTGGTCCCGGCCAGGGTGGCGGCCACGCCGGCCAACAGGCGCAGGCCGGTCCCCGAGTTGCCCAGGTCGAGCGGGTGGTCCGGGGCGTGCAGGCGGGAGCGGCCCCCGTGCACCACCACGGCCGGGCCGTCCTCTCCCACCTCGGCGCCCAGGGCCTCGATGGCGGCCCGGGTGCGGGCCACGTCGTCGCCCGGGGACAGGCCGGCGATGGTCGAGCTCCCTTCGGCCAGGGCCGCCAGCAACAGGGCCCGGTGGGAGATGGACTTGTCCCCCGGAACGGTGAGCGAACCGGTCAGCCGGGCCCCCCCGGTCACCTGCTGGGTCTGGAGGGTGGGCTCGGTCGGTCATCGACTCGGTCCCACCGGGGTGCTGGTGGCGCGGTAGCCCCGGCCCGACAGCGTGGTCAGCAGGGTCGGGGCCGACAGCTGGTCCACCACCAGGATCATCACGCCGCGGTCCCCATCCAGCGAGTGGGCGATCTCGAGGTCGACGATGTTGACGCCCAACTCCGCGGCCAGCACGCTGATCTCGGCGATCATCCCGGCACGGTCGGGCACCGGGATGCGCACCTCCACCAGCTCCTCGGGCAGGGGGGCCCGCTCACTGAGGGCCCGGCGGGCCGCGGCGGCCCGGCCCAGGACCTCGAGGAGCGAGTCGTGATCGTGCTCGGCGACCCGGCGTCTCATGGCCCCGAGGGCCTCGATGAGCAGGTCCAGCGTGTGCACGATGGCCTCGGCGTTGTCCTCGCAGATGTCCGGCCAGATGGCGGGCTGGCCGGCGGCGATCCGGGTCATGTCCCGGAAGCCGCCCGCGGCCAGCTGGAGTAGGGCGGCGTGTTCCTCGCCGAGGCCGGCGGCCAGGTCCATCAGGGTCGCCGCGGTCAGATGGGGCACGTGGGAGACCACCGCCACCAGGGCGTCGTGCTGGGAAGGATCGAGGGCCACCACGTTGGCTCCGAGGTCGGCCAGGACGTTGCGGACCCGGGTGTACGCCCCGGGGTCGGTCACCGAGGTGGGGGTGAGCACCCAGGTGGCGCCCACGAACAGCTCTCCCGAGGCCCCGTCCAGGCCTACCTGCTCGGAGCCGGCCATGGGGTGCCCTCCCACGAAGAACGGGTGGGCCACCGAGGCCACCAGCGGTCCTTTCACCCCCCCCACGTCGGTGATGACGGTGGTGTCGGGCCAGTCCGGCGATTCCAGGATGCCCTGGACGATGGCACCGGTGGCATGCACCGGGGTTGCCACCACCACCAGGTCGGCGGAGTGGTCCACCCCCTCCTCGGAGAGCGCCCCCACCTCGACGGCCCGGGCGGCCATGCCCTCGGCCGCATCCACGCCGCTCACCCACCAGCCCCGCTCGCGCAGAGCCATCCCCACCGATCCCCCGATGAGCCCGGTGCCGAAGATCATGGCCCGTCCGGCCGCGCTCCACGGCCCACCGGAGGCCGACGGGCCGTGGCCGTCAGTCGGGGAGGTCGTCACGGAGTCCCTGGGCGCCCTCGAGGTACACGTGGTGGATCTGGTCGCGGGTGCGCTCGCTGGTGACATGGAGCATGACCCGGATACAGCGGGGCACCGAGCCGGTGATGGCCAGCTCCCGGGCACAGATGAGGGGGACGGCGCCCAGTCCCATCGAGCGGGCCGCAGTGGCCGGAAAGGTGGACACGATGTCCTCGGTGGCCGTGAAGAGGATGGAGATGATGTCGTCCTCCACCAGCCCGTTCCGCTCGAGGATCCGTCGGAGGAGGGCTACCACCCGCTCGGTGATGGCCTCGGGGTCGTCGTGGTCGACAGTGGTGGCGCCGCGGATGGCTCGGACGGTTGGTGGCATCAGCCAGGCATGTTAGTCACCGGTCCTGGAGGACCCCGGGCCGGTGCCGGTGCCACCAGCCGGTTCGGCGGGGACGGCGGCCGTCGTCAGGCTGCGCACTTCGTCGAAGGAGAGCTGTCGGTAGGCCCCGGGGCTCAGCGAGGGGTCGGCCAGCGGGCCGATCCGGGTCCGGACCAGGCGGACCACAGGATGACCGACGGCATCGCACATCCGCCGGATCTGGCGGTTGCGCCCCTCGTGGATGACCATGCGCAACAGGTTCGGGGCCACCACGGCCACCCGGGCCGGCGCCGTGGGCCCGTCGTCGAGGTCCACGCCCTCGCGGAGCCGTCCGGACCTGGCCCGAGGTCGGCTCCCCCTCCACCTGGACCAGGTACTCCTTCGGCACTCCGAACGACGGGTGGGTCAGGCGGTGGGTCAGGTCGCCGTCGTTGGTCACGATCAGGAGACCTTCGGAGTCCATGTCCAGTCGGCCCACCGGGAACACCCGGGGTTGATCGGGGACCAGCGAGACCACGGTGGTCCGGCCGTGGGTGTCCTCGGCGGTGCTGACCACGCCGGCCGGCTTGTTGACCAGGTAGTGGACCAGCCCCGGTTCGATGGGCAGTGGCACCCCGTCGAGCTCGACCCGGTCGACAGCCGGGTCCACCCGGCGGCCCAGGACGGGCACGCTCCCGTTGACGGTGACCCGCCCGTCCACGATGAGCTCCTCGCACACCCGGCGGGAGCCCACACCGATGCGGGCCAGGACCTTCTGCAGCCGGTCACCGGTTGGCAGGGTCGGGGGCGACTCCTCAGGCATCCCCGACCGGGCCATCCCCGACCGGGCGCATCTGGTCCTCCATCTCCGCCAGGGCCTCGGGCCCCGGCAGCAGGTCCTCGACCGGTGGGAGCTGGTCGAGCCGGTCCAGTCCCAGCCGCTCGAGGAAGGCGTCGGTGGTGGCGTAGAGCACGGCCTGCCCGGGACCCGGGGCATGCCCGGCAGCGGCGATGTAACCCCGGTGCTCGAGGAGGCGGACCACCCCGTCCACGTTGACCCCACGCAGGGCGGCGATCTGAGCCCGGGACACCGGCTGCTTGTAGGCCACGATGGCCAGCGTCTCCAGGGCGGCGGCCGACAGTCGTGACGACACCCCCACGTTGGCGAAGCGCTCCACGTAGGAGGCCAGGTCGGGATGGGTCTGGATCCGGTAGCCGCCGGCGATCTTGACCACCTCGAAGCCCCGCCCCTGGGCGCGGCAGGCCTCCGCCAGCTCGTCGGCCGCCGCCTGGACCTGCTCCACCGGCAGCTCCAGCAACTCGGCCAGCAGGCCGGCCGGCACCGGTTCGACCGCCACGATCAGGACGGCGTCGATGGCGCGGGCCTCGGGCGAGAGGGCCACGGTCATCCTTCGTACTCGTCGTAGCTTCCGGCCCCGACCGACACGGTGGGGCCGGCTCCGGCCACCCAGGCCACTTCGAGGTCGCCGAAGGTGTGGCCCTGGTCGAGGTCGACCCGGCCCTGCTTGCACAGCTCCAGTAGGGCCAGGAAGCGCACGATGATCTCGATACGGGTGGTCAGGTGGCCGGTCAGCGAACGGAAGGTGGCCCGACCCAGGACCGGCAGGCGCAACTCCAGCTCGGACACTGCATCGGCCACGGTGACGGCGTCGACGGTCACGTGGTAGAGGTCGACCGTGGGGGCGGGGCGCTCGGCGGTGGCCCGCAGGAAGGCTGCGGCCAGCTGGTCGGGGGTAACGCCTTCGAGCAGGTCCGGGGCCATGACCACCAGGTCGTCGTCGAACCCGGCGGTCCGGGGTACCGACCGTGCCGCCTGCTCCATCAGCACGGCGAACCCGTCGGCGGCGGCGGCGTAGGCCTGGCACTCCAGCAGCCGGGCCATGAGCAGGTCCCGCTCCTCCCAGCCGATCAGCTCCTCGTCGGTGTCGCCGTCATCGCGCCCCGGCAGCAGGCGCCGGGACTTGAGCTCGATGAGCACGGCGGCGATGACCAGGAATTCCGACAGGGTCTGGAGGTCCACCTGCTCCCAGCTGGCCACCTCGGCCACGAAGGCATCCACCACCGAGGCCAGGGGGATGTCGAAGAGGTCCACTTCGTGGTTGTTGACCAGCTGCAACAGCAGGTCGACCGGCCCTTCGAAGGCCGGGGTGGACACCATGGCGGACATGCCTTCCGACGATACCGGCTCCCGGGCGTCATCTCGTGCACCGTCCCACCCTCACCCAGGGTCGCGCCCGGCCCGACCTACGATGACCCCCCATGTCCCGCGTACTCTCCGGCCTCCAGCCCAGTGGTGAGCTCCACCTGGGCAACTACCTCGGGGCCATCCGTAACTGGGTGGCCGCCCAGTACCTCCATGACGCCTTGTATTGCGTGGTGGATCTGCACGCTCTGACCTTGGACATCGACCCGGACGAGCTCCGCTCCCGGACCTTCGAGACCGCCCTGGACCTGCTGGCCTCGGGGCTCGACCCCGCCCACTGCACCCTCTTCGTCCAGAGCCACGTGACCGAGCACGCCCAGATGCACTGGCTGCTGGAGTGCACTGCGGCCATGGGTGAGCTGCAGCGGATGACCCAGTTCAAGGAGAAGAGCCTGGGGAAGGACTCGGTCCGGGTGGGGCTCTTCACCTATCCGGTGCTGCAGGCCGCCGACATCCTGCTCTACGACGCCGACCAGGTGCCGGTCGGCGACGACCAGCGCCAACACCTCGAGCTGGCCCGGGAGCTGGCCATCAGGTTCAACCACCGGTACGGGGACACCCTGGTGGTCCCCGAGGCCGCCATCCCCACCGCGGCGGCCCGGGTCATGGACCTCCAACATCCGGAGAACAAGATGTCGAAGTCGGTCAACTCCCCCCTCGGGACCATCCTGATGCTCGACGAGCCGGCGGAGATCGAGCGCAAGGTCAAAAAGGCCGTGACCGACACCGACGGGGAGGTTCGCTACGACCGGGTGGCCAAGCCCGGGCTGTCCAACCTCTTGGAGTTGCTGGCCGTGGCCACCGATCGCTCACCGTCCGAGGTGGCCGGGTCGTACCAGCGCTACGGCGACCTCAAGGCGGACGTGGCCGAGGCCCTGATCGAGCTGCTGCGCCCCATCCGCGAGCGGCGGAACGAGTTGGCCGCCGACCCCGGGGAGGTGACCGCCCTGCTGTCCAAAGGAGCGGACAAGGCCCGGGTCATCGCCTCGGCCACCTACCGGCGGTCGGCGGCGGCCATCGGCCTGCTGGCGCCGGAGTAGGCCACTCAGGCCGGATGCTCCCGGCGTCGGGCCCGCCGTCGCCGGCGGCCCAGCACCATCTCCACGGCGAGCCATGCCACCAGGCCCACCCCGGTCCCGGCCGAGATCAGCAGGCCCCGCTGGGCCGAAGCCGGGCGGTAGTCGAAGCTGACCAGGTACTTGCCTGCGGCCGGAAGCTCGACCCCCTGGGTGATCCCGACCCTGACCACCGGGATGGTCCGGACCGGTCCGGCGGTGGGCGCCAGAGGTCGGATGGTGGCCTTCCATCCGGCGCTGTAGGACTCGCTCCGGACCAGCAGGGCGGCCGAGCGGACCCGGACCTTGATCTGCTGGCTGCCGCCCTCGTCGGAGGCTGGGACGGAGCTGCCGGGGGCCGGCTTGCCTCCGGCCGGTCCCTCCACCCAGGCCCACCCCCGGGCCTGGGTGTTACGGAAGACGCCGAAGGATCCGATGGTGCCGGTGAACTTCCAGTGCGGCGAGGTCACCCCGTACTGCAACCGGCCGTTGAGGGCCACCTCGCCGGTCTGGGCGGTGAAGGCCGTGGGGGTGCCGATCGACAGAGGTGTGCTGCCTGCGGCCACCACCAGACCGGCGATCCACATCCCGTGGGGCAGGTTGACGTCCAGGGTGTGGGAGCCGCCGCCGGTGCGCTCGCTGGCCGGGAGCCACTCGGTCCCGCCGCTGGTGGTGACCACCCCCACCCGGAAGTGCCCGGAGGCCTTGCCCTGCACGGATCTCTTGCCCAGCAACGGGATGGTGAACGAGTAGGCCTGGAGGACCCCTCCGAAGTACCAGTCTCGGCTTTGTCCCGCTGGCAGGGTGTAGCTGGTGGCCACGGGGGTCGGGGATCCGTTGTACCGGTCGATGTTCGGGGGGAAGCGGACCGCAGCGTGGGAGGTGACGGTCGGGCCTCGTCCGGCCACCGGGGTGAGGAAGTAGCTCGGCAAGGACAACAAGGTGGTGACGTTGAGGTTGTTCCAGATCGGCCCGGCCAGTTGGGTCGGGTCGAGGTCCTCTTGATAGTGGGCTCCGGTGACTTGGACGTAGGTGCCATCGGTCAGAGCCGTGTAGCCCTGGCCGCTGGCCAGTCCGCTGAACAAGTTGAGGTCTGTCTGACCCAGTCGGTAGAGCTGGGTGTCCCGGATCTCGTCGGGGTCGTAGATGATGAACCGGCCGTTGCCGACGTGGGCGGCGAGCTTCGAGGACATGATGCTCTGGGCCTGGGCTGAGGCGTCGCTCACCGGGGGGCGGATGACGAACACATTGAAGAGGGCCAGGTCCACCACCAACACCGCGGTGAGCCAGCGTCGCAGTCGGGCGACTGCGAAACGGCCCTCGTGGAGGACGATCCAGGTGGCCCAGCCGGCGATGACCGCTCCCACCGTGACCAGCAGGGACACATACAACCGGGTGCTGGTCGCCACCGGGTAGTGCCGCTGCAGCAGGAGTTGGAGATGGCCGCCGCCGATCCAGAGGGCCAGGCACAGCAGGGCGATCAGGGCGAAGGGGACGGAGGTGAGGACGATCTCGGCCCGGCCCCCGGCCCGCCACCGATGGCGGATGCCCGCCACCCTTCGGGGTCGGTCGGTGTCCCGGCCGGCGGTGTCGAGGAGGACGTGAACCCACCAGCCCACCAGTACGGCCAGGGAGAAGTCCACCAGCAACAGGTTCCGGTTGAGCAACCGCTCGCTGTTGACCCCCGGGATGAGGAAGAGAACATGCCCGAAGGGTGTCTGGCCTCCGAGCGCCGACAGCAGGCCCACCCCGGCGACGACGTACCAGACCCACCAGTGACGGGCCTCAGGCCGGGTGCGGAACCTCCGCAGGAAGAGCGAGCAGGCGGCGATGAGGGCCAGGATCCCCATGTAACTGGTGACCTCGGGGAAGTTGTACGGCCCGGCGAAGGGCCCGGGGTAGGTCTGGTTGGTTCCCAGGATGAACGGCGACGCCAGCAGGGTGATGAGCGAGGACGGCAGGGGCTCGCTGGTGAAGTAGGCGTAGCTCGCCCCCGAGCGCTGGGATTGGGACAGGAACTCCAGACCGGGCATCCACTGGGCCGCTCCCAGGGCCAGTCCGAGAGCCGTACCCGCCACCAGGGTCGCCAGCGAAGCCGCCAGTCGGCCTCGGCTGTCCCGCCTGAGGTAGCCCGACGTGATCAGCCGGCCGACGAGGTAGACGGCCAGGAGCACCGCGCTGTCGATGATGGCCTCGGCCGATCCGGTGAGGACGGAGAGCCCGAGGGCGATGCCCAGCACGGCCACCCACAGTCGGGCCGTCCCCACCAGCGGCTGCTCCCCCCTCATTCGTCCGTCGGTGTCGGGTGGATCGGTCAGGCCGTGGATGGCCAGCAGCATCCAGGGCAACCAGGCCGCCCCCTCGATCAGGTCGATGTGCACGATCTGGGCGGTCATGTAGCCGGCGAAGGCGAAGGTGACCGCTCCGAAGGTCGCCGCCGTGGACGAGACCGCCTGTCGTCTCAGGAAGAGGTACGTCCCGAGCAGGGCCACGTCGTAGGCCAGGGCCAGGTTGAGCCACCAGGCGGTGAAGATGGGCAGGACGGCCATCAGCCAGGTGGTGGGATAGGCGGCGCCGGCGTTGAATCCGCCCAGGAGTGGCGTCCCGCTGAACAGGTACGGGTTCCACAGGGGTGCCACGCCGTGCTCCAGGTCCTGCCCGACCAGGACCCGCATGGGGAAGTTCTGCAGGAAGTTGTCGCCGTCGAGGAAGGAGTGCCCGACCACTTGCGGGGAGGCGAAGAGCGCGAAGGGGACGACCAGCGCCACCACCAGTCCTTTGTGGCCGCCCATCCACCCCACGGCCGATGACCACGGGCTGCGGTCCTCGTCGGTCACGGCCACCGGGGGGCGGTCGACGACTGGTGCCACCGCGGTGCTCACCGGACGGCTGGGTGCGTGGAGCCCAGGCGGAGGAACAGGCCCCTCGGCGACCACAGGTCGTCGGTCGAGAGCATGGTGCCGGCCACGGCACACGGACCCCACCGGCTGGTGGACAGACGGGAGATCGAGCGGCTCACACCAGCAGGCCCGACCACCAATTGATGATGTGGTTGATCAGCTGGGACCATTCGTTACGGAACAAGAGGATGAGGATGAACGGCAAGAACATGAGGAACGGCTGGAGGTTGTAGTACTCGGGGAGCCAGCGGGCCGGGAGGAAGCGTTCCAGGACGGCCGCCCCGTCCAGAGGTGGGCAGGGTATGCAGTTGAAGACGCCCAGCACGATGTTGGCGATGCCGGCGAGGAAGAAGATCTGACTGATCAGGCCGGGATAGGCGTAGCCCTGCCGGGTGGCCAACGGGGTGACCAGCACGTAGGCCACGCCCATCAGGGCGGCCAGGATGAAGTTGGTCAACGGTCCCACCAGGGAGACGATGACGGTGTGATTGCGGGGACTCCTGAGGCGGTTGGTGCTGACCGGCACCGGTTTGGCCCATCCGTACGCGCCTATGCCAGACAGCGACAGGACTGCGGGTACGAGCAATGTGCCCACAGGGTCGATGTGCTTGAGCGGGTTGAGGGTCAGCCGACCGGCCCGTTTGGCGGTGTCGTCCCCGAAGGCCAGGGCCACTACCCCGTGCGACAGCTCATGGAGGATGATCGACGGGATCAGCACGCAGAAGTAGATGATCTCCGTGCTGGTTATGCGGTGGGTGCGTACCAGGATCGCCACGAGCGCCAGCCCCACGGCGACGATGATGATGGTGCTCTGGCTCGGCTGGTTGTACCGCCGGCGCCGACCGGCCCCTCCGGTTCCGGGGCTGTAGCCCCCGTAACCCATCAGTTCCCCGTCCCGATCAGGGACGGCTGGCGTGACTGATGCAGAATCGGGTGGCCGGCATGGCCTCGAGCCGGGCTGGTTGGATGGCCACCCCGCACGCCTCGCACCGGCCGTAGCTGCCGTCCTCGAGCCGGGCGATGGCCAGGGCCACCTCGTCCAGGGTCTCGCGCAGTTGGCCGGCCAGAACCCCGGCCTCCCCTCGCTCCGCGGTGACCTGGCTGGAGTCGGCAAAATTGGGGTCGTAGTCCAGTCCGCCGCCCTCGCCGAAGCCCAGTTCGGACAGCTCCGACTGGAGCTGGCGTCGCTCGTCTTCGAGCAGCTGCCGGTAGTCAATGGTCGGGGCGTCGGGTGGCACGGCGTAGATCCTACTTGAGCTGGGCCCCAGTAGCCCGCGGGTGGGCCCGTTCGTACGAGGCCCGCAGGTGGTCCTGGCTCAGCTTCGTGTAGATCTGGGTGGTGGAGATGGAGACGTGGCCCAGCAACTCCTGGACCACCCGGATGTCCGCCCCGTGGGCCAGCATGTGGCTGGCACACGAGTGGCGCAGGACGTGGGGACTGACCAGGGGCCCGAGCCCGACCCTCTCGGCCCTGCGGTGCACGATGTCCCAGGCCCCCTGACGGCTCAGTCGACCACCCCGGGTGTTGATGAACACCGCCTCGGCGTCGTGGCGCCGCTTCCAGTGCTCGGGCGCCATCCGGGGCCGGCCCTGGGGGGACAGCCAGCGCTCCAGGGCCATCCGGGCCGGTCCACCCAGCGGGACCAGGCGCTCCTTGGAGCCCTTGCCGAATACCCGGAGGAGGCCGTCGTCCCCCCGGAGGTCGGCCAGGGAGAGGCCGACCACCTCGGAGATGCGGGCCCCGGACCCGTAGAGCAGCTCGAGCAGGGCCCGGTCCCGGAAGTCGGTGGGCCCTGTTCCACTCACCGAGTCCAGCAGGGCCAGGGCCTGGTCCTCGTCGAGGGCCTTGGGCAGGCGCCGGGGCAGGCGCGGAGAGCGCACGTCGGCGGTGGGGTCGCCGACGATGGTCCCCTCCCCCACCAGGAAGCGGAACAGCCCCCGCAGCGCCGTGGTCGAGCGGGCCAGCGAGGCCGGGTGACGGCCCTGGCTGCGGAGGTCGGCGAGATGCAGCTCGATGGCTTCGGTTCCGGCCGCCACCGGGTCGATGCCGGCTTCTTCAGCCCACCGTTCCCAAGCCGCGATGTCCCGGCGGTAGGCCATCAGGGTGTTCCGCGACCGCCCCTTCTCCACCGCCAGCCAGGACAGGTACTCCTCGGCGCCGGTGGAGAGCGGCTGACTCACGGTGGCGGGCTCACCGTCCGGTGGCCAGGCGCCGGCGGGCCAGGCCCACCCCCAGGATGGTGGCGGCGTCCACGATGGTGCCGTCGTCGACCAGCGAGTCGAACCGGTCGAGCGGCACCTCCACGATCCTCATGTACCCCTCCTCGACCCCCTGCCGGTCGACGGGCACCTTGGTGAGCCCGGTGGCCAGAAAGATGCTGGCGAACTCATCGCAGAACCCGGGGGTGATGGCGCACCGGGTCAGCAGGGTCAGCTCCGGAGCGGCGTACCCGACCTCCTCGGCCAGCTCCCGACGGGCGGTTTCAATAACGGCCTCGCCCTTGACGTCACAGGTGCCGGCGGGGAGTTCGAGGAGCCACCCGTCGACGGCGGCGCGGTACTGGAGCACCAACACCACGGTGTCGGCGTCGGTTATGGCCACCACGGCGACGGCGCCCGGGTGGCGTACCACGTCACGCTCGAAGGTCTCCCCGTCGGGGTCGACCACCGTGGTCTTGGTCAGGGTGATGGCCCAACCCTTCTGGACCACCTCTTCGCTCACCTGGCGGAACGGCGGCAGGTCGTCGGGATCCCAGGGTGGCTGGTCCTCGGCGCCTGCCCGCTCAGCCCAGGTCACCGATGTCGGGAAGACGTGGGTCGCGGCCCTCGGCCCGGGTCAGAGCGGCATAGACCAGCTCGCGGAAGAGGGGGTGTGGGCGGTCGGGACGGCTCTTGAACTCCGGATGGGCCTGGGTGCCGATCCAGAACGGGTGGCTCGGCAGTTCGATGAACTCGACCAGCCGGTGATCGGGGGACATGCCCGAGCAGACCAGCCCGGCCTCTTCGAGCCGGGTCCGGTACCGGGGGTTCACCTCGTAGCGGTGCCGGTGGCGCTCGGACACCACGTCGGTGTCGTAGGCCTTGGCCACCTGGGACCCGGCCAGCAGCTCGGCGCTGTAGGCCCCGAGCCGCATGGTCCCGCCCTTGTCGATCACATCGTTCTGGTCGTCCATCAGGTCCACCACCGGGTGAGGGGTGAAGGCATCGAACTCCCTGGAGTTGGCCCCCTCCAGGCCGGCCAGGTCCCGGGCCACCTCGATGATCATGACCTGGAGCCCGAGGCACAGCCCGAGCAGCGGCAGCTCGTGCTCGCGGGCGTAACGGGCCGCGGCGATCTTCCCCTCCACGCCCCGCTCGCCGAATCCGCCGGGGATGACCAGACCGTCGAAGCCGCGCAGGCCGTCGTGCTCCAACAGATCGGGAACGGTGGCGGCCTGGATCCACTCGATCTGCACTTTGGCCCCGTGGTGGAAGCCGGCGTGGCGGAGGGACTCGACCACCGAGAGATAGGCGTCGGGCAGGTCGATGTACTTGCCGATGATCCCGATCCGCACCGGCCGGACCGCGGCGTCGACCTGGCCCACCAGGCGCTCCCAGTCACCCAGGTCGATGGGATGGGAGCTCTCTTCGAACTGGAGCAGCCGGAGGATGTACCGGTCCAGCCCTTCCTCATGGAGGACCAGGGGGATCTGGTAGATGTTGGCGGCGTCCACCGCCGACACCACCGCCTCGATGGGGACGTCGCACAGCAGCGAGATCTTGCGCTTGAGGTCCTCGGAGATCATCCGGTCCGACCGGCACACGATGACGTCGGGCTGGATGCCCCGGCTCCGCAGCTCGGTCACCGAGTGCTGGGTGGGCTTGGTCTTCTGCTCGCCGGAGGGGCCGAGGTACGGCACCAGGGTCAGGTGGACGTAGACCACGTTCTCCCGCCCGACATCCCGCCGGAACTGTCGAATGGCCTCGATGAACGGGACGATCTCGATGTCGCCGACCGTTCCGCCGATCTCCACGATGACCACGTCGACCTGCTCGGTGCCCAGGGCCCGCACCCACTTCTTGATCTCGTCGGTCACGTGGGGAATGACCTGGACCGTCTTGCCCAGGTAGTCGCCCCGCCGTTCCTTGGCGATCACCGACGAGTAGATCCGTCCGGTGGTGGCGTTGGAGTTCTTGTGGAGGTTCTCGTCGATGAACCGCTCGTAGTGCCCGAGGTCGAGGTCGGTCTCGCCACCGTCCTCGGTGACGAAGACCTCGCCGTGCTCGAACGGGTTCATCGTGCCGGGGTCGACGTTGATGTACGGATCGAGCTTGCACATGGTGACCCGGAGGCCCCGGCACTTGAGCAGGCGACCGAGCGACGAGGCGGTCAGGCCCTTGCCCAGTGAGGACGACACACCGCCGGTGAAGAAGATGTATTTGGTCTGCGCGGCCTTGGATGCGGGCCGTCCGGCGCCGACGCCTTCGGGCTCCGAGGCCGTGCGAAGGGGTGGGCCGGCCGCCGTTTGTCCCCCGAAGGGTTGCGGCGGGCCTTCCACGTCGGGCACCTGATGAGGCTAGCGGAACGAACCGGCGTGCCGTGCGGATCCCGCTTCGGGACTGGTGCCGTGGGTCACCGCGGTGCCGCCGGGACCACCTTGCGACCCAACAGCTCCCGGGCGTGACGACGCGCTGACGGGCTGGCCGGGCTGCCCGACAGCATCCGGCTGAGCTCGATCACCCGCCCGTCCTTGTCGAGCATGGACACCTCGGTCCGGGTCCGGCCGGCCCGTTCCGACTTCTGCACCTGGATCTGATGGTCGGCAAGGGCAGCCACCTGAGCCAGGTGGGTGACCACCAGTACCTGGGCCTGCTGGCTGAGCTCAGCCAGGGACGATCCCACCGCTACCGCCGCGGCGCCGCCGACTCCGGCGTCCACCTCGTCGAACACCATCACCCCCCGGGTGTCGGTGGTGGCCAACCGTATGGCCAACATGGTCCGGGCCAGCTCGCCACCGGAGGCGGCCTTGGCCACCGGCTGCGGCGGTTCGCCGGCATTGGCCCCGAGGAGGAAGGCCACCTGATCGGCCGGCCCCGGCCCCTCGACGGCGATGGTGAACGTGGCCGACGGCATGGCCAGCTCCCGGAGGGCGGTCTGTATCTGTCCGGCCATGCGGGGAGCGGCCTTCCGCCGGGCTTTGGCCACGGCGGCCTCGGCGGCCTCCAGGTCGGCGCGGGCCGCCTCGATCTCTGCGTCCAATTCGACGGCCCGGCGTTCCTGGGCTTCGATGGCGTCCAGTTGGGCGCGGGCGCCGGCGGCGAAGGACAGGACCTCGCCCAGGTCGTCCCCGTACTTGCGCTCGAGTTGGTGGAGCAGCTGCCGGCGGGCACGGATGGCCTCCAGTCGCTCCGGGTCGTCCTCCCAGGTCTCCACGACCGAGCGCAGCTCCGTGCTCAGGTCGGAGATGGAGGCCATGGCCGCTCGCACGCCGGTCTCGATGGAGGCCAGTGGGCCCCGGCCGGCCAGGGCGCGCGACGCCTCGGCCAGCCGCTCGAGGGCGCTGGAGTCGCCCTCCCCGGCCAGGGACTCCAGGGCCGCGGCGGCAGCCTGGCGATGCGAGGCCGCCGCCGCGAGCCGGTCCTCTTCTGCCTCGAGCCGGTGGTCCTCGTCGGGGTCCTCGATGGCCGCGGCGGCAATCTCGTCCAGTTGGTAGGTGAGCAGGTCGACCTCCCTGGCCCGCTGACGGGCATCACCCCCGAGCTGTGCGCTCTCGCCCTCGAGCCCGCGCATGGTGGTCCGGGCCGACTCGAGAGGCCCCAGCTCCACATGACCGAAGGCGTCGAGGGCGCCCCGTTGGGCGTCGGTATGGACCAGCGACCGGTGCTGGTGTTGGCCGTGCAGTTCGACCAGTCCCACCGCTACCTCGGACAAGGCCGCGATCGACGCCATCCGGCCATTGATCCAGGCCTTGGACCGACCTCCTCGGACCACCGACCGGGCCAGGATGATCTCGTCACCGTCGTCGCCTTCCCCGTCGGCGACCGCGGTGGACGATCCTTCGGCGGTGAGGAACCGGCCCTCGACGAGCGCCTCGTCGGTTCCCGCCCGCACCAGGGAGGGGTCGGCCCGTCCTCCCAGCAGGAGTCCGATGGCCTCGACCAGAAGCGTCTTGCCGGCGCCGGTCTCGCCGGTGAGGGCGGTCATCCCCGGGGAGAGCGAGATGGTGACGTCATCGATCACCCCCAGGTTGCGCACCCGGAGCTCGACCAGGACGGGACCCATCGTGCCCATGTCGTTACCGGTCGGCCAGGTGGAACTTGGCCCGCAGGATGGCGTGGAAGTCGCGGGTCCCGAAGGTGATCAGGCGGGCCGGTTGGCTGCCTTCACCGCACTCCACGGTGGCCCCGGGCTCGAGGGGGCACACGCTGACCCCGTCCACCACCAACACCGCTGCCCGGGGCTCGAGCACCTCGAGCCGGAGGCGTTCGGCGGGGTCGAGCACCAGGGGCCGGTCGAAGAGCATGTGGGGCGAGACCGGAGTCACCACGATGGCTCGCAGGCGTGGGGACAGCACCGGACCACGGGCCGAGAGGTTGTAGGCGGTGGATCCGGTGGGCGTGCAGACCAGCAGTCCGTCGGTGGCGTAGGTGACGAAGGGCCGGTCGTCGATCGAGGTGGCGATGCGCACGGTGTGGCCGGGGACGGTCTTCTCCACCGTGGCTTCGTTGAGGGCCATGCGGCGGGCCACCACTTCTCCGTCCGCCGACCGGACCACCACCTCGAGGGTCATCCGTTCCTCGACCTGGTACGTGCCGGCCAGGAAGGCGGCCAGAGCCTCCTCCAGGCCGTCCGGTTCCACCTGGGTGAGGTAGCCGAGCCGGCCGATGTTGACGCCCAGGACCGGCACCCCGGCGCCCAGGGCGGCCACTACGGCCCGGAGCAGTGTGCCGTCTCCTCCCATGCTCACCACCAGATCGGCTCCGTCGATGGACACCGAACCGTCCTCGGCCACCGCCGAGATGGACGAGTGGCCCTGTTCGGCCAACCAGGTGACGGCCCGTTCGGCCAGCAGAGCGGCATCGGACCGGTCAGGACGGGTGTAGAAGGCGATGAGGGCCATGGTGTGCCTATCCGCCCGGGTGCAGTCGGTGGGCTTCGGCGACGGCGGTGTCCAGGAGGGCGGAAGTCTCGTGGGTTGCGCCAGCTTCGTCGACCTCGGACCCGCCGTCGGTACGGGCGTGCAGGAGGTACTCGACGTTGCCGGCGGAGCCGGTGATCGGTGAAGGCATGGCCCCCATGATGACTGCTCCGGCGGCCTGGAGCGCGTCTGTCACCTCGGAGAGGACCCGGCGGTGGACCTCCGGGTCACGGATGATGCCCCGGCCCCGGGAGGCTTCGATCCGTCCCGCCTCGAATTGAGGCTTCACCAGAATGACCACGGGCGCTCCGGGGATCGCTAGCTCACCGACCAGGACCGGCACGGCCCGGGTCACCGAGATGAACGACAGGTCGGCGGCCACCAGGTCCACCGGGGCCCCTCCAATGGCCTCCCTGGTCAGGTGGCGGATGTCCAGGCGCTCGAGGTTGGTCACCCGGGGGTCACTCCGAAGTCGCTGGTGGAGCTGGCCATGACCCACGTCGACAGCCACCACCGATGACGCCCCGGCCTGCAACAGGCAGTCGGTGAACCCTCCGGTCGACGCGCCGGCGTCGAGCGCCCGTAGGCCGGCGGGATCGATGGCGAAACGATCCAGGGCGGCCTGGAGCTTCTCGCCTCCCCGCCCGACGAACCGTGGAGGCGGGCCCGACAGTTCGATGGGCTCGTCCGCGGCGACCAGCCGGGCTGCCTTGTCCGCCATCGAGCCCGAGACCAGCACCGCACCCCGTTCGATCAGCGCCACAGCCTGGGCCCGGGTTTCCACCAGGCCCCGGTCCACCAGGGCCCGATCGAGGCGCCGCCTTGCCGACCGGGTCAGCCTGCCGACCCGGAACCGGCGGCCGGAGCCTTCTTGGCGGCGGTCTTCTTGGCCGGAGCCTTCTTCACCGCAGCCTTCTTGGCCGGGCTCTTCTTGGCGGCGGTCTTCTTGGCCGGAGCCTTCTTCACCGCGGTCTTCTTGGCGGGAGTCTTCTTGGCCGGGCTCTTCTTGGCGGCGCTCTTCTTCGCCGCCGACTTCTTCCCCGGGGCCCGCTTGGCCGCAGCCTTGGTGGCCTTCTTGGCGGCGCTTCTGGCGTCGGCGGTGGCCGCCCGGCCGGCATCGGCGGTGCGGGACAGAAACGCCGCCACTTGCTTGGACAGCTCCTCGATATTGGTCACGCCCATGGCGTCCAGCTGGTGGGACACCTCCTGTCGCACCTGGGCGGCGAAGGCCTCGCTTCCCTTGCGGCTGCGTTCGATGAGCTCATCGACCTTGGCCCGTGCGTCGCTGCTCTGGAACTCGCCGCTCTTGACCAGCTCCTGAACGAGCTCTTCGGCACGGGCGCGGGTGATGGTGGTGAAGGAGATCCCCGCATCGAGGTACTTCTGGAAGGCGTCCTTGTTGACCATGGAGTTCACCCTACCTGCACTTCTTCCGGGCAGAAAGGGTGAATTCGGTAGGGACCGGCCGGACCGGGCTGTCGATGGGGCTCAGCCGACGAGGGTGTGGACCATGGTGACGAAGTCGGGGAAACGTGCCGCCACCGGCACATCGAATCCGCTCAGCGACGCCGGGGTCACGCCCGAGTCCACCAGTCCGAAAGGGACGTCGAGGAGCTGAGCCAGTGCGCCGTCGGTGCGGGGCTGGTCGCCGATCATCACCACCGACGAGTCTCCGTTGGCGAAGCCGAAGGCCCTTCTCATCAGCGCGGCCATCGGCTCGTGCGGCTTGCCGGCGATCTGCGGTGTCACCCCCGAGGCGGTGGCCACGGCGGCGAGGATGGAGCCGGCGCCAGGCATCAGCCCCTCCGGAGTGGGATGGGTGGGGTCCTCATTGGTGGCAACCAGCCTCCCGGTGGAACGGGCCACGGTGGCGGTCGCGGCCAGCGCACCGAAATCGAACGACCGGGTCCAGCCCACCATGGCGGCATCGGCCTTGTCGCCGTCGGTGACCTTCACCGACCGGGCCTCCAGGGCCTGGAGGATTCCGTCCTCGCCGAGGACCTTGACCGTCTGGCCGGGCTCGATCAGGGCTGCCGCGGCCCCGGCCGAAGTGACCAGATCTGCGTCCGAGGCTGTCACCCCCATCCGTTCCAGGCGGGCCAACAGCTCCGTCGTGGTGGGGGCGGAGTTGTTGGTGGCGAAGACCACTCGGACGTCCCGGTGACGGAGTGCCGCGATGGCCTCGCTCACCTTGCCGATGGGATCGCCGGACAGCCAGATGACACCGTCGAGGTCGATGATCCAGAGCTTGGCCGAGGCGAAGGCCTCGGCCGAAGGCGAAGGCGCCGCCTCGGTCATTCGGCGGAGTGCTCGGAGGACCCCTGTTCGTGCGAGGTCACCCGCGACCCCTTCCGGGTCCGGCGGGTGGCCGCGGCCAGTTGGTCGGCCGACTCCAGCACCCGCGAGATCAACCCGGAAAGGTGGGAGAGGGGTTCGGCCGGTGGCTCGGCTGGGGCCCCGGTACGGTCGGCTTCCGGTGTCGAGGCCGTCGTTGGCATCGAGGCCTCCGGTGGCGGATCGAGTGCTTCGGCGGACGGCGCCATGGGCCGGGCGCTGAGGTCGGCGATGCGTTCACCGGTCATCTTCGCCGCCCGCTCCCAGTAGGAGCGGAACATGCCGATGTCGAAGGCACCGTCGCGGACGCGGGCCTGATCGAGCAGTCGGGCCGGCGGGTCCTTCAGATCGCGGACCACCCCGATGGCGGCGAGGGCCCGTAGGCCGTACCAGGTCGGGTCGATCTCCCACCAGGTGAAGCCCTGTCGGGCCGACGCCGGGAGGTAGTGGTGGTTGTTGTGCCACCCCTCGCCCCCGGTGACCAGGGCGATGATCATGGAGTTACGACTGGTGTCCGGGGTGGCGTAGCGGCGCCGGCCCATCAGGTGGGCCATGGAGTTGACCAGGAACGTCCCGTGCCACAACAGCACGGTGGAGAGGAAGAACCCGATCAGGAGTCCACCCCACCCGCCGATGGCCAGGCAGGCCAGGGCCAACACCCAAGGCCCGAGCCACGCTGTGCGCTCCACCAGCCGGAGCTCGGGGTAGGCGGAGAAGTCCTTGATGGCCGTGAGGTCGGTGTCCTTGTACTTGGTAGAGAGGATCCAACCCACATGGCTCCACCAGAATCCGTCCCGGGGTGAGTGGACGTCATCGTCGAGGTCGGTGAAGCGGTGGTGCAAACGGTGGTGACTGGCCCACCACAGCGGTCCCTTCTGGACAGCGGTGGTACCACCCACAGCCATGAGGAACTGGGGCACCCGGCCCATGCGATAGCTGCGATGGGAGAAGTACCGGTGGTAGCCGGCGGTGATGAAGAACATCCGGGTCACGTACAGCACGGCGCACAGCACCCAGTCCTGCCAGGTGACCACCACGAAGAAGGCCGCCAGTGGCGCCAGGTGCACGGCGAAGAAGGGGATGGCCGACAGCCAGTCGGTCCTGTCGACGGACCCGTCCACCGCGTCGGGTTGCGGGGCGCCTGGCGGCGCGGTAGCGGCTGCGGTCATGAGGAGTTTTGCCGTCTACCGGCGGTACGCGGGCCATGGTACCCGAAGGGCCAGGCTCGAAGGAGTGGTGCAGCCAAAGTTCATCAGTCCGTAACTCATGTGACGTACAGGTCGCCGTTGGACCCCTTGGCCACGGGGATCGGGGTCAGGCCCCGGGTGGCCGGACCCCGGATCAGTCCTCCGGTCTCGGCGTTGAACTCCGACCCGTGGCAGGGGCAGGCGATGACCTTGGCGGCCCGTTGGTAGGCCACCGTGCAACCGGCATGGGGGCAGACGGCATTGAAGGCCACGAAATCGTCGGCTGTCTGCTGGATCACCAGCGAGGGGTTGCCGGTGAGGGGGTCGGTGAAGGCCGCCGAACCTCCGACCGGCACGCCGGTCGACGAGCCGATGGCCGTGCCCTTCGGCGTGGTGGTGGTGGTGCCGGCAGTAGTGGTGGGTGAGGCCGAACCGGCTTTGGTCGTGGTGGTGGCGGACGATCCGGGGGGAGCGTCGCCGAGGGTGGGAGTGGTGCTGTCCGCGACGTTGGAAGTGCGCCCGGCCAATCGTCCGAGCCCGGCCGCCAGCCCGCCGGCCACCACGACGGCCCCGGCCACCAGGGCGGTCACCGCACCGGTGGACAGGACCAGGCGCCGCGAGACGGATCCGTCGCGGACCTGGTCGGACGACTCCCGTCGACGGGAGGCCAGCCAGGTGTCGAGAGCCGGGGCGCCCGCCGCCCCGGCCAGGGCCACCGGGGTCCAGGCGAAGAAGAAGACGATGTCCGAACCGGTGAAGTACGGCGACGAGTGGAAGCTGACCGTGAGGAAGAGCCCGAAGGACAGGGCCATGCCGGCCACGGCCGCCACCCGCATGAACAGGCCGACCAGCATCCCGAGCCCGATGGCCACCTCCCCCACGGCGATGACCGCTCCCACCGGCGAGGCGATGGGCACCAGGTGGACGATCAGGGCGTGGATGGGGCTGGAGTGGCTGGCCCCCACCAACTGGGCGTGGATGGAGATGGGGCTGGCAGCCTTGAAGAACTGGGGGTTGGCCAGCTTCTGCAGGCCGGCGTAGAAGAAGGTCACCCCGAGGAAGAGACGGAGGGGCATCAGCACCCATCCGGTAGGCACCGTTCCGTCCGGGCCCTTCACCGACCACATGGTGGCCGGGCTCCCTGTACCGTCCGAGCTCACCGGAACTCACTCATCGTCGGCACGTTACTGCCAGATCCGTTCCCTGGGTGGTCGCCCGCACCTTCCCGGGCCTGGTGGGCCCCGGTCCCCGGTGGCGGCGTGCCAGCATGTCCGGATGGAAGGAGTGTCGGAGGCGCCGTCAGGCCGCGGGCTCTCGGCCGACGGCGCCGGCATCGCCGTCGATGTGCTGGCGGTCGAGGACAATCCCGAGCAGGTACCGGTCGAGCTGCCCCCGGTTTCTGGCACCCACCACTACATGCCCGCCCTCGACGGCTTGCGGGCCCTGGCCGTCGGGGGCGTCATCGCCTACCACTTCGGTTACCACTGGGCCAACGGCGGCTACCTCGGGGTGGACTTCTTCTTCGTGCTGTCCGGGTTCCTGATCACCGGGCTGCTGGTCGGAGAGTGGGACGGCCGGGGCACCATCGGGCTCCGGTCCTTCTGGTTCCGGCGGGCCAAGCGGCTCCTGCCGGCGGTGATGCTGTTGTTGGTGGTGCTATCGGTGTACTCGAGGCTGGGCGGGCCCAACATCACCGCCTCCACCTTCAAGGGCGATGGCATCGCCACGCTCTTCTACTACGCCAACTGGCACCTGATCTTCACCAACCAGTCCTACTTCGCGCAGTTCGAACTGCCGTCCACCCTTCGCCACACCTGGTCGCTGGCCATCGAGGAGCAGTTCTACCTGGTGTGGCCGCTGCTGATTCTCGGAGGGCTGGGCCTGGCCCGGCGACGGGGCACCCAACGGCGCCGGAGCCACGCCAGCTCCAACCACCGCTGGTTGACCCGACCCGGCGCCTTCTGGTGCACGGTGGCCCTGGCTACGGCGTCGGCGGTGGAGATGGTCGTCCTCTATGAGCGCAGCCACGGGACCGATGTGTCACGGATCTACTACGGGACCGACACCCGGGCCTTCGAACTGCTGATCGGAGCGGCACTGGCCCTGGTGGTGGCGGGTCGGCCCGCGCACTCCCCCGCCGTCCGGCGCCGACTCCACGTCCTGGCCCCGGTGGCGGCGGTGGTGCTCGGCGTGTTGTGGGTGACGGCGGGCAACGACCAAAGCGATCCGTTGTCCTGGATGTTCCAGGGGGGCTTGGTGCTGGCCAGTCTCCTGGCCGCGGCGGTCATCGCCGGGGTGGCTCAGGGTGACCCCGGGGCCTTCGGGCGGGTGCTGTCGTTCCCTCCGTTGCGTTGGGTGGGCGGGATCTCCTACGGGCTGTACCTCTGGCACTGGCCGGTCTATGTGCTCATGACCGACGTGACCACCGGCCTCAGCGGGGCGTCATTGTTGGTGGCGCGACTGGCGGCCACCTTCGGGGCCGCCTCAGCCAGCTTCTACCTGTTGGAGCGACCGTTCCGACGCCACCGCTGGGGCGGATGGACCTTTTTGGGGGTCATGGCGGTGGGCGCCGGCGTCACCGTCGTCGCCCTCCTGCTCAGCACGGCCACTGCGGCCGCCCCGGTGGCCATCGGGCACGGATCCTCGACCGTGCGGGTGGTCTCCCCCACTGCGGTGCCCGTACCCCTGCCGCCACCGATCGACCTGCCGGCCGGCCGGGTCCTGTCGGCGGCGGATCCCCTGCGGGTCATGACCATCGGCGACAGTGTCATGTACGACGGCCAAGTAGGCATTCAAGCGGCCCTGCAGGCCACCGGCGTGGTCAAGGTGAGCCCCCACGGTTTCCTCGGATGGGGTCTGTTCAACGACGCCAACTTCCAAGCCGACCTGGCCAGCGCGGTGGCCCTGGACCACCCCGAGGTCATCCTCATGATGTGGTCGTGGGACAACGCCTACGCCACCGAGCATCCGGCCGCCTACCTCAAACGGCTCACCGAGGCCATCGACGTGATGCTGGCCCCGGGCGATGGGGTGGATGGCATCGCCATCATCCAGTTCCCCAAAGTCGGTTCTAACGACGCCATCATCAGCCCGACCCAGCGCCAGCAGGCCGAGAAGTCAGCGGAAATCAACCGCCAGGGGTTCGATCGGCTGGTGTCGAAGTTACCCGGCGCCTATCCGGGGAGGATCACCTACCTCCCGATCGCTTCCGCGCTCGAGGTGGACGGCCGCTACTCCCCCTGGTTGCCCACGGTCGGCGGGGGCTGGGTGCGAGCCCGCAAGACCGACAACGTCCATCTGTGCCCGGCCGGGGCAGCCGTACTGGGGGCCAAGGTGACTGAGGAGCTGTCACCCATGTTCCGCCTTCCCCCTCCCGCCCCGGGATGGATCAACGGTCCGTGGACCAGAGACCAGGCTCAGTTCGGAGTACCGGTTGGGGGCTGTCCGAACGATCAGCCTCCGGCCGGCACGGGCTGAGGGCCAGCGCACCTGCCGAGGGGCGTCGACAGGGTCCCCTGATTAGTTTTGGGCCATTCGGCGCGCGGTACCATGGCTGCGTGGATCCCTCGACCGTGGTAGCCGGTGGACCGAGTGGGGTCTCCACCCGGTCGAAGGCCGATGAGGCCATGCGGCGACTGATGCGGGTGCCTTCGGACCAGGCTCCCATCGACGAGTCCGAGACCCACCGCATCTTCAGCGCCTCGATCTTCTTGTCAGCCCTGCGCTGCCTGCTCAGCTACATCGTCCTGCCGGTGGTGCTGCCCCTCCTCGGGGTGGCCAAGGGAGTCGGTCCGGCCATCGGCATTCCCATCGGGATCCTGGCGCTGACCTTCGACTACCTGGGGATCCGACGGTTCTGGTTGGCGGACCACCGCCAGCGCTGGGCCTTCTCCGCCCTGTACGCCGTGGTCGGCACCATGGTGCTGATCCTGCTCATCGTGGACATCGTCGACGTCGTGAGCTGATTTCGGCTCACGGGTCTGTCCCTCGGACACGGATATCCGGGCACGGGGGGCGACCGACGGTCCTCAAGGGTTGGCACCGGCGGGTCGATAGCCGAGGGGATGGAAAATCCCTCGCCGCCGCCGACACCGAGCTTCAAGGGCCACGACAGGCTGCTGCGCGCCGTGGTGGCGGTGACCCTGGTCTGGGGCGCGGCCTACCTGGGCTGGCGGGCTTCGGTGACATGGCAGGGGGCGCAACCGGCCCTGTTCGTGGTGCTGTTGGTGTGCGAGGTCTTCGGGTGGTTGATGCTGGCTTCGTTCGCCTTTCTGGCCTGGCGCATACCGACCACCAAGCGACCGCCCATCGGATGGCGACCGACCGTCGACGTCTTCGTCTGCACCTACGACGAGAGCATGGAGGTCCTCGGTGCCACGTTGCTCGGGTGCGACCGCATCACCTATCCCCACACCACCTGGGTCCTCGACGACGGACGCCGTCCCGAGGTGGACCGGCTGGCCGAACGATTCGGGGCCAACTACCTCACCCGTCCGGACAATGACGACGCCAAGGCCGGGAACATCAACCGCGCCCTGGCCGTGACCAAAGGACAGCTGGTGTTGGTCCTCGATGCCGACCATGTGCCCCAACCGGACATCCTCGATGCCACCGTGGGCTACTTCGACGACCCCTCGGTGGCCCTGGTCCAGACCCCCCACGACTTCGGCAACCACGACTCGTTCCAGCACTTCGAGACGGGGCGGCACGACCAGTCCATGTTCTTCGAAGTGATCATGCCGGGTAAGGACCGCCACGACGGGGCGTTCTGGTGCGGCTCGGCGGCGGTCATCCTGCGTCACGCCCTGGAGGGGATCGGGGGCATCGCCACCGAGACCGTGGCCGAGGACTTCCACACCACCATCCGGCTCCATGGGCAGGGATGGCACACCCGCTATCACGACGAGACGTTGGTCCAGGGCCTGGCGCCCCACGACCTGGCCACGTTCCTGCTCCAGCGGGACCGTTGGGCCCGGGGCAACCTGTCGGTGCTCCGGACGCCGGAGAACCCGCTCATCGCCCCCCACCTTTCCGTCAAGCAACGGGCCAGCTATCTCTCCTCGTTGCTGGCCTACTTCGTTCCCTTGCAGCGCCTCGGGATGCTGGCCGTTCTGGTGGCCATGCTGGTGAGCGGAGCGCTGCCGCTGCACGGGACGCTGTGGCAGTTCGGGGTGTTCTGGGCCCCGTGGATGGTTCTCAATCTGGTGGGGTCGGCGTCGCTGTGCCGCGGCCAGGCCAGCCTGTGGGACGGGGCGTACTCGACTCTGTTGACCACCGAGATCTTCACCCGGGCGGCCTTCGTGTTGATCCACCCGTTCCGCACCTCGTTCAAGGTGACGCCGAAGGACGGCATCGATGACGGCGGTTGGTCGGCCGCCCGTCAGCTCCGGCTGGTGTTGGTCATGGCCGCGGTGCTGGTCTCCGCCATCGTGCTGCGTGGATTGGCCGAAGCGGGGGTGGTCCCACTGCCACCGCTGCGGGGGCTGGCTCTGGTGGCCGGATTGGCCTTCGGGTCGTGGGAGCTGTTCATGGTGGGGGCGGCGCTGTGGCGAGTGACCCGGCGCCATCAGATCCGCCATCACTACCGGGTACCGGTCGAAGTGGCCGGCGTGGTGGGCGACACCGTGGTGCGGGTGGTCGATCTGACCGTCAGTGGTGCCGGCATCATCGGGCCGCGCCCGCTCGAGGTGGGTGAAGAGGTGGCCCTGCGGATGGACCTGCCCACCGTGACCGGTGAGATGAACGCGGTCCAGGTGCGATTCACGGTGTGCTCGAGCCGGCCGGTCGAGGACCTCGGTTGGCGTATGGGAGGCACGCTGACACCGGTGACCGAGGCCGACGCCGATGCCCTCATCGAGCACTGCCATGTGGTCACGTCCCGGGTCCGGCTCACCGAGTCCGGTCGTCTGGACCCCGGAGCCCCGGTGGTGAGGCTGGCGGAGCCGGTCCCACAAGCCGTCAATCACTGAGCCGGAGCGGGCCGCCAATCAGGGTGCAGCTGGTTGGTCAGGACCAGTTTGAGGGCCTTGACCGTCTGGCCGTTCTCGGTGGCGTCGGGGTGCTCGGCCAGCCAGGCGATGGCCGCGGCCGGTGCCGAGGGCGGTGCCCCTGTGTAGTGACCGACCAGGCCGAGGGCCGCGGCGTTGACCTGTTGGCGTTCGGTGTCGACGTAGCCGGGGTCCACGTTGAAGGCCCGGATGCCGCGGTCCCCCAGTTCGACGGCCAGCAAGGGAGCGAACCGGTGGAAGGCCGCCTTGGACGCGGCATAGCCCACTCCCCAACCGCCCTGCCCTACCGGGCCCGGAGGGTCGGCGGTGGCGGTATGGGACGTCACGTCGATGATGATGCCCCGGCCCCGTTCCAGCATGCCGGGCAGGACCGCCTGGATCAGGACGAACTGGGCCACCACGTTGGCCGCCAACTTCGACTCCAACTGCTCGACGGTGAGCTCCACCACCGGGACCATGCTCCCGGGGCTGGTGTCCACGGCGTTGTTGACCAACAGGTCCACACCGCCCCACGCCTCCACCACCCGGTCGACGGCGGCTCGCAGTCCCTGGCGGTCATGGAGGTCGGCCACCAGGGGCAGGGCCCGGCGGCCCGATCGCTCGACCAACGCCGCAGTGGTCTCCAGGCTGCCTGGCAGCAGGCGGCCTTCGCCGGTGTCGGAGTCGTCGTGGCCCTCACCCTCCCGGAGGGTGCGACCGGTCACGGCCACGTCCCAGCCCGCTTCGGCCAGGGCCACGGCGGTGGCCTTGCCGATCCCGCGGGTGGCGCCGGACACCAGGGCCCTTCTGGTCACGGGGTCATCGGCCATGTCCCGGTGTCTAGCAGCCGGGGCCCGCTACCACCGGATTCTCGTTTCGAGACGGTGTTCCCCTTCCCGACCACCCGGTCGGTCAGGGGCCGGCGGATCCCCCGGCCACCACACAGTTGGTGGCGGTGAGGGTGGGTTGGACCCCCTCATAGCCCAGCCCGGCCAGGCAGGCGTTGATGGTGGACGTCGAAGGTGGTGACCACCTCGATGGACGGTTCACATCGGCCCAGACCCAGGCGTCGGCCTGGTGGATGGGGCGTTGACCGGTGGCCGCGCTGACCAGGGCGGCCGCCTGGGGCACCGAGCGGATCCGCTCGTAGGCCGGCAATTCGGGCTGGTCGGGAATGACCACCATGGTGACCCCCCAATCGTGGAGGGCTTGCCGGGTAGCCACGGCACCGGCCGACGTGATGGCCTGGGAGAAGCTGAAGAAGAAGGTGGCATTGGTGATGGCAGACTGACCGGGCTCCTCCCGGCCTGCCCGCAGGATGGTGCCGCTGGGGCCGCCCTGCCCGGCCATCGAGTAGGGCATCCGGTTGACCGCCTGCCAGGTCATGGCGGACTGGCTGACGGCGAAGGGAGCCGGCAGGACCAGGAGCACCTGTTTGCCGGTCAGATGCGGGGCCACGGTCCGGAACCAGGTGGGAAGCAGGACCGGCTGGGTGGTGAAGGGCAACGACCCGGCCAGGTACACGGCCACCGGGACCACCGCCACCGCTGCCACCGCCGTTCCGACCAGCCCGGCGGTCCAGGCTGGGCGGCCGGGCCAGGCGGTGTGGCAGTGGTCGACGATCAGGCCCAGGAGCCCGGCCACGCACAGGTAGGTGAACAGGACGAACCGGCTGGAGGAGATGTTCTCCACTATCGGGAGGTGGGACGCCACTTGCCAGGGCAGGAAGACGTGGTGGCTGGCCCCGAGGGACAGCACCGCCGACACCGCGGCCATCACGGCCAGCAACCACATGCGGCGATCGTGGCGCCACGCCACCAGGCCCCCGACCACCACGACCACCGCACCGAACCCGAAGTACTCCGAGGACAGGACGGGTCCTTGGCTGCCGCCCACCACCCGGCTCATGGCCGACCCGAAGAACCCGGTGGACAGGGCCGGGGTGGGCAGTACGAACTGCTTGGCCACCGTGCCTCCGTAGGCCGGGTAGAAGTGCGGCCAGACCAGGCCGCTCAGGTGGGCCGGGCCGGCCAGGGCGAACCACACCGGATAGGCCAGGAGGACCCCGCCGGTGACGGCGGCCGCTCCGAGGCCCACGATGGTGTGGTGGAGACCATGGCCGAGGTCGGCCGGGTGTCTCCACGCAGCCCATACCGCCACCACGACGACACCGATGACCACCACGATGGCCATGATGATCAGGACCTCGCTCCCGATGAAGAACTGCACCGTCACCAGTAGGCCCAGAGCCACGCCGGTCAGGACGGGCGAGCGCTTCCGTCGGAACAGCAACTCGTCCAGGCACAGGACGATCAGCGGAGGTATCACCGCCATCCCCAGCATGAGGTGGGCGTCGGTCAGGCTCATCAGCACGAAGGGCGAGAAGCCGTAGAGCAGGCCGGCGAAAAAGGCCGCCGGCGACCAGGCCACCCACCGTCGCACCAGGACGAACATGGACAGGGCCGACAGGGCCGGGGCCAAGGTCAGGGCCACGTTCATCGAGGCGATGGGCCCGAACAACCAGGTGATCGGGGCCAGGACCACGCCGATGGCCAGGACGCTGGTGTTGGCCGGAAGGTTCACTCCCCCGGGGTAGCCGGTAGCGGTGGAGTAGAAGGGATTCAGGCCGTGGGCGATGGCGTAGGCCGGCCATTCGATGAACCAGGTGAACAGGGAGCTGTCGCCACAACCGCAGGTGGTGGTGGAGGTGGGATGCCCGGTCCACACGTGCCACCACAGCACCACGGCCAGGGCCAGGTAGCCCGCTCCGGCCAGGAGCAGCGACCGAAGTGGTCGGGCTTTCTTGTCCCGCTTACGGCCTTCCCGCTGGTGGGCGGCTCTCCTGGGCGGTCGTTCCCCCGGTGGCACCTCCTCCAACCGGCTGTCGGTGGTCTGGGTGTCGGCGGTCACGCCGGGGCCTGGAGTAGGGGCTTCCCCTTGCCGGGCGCAGCGTCCATGGACCTGCGATTGTACGGTACGGCGGCCGCGACGACCGACCCCGCCGGCCAACCCCACGGATCTCTGTCCGCCAAGGGCACCCCCCACGAACTGGGCCGGAGATCTTCGGGTGGTCGGGCGCTCGGACAGTTGACCTGTTGGCCCATAACCTTGATCCATGAGATCGACCACCTCCACAAGCCGGCTCCGGGGTCCCCGGGGCAGCTCACCGGCGGCCACGATGATGGAAGTGGCGGCGGGCGGGTTCCTCCTGGGGTTGGCGGCACTGGCCGGTCTGGTCTTCGTGCACCGACCGTGGCCCAACCGGCTGGATGTCCTCGGCTATCAGGCGCTCCCGCCCGACTTCGGCTCGCGTTGGGCCCACGACTTCGCCAACCTCGGCTCGTTGACCGTGCTCCTGGTAGGGGTGGTGGTGGTGTTCCTGGTGGGACTGACCCGCGACTGGGTGCGGGCGGTGGCCTGTGCCGTGGCGCCGGTGGGCGCCGTCCTCATCGTCCAGGACCTGGCCAAGCCGCTGGTCGGCCGACACATCGGGCTAACCGGCGGGTCGTCCTATCCCTCGGGGACCGTGGCCGCGGTGGCGGCCCTGGCCATGGCCGCCACCCTGGTCATGCCGCGGGCGATCCGACCGTTGATGGCCCTGGTGGGCTTGGTGGCCACGGTGGGTGCCGGCGTGGCGGTCATCGTGTTGCGGTGGCACTACCCCACCGACGTGCTCGGCGGCATCGCCGTGGGGATGGGGTCGGTCCTGCTGGTCGACGGACTGTTCCACGTCCCCTGGGCCGTGGCGGCCATGGTGCGCCCGCTCCGATCCGATCGACGCCCTTCGCGTCAGCCCCAGCTGGCCTAGCGACCCAAGGGTGCCGCGGCCCGGGCGAATCGAGTAGACCTGTCGGGGAAGCGGACGTGGTCCCGGGCCCGTTGGGCACCGGCAGAGTCAAGTGGAGGCCCGACATGGGACTGATGGACAAGGTGAAGGCCCAGGCCACGGTGTTGGCCGACAAGGCCCAGACCGGCATGCAGCAGGGCCAGGTGAAGATCCAGGAGATGCAGGCCGGCAAGCAGGTCGACCATCTGCTCCGCGAGTTGGGCGCCTACGTGTTCCTGAGTGAGCGGGGTCGCACCCAGCCCGACAGCGAGGCCAAGGTAGCCGACCTCCTCAGCCAGCTCGACGCCCTCGAGGCGGCCGGTACCCCGGTGACCGTGGCCATGGACCCACCGCCCCCGCCACCACCCCCGCCCGGCGGAGCAGTCCCCGTCACCCACTCCGAGGCCGAGGCCGCCGCCCCTCCGCCCCCGCCGCCTCCTCCTTCGGCAGGCCAGCCCGGGGCGGTGCCCCCGAGCGGGAGCACCATCCCCAAGTCCGGGAGTGGACTTCCCGGCCAGTAGGGCCTGAGGGGTTCCTGGCCGGTCTCCATCGTCCCGGGGCCGGCTATTGCAGCAGCACCAGGTAGCCCCCGAAGAAGAACAGTCCGAGTCCGACCGCCGTCCACAGGTAAAGCAGTACCGACGCCAGGGCGTCGGCGGTAACGGCCTCGATGAGCAGCACCACCGCCGACAGGGCCAGGATCAGCGCCCCCTTGCGGCGGGTGCGGTGTCGCCCGGTGAAGGTCAGCGCCACGCCGTCGGGGCCGATGCCCGGGACTCCCTCGACCGGGGTTCCCTCCAGCAGCTCTTGAGCGATGTGCTCGAGGGACACCACCCGGGCCACGGCGATCCCGAGCTCGGGGTCCTCGATCAGCAGGGCCTGAAGACGGCGGACGTAGGCCCGGCCCCGGGGCGTCCCGGCCAGGTGGTCCTCTTCGGCCCGCTCCCGGAACTGCTCGACCGCGGTGGCCACCCGCTCAGGGTGGTCGAGGGCCAGGTCGGTAGCGGCAGTGAAGACGTCCTCGACCCGGGTGGACCGTCCCTGCTGGTCATCGGGCGACGATGACGACGGCGGGTCCGGCGATTCGAACATGGCCAAACCCTAAATCGGTGACGGCCGGCCAAGACCGCGGCAACGGCCAGCCGGGGGCCCGAAGAAGCTCGGGTCACGCCGGGTTTGGGTCACTCGTCGCCCAGGGCCTCGAGGACGGGGATCCGTCGGGCCTGGCGGGCCGGCAGCACGCCGGCCACCACCCCGACCACCACCGCCACGATCACGTAGAGCACCAGGGTCAGCCAGGGGACCGACAGCTCGGTTAGTCCGTCGGAGGCCAGCGACCGTTGGAGGACCCAGGCCCCCCCGACTCCGAGCGCGGCCCCGACCACTGCTCCCAAAGCGGCGATGATGGCCGACTCCAGTCGAAGGGCCGCTCCGAGTTGGCGCGACGACATTCCCACCGCCCGGAGCAGCCCGATCTCGCGCACCCGCTCGGTGATCGACAAGGAGAGATTGGTCACCATGCCCAGGTATCCGATGATCAGGGCCAGCAGCGAGAGCACCGCCACCAGGTCGACCTGGTGGTTGATGGACTGGTTCTGGTCCGCCTCGACCTGGGCCGGGTCGGCCACCGCTACCTGGGGGTAGCCGACCAGTGCCCGGGCCAGGGCCGCCCGGGTGGTCGAGGCCCCAACCCCGGGCGCACCGTCGACGAAGATCACCGACGGGGCCAGGTCGGGATAGACAGCGGTCAGGCTGGAGGCGGAGAAGAGGAAACCGCCGTAATAGCCCAGGCTGTCGAAGATGGCACTGACGGGTCGCCGGGCATGCACCACCGTGGTGCTGCCGAACTGCGCGGGGAAGATGAAGGACACCATCGATCCCACGTGCCACCCCTCGGCCTGGGCGATCGACTGCTGGACGGCCACCCCACCGGTGTCCAGCCCGGCCAGGCTCCCGTGGATGGGGCCCAGGCCGACCACGCGCCCGTAGGTGGCCGGGTCGATGGCCGCCCCCCAGTTCGACTGGTGGGGTGCCACTTCAAAGTTGAGGTACGAGGTGGGCGAGACCAGGTCCAGCCCGACAGTGGACCGCAATCGGGGCACCACGCTGGTGGGCATGGGCTGAACCGCCGACGGGCCGTTGGACGGTGCACCGGATCCAGCGGTGGTGAGGACGTACCCGGCCAGCACCGTGCGGTTCAGCTGGCCGGTGGAGGACGTCCGGGCCGAATTGGCGATGACGGCCAGGGCGCAGATCAATCCCACCCCCACCACCACCGAGGCAGCGGAGGCCGCGGTTCGGTGGGGGTGGCGCATGGCGTTCTGGCGACCGAGTCCCCCGGCGAATCCCCCGAGGCGTTCCACCGGCCATCCGAGGGCGCCGGCGGTGGCGGCCACCGGCGCCTGGCTGAGGCCGGCCAGACCCAACGCCACCAGCACCGCTCCCACCACCACGCCGGTCGGTATGCCGGCCAGGAGGGTGAGCACCAGGAGCACCAGCCCCACGAGGGCCGACGTCACGGCCACCGGGCGCCGGGCCGGATGGGCCACGGCGGCCTCGGACACCGGATCCAGCCGCAGGGCCACCAGGGCGGGGACCCGCCCGGCCTGCCAGGCCGGGATGACCGAGGCCAGAATGGCGGCGCCGGTCCCGGCGGCCAGGCAGACCAGGGCCTCGGACCAGCGGATGTCCAGGGGTCCGTCCGGGAGGGCGGTGCCCGAGGCCCGCACCAGGCCGCGCAGGCCCACGGCCGCCAGGAAGCCCAGGCCCAGGCCCACCGCTGAGGCCACCATCCCGACCAAGCCGGCCTCGCCGGTGACCAGGAGGGCCAGTTGGGCGCGGCTGGTCCCGAGGCAGCGGAGCAAGGCCAGTTCCCGACGGCGCTGGGCCACCAGGAGGGAGAAGGCGTTGACGATGATGAAGATGCCCACCACCAGAGCGATGCCGATCAGCACGTCCAGGGTGGTGGTGAACGACAGCACCTGTGACGAGCTCTGGGCCACCACCAGGGCGGTGAGGTGGGAGCGGGTGAGAGCATGGTCGGACGGCCCCAGCCGCGCCTGCACCCGAGAGGCCAGGGCTTCGGGGGTCACGCCCGGTGTGGAGGACACCAGTACCTCACTGAGCCTTCCGTGGAGCCCGGTCAGCCGCTGGGCGTCGGTGAAGTCCACGCCGATCACCGTGGCGCCGGGCGATCCGGGGACGGACACGCCGGCCTGGACGCCCACGATGGTGAAGGGCTCGGCCGGAACACTCGAGACCACCTGTACCTGTTGCCCGAGGTGGAGGTGTTGGCTGTCGAAGGTGGCCGACTGCACCACCACCTGTCCCCCGCCGGTGGGCAGGTGGCCGGCGACCAGGTGGCCGACTTGGAGGTCCGGATAGGTGGAGACCGAGACCACCACGGAGTCGGTGGTGCCGATGACCCGCCCGCCCACCACCATCTGGGCGTACCCCGCCGCCACCGGTGCCGCCTGGGCCACCCCGGGTACGCCGGTGATGTCGGCCGCCGTCCGGGCGGGCAGGGAGCCGTCACCGTAGACCGCCACAGCCAGGCCCGGCGGTTGGCTGGAGGCCTGGGCCACCGTGGTGGTCTGCACCGAGTCGGCCAGGACGAAGGTCCCCGACATGAAGGTGACGGCTACGGCAATGGCCGCTGCCACCAGAGCCAGTCGGCGGGCGTGGGCCCGGGCCTCGGTGACGGCCAGCCGGATCATCGGGTCTCGAGCAGCCGCACCTGGTCCAGGACCGAGTCGGCCGTGGGGTCGGCGAGGTCGGCCACCAACCGACCGTCCACCAGGAACACCGCCCGGTCGGCGAAGCCCAGGGCCCGGGGGTCGTGGCTGACCATCACCACGGTCTGCCCGGTGGAGCGAACCACCCCGACGAGGAGCTCGAGGAGCTCGGTGCCCGCCCTGGTGTCGAGGTTGCCGGTCGGCTCGTCGGCGAAGACCACGTCGGGGTGGGGCGCCAAGGCCCGGGCCATGGCCACCCGCTGCTGTTGGCCGCCGGACAACTCGGCGGGGCGGTGCTCCAGTCGCCCACCGAGCCCGAGGACACCGATGAGGTGGTCGAGCCAGTCGGTGTCGATGGCGGTGCGGCTGATGGAGCAGGGAAGGACGATGTTCTCCTGGACCGTCATGGACGGGAGGAGGTTGAACGACTGGAAGACGAAGCCCACCCGGTTGCGACGCATGATGGCCGCTTCGTTCTCCGACAACGTCGAGACTTCGAGGTCGCCGATGAAGGCCTGGCCCGACGTCAGCCGGTCCAATCCGGCCACGCAGTGCAGCAGGGTCGACTTCCCCGACCCTGATGGTCCGGCGATGGCGGTGAAGGAGCCCGAAGCGAACTCGACGGTGACGCCACGGAGGGCATCGACGGCAGCTTCCCCCTGCCCGTACTGCTTGCGGGCATCGACAGTGCGGGCGCCCGGTTGCGTGGTGATGCGCTCAGCGCTCGGATCGACCGCGCCGTATGGCGCCCCTCGCTGCATGTCGGCAGCTTTCCATGGCTCGGCCGATCTTGTCAGGCACCTCGGCCCGGGTCGGCTGTCCCCCGTCGGCGCGACAGGGCTGACGCGCCGACTGGTCGACTAGCCCAGACCCATCCGGGTGCAGATGGCGGTGATTTTCGCCTTGTACTTCGCTATCTCTGGCGTCTTGCCGTCGACGACGGCGTGGGCCCACTCGCCGCCAAGGGTGTGCAACCTCTTGTAGTTGGCGTGACGGACCGCCTTCAGTGTGGCCCTGAGCTCGGCGGGCGTGGCCGACTTGCCATCGGCTGCCAGCGTCTTCAGGCTGGCGCAGGCCGTCTTGTCCTTCGGACCCGGTGTGATCGGCCCGGTGGACGCGGTGGTGGGAGTGGTCGAATGGTGCGCCTTGGTGGTTGTCGTCGGGCTACTCGATACCGTGCTGCAACCCGCTCCCAGGGCAGCTAGCACCGCGACTCCGACAATCCATAGATAGCGCATTGGTGCAATATACAGCCCAGGTGGCTCAATATGCATTGGGGGGCCCTCGACGCCTGGGTGGAACAGGTGGAGTGCAGGCCTACCCCCGGTGGACTGCGGGAGCCGTTTCAGGTGGTTCTGCGCAGATGGATGGTGACGCCGGCGTCCCGCGCCGGGATGGTCACTGTTCCGGTTCTCTCGTCGACGACTCCGGCCGACGCCGCGGCGATGTTGTCGATCATGGTCGGGAGTTGGACCAGCACCGGTCCGGACGGCCGGTGGCCGCGGAGGCTCACCGACACCGAACGGCCCCGGGAGGTGATGGTGAGGCCCAGTCGTTGGCCGTCGACCGTTGGAAAGTTGGAGACCGATAGGGAAGAGCCGCGACCCAACCACTGCCCGGGTATGCCCCGACCGACGATCAGGGACCCGTCCGAGCTCTGGGCCACCACCGAGTCCAACAGCACGGCGTCGGCCTGGGACATGCCCCAGGCATGAGGGGACGATCCTTGACCGGCGGTCGGGTGCTTGCCGATCCAGGGCGTGTCGGAGGACGGGGCGGACGAACTCTCCCACCACGAGTAGGGCCCGCTCTGGCTGTTGGCGATCATGAACTCATAGCTGAGGATGCCCTGGTCGCGGTGGGACTGACTGGCCAGACCGGCGATGCCGTACCCGGCGTTGTAGGCACTGGAGTAGTAGTCGTCAGGGAAGCCCCCGAAGGT
Organism: uncultured Acidimicrobiaceae bacterium; assembly: GCA_963778165.1. Lineage (GTDB taxonomy): Bacteria > Actinomycetota > Acidimicrobiia > Acidimicrobiales > RAAP-2 > Bog-756. The sequence continues at coordinate 514,854 of CAVZTE010000003.1, read as the reverse complement.
ATCGGCCGGAAGGAGCCCGCGGAGGAGCCCGAAGCCATGGGCGTAGGTGGAGTCGATGAGGGACAGGCCCGGGCCGCTCAGGGCCGCGCCGAACAGCGAACCGTCCCACGCCCAGCGTCCGATGGGTGAGGCCCAGTTGGCATCACGCGGGTTGGAACAGGTATTGGCGGTATTGGGCTCGAGCATCGAGCACGGCAGGTAGTCCAACCCGAAACGGGCAGTCGTCGACTCGAGGGTCCGGCTGGTGGCCGACAACAGGCTGTCGTACTGCTCCGAGGCCCAGGTCTCCTGGTCGGTGTCGCCCAGGCGCATGGCCACGTACCGGTAGGCGGCCAATCCCAACAAGGCGTCGTAGTCGTCGGTGGTCCAGTAGCCGTTGAAGTCGATGTCGTCGGTCGACTCCATGATCCCGGCCGGTCCGGTCCGGTCGGTGGCGATGGTGTGGGCGGCCTGTTCGATGGTGGGCTGGGAGGCGCGGCCGGATCCGGGCGGGTCGAAGTTCGTCCTGACGAAGTTGAGATCCCCGGTCTTGAGCAGGTACACCGCCCACAGCCACGGGTAGGTCCACAGCCCGTCCTGGTACTGGCCCTGCTCCCCCACCACCTTGCGGGCCTCCAGCAACAGCGCATGGGCGCCGGTGAAGTATCCCTGGGTGAACAGCGTGGACAAGATGCCGATGACGTCGTGGCTGTACTCGGCCTGGTACCCGTTGACGCCGGTGTGGATTTCGTTGCCGCTGCGGGCGATCTGGGTGTAGATGAAGCCGGCCCGATAGGCGTCGTTGAGAGCCACATCGGGGACGGTGACCTCGGCGATGCCGGCCAGTTGCCGTTCCCAGAACTCCTTCATGTCGTTGAAGTGCTGATCGAAGTTCCCGTCCCCGGCCAGTTGCCTGGCGGTGGGCCACGGATAGGTGTGGCCGAACCGGTCGGCCGCCACCACGTAGTCGTGGGAGACGGTGGCATGGGGCCCGACATCATCCGGTGCGGTGGAGAGGGTCACCATGCCCGACGACGGCTCGGGGTTCTCCGACAGGACATGTCCTGTCGGATTGGCCACGGCCACCCGGCTGTAGACGGCCACGTAGGCCCGACGGTCGAACACCACCCTGTCGGCGAACTCGGTGATGGCGATGGTGGCTCCGTTGCGTTTGAACGTGGTGACCTGAGCCGGGAGGTACCCGTCCTCGTCGACCCAGGTGGTCGACGACCCGCTGTAGATGCCGAAGCCGTAGTCGTGGTACATCCCGTCCTGTACCAGGAACGTCCCTCCCAGGCAGGTGACCACTCCTTGCTGATTACCCTCCCAACCGATCTCCGAAGCGGTGGCGAAGGCCCCGGTGAAGGCGTCGGTCGTCACGTTGAGGGGGCAGTCCCACCGGGCGGCCGGACCGGTGCCGGTGGTGACCACGACCGGTCGCGGTGGGACGACCGGTGGAGCCGCAGTGGATCCTCCGCAGGATGAGACGATCCCACCACCGGCGAGTAGGCACAGCAGGAGTACGGTCGAGGTCCGCCGCCGGCACATGGAGTCATCCTTTCAGGCGACGGGTGGTCCCGCCGCCTGGGGCCGCCAACCCGGGCGGGTGGGCGCCGTGCAGCCACAGGTCCCGAACCGACTGGCCGCAGACAGGGAACGGCTGGCCGCCGACGGGAGTAACTTCAGTGGGACCATGCCCGAGTCTCCGCGGCCTGCTCGCTCGACGACGACCGACCAGGGTCCGAAGCCTGAGGCCACAGCAGCGAGCGGGCCCCATGGCCGGATCGGGTGGTCAGGGGTTGGCGGATGGTACCGGGCCCAGGACCCTGATCTCTTGGCCCTCAAGCGTTCGGCACGGGCTGCGGTGTTCGTTCCGCTGGTGTTCGGTATCGCCCATCTGGCCTCGTCCAACTCTCAGATAAGCCTGTTCGCGGCGTTCGGCTCCTTCGCCCTGCTCCTGATGGTCGACTTCGCCGGACCACCGCGGACCCGGCTCAGCTCCTACGCCATTCTGTTCGCGGTGGGAGCGGCCTTCATCGCCCTGGGCACGGCGGTGTCGACCGACAAGGTGTTGTCGGTGGTGGCCATGGCGGTGGTGGGATTCGTGGTGCTCTTCGCCGGAATCATCTCCCCCCAGGCCGCCACGGCTTCGACGGCGGCCTCATTGCTGTTCGTGCTTCCCGTGGCGGTGGCCCAACCGGCTTCGGCCATCGGTCCCCGACTGCTCGGATGGGCGCTGGCCGGCATGCTGTGCCTCCCTGCCTGCATGCTCATCTGGCCCACGCCATGGCACGACAACCTGCGGCGACGGCTGTCGGCCACGGTCTCCTCGTTGGCCGATCTGGTTCAGGCTCACGCCGATGGTCGGGTCGATCCCTCCGCCCGGGAGCGGGTGGCCTCCGAGCTCACGCAGTTGAGGACCCAGTTCGCCGGGACCCCGTACCCGCCCACCGGTGCAGCGGCGCGAGCGGTGGCGCTGGCCAAGCTGGTGGGGCGGGTCGAATGGGTGGCGGAGAGCGCCCTCTCCCCACAGGACCAGACCACGACCCTCCAGGCGCCGATGGTGCGCAGGGTGATCGGGAGTGTGGCCGCCACACTCCACCGGTCCGCAGCCCTCATCTCCGACGCCGACGCCCACCCTGTCGATGATCCGGTGCTGATCGAGGCCCTCCGGCACTCCACCCAGGAGTTGGATCAACTACTGGTGGCCGATCTCGATGCCGAGGTGGCGACATTGATCGACCCGAACGTCGACCTTGACCTAGTCAGCCGGTCGGCCGGTGATGAGGCAGGGTCGACCGAGTACCCGCACCGGCGAGGCATCGTGTCGGCTCTGGACCCGAGCTTCCGGGCCCGGGCGCTCGGGACGGCCACCGAGATGGTGGCCGACGCCACGCTGGAGGGCGCGGGAGCGCAAGCTGCCGGGGACCGGCGGTTGGGAGTCTTGGGTGAGCCCGCCTCCCAGCAGTTCCGGAGCCGGGTCCTTTCACACCTCTCGTTCCACTCCGTCTGGTTCCGCAACGCCGTCCGCGGGGCCATGGGGTTGGCCCTGGCGGTGGCGGTGGTAGAGGTGACCGACGTCGAGCACGGGTTCTGGGTGGTCCTCGGGACCCTGTCGGTGCTGCGCTCCAATGCCCTGGGTACCGGGGCCACGGCCCTGCGGGCCATCGCCGGGACCACGGTGGGCTTTCTGGTGGGGTCGGCCCTCATGATCGGCATAGGAGGGCATTCGGTGGCGCTGTGGGGACTGTTGCCGGTGGCCGTATTGGTCTCGGGCATGGCCCCTTCGATGATCTCCTTCGCCGCCGGACAGGCCGGCTTCACCTTGGTGGTGGTCATCTTGTTCAACATCATCGATCCCACGGGGTGGAAGGTCGGCCTGACCCGGATCGAGGATGTGGCCATCGGGTGCGCGGTGAGCATCGTGGTGGGTCTGCTGTTCTGGCCCCGGGGAGCCACGGCGGCCCTGGGGCGGGCCCTGTCCGATTCCTTCGCGGCCAACTCCGGCTACCTGACCGACGCCGTGGACCGGCTCACCATCACCAACAGGGAGATCGACTGCCAGCCCGCTCAGCGGGCCTCGCACCGTGCCTACCTGCGCCTGGACGACGCCTTCCGTCAATTCCTGGGCGAGCGGGGAGCCAAAGTGGTGCAGGCCGATACGGTGGCCAAGTTGGTCACCGGATCGAACCGGATCCGGTTGGCCGCTTTCACCCTGGCCGAGCTGCCCAGGTTCCCACCGGAGCCGGGTCAGCCCGAACTGGAGTCGGTGACCATCGCCGGCGCGGTCCTGCGGGACTCGTTCGCCTCCAGTCATCGCTGGTACGAGGAGTTCGCCGAGCTCCTGACCGACCGGCGCCACGAGCTCGACGCTCCCCCTCTCCAGGAGCAGACCTTGGGCGACGTGCTCCAGCGGGCCTTCGACCAGGCCCGGTCGGAGCGCCGGGCCGACGGCCTGCGCAAGGCGTTGCAGATGCTGTGGGCCGACGAGTTGTTGGAGAGCCAGTGTGCGGTTCAGGCCGACCTGGCCAGCTCAGCCGATCTCTTCGCTCACAGCCGGAGACGCGGGCTGATCGTCTGAGCCCGAGTGGCCGGGGAAGCGGTTGACGAAGGCCCGGGCCAGGTGGTTGGCGGGGATGAGGAGCAACCAGCAGTAGAAGGCCAGGCCGGTGTCGTACCACGCCACGCTGGCGGCCAGGCACACCACCACCAACAGCCAGACGGATCGGAAGTAGCCCATGCGGACGTCGCGTTCCGTCACGTCGGCGCTCTGGAGATGGTGGGTTTGGGCGAATATCCGCACACCCTGAGTGGCGGCACTGGCCAGCACCAGGTTGAAGGCGAAGATGTCGATGGCCAGCGGGTTCTGGCCGAAGCGACCCAACAGGTCGCTGGTGAACGGCATGAGGGTGATGGTGAACAGGAAGGCGAAGTTCCACCAGGCCAGGCCCTCGACGTGACCCTGGATGGAACGGAACACCCGGTGGTGGGTGAGCCAGAACTGGGCGATGACGTAGAAGGAGACGATGTAGGCGGTGAACTGGTCGCCTCCGGTGGTGCTGAGCTGCTTCCATAGGTAGTGCCACGACTTGGCGTCGGCGGCACTCACGCCGGCAATCGGAGGCACCACCAGCTGGAGGACCAACAGGGTGAGAGCGATGGCCACCACTCCGTCGGAGAGCGCCAGGAGGCGCTCGACCCCCGGGGTGGTGTCGTCGGGGGCCGTAGCGGTGCCCGCGTTGGCGCTCGCTCCGGTGCCGACCTCCACCGATCGAGTCTCCCAGATCCATCCCTGAATCGGTGGAACCGGTGCCGGGCTGCCACTCCCCGGGCTGACGCTCCGCTGTCGGCCTGCCACTCCCCCGGGCCGGCGGTCTGATCCAACGGACACGCTGGCGGGTCACCCTAGAATCTCGGGGACCTGATCGGGCTGCCGGTCAGGAGAGTGAGGGGAGTTGTGGTGGGGGTAGCGATCGCCATTACGGAGGCGGAGGTGGAGCCGGTCCTGGCCGGCCTCATCGGAGGCATCGACGTCGCCGGTGGCCCGACCGATGAGCAGCTGGCCGTGCTGCGGTCGATCTCCACCAATCTTTGGAAGCTGGGCGATGCCCTCGATGACGTCACTCCCCTCGGTCCCGTCGAGACGGCCCGGGTGTTGGAACGACCGGAGGCCCAGCTGCGCTTCTGCGAGCTGCTGATGGCCCTGGAGCTGTGCCGACATCCTCAGTCCGCCCCACAGGTGCGAAGGGTCGAGGAGTACGTGGAGGCGTTGGGGGTCAGTGAGATCGAGGTGGCGACGGTCCGGGAGGCGCTCGAGACCGGTGCCGACGAGACGTCGAAGGATCTGGAGCGGTTCTACGGGGGGATCCTGCCGGAGATCTCGGAGGTGTCCCTACGAGATCACTATCTGCGGTTGGACGAGCCCGATCATGAGCTGGCCAACCGCCTGCGCGCCCTCCACGACCTACCCGAGGACACGCTGGGCCACGCGTACATCGAGTTCTACCGCCGCAACAACATCACCCTGCCCGGCGACGACATCCACCTGCCGGCCCACTACGTGAACCACGACATGAACCATGTGATCACCGGCTACGAGCCCACCGCCCCGGGCGAGATCGCCCGATCCGGCTTTCTGTGGGCGGCCAACGACAGCCGCCGGAACTGGCTCGAATTCCTCATCAGCATGTCGATCCACGAGACCGGGGTCCTCACCCATGGCGACATCCGGGCCAAGGTGGCCACCTTGAACCGGGACGGAGCGCCGGCCCTGCTCGGCGAAGGTCTGGAACGAGGCTCCCAGTGCCGGACCGACCTCAGTCAAGTGGACCACTTGGCGCTGGTGGAACTGCCCCTCGAGCAGGTGCGAGAGCAGTTCGGCGTGGTGCCGCTGGCCGACCCGGCAGGGTGAGCGGATCGGTGCCGGTGGACTTCAGTCGTCGTCGGGGCCCGGATCGGACCCGTTGGGGGCAGGCTTGCTGAGCCAGTCGCTGAACTTCTTGCCGAGGTCTTCCACGTTTCCCGCCGTCCGGTCCAGAAAGCGTGAGAACCGCTCGCGGTAGTGCGCCACGGCGGCATCGAACTCGACCGAAGGCGGGGGCTCGTGACCCCGCCGGGGGTAGCTCCCATCCACGATCCGGTCGTACTCCCCCGACTGCACCCACTCGATCATCTCTTTGACCCGTCGCACGGCGATGGGATGGGTGAGGCTCAGTTCCACCCAGAAGCGGGAGTGACGGGAGAAGAGATCGTCCTCACTGTCGTACTCGGCGGCCTGCTTCAGGAAGGCATCGAAGTTCATGCCGGGCAGGGCCCCACCGGCGACGCGCATGAGGACCCGGCAGGGCTCGAGGGGATCGGCCATCACCAGTGCCGCCGCCCGATCGGCGGAGAGCTCGGCGGCACGGGCCCATTCGAGGAGCGCCAGGTACATCCCGCGCACCGGTAGGCCCAAGAGGAGGGACCGGGGTAGCGCCCCTTCGATGAACTGCCTCAGGAGTATCAGGGCGGTCGTGTAGTAGTAGTGCTCGGAGAGGACGTGGCCGAGCTCGTGGGCCAGAACGGTGGCGGTCTCGTTGGAGTCGTAGGAGCCGATCAGGGAGGACTTGACGATGACGATCGGGGTCTTCGCTCCGATGGTCATGGCATTGACCACCGGGTCGTTGGTGACGTAGAGATCCGGCGTGGTGGGGAGATCGAGTACCGATCCGCAGCGGACGTAGTCGGTCCACAGGTCGGGAATCTGCTCGGGACCGACGCGCACGGCGTTCCCCATCACGATCTGGCGCAGCCGCCGTTCGTGCCCGAGGTCGGTCAACCGCTTGATGACCTTGTCCAGCAGGGGGACCGAATGCAGGGCTGAGGTGGCGGCCCGATCGGCGGGGTGCTCGTAGGCCTTGGCACTGATCTCCGGGTACCGGTGTGCCAGTTCGATCGCCATGCCGGCTCCCCTCGCCTGTTCGCTCTCCAGCGTAGGCGAAGACCGGCGGCCCGGTGGGGGGAGCCAGGAGGATGGCGGCGTGCGGAGGGAGCAACGACTCGACCCCTTTCCGGCCCAACTCCACCGAGCTCTCGTCATCGACCTTCCGGACCTCCTGATGGCCGGCACGGTGCTCGCCTCTTGAACGCCCGAGGCTGGTCTGATATGGGGAATCGCCTGGTCCACCCGCCAAGAGGGCAACTTTTGGCCTGCCTCACGATTTCGGTTTGTCACAGAAAAATTGGTTGCGATCGCCGGCTGTTCGGCGTACTTTGATGCATCGTCGCTTGTCGGGAGGGGCGTTCATGAGGGGCAGTGGGGATGCTTTTGAGTGCGAGATTTCCGGACCAGGGTGGTTGTATGCCCGTCTTGTGGTTCTCTTGACAACGCCAAGCTTCTGGATGGGCCATCGGACGACGGAATCAGTCGCGAGTGCATGGACTGCTGCTACGTCTGGCCGGTGGACGGCTGCTGCGTGCTCGTCCTGAGTCACCGATAGCCATAGCCTCCGGACCGCCGCACTGGGCGTGGCGAGCACAACTCCGGGGTGGCCTGGCTGTCTGGTGAGGGAGTTCGAGAGATGTCGTCGTACGTAGCTGCCGATTGGCACGACTTCTTCATAGCGGCGGTGGGCGCGTCGGCAGCCCTCCTGGGGCTCTTGTTCGTCACCGTCTCGATCAACCTCGACGAGATACTCAAATTCCCCATCTCCCCGGCAGGGCCGCCGCCACCCTCGGCATTCTCCTCACGGTTCTGGTGGTGTGCAGTTTCGGACTGGCCCCGGCCCAGAGCAGACAGGCCTTCGCCTGGGAGGTCATCGTGGTGGCAACCCTGGCCATGGTCCAGGCCCTGTGGGTCTCCGTGCGCAAGAGGCGACCCGGCGATCCGTTGAGCTGGACCATCGGATCGTTGCCGCTCCTCCTGATTCCGCCCCTGGTTCTGCTGGGCGGAGGTGTCAGCTTGTCGGCCGGAACCGGAGGCGGTCTGTACTGGTTGCTCTTCGGAACGGTCCTGGCCTTTGTGGCCGCCTCGGTGAACGCCTGGGTTCTGTTGGTGGAGATCCTTCGCTGAGTGACCCGGCGGAGTTGCTCCCACCTGGTAGGGCATGCCCAACGGTTTCGGATCCATCCCGTCTCGACAGCCATGGTTCCGGCTATCAAACCGTCTATCGAAGGAGTTCTGACTGGCGAGAGCAACACGGACGAGGGCAAGACCGGGGAATTCGGTCCGGTTCACGTTCTCGAACGGAGTTCATCGGCCGAGCTCTCATCCAAAGCAGAGCGGCACGCCAGGACCGCTTCGAAAAGCATGGACCCACGTAAGATCTCTCGGGCGATGGCCCGACCCTTTCAGCCCTACAACAAATTCCACCGCGGCTACACGGGCCGCAACTACCACGTCACCGACGGTCACGAAGCCGAGGCCATGGCCAAGGAACTAGCCAAGCCGCCCAACAGGTTCGGGCTGTTCATGCTCCGCCTCCTGGGCTTCAAGGGAAAGCCCGAACCTGAGCGGCGCGCCGGATTCCCGGTGGCGCCGGAACACCACTACCCGGAGCATCACTACCCGGAACATCCTGGCCACAGCTAGACAGTTCGTCGCGGAAAAGGCTCCTCACCGGGCGAAGGCCGAACTCGTTGCCGGGCACAAGCCGACGTGCCACCGAAAGGTGACCGGCCCGACCTAGGCGTGCCGAGCACATCAACGACAAGCCGCCGCCCAGGAACGTACGGAGTAGCGGGAAGTGAGCCTCAGGCCGCTGCGCGGCTGTCGACAGGTCGATTGGCCCGAATGAGCAGCATTGGGAGCGGCGCTGCTCTGCGCTGGCTGACGAGCCCCGCATGGATGCACGCGGCACATGCGGCCCGGGTCTCTTGTGGCTCCGTCCCGGTGCTGGAGCAGGAGTGCATCGGCATGTGGGTGCTCTACCCAACAACGGGGCATTTGACTCCTGTTCCTCGGGATCCGTCCATGGTTGTGATTAAAGTGCCAGGTCACGGCCAGAATTGTCGGGCAGGTCATCCAGGACGGTCGCGGCTCCGAAGAGTCGTCGAGCCATCCGGCAACTCGGATGCGGCCACGCCAGCCGCATCCGAGGGTCGGTGGCCATCCGGCCTCAGGCGGCTTGGCGGGAGCCGACGGTGCTATCTCCCTGGAGCCGCAACCTTGGGAGTGGTGTCGGTCGGTCGCATCGAGTGACCAACCCCCGATACAGGCACGCCGCACAGGTGGACGGTGGCTCCTGCGGGTTCGCCCCGGCGTGGCAACACGAGTGCATGGGCACCGAGTGGCTATACCCGGCAACGGAGGCGTCTGACCCTTCTCCCCCACAATTTGCCAGTTCTGGTACCCGGCCGAGGCGGGGCGTCATGAATGGCAACCGCGACTCCTCGTCCCACGATGGTGATACTGGTCTCAAGGAGGGCCCTGTCCGGACCTTTGGAACTCGTTGGGCGGATGGCGAAGGCCACCATGGGCCAACCCAAGACTGGATGCCGCCAACCGCTTAGAGGCCTAAGGGAACCAATCGCCCCGGACCGAGACCTCAGGCCGGTATCTTGAGCCCGGCCACGCAGGCTCGATTGTGGAGAGGACAGTGATCCACCAGGCCCTCGGTGCCTCCGGGGCCCACAGTCACCACCCAACCCTCCATAGCGAACCAGCCACGGACGTCGTAGGGGGTGATCCGGTCTGGCTGGACGCTGCCGCTAGGGAGATCGATCAGGCCACCGGATTGGCACCCATAGGTGTCGCACTGGATGGTGCCGTTCATGACTGTCATGGTCAGAACCTCCCTCGAGATCGCCGAACCTGCCAATGCCGCTGCACGCACTTCACGCAGCGTCGACGACTCAGCCTTTTCCAAAGGCGCCCGGATCCAAACACGAAATCTGCGATATTCCCAGTCTGGGGGCGTTGCCTGCCGACTGCACGATCGCTGTACGTCGCCTGCCTGCAGCTGCCGAACGGCGCCGGATGAGGTGCGCAGGTCCTACTTACGGCCATCAAATTTGGGGTTGTTCACGGTTCAAGCGTCTGCGAGTATGGCCGGGCGGAAGCATCTGCTGCGAGCAGAGGGGGTGCGACATGGCGGGTTCTCATCGGAGAAATCGCGTTGCCATACGGTGGGGTGGACGGAGAATCAAGCTGATGGCCGTCGTTCTGGCCCCGGTGCTCTGTCTCGGCATCTTGGCGGGAGTGGGTCCAGCGAACGCCAGCTCCACAACCACCGCGGTTCAAGCCAGCGCCGGGCCGCCCAACAGCGCCGCCTACAACTGGGTCGAACTGCATCGTGACAGCAGCCTGAGCGGGTATGCCAGCAACAGCTCGCTGAACATCTCGAACGTGGGATCCCTCGGGGTCCGTTGGGCCGCCAGCATGTACGGTCCGGCCCTTACGTCTCCGGTCGTCTCTACCACCTCGCTCGGCATGATGACCTATGTCGGGACGGACGCCGGGTATGTCCTGGCCTTCAAGGCCGGGACGGCGCAACTGGTGTGGGGCCGACCCCTGGGCGGGAACATCATCGCCTCACCGGTGGTGGCCGACGGGGCCCTGTGGATAGCGACGGAGACCCCGGCCAAGCTCTACAAGCTCGATCTCACCACCGGGGCCACCGAGTGCTCCCTGGTCACTTCCCACGAGTTCTATTCGAGCTTCACTGCGGCCACCCCGCCGGGAGGGAAGCCGTCGATCTACGTCTCCAACCTGGACAACGGTTATACGTCCGGTCCGATGATGGGCATCGAAGCCAGCAACTGCTCGGTCGAGTGGAGCTTCAGCGCCTATCACACCCCACCGAACGGCCCCTGGTCCCCCATCGCCTACGGCGTGGACAAGAAGGGCACCCCGCTGGTCTTGGACGGGACCTCGGACCCCGATCAGTCCGAGTACGCGGTCAACGCCCTGACCGGCAAGCTGGTCTGGCGATTCCAGGGCCCCGGCGACGGTGACTACGACATCGCCGCCGGTGCCGAGATCTCGGCTCCCGGGGTCAACGGGTTCGCCGACGGCGTGGCCTATGTGCCGACCAAGTTCGGGCAGATCTTCGCCCTGAACCTGACCACCGGGGCCAAAATCTGGAGCTACACCTTCAATCCACGCCCGCCGCTCACCACCAGCGCCACCGGCCGGTCCACGCCGGCCCTCGACGGGACCAATCTGGTCTTCGGCTATCACAGCGGCGTGATGGATCTCAACGCCGTCAACGGAAAGCTCCGTTGGAATTACAAGGACCCCTCGGGCGCCGAGGTGCTCTCGTCGGTGGCCATCGTGGGCAAGACCCAGGCCGCGGTGATCTGTGCCGACCTGAGCGGTGCCGTGCACGCCCTGAACATCGCCAACGGCGACTCCCTGTACAACTACCAGACCGGGGGCTACATCGTGTCCTCCCCGGCCGTGAGCGACGGGGACGTGCTGATTGCCTCCTCCGACGGGCTCCTCTACGACTTCGCCGTCGGCGGCGGCAACGACACCACCCTGCCGACGGCATCGACCACCTCGCCCTCCTACGACTCCTCGGTGGCCAATCCGAACGGCAGCGAGGTCATCTCCGGCACGGCTACCGATCCGGTCGGCGTCAGCTCGGTCGATCTCTCCATCGAGTCGGGGGGCGTCGGAGGAACCTGGTGGGACGGAGCAACCGGCAATTGGCGAACGGGACCGTACGACAATCCGGCAACTGTGGCGACCCCCGAGGGGACCGCCACGGACTGGTCCTTCAACCTGCCGGTTCCGACATCGGGTGGCAGCTATCTGGTGACCGTTACGGCGCACTCCAGCGGGGGTCAAGCAAGTACGGGATCGGACCAGCTGGAGTTCTCTGTGCAGAAGTCATCGGCCGGCCCGCAGTTGGAAGCCTCTCAGTACGATGTTGCCGCTGGAGGGACACTCAGCCTCATCGGCAGTGGCTTCACCGACGGAGAGTCTGTAGCGATCAGCCTCAGGGGCGACAGGCTGGGGACTACCAAAGCGGGTGGAACCGGGGGCTTCAGCGACAGTGTGACCCTGCCCGAATATGCCGATTTCGGTCTGACGTCCCTGGTGGCGACCGGAGCCACCTCCAACGGCGTAGCTGCAGCATCGATCTATGTCACCAATTCGTGGGACGACCCAGGAAACGCCCAGGGTCACAACGGATTCGAACCCAACGATGCCAGCTACAGCAACATCTTCTTCGTCGGTCAGGGTGACGTCCGACCGGCCTGGGATTCGATTATCGGATCGGCCATCACCACATCCGCGGCCGTCGCTGACGGGGTTGTCTACGTCGGTGACACCGCAGGGCAGCTTCTCGCCATCGATGCCCACGACGGCGTGGTGCTGTGGAGCTGGCAGGACCCGTCAGGGAAAGCCGTCGACGGGGCTCCGACGGTAGACCCCAGCAATGGGCTGGTCATGATCAGCACGGCTGACGGCTCGGTCGACGCCTTGACAACAGCGGGCAGACTCGACTGGTCGGCCAGTGTCGGTGGAGTACCCAATGCCCCTACCTTCGGTGCCGGTGAGGTCTACGTTTCCTCAAATGACGGGTCGGACGGCTCGGTCACGGCCCTGGTCGAATCCTCAGGCGCCACCACATGGTCCAAGACCCTGACCAGTCCGGTGACCTCCGCGTCAACCATCGATACGGCATCCGGCCTCGTGATGGTGGGCGAGAGCAGCGGTGTGGTTACGGCTCTTTCGACCAGCTCTGGCTCTACAGCCTGGAGCTTCACGGCCGGTGGAGCCGTAAACGTGTCCCCCATGGAAATCGGCGGATCCGTGTACGTTGGATCCGCCAACGGAACGGTCTATGCCTTGTCCGAGTCCACCGGCGACCAACTCTGGGCGCATTCCATCGGGAGCCCGATCACCGCCACTCCGGCGTACTACCCCGGCAACGCCTTGATATTTGTCGGCTCTTCCAACGGATGGCTGACAGCGCTCAAGGCCAGCAACGGCAAGGTCAGCTCGACCCTGCGCTATGGGTCGCCGGTCATGGGGATCGCTACGGTGTTGAAGGCCGTCTTCATCACGTGCGCTGACGGCAAGTTTGACGCTGCTCGCAACTATGGACAGACCGGAGAGGGGTTTGACACGAGTGGCCCCATCACGACGGCACCAGTGGTCGTGGACGGTGCCGTCTATGTCGGCAACTCCAACGGCAACTTCTATGCCGTCACCCCCTACGGGGCCGCACCGCTGTAGCAGGGACAGTCGCTGTTCACCGTGGAACCGAGGGTTGACGGGCAAGGCGGTCAAGCCGGCTTGCAGCATTGATACCTCGCCCTTTGGGGCTACTGGCATATTGCCGAGGATCCTCATCATGTGCCCACCGATGTCCGTAGTCACGACTCCTAACCGGTTGAAGACTTCAGCTGACGATCGCCTGTTGATCTTCTGAGAAGTCGCTTGGCGTGGCGACGTAGAAGGCATCAGCCGCGACCTCGACCTGACCAGCTACCCCTTCTCCCTTGTAACGAAACCGCACTTTCGATCGTCGTACCTTGCGGAAGAGCGCCACCCGTTTGGGGGGAGTCGGCGTCACCCGATATCCAGAACGAGGAGAGTTACTCATGATACGAAAACTGCTATTGGTCGCTGCGGCGATCGTCATGCCTCTGACCGCCGGGACGGTGACCCTGGTAGCGACAGCGGCGCCCGCCAATGCCGCGGCCACCATCAACTGTCATGTGGCGGGGACCATCACCTTTGCGTCGCCGGGGCTCACACACAACGGCAAGGTGACTACCGCGACGTCATCAACCACATCGGTAAGCGCAGAGACGTATACGAAGGGCACCACTGCCTGTAGTGGAACCAGCCCCTCTCTGGCCATCAAGAGCACCAATACCAAGTGCAACGCGTCTGGTGCGACCACGACAATCCCGGCGTGTGCCGGCCACCCGACCGAGTATGGCTACAACTCCTTCGACAGCTATGCAAAAACTGGCGTGAGCAGCGTGAAAGCTGACGTCAAGACGGTCAAGTTCACAGTCAACAAGGTGGCGTACACATCGACCACGTGCACAACCTCGGGGTGTGTGGCGGCCAAGACGTGCCCGACGTCCAAGACCTATGGGTCGGAGGACGGGTACGAGCTGAAGGGCAAGATCACCGCGCCGTCGACGTCGCCTTACAAAAATGCTGCGACCACGATTATCGTCTGCATCGGATCAGCCGAGGGCACCCACCTGCTGACCCAGAGCAAGGCCACGAAGCCGGGCTTCGTCTGGAACCTCGAAGAGGGGTTGGGGACGACCACGGCTGACAAGGCCATCACAGTCACGAAGGGTCTCATCGACCCGCTCGAGAGCAGCCTGAACATCGCCTGAGATGCACTGCGATGTGATGGTCTGGTGATTCCAGTTCAGCGATCGCCGAACCGCAAGGACAGAGGACGGGGCCGACCCCCGTCCTCTGTCGCGTACGTGCCTCATCCGGGGCCATCGTCCGTGGACGTAGTCGTAACTGATCCAGTTACCGTCGAGGTCACGGATCCACTTCGGTGGAGCCGACCAGCCCGGCAGGTATACATGGGTACCGGCGGCTGTTCGACCAGCCCAGCGAAGCCGGCCATCCCCGCTCGTTGCGTCAGTCACCCGTCAGGGGTCCGATCCAGTGCGCCGGCGGAAGGGCCGGGGATAAAACGCCGGGTGGACCGGCCGACGAGCGACTCAGGAACCCGCAGCTGAGCAGTCGGCTGAGGCAAACGAACCTGAGGCGGTATTTGTAGCGATCTGCTTACCGTCCTCCGTAATGGTGCAGGTCAACGAGCCCCCATTATCACCCACGGTCGCGGTCACTTCGAAGACCGTAACCAACCCGGAGGCGACGATGGTTTTGCTCCATGGAAGGTTGACGTCCGTCACCTGAGCCTCACCGTTCTGTCCAGACCCTTCCTGCAATGTGTCGTAGGTGATGTTGTTGGCCTGTCCTGAGCCATTCACCGAGTAGACGATGGTGTGATTGATGTGGGCCGCATGGTCGACTGCTGCGGTTCCACCAACCACCAGCGCCAAGCAACCGCCGAATCCGACAGCTACCACAACGAGTAGCCAAAACCAGACTCGTTTGTAGACCTTCTTCTTCGGCTGAGGCGGGTACCACTGGCCGTCCGAAGCCTGCCAGTAGCCCCTTCCAGGAGGGCCACCCGCCGCTGGCGGTGCCGCTGCATAAGGCATGGCCGGCGCAGGCATTACGGGCGCAGGCGCTACCGGAGCAGGAGGTGCTCCGGTGAACTGTTCAGGGGGGTACCACTTGCCGTCAGACGCGAGCCACCAACCCGGCCCCTGCGATGCATCGCTCACTGCCCCCCCATTTCCGCCTGGCCGGACGACCCCGCCTGGTGAGCGGACATTGTGTCATGTTTCAGCCGACGGTGCCGTTGTCACGGCACTTTGAGAGACAAGATGTCTCCGATGTCTCGAGACAGAACGGAGTGTCGGAGGGGGGACTTGAACCCCCACGCCCTTGCGGGCACTAGCCCCTCAAGTTGAAAAAGGCACCTGCGCTCAACTGCGACAATTCAAATCATCCCAGCTCAGCCGTTGTATCGACCGGCACGCACCGGCACCGAATGACACCGTCTCCCATGTCGCTATTGCACGTTATTGCACGCCGAATGGCACGCTTGCCTACGCCACTTTCCCACGCCGTTCCACGTCGCTCAGGTGTGTCATGGATGGTCTGAGCACTCACATTTGTTGAGGACCTACGCTTCCACTGTCGTCACCGCGGCGACAGGACGGAGGGCGGATCATGACGGCACCCGCAGACATCGGTGCATGGATGCTCGAGGAGATCGAACAAGGCGGGCACTTGGACCAGTTCATCGCCGTTAGGTCGATTCAGGAGCTGTACGGCGAAGAGTTTGTCTACCGGAACGCGAGCGGGAACCAGGCAATTGCCCCGCAGTCTTGAGAGCCTTCAACAAGGTGTCCGGTGATCGGGTCATCTGGTGCCGAACCAGCAAACGGTGGGAGATGAGGAAACCCGGTCAGCGCCCCGGCCGGTCACAAGATTGTTGAGAGGGTCCGGGGACAGTTTTCCAGAAAGAAATTTCCCGTGGGATTGAGTAGGGATGGCGCTAGGACAATGTAGTCCCGCGCACCCAACCACCTGCGAAACGGACTGTAGAACCTGCGGATTCTCAGCCCAAAACCTCCTGCCACGGTGACAGGAGGTGGATCTTCCACCCGTTGACACCCAACCCGGAATCGCTCATAGTCAGCGATGAAGCAACCAAAAAGTGCCCCCGGCGCCGATTGCACTCGACCCGGGGGCGTGGCCAACACCTACACAGGAGGTATTGACGTGAATCAGGCTAGCCCTGAGCTGTGCCGGGACCCGCTGTCGGACGGAGTGGAGTCGGACACTCCGGGGGAAATCCGGCACTGGCGGGTGCCGAGCCACGTTTTCGGCGACCCACGGCCCTTTCCCCTCGAGCCGGTCATCCAACGACTACGGCCTGCCGGGGCGGAATCGGTCGCGTACCCGAACGAACGAGTGGGCCCAAGCCGACCTCGCCCGGGTGGCACTGCGGATTGGCGTGACCGCTAGCTGGTGCCGGCGCAATATCGCTGCCGGCGGTCTGAGTGCCCATGTGGCCGATGTCGTCGCCATCGGGATTGGTTGCCATCCTTCGGAGATCTGGCCGGATTGGTTCTCTCACGCTCCGAATGACGCTGAGGTGGAGACCTTCGAGCGTCAGCAAGTCCTTCGGCGACGGTGGGCTAGCTACCGTGCGGGACGTGTTCACGTACCACTTCGCATCCGCTGACGCTCCTTCGGCGAGGTGCCGCCCCACACTCCGACGAGGTCGGGGTCGGCCAGGGCGTGAGCCAGGCACTCCGGCCGGACCGAGCATCGGGCGCACGCAGCTTTGGCTAGCTCCGCATTGGCTCCTCGGGCTGGGAAGAACCGAACCGAGTCCGAGGCACGGCGATGCTCCCTGCGCCATCCACGCCGGCCTCCGGGTGAGGTAGGCGAACACTTCCTCCGGTGATGCTCCCCCCGGTTCCATCAGAGCCAACACTTCGGCTTCGGTCACATCGGTCCTATCTGCTCGAGGGCGGCCTGGGGCGGGGGCGCAGCTCGGGCATGTCCACCCGGCGCGGCCCCGCCCCGACCAGATCATTCCTTGTCGAGGGCGTCAGCGACCGCAGCCTTGAATGCGGCTCTCTCCCTGGCCCGGTCCCGGGCTTGCTGCTCGAGGACGGCGGGAGGTAGTCCCGGACAGACGTGACTCGATCCCGGCTTCATATCAATGCCGCACATCTCGCACGGGATGCTCCTCAGGGTGATGGTCCGAGCGGCGGCTCGGTTGCGCTCGGCCTGAGCGAGTTCATCCTCGGTCCGGGGTCTGTGACTTAGCCGGTGGTCTTCGATGGCGTAGTCGCCGATACGGAACGCTGCGGGACAGAGGCCACAGTGAACAATCGCTCGGCCGCGGTCGGGATCCGCTATGACTTCCCGTGTTGTCCTTGGGGCCGGCCCGATCGACTTGTTTGCGGCGGCCGCCTGGGCCCACAGTTCGCTCCGGGCTTTGACGTCAGGATGTACACGATTGGGCATGCTCACTTTCCTTTCAGTGGGACCAGCGGCCGGCTGAGGCGAGCCCGGTCCCGGTCGATGTCGATACGGCGACGCCATGCCGCTCGGCTCCCGGAACCGTCCTGGTTCCCTTCGCCAGACTGAGGGCCGCCACCGTCCTGGGTGCCGTCAGGGCCACCGACCGGCGGGAGGTCGTCCAGCAACTCGATACTCGTGGTCGGGCTGGCCGGGTAGGTCACGGCAGACACGTCGAGCAGCTCCCCGAAGGTGAAGATGGTCCGCTGTGAGAAGTCCTCGTTCCACTGGTCGGAGGCCACCATGAACGAGCATGACATGGAGGTGATGTCCGCCCGCTGGAGGGCGATGCACAGATCGTTAGCCAGGGATTGCCGGGGGTCGAGTTCCGCTGTGAAGTCAAGCGACGTGGGTGTGTTTATCAACCTGAGCGTCCCACTCGTCGTCCGGGCTAGGGGAAGGCCGTCGTGGTTGAACAAGAACCGGCAGTCGCACGTCGGCAGGATGGCTGACACGACGGTCGGCGCCATGGTCTCCTCGAAGCTCCCGAACTGGTCGTAGACCTTGTATGGGCGGCTGTAGACGATGGGCGATCCGCTCACGGTCAGGAGCCCGTCGGAGCCGACCGACGAGGACCGGATGGAGGCATTCGAGGACGGTCCGACCCGGAACAGGCGGGACTCGGTCTGGCCGGCCAGCTTGGCGCGGCGTTCGACACCTCCGGCACGGCCAGCGCGTTTGTCAGCACCGTTCCATCGGGGTTTGCGTTCTTCGGTCATGCGTTGCTCCTCTCGAGCTCGAGTTCTGCGGTTGCCAGTCGGCGGTCGAGCATCTCGACTCGGGCCTCCGACCAATTGGTCAGGTCCGCGGGCCGTGCTGCTGTGGCCGCGGCAGCCAGTTCGGTGCGGGCCGTTGCGAGTGCCGTAGCGGCTTTGGTCCGCTGAGCCTGGCTCCGTGCCCGCTGGGCCTGTCCCAGGGCGTCCAGGGCGACGTCCAGGGGCGACTTACGGTGACGTTTGAACAGTTCCATATCGTGTGGTCCTTTCGTCAGACCGGCAGCCGGACGAGGTCCGGACAACGGTCGATGTCGTGATGGGGGTCGAGCAATTCGACGGCGGCGTCCAGGTGGTCTATCGCCTCCACCATGTGGGCGAGGGTTGTGGGGTCAGTCGACAAGCCGAGGACGGAGAGGCATTGGGACCTGATGGCGAGGTACTCGAGAGCCCTGCGGCGGTTCGGCTCGGTGCGGAGTGCCTGTGCGAGTCTCCTGCGTTGGCGTCGCCTCATTGGGGGTCCTTCACCAGGCGATAGCCGGCGGCTTTCAAGCTCGCAGCAAGTGCTTCTGTTTGCTGCTTGCCGGCCTGGACGTAAGCCTGCCCTTCGGCGGTCATGGGGCCGTTGCAAGCCTCCACGGTGTGCCACTCACCTGGCTTCAGTGCGACACCGCAAGCGGGGCATGGAATTGTGCGGTTTCGCAACTCCGCGGCGGCGGCTTCGGCCGCCTCCGCTTGCTGGCGCTGTGCCGCCTTGCGTTTCGGGGCCTCGGGGTCGCTGCAAACGTGCACTGCGGACGCTGAAGATTCCTTACCGCCGCATTCGAGGCAGTAGAACACGGGGGCTGTGGAGTAGTAGTTGCGCATGGTGGAGCTCCTTTTGTTTGGGTCGGTCAGGTGAGGTCGGTGAGATCGTCAGGGATGGCGACCGGATGGTGCTGGGGTCGAAATGCGAGGTACTGGCCGAGGGCTGAAGTCGGGATGACGGCATCGGCGTGTGAGTCGATCTGGTGGTCGATGAACTCGATGGTGCAAAGCACCGACCACCGCGTCCGTTCGTCGGTGACCTCATCGAAGGCGTGGATGAGACCGATCCGCATTTGGACCAGCCAGCTGACCTCTGCGTAGGACGACATCAACTCTTTCCCTCCCGTCGCTCGGCCTGGATCTCTTCGACCATCTCCCTGATCGACCAGATCCCAATGGGCCGGGTATCGACCTTGGCGGCACGATCGAAGGCCATGACGGTTGCCACCGCGAGGTCGATCTTGCGATTGGAGTTCCTGGCCTGTTTGGTGAGGCGTGTGCCACGACTGTCGGTCTTGGTGGCGGCGTTCGCCATGTGCCGGGCCAGCCGTGGGTCTCCCGAGTGGGTGAGCTGTCCGTTCACCACTGCCTCGTAGAGCCGTTGGGTGGCCGGGACCATGCGTTCACTGGACTGTGGGAAGGTCACGACCGGCAGTCCCTCCTCATCGAGGACCTGATAGGTCCGGGCCCAGCGGGCAGGGTCGCAGGCGATCTCTCGGACCTGCCAGCGCCTGCATGCGGCCCGGATGGCGTCCTCGACGCTCAAGATGTCGACGGTCCAGTCGATGAGTCCGTCCGGGGGCTTCTCCCAAGCCTCCACAACGTCGACGTGAGGCAGCTTCCCCTCCTCGGCCACCGTGACCACCACCAGGGCCGTGGAGTCGTTGTTGTACGACCCGTCGAAGCCGAGGACTACCGCAGAGCCGTCCGGAATGGTCCGGGACCCGTCCACACACCCCTCCCAGGCACCGGCAGGCAGCCAGGCTCGGGACGAGGACACGAACTGGTTGAGGCGCTTGGTCCGGAACTCGTTCTCCGGGGTCCGCCTGACCGATGATTCGAAGTCCTCCGGGTCGATGAGGTCGTCGTATCCGGGGTTGGCGGCCTTCCAGACGGCCGGGTCCCGGTGGTCGGCGTCTTCGGGAGCACCCCACCAGGCGAAGAAGAATGACGGATCCTCCACCAGCCCGGCCGCCACGTCGCAGCCGTGCTTGTAGAGCTCGTAGGCAACCGTGTCCTGGCCGTCAGTCTGAGTCTTGACTCCCGCGGTGGTGATGGCGATGACCATGGGGTCGATCCGGGCACCGCAGGCCAGGGTGAGCACGTCCCAGAGGTCGCGGTTCTGGTGGGCGTGGAGTTCGTCCACGATGGCCCGGGAGATGTTCAGTCCTTCCTTCGAGTACGACTCGGCCGAGAGGCAGCGGAGGATGGAGTTGGTCGCCGGCACCTCGATCACGTCCCGCATCGGGTGGCACATGGTGGAGAGTTCCGGGTCGGCGGCGATCATCCGTTTGGTCTCCCCGAACACGATGCGGGCCTGCTCCCGTTCGGCGGCGGCGCAGTAGACCTCAGCACCGTTTCCACCGAAGAGGAGAGCGTCCAGGGCCAGGGCAGAGCCCAATGCTGACTTCCCGTTCTTCCGGGACAGTCCGATCAGCGCCACCCGGTGCCGGAGGCGACCATTGGGAGTCCGGGCGAACAGGTGGCCGATGAGTTGCTTCTGCCACGGCCGAAGGACGAGGGGATCTCCGGCCTTTGCCGTGATCCCATCCTTGGAGACTGTGGCGAGGGCCTCGATGGCTTCGCAGATCCTCTCCCCGTCGCCCCGCTTGATGTCGGCGGCCGGGACCTTCGTGAAGTGGAGCGGGGGCCAGCTACTTGGCTTGCCGCCGGGCGATGAGCTCTTCGACCCGGCTCTGCCGCTTGACCTCAGCGATTCCGAGTTGCGCGTGGCTGGTCGGGTCGAATCCGAGGACCTTCCGGAGCGTGTCGAGCTGCTTTTGGGCATTACGCAATTCCTTCAAGAGCGGGTGAGCAATGGGTTTCTCCCCGACAACCACGCCCAAAGGGGTGACGATGGGCTCGTTGTGGGTCAGACCTTCCGTAGCGATCCGCTCCCGCATGGAGCAGACCTCGTCCCAGGTGGCAGCGAAGTCCTCGAGGGCAACCCGATCCAGCTCCGACAACCACGTCGCCAGGTCGATCGATCTCCTGTAGACCTCCCTGCCCCGAGGTCCGAGGGTGATGGGCACCACGTCGGATGCTGCGACGAGGGAGATCGTCTCCGATTTGTCCGGCAGCTTCTTCCTGGACGGGTTGCCGTTGCGGCGGTGGATTTCTATGGGCTTCGGGGGCCTTCCCATACGTTGGGATCCTCTCTAGAGCAGGGTACGAAATCGAGATTGAGCGAATATCACCGGATTGATCCGAGTTCCACCGAGTCGGTCCGAAGCTCGAAAAGGTTGGCCCCAGTGATCGCGAAGTATCCCGAATGCGTGCGAAATGGGCATGGCGGGTCAGTAAAAGCCCAGGTCGCAAGCCAGACGCCCGCCCCACCCTTGTTTGATGTCGGCCGGTCATCGGTCCTTCTTCCCGGAGTTGCAGGGCCGGCAGGCGGCGACGAGGTTGCTGTCTTCGTCTGTTCCACCGTTGGCCTTGGCTACGACGTGGTCGGTGGTTGTGGCCTTGCCTCCGCAGTAGCGACAGATGCCACCATCACGAGCGATGATGCGCTTGCTGGTCCTGGCCCAGTCCGACCCGTACCCTCGAGCGGCGGTCGTACCTCGTCGTGCTTCCATCTCGTTCCGACAAGACAGGCACTTGCCATGATTGCCGGTGGGGATGATCCGGCCACAGCCGAGACAACTGGTCTTCAGCATTGGACCTCCGCTCCCTGCAGCGCCGGCATGAGCCGGCCACCAGCGGTCAGGACTTCCTCGATCAGGGACAGGGCGGATCCGTCCTCGATCTGACTGCGGACGAACCGGAGACACACCAGCCACGAACAGCGGCGGCGTTGTACTTCTCTATGTCCTTGGCGAATCCGCTACCAGTGACGTGCCTACCGCCTGACCATGTGCCACCTTCAACTTCGATGGCAACCAGGTAGTCACACCAGGCGAAATCGAATCTCCACTTCCTCGGTGGTGCGAACTGGTGCTCCCGGACAGGAACCTTCACCTTGGCGGCACGGAGCTGGAATGCCAGCATTTCTTCGAGGTCGCTCATCTCAGAACGGCTCCTCGGAGTAGGGGCTCGCCGTTGCTGGTGGAAGGAGACCGCCGAGTGTCGACTCCGCTTTGGCCGGCGCCGGTTCGGTCCGCTGAGTCCGGTTGACCGTGACCGTAGTGAATCGAAGTTCCGGACCAATGGCGTCGGCGATGACCTTCTGTGATTCTCGTTCCACTCCGTCTCGGCCGGTCCAGGTATCCGTCTCCAGTCGGCCACTGACCACGACCCGTGAACCCTTGCGGAGCACTTCGGCCACGTTCTCCGCCAGTCCACCGAAGCAGACCAGGTCGAAGAACTCGGCATCGGGCTGAACCTCAGCTCCGGCCACATACGGACGGACGGAGATCCGGCTCGTGGCGTAGGCGGTGCCTTTGGCGCTGAAGTGGAGCTCTGGGTCAGCGGTGAGATTGCCGACCATGCCGATAGTTCGGGTGTCTGTAGCGGTCGTCATAGTTCTCCTTGTCGGCTTGTGGTGCAATCGGTCGTGCCACGCGCACGGGGGGACTTGGCGGAACGGCACGACTGCCGCCACTCAGTCCCGCCAAGTAGTAGTTGTGCCATAGATAAGTCTCCTAGGGGCTTCTCGGCGTCACTAGGACTGACCTGCTCTTTCGCGAGAGCGACTGCGCCGGAAATACGAGACTTGGCACGACTGCAGTGGTGCCATCTGTTACGGCGCATCGGACACCCCTTTGGCCGGCAATCGCCACACCGTCTGACGGGGAAATCCCGATGATTCGGTCGCGATGTGGAGCTGCTTTCGAGCCCGTTGGAGTGTTCGCTCGGAGTGTCCGACAGCCTTGCCGTTGTCCTTCACGGCACCCGATGCGGCACACCCACCGACGCTCTTGAGGTAGTCGGCCAGCCAGTCGGCAGCGTCTCGGGTTGCCGTCCGAGTCTCAGTGTCCTCGCCTGAAGCGACAAGGGCGTCGGCGATGCTCAGGTCAACCTCACCTATCCACTCGACTCGGCCGGTCCAGATTTCTCCCTCTTCGTGGTCGGCGACCTTCACACCGTCGATCCGGTAGGTGATGGTGGGCAGGTCCGACCGACCGAGGTTGTTCTTGGGCTGTCCGAGCAGTTTGATGGACTCGTCATCCGGACTCGTCATGGCAAAGAGCACCGAACGGGCGACGGCACCGAAGGCCCTCGAGCCCATGAGCATGTTGAGTGCATCCGCTCCACCGGACTTGTTGACGTGGATAAGCCCGAGGACCACGGCCGCCGACCGGTCAGCCAAGGCAGTCAGGGGCTCGAGTGCCAGTCGGACCTCGGCATCCTTGTGGGTGTCCAGACTGGCACTCAGGCGGCTCATCAGCGGGTCGAGCAGGATGAGGGCAGCGTCGACTTCCGCCACGCTCACCTCGAGCTGGCCAAGGTCTGACGGCAGGATGAGGGTCGTATCGAGGCCATCTACGACGGTCACGTCGACCCGGAAGATGAGGTCGAGGTCGGCACCCGCTGCCATCAGTCGAGGGACGATGGTGTGTTCCCATGAATCCTCGGTGGCCGCGACGATGACCGCTCTTGGCGTGCCGGAGTAGATACCGGGAAGCTGGCCCCGAGTTATCCAGGCCGCGATGGCGTAGGCAAGCGTCGATTTCCCGATTCCTTCGCGCCCGGCCAGGAGGCAGAGCGTGCCAAGGGCCAGCCGGAGATCCCAGAGCCAGCGGACCGGCCGAGGTCTTATGGAACTAGCCGGGGTGAGACGAATACGCCGGTCCCCGGGCAAGTCCTCGTCGTCGACGACGATATCCAGACTGGCCAAAATCATCTCTGCGGTTGGGTCGCTCACGCCACTCTCCGGGGAGTCCTTAGGCCGGCATGGAGCCCGCTCTCGATCGTCTGCCCAGCTTCGGCGTCACTCAGCCCGATATGACGGGCCACGTGCAACAGGCCGGCCACCACTTCCGCCGCGTCGAGTTGACCGGACGGAATGAGCTGTCCGAGGCTGAAGGCGCTGGCGTTGAGCTGGTGATTGCGACCACCCTCTTGAGCAATAGCCAGTCGGCCGAGCTCACGCTCAAGTGCTGCGGCTCCGTAGCCCGTTCTGCCGGCGTGACGAGGCAGGGTCGTAACTCCCCCATCGGTCGGCCTTTCTGCTCGGTCGAACAGGGCCAGGACCCACTCCGGTGCCGGGATAATCGGTGTATCCGGCCCGAGGTCAAGCGGAGTCCCGACCATCCAGGTCCAGGAGCCGCCGTCGATCCGGGTGGAAGGTGGAGCGATGACATAACCACCCTTGCCTCGCCAGTCGACTCCGGCCAGTCCTCCGAGATTCACCGTGTTACCCCGACCGGTCGGTTCGACATAGCAGTGCCAACCTCGGGGTGTGGCGACCGTGGGTCCTTCGACGTCGTCCCCTGGTCGACCTTCGGACCAGACCTCGAGCGCCTCGAGCGCCTCGGGCCCATCGACATCGAGCACGTCGAAGGCGAGTCCGGTCGGCAATCCGATGTTGGCTTTCGGCTCTGCGGTCCACCACCTTCTGACCTGTTCCAGATCTAATTGATCCGTCCAGCAGCCCGTGCGGGGCCAGTTTCCCAAGCGGTCGCTTCCCGCCAGGCTCGCAGGGGAATACGGGCCAGCCACGGCTGGCATAGTCGAGAGCTCCTTCGATCACGATGCCCACCTCTCCGGCATGAGAGCCAAGGTTTCCCGTTCGAGCGCCTCCTCATTCCTCTGGAACTCGAGGGCCTCAGTGTCGATGTGGGAGACAATGGCGTCGGTCACTATCCGCCGCAGGGTGTCGGGGTCGATCGCATCCACCTCGACCGATTCCCCCTCGAAGTCCTTGGACCTGGTGTCTGACTTCTTTGTGGGCCTGGTGGGCAGACCCATGGTGGCGATCTGGTCCTCGTTGACCGCCAACCTGGTGAAGGTGATGTCCGCCTTCGGGGCCATCATCCGGAGGTTCTCCTCCACCATCCGCGGGATGTCCTTACCGGAGGGATCGTGGTCCCCGAGGTAGTAGATGTGGGTGGTCCAGGTAGTGGTGCATCTCCTCGGCCGCGCCATGGAGGAAGGTCAGCGACGGGTAGCCCCTGGTGACCATCAGCGGAACGTCCCATTCACTGGTGACCGGGTAGAGCACCCCGGAGAGCGCATCCTTCTCGAGCCAGATCTCCACATCGACCGCCTGGTTACGCCAAAGGGCTCGGCGGTAGAATAGGGCCTGCTCTTCGAGCATGGCGGCGAGGTTGGAGTACGTCCTTGGCTTCCGCATGTACCGGGTGTTGTCGGTGATCCAGCCGTAGGGAAGATCTCCCGCCTTCCGCACGATGGCGAACAGCAGGCAGACACTCCCCTTGTAGTCGGCCTCGGTCTTTCCGATGTAGCCCCTGGAGACCATCTGGTAATAGATCTGCCGGACACTGGCAGGCTCGATCTCCTCCGTGACTGCGTACAGAGCGGCCTTGAGGGCCTCTATCTGGGTCCGGGTTCGTCTTGTTGGACTAGACCCACTATTGGTGATGGAGGTCATGAACACCGCCTTTGATGCTCAACCTCGACCAGACGGTCGTACGCATCGATTAGCGCCCGCTCTCGTTCAGGACTCCCATCAGCTACGCACGAAGGCCCGGTTGACTCGCCGACGGGCGAGCCACACTCGGATCACCTGACTGCCTCTCGGCGGTTGGCGTCGATGAACACGTCGATCGCCTCATCTGGGATGCGAACGAGGGCTCCGACCTTCACTGAGGCGAGTCTCCGATCGGAGACAAGCTTCCGCACAAGCCGCGGCGAGCAACCGAGGCGTTGGGCTGCGCCGTCGTAATCGTGGAGGCCGTGTCGCCTTTCCTCCCTGTTCCGCGGATGCTGCTCTGTTCCCGTCTGTGTCATGCCTTAATCATGTAGGACACGTCATGCCTTGACCATGACATAGCCAGGCCATATGATGGCTAGGTGAGCACTTGGACCATCACCCCTCTCGGGGAGACCGGACACCATCTGGCGACCGGACCGTTTACCCCGATCGGAGCGTCCTCGTATTTCCCAAGCCACCCGGTTGAAGTCATTGCCACCAGTGAGGATCCATCCGTGCCTCGGGTAATCCTCCGCCTGGAGATCGTTGACGGCCAGCCAGAGTGCACGGCCTTCGCCCTGCAGAGCACTGAATCCAGCGGCCCGATCCGGGCCGTCGACATTGGAGGAGTGAGCGCCGGAGAAGTGATCAACGACGCAATCGTCTGGGTAGGAGCCAGTGCAGATTCCATCGTCCAGATCCGGGCCGGCAATCGCGGCCCGGGACGGGTTCTTCAACTATCAGCGAGACAACGTATTAGGCGGTCCGGGCGAAATACTTGAGATTCGGCGCCGAACCACAAATACCCCTGATCTGCTGGAAAAGGTTGCCCGGTATTACCAGGAGGCTCAGGGCGTCGCCCCCGTCAAAGCCGTGGCGGACCGAATGCCGGTGAGCAGGCGTCACGCATCTCGACTTGTGGGCCTGGCTCGGGAACAGGGCCTCATCGAAGACGAATAAGGAGAAAGCACCTTGGCCACCCGCAAGTCGCGCCGCACGTTCGGCGCCATCCGTAACTTTCATCCGGCCGATACCAGGCCAGCTACCTGGCGCCGGACGGACAGCGCCGAATCGGCGACTCCACGTTCCCAACGGTGGCCGATGCGGACGCCTTCCTGTCCAATATCGCAAACGCCGTGAACCGGGGTGAGTGGCGAGCACCTGAGCCCGCACGGGAACTGTTCGGAGAGTTCGCAAAGGGGTGGCTGGCTACCGGGATGGGTCGCAATGGCAAGCGCCTCTCCCCCACTACCGCCGAGTTGTACGCCCACCTGTGGCGAAAGTGGCTCGAGCCAGACTTCGGCGCTGTGCCGCTCCACCAGCTCACGCCCGGGAAGTGGCGAACTTGGTGGGCCACGACGACGGCGAAGCACCCCGGGTCGACGCAGCCGGCCAAGGCATACCGACTCGCCCGGGTCATCTTGAACGTTGCCGTCGACGACGGGCTGCTGACAATCAATCCCTGTCAGGTGAAGTCGGCCGGCGAGGAGTCCTCCCCCGAGCGCCCCGTCGCCACCGAGGAGGAGGTCGAGCGCATCGCTGCTGCCATGGGCGACGCCTGGTCGCCGCTGGTCCTACTGGCTGCCTACTGTTCGCTCCGATTCGGCGAGCTGGCCGGCCTCCGACGGTCGAGCATCGACCTACTGCACCGGACGGTCACCGTATCCGAGCAGGCCGTCGAGCTGGGTTCCGGAGAGATCAGGTTCAAGGCGCCGAAGTCGGACAGCGGCCGGGTCGTGGGCATTCCGGAGGAACTGGTGCCGGACCTCGAGCGCCACCTCGCATCGGAGGTCGCCCCGGCCCCGGATGCCCTTGTCTTCACCTCACCGGGTGGACACCCCCTCCGGCGGACGAAGTTCCGGTCCCGGTGGCTGGCGGCTTGCAAGGCAAGCGGGATATCCGGTCTCCACTTCCACGACCTAAGGGGCTCCGGCGCCACCTGGGCCGGTCAGGAAGGAGCGACCACGGCCGAGTTGATGCACCGCCTCGGTCACCGGACCACCACGGCTGCCATGCGCTATCAGCACGCCACCGCCGAGCGGGACCGGGCACTGGCGAACCGCCTCGGCGCACGTCGTCGAGCAGCTATGGATGACATGAGCGAAGCCCCGAAGGTCGTCGCCATCGCGGGTTCGTAATCCGCTATTGCACGTGTATTGCACGCGGACACTTTGGCGACCATCACGACGGCTTGTAACAAAGTCAAAAACTGGAGTTGACCTGCGGTGTCGGAGGGGGGACTTGAACCCCCACGCCCTTGCGGGCACTAGCCCCTCAAGCTAGCGCGTCTGCCTATTCCGCCACTCCGACGAGTGGCTCCGGTGTAGTCACCGGGGCGTCAGGCATGGTAGCGCGCTCGTCGAACTGCCTACGACACCATGCAGAGGGTGCTGGCCAAAGTCCCGGATCGTCCCGGTCGTGGACGAGGTCCTCACAATCGGACCACCTGGGCTTGGGGCGCTGGTGGGCGGCATCTGGTAGCCGGTCGGCCCGCCTACTAGTTGGCCGTACCCGGTTTGAGCAAGGTCCACTGGTAGACATTCCAGAGGATCCCGTCGATCGAGGGGTTGTAGGCCACGTTGTTGACCTGTACCCCGTTGGCCACCAGGCCCGGCTCCTCGAACAGGGGCAACGCCACCATCTGGTCCCATAGTTGATCGTCGATTTGGGCGTAGATGGTTCCGCCGGCCACCGGATTCAATTCCCGCTCTGCCTGCACGAACAGCTGGTTCACCTCGGGGTCGTCGAGGTGGCTCCAGTTCTGGGTGCCCGTCGAGTCGTTGGGATCCAGGTCGTCCGAGTACCAAGCCCCGGTCGTGGTTTCGAATGGGCTGACGGTCCGGGTGGTCAGGGCCATGTCGTAGGAGCCGGCCCCTTCGGCGGCGGCTTCCATGCCCGCAGATCCATCCACTGGAACCGTGACGACGGCGATCCCGGTCTGGTTCAGTTGAGCGACAATCTCCTTCCCCACCTGGTCGATCCAAGGATCGCCGTTCTCGACGGCCATCCGGATCGTCAACTGCTTGCCGGAGTCATCGATGTAGTAACCAGCCGGATCCTTGTGATAGCCCACGCTCCGGAGCAGGGCGTCGGTGTCGGGCAGATTCCGCGTGGTGTACTCGCCCGAGGCCGAGGACGTCGTGTAGTCGGGCTGGGCCGGTATGGACAGATGATCCTGATTGACCACCAGGCCCGGATCCATGGAGCCGAAGGTCTCATTCAACAGCTGCTGGCGGTCGACGGCATGGGCGATGGCCTGGCGAGCGGCGGCCTGGGACGTCAGCGGGGCCGTCATGTTGAAGTCCAACTCCATCAGCTCGAAGGAGGGCTTCACCGAGCTCTGGGTGTTGGGCAGCGAGGTGACGGCGTTGAGGGTGTTCAGGCTGAACGCCGAGGGCTGGGCCACCGTCTGGTTGTCGGCGGCCAGGGCCCGGACCCAGGCGCTCTGCGTCGGGACGTAGGTGGCCGTCACCCGGCTGAGGACCGACTGCGGCCCCCACCATTTGGGGTTGCGGACCAGCACCACCCGACGCGACGAGGCCGACTTGATGACGAGCGGCCCGGCCGAGACCTCGACGGCGGGATCGAAGGTGTCAAAGCCGTCGTTCCAACCCACCCGCTCGGCGATGTGGGCGGGGACCATGTTGTTGAACATGACCCGCCAGTCGGTGAACGGGGCGCTGAATACCACCGTCACCGTCTTGCCGCCATGGCTGGAGGTCACCGATGCCACATCCCGGTACCCCAGGGTCGAGGCCACCTGGTCCGCCTGACCGTCGACGTCGACCCCTTCGCCCCGTTGGGACTGCCACGCATAGATGAAGTCGGCCGCGCTCACCGGTACTCCGTCGGACCACACCGCCGACGGGTTGATGTCGTACTCGATGGTCAGCGGGGAGGTCGAGGTGACCTCGACTCCCGACAACAGGGCGTTGTTGATCTGTGGGGACAGCTTCGGGGTGATCACGTAGGCGCTGGGCAGCACGGCCGAGAGCAGCGTGGGGGTGGTGGAAGCCGCCCCGGCCGGGGTGTTGGGGTTGAACCCGTCCCACGGGCGGTCGAAGGCCACCGTCACCGCTCCCCCGGTGGCCGGCACCAGCGCCGAGGCGGGCTGCTCGTCCACCTGGCTGATCCGGTGGGAGTCCAGATGGTCGACGATGGCCACGACGGCGATGATCAGGATGATCACCAGGGGCAAGGTCCAGCGGGCCCGGTGCTTCCGCCAGAGCTGGGCGATGCGAGGTCGGCGCTCGACGGCATCGGCGCCGTGGTCGATCACTGCAGGCGGAGAATGAGAATCAGGTTGGTGAAGGCAAAGATGATGGCGACGGTCACCGTGATCCGGTCGAGGTTCTTCTCCACCACGGTCGATCCGGCCGCCGCAGTGCCCACCGACCCGCCGAACATGTCGGAGAGTCCGCCACCCTTGCCGCTGTGCATCAGGATGAGGAAGATCAGTGCCAGGGACGCCAAGATCTGCAGTACGACGATGATTGCGGTCAGCATCTGATCAACCTCCTTCGGCCAGCGACCGGAGAGAACGCTAGCAAACTCAACGAAGGGCCAGGGCCGCGGCCCGGATGATCCCGACAAAGGCCGCCGGATCGAGGCTGGCCCCTCCGACCAGGACTCCATCAATATCCGGGCACCCCACCAGGGCCTCCGTGTTCTCCTCGGTCACCGACCCCCCGTACTGCAGGCGGGCTCCGGCGGCGGCGTCGGCGCCCGCCGAACGCCCCACCACCTCCCGGATCCACTGACAGGCTTCCTGGGCGTCCTCGGGAGTGGCGGCCTGCCCGGTGCCGATGGCCCACAGGGGCTCGTAGGCGATGACCATGGTTCCAACCGTCTCGGACGGGATGTCCCGTAGCGCCGACTCCACCTGGCCGGCCAACAGGTCCTTGGTCATCCCCGCTTCCCGCTCGTCGAGGTCCTCACCCACGCAGCAGATGGGGGTCATCCCGTTGCGGACCACCGCCTTGATCTTGGCCGCCACCGTCTCGTCGGTCTCACCGAACAGCCGGCGCCGCTCCGAGTGCCCCACGATCACGTACTCGACGTGGAGCCTGGCCAGCATCAACGGGCTGACCTCACCGGTAAAGGCGCCCGAGTCCTCGACGGCGCAGTTCTGCGCTCCGAGGTGGATCGGGATGCCCTCGGGCTCGATGACCGACTGCACCGTGCGGATGTCGGTGAAGGGCGGGTGGATGGAGATGTCCACCGGGCCGGCGTCGCCGGGCTGGATCCGGAGCCCCAGGTCGCGGGCGGCATGGAGGGCCTCGAGATGGTCGAAGTTCATCTTCCAGTTGCCGCTGATCAGCGGCCGCCGCTTGGGTGTGGCCGTCACCGGTTGGAAG
This sequence comes from uncultured Acidimicrobiaceae bacterium, assembly GCA_963778165.1. GTDB lineage: Bacteria > Actinomycetota > Acidimicrobiia > Acidimicrobiales > RAAP-2 > Bog-756. Next base: position 483,651 of record CAVZTE010000003.1, on the reverse strand, counting down.
GGCTCCCGACGCCATGGCGCGTGGGCGACGGGGCGTTGACCGCTCCCCGCAGGGCGGCCAATCCCGGGAGGTCGCCCAACTCCAGCAGTTCGAGCGAGGCTCCCCCGCCGGTGGAGATGAAGTCGATCTGGTGGGCCAGGCCGGCCTCGTAGAGGGCGGAGACGCTGTCCCCTCCACCGACCACGGTGAAGCCGGGGCTCTCGGCCATGGCCCGGGCCACGCCGGCGGTCCCGGCGTTGAAGCGGCCGTCCTCGAATACCCCCATGGGCCCGTTCCACAGGACGGTGGCGGCGGAACCGATCTTGGCGCTGAAGGCGGCCACGGTGTTCGGACCCATGTCGAGCCCCTGCCAACCGGCGGGGATGTCGTCGCCCACCACCCGGACCTCACCCCCGGAAGCGTCGCAGCCGAATGCCGCCCCGGGCTCCAGGGCCACGATGTCGGTGGGCAGGAGGATGGGTCGACCTGAGGCCAGCAGAGCGGCACAGTCGTCGATCCGGTCCATGTCGACCAGCGAGTCCCCGACGTCATGACCCTGGGCAGCCAGAAAGGTGTAGGCCATGCCGCCGCCCACCACCAGGAGGTCCACCCGGTCGAGCAGGGCCTTGAGGACCCCGAGCTTGTCGGCGATCTTGGCTCCGCCCACCACGGCGATGAACGGGCGGGCCGGGCTGCCCAGCAACGTCCCGAGCACCTCGATCTCCCGCTGGAGGAGGAAGCCGGCGGCACTGGGCAGCCGGGTGGGAGGACCGACCACCGAGGCGTGGCTGCGGTGGGAGACCCCGAAGGCGTCGTTCACGTAGGCGTCGTGGCTGTTGATGAGCTTCTCGACGAAGGCCGGATCGTTGCCCTCTTCGCCCGGATCGAACCGGAGGTTCTCCAACAGCTCCACCTGGGGTGCCAACCGGGCCAGCTCCTCGCGGACCGGTGCCAGGTCCCACTGGACGTCGGGCGCCCCGTCGGGTCGGCCCAGATGGGTGCAGGCCGTGACCTTGGCGCCGTGCTCGATCAGGTAGTTCAGGGTGGGCAGGGCGGACTTGATGCGGAAGTCGTCGGTGACCGTGGACATTCCGCCTTCACAGGGGCGGAGCGGCACGTTGAAGTCCACCCGGACCAGGACGCTGGCCCCGTCGAGGTCGGGCAGGTCCCCGAGGAGCGGCAACCCCTCGAGTAGCGGGTTGTCAGATCCTTCGCTCATGGTCATTCATCCCCCCGTCGCTCCCCTAAAACGATCTGCTGCCATCACGACTTGGCTGCGCCGACCACCAGCGAGAGATCGACCAGTCGGTTGGCGTATCCCCACTCGTTGTCGTACCAACCCTCCACCTTGACCAGGGTGATTCCGGAGGCGGACGGCATGGCCATGGTCAGACCGGCATCGAAGGTGCACGACGCCGGGCTCCCCACGATGTCCGAGGACACGATGGGGTCCTCGGTGTACTCCAGCACCCGGGCCAGCGGGCCCGAGCTGGCCGCTGCGGCGAAGGCCGCGTTGACCTCGGCCACGGAGACCGATCCGGGGATCACCGCGGTGAAGTCGGTGATCGAGCCATCGGGCACCGGTACCCGCAGGGCGGCGCCGTCCAACCGGCCCTTCATCTTGGGCAGGACCAGGCCGGTGGCCCGGGCCGCTCCGGTCGAGGCCGGGATGATGTTGATCGGGGCCGACCGGGCCCGTCGGAGATCGCGGTGGGGCAGGTCCAGCAGATTCTGGTCGTTGGTGAAGGCATGGACCGTGGTCATCATGCCGCTCTCGATCCCGAAGGCATCGTCGAGGACCTTCACCATGGGCACGAAGCAGTTGGTGGTGCACGAGGCGTTGGACACCACGAAGTCCTTGGCCGGGTCGAACTCGGAGTCGTTGACCCCGATCACGAAGGTGGCGTCGACATCGGTGGCGGGCGCCGACACGATCACCCGTTTGGCGCCGGCATCGAGGTGGGCCGAAGCGGTCTCCCGTGAGGTGAACAGCCCGGTGGACTCGATGACCACGTCGACACCCAGCTCGTCCCACGGCAGGGCCTTGGGCTCGCGCTCGGCCAGTACGGCGATGGGACCGGTGTCGAGGACCAACGTGGACCCGGTTACTTCGATCTCCGCCCCGAAGCGCCCGTGGGTGGAGTCATAGCGCAGTAGGTGGGCCAGGGTCTCCGCCGAGGTCAGGTCGTTGATCGCCACCACATCGACATCGGCGCCCATCGCTCGGGCTGCCCGGAGATAGTTGCGACCGATGCGTCCGAAACCGTTGATACCGATCCGTACGGTCATTGCCTGTGAGCCTCACCCTTCACTGTTCCGTGCGACTTTGCCGCACGCCACTTCTGCTTCCATGCACTTGCTGTTCTGTTTTCTATGTTTTCTTTACTCTTTTTTTAGCCGTTCGCGCCCCTGGGGCGAAAGGAGGACGCCATTCCACGCTAGGTCATCGGGACGGTTCGACGCATCATCCGAGCAGATCCGAGAGGACCGGGGCCAGTTTGACCGGGTCGTGGGCCAGTCCGTTGGGTCGGGCCAGATCGGTGTCGACGGTCTCCACCCGGGGGCGGCCGAGCGGCATCCCCGAGGTGTCGCAGACCACCATGTCGACGCAAACACCGTGCGCCACCAGCGCCTCGACATGGCGGGCCACGTCGAAATGCTCGGTCTCGGGGACTTGGGGGCGGAGGTTGCACACGTAGGTCTTGCGGGCGCGGGCCGTGCGGATGCCTTCGCGGATCTCCGGCACGGCCAGAGCAGCCAGCACACTGGTGAACAGCGAGCCCGGACCCATGACGATCTGATCAGCGTCACGTAGAGCGTTCAGTACCTCACTCGGTGTTGCGGGATCGGGCGGCACCAGTGACACCGTCCGGATGTTGTCGGTGGCCATCACCGCCACTTGGCCGTCCACTTCCCCACACTCGGCTTCGGCTTTCAACACCACCGGGTCCTTGGTGGCCGGCAGGACCCGGCCCCGGATCCCGAGCAACCGGCCCGCCTCGTCGAGGGCGGCTACCGCATCGGGGGCGCCACCGATCAGACCGGCCAGGATCAGGTTCCCCAACGAGTGCCCGGCCAGCTCCTCTTCGGCGAACCGGTAGTCGAAGGCGGTGGCCAGGAAGGAACCCGGCTCGGCCAGGGCCACCAGGCACATGCGCAGGTCTCCGGGCGGGATGATCTGCAGCAGCTCGCGGAGCCGGCCCGACGAGCCCCCGTCGTCGGCCACCGACACCACCGCAGTCACCTCGTCGGTGTACCGCCGCACCGCCCGCAGCGTCGCCGCCAGGCCGTGGCCGCCTCCGATGGCCACCACCTTGGGCCCGCTCACCGATCGACGTCCCGATGGAACACCGTGGTCGGCAGCTCATGGTCCCCGAGGCGTCGGGACAGCTCCTCGGCCAGGACCACCGAGCGGTGACGACCGCCGGTGCAGCCCATGGCCACGGTCAGGTACGACTTCCCCTCCCGGATGTAGGCCGGGATCAGCATGGTCAACAGGTCATCGAGCTTGTCGAGGAACTCCGTGGTCTCGGGCTGTTCCAGCACGAAGGCCCGGACCTCTTCGTCGAGGCCACCCAGGCTCCGCAACGACTCGTTCCAGTAGGGGTTGGGCAGGAACCGGCAGTCGAACATGAGGTCCACGTCCAACGGCACGCCGTACTTGAAGCCGAACGACAGCACCGAGGTGCGCATGGTGCTTCCGGGCGCCTCCCCCCCGAAGACCTCCATGAGCCGCGTGCGCAACTGGTTGGTGTTGAGCTCCCCGGTGTCGATCACCAGGTCGGCACGATCGCGCAGCCCGTTGAGGAGGAGCCGCTCGTCGGCGATGGAGTCGATGACCCCCCGGGCCGCCTGGGGGTGGCGTCGACGGGTGCCTTCGAACCGTCTGATCAGTACGTCGTCGGCGGCATCCAGGAACAGGATCCGCACCCGGTTGCGCGCCGCCTCCAGGACATCCACGGCGGGCAGGACGTCGTCGAGGTCGCCGCCGCCCCGGCCCACCACGAAGGCCACCCGCTTCATCTCCGAGGTTGTGCCGTCGACCAGTTCGGAGACCTTGGAGATCAGGGCGGACGGCATGTTGTCGATGACGAACCAGCCCAGGTCCTCGAGGGTGGCCCCGGCCGTCGAACGGCCGGCCCCGGACATCCCGGTCACCACCAGGTACTCGCTCATCGGTCCACCTTCACGTTCTGCCGGGCAGGCCCAGTCGGGGTCATCGGTGTGTGCAATCGCTCGAAGACCGCTGCGCCCACCGGGGCCGGCAACCACGATAGGCCGCACAGCTCCTCCCGGGTGGCCTTTCGGAGTCCGGTGAGACCCCCGAACTGCTCCACCAGCCGGGTCCGGCGCTTGGGCCCGAGACCGGGCACCTGATCCAGGGCCCCGACGGTCATCCGCTTCCCTCGCAGGGTGCGGTGGTAGGAGATGGCGAACCGGTGGGCCTCGTCGCGCAGCCGCTGGAGCAGGTAGAGGCCCTCGGACTGCCGTGGCAGCCGGATGGGCTCGGAGCTGCCCGGCCGGTAGATCTCCTCGAAGCTCTTGGCCAGGGAGGCGATGGGAATCCGCTCGGACAGGCCCAGCGACTCGAGCACCCGTATCCCCACATTGAGCTGGCCCAGGCCCCCGTCGAGCAGGAGCAGCTGGGGCGGGTAGGCGAACCGTCGCCGGGGGGCGGTCCGGCCGGGGGTGTCACCGTTGCCGTCCGGGCCGTCGACGTCGGCCCTCCCGGTGGACGAGCCCAGCTCGTCGTCGGCCAACAGGGCGGTCAACCGCCGGGTCAGCACCTCTTCCATGGCCGCATAGTCGTCGTTGCCCGGCACCGTCGACACCCGGAAGTGGCGGTAGTCGCTCTTCTTGGGCAGGCCGTCTTCGAAGACCACCATCGAGCCCACGTAGTCGGTCCCCTGGAGATGGCTCATGTCGTAGCACTCGATCCGCAACGGGGCGTCGGGCAGGTCCAGCTCCCGCTGGAGGGACTCGATGGCCCGGGCCCGGCTGTTGTGGTCCGAGGTGCGCTGGAGCCGGTGGCGCACGAACGACTCGCCGGCGTTGTGCTCCACCGTCTGGAGGAGGGCCCGTTTGGGACCCCGCACCGGGACCTTGAGGGAGACCGGCCCGGGGCGCCGCTCGGTCAGGTACTGGGTGACGGCGTCGACGTCGGCGGGCATGGTCGGGACCAACACCTGGCGGGGAACCCCCGAGGGTGGGTCGGCGTACACATCGACCAGGATCCGCTCCATCAGCTCGGCCGGCGTGAGGTCCTCCGCCTTGTCCACGAACAGGGCCGAGCGCCCCACCACCTTGCCCGAGCGCACGTGGAAGACCTGGACGGCGTCCTCCAGCTCGTCGCCGGCCAGGCCGAACACGTCGAGGTCCTCGGGCCGGTCGAGCTCCATCTGGCGGACGGCATCGGCGGCCCGCACCGCTTCGAGCTTGTCCCGCAGCACCGAGGCCCGCTCGTACTCGTGGGCCCCGGCGGCCTGGCGCATGTCGGCGGCCAACTCCCGCTCCAGCGGGCCGGTGTCGCCGCTCAGGAACGAGATGAGATCGGCCACCAGGCGGTCGTACTCGGCGTGGTCGATGGCCCCCACGCACGGGCCGGAGCACCGTTCGATGTGGTACAGCAGGCAGGGTCGTCCCAGTCGCTGGTGGCGCTGCAACTTGGTGTCGGAGCAGGTCCGCACGGGGAACGAGCGCAGGAGCAGGTCCAGGGTCTCCCGGATGGCCCCGGTGTTGGGGTAGGGGCCGAAGTACCGGACCCCGGTGCGCTTCCGCCCCCGCACCACCGCCGGCCGGGGCCACTCGTCATTGACGGTGAGGGCCAGCCACGGGTAGCTCTTGTCGTCCTTCAGCCGGACGTTGTAGCGGGGTTGGTACTGCTGGATGAGGCTGTGCTCGAGCATCAGGGCCTCGGACTCGCTGTCCACCACCACCCACTCGACGTGGTCGGCCTGGGACACCATCTGCTGGGTCCTCGGCGCCAGGCCGGCCGGGTCCTGGAAGTACGAGTTGAGCCGCTGGCGGAGGGACTTGGCCTTGCCCACGTAGAGCACCCGGCCGAACTTGTCCACGAACTGGTACGAGCCGGGGCCGTCGGGGATCGAGCCGGATGGAGGTCGGGTCACCACTCCCCCAGTGTGCCGTGTGGCCGCAGGACCCCGTCCACTTCCGGCCCACGGCCCGCCAAACGCGCCCGATCGGGGCGGACGGCATAGACTGACCTCGCCGGCCTGGTTTCCGGCTACATATCTACCGCTCCGGGGCCGACATCCCCGCGGATGGGCGACCAGGCTGTCCCCGCCGGCCACACACCGGAGCGCCTCCACAAGGGGGTCATACCCAGCATGCTCCGGTTACAGAAGGCACTGCCCGACCGCTACACCACGGCCCGCCCCGACGAGCTCTCCGAATGGATAGGCCGGGCCAAGGCCGAACTCGGGTCCCGGGTGTTCATCCTCGGTCACCACTATCAACGTGACGAGGTGATGCGATGGGCCGATGCCCGGGGTGACTCCTTCGGGCTGTCCCGGATGGCCGCCGACCAGTCGGAGGCGGAGTTCGTGGTCTTCTGCGGCGTGCACTTCATGGCGGAGTCGGCCGACATCCTGACCGGACCCCACCAGCAGGTCATCCTGCCCGACCTCAACGCCGGCTGTTCGATGGCCGACATGGCCGACATCGACTCGGTGGAGGAGGCCTGGGACTCGCTGGCCGCGGTCACCGACATCAACCGGGTGGTCCCGGTCACGTACATGAACTCGGCGGCCTCGCTCAAGGCCTTCGTCGGAGCCCACGGCGGGGTGGTCTGCACCTCGTCCAACGCCCGGGCCGTCCTGACCTGGGCCCTCGGTGCCGATAGCAGCGGCACCAGCCGGGGGGACCAGGTGCTGTTCTTCCCCGACCAGCACCTCGGCCGCAACACCGGCTTCGAGCTGGGCTACGCAGCCGAGGACATGGCGGTGTGGAATCCCCGTCTCGACCGGGGCGGACTGGACGACCACACCCTGAAGGCCGCGACCTTGCTGCTGTGGAAGGGTCACTGCTCGGTGCACCAGCGCTTCTCCCCGGCCCACGTGGAGGCCTTCCGGTCCGAACACCCCGGCGGCATCGTGGTGGCCCACCCGGAGTGCTCCCACGAGGTGGTGGAGGTCGCCGACCTGGTCGGTTCCACCGACTTCATCATCCGGGCGGTGGCCGAGGCCCCGCCGGGCTCGGTCATCGGCGTGGGCACGGAGATCCACCTGGTCAAGCGGCTCGACGACGAGACCCCGGACAAGACCGTGGTCTCCCTCGATCCCCTGGTCTGCCCGTGCTCCACCATGTTCCGGGTCGACGCCGCCCACCTGGCCTGGGTGCTGGAGGGCCTGGTGGCCGGGGAGGTCCGCAACCGGATCACCGTGGACGAGGACACCGCTGCCTGGGCCCGGGTGGCCCTGGAGCGCATGCTGGCCACCGTCTGATCATCTGACTCTGACCGCCTCCGGCGTCAGCGGGCCCTGGCCGGCGCCTTGGTCCGTCGGGCCGGCGGGCGCTTGGTGGCCGGTGGCTTCGGCCGCACCGCCCGCTTGGCCTTGGGTGGCTTGGGCGTGATCCCGAGCAACGGAGCCAGCACCTGGCCGGTGTAGCTGGCGGCATTGGCGGCCACTTCTTCGGGAGTCCCGATGGCCACGATCGATCCGCCCCGGTCGCCTCCCTCGGGGCCCAGGTCGATGATCCAGTCGGCACTCTTGATCACGTCGAGGTTGTGCTCGATCACGATGACCGTGTTGCCCTGGTCCACCAGCCGGCTGAGCACGTCGAGGAGCTTGCGCACGTCGTCGAAGTGGAGCCCGGTGGTGGGCTCGTCCAGGACGTACAAGGTGTGCCCGGTCGACCGCCGGCTCAACTCGGAGGCCAGCTTGACCCGCTGGGCCTCCCCGCCGGACAACGTCGGGGCGGGCTGCCCCAGGCGGATGTAGCCCAGGCCCACGTCGACCAGGGTCTGGAGGTGGCGGGCGATGGGAGGCTGGTGGGCGAAGAAGCCCAGGGCCTCCTCACAGGACAGCTCCAGCACATCGGCGATGGTCTTGCCCCGGAAGGTCACCTCCAGGGTGTCGCGGTTGTACCGGGCCCCGTGGCACACCTCGCACGGCACGTAGATGTCGGGCAGGAAGTGCATCTCGATCCGGATGGTGCCGTCCCCCGAGCACGCCTCGCACCGGCCGCCTTTCACGTTGAAGGAGAACCGCCCCGGTTGGTAGCCGCGGACCTTTGCCTCCTGGGTCTGGCTGAACAGCCGGCGGATGTGGTCGAACACCCCGGTGTAGGTGGCCGGGTTGGACCGGGGGGTGCGACCGATCGGCGCCTGGTCCACCTCGACCACCTTGTCGACCTGGGACACGCCCCGGATGGTCCGGTGCAACCCGGGGAGGGTCTTGGCCCGGTGGACCTGCTTGGCCAGGGACCGGAGGAGGATGTCGTTGACCAGGGTCGACTTGCCCGAGCCGGACACCCCGGTCACCGCCACCAGCTCCCCGAGCGGGAAGTCGACGTCGATGTCGTGCAGGTTGTGCTCCCGGGCCCCCTCGACCGAGAGGACCTCACCGCTGCCCTTGCGCCGGACCGCCGGCACCGGGATGGACTTGGCCCCCGACAGGTACTGGCCGGTGAGCGACTCGGGATTGGACTCGAGGCCGCCAGGCCCGGTCACCGGGCCGGAGTGGACGATCCGACCGCCGTGCTCCCCCGCTCCCGGGCCCACGTCCACCACGTGGTCGGCCACCCGGATGGTCTCCTCGTCGTGCTCGACCACGATGACCGTGTTGCCCAGGTCGCGCAGGCGCTTGAGGGTGCCGATGAGGCGTTGGTTGTCCCGCTGGTGGAGGCCGATGGACGGCTCGTCGAGGACGTACAGCACCCCGACCAGGCCGCTGCCGATCTGGCTGGCCAGCCGGATGCGCTGGGCTTCGCCCCCGGACAGGGTGGCGGCCGACCGGGCCAGGGTCAGGTAGTCCAACCCCACGTCCAACAGGAACTGCATCCGCTCGCGGACCTCACGGAAGACCCGGTCGGCGATCAGGTGGTCCCGGTCCGAGAGGTCCAGCGACGCCACCACCTCGACGGCCTTGGAGATGGACAGCGAGCACAGGGCGAAGATGGAGTAGCCCCCCACGGTCACCGCCAGCGACTCGGGCCGGAGCCGGGCCCCGCCGCACTCGGGGCAGGGAACCTCGCGCAGGTAGCCCTCCAGGTTGTCCCGGAGGAAGTCCGACTCGGCCTCGGAGTGGCGGCGCTGCAGCCAGGGGACGATGCCCTCGTAGAGGGTGTGGAAGGACCGCTGGCGTCCGTAGCGGTTCCGGTACTTGAGATGGATCTGCTTGGTGCCGGCCCCGTAGAGCACCAGCTTCTGCTGGGGCTTGCGCAGCTTCTCCCACGGGGTGTCGATCGAGAAGCCCCCGAGCTCGGCCACCGCCGTGACCATCCGGCTGAAGTACTCGCTCCGTGCGCCCGACCACGGGGCCAGCGCCCCCTCGGCCAGGGACTTGGTGGGGTCCGGCACCACCAGCTCGGGATCGACTTCGAAGCGGGTGCCCAGGCCGGTGCAGGCCGGGCAGGCGCCGTAGGGCGAGTTGAACGAGAAGTTCCGGGGGGCGGGGTCCTCGAAGCTCAGCCCGCAGTGGGTGCAGGCCAGGTGCTGGCTGAAGGTGATGGCCTCCTGCTCGGTGCCGTCCTCTTCCACCACCACCAGCTCGGCCACACCCTCGGCCAGGCTGAGGGCGGTCTCCAGCGACTCGGTGAGCCTCCGGCGGATGTCGTTCCGTCGCACCAGACGGTCCACCACCACCTCGATGGTGTGCTGCTCGTAGCGGGCCAGGTCCAGGGTCTGGCGTTCGGCCAGCTCCACGGTGACCCCGTCCACCCGGGCCCGGGCGAATCCCTGCTTGGCCAGGTCGTCGAGCAGCGCTCCGTACTCGCCCTTCCGACCCCGGACCACCGGGGCCAACACCATGAAGCGGGTCCCCTCCTCCATGGCCAGGATGCGGTCGACGATCTGCTGGGGGCTCTGGCGGGCCACCGGACGTCCGCACTCGGGGCAGTGGGGCTTGCCGATCCGGGCGTAGAGCAGCCGGAGGTAGTCGTAGACCTCGGTGACGGTGCCCACGGTGGAGCGGGGGTTGCGGGAGGAGGACTTCTGGTCGATGGAGATGGCCGGCGACAGCCCCTCGATGAAGTCGACATCGGGCTTGTCCATCTGCCCCAGGAACTGGCGGGCATAGGCGGAGAGCGACTCGACGTACCGGCGTTGACCCTCGGCGTAGATGGTGTCGAAGGCCAGCGAGGACTTGCCCGAGCCGGACAGGCCGGTGAACACGATGAGCTTGTCGCGAGGCAGGTCCAACGAGACATCTTGGAGGTTGTGCTCGCGCGCGCCTCTCACCACCAAACGATCAGCCATTCGGTTGAGGATACCGGTGTGGTGTGACGGCTCCCGCGGTCACAGGTCGGCGGTTTGGTCGATGTCCGGGCCGTTGCCGGCCGTGTCCCCGGCCAACAGGTCCGAGCCCCCGGCCAGCACGGCGGATCCGTCGACCGGGTCCCGGGTCAGGAGGGTCCGCAGCTCGGTGATCTCGTCGCGCAGGAGGGCCGCCTCTTCGAAGCGCAGCTCCTCGGCGGCCCGGTCCATCTCGTTGTTGAGCCGGTGGATGAGGGCGGAGAGCTCGTCGGCATCGGGACCGATCTCGAGAGCCAACGCCGCCGCCGCGGCCCGGGGGTCGACCGTGGACCGCCGGCCGCCCCGACCCGAGCGGGCCTGCTCGGCCGAGGCCCGGCTGTTGGCCCCGGCACTGGCCGCCGACAGGCCCACCCCTTCGCCCCGCACCCGCTCCAGGATGTCGGTGACCGACTTGGTGATGGTCTGGGGGTCGATGCCGTGGGCTTCGTTGTAGGCGATCTGGCGGGCCCGTCTGCGCTGGGTCTCCCCGATGGCCAGGGTCATGGAGTTGGTGATGGTGTCGGCGTACATGACCACCCGGCCGTTGACGTTGCGGGCCGCCCGCCCCATGGTCTGGATGAGCGAGGAGCCCGATCGCAGGAACCCCTCCTTGTCGGCGTCGAGGATGGCCACCAGGGCCACCTCGGGGAGGTCCAACCCCTCACGCAGGAGGTTGATCCCGACCAGCACGTCGAAGGTGCCCAGGCGGAGCTCGCGGAGGATCTCGATGCGGGCCATGGTGTCCACGTCGGAGTGGAGGTACTGGACCCGCACCCCCTGCTCGGACAGGTAGTCGGTGAGGTCCTCGGCCATCTTTTTGGTCAGGGTGGTCACCAGCACCCGGTTGCCCTGGGCCACGGTGGCGTCGATCCGCTCGCGCAGGTCGTCGATCTGCCCGGTGGTCGGGCGGATGTCGACCTCGGGGTCGACCAACCCGGTGGGCCGGATGACCTGTTCGACCACGGTGGCACTGTGCTCGAGCTCCCACGGGCCCGGGGTGGCCGACAACAGGATGGTCTGGCCGGTCCGCTCGGTGAACTCCTCGAAGCGGAGCGGGCGGTTGTCCATGGCCGAGGGCAGGCGGAACCCGTGGTCCACCAGGGTCTCCTTGCGGGAGCGGTCACCGGCGTACTGGCCCCGCAGCTGGGGCACGGCCACGTGGCTCTCGTCCAGGACCACCAGGAAGTCCTTGGGGAAGAAGTCCAACAGGGTGAAGGGAGCCTCACCGGCGGACCGGCCGTCGAGGTGGCGGCTGTAGTTCTCGATGCCGCTGCACACCCCGGTCTCCGCCAGCATCTCGAGGTCGTACTCGGTACGCATCCGGAGCCGTTGGGCCTCGAGCAGCTTGCCGGCCGAGGTGAGCTCCCCCAGCCGCTCGCGCAGCTCGGTCTCGATGCTCACCACCGCCTTCTGCAGGCGCTCGTCGCCGGTGCCGTAGTGGGTGTTGGCGAACACCACCAGTTCGTCGAGCTCGTCCCCGATCTCACCGGTCATCACGTCGAAGGGCCGGATGCGCTCCACGGTGTCCCCGAAGAACTCGATGCGGATGGCGTGGCTCTCGTAGGCGGCGTGGATCTCCACGGTGTCCCCCCTGGCCCGGAACTGCCCGCGGGCCAGGGTCACGTCGTTCCTCGAGTACTGCAGCTCCACCAGCCGACGGAGCAGGGAGCGCTGGTCGTGCTCCTCGCCGGGGTGCAGGGCGATGATCCGGTCGCGGTACTCGTCGGGTGACCCCAGCCCGTAGATGCACGAGACCGAGGCCACCACGATGGTGTCGGGCCGGAGCAGCAGGGCCGAGGTGCAGGCGTGGCGCAGGCGGTCGATCTCGTCGTTGATGGACGAGTCCTTCTCGATATAGGTGTCCGAGGAGGGGACGTACGCCTCGGGTTGGTAGTAGTCGTAGTACGAGACGAAGTACTCCACCCGGTTGTGGGGGAAGAACTCCTTGAGCTCCGCGGCCAACTGGGCGGCCAACGACTTGTTGGGCTCGATGATCAGGGTGGGGCGCTGGACCGATTCGATGGTCCAGGCGATGGTGGCGGTCTTGCCGGATCCGGTGATCCCCAGCAGCGTCTGGTAGCGGTCGCCGCGCTCCAGCCCGGCCACCAGGCCGGCGATGGCCTCGGGCTGATCCCCGGCGGGGCGGAAGGGCGAAACAACCTGGAAGTCGGGCACACGTCGATGGTACCGGGAGGGTGTATCACTGCTTCCGGGGCCAGCTCAGAGGGCCCGCCGGCCGCCCGGCTCAGCCGGCGCCGGCGGTGGCGGCGGGGAGCGATCCCCCACCACGGAGGTCGCACAGCACGGCCCAGACCCGGTCGACCTCGGCCTGGAGGTGGGCGTGGTCGCCGGAGTTGTCGATGACCAGGTCGGCGCCGTCCAGGCGGTCGGCCCGGTCGATCTGTGAACCGATACGGGCCCGGGCATCGGCCTCGGCCATCCCCCGTAGGGTCACCAGGCGTTCCAGGGCCAACTCGGTCGGGGTGTCGACCACCACCACCGCGGCCAGGTCCAGGGTGTCTCGGTGGATGGCCTTCAGGAGGGGGATGTCCATCACCACGATCTCGTCGGTGTCGGCGAACCGGTCCCGACGGGCGATCATCTCGATCCCGATGGCCGGGTGGGTGATGGCGTTGAGGTCGGCCAGGGCCTCGGGGTGCCCGAAGACCAGCTCGGCGAGTTTGGGGCGGTCGATGGCCCCGTCGGGGTCGACGACGGCAGGGCCGAACCGGTCGATGAGCGGCTGGTAGGCGGGGCCCCCGGGGGCCACCACCTCCCGGGCCACCTGGTCCGCGTCGACCAGGGCGGCCCCGTGCTCGACCAGCAGGTCGGCCACGGTGGACTTGCCCGCCCCGATGCCCCCGGTGAGACCGACGGTCAGCACGCCCGAGCCCGCTCAGGCCGGGCGCCGCGGGCGCGAGGCCGTGGCGAAGAGGACCATGGTGGTGGGGTCCAGCTCGTCGGTGACCGAGAAGTCGTCGGCGGTGATGCCGGTGGAGCCGCCCGAGTCCCCCCGGGCCATCACTTTGTAGGCCACGGGCAGGATCCGGGTGTAGGCCCCGATGTACCAGGAGCGCGGGATCCGGTGCCGCAGGTCGAACACGTCCAGGGCCAGCACCTTGTTGGCCTTGACCCGCCGGGCGGTGAAGTCCGCCTTGACGTGGGCCACCGGGTCCAGGCCCTGGATCGATACGTCGTGGAAGTGGCGGCTGAGCAGGTCGCGCAGCTCCGGGGGCTCGAACAGGTGGATGTGGAACGGATTCTCGAAGTCGGCCGGGGCGTTGGGGGTGAGGAAGAACGCCGTCCCGTCGTCGGCCAGCACCCGGGACAGCTCCCGCACATGGGCCTCGGGGTCGTCGAAGTGCTCGATGAGGTGGGACGAGCAGGCCCAGGCGAAGCTGCCCCGGGCGAACCCCAGGGAGAGGGCATCCATCTGGGCCACCTGCAGACCCTCGGGACCCCAGCGGTCGCCGGCCACCGTGACGGCATCGGCGCTGTAGTCGGCCCCCACCACCACCCGGTCCTCGGCCAGGAACCGGGCCGACTCGAACCCCTGGCCGCAGCCCACGTCGAGCATGGTCCCCGGGCCCAGCCGCTCGATGACCGTCCGGTACCCGGCGGCGTGCAGCGCCAGCAGCGAGTCGGGCGTCACGCCCTCCATGGGCCGCTCGCCGGTGAGCCGTTTACCGCTCTGCTGGCGGCGGACGGCGTCGAGTACCCCCTGGCTGCCGGGGTCGGATCTGGACTCACTCATCTGGGCTCCCCGGGTGTCGGTCGGCCGGTCACGGGTACCTCCACCCGTGGCGCCACCGCTGCTCGTCGGTTGTTTACACTACCGATCACTCGTGCCGGATCCCCAACTCTCCACCGTCGCGCCCGCCGGCCGGTCGTCCCCCGACCAACCCCGGTCGCTGTACGCCCGGCTCCGGTCGCCCAGCCGCCTCCGGGCTGCGCTCGACTACCTGGCCTTGGCGGTGCTGGCCCTGGTCCCGATGGTGGCCACCCGGCCCGGGGTGGTGTCCGACGACACCAAGACCTACCTCTACCTCGATCCGGGCCGGTACGTGCGCGCCGCGGTGTCGGCCTGGGATCCGGGGGTGGCCCTCGGGACGGTCACCCACCAGAACATCGGCTACCTGTTGCCGATGGGGCCCTTCTACTGGGTCCTGGCCGAGCTCCACGTGCCGCTGTGGGTCTCCCAACGGCTGTGGATGACCTGCCTGCTCTTCGCGGCCGGGGCCGGGGCCCTCTATCTGTGCCGCACCATCGGGCTCAGCGGGCCCGGCCGCTACGTGACGGCCATCGCCTTCATGTTCACCCCGTACGTCCTCCAGTACTCCGGACGGATCTCGGTGATCCTGCTGCCGTGGTCGGGCCTCCCCTGGATGGTGGCCTTCGTCATCCTGGCCCTGCGGAAGGGGGGATGGAAGTACCCGGCTCTGTTCGCCTTGGTGGTGGCCCTGGTGAGTGGGATCAACGCCAGCTCCATCCTGTTCGTGGGCATCGCCCCGGCCCTGTGGCTCCCCTACGCCGTGCTGGTCCCCCGGGAGGCCACCTGGCGCAGGGCCTGGGGGGCGGCCTGGAAGATCGGGCTGCTCAGCATCCTGGTCTCCCTGTGGTGGGCGGTGGGGCTCCAGGTGGAGGCGGCCTACGGGGTCAACGTGCTCAAGTACACCGAGACCGTCCCGGCCACCAGCGGGGCCTCGCTGGCATCGGAGATCGTCCGGGGGTTGGGCTACTGGTACTTCTACGGGACCGACCGCCTCGGTCCCTGGACCCAGGCCGCGGTGGCCTACACCCAGAACCTGTGGCTGGTGGCGGCCAGCTTCGCCGTGCCCGTCCTGTGCTTCATCGCCGTGATCTTCTCGCGGTGGCGGTACCGGGCGTACTTCGTGCTGATCACCGTGGTGGGCATGGTGCTGGCCGTCGGCCCCAACCCCTATGGCGACCCCACCGCCCTGGGATCGGTGTTCAAGGCCTTCCTGGTCGATACCACGGCGGGACTGGCCCTGCGCTCCACCGACCGGGCCTCACCCCTGGTCATCCTGGGCCTGGCCATGTTCCTGGGCGCCGGGGTCAGCGCCGTGGCCGCCCGGGTGCGCAAGACCGGGCTGGTCATCGGGGCCTTCGCCGTGGCCGCAGTGGCCGGGGCCACCGTGCCGCTGTGGACCGGAGCCATCGTCGCCAACGGCTTCACCCAACCGGCCTCGCCCCCGCTGTACGTGCGCCAGGCCGCTGCGGCCCTGGACAAGGTCAACCCCACCACCCGGGTGTACGCCCTGCCCGGCAACAACTTCGCCGCCTACCGGTGGGGTGACACCATCGACACCGTCTACCCCGGACTGATGACCAGGCCCTTCGTGACCCACGAGCAGCAGATCATGGGCTCGCTGTCCACCGCCGACACCCTCCAGGCGGTGGACACCCCCCTCCAGGACGGCACCATGGACTGGGGCTCCCTGGCCCCGATGGCGTCCCTCCTCAGTGCCGGGAACGTGCTGGTCCAGTACGACCAGGCCTACGAGCGCTACGACATCGCCAACCCCCAGCAGGTGGCCCTGGAGCTGGCCACCACCCCGCCCGGCCTCAGCGACCCGGTGTCCTACGGCGCCCCGGTCCCCAACGTGCCCCTGGTCCCCCACTTCGACGAGGCGGCCCTGGGCCGCCCGGCCAACCAGGGATGGACCTCGCCCCTGGTCTCCTACACCGTGGCCGATCCGCGGCCCATCGTCCGCACCGAGTCCTCCAAGACCCCGCTGGTGGTGGACGGGGATGCCAACGGCGTGGTGGCCGCGGCCTCCGTGGGCCTGTTGGCCGGCAACCCCACCATCCTCTACGCCGGCACCCTCGACACCTACCCGCACCTCGAGAAGGCCACCCTCAGCCATCCCGCCGACCTGGTGGTCACCGATACCAACCGCAAGCAGTCCATGGAGTGGAACACCCTCTCGCAGGACACCGGGTACACCGAGACCCTCCAGGAGGGCCCGGACAAGTCCAACCCGGCCGACGAGCCGCTCAACCTGTTCCCCAAGGCTCCCGCCGATGCCCAGACCACCGCGGAGTACGACGGGATTGCCTCGGTCAGGGCCTCGTCCTACGGCTCCTCCATCACCTACCTGCCCGAGGACCGGCCCTACAACGCCATCGACGGCAACTCCCAGACGGCGTGGGAGGACAACTCCTTCGCCGCCCCCCAGGGCCAGTGGTGGCAGGTGGACCTGGACCACCCCACCACCGAGAGCTCCCTGACCCTCATCCAGCCCCAGACCGGTGACCCCGACCGGGCCATCTCCCGGGTGACCCTGACCTTCGACGGCCGGGACCCGGTCTCGGTGCCCCTCGGCGCGGCCTCCCTCACCCCGCCCGGGCAGGTGGTCACGTTCCCGGCCCGGACCTTCACCACCCTGCGCATCACCATCACCGGCGCCGTGGTGTCCGACCCGTCGGTGCCCGACACCTCGCGCAGCTCGGTGGGCTTCGCCGAAGTCGAGATCCCCGGGGTGACCGCCACCGAGGTCATCTCCATGCCCCAGGACCTGTTGCGGGCGACCGGGGCGTCGTCGTTGCAGGACCGCCTGAGCCTGCTCATGACCCGGCTCCGGAGCTCGGGCACTCCCCCGTTCTACGACACCGAGACCACCCTCAACCGCAGCTTCTGGCTGCCCACGGCGCGGACCTTCTCGCTCACCGGCTCGGCCACCATCTCCCCACTGATCCCCGACGACATGATCGACCGGTTGGTGGGCCGGCCCGGGGCCGACGGCACGGGGATCGTGGCCTACTCCACCGGCCGCCTGCCCGGAGACCTCCGGGCCGGGGCCATCGCCACCCTCGACGACAACTCCTCCACCCTCTGGGAGCCGGGGTTCGGCGCCACCCACCAGGCCGGCGACTGGCTGGAGTACCGCCTGCCGGCGCCGATCACCTTCGACCATCTGGACCTGCAGATCGTGGCCGACGGCCAGCACTCCGTGCCCACCAGCCTGACCGTGGCCGCCGGCGGGCAGAGCGCCACCGTGGCCCTGCCCCCGCTGGCCGACAGCCGGGTCCCGGGGTCGGTGGTCGACGTCCCGGTGTCCTTCCGGCCGCTGACCGGTGCCGTCATCAGGGTCACCTTCGACACCGTCCGGTTCGAGAACACCCTCAACTACTACTCCCAGGAGCCCATCGCCATGCCCCTGGGGGTGGCCGAAGTGGGCATCCCCGGCCTCCAGGCCTCGCCGGTCCCGGCCGACATCCCCTCCCCGTGCGTCGGTGACCTGTTGACCATGGACGGCAGACCGCTGTGGGTGTCGGTCTCGGGCACGACCACCACGGCGCTCGACCGCCAGTCCCTCACGGTGTCCCTGTGCGGGCCGGACGCCGGCGGGGTGGCCCTGGGCCCGGGCTCGCACACCCTGGTGTCCACCGCCGGGCAGACCACCGGCTTCGACCTCAACCAACTGGCCTTCGACTCGGCCCCGGGCGGTGGGCCGATGCCGATGGCCTCTCCCACCTCGTTGGCCCCTCCGACGGTCTCTGCCTCGCCCACCGTCGAGGTCGGGAGCAAGACGTCCACCTCCATCCACCTCACCGTGCACGGGGTGAGCACCGGGGCGGGACAGGCTCCGCTGTACCTGGTCCTGGGGGAGAGCCTCAACTCCGGCTGGAAGGCCTCGGTGGTGGGAGGGGGCAGCCTCGGGGCCCCGGTCCTGATCGACGCCTTCGCCAACGGTTGGACCCTCGACCCGTCGTCCCTCGGTCACGCCGTCCACGACGGCACGGTGTCGATCGTGCTCACCTGGCAACCCCAGAAGCGGGTGGACCTGGCCCTCCTGATCTCCCTGCTGGCCATCGTGGCCTGCCTGGTGCTGGCCTTCCTGCCCCGGCGTTGGCGCCCACGCAGGAGGCGGGGGGGCCGGCACAGCCGCCACGGCGGGGTGGCCGACAGCGCCGGAGCGGTCGACGCCGGAGTCGGCGCCGGCCCGGTGGTGGCCATGGGGATCTACCCGGATCCTTCGAGCCTGGCCGGGCCGGAGATGACCGGGGGCCCGCACCTGGCGGTCCCGTTCGCGGCGGAGTCGCCCCGGGCCCCGGTGTGGCTGGCCCTGCTCACCGGCCTGGTCACCGGAGCGGTGGCCGGGGTCATCTCGGCTCCCGCCGTCGGACTGGCGGTGGGCGTGGCCAGTGTGGCGGTCCTCCTGGTCCCCCGCCTGCGCATCGTGCTCGGCGTGGCCGCCGTGGCCGGCATCGTGGCCGCCGGGTGGTACACGGTGGCCCACCAGGCGGCCCTGCACGTGGCCCCGGACGGATCGTGGCCGGGCGCCTTCCAGACGGCCAGCAACCTGGCCTGGGCCGGGGTGGTGTTCCTGGGTGCTGACGCCGTGGTCGAGGTGGTGCTCCGCACGCACGGCGCCGGCGGCCGCAGTCGTCCCCGGCCGTCGACGACCCGGCTCCGGCTCCCGAGTAGAACCGGGCCGGCTGCGGCGGCAACGGGGCCGACCGAGCCTTCCGGTTAAGCCGCCCGTTCAGGGCTGGTCGGCGTGGAAGGTGAACATGCGCTCGGCATCGATCCGGGCGTAGACCGGCCCCGAGTCCAAAAAGGCCTCCCACTCCGGGCCGTAGCGCGGCACGTAGACCTCGAGGAGGGCGCGGCGGAAGCCGGCCTGCCCGACCGCTTGGACGTCGACCGGGGTAGCCCTGCCGTGGACGGTGACGGCGAGCTCCTCACCGGGCAGGTAGGTGGCGCTGACCTGGGGGCGGTGCCGAATATGGCGGAACCGCACCGAGTCCGGGCTGGATCCGAAGTGGAAGCAGCCGCGGTAGAAGACGCCGTCCACCGGCCCCACCAGGGGGCGCCCGTCGGCAGTCACCGTGGCCAGGGCCAGCAGTGACATCCCGGTCAGTCGGGCGCACACCTCGTGAGCGGTCAGACGCCGTTCGGGGGTGATGATGCTCCGCAGATGGGGACCGGCCGAGTCGGCGCTCCGGTCGAGCAGGCCCTGGAGGACGATCAGGTCGTCAGGCGTCTCGTACACGGAGGAGGCTCGACCGAGGCCGCGGGACGGCGGATACCGGAAGCTCTACGGCCGGGCCAGGGCCTCGGCCCCCAGGGCGGCCAGGGTGCCCCGGGCCGTGGTGTCCCAGGTGAACCGGGCGGCGTGCTCCATGGCGGCCACGCTGAGGCGCTTGCGCAGGACGTCGTCCCGGAGCACGGCGTCCATGGCGCCGACCAGTTCGTCGGCCCCGTCCACCAGCAGCCCGGTGACCCCGTCCCGCACGGCGTCCTCGTGCCCGCTGATCCGTGACACCACCGCCGGCGTTCCGCACGCTCCCGCCTCGGTGACGGTCATGCCCCATCCCTCCCGCAGCGACGTCGAGGCCACCAACCAGGCCCGTCGGTACAGGTCGATCAGCTCCGTCTCGCTGAGGTAGCCGGGCAGGGAGATCCACGTCTCCGCCCCGGCCTGGCGGATCTGGGACTCGAGCAGCGGGCGGTCGTAGCCCTCGCCGGCGATGACCGCCTGCAGGTCCGGGTGGTCGGGCTTGAGGCGCACCAGGGCGTCGATGAGCAGGTGGAGCCGCTTGACCGGGACCAGGCGTCCCACCGCCGCCACCAGCGGGACGGCGGAGTGCTCCCCCTGCGGCGAGAAGTGTGGTTCGACCCCCGGCGGGGTGACCGACACCCGCTGATGGGGAATGCCCAACTGCCCGACGATCTCCTGCTTGGACGAGTTCGACAGGGTCACGATCCGGGTGCGGCGGTAGACCGGCGGGGCCAGGCGGTTCTCGATGGCGTGACCGCTCTCGGCCATGCCCGCCGGCAGCACCATCTTCCACATCTCGGCGTGGACATGGTGGAGGAAGACGATATGGGGGCAGTGGGCCCAGAGCGGGGAGAAGAAGGGCATCCCGTTCCAGATCTCCACCAGGCCGTCACCGGACCCGATGCGACCGAGGGCCCCCGACAGCATGGTGCGCGGGAAGACCGAATAGCGACCGGCCCGGCGCACCACCCGGTAACCGTCACGCCGCACCACCGTGCGTCCCCCCGGCACCGACGAGGTGGTCATGGACACGTCCAGGCCGGCGGCCGACCAGGCCGACATGACCCGGTGGGCATGGAGCTCCGAGCCACCGGCCTCGGGGTCGTCGAAATCGCGCCAGGCCACCACATCGATCCGCTTGAGCCCGGCCCGCTCGGCGATCTCCCCCACCGACATCTGGGCGAACCGCTCCAGTCCGGGCTGGCCGAAGGGGGACTCGCCGATGACGGCGGTGGCGCCCGGCGAGGGGGTCCATTCCTCCGAAGGCCCGGCCCCATGGTGCTCCGGCCCGGCCAGATGGCCGAAATTAGGCACCGGGGCCAGCCGGGTCACGGGAGCGTCATCCACTTCGACGCCCGCGGCCCGGGCGGTGCTGGTCTCGCCGGTCCCACGCCTCATGCTCGGATCTCCCCACTCATATCCTGGTCTGCGGCCTGCCACCGATGTGCGGCTCAGTGTACCGGCGCCGGGGGCGCCGATCCGAGATCTCTACCCGTGATCAGGAACTCCTACGCCTGGCATGCCGCCACGGGTGCCCGGGTGGGCTCCGGTGGGTGATCTCCCAGGCCGTCAACGCCACCGACCCAGGGTCCAGTGCTGCCCGCGGTGCTTGCGGTGGATGGCCACGAAGGCGACGGCCATGGCCAGGGCCAGGGCCCCCTGGGCGATGAGGTCGGCCCGGGCCGTGGCCACGGTCTGCCCGTTGGCCAGGTCGATCAACACCAGGGCCAGGATCGACCCCCCGGCCAGGAGCAGCACGATCCAGCGCGACCCCGTGCCGAACAGGTAGTTGGTGACCAGCACCGAGAACGAGAGGAAGATCATGGCCCCGACGAGGGGGGCGAAGGCGGGAGCGGCCGTGCTCAGCTTGGCCGAGAACACCAGGGTCAGGAAGAACTTCGGGATGAACACCGAGATGACCAGGAGCATCCCTGCCGGCACGGCCAGGAAGATGAGGGTCACCCCCAACTGCCGGATGGCATGGCCTCCTTCGTTCCACCGGATGGTGGCCTCGGGGAGCAGGTAGGCCCCGAGGGCCAGGGCCCCGAACACCAGGGCCTTGGAGGCCACCGATATGGCGGCGTAGGGCCCGACGTTGTGGTGATCGAGCCGTCCCAGCAGGATCACATCCACGTTCTGGAGCAGGCCCAGCAGGGCCAGTCCCACGAAGGCCGCCGAGACGTCGGCGGTCAGCCGACGGGCCTGCCGGCTCTCGGCGGCGGTGGGACCGGCCACCACCTGGCCGTCGGCGGAAGGGTCGGCGTTCTCCGCGGCCGACCAGGTCCGGCCGGCCAGCCAGTGGGCGTGCACGGTGGCCACCACCTCGCCCAAAAAGACCCCGAGTGCATAGCCGGTCACCCCCAGATGGGCCACCACCAGCACGATCACCAAGAAGGTGCGCACGCCCCCCTCGATCAGGAGGTTGGCGGCCAGCCCGGTGTACCGCCGGTGGGCCTGGAGCAGGCCGCGGTCCACGCACAGCAGGATCCAGATACCCGCGGCCACCAGGATGAGGACGATGCCCTGGCTGTTGGGCAGCGACAGCTGCCGGGCGATCCAGCCCTGGAGGATGACCACCACCACGATCTCGACGGCGATGGCCGCCACCACCACCCGGTGGACCTTCCGCACCCAGGCCCGGACCAGGTGGGCGTGGCCCGCCTTGCGCAAGGCCGTGACCTGGCGGACCACCCCGACCAGGATGGCCGAGCCCGGCATGGACAAGATGAAGAACAGCCCCAGCAGCTGGGCGATGGCCCCGTAGTCCTGGGACGAGACCAGCCGGGCCACGGCGATGACCACCAGGGCCGCCGCCCCGTTGACCACCAGGCCGGCGATGGCCACCGGGCCGGCCTGGGTCAGGCCCGACCGCAAGGAGTCGGCCCCCGAGGTGGCGGGGCCCTGACCGGCGGGGCCGCTCCCCTCCCCCGGGCCGGCCGCCAGGTCCTCCCCCTGATCCTCCGGGGGCAAGGTGATCATGGGCCCGCCGGCCACGGCGATGCCGACGGCGGGAGCCATCGACACCGACTCGGTGACCGGCTCCACCACCTGCTCGATCTCCCCCAGGATCACGTCCAGGCCCGGGGCGCCGTCAGCCTGCTCGGTCGGGTCCCCCGGCTCCTCGACGTCGGGCCCGCTCACGAGGTCACCTCTTGCGGCGTGCGCAGGACCGGTTGGTCATCGACCGGCATCCGACGGTGGCGGGGCCCGGCCCGCTCCCGGTCCCGGCCGGCCACGGTCGACCACAGGGCATCGAGCGACACCGCCGCCAGAACCACCAGGGCCACCTCGGCTTCGGTCCGGAACCGCTGATTGCCGTAGGTGGTGAGGGCGGTGAGGGTGGCGGTGATGAACATGGCCATCAGCGGGTAGATGGGTTGGCGACGACGCCGGAGGATCACCGTGCCCCCGACAGCCAGGGCCACCAGTGGGTAGTACCAGAACATCCAGGCGTCGGCCACCGGGGTGGGCCAGCCCTCCAAGAAGTCCTGTTTGGCCTGCCGGGCCGGGGCGTAGAGTCCCCACTCCAGGCCCACCCGGTCGATGGCCACCTCGACGGCACGGCTCTTGTGGGCCTTGATGTACTTCTCCGCCACCGCCTGCCAGTAGATGGCCTCGTCCGACTCGTCGTCGTGGGCCGGGAAGCGGGCGCTCAACAGGCAGGTGAAGCACCACGAGGCAGTCAGGGGCCCGTAGTAGGTCTGGTAGTTGTTGGCCGAGGCCACGGTGATCGGGAGCTGGTCGGAGAGCCAGACCGGATGGTTGAAGGTGGTGAGGTTGCGGGCGAACCAGGGCAGCATGGGCACCAGGGCCACCACCACGACCACGCCGCACAGCGCCAACCGGTTCCGGTGGCTCTTCGAGCGTTGCCACCACACGGTGGGCAGGGCCACCAGGGGGACCAACAGCACCAGCTCGGCCCGGGTCAGCGCGCACAATCCGGTGAGTAGGGCCAGGACCACGATCCGACCGGTGGTGAAGTGACGGAAGCAGCGGTTGGCGGCCAGGATGGTCACCGCGGCCAGCAGCATCACCACCGCCTCGGACATGATCTCGCCGTCGAAGACCCAGAACCCCGGGTACAGGGCGGCGATGACCGCGGCGATGACTCCGGTCCTGGGGGTGGACAGGTCGCGGGCCACGTACCCGGTGAGGGCGATGGTGGCCGAACCGATCACGCACTCCAGCGTCAGTTGCGATGCGGGGCTCCTCAGGCCCACGTAGTCCGCGGCGGTCAGCAGCATGGTGAACAACGGCGGGTGCTGGGCCGAGGGGATCAGAGCGGCCACCGGGTGCTTGGCCAGAAAGGCGGCGGGGTCGACGAACCAGTGGCCCTGGGTGTTGAGCTGGGCCTGCCAGTGGTAGTAGTACGCGTCACCCTGGACGCTGGCCCCCGCTTTCACCACGAAGACGTAGATGAGCCGGAGGCCCAGACCGACCGCGCTGATCCCCCCCATCCACCAGGGAAACGAGCGCCACGATCCGGGCGGCTGCTCGGTGCCTCCCCGCACTAGCCGCCGGCGTTCCGGGCCTTGTCCCCGACCTGGCTCCCAACGGTGGAGGTTGTCCCGGTGCCGGCACCGGTTCCGACGGCGTTCCCGGCCCCGCTGTCGTTCGTGCTCCCGGTGGTGGAGCCGGCCTGGGCGGTGCTGCCCGTCTGGGTGGCACCGCCCGTCTGGGTGGAACGGCGCGGGATGATCGGGGCGGCGCGCCCGGTGCGTCCTTCGGAGGCCTCCGAGGGCCCATCGGTGGACTCGTGGTACTCCTCTTCGACGTTGACCGACCAGATGTCATGGTGGGCGCCGTGGATGTTCTCCACCGTGAGCATGGCGGTGTACATGGAGTGGTCCTGGTTGTTGTACTTGTGCATCCCGTTCCGGCCCACCGGGTGGACGTTGGGGGCGTGCTCCTCGAACCACCGCCGGATGACCTGCACATTGTCGGCGTAGACGTCGTCGTAGACCGGGTAGGCCTTGGGCATCCGCACCACGTAGCCCACCTCGACATCGGACGGGTCCACCAGGCCGATGGTGGCCAGCTCCTTGGTGGCCAGCGCCACCAGGTCGTCGTCGTTGCAGGTCCACAGCTCGTCACCCTCGAAGACGAAGTACTCCATGCCCAGACAGGTCCGCCCGTCCTTGACCAGGAAGGGGGACCACACCCCGAAGTTCTGGATGCGACCCACCTTGACG
Source organism: uncultured Acidimicrobiaceae bacterium (assembly GCA_963778165.1). GTDB lineage: Bacteria > Actinomycetota > Acidimicrobiia > Acidimicrobiales > RAAP-2 > Bog-756. Next base: position 458,977 of record CAVZTE010000003.1, on the reverse strand, counting down.
TCCGGGGAGTGGATGTAGATCCAGTTGTCGGGGAAGCCCCGCTCCTCGGGCACCACCAGGGCCACCGTGAGGAAGTCGCGGTAGTGGAGGTCGTCGGCGGCGGCCAGGACCTCGTCGGGCACCGGGGGGTCGACGATCCGGGCCAGGGCGGTGAGGGGCATGGACGAGATGACCTCGGAGACGTCCACCCGCTGGTCTTGGCCCCCGGAGGTGAACGTGACCGCCACGGCGGCCCCGTCCTCCACATGGACGGCACTGGCCCGGGTCGACATCTCGAGCGTCCCGCCCAGCTCCTGCACCTGCTCGGCACAGCGCTCCCACATCATGCCCGGGCCCAACTTGGGGTACTGGAACTCCTCGATGAGGCTGGTGACCTGCTTGGACCGGTCCTTGCGCCGCCCGGCCACCGAGGACCGGATGGGCTCCCACACCGCGTCCCACAGGGACATGCCCTTGATCCGCTGGGCTCCCCAGTCGGCCGAGATCTCCGAGGCCGGAGACGGCCCACACCTTCTCGTTGTAGGTCTTGAAGAAGTGGCGGTACAGCCGCCAGCCGTAGTTGGAGACGATGTAGCCCTCCAGGGTGGTCAGGTCCTTGGGTGGATGGACCCGCACCCACAAGAAGGACAGCCCGCACAGGAACGACTCCACGACCCCGAGGTTGGAGAGGGCGTTGCCCAGCTTGATCGGGTAGTCGTAGAACTTGCCCTCGTAGTAGATCCGGCTCATCCGGGGTCGGAGGAGGAAGTCCTCGTCGGGGAGGACCTTGTGCCAGAACTCCTCCACCGGCTTGACCTTGGTGAAGAACCGGTGGCCTCCGATGTCGAACCGCCAGCCGTCGCGCTCGACGGTGCGGCTGATGCCACCGACCACGGTGTCCTCTTCCACCACGATCACCGGGTCGCCGGCCTCGGCCAGCTGGCGTGCCGCGGTCAGACCGGCCGGCCCCGCCCCGATGATGGCCACGGGCCGGGCCGGGGTGCCGGCGGAGCCGAGCCCGTGCAGAACCGGTGCCGGCGGAGCCAGAGTCGGTGTGGTCAGGGTCGGCGGCGCCGGCCGGCTCGGATCCTGGCGTTGCTGCGCTCATGGGGTTCGGCTCGGGGCTTGGCACTGCGTCGGAGTCCTCTCGATCCTGGTGCTGTCGGCGGTGGTGTTCATCGCGTCCCATCTCGGCGAATCTCCGTCCGGCAGGGACGCTCCGTGCTCGGCCGACCTGCCCCGGGAGTCCTCTCTACCCGTTCGCTCGGTGACCGGCACAACAGATGTCCCTGGTGTGCTCCGGTGCGGTTGAACCGCGACACGGCCGTAACGCCGCGCAGAGGCAGGATAGTTGCTGGTTCCACCGAGCCGGGGGAAGGTCCCCTTTTCGGCCGGCCCGGTTCAGGGCACCACCACCCCCATGAAGGCCAGCACGCCGTAGCCCACCATCCCCACCCCGGCCAGGGCCAGGACCACGACCTCGACCCTCCGGCGGGAGGTCAGGGTGGACGCCGCTACGACCAGGGGGAAGGCCCCCAGGGCGTAGCGCTCGAAGGAGTCCAGGTTGGAGCTGGTCAGGGAGACCGCCAGCATCACCGTGGCCAGGGCGGCATAGGACAGGGGTAGCTTCCGGAACGCCACCACCAGCAGAAACAGGCACAACAGCACCCAGGGCACGTGCAGGGCACTCCCCACGTGGTGACCGTGGAACAGGGACGCCACGTTGTGGGCCATGGCCGTTACCGGGAAGGCCAGGTTCCCCCGACGCCCCACCTGCTCTTGGAGTTGGAAGGGGAGCCAGGCGTCACCGAATTGATGGTCGACCCAACCGAGGAAGATGCCCCGAGCCCGGCCACGGGGCCCGGCCACCGCAGCCACCCGGGCGGTCCAGCGCCCGACCGTGGGGTCGTTCCGGCGGCTCATCCACACCTCGATCAGCACCGGGACCACCAACAGGACCCCGACCGGACGCACCAGCCCGGCCGCCAACCCGGCCCCGGCGGCCCACCACCACCGACCGGTCCGGGCCGCCAGCACGGTGACCACCGCTCCCAGCAGCAGGGCGGCGTCGGAGTACCCCAGGACCAGGCAGTACGCCGAGGGGGCCAGGGCCAGCAGCCAGACCGACCGTCGGGCCAGCTTCGGGTCGCCAAGGTCGTACCGGACCAGCACCAGCAGGGCGGCCATGGCGGCCAGGGCGCAGACATTGGCGACGAGGACCAGAGCGGTGTCCACGCCGATCCCGGGGATCCCGCCCAGCACCCGGGCGGCCATGGGGAAGGCCGGGAAGAACCGCACCGACTGCTGTCCGGCGGCCGAGTAGCCGTGGCCGGCGATAGCCTCGTACCAGCCGCCGTCCCAGGCCAACAGGCCCTGGTGGACCCGGAGCCGGGCCCCGGGATTGTGGGGGCGGGCCACGTTCACCAGCAGGTGGGCCAGGATCAGGCTGAACGCCACCAGCACCCGGGCCACGATCCAGGCCGGGAGGACGGCCAGTACGGCCCGGCCGTAGATGCCGGCCAGGTGCCGGACCCGGTCCTTCATCTGGTGATAGGTCCGATGGGTCCCGTGGCGGGTCCGTGTCCGGTGCTTCGGTCGCGGCGTTGCCTGTGCCTGCGGCTTCGGTCTCGGCTGCGGCGTCGGCTGAAGTGTCGGCCCCGGCCGGTTGGGCAGAACCGGTCCCGGTCGGCCTCAGCCCGCCTCCCTCAGCCGTCCGGGATCCCAGCTCGGTCACGCCAGCTCAGGATCGGATCGGTGTGAAGCGCACCATCCACATCGGCTGATAGAAGGTGGCGTCGTTCCCGGCCACCAACTGCTGGGCCCGGTACTCCGGATTGGCCTGCAGGGTCTGGACGATGCCCTCGCACTTGAGCCCGAACCCGGCATACCCCCCGCCCCACACCAAGAAGATCTGCCTGCCGGACGCCGCCGACGCCGACTCCAGGCGTTGGGCGAAGGCCAGTGCTGAGGCCTTCTTGATCGCCGTGCTGTAGTCGACCCAGTTGACGAAGGCCGGACCGGTGCCGCGGGGGAACGTGGTCTGGTCGTACCGGCCGGTGGGAAGCAGCCGGTTGACGGCCGGGCCCAGCTGATCGGGGCAGTACGCCACGATGTCGCCGGGGTGGCCGTAGGTGGCGATGGCCCGGGCCACCTGGCCGGCCTGGGAGCGGTTGGTGGTGATGTCGGGCACGGCCCCGGCCAGCCCCACCGCCACCGCCAGGGCCAGCACCGCCACCCGGATCCTCCGGTCCAAGAAGGTGGTCACCCCCACCGCCACCAACAGGATCAGGGGGACGAACACCACCGAGGCGTAGCGGGCATCGAAGGTGCTCTTGGCCAGCAACCCTCCGGCCAGAGCGGCCCCCAACGTGCCCACCACCACCACGGCCAGCGGACGGGCCAGGGGCCGGGTTCGCAGATCGAGCTCGATGTGGAGGCGGCCGGTGGCCAGACCGAAGACCCCCAGGCCGGCCAGGGCGAAGATCATGAGGGCCAGGGCCTTGCCCGAGTTGGTGCCCCCTCCGGCGAACGCCGTCACCGAGCTGACCATGGAGGCGAAGCTGGCAGTGGTGGCCCAGGGGGTACCGGTATGGCGGGACTGGAACCAGAAGATCGGTAACCACGGAATGAAGGTCAGGCATCCGACCAGGACGGCCACCAACGACCGGCGGGCGCCGGTTCGCCAGGCGGGCCGCCCCCTCCAGGCTTCCCAGGCCAGCCACAGCACGACGGTGCCCACCAGGTACAGGGCCCAGTAGTGGGTGTAGAGGAGCAGGCTGGTGACCACGCCCACGGCGATGAGGTTGCCGGCCCGGGGCCGGCTCAAGGACCGGTCGAGGGCCAAGAACCCCAGCACGGTCAGGAGGGCCACCAGCGAGTACATCCGGGTCTCGGTGTCGTAGCGGACAGCGAACGGGGAGGTGGCCAACAACAGCAGGGCCGCCCAGGCCAGGGTCTTGCCCCCCAGTCGCCTGCCGGCCAGCCACACCAGCGGCAGGGTGATCACCCCGAACACCCCCGACAGCGACCGGACCGCCACGTCCGAGGTGCCGAACCAGCTGATCCAGAAGTGCAGCAGGTAGTAGTAGAGCGGAGGTGAGCCGTCCCGCTTGAGGTACGAGGGGATCTCGTGCAGGGGAAGGTGGGCGATGTTGACGGTCAGGGCCTCGTCCAGCCACAGGTCCGACGTGGTCCAGAAGCGCAGGACCACCGAGAACGCCACCACGGCCACCGCGACCACCGTGATGACGCCCATGGTCACCCGGCTGAACGGGGGGCCCTCGGGATCCTCCGGCCCGTTGTCCGTTCCGGGAGGTGAGCCGTCGCCCCCTGTGGGGCTCGGGCCGCCGTGGTATCGGTCGTTGTTGTTGTCGTGGTCGTGCCGGGCGCTGGCGGGGTTGGCGGGGCTGGCTCGGCGCTCCCGTGTGGCCGGGTCGCGCTCCGTACCGGGCACCGGGATCTCCGTCTCGGTTTCGACCACCGAGGCCACCGAGGACGCCGAGGACGCCGAGGTCGAGTCCGGAGGGGCCGCATCCATGGCAGGCATGGTACCCAGCGCCACGGTACGGGTGGAGACCGCCACAATCCATGGACACGGTGACAAACCATGGACCGCCGACCTACCAGGCGGTAACGTGCCCGCACAACGTACCGAACGTGTGGGAGAGTGCATCCGGCTTGCGAGCAGCAGTTTTCGACAGGTTTCGGCAGTGACCGGCTCAGGGGTGACCGGCAAAAGTGATGGGGGACTTCTGTGACACTCGGCAATGGATTTAGCCGTCGTACCTTTTTGTCCCGTGGCGCCGCCGTCGGTGGCGCCGTGGCACTGGGGGCCGGGTCGTCGAGCTTGCTGGCCGGCTGCTCCTCGAGTCCGAGCGGATCGTCCAGCACCACCACCGGCAGTGGAGGCAAACCGGGGGTGGGAAAGGGCTCCCCGGTGCGGGGGGGTGCCCTGACCATCGGCACCATCGCCGAGATCGACGGCTTCTACCCCCCGGCCAACCACTGGGACACCAACGGCTTCCTCTACGCCAACACCGTCTTCGACCCCCTGATGGCCATTGCCGCCGACGGGACCACCCAGCCGTACCTGTGCAAGTCGATGACCAGCAATTCCACCTTTGACGTGTGGACCATGACCCTGCGTCCCAACATCAAGTTCCACGACGGATCCCTCCTGACCTCCACCGTGGTCCAGGCCAACTTCACCGCCCTCAAAGCCTCGGCCCTGACCGGGGTGGCCCTACGGCAGGTGGCCTCGGTCGGCGCCCCGGACTCCATGACCGTGGTCTTCAACCTGACCGGGCCCAATCCCACCTTCCCGTCGGGGCTCACCACCCAGGTGGGCTACGTGGTGGCCGAGTCCATGATCCAGGCCTCGGCCAACTCGTCGGGAACGGTGGTGCCGGTGGGCACCGGGCCGTTCATCTACGACACCTGGCAGCCCAACGACTTCTTCACCGCCACCCGAAATCCCACCTACTGGCAGGAGGGCTTCCCCTACCTGGACTCCATCACCTTCAAGCCCATCCCCGACACCAGCGCCCGCGAGTCCACCTTGCGCTCCGGTGGGGTCGACATGATCGAGTCGGCCAGTCCCTCGACCATCACCAACTTCACCGGCTCCGGCGGCTCCGGTTACCAGCTGGTCGACAGCCAGACCGGGGTCATCGGGGAGCCCACCTTCGCCTTCATCATGTTGAACACCGTCACTCCCCCGACCGATGACCTGACCATCCGCCAGGCCCTGGCCAAGGGTATGAACCAGAAGGAGGTCCAGACCATCATCGGGGGGCCTCCGGCCAAGCCGGCCAACGGGATCTTCCTACCGGACTCGCCGTACTACAAGGACCCCCACTACCCCACCTTCGACCCCTCGGGGGCCTCGGCCCTGGTCAGTGCCTACAAGGCCAAGCACGGGACCCCGACCATCAACCTGATGACCATCCCCGACCCGGTGGAGATCAAGGTGGTCCAGGCGATCCAGCAGATGTGGCAGCAGGTCGGGTTCACGGTGACCGTCTCCGAGGTGGAGCAGGCCTCGATCATCGACGACTTCGTGTTCGGAAAGTTCCAGGCGGTCACCTCCTACCAGTTCGGGGCGGTCAATCCCGATCTCAACTACGTCTGGTGGAGCACCACCACCATCTCACCGCTCAACCAGATCGGCCTCAACTTCACCCGCCTCGACGACCCGGAGATCGAGACCGCCATGCTGCAGGGGCGTCACACCACCGACCAGGCCGTCCGGGTGGCGGCCTACCAGAAGGTCAACGAGCGGCTGGCCAAGGACCTTCCCTACCTGTGGCTCGAGCAGTACCTGTTCTCCGAGGTGGCCTCCCCCCGGGTGCAGAACTTCAACAACCTGGTCCTACCGAACGGCATGAAGGGCTACAGCTTCGACGAAGGTGTCTTCTTCCCTCATCAGACCTGGCTGGCGGCCGGATAGGCCGTCGGGAAACCGGCTCGGCAATCCCTGAACCCCATGGTCAAGTATTTCTTCCGACGCCTGATCCAACTGGCGGTCGTGGCGTTCATCATCTCGGTGCTCATCTTCTTGCTGGTGCACCTGTTGCCCGGCAACCCGGCCACCGTGATCCTCGGGCCCAACGACACCGCCCACAACCAGGCCGTGCTGTTCAAGCAACTGGGGCTCAACAAACCGCTGTTCCAGCAGTACCTGACCTGGCTGGGGTCGGTCTTCCACGGCAACCTGGGCCAGTCCTACCTCAACCACGAGTCGGTCACCCACATCATCTCCACCGGTTGGCCCATCGACCTCGAACTGATCATCATCTCCCAGATCATCGCCTTCGCCGTGGCCATCCCGCTGGCCCTGTTCACCTCGAGGCGCCCCAACCGGCCCATCGACAACATCTCCACCACCGGCACCTTCGGCCTACTGGCCCTGCCCCCGTTCGTCATCGCCCCGGTGATGGTGGCGGTATTCGCAGTGAGCCTGCACTGGTTCCCGGCCACCGGGTATGTCCCCTTCACCCAGTCTCCGGGCACCAACCTCCACGAGATGATCCTGCCCTCGCTGGCCATCACCGCCGGCTCCATCGCCATCTACTACCGACTGTTCCGATCGGACCTGATCAGCACGTTGCAAGAGGACTTCATCACCATGGCCCGGTCCAAGGGCATGTCCACCCGCTGGGTCATGTGGCGCCACGCCTTCCGGCCCTCGTCCTTCTCCCTGCTGGCGGCGGCCGGTGTCAACATCGGCGCCCTGATCGGCGGCCTGTTCATCGTGGAGTACCTGTTCGCCATCAACGGGCTGGGCTACTCGCTGGTACTGGCGGTCCAGCAGCGTGACTACCTGGTGGTCCAGGGGATCTCCCTGGTCATTGCCATCGTCTACGTGCTCCTACAATTCATCATCGACTTCATCTTCACCATGGTCGATCCCAGGGTGACGAGGGAGTGATCGGGGTGAGAGCAGTGACGGCAGTGGGGATAGTGAGGGCAGTAGGGATAGTCGGGGCCGTGACGGCAGTGACGAGATGTCTCGAGGGTGGCCGGAGTGACGAGGAGGTGACCGATGCCTGACGACCGCGAACTCAAGCAGACCGGGAACTCGGCCCGGCTGGTCACCGACCGCTTCCCGGGGACCGGGGTCATGGACGAGCTGGTCACGGCGGTCGAGGTCGGGCCCATGGATGCCGACGACGTCCTGGCCAAGAAGCCCCTGGGGCTGCTGTTCTGGTTGGCGGTCGGATGGGTGGGCCTGATCGTGATCCTGGCCGTCATCGCCAACCTGCTGCCGCTGCCCAACCCGGACTTCCAGAACTACAACGCCATCAACGCCTCGCCCAGCGTCCACCACCTGCTGGGCACCGACGACCTGGGTCGGGACCTGCTGAGCCGGGTCATCTACGGGGCCCGGGTGTCCCTCGTCGTCGGGTTCGTATCGGTGGCCATCGGCCTGTTGGTGGGGGGAACCCTGGGCCTGATCTCGGGTTACAAAGGCGGGGCTCTCGACGTCTCCCTCAACGCCGGGGCCTTCGTGCTGCTGGCCTTTCCCGCCATCGTGGCGGTGATCGCCATCGTGGCCTTCTGGGGGCAGACGCTGTGGAAGATCACCCTCATCCTGGGCGTGGCGGTGATACCCCTCCTCTACCGGGTGGTCCGGGCCTCCAGTCTGTCCTTCGCCAACCGCGACTTCGTGATCGCGGCAAAGACCATGGGGGCCAGCACGTCGCGGATCATCTTCCGCGAGATCCTGCCCAACGTGATCCCGGTGGCCGTCACCTTCGGACTGCTCACGGTGGCCGGAGTCATCGTGATCGAGGGCTCGCTGGCGTTCCTCGGCCTGTCGGTCCCCCTCCCCACCCCGTCGTGGGGAAACATCATCGAGGAGGGCGCCTCCAACGGCAACCTCAACACCAACCCGTACATCATGCTCTGGCCGGTCATCACCATGTTCCTCCTGCTGCTGTCGATCAACCTCATCGGCGACCGCCTCCGTCAGCGGTTCGACATCCGGGAGAGCCTGATATGACCGGGTCGGCCGGGGTCGAGGCCGGGGTCGGGGGGCAGCCGTGATCGGACGGTCGAAGCACCACACCCTGGAGTTCAACGACGTGGGCGTCCCCGGCGAACCGTTGCTCATGGTCGAGGACCTGCATACGGCGTTCCGCACCGGCCGCGGGACGGTGAAGGCCGTCGACGGGGTGTCGCTGTCGGTGGGGCGCGGCAAGACGCTCGGCATCGTCGGGGAGTCCGGATCGGGCAAGACCGTGCTGTCCCGTTCGATCATGGGCCTCCTCCCCCCGCGTGATGTCATCAGGAGCGGCACCGTCCATTTCGCCGGCCACGACCTGACCGCCATGGACGACAAGCAGTTGCGCCAGGTATGGGGCGCCGAGCTCAGCATGATCTTCCAGGATCCGATGACCGCCCTCAACCCGGTCAAGCGGATCGGTACGCAGATCACCGAATCGCTTCGCCTGCACATGGGGATGGACGGGAAGGAGGCCCGGGCCAACGCCATCGAGCTGCTCCGCCAGGTCGGCATCCCCTCGCCCGAGGAGCGGGTCCGGTGGTACCCGTTCCAACTGTCCGGTGGCATGCGCCAGCGGGTCATGATCGCCATCGCCCTGGCCTGCGCCCCCCGCCTGGTGATGGCCGACGAGCCCACCACCGGCTTGGACGTGACGGTGCAGGCCCAGATCCTCGACCTCTTGGCCGACCTGCAGCGGGAGCGCCACATGGCGGTCATCCTGGTCACCCACGACCTCGGGGTGGTGGCGTCCCGGGCCGACGAGATCGTGGTGATGTACGCCGGACGGGTGGTCGAGCGGGCCCCCACCCACACCTTGTTCCACGACACCCATATGCCTTACACCCAGGCCCTCATGGACTCGATCCCCCGGCTGGCCGATCCCAGCGGCACCCGCCTCCATGCCATCGCCGGGCGCCCCCCGGACCTGATCCACCCGCCCAAGGGGTGCCGGTTCTCCCCTCGCTGCCCCTACGCCCAGGACAAGTGCCGGGAGAGCGATCCCCCCCTGCGGACCGCCGGCTCGGCGGCCCACCTCTTCGCCTGTTGGTTCCCCCTGGTCAACGGGGTCTCCACCGCACCATCCAACGGGGCCGGTGGCACGCCGGTGACGGTGGGGGTGCCGGCTCCGACTTCCGCTTCTGCTCCGTCGGCCGGCGCTGCTCCGGCCGCTCCGGCTGCTCCCGCTGCCGGCGGCGCCGATGGTCCGGGTTCGGCTTCCGCTCCGGGCGGCGGCGGTAGCCGCGCCAGCGGCGGAGGCCCCGGAACGGAAGACGGCGGAGACCAAAGTCTGCCGGACACCGGAGCCGGATCATGACCGACCTGTCGACTGACACCGCCGCTCCGGTCGGGGCGCCACAGGGCTCCTCGAGCTCCGCCGACGACATCGTGCTCGACGTGGACAACCTGGTGGTCGAGTTCCGCAGTGGGCGGCAGCGGGTACAGGCTGTCTCCGGCGTCAGCTTCTCGGTCAAGGTCGGCGAGACCCTGGGGCTGGTCGGCGAGTCGGGCTGCGGGAAGTCCACCACCGGGCGGGCCCTGGTCCAGGTGCAGGCGCCCACGTCGGGTGTGGTGACCTACCGCGGCCAGAACCTGAGTTCCCTCTCCTCCCGGAACCTGCGTCGGGTGCGGACCAAGATCCAGATGATCTTCCAGGACCCCATCTCCTCGCTCAATCCCCGCCGCCGGGTCCGCGACATCGTGGCCGAGCCGTTGGTCATCTGGGGCCGGGGCAACAAGAAGGAGCGGGCCGCCAAGGTCAACGAGATGCTGGAGGCCGTCGGCATCGACCCCGAGGCTGCCGGAGACCGCCGACCGGGTGAGTTCTCGGGGGGCCAGTGCCAGCGCATCAGCATCGCCCGGGCCCTGATGGCCGAGCCCGAACTGCTCATCTGCGACGAGCCCGTGTCGGCCCTCGACGTCTCCGTCCAGGCTCAGATCCTCAATCTGATGGCCGACCTGAAGGCCAGGTTCGGCCTCACCATGGTGTTCATCGCCCACGACCTGGGCGTGGTCAAGAACGTCTCGGACCGGGTGGCGGTCATGTACCTCGGAAAGCTGGTCGAGGTGGCCGGCTCCGACGAGCTGTACCGGTGGCCCGCCCACCCCTACACCGAGGCTCTGCTGGCCTCGATCCCCGAGCCGGATCCCGACATGAAATCCGACCACAAGGGCCTCTCGGGGGAACTGCCCTCCCCGCTGAATCCGCCCTCCGGATGCCGATTCCGCACCCGCTGTCCCTACGCGCAGGACCGCTGTGCGGAGGAGGAGCCGCTGTTGCGTGACATCGGCCCGGGGCACCAGGTGGCCTGTCACTTCCCGCTGGCCGACCCTCAGGTGAAGTCGGGGTCTTCGGGGTCTTCGGGTGCGAAGGCGGCTGTGAGTGGGGGCGCGGCGGCTGGCCCAGCGGCCTCGGCGCCGGCGGCTTCGACGCCGGCCTCGCCTCCCAAGGCCCCGGCTCCTGCCAAGGCTCCGGCCCCGAAGAAGGCTCCGCCGCCGGCCAAGCCTCCGACTGAGCCCGCGGCCAAAGCTCCGGCTCCCAAGAAGGCAGCTCCGAAGAGCCCTGCACCGAGGACGCCGGATTCCACTGCGGAGACCAACGGCAGCTGACCGATGCTGTATTCGGGCTGGGCTCGGACCGGGCGTGACCGCACATTGTTCGGACGACTCAGGTCGCGTTGAACCGCCGCCCGTGAGGCCGATCCCCGTCTCTCGTCGGCGGCGTTAGCTACCGACCGCGGCTGTCACTACTTGCCGCCGCCGGTACCCGGCGATGCGGTCAGCCGGCGATTTGGTCAGCCGGCGTTGTGGTCAGCCGGCGTTGTGGTCAGCCGGCGTTGTGGTCAGCCGGCGTCGGCCCCGCCTTCCGCCGGGGCGGACGGGGCGGTCTCAGCGGCAGGAGCTGGCGCCGGAGCCGGTGCAGGCTCGGCCGCAACCGGAGCTGCCTCGGCGGCCGGTGCCGCCTCGGCGACAGGAGCGGGTGCAGCCTCAGCAACCGGGGCCGGGGCGGCGGCCGGCTCTACGAGCTCGGCGTCGACCGTTCCCGCCGGGGCATCCGCACCTTCGGCATTCCCGTGCTCGGCCACGTAGTCGGCCCACGCTGCCTGCGCTTCCGTCTCCGGGGTGAACTCGGCCTCGGCGAAGACCGGGCCGACATAGTTGCCCTCGTCGTCGTAGGCATGCTCACCGAAGGCCTCGCGGTACTCCTCGGAGACCTCGCCGCCTTCGGCCGCCTGCTTGATGGAGAGGCTGATCCGGCGACGCTGGAGGTCGATGTCGATGATCTTGACCCACAGCTCCTCGCCGGGGGTGACCACCTGCTCGGGAAGGTCGACGTGGTGGCCGGCCATCTCCGAGATGTGGACCAGGCCCTCGATACCGTCCCCGACCTGCACGAACGAGCCGAAGGGGACCAGCTTGGTGATCCGGCCGTAGACCAGCTCCCCCACCTGGTGGGAGTTGGCGAACTCCTGCCACGGGTCGGTCTGGGTGGCCTTGAGCGACAGGCTGATGCGCTCCTTGGGAAGATCGACGTCGAGGACTTCCACGTCGATCTCGTCACCGACCGAGACCACCGACGAGGGATGGTCGACGTGCTTCCACGACAGCTCCGAGACGTGGACGAGCCCGTCCATCCCACCCAGGTCCACAAACGCACCGAAGTTGACCACCGAGGACACGATGCCCTTGCGGCGTTCGCCCGGCTTGAGGTTGATGAGGAACTCGCCGCGCTGCTCCTTCTGGGTCTCCTCCAACCACGCCCGGCGGGACAGGACCACGTTGTTGCGGTTTCGGTCCAGCTCGATGATCTTCGCCTCGATGGTCCGACCGACGTAGGGCTGCAGCTCCCGCACCCGGCGCAGCTCCACCAGCGACGCGGGCAGGAAGCCCCGGAGGCCGATGTCGACGATCAGGCCGCCCTTGACCACTTCGATGACCGGACCGGTGACCACCTCGTCGGCTTCCTTGAGCTTCTCGATGGTGCCCCAGGCCCGCTCGTACTGGGCCCGCTTCTTGGAGAGGATGAGGCGTCCCTCTTTGTCCTCTTTCTGGAGGACCAGGGCCTCGATGGCCTCGCCCAACGTCACGATCTCCGACGGGTCGACGTCGTTGCGGATGGAGAGCTCCCGAACCGGGATCACCCCTTCGGACTTGAATCCGATGTCGAGGAGCACCTCGTCACGGTCGATCTTGACGACGGTTCCCTCCACCAGGTCACCGTCCTCGAACTCGACGATGGTTCCGGCCATGGCGTCCTCGAGGGACGCTCCACCGAGGTCGTCTTCGGTCACAGAGCGGGGGATGTACACCCCGTTCTCGTCGAAGGTGCCCATGGCCTCAGAGGACAACAGGGCGGTGCCCTCGGGTACGACTTGTGTATCGGACATGTAGTAGGTAGCTCGCTTTCCGGACGGGTCCACCTCGGCCTCGGAGGCCACGGTGGTGAAGATGGGGCCACAATCGTTGTGACCAGCGTGCAATGTTACTGCACCAGCGCTCTGAGCCGTACGGGGCGATCCGGGAGGTCCACCGGCTCCGGCCAGGGCCTGGCCCTCCGCCTCCGGCCTTCCCCGCAAGCCGGGTGACCGTTGACTGGCCTGCGCCACCCGTCGTTCTGCCACCGGCTTCCGCCATGAGGCGCTGTTACACCCTCCTGTCAGGATGCATCCATGGTCATCGTGAACCGGACGACGAGGAGGGCGACAGCGTCACACCCGTCGCCGACCCCGCTGTTCGACACGCCCCCGGACGCGGGTGGCTCTCGTCGTGCTCTGCGCCGGTGCCGATCTCGTGCATGGCTCCGTCGGATGCGCTCTCCCGATGGCGATGCCGGCCTCGGGGCCCGGGTGGATTCGGTCGTGGCCCAGCTGGCCGCGGTGGTGGACGAACTCGATCCGGCCCGGCTGACCGGGGCCGACTCGAAGGTGCTCTACGCCTCGTTGGTGGCCGTCGAGCGGCTGACCAATGCGGGCAAGACCTTGCTGGCCCCCCGGATCGAGGCCTCGGGGATCTGGCGGGACGAGGGCTACCGCAGCGCCCCCGAGATGCTGGGCCAGGTGGAAGGGGTCCCCACCGGCAAGGCCCGGGACACCCTGTCCAACGGACGCAGGCTCCTGAGCCTGCCCGGCACCGAGGAGGCCCTGCGCAAAGGGGACCTGTCGGCCCCCAAGGTCACCGAGCTGACCGAGGCCGGGGTGCTCGACCCCGGGCGGGAGACCGAGCTGTTGTCCGGGGCGGCCGAGGCCGCCTTAGGCGACGTCCGGGAGCGGTGCCGTCGGTCCCGGGCCTCGTCGGCCGGGGCCGACCCCATCGCCGCCCTCCGGCGGATCCGGGCCCGGCGCCACTTCTCGTCGTGGACCGACGCCGAGGGGGCCTTTTGCTACCAGGGCAGCGACACCGCCGACCGGGGGGCCAAGATCCTCTCCCAGCTGGGCGTGGTGGCCACCCGCCTGCGCACGGCCCGACGGTCCCAGCCCGACTACGAGGGCGAGCCCGAAGGGGCGGTCCGGGCCGATGCCTTCTTCGCCCTGATCACCCAACGCCATCCCGACACCGACCAGCCCCTGGCCCCTCGCCCCGGCGCTCCGGCCACACGTCGGCCGGCCCCGGGCCGGAGGCCAAGGCCAAGGCCGGCACCGGGACCAGGGCCGGGACCCCGAAGGTCCCACCACCCGGGCCTCCCCTGCTGGTCGATCCCGACCACGACCCGGACCTCGACCCACCCGACGCCGACCTGTCGCCAGAACCAGGAATACCCATCGACACCGCCGACACCGCCGACACCGGCACCGACCAGCCCTCGGAGGACTCCCTCACCCTCATCGACCGCCCCCCGACCTGCTCGGTGGTGATCCGGGTGGACGCCGACGCCCTGGAACGGGGCTACACCGAACCGGGCGAGTGCTGCGAGATCGACAACCAGGGACCCATCCCGGTGGCCCTGGCCCGCCAGATGGCCGTCGACTCCTTCCGCCGCTACGTCTTCCACCAGGCCGGGGACATCCGGGCCGTCTCCCACAGGGGTCGGACCATCAACCAGGTCCTGCGCACCGCCCTGGTCTTCCGGGACACCACCTGTGTGGTGCCGGGCTGTCGGGTCTCTTGGGCCCTGGAGATCGACCACGTCGTCCCGGTGGCCGAGGACGGGCCCACCGAACTCGACAATCTGGCCCTGCTCTGCGAGCACCACCACTCCTTGAAGACCTTCGACGGGTGGACCCTCACCCGGCGGGGTCTGGACCGGAAGGGCCGGATCGAGTGGGCGTTCTCCCCACCCGCGCCCTTCGGACAAGAGCCGGGCCTCGGCATCGACACCCCCGAGGCCAACGAGCAGTGGCACAACCAACAACGGGAACAAGACGAGCGGGAGCGGGAGAGCCGGGGGCTGGATCCGAAGAAGGAGTGAGGCGCGGTTCGATCAGCCTTCTTTGGCTTCGGCCCACGAGGAGCCCCAAGCCATGGCGACCTTCAGGGGAACGGCGAGATCGACAGCCCCGGTCAACGCCTCCTCTGTCAGGGCGGCCACTTCATCGGCTTCATCCGGTTCCACGTCCAAGAGGACTTCATCGTGAACCTGGAGGACCAGGTCCGAAGCAAATCCCCCCTCTTCGAGTCCGGTGTCAAGGCGGATCAGGGCCACCTTGAACAAGTCAGCGGCCAAGCCCTGGATGCCGGCGTTCATGGCCTGGCGCTCAGCCCCCTGACGGACTTGATAGTTCGTCGAGACCAGATCGGGTAGCGGTCTCCGGCGGCCGAAGGCGGTGAGGGTGTAACCGTTGATGCGGGCTTCGCTGACCGTGCGCTCCATGTACTCCCGAACCGATGGGAACCCGGCAAAGAACGCCTGCAGGATGGCCTGGGCCTCCTCGACCGGTACGGACAAGCGCTGCGAGAGTCCGTAGGCCTCCATCCCGTAGGCCAGGCCGTAGGAGACCATCTTGGCCGTGGACCGCTGGGCGCCGGTCACGTCGTCCCGTTCGACCCCGAAGACCCGGGACGCCACGGTGCGATGGATGTCCTCGCCCGCTTCGAAGGCCGAGGTGAGACCGGGGTCACCGGACAGGTGGGCAATGGCCCGTAGCTCGACTTGGTCGTAGTCGGCCACCAGCAGTCGACGGCCGGCGGATGGAACGAAGGCCTGGCGGAAGCGACGACCCTCCTCGGTGCGCACCGGGATGTTGTGGAGGTTGGGTCGGTCAGAGGACAACCGACCGGTCCGGGCCACCGTCTGGCGGAAGGTGGCATGGATACGTCCGTCCGGTGCCACCTCTTTGGCCAGGCTCTCGCCGTAGGTGGACCGCAACTTCTCCACTTCGCGGTAGCGCAGCAGTGCTTCGATGATCGGATGCTGACCGCGCAGCAGCTCCAGGGTCCGGGCGTCGGTCGAGAAGCCCGTTTTGGTCTTGCGCACGGGGGTCAGTCCCAGCGTCTCGTAGAGCACGGTGCGGAGCTGAGGGACCGAGTTGACCTTGAACGGGGTGCCGGCCAGGTCCTGGATGGTGCCCTCCAGGGACTGACATTCGTCGGCCAGGCCGGAGGCGATCGTTTGCAGGACCTCCCGGTCGACCGGAATGCCCACCACCTCCATGCGGGCCAGCACCCGCACCAGTGGCTGCTCGATGTCGCTGTAGAGCCCCTGTTCCCCCACTTCCGTCAGGGCCTCGGACATAGGTGGCCGCAGTCGTGCCAGCACCGCGGTGAGCTGTGCGGCCCGCAGGACGTTCTCGTCCAGGCGGGAACCGGCAGAATCCGCCCCGTCAGTCCCGCTCAGGGCGTCAGTCCCGTCAGTGGCGTCAGCGAATCGGCGGGGACATCGAGGGCGAAGGTCCCCTGTCCCTTGCCCCCGGTTCCGTCGTCGACTTCGACCCCCAGGTAGCGGGCGGCCAGATCGCTCAGGCGGTAGCTGTCCGTCGACGGATCCAAGAGGTAGGCAGCCACCGCACTGTCCAGGGCCAGCCCGGTGATGTCGACGCCCAAGGGCAAGAGGGAGCGCATCATCTCCTTGGCGTCGTGGGCCACCACACCCACACCGTCCGGTCCAAGACCGGCGGCCAGCACGTCCAACACCGAGCGATCCGACAACAGGTCGACGGAACTGTCGTCAGCGGACTTGAGGTTGTCTGCGGCCTGGAGGTGCACCATCGGCGTCGTCGGGCCGTCAGCGGTCCCCGAGTCGGCCGG
Organism: uncultured Acidimicrobiaceae bacterium; assembly: GCA_963778165.1. Classification (GTDB taxonomy): domain Bacteria; phylum Actinomycetota; class Acidimicrobiia; order Acidimicrobiales; family RAAP-2; genus Bog-756. Next base: position 442,314 of record CAVZTE010000003.1, on the reverse strand, counting down.
CACCTCGGCGGCGAGGGTCAGGCTGGACACGGGGACCGACCCGGGTCCCCGGACCAGCGGGCCAGGAGAGCCACCGAGCCGGTGGAGGCCCTGGCCGCGGCGAAGAGCTGTTCGAGGGCCTCACCGGCCGCGGCGGCGGTCTCCGCCACCACCACATCGGGAGCGCTCAGCCATGCCGGTTGGCGCCCGCAACGGTCGACGCGCCGCCAGCCGCCGGCTGCCCCCGCTGCTCCCGCTGCGCCCGCTCCCCGTGCCGCCCGTGCTCCGGCCGAGCCCGCCCCCGACCCCGGCCCCTCCCGCCCGGGTGGCCGCCTTCTTCGAACCCTCGGCCGGCGGCCCGAACGCCCCCTCGTCCATCAGGGGGGCGAACCGGGCCCACAGCGTCCGCAGCTCCAGGCTCTCGAAGAATTGCGTAGGCCACGTCGACGTCCCAGCCCCCGAGCCGCAATTGGTCGACGTGGACATCGAGAGGAACGTCCCGAATCAGCGGGATCACCTCGGCGTTCATCCGCACCTGCTCGGCATGGTCCGCCAGGTTCTGCCGCAGCTTGGGCGACAGGGCGTCGAGATGGGCGTAGATGGCGTCGAGGTCCCCGTACTCGTTGACCAGTTTGGCCGCGGTCTTCTCCCCCACCCCGGGGACGCCCGGGAGATTGTCGGACGGATCCCCTCGGAGGGCGGCCAGGATCGGATACTTCTCGGGCCGGACACCGGTCCGCTCCTCGATGCCGGTCTCGTCGTAGAGGGCGTAGTCGCTCACGCCACGGCGGTTGTACAGCACCCGGATGTAGGGGTCTTCGACCAACTGGTACGAGTCGCGGTCCCCGGTGACGATGATGACCGGATGCTCCCGCTCCCGGGCCTCGGTGGCCAGGGTGGCCAGCACGTCGTCGGCCTCGAACCCTTCGGCGTCGATCACCGGGATGGCCAGTGCGCCGAGCAGTGAGCGGATCATGTCGAACTGGGGCAGGAGGTCGTTGGGGGTCTCGGACCGTCCGGCCTTGTAGTCGGAGACGATCTCGTCGCGGAAGGTGCCTCCCGGCAGATCGAAGGCCACGGCCATGCCCGATCGGGCGATGGTCACGCACCAGGTTGACCACCATGGAGGCGAACCCGTGCACGGCGTTGGTCACCACCCCGGTGGTGGTGGCGAGGTCGGGCGGGAGGGCGAAGTAGGCGCGGAAGGCCAGCGACATGCCGTCCAGCAGGAACAGGGGTGCCCGATCCGGCTCCGGCCCCCGGCCGTTCCCCTGGGACCCCGCTTCCTTGCTTTGGGTGGACCCGGCCATCGTCGACGTCCCGCTAGGGAGTGAGGAGGCCCTCGAGGACCTGGCGGGCCACGTCGATCATCCGGGAGCGGGTCCCCATGGCCGTCTTCTGGATGAACCCGAAGGCCTCGGCCTCGGTCATCCCGGACCGCTCCATGAGCACCGCCTTGGCCCCGTCGACCAGGCGGCGGGTCTCGAGCTTGTCCTCGGCGCTCACCGGCCTCCCGGCACCGTCCTCGGAGGCCGACTGGCGAGCCTCGGCGTCGATGGCCCACTCCTGCTCACACCGGGCCATGGCCTGGTCGATGGCCGGGATGAGCTCGATCCGCTGGAACGGCTTGACCAGGTACGCCGCCACTCCGGCATCGCGCGCCTCGTCGATCAGGTTCCTCTGGCTGAAGGCGGTCAGGATGAGGACGGCCACCTTGAGGTCCAGGTCCCGGATGGCCCGGGCCGCGGCCAGTCCGTCAGAGCCCGGCATCTTCACGTCGAGGATGACCAGATCGGGTTGGTGCTCGCGGACCAGGTCCACGGCCTCGTCTCCCCGTCCGGTCTCACCGACGACGTCATAACCCTCATTCAGGAGGATCTCTTTGAGATCCAGTCGAATGATGGCCTCGTCTTCAGCGATGACCACGCGCCTGGTCACGTTGGCTCACGTCCTTCCCCATTGGGCGCCGATGGCATCGGCCTCGAAATCCACTCCCGCTCAGATACATCCCGCACAGATAATTCCGGCACGCTGAGTCCCACACAGCTGAGTCCCACACAGCTGAGTCCCACACAGCTGAGTCCCGCACTGACACATCCCGTACGGATCGGTCCCACACAGATGAACAGCGCTCCCGGACGAAGAGAGTTCGGTACGGCCGATCCTCTATCAACCCGGACCGACCACGAGTCGGTCGAGCAGCTCGTCCTGGCGACGCTCCAGCTCGGTGATCCGATCGGCCAGAGCGGTGCGCGTCTGCCGGAGGGCGGCCGCACTCCGACTGGCCTCCCGATGATCCCGAGACGCTACCGGCGTCTCCGATACCACGGCGCGCAGCTCGGTGTCCTCGGCGATCTCGTCGACCACCAGGAGCTGTTCGTCGAGCACGGCCAGGTCGGCCCGAGCCTTCACCAGCTGCTGGTGGGCGTCGCTGAGGCGTCGTTCGACGGTGGAGCGGTGCATAGAACGGCAATTCTACGCACGGGCGGCGACCACGGTGCGCAGCCAGCCCCTCGCTGGGTGCGGCCGGTCCTGCGTCAGTCCCCAGCTTGGTTCCGTGGCTCCGGGGCCGGGTGCCGGCCGTCGATCACGGCCGCCGTGGTGATGGTCAGACCCGGTTTCCCGTGCTCAGACGTGGAACGTCCGGTGCTTCGCCCCGTACCGCTCCAGGGTTCCGACATCGGGCGGTCCCCCGATTCCCCCGCCCGAGGGCGGCCGTGCACGGAGGGCCCGATTGGGACCGGTCCGCTCCGGATCGGCGGCGGCGACCAGATCGCGTTGGAGGTATGAGCTGGCGGGACGGAGATCGCCCGGCCAGGCGAAGCCGGGCAGGGCGGCGAGGGTGGTGTTGACCCCCCGGGCGTAACCGGACTCGAACATGCCCCCCATCCACAGTGGCACCCCGGACCGGGTGCACGACTCGACGAGGTCGAGGGTGGCACCGAGGCCGCCCAGACGGGAGGGCTTGACGCATATCACCGAGCAGGCCCCGGTGGCCAGGGCCTCGCGGGCGGACTCCGGCGAGTCGACGCTCTCGTCGAGGCAGATCGGGGTGGTCATCCGGTCGGCCAGGAGGCGGTGCGTGGCCAGGTCGTCGCGGTCGAACGGTTGCTCGAGGCAGAGGAGGTCGAATCGGTCCAGGGCGGCCAGGTGGCCGAGGTCACCGGCTGAGTAGGCACCGTTGGCATCGGCTTGGAGCGCCAGGAGGGCCGGGTCAGGCAAGGAACGGCGGATTGCTTCCAGGGGCTCCAGGTCCCACCCGGGGCCGATCTTCACCTTGACCCGGCTGAAGCCCTGGTCGCTGAGGCTGACGACCTGGTCCACCAGGGCGCCGAGCGGCTCGATCCGGCCGACCACCGCCCCGATGAGGACCGACCGGCCCTCGACCCCCAGCACCTGGGCCAGCGTGCGTCGCTCGGCCCGGAGGTGGAGGTCCGCCACCGCCATCTCCAGGGCGGCGAACGACAGAGGGGCGGTGGGCGCCGCTCGACGCACCGCCTCCAGACCGGGAGGGACGGGGCAGTCGTCCCCCGTCCCCGGCCACCAGGTCCATGAACGCCGGGATGAGCGAGTGTTCGAGCGTGGCCCACGACAGGTTGGCGTCCTCGCGGTCGTAGGTGGTGTCGGCCAGTGCCGCCCCCTCACCCCAGCCCTCGACCGGGAGGCCGCCGTCGTGGCCCCGGAGTCGCACGAGCACCACCGGCCGACTCCGGTGGACTCCCCGGGCGGTCTCGACCGGCCGAGCGAAGCCCAACTCCACGAGCCACAGGTCGACGGCTTCCAGGGTCGCCTGGCCTCCGGACCCGATGTCAGCCCAGCCCCGGAGCAGGTCGCCGGCATTGCGGTGGCCGCCGGCGAGATCGTTCCCGGTCAGGTCACTTCCCACCTTCGGAGCCTACGGCGCCGCTGATGGAACTCCGGGAGCACCCGTGCCGGCGGTGTCGGCGGTGTCGGCGGTGCCGGGGTGCCGGCGGTGCCGGCTGTGGCGGCTGTGGGGTCCACCTCGGGGTTCGCAGGCCGGACGATAGGCTGCGGCTTCCACCAGCCCGGGTGGCGGAATGGCAGACGCGATGGACTCAAAATCCATTGTCCGAAAGGGCGTGCGGGTTCGAATCCCGCCCCGGGCACCGAAACATCTGGTAGTTCTCCCTGGTCAGACCGCTAAGCCAGGACGACTACTCGGAGGAAGCGCAGTGAGAGGGCAGGGAGCGCTTAGCTGGCGCCGGGGGTGCCCACCAGGCCCGGCACCCCGCTGTAGGCACAGGTGTCACCGTCGGCGTCGCTGTTGGTCCCGTTGGGGCAGATGTCGTTGGTCCACACCGCCACCGTGAGGAGGTTCACCCCGGTGAAGTTGGCCCCGGTCAGGTTGCTCAGGGTGATCTCGGCTCCGGTCAGGTTGGCGTTGGTGAAGTTGGCATCGGTGAGGTTGGACTCGACGAAGCTGGCGTAGGGGCTGGAAGGCGTGCCGCCGAAGGTGGCCCCGGTGAAGTTGGCCGAGTTGAGGTTGGCGGTGATGGCTGATCCGCTGAAGTTGGCCCCGGTGAAGTTGGCGCCCACGCCGGCCCCGGAGCTGGCGCTGATGGGGCCGTCCCGGCCCATGACCGGGTTCACCTGGGTGTCGGTGATGTTGGCGCCGGTGAAGTTGGCCCCGCTGAAGGAGGTGCCGTAGAACTGGGCCTCGCTGAGATTGGCGCCGGTCAGGTTCGAGTAGTCGAGGTCGGTGTTCTTGAGGTTGGCGCCGCTGAGGTTGGCGCCGATGAGGTTGGAATTGCTCAAGTCGCAGCCGGACAGGTCGGCGCCGGGGCCGGCCGGAGGGCACGGCCTGGTCGTGGAGCTGCTGCCACTGCCGTGGGTGCCGCTGGTGGGGCCGTCAGAGTTCCGCGAGGAGCAGGCCGCGGCCGTCACGGCCACCAGGACCATGCATGCCAACCGAACCACCTTTCGCACAGCCAGAGCATTTCACGTGACCGCCCGGTCCCGATTTCGGTCTCCGGCAGGATCTCGGGTGCCGCCACCGGCCCGGGCCCTCAAGTGACCGCCTGGTAATCCCCTCATCCGGTCACGGCCGTGCCACACTTGGCAAGCCTCACGGCCTCCGGGCCAATCGGGCCAGAAGCAGTCCGCCACAACGCGAGCAGTCCGTAGCGAGCAGTCCGAACAAGCAGTCCGACGAGCAGTCCATCCGAGCAGTAAGAACGCGAGCCTTCGAGAGGAGTCAGTAGGTGCTGGCCTTTACCTTCCCGGGACAGGGGTCACAGCGGTCCGGGATGGGTCACGCCTGGGTCGAGCACCCGTCGTGGGAGGTGGCCGCCGAGGCCTCGGACATCGCCGGGCGGGATCTGACCTCGCTGCTGCTGGAGGCGCCCATGGAGGAGCTGACCCAGACGGCCAACGCCCAGCTGGCCACGTTCGTGATGAGCCTGGTGGTCCTGGACGCCGTGGAACGCCTGGGGTTGTTCCCGGGAGCGTGCGCCGGCCACAGCCTGGGTGAGTACACCGCCCTGGTGGCCTCGGGAGCCCTGTCCCTGTCCGATGGGACCCGCCTGGTCATCGAGCGGGGCAACGCCATGCAGGTGGCGGCGGACGAGCGCCCCGGCACCATGGCCGCCCTCATCGGGATCGCCGACGACGATGCCGAGGCGGCCTGCCAGCGGGCCGAGGACGAGGTGTGGGTGGCCAACTACAACGCCCCCGGCCAGGTGGTCATCGCCGGCACCGTGGCCGGGGTGGCCGCCGCCACCGAGAAGGCCAAGGAGCTGGGCGCCCGCAAGGTGCTGCCCATCCCGGTGTCGGGGGCCTTCCACACCCAGCTGATGCTGCCGGCCCGGGCCCAGCTGCGCCAGACCCTGGACGAGGTGGAGTTCCACTCCCCCGAGGTCCCGGTCATGGCCAACGTCGACGCCCGGGTCCACACCGACCCGGCCGAGTGGCCCGGCCTGCTCTCGTCCCAGCTGTGCAGCCCGGTGCGGTGGCGCCAGACCCAGGAGGCCCTGGCCGGTCGGGGTGCCACCCTCATCGCCGAGCTGGGCCCCGGTGGCGTGCTCACCGGCATGGTGCGGCGGACCATCCCCGACGTGCGGGGGGTGGCCGTGGCCGTACCGGCCGATCTGGACAAGTTGATGGACTCGCTGGCCGGGAGCGACGAATGGTCCACCTCCGGCCCGGCCCATCAGGGCGAGCACCTGTACACCTCGGAACGGGTGATCGTGAGCCCGACTCCGGGGGTGTTCGAGCCCGATGTGCACCTGGCCGCCCTGGAGAGCACGGCCCTGGCCGAGGCCACCGCCGCGCCCGGCAGCGGCGAGGGAACCGAGCCCGGGTCCCTGCTGGCGGTGGGCGACCGGGTGGGCACGGTCGGCGGCCTGACCGACGTCCGCACCCCCTTCGCCGGCATCCTGGTGCGCTGGCTGGCCGTCCGGGGGGAACGGGTGGTCGAGGGCCAGCCGGTGGCGTGGATACGGACTCCGGGGAGCAACTCATGAGCGAGACAACGGGAGCGGCAGCCGCAGCCGCGGGCCCAGCCTCAGGCCCAGAAGACGAGCCGACGGACGGCGGGCGGGTGGTGCTGGTCACCGGCGGAAGCAGGGGGATCGGGCTGGCCACGGCCCGGTGGTTCCTGTCCCGGGGGGACCGGGTGGCGGTGACCTCCAGGTCCGGCGAGATCGATGGGGAGATCGGCGGGGCCTTAGGAGCCGACGCCGGGGCCGACGCCGGCGGCCGACACCGCCGACCGCCTGCTGGCCCTGGCCTGCGACGTTACCGACCCCGAGCAGGTCAACGCGGCCTTCACCGCCATCGAGGAGCGCTGGGGCCCGGTGGAGATCCTGGTGGCCAACGCCGGCATCACCCGCGACACCCTGGTGCTGCGGATGAGCGAGGAGGCGTGGTCCGAGGTGATCGCCACCAACCTCTCGGGAGCGTTCCGGGTGACCAAACGGGCCCTGGCCAAGATGATCCGCCTCCATCGGGGCCGGATCATCTTCGTCTCGTCGGTCGGAGCGTTCATCGGCTCCCCGGGCCAGGCCAACTACGCGGCATCGAAGGCGGGCCTGGTGGGTATGGCCCGTTCCATGGCCCGGGAGGTGGCCAGCCGCTCCATCACCGTCAACGTGGTGGCTCCGGGCCTGGTCGAAACGAATATGCTCGCGGCTCTCGGAGAGGAACGCACCACCGAGTTCCAGGCCCAGGTGCCCATGGGCCGGGTGGCACAACCGGAGGAGATCGCCGAAGCCATAGGGTTCCTGGCCTCGCCCGCAGCGGGCTACATCACCGGTGCCGTGCTGCCCGTCGATGGCGGCCTGGGTATGGGCCTGTGAGGGGGCCTCGAGTAGCCGGCTCCGGGGTAGTGGGCTCCGGGTGGGACGTTCCTCCCGGAGCAGAGCCCGGTCGGGGCGGGCTGGTCCAGCCCGGTCGGCCGGCCACAGTGGCACCGCCGGCATCACTTCAACCAACCTGTACCAGAACAGTCCCAGACAAACAGTCCCAGACAAAGGAGCAAGTGCGTGAGTGAAGACGAGGCATTCGAGAAGTTCAAGGGGTGCGCCGTTGAGGTCCTCCAGGTGCCTGCGGACAAGGTGACCCGGGAGGCCCGGTTCGCCGAGGACCTGGATGCCGACAGCCTCGACCTGGTGGAGCTGGTGATGGCTCTGGAGGAGACGTTCGACGTCTCGGTCGAGGAGACCGAGCTGGAGGGCATCGAGACCATCGGTCAGGCCTACGACCTGATCACCGCCAAGCTCTGATGCTGCTGGGCATCGGTCCCGACGGTCCGGTCGCCGGGCGGCGGGTGGCCATCACCGGCATGGGGGTGGTCTCGTGCTGCGGCATCGGAACCGAGGCCCTGTGGACCGGGCTCAACGGCGCCCCGCTGGAGGGCGAGCGCCGGGCCTTCGCCTTCGACCCCGAGCAGTGGATGAGCACCAAGGAGGCCCGCCAGGCCGACCGCTTCGCCCAGTTCGCCGTGGCGGTGGCGGCCATGGCCCTCGACGACGCCGGGGAGCTCAACGCCGACCCCGGCCGCTCGGGCGTGATCATGGGCACCGGCGTGGGTGGCCTCGAGACCCTGGAGACCCAGATCCTGATCTTCGGCGAGAAGGGCGCCCGCCGGGTCTCGCCCCGGTTGGTGCCCATGATGATGTCCAACGCCGGCGCCGCCGCCGTCTCCATCCGGTTGGGCTGGCACGGCCCCTCCGAGACCATCACCACCGCCTGTGCCGCCGGGGCCCACAGCATCGGCCACGCCGCCCGGCTGGTGGCCTCGGGTCGGTGCGACGTGGCCATCGGCGGCGCGGCCGAAGCCGGGATGACCGGCGTGGGCATGGCGGCCTTCGCCAACATGACCGCCCTCTCCACCTCGGGGATCTCCCGGCCGTTCGACGTCCGTCGCGACGGCTTCGTGATCACCGAGGGCGCCGGCGCGCTGGTCCTCGAGTCGTGGGACCACGCCGTGGCCCGCGGCGCCCACATCTACGGTGAGCTGGCCGGGTCGGCCAGTACCGCCGACGCCCACCACATCACGGCACCGATCCCCGGCGGGTCGGGCGCGGCCGCATGCATGACCCTGGCCATGGAGGACGCCCAGGTCTCGCCGGACCAGATCGGCCACATCAACGCCCACGGCACCTCCACCCCGCTCAACGACCGGGCCGAGGCCGACGCCATCACCAAGGTGTTCGGCGCTTCCTCGCCCCCGGTGACCTCCACCAAGGGGATCACCGGACACGGCCTGGGGGCCTGCGGAGCCATCGAGGCGGTGGCCGTGGTCAAGAGCATCGAGGAGGGGCTGATCCCTCCGACCTCCGGCTACGAGGAGCCCGACCCGGAGATCCACCTGGACATCGTGGCCGGGTCGGCCCGGCCGTGGGAGCCGGCGCCGGTGCTGTCCAACTCGTTCGGCTTCGGGGGTCACAACGGCTGTCTGGTGATCGCACCGGCCTAGGCGGCTGGGGCGTAGGGGTCGATCGCGGCTGGGCACACTGGGGCAGTCGGATCGGCACCCACCCCCCTGCCGTTGACGGCGACCCACTGCGGCCGTCGACGGGACCGAGCCCACCGAAAGGGCCCTACGCTGACTGGACCCGCCCACCCAGGGCGGACCCGCCTGCCCAGGCGGACCCGCCTAGCCAGGGCGGACCCGGCTCCACCGTCGAGCGAAACACGAGAGGGACCTGAGGGGACATGGTCGAACAGCTGAGCCGGTCCGAACCGGTCCCGGAGCGGGCGGCCCGCCCGGACCTGGCCATCGGGGCCTTCACCGCCCACGGCCCGTGGACCGTCGATCCCGAGGCCATGCCCTGGCGCTTTCCGGCCGAGACCGGTGGGGACATCGACGTCCTGCGGGCCGAGGCGGCCGATCTGGCCCGGGAGCTGGTGGCGCCGGAGCGGCTTCCCTCGGTGGCCAGGGTGGCCGCCGTGGGGGTCCGACTGGGCTGGCCCCTGCTGGCCTGGGCCCTCCAGGACCGGGGCACGCCGACCTCGAGATCGGGGCTCTCCCGACGGCTGCGCCCGGCCTTCGAACGCCTCGGCCCCGACCTACATCAAGCTGGGCCAGATCATCTCCTCCGGCGAGGGCATCTTCCCCGAGGAGCTGGTCGAGGAGTTCCGGCTCCTGCGGGACCGGGTCCCCCCCGAGCCCTTCTCCACCGTGCGCCGGACCATCGAGGAGGACCTGGGCCGACCGCTGGCCGAGGTGTTCGTCTCCTTCGACCGGGTGCCCCTCGCCTCGGCCTCGATCGCCCAGGTCCACGCGGCCACCCTGAGGACCGGCGAGCGGGTGGTGGTCAAGGTCCAGCGGCGCACCGTGGCCTCCCTGGTCCGGTTGGACATCGCCGCCATGTCGTGGATCGCCCCCCAGCTGGTGGGCCGCATCCCCATCGCCGCCCTGACCAATCCCCCGGCCCTGGTCGAGCTGTTCGCCGAGACCATCGTGGAGGAGCTCGACTTCCGCCTCGAGGCCCAGAACATGCTGGACATCGCCGGCGTCTTCGCCGTCAGCGGTGAGCGGTTCGTGGTGGTGCCCCGGCCCCACCCGGAGCTGGTGACCAAGCGGGTCCTGGTCATGGAGCAGCTGCACGGCTTCACCTGGGGCAACGCCGCCGGGCATGCGGGCCGCCGGCATCGACACCGCCGCCGTCCTCCGTTCCAGCCTGATCGCCTTCCTCGAGGGGGCCCTGCTCTACGGGGTGTTCCACGGCGACCTCCACGGCGGGAACCTCCTGGTCCAACCGGACGGCACGGTGGCCCTGCTGGACTTCGGGATCACCGGCCGCCTGGACGAGCGGAAGCGCCTGGCCTTCCTGCGCCTGCAGATGGGGGCCACCACCAACAACCTGGAGGTCCAGGTCGAGGCCCTGCGGGACCTGGGGGCCCTGCCCGCCGACTCCGACGTGGAGGCGGTCATCCGCGACCTGGGGCTCGACCGCCCGGCCGTCGACCCCACCACCCTGACCGCCGACGAGATGGTGGCCGAGCTGCGGGAGGTCACCAAGGCCCTGCTGGGCTACGGGGCCCGGCTGCCCAAGGAGCTCATGCTGTTCGTCAAGGACATCCTGTTCCTCAACGGGTCGATGGCCACGTTGGCGCCGGATGTCGACATCCTGGGGGAGATCCTGGCCGTGGTGACGTACTTCACCGAACGGCACGGGGACCAGATCGCCCGCGAGATCGGCGTGGATCTCCTCGAGAGCCCCATCGACCTCGACGGCTACCGGGCGGCCATGGGCTTCACCGAGGAGACCGACGCCATCACCTTCCGGGACCTCCAGGAGCGCCGGGAGCTCATCCGCCGCCGGCTGGAGCAGCGGGCCGAGGGCCACCGGCGCCGCTCGCTTCCTCAAGGCGGTGTACCGGCTCATCCGGCCGGATCGGACCTGAACTGGTCCTGAGCGGGTCCCGCCCGGCACGACCGGGTCCTGACCGGGTCCTGAGCGGATCCGGGGGTCCTTGACCGGGTCCTGAGGCTGGCCGGCCCCGGGAGGACCGGGGCTCAGCCGGCGTCGAGCGCCCGCCGCAGGGAGGACACGAACTCGGCGGCCCCGTCGGGCCCGGCGCCCTCCAGCAGCCGGCGGACCAGGGCCGAGCCCACCACCACCCCGTCGGCCACCTGGCACACCTCGACGGCCTGTTCCGGCGTGGACACCCCGATCCCCACGCACACCGGCAGGTCGGTCGACCCGCTGATGCGACCGGCCACCTCGCGGGCCGAATCGGCCAGCACGGTCTGCTCGCCGGTGACGCCCATGCGGCCCACGGCGTAGACGAAGCCACGGGACCGCTCACAGATGGAGGCGATCCGGTCGGCCGGGGTCGAGGGCGCCACCAACAGCACCGTGGCCACGCCGGCCGGGTCGGCCGCCTCGGCCCAGGGATCGAGCTCCTCGAGCGGGAGGTCGGGGATGATGGCGCCCGACACCCCGGACTCGGACATCATCCCGGCGATCCGGGCGTGTCCGGCCCGGTAGATGAGGTTGTAGTAGGTCATGACCACCAGGGGCACGCCCACGTCGATGCGGCTCAGGTCCGCCAGGATCCCGTCCGGCGTGGTGCCCCGCTCCAGGGCCCGGAGCGACGCCTCCTGGATGACCGGGCCGTCGATCATGGGGTCCGAGAAGGGGATCCCCACCTCGATGGCATCGGCCCCCGCCCCGGCCAGGGCCTCCACCGTCAGCAGCCAGCGGTCGTCCATCCCCCCGGTCACGTAGGGGATCAACAGCTTGTGCCCGGCACGCGGCGGGCCACCAGCAGCGACTCCAGCCGGCCGGGCTCCCCGGCCCGGCGGTCGCCCGGACGCCGTGGAGGTCGCCCCGCACGCTCGACCCCGGTCCGGGTCGACCCGGATCTCCCGCACCTGGGCCACGTCCTTGTCGCCCCGCCCCGACAGGTTGACCAGCACCGTCGAACCGCTCGGGAGCGCCGCGTCCCGGCGTTGCCCAAGACCCAGGCAATAGCGTGGGCCGACTCCAGAGCGGGGATGATCCCCTCGGACCGGGCCAGGCGCTGGAACGCCGCCAGCACCGCCTCGTCGTCGGCCGTCTCGTAGCGGGCCCGGCCCAGGGCGCCCAGGTAGGCGTGCTCGGGCCCGATGCCCGGGTAGTCCAGCCCGGCCGAGATGGAGTGGGCCTCGAGGATCTGGCCCGACTCGCTCTGCACCAGGGCGCTGCGCATGCCGTGCAGGACCCCGGGGATGCCGGTGGTCATGGCCGCGCCCCCGGCGGCCTCCACCGCCACCAGGGCCGAGTCGGTGTCGTCGGCGAAGCCGGCGAAGATGCCGGCGGCGTTGGAGCCCCCACCGGCGCAGGCCACCACGAAGTCCGGGTCCGCCCCGCCCAGGATGTTGCGGCACTGGCCGCGGGCCTCGTCGCCGATGACCCGCTGGAACTCCCGCACCATCCACGGATACGGATGGGGCCCCATCACCGACCCCAGGCAGTAGTGGGTGTTGCCGACCGAAGCGACCCAGTCCCGCAGGGCCTCGTTGACGGCGTCCTTGAGCGTCCTGCGAGCCGCTGGTCACCGGGATGACCTCGGCGCCCAGTAGCTCCATCCGGAAGGCGTTGAGCTCCTGGCGGCGGATGTCCACCTCCCCCATGTAGACCACGCACTCCATCCCGAACAGGGCGGCGGCGGTGGCCGTGGCCACGCCGTGCTGCCCGGCACCGGTTTCGGCGATCAGCCTGGTCTTCCCCATCCGCCGGGCCAGCAGCCCCTGCCCGACGACGTTGTTGAGCTTGTGCGAGCCGGTGTGGGCCAGGTCCTCCCGCTTGAGCAGGACCCGCACGCCGAGCTCCTCCGACAGGCGCCCGCAGACGGTGACCGGAGTGGGCCGGCCGCCCCAGTGGGCCAGGATGTGCTCGAACTCGGCCCGGAAGTCGGGGTCGCCCCAGGCCGACCGGAAGGCCGCCTCCAGCTCGAGGCAGGCCGGCACCAGCGACTCGGGCACGAAGCGCCCGCCGAACTCGCCGAACCGGCCGGTGGGGCCGGGATCGCCCATGATCTCCGTGGCCATTACTCGCTCATCCCCGCTGTCGCTCGCCCGCGCACTGGCCCGCTCACTCGCCCTGTCACTGGCCCGCTCACTCGCTCTGCCAATCGAACAGGCCGGCCGACTCCTCCGCCGGGCCCGGCCCCGGGGGGCCGCCGATCCCGGCTCGGCGTCGAGCTGGCCCTCGGGCGTGCCCCACGGCGGCATCCCGGCCCGTTCGGAGATGGCCACCTCCTCGGCGGCGGCGTGGGCGGCGGCGATGAACTGGCGGAGTTTGATCGGGTCCTTCACCCCTGGCGACGCCTCGACCCCACTACAGACGTCCACCCCCCAGGGATGGAGGTGGGCGATGGCGGCGCTCACGTTGTCGGGGCGGAGGCCGCCCGAGACGATCAGGCGGCGCGGATCGACCACCCCTTCGGCCAGCCGCCAGTCGAACAGCTCGCCCGATCCCGGGCTGGCCCCGTCGATCATCAACAGTTCGGCGCCGTACTCGGAGAAGTGGACGATCCTCGGGTTACCGGCGGGGAAGGCCTTGATGGTGAGCCCCACCCTCTCGGCGATCCACCGGGTGTGCTCGGCCGACTCCATCCCGTGGAGTTGGACCGCCCGCAGCCCGAGGTGGTTGGCGATGTCGATGACCCGGTGGGGGGCCTCGTCCCGGAACACCCCGACGGTCACGATCTCGTGGGGGATGCGCTTGACGATGTCGCCCACCGCTGTCGGTGACATCTGACGGGGCGAGGGGGCGAAGACGAAGCCCACCGCGGCCGCCCCCATCCCCACCGCCAGCAGGGCGTCGGCCTCGGTGGTCACCCCGCAGATCTTGACGAACATCTCCCCGGGGTCGTTCTCGGCCGGCCGGTCGGCGGTCGTAGCGAGGGGCTCACCGGCGGTTACCGAGCAGCCCGGCCACCGCACCCCGGCGGTCCCCGACGCGGACGAGGGTCTCCCCCACCAGCACGGCCCGGAATCCCGCACCGGCCAGCGAGGCCACGTCGTCGGCGTCCCGGATCCCCGACTCCGCCACCGCCACCACGTCGGTGGGGATGACGACCCAGGTCCAGGGCCCGCTGGTGGTCGACCTCGAAGGTGCGCAGGTCCCGCTGGTTCACCCCGACGACGGTGGCCCCGGCCCCGAGGGCCCGCTTGAGCTCGAGCTCGTCGTGCACCTCGACCAGCGCTGTCAGGCCGACACCGCCGGGCCAGAGCGAGAAAGGACTGGAACTCGTCATCGGTCAGGGCGGCCACGATCAACAGGACGGCGTCCGCCCCCATGATCCGGGCATCGCACACGTCCAGGGCGCTGACCGTGAAGTCCTTGCGCAGGACGGGGAGCTGGCAGGCGGCCCGGGCGGCGACCAGGTCCTAGGTGCTGCCACCGAAGAACTCCTGGTCGGTCAGGACCGACAGGCAGGCGGCCCCTCCGGACTCGTACTCGGCGGCCACCTAGGCCGGGTCGAGGTCGCGGATCGAGGTCCCCCTTGGACGGCGAGCGTCGCTTGATCTCGGAGATGACCGCCATCCCGTCTCGGGCGGACGCCGCTGGCGTCCAGGACGGCGGATGACCGGGCTACCGGTCCAGCCTTGGTGGCCCGTTCGAGGGCCTCGTCGAGGTCGACGGTGGTCGTCCTCGGCGTGGGCCCGGTGGGCGGCAACGATGGAGTCCAGGTAGGCCGGCATGGCGCTTGCAGCCTACCGGCGCCCCCGTCGCCGGCGGTGACCCGGGCGGGGCCGGCCGGCGCCCCGGGCGGGCCGCCCGGGACCCGGAGGCCGGCACCGCCCCGGGCCCCAGCACTGGACCCGGCGGGCTGACCCGGCAGTGCCCGCTCACACTTCCCTAACCATGCGCCGACGGTGCACCGCGGGGCGGTGGCAGGCTGGTCGGATGGCCACCGCCGAAGACACCCTGGTGGTGATCGAGGACGATCATCACATCTCGGACCTGGTCGCCATGTACCTCCGCCGCGACGGCTTCCGGGTCCTGCAGGCCGACGACGGTGAGGCCGGCCTCGAGCTCGTAGCCCGGGAGCAGCCCCAACTGGTCATCGTGGACATCGGCCTGCCCGGCCGTCTCGACGGCTTCGACGTCTGCCGCCGCCTCGGCAATGGCTCGCAGGGGTCATCCGGTACCGCGGCCGCCGGAACACGGGCCGCCGGAACACGGGCCGCAGGAACACGGGCCCGGAACACGGGCCGCCGGCACCATCCCCGTGCTCATCCTCAGCGCACGTGACGACGAGGTGGACCGGGTCCTCGGGCTCGAGCTCGGGGCGGACGACTACGTGACCAAGCCGTTCTCGGCCCGGGAGCTGGTGGCCCGGGTGCACGCCATCCTGCGCCGGACCGGCGTGCCCCAGGCCCCGTCGGCCCCGGCGGTGGTGGAGCTGGGCGCCATCGAGGTCGACGCCGGGCGCCGGGAGGTCAGGCTGGAGGGCACCGTGGTCCCGCTGGCCACCCAGGAGTTCGAGCTGTTGGCCTACCTGGTGGACAACCTCGGGCTGGCCCTGTCGCGGCGGCAGCTGCTCAACGGGGTGTGGGGCGACGACTGGTACGGCGACGAGCGCACGGTCGACGTCCATGTCCGCCAGCTGCGCAAGAAGCTCGGCGCCGACCTGCCGCTGGCCACGGTCTGGGGCGTGGGCTACCGGCTCGGATGAGGCGACCACGTGAGGCCCCTGACCGAGAATGAGACGCCCCGCATGACGCCCATGAGGCCCATGAGGCCCATGAGGCCCATGAGGCTGAGGCCACCCAGATGAGACGCCGGCTGACCCTCGCCATCGTGCTCCTGGTGGCGGGGACGGTGCTGGTCACCAGTGTCGGCAGCTACTTCCTCATCCGCCATGACTCCCTCCGACCAGCCAGCACCAGCTCCGCAGCAGGCCCAGGCCATCTCCCAGACCCTCTCGAGCGGCACCGACGGCCACCAAGGCCAGCTTCCGGAGGGAGCTCCGGTGATCGCCGACGCCGGCGCCCTGGCCGGAATCGACGTCGTCGCGCTCTACCCCGACGGCTCGGTCATCCGGGCCAGCTCCCGGCGGGGATCACCCCGGCTCGATGCTGAACATCCCCGGCCTCGCAGGCCGGCAGTCAGACGGTGGGCCACACCAGCTCCCTGCTGATCTACGCCGCCCTCCCCACCCCGCTCACCCAGGTCACCAGACTACCTGCCCGTGCTGGTGATCACCCGCCAGATCCACAGTCCGGCCGGCGGCCTCCGCTACTTCGCCCTGGTGGCCGCCATCGGGCTGGTCCTGGCCGGCCCTGGTGGCGGCGGCCCTGGCCCGCCGGTTCACCCGGCCCCTGGTCGGCGGCGGTGACCGCCACCCGGCGGATCGCCTCCGGCGACCTCGACGCCACCATCCCGATCACGCCCCACGAAGATCCCGGAGTTCGCCGAGCTGGCCGAGTCCATCAATGCCATGGGGGCCAACCTGGTCCGGGCCCGCGACCAAGAGCGGCAGTTCCTCCTCTCCGTCTCCCACGAGCTGCGGACCCCCCTGACCTCGATCCGGGGCTATGCCGACGCCGTCGTCGACGGCGCCACCGACGACCCGACCGCGGCGGCCACGGTCATCAGCGCCGAGGCCCGCCGCCTCGAACGACTGGTCAGGACCTCCTCGACCTGGCCCGCCTGGACGCCGACCGCTTCTCCCTCGACGTCCGGACCGTCGACTGCTCCGAAGTGGTGCAGCGAGGTGGCCGACGGCTTCCGGCCCCGGGCCCGCCAGCTCGGACTGGAGCTGGTCACCGCCCCGGGCTCGGATGTGCCGCTGTGGGTCGAGGCTGACCCGCGACCGGCTCGGCCAGGTGGTGGCCAACCTGGTGGAGAACGCCTCCTCCTTCGCCGACCACCGGATGGTGGTGGGCGGCGGGCACCATCGGGCGGCCGGCCGGTGGCCTGGGTGTCCGACGACGGCCCCGGCATCCCCGCCGACCAGCTGGCCAAGGTCTTCGAGCGCCACTTCGTCTCCGACCGGGTGAGCGGCAGGCGCAAGGGATCCGGCCTGGGCCTGGCCATCGTGTCCGAGCTGGCCTCGGCCATGGGGGCCATCGGTCGGGGCGGAATCACCGGTGGCCGACGGCCGCGGCACCAGAATGGTGGTGTGGATGCGCGCCGCGACCAGACCGGACTCCGCCAGACCGGACTCCGCCAGACCGGACTCCGCCAGGCCGACCCGCCAGCCGGTCCGCCAGGCCGGGGGCCGGGGTGGACGACCCGGCCCAGCACCGGATCCATCCGGGAGGCACGCCGGCCCCACCCGGCCTGACTCCCCCGCCGGCCATACCGCTATCGGCC
Organism: uncultured Acidimicrobiaceae bacterium; assembly: GCA_963778165.1. Taxonomy (GTDB): domain Bacteria; phylum Actinomycetota; class Acidimicrobiia; order Acidimicrobiales; family RAAP-2; genus Bog-756. The sequence goes on along the minus strand of CAVZTE010000003.1, from coordinate 425,053 downwards.
GTGGTGCCACCGGCCATCGAGCTACCTCCGGCGGAGGGCCCGCCGGCCGGCGACCCGTCCGTGATCAACCCGCCGGCCGGCCCGGACCGGCCGGCCACCGTCGAGAGGAGAACCGATGGGTGACGTGATCCTGATCACCGGGGCCTCGGCGGGGATCGGGCAGTCCTGCGCCGACCGCCAGCACGCCCGGGGTGGAAGGTCTTCGGGGCCAGCCGCCGGGGCACCTCGCCGGGAGGCTGGTCGCCGCATGGCCATGGACGTCGACGACGACGCCTCGGTGGCGGCCGGCTTCGACACCATCACGGCCGAGCAGGGTCGTCTCGACGCGGTGGTGGCCTGCGCCGGCTGGGGCCTGGCCGGGGCGGCCGAGCAGACCCCGATCGCCGACGCCAAGGACCAGATGGAGACCAACTTCTGGGGGGCGGTGCGGGTGGTGCAGCACGCCCTGCCGGTCATGCGGCGCCAGGGGCGGCGGCCGGATCATCCTGATCAGCTCCATCGGCGGGATCGTGGGCATCCCCTTCCAGTCCTTCTACAGCGCCAGCAAGTTCGCCATGGAGGGGTACGCCGAGTCGCTGGCCTACGAGGTGGAGCCGTTCGGCATCCACGTGACCCTGGTGGAGCCGGGCAACGTCCGCACCGACTTCACCGAGCAGCCGACGGGACGTGCGAGCCCCCGCAGGGTGACGACCCCTACCGAGACGCCACGGAAGGCGCTCCGCACCATGATCGCCGACGAAACCAACGGCGTGCCGCCCGACGACGTGGCCGTGGTGGTCGAGCGGGTGCTCAAGGCCAGGCGTCCACCCCGGCGGATATCGGTGGGCAAGTTCGACGAGCGGATCGGGATCATGGGCAAGCGGCTCCTCCCCTACCGGCTCTTCGAGAAGGCGGCCAAAGGTAGCCTCGGCGTCTGACTGGCCAACCCCTTAGGGACGGTGCCAACCCTGGGCCGCTGGCCGTGACGAACGCCTCGATCACCAGATCGCCGACACCTTCGCCACCGTGGGGGCCAGCGACCCGTCATGGACCGAGAAGATCTGCGCCATGGCGGCGCGCCGGGACGGGAGCCTCCAACTGGGATTCGGTATGGGGAAGTACACCAACCGCAATGTGCTGGACGGTTACGCCGGGCTGTCCCGGGGCACCGAGCAGATCACCGTCCGGGGCAGTCGCCGGCTGTTCCCCCACATCGACCTGTCCTCGGTCGGGCCCATCCGCTACGAGGTGCTCGAGCCGATGCGACGGGTGCGGTTCAGCCTCGAGCCCAACGACTGCCAGCCGCTGGCCTTCGAGTGGACGTACCAGGCCGTGCTGCCCCCCGCCACCGAGGAGCGCACCCACCAGCGCACCCCGCTGGGCTACCGGGTCAGTGCCGACCTCGTCCGGTACCACCAGATCGGGACGGCCTCGGGGTGGATCGAGATCGACGGGGAGCGGTTCGAGATGGACCCCGAGGAGTGGGTGTCGACCCGGGACCATTCGTGGGGGGTTCGCTACGACGTAGGGACGCCGCCGACCGACGTCGACCCGTTCAACCCGGTGGCGGCCATGGACTTCACGATGATCTGGTCCCCCACCCTGATGACCGACCCGGACGGCACGCGGTGGGGCCTGTTCATGCACGTGATCGACAGCCGGGGATTCGGCCACCGCCACCGCACGGTGATGGGGGCCATCGAGCACCCCGACGGCAAGGTGGAGCGCATGGCCGACATCCGGCCGGACCTGACCTACGACCCCGACAACCGTCGGCTGACTCGGGGGCGACGTGGCGGTGACCATGGAGGACGGCTCGGAGCGGCACTTCCGCCTGGAGGTCCCCACCGCCACCGGGTTCCACCTGGGGGCCGGCCTGTACTTCGGTTGGCAGGGCCACCACCACGGGGAATGGCGGGGCGAGCTGCTGGTCGACGGGGAGCGCATCGAGGACTGCTCGCCGCCCGGAGGTGGCCCGGGAGCTGCACCAGCTGCGGGACACCTTCGTGGTGGTGCGCGACCTCGACACGGGGGCCGAGGGACGGGGCAACTGCCAGCCCATGATCACCGGGGCCCACCCGGAGCTGGGGCTCGGGGCCGAGTCGTCGTTCTGGTAGTCCCTCGTTCTCACAGTCCAGGGCTGCGACGCCCCACCCCGTCGGATCAGGACTCCCCCTGGTAACTTCACGGCGTGCGAGTGGTGGTGCTGGGGGCGGGTTTCGGCGGCCTGGAGCTGTCGACCAGCCTGAGCGAGGCGTTGGGCGACCAACTCGATCTGGTCCTGATCGATCAGAGCGAGGGGTTCATCTTCGGCTTCTCCAAGCTCGATGTCATGTTCGGGAGGACGACGGCCCCGTCGGTGTTCCACCCCTACAAGGACATCGACAAGCCGGGCGTGCGGTTCGTCCAGGCCGCCATCCAATCCATCGATCCGGCCGCCAAGCGGGTGGTGACCGATGCCGGGGCGTTCGAAGCCGACATCCTGGTGGTGGCGCTCGGGGCCGACCTCGACCCGTCGGCCACCCCCGGGTTGGTGGAGGCGGGCCACGAGTTCTACACGGTGCCCGGAGCGTTGGGGCTCCGTGACGTACTGGCGGACTTCCAGGGTGGAGAGGTGATCGTCGGGGTGACCTCCACCCCCTTCAAGTGCCCCCCGGCCCCCAGCGAGACCGCACTGCTGATGCACGACTACCTGACCGGGCGGGGCCTGCGGGACGCCTCCACCATCTCGCTGGTCATGCCCCTGGGTGTCCCGATCCCGCCCTCACCGGCGGCCTCGGAGGCGTTGTTGGTGGCCTTCGCCGAACGGGACATCAGCTGGCACCCCGAGTCCCTGGTGACGTCGCTCGACCCCGAGCGCAAGGTGGCCCTGATCGGCAACGGCACCGAGATGAGCTACGACCTGTTCCTCGGCGTCCCGCGTCACCGGGCACCGGCCGTGGTGGAGGAGTCGGGCTTGACGGTCGACGGATGGATACCGGTCGATCCGCTGACCCTGGAGACCTCGTTCCCCGACGTGTACGCGGTGGGGGACGTGACCAGCGTGGGCACCCCGAAGGCCGGGGTCTTCGCCGAAGGACAGGCCTCGGTGGTGGCCGAGCAGATTCTCGCCCGGATCCGGAGCGGCTCCACCCCGGCCAGCTACGACGGCCGGGGCACCTGCTACCTCGAGTTCGGACACGACATGGTGGCCCGGGTCAGCGTCACCTTCTTGAGCGGGCAGGCCCCGGCTGGGGAGCTCGAAGGACCGTCACAGGAGATCGCCCAGGACAAGCAGGCCTTCGGCACCACCCGCATCCGGCGCTGGTTCGACCGCTCCTAGCCGACGCCGGGAGCAGCGCCCGATCCGGATCGACTCAGAGAGCCACCCCGGACCAGTAGGTGCCGTCCAGGATGCCCCGCAGGGTGGCCCGGTGCAGGATCAGGTCGTCGATGTCATCGGGGGCGGCGGCCTCGCCGAAGAAGATGGAGCGCTCGGTGACCCGGCGCATGATGGCCCCGTGGCGGATGGCGGCGAAGGCGATGGGCCACAGCAGGTTCCCGGGCTGGCGGCCGGAGGCCTTGGCGTAGGACTCGGCCACGTCCACCGGCCGGAACATCCCGGGGAGTCCGGGTGCCCCCATGTCCACGCAGAGGTCCTGGAAGAACAGATGGAGATAGCACATCCAGCCCAGGTCGACCTCGGGTGGGGCCACCCCGGCCATCTCCCAGTCGAGCACCGCCACCACTTCGTTCTCCTGGAACATCATGTTCCCGATCCGGCCGTCGCCCCAGGACAGGGCGTCGTCACCGAGGTCGGTGGGCAGGTTGTCCACCAACCAGTCGAAGCACTCGGCCAGCAACGGGGAGGGCCGGTCTTTGACCACCCACTCGTGGTAGGCCCGCCAGTGGTTGAGGCTGCGCTCCAGCGAGTTGGCCCCGGGGGTCGGGTGCTCCAGAAACGAGAGGTCGTTCCCCTTCGGGGTGATGGTGTGGATGCCGGCCATGGCCCGGATGGCCGACTCCTGGATGGTCTGGCGGTCGGCCTCGCTCCCGTCGAAGACCCAGTTGTCGCCGAAGGTGTACGGCAGGACGTCCGGCGGCACCAGGCCGTCCACCCGGGCCATGACGAAGAACGGGCCGCCCAGCACGGCGGGATCGGGCTCGTACCAGAAGGTCTCGGGCACCGGCACCGAGGTCTGCTCGTGGACCAGGCGCATGACCTGGAACTGCATGCCCATGTCGTAGGTGGTGAACACCGGGTAGTCGGTGGCCGGGGGCTCGATCCGGGCCACCAGCCGGTGGGCTCACCGGGCGGCCGTCCTCGTCCCACACCGCGGTGAACAGGAGCGTCTCTGAGGACATGCCGTTGCTCTCGGGGCTGGTCACGTCACTGATGACCGGGTCGGCGCCGGAGCCGAGGCGGTCGGCCAGCCACTGACGGAGTCGTGTGGCCAGCTCCTGGGGGTCACGGGTCGAGGTGGTGACGTGGTCGACCTTGGTGTCGACCTCGTTGGCGGCCCGGAGCTCCTCGGAGTGGCCCTCGGGGCTCATTTCGCCCTCCGGGCGGCCGATGGGCCGGACATCAGCCCGCGCCGGTCCCCGATGCCTGCTGCCACCGCTGTTGCCCTGCCGCTGGCCATTCCCATCGCTCCCCCAATCTCACCACCGGGGTCACCCCCGACGGCCCGGGGATGGTCTACCACTTACGGTGCCGGGGTAGCCGCACCTGCAGGCACGAACGGGAGCGGAACGCTTCCCGCCGCCACCGAGTGGGAGCCGTCCCGGTCCTCCCAACGGACCACGACATCCTCGGGCGGGGTGACCCGGCGGTGCAGGGTGGCCAGAGCCACCGTGGCCCCCCAACCGGGTGACCATGCCACCGAGGACAGGTGCCCGACCTCGTGGGCCCCGTCCGCCGTGACCACCAAGGCCCCGGCAGGCAGAGGGCCCCCCGGGCAGGCTCTCGACCACCACCCCGCACAGCCTCCTGGCCACGTTCGATCCCCGGGAGTCGATCCTGGCCACCAGCTCCTGGCCGGTGAAGCACCCCTTGGTGAAGGACACCGTGCGGTCGACCAACCCCAGCTCGGCGGCGATGGAGCCCTCGACGACCTCCCGGCCGTTGACCGGCAAGCCGGCCTCGATCCGGGCCGCCTCCCATGCTTCGTCCCCACACCGGACCGCCTGGTCGTCGACCCACTCACCCAGGCCGCCGGCGGGCTCCGGCCCGAGCAGGTCGAACCCGGAGAAGCCCGGCCACTCGACCGGCGCCACCACGTCGGGCTTGCCGACCAGCGCCCCGGCCGAGGCCGGGCCCCGTACCGCCACGCAGATCCACTCCAGGGGCTCGATGGTCACCTTGGTCCGCAAGCGGAAACGCTCCAGGCGGGCCGAGACCACCGGTCCGTACCCCTGGTCGGTGTCGATCACGAAGTGGTCCGCCGTGAGCAGGGTCAGGCGCAGATAGGCCTCGACCTTGCCCTGGGGGCTGAGGAGCAGGGACTCGGCACTCTGCCCGGGCTGGAGGGCCGACACGTCCTGGCTGCACTGGCCCTGGAGATAGGACTCGGCCTCGGGACCCGATACCGACAGGACGTCACGGTCCGGCCGATAGACCGCGGCACCCGACCGGAGGGCGGCGTAGCCCTCCAGGTCCGGGGTGGGACCTCCGAGCCCGGTCATCCCGCCGCCCCGACAGCCCCGACCGAACCGGCGTCCCCACCGGAGCCGGCGTCCCCACCGGAGCCGGCATCCCCACCGGAACCGGACGGCGGCGGCACGGGCCATGGCCACCGCCGAAAGCATGGCCGCGGCCTTGTCCCCGCACTCGGCGTTCTCCGAGGCCGGATCGCTGTCGGCCACGATGCCCGCTCCGGCCTGGACCGAGGCCCGGCCGTCGGGGCCGACGGTCATGGTCCGGATGGCGATGGCCGTGTCCAGATTGCCCGAGAAGTCGAGATAGCCCACCACGCCCCCGTAGACCCCCCGCTTGGTGGGTTCGAGGTCGTCGATGATCTCCATGGCCCGGACCTTGGGCGCCCCGGACAGGGTCCCGGCCGGGAGGGTGGCCCGCAGCACGTCGATGGGGGTGCGGCCCGGGGCCAGACGCCCGGACACCTGGGAGGTCAGGTGCATGATGTGGCTGTAGCGCTCCACCACCATCATCTCCTCGACCACCTCGGTCCCGAAGCTGACCACCCGGCCCACGTCGTTGCGGGCCAGGTCCACCAGCATCACGTGCTCGGCCACCTCCTTGGGATCCTCGACCAGCTCGCCCTCGAGCCGGGCGTCCTCTTCGGCGGTGGCCCCCCGACGTCGGGACCCGGCGATAGGCCTCGAGATCACCGTGCCGTCCCGGAGCCGCACCATGGGCTCGGGCGAGGCACCGACCACGGTGACCTCGGGGAAGCGCAGGAAGTACAGGTAGGGGCTGGGGTTGACCAGGCGCAGCACCCGGTAGACGTCGAAGGGGTCGGCGCCCAACTGGTCGAGGTCGAACCGCTGGGACAGCACCACCTGGAAGATGTCACCGGCGGTCACGTGCTCTTTGGCCGCCCGGACGGCGTCCTCGTAGAGGGCGTCCGACATGGTGCGGCGCACGTCACCGGGAGGGCCGGCCCGTTCCGGCAGGGGGCGGGCGGCCTGGTCCACCGGTCGGAAGCAGTCCACCACCAGCTGGTCCAGACGGTCCAGGGCACCCTGGTAGGCGGCGTCGAGCTCGGCGCGGCCCCAGGCCGGGTCGACCACCACGTTGTCGATGAGCACCACCCGCTGGCGCCAGTGGTCGAAGGCGGCCAGCTGACCGATGACGGCCAGGATGGCGTCGGGCTGGCCCAGATCGTCGGGCGGCGTGTTGGGCAGGTGCTCGATCTCGCGCACCACGTCGTAGCCCAGGTAGCCCACCAGCCCGGCGTGGAGGGGGGGCAGGTCGGGGAGGTCCGGGGAGTCGAGGGCGTCCAGGATGGCCTCGAGGGCCGCCAACACCCCACCGTCCCCGCTGACCCGGCCGCCGGTGAGCCCGTCGAGGTCGAGAGGTCCGTCGGTGGTCACCTGGCCGGCCCGGGCGGTGATGGTCGACAGCGGATTGCGGCCCACGAACGAGTACCGGCCCCACCGCTCGCCGCCCTCCACCGACTCCAGGAGGAAGCCGGTCCGGCCGCTGTCGCCGTCCCCCACGATGTGGAGGAAGGCGGCCACCGGGGTCAGGGTGTCGGCCACCAGCTCCCGCCACACCGGCACCACCCGGTGCTTGGAGGCCAGGGTGTGGAACCCGGGTCGGCCCGGTCCGGTCGACGGCGTCGGTTCGGCGCCAGTCCGGCCGGCGGCCCCGGCGCCCCCAGCAGCCCCGGCGCTCCCGGCGCCGCTCATGGCCCGGTCGAGGCGTGGCCGAAGGCGCGGTAGAAGCAGCTCCGGTTGCCGGTGTGGCAGGCCCCGGCGCCCTCCTGGTCCACCTCCACCAGCAGGGCGTCGCCGTCGCAGTCGTAGCGCACGTTCCGGACGTACTGACGGTCGCCCGAGGTCTCGCCCTTGCACCAGAACTCACCCCGGCTCCGACTCCAGAACCACGTACGGCCGGTGTCGAGGGTGCGGCGGAGGGACTCGGGGTTCATCCAGGCCATCATGAGCACGGCATGGTCGGTGGCGTCCTGGACGATGGCCGCCACCAGTCCGTCGGCGTTGAAGGCGATCTCGTCCAGCTCGGCCTCGGCGTACTGGATCGGTGTGGCGGTGTAGCCGGTGGTGCTCACGAGGGTCTCTCCCTACTGGTCTGGTGGTGTTCGACTCTGGCGCTTCATCAAGGTGGCGGTCACGGCTGGGCCGTCCCGGCGGTGGGCTGAGGACCCGGTTAGCGGCGGGGTCCGTTCCGGTGGGAGCACCGGCGCCATCGGGACCTGTCAGACCGGACCATCTAGGCAGGGACGGCGGTCACAGGTACAGGCCGGTCCCGCCGTCGATCCGGGTGGCGGCCACCGCATGGATGTCCCGCTCCCTCAAGATGACGTACTCGTCCCCCTGCACTTCGACCTCGAACCGGTCCTCGGGGTTGAACAGCACGTTGTCCCCCACCTTCACCGAGCGGACATGGGGGCCGATGGCCACGGCCTCGGCCCAGGCCAGCCGACGCGACACCTGAGCCGTCGCCGGGATCAAGATGCCCGACCGCGACCGACGCTCGCCTTCGGCCTGTCCCACCTGGACCAGCACCCGGTCGGCCAGCACGGTGATGGGCAGCTGGGCCGGGTGGCCGTCGCCATTTTGGCTGGTCGTCGGTACTTCTGGGGTCGTGGTAGCCACCGTCCAAGGCTACCGCAGCGGTGCGGCGGCCCATGCGTGGCGCCCATGGCGGTGCCGGGTGGTCAGAGAACGGTCGAAGCGGTGGGCTGGTGGTCCGACCGGCGGTCAGGCCGGGCGAACTTCGACCCCGGCCGCCTGGAGGTGCTCCTTGGCCTCGGCCACGGTGAACTCGCCCAGGTGGAAGATCGACGCCGCCAGCACCGCCTCGGCTCGTCCGGACAGCGCCCCTTCCACCAGGTGGTCGAGGCTCCCGACCCCACCCGAGGCGATGACCGGGACCGGGCAGCCGTCGGCCACGGTGCGGGTGAGCTCGAGGTCGAACCCGTCCCTGGTCCCGTCGCGGTCCATCGAGGTGAGGAGGATCTCGCCGGCGCCGATGTCGGCCGATCGCTGGCACCACTCGACGGCGTCGATCCCGGTCGGGGTGCGACCGCCGTGGGTGAACACCTCCCACCCTTCGCCGCTCCGGCGGGCGTCCACCGCCACCACCACACACTGGGTGCCGAACTCCTCGGCCAGCTCGCTCACCAGCTCGGGCCGGTCGACCGCGGCGGTATTGACCCCCACCTTGTCGGCCCCCGCCCGCAACAGCAGCCGGGCATCGTCGACGGACCGGATGCCACCACCCACGGTGAAGGGGATGAACACCGCTTCGGCCGTCCGCGACACCACATCGACCATGGTCTGTCGGTTGTCCGACGATGCGGTGATGTCGAGGAACACCAACTCGTCGGCCCCCTGGGCGTCGTAGCGACTGGCCAACTCGACCGGATCCCCGGCGTCGAAGAGATCGGTGAACCGGACGCCTTTGACCACCCGTCCGGCGTCGACGTCGAGGCAGGGGATCACCCGTACTGCGCGCATGCCGCCACTCCCTCTTCCACCGTCAGCCGACCGTCGACCAGTGCCCTCCCGGTGATGACTCCTTCCAGCCGCCGCTCCCGACCGTCGGTGTCGCTGGTGCCGTCGCCGTCACCGGCTCCCCTTCCCGACACCACTCCCCCAGCGGGCGCCGGAACCCGGATCCGGGCCAGGGTCTCCACATCGGCCACCGATGCCACCCCTCCCGAGGCGATGACCGGGATGTCCGTCGAAGCCAACACCTGGCACAGCCCGTCCACGTCGGGCCCGGCCAGCATGCCGTCCCGGGCGATGGAGGTCACGATCACCGCGGCCACCCCGGCCCCATCCAGGTCGTCCAGCACCTGGTGGACCGTGCGCCCGCTGCGTTGCTCCCACCCTCGCACCGCCACCTCGGTGGTCCCGTCGTCAGTGAGGTGGTAGTCGATCCCCACCGCCACCTGGCCCGGGAACTCCCCGGCCAGCGCCCGGGTCAGGTCCAGACCGTCGAGCACCACCGTGCCCAGGACCACCCGACGTACCCCTCCGGCCAGAAGCTCCTCGACATCACCTTTGGTGCGCACCCCGCCGCCCGCCTGCACCGGGACATCCACGGCGGCGGCGATGGCCAGCACCGTCGAGCGGTTGACCGGGTCACCGGTGCGGGCGGCATCGAGGTCCACCACGTGCAACCAGCGGGCCCCGGCGTCAGCGAACCGCTGGGCCAGCTCCACCGGGTCGCCGTACTCCGACTGGCGGTCGAAGTCCCCCTGGACCAGGCGCACCGCGCCGCCCCCGCGGATGTCGATGGCGGGATAGAGGTCCATCAGGCCGGGGAGGCGGAACGGGCGGCGGCGCGGACGAAGTTGGCCAGGATGCCCAGGCCCACCGCCCCCGACTTCTCCGGGTGGAACTGGGTGCCCCACACCGCGCCCCGTTCGGCCGATGCCGTGACGGTGCCGCCGTACTCACAGGTCGACGAGGTGTCCCCGGTCTGCTCGGGGGCGTAGGAGTGCACGAAGTAGACCCAGGCCGGATCGGGCAGGCCCTGGAGCAGACCTTCCACGGGAGCAGGCCCCGGCTCCAGGATGTTCCACTGCATCTGTGGGTGCTTCACCCCGTTGGGGAGTCGTCTGACTGTGCCCGAGAGGATGCCCAGCCCGTCCTCGGACGGGGACTCGTCGGAGCCCTCGTAGAGCAGTTGGAACCCCACGCAGATCCCGAGGAACGGGATCCCGCGCTCCACGGCGTGGACGGCCACCCGGTCCAATCCGCTGGAGCGCAAGGCCTGGGCGCACGGGCCGAACGAGCCCACCCCCGGGAGCACCACGGCGTCGGCTTCGGCGGCGCGGTCGGGATCGTCGATCAGAGCGGCATCGGCGCCCAGGTGCTGGAGGGCCTTCTCGGCCGAACGCAGATTCCCGATGCCGTAGTCGAGGACCGCGATCACCGATCTGCCGCGTGTCGGGCTGGCCCCCGCCGGACCCGGCGCCGCACGCCCCGGCACCGGACGTCCCGGCTCACGCCCCGGCTCACAGCGTCCCCTTGGTCGACGGGATACCCCCGCCCTCGAAGCGCACCGCATCGCGCAAGGCCCGAGCCACGGCCTTGAAGGACGCCTCGATGATGTGGTGGGTGTTCTTCCCGGAGCGCAAGCGGACGTGGAGGGTCAGCGCCGCCGAGGTGGCGAACGCTCGCCAGAACTCCTCGGCCAGCTGCGGGTCGAAGGGCGGGGTGCCCAGGGCCATGGTGTCGGGGGCGAACTCGATCTCGTAGGTGAGGTAGGGGCGGCCCGAGAGGTCCAGGGCCACCTCGACCAGCGCCTCATCGAGGGGCACGGCCACCGATCCGAACCGTCGGATGCCGGCCTTGTCCCCGAGGGCCGCGGCCACCACTTCGCCGATGGTGATCCCGACGTCCTCGACGGTGTGATGGGCGTCGACCTCCAGGTCACCGCGGGCCGACACCTCGAGGTCGAACCCGGCATGACGCCCGAGCTGGCTGACCATGTGGTCGAAGAAGGGCAGCCCGGTCGAGACCTCGGTCACGCCGGTGCCGTCGAGGTCCACCACCACGTCGATGGAGGTCTCCTTGGTGGCCCGGTGGATCTCGGCGGCCCGAGGGGTCCGGGTCGGGGCCGCGCCCTCGGCGGCGCTCACCATGGCCCGGCCAACGACGACAACGGCAACAACGACGACAACGACAATGGGACAGGAGTGGGACGTGGATCGCTCATCGCAGACTTTCGCTCAGTGCGGCCAGGAACCGGTCGTTCTCCTCGGGGAGGCCCACCGTGACCCGGAGGCATCCGGCGAGGCCCGGCCATCCCGAGCAGTCTCGCACGAGGACCGACGCCCCGAGAAGTCGAGTCCAGACCTCGACGGCATCCGTGGCTGTGGGCCGGAAGAGGATGAAGTTGGCCTCCGAGGGCCAGGTCTCCACCGGCAGGTCGACCATGGCCGCAGCGATCCGCCCGCGCTCCTCTTTGATCAGGGCCACCCGGGCCTCCATCTGGTCCACGTACTGCAGGGCCAGCCGACCGGCCACCTGCTTGGCCGAGTCGAGGTGGTAGGGCAGGATCACCATCTCGCAGGCCTGGACCACCTCGGGCGAGCCGACCAGGTAGCCGAGCCGGAGACCGGCCAGGGACCACGTCTTGGAGAAGGTCCGGACCACCACGATGCGGTCCGATCCGGGGGCCCCGCCCTTGACCAGATCGACAGCCGAGGCTCCGGCGAACTGGCCGTAGGCCTCGTCCACCACCACCAGGCCCGGGGCCAGTTCCAACACCGCGACGATCTGGTCCAGGGCCTCGGCCCGACCGGTCGGGTTGTTGGGCGAGCACAAGAAGGTGATCACCGGCTGATGGGTCCCGACCACCCGCTTGACCTCGTCCAGGTCCAACAGGAAGTCGTCGGTGCGGTTGCCGGCGTTGACCTCGGTCCCGGTGATCCGGGCGATGTGGCGGTGGAGGGTGTACGTGGGCTCGAACAGGGCCACCGACCGCCCCGGGCCGCCGTAGGCCAACAGCAAGGACTGGAGCACCTCGTTGGAACCGTTGGCACAGAAGACCTGTTCGGGCCGGACCCCGTGGCTGTCGGCCAGGGCCTGGCGGAGCTCGGTGGCCTCCCGGTCGGGATAGCGGTTGAAGTCGATGGCGGACAGCGCCGACTGGAACGCCTCCAGCCACTCGAAGGGCGGCGGCAGCGGGGACTCGTTGGTGTTGAGGCGCACGTCCACCTCGACCTGGGCCGAGTGGTAGCCGCTCAGCGCTTCGAGATCGGGACGGACCGCCGGGAGGCCAGGCTCGGCTGCGATCGGCCCGGCTCCGGTGGGAGCGGCTCCGGCCGCCCGGCCCGGCGCCATCACTTCGGCCACCGCAGGCGCACCGACTCGGCGTGGGCCGGCAGCCCTTCGGTCTCGGCCAGGGTGACCACGTGGGGACCCAGGACCTCGAGGGCCTTCTCGCTGACGCTCACCGCGTGGATGTGGCGGCGGAAGTCCTCGACCCGGAGGGCGCTGGCGAACCGGGCCGTCCGGTTGGTGGGGAGCACGTGGTTGGGCCCGGCCAGGTAGTCGCCCACGCTGGCCGGCGACCACGGACCGAGGAACACCGCCCCGGCCGACGAGATCAGCGGGAGTAGGGACAGGGCGTTGTCGGTGAGTATCTCCAGGTGCTCGGGTGCCACCACGTTGGCCACGGCACACGCTTGCTTGGCTCCGTCGACCAGCACCGCCACCCCGCCCGCCCCCAAGGTGGCCTCGAGGTCGCCGCGCCGTGGCGACGCCTCGACCAGACGGTCGACCTCGGCGGTCACGGCGTCGGCCACGCCCTCCGACCAGGTCACCAGCCAGGCCATGCCGTCGGGGCCGTGCTCGGCCTGGACCACCAGATCGATGGCGGCCAGCTCGGGTGGGGTCTGGGGGCCGGCGATGACCACCACCTCGGAGGGCCCGGCGAACGCCGATGCCACCCCGACCACCCCGGACACCTGTCGCTTGGCCTCGGCCACATAGCGGTTGCCCGGGCCCACGATGACGTCCACCGCTTCGATCGACTCGGTGCCGTAGGCCATGGCGGCGATGGCCTGTGCGCCGCCCACCCGGTAGACCTCGTCGACGCCGGCCACGGCGGCGGCGGCCAAGGTGGCGTCGTCGATCCGGCCGTCGGGCCCGGGGGGGACGCACAGGACGATCTGGTCCACCCCGGCCACCTGGGCCGGCACGGCACACATGAGCACGGTCGACGGGTAGCGGGCCCGGCCGCCCGGCGCGTAGCAACCGGCCCGTCGGACCGGCCTGACCAGATGGCGGACCTCGATCCCACCGGACTCGAAGTCGGCGATGGGGGGACTGCCCGACTCGTGGGCGTGGTAGGCCAGGATGCGGTCGTGAGCCACATCGAGGGCCTCCTGGAGTTCCCGCGGCACCCGTCCCAGGGCGGCCTGGATCTCCTCTTCGGGTACCCGCAGCTCGTCGAGGTCCAACCCGTCGAAGCGCTTCGTGAAGCCACGGACCGCCGAGTCACCCCCCGACCGGACCTCGGAGAGGATGGCCGCCACGTCGGCCTGGCACTGGTCCCCGTCGTCGGCCGGACGCGGGAGAGCGGCCTCCAACTGGCGGCGCCCACCGGCGAATCCGCGGAGATCGACGCGACGCAGAGCCATAGCCCGTCGATGCTACCGGACCGAGGGCGACGGCAGACCCGAGGTAGGCGGCCCGATGACGGATACGCTCGAAGCGAAGCGTTCCCCAAGAAGAGTGAAGCGTTCCCCAAGAGTGAGGCATCGAAGGTGACCGACACGGTGGATGACTTGGTTCTCGATCTCCTCGAATGGCTGGGCCCCGGCCCACGTCCGTACGCGGAGGTCATGGAGGCTTGGCGAACCTCGTGTCCCCGCCTCCCGGTTTGGGAAGAGGCCAACGATCGGGGCTTCGTCAGGCGCCAGCACGTGCCGGGCGTCGGTGCGTTCGTCGCCGTGTCCGACCGTGGGAGTGAGCACCTGCGTCACGCCCGATGTCACCTCCCCGTGTAAGCGCCCACCTCGTGCCCGGCGCCTTCCTGTTGAGCGCCTCCATGCAGGCATGCAGCGCCAAGGCATTCCTGTCGCCGTCTCGGTGGTGAGGCCAACGCGCCCTCCCTGCGCCTCACGGGTGTCATGATCGTCCCATGGCCGCCCGACCCGCAGAACTGTCGTCACTTGCCACTGCCCTCGACGAGCTCACCCGTCGGGTCACCGCCCACGCCGACTCCGCCGACGTCGACAAGGACGAAGAGACCGCCCGTGAGCTGTTCGCCATCGAGCGCGCCCTCAACAGCGCCAACCGGCGACTGACGCGGCTGGCCACCACCTTGAGCAAGAGAAAATAACCGGCGCTCCCCCGTAGCCGGGAGGCCGACCCGGGCGTGGCCGGTTCAAAGAGCGTCCGGCTCCATAGGAGTCCGGGTGCAGACGCGGCGAAGGCACCCCGAAGGGTGCCTTCGCGCGAGCGGGTCGGGCGGCGGATCCCGAACACCGCTCTGCGGAACCAGTTGGCGGGAACCGGTTCCGAGGCTCATAGACCATCACGTTTCGACGCCAATTTCCAGTCATGGCGTAGGAATCAGTGGGGTGCAGGCCGGAATATCGGCCGTCCAGGTGGATGTACTCGCAGGTAGCAGGGCTTCTTTGCCACGCGGGAAGTTGTTCGCAGTTTTGAGTCCTGATTCCGGGGTTCCCGGCGGATCCGGCGGGTCGAGGATGGCTGGGGGTAGGCCCTCAGCCGGACGGTCGTTCGGCCGAGACCCGTATGGCCTACGCAGGTTCGGCGGGGGCCCTTTTGGCCAGGGACGGTTTGGCTTTGGCCAGGGGCGGTTTGGCGCCAGGTCGCTTCCGTGCCGCCAACAGCAGCGGAGCGGACGGGCAGAAGTCCGCCAGCAGGCAGCGCTCGCAGTGGGGCGACCGGGCGGTGCAGGTGGCCCGTCCGTGCAGGATCAGTCGGAGGCTGAACGCCCCCCGGTGGGCGGCGGGGACCATGGGGTCGAGCGCCAACTCGATCTTGACCGGATCGGTCTCTTCGGTGAACTCCAACCGATGCGACAGACGTTGCACGTGGGTGTCGACCGGAAGGCCGGGAAGCCCGAAGTCGACGCTCCGGACCACGTTGGCCGTTTTCCGCCCCACTCCCGGCAGGGTCACCAGGTCCTCCATCCGGGAGGGGACCTGGCCGTCGAATGAGGTCACCAATCCCTGGGCCATGCCGACCAGGTTCCGGGACTTGGCCCGGAAGAACCCCGTCGACCGGATCAACTCCTCGAGCTCGCCCAGATCCGCCGCGGCCAAGGAGGCGGCATCGGGATACCGGGCGAAGAGTTGCGGCGTGGTCATGTTGACCCTGGCGTCGGTGCACTGGGCCGAGAGAATGGTGGCCACCAGGAGCTCGAAGGGATTGCGGTGGTCGAGGGCGCACAGCGTGCGGGCCGAGCCGGGATACAGCTCGGCCAACCGTTCGTCGGTGACCCGCGCCCGACCAGCCGGGGTGCGCGGTCGGGCCATGGCGGCGAGACTACCGGTAGCGTCCTGGCGGTGAGGGATCCCGAACTGTCCGTGGTGGAGGAGCCCGACGCCGCGGTGGTGGAGGAGATCACCGCCCTGATCGACCGGGTGGCCCTGGCCACCGACCACGCCGCCATCAGCGAGGCCAAGCGCTTGGCGCTGCTCCATGCCGGCCCGGAAGGCCCACGACACACCCCACAAGGCGCGCCCCAGGACAGCTCGACCTCGGCCTCGATCCCGGCCTCCGGAGAACCCCGCCTCCTGGGCGCCGTGGTGGCCAGGGACCGAGCCGGCGGCCAGCTGGTGGGCTACGCCCCGGTCGTCGGCGATTCCGCGTCGGGGCAGTACGCCATGGAGGTGGCCGTGGATCCGGCCGTCGCCAACGCCCCGGCCCTCTTCGACGGAATGGTGGACCTCGCCTGCGCCTTGGTGGCCGACAGCGGTGGGCGCACCCTACGACTGTGGATCTCCAAGGCTTCCGATGCTGACGACGAGCGGGCCCGAGCCCATGGATTCCATGCGGAACGACACCTCATCCAGATGCGCTGTCCCCTGCCGTTGACCGACCACGGTCGGAAGCCCGGGGCCGCTCCGAGCATCCAGACCCGGGCCTTTCGACCCGGCCACGACGAGGCGGCCTGGTTGGCCACCAACAACCGGGCCTTCGCCTCTCATCCGGAGCAGGGGCACTGGGACCTGGCCACCCTGCTCGAGCGGGAAGAAGAGTCCTGGTTCGACCCCGACGGGCTCCTGCTCCTCGAAGAGGACGGACGGCTGGCCGGTTCGTGCTGGACCAAGATCCACGCCGATACCCGGCCGCCCATGGGCGAGATCTATGTGATCGGCGTGGACCCCGACTTCCACGGACGAGGTTGGGGCCGGGCCTTGACTCAAGCCGGGTTGGACTGGCTGGCCCACCAAGGCTTGACCGTCGGGATGCTCTACGTCGACGCCGACAACACCGCCGCCGTTTCGATGTACCGGTCGATGGGGTTCACCGATGATCACGTCGACCGGTCGTACCTCCGAGCCTTTGCCTGACCGCTCCGATCGCCGTCGGGCCCGATAGCGGTACCGAGCCTCAGCCCGCCCCGATCAGGTGGCCGATGGAGTAGGTGACAGCGGCCGCCACCCCGGAGATCAGCAGCTGGCGACCGGCCGACCACAGCCAGGAGCGCCCCGTGAAGTGGGCCAACGCCGCCCCGACGGCGAAGGCGGCCGTGGCCCCGAGGGCCACCGACCACAAGGTGGCGGTGGTTCCCGAGGAGAACAGCCACGGGATCAGTGGGATGAACGCCCCGACCGCGAAGGCCACGAAGGACGAGGCGGCGGCCTGCAGCGGATTGCCGATCCGAGCCGGGTCGAATCCCAGCTCCTCCCGGGCATGGGTCTCGAGAGCCAGGTCGGGATCGCGCATCATCTTGACCGAGAGCTCATTGGCCATGGCGGCGTCGATGCCCCGGCTCTCGTAGATGGCCGCCAGCTCCCGGCGCTCGTCCTCGGGGTCGTGGCGGATGGCCTGGCGCTCGACGTCGAGCTCGCGCTGCATCAGTTCGGACTGGGCCCGCATGGAGATGTACTCCCCGGCGGCCATGGAGAACGCTCCGGCCACCAGGCCGGCCACCCCGGCCAGACGGACCGTGCCCACGGCGGCATGGGCGCCGGCCATTCCCAGGATCAGGGCGATGTTCGAGACCAGGCCGTCGCTGACACCGAAGACCGCGGCGCGCGCTCCTCCGCCCTGAACGTCCCGATGTCGATGGTCCGCAGCCACAGCCGAGAGCGTACCGACCGGTCGTCGATGAGGAGGCACTGATCTTTCGACCAAGGAGCGCCTCACTCATCCCGGTGGGCCACCCTTCGAAGCCGGGCCGGAGCCCGATCGAAGCCGGATCAAAACCAGATCGGCGCCGGGTCGCTACCCCGCCACTCCCCCGTCAGCAGCCACAGGGGCTGGTCCCCTGCTCCCCGCTTCCCATAAGGTCTGGTTCATGGCAACCACCGTGAACGGCATCGACAAATTCCACGAACTGGTCGGGAAGCAACTGGGTTACAGCGAGTGGCACCGGATCGATCAGGCTCAGATCAACCTGTTCGCCGACGCTACCGGCGACCACCAGTGGATCCACGTGGATCCGGCCCGGGCCAAGGACGGGCCGTTCGGGGGCACCATCGCCCACGGCTACCTGACCCTCTCTCTGGCCCCGGTGTACCTGGGTGAGGTGCTGGTGGTGCAGGGCTACTCGATGGGCGTCAACTATGGCTGCAACAAGGTCCGCTTCCCGTCCCCGGTGCCGGTGGACAGCAATCTCCGCCTGGGTGTGGCGGTGGCCGAGGTGGAGGACGTCACCGGCGGGGTGCAGGTGGCCTTCGACATGACCTTCGAGACCGAGGGGTCCTCGAAGCCCAGCTGCGTGGCCCAGGTGGTCTACCGCTACTTCCACTGACGGTGGGCCTTCGGCGCGGGTAGTCCAGCACCGACCGGCCTGCTCCGGGGAGAGCCCCCGGTGACCAGGAATGACAGGCGCACCCGGCCACGTCCACGCGGCCTCCTGGCCGCCGCTCGTACAATTCGAGCAGATACTCCTAGAGTGTGAGTCATGGAGATGCGGGTGGAACAGCTGTCGGTCCGGTCGGGCCTGTCGGTGGACACCATTCGCTACTACCAGAGCAAGGGTCTGCTCGATCCGCCCCGGCGTGAGGGCAGGGTGGCCTGGTACCACCAGGACCACCTCGATCGCCTGGATCGCATCCGCACCCTGCAACAGCGGGGCTTCACCCTGGCCACCATCGTCCGGCTGGTGTCCGGCGACCTCGATGCCGCCGACGAGGCCCTTCTGGGCGAGCTGTCCGGGCTGGGCCATGTGGTGGACGCCTCCGGTGCCGGTGACGCCGGGCTTCTTGAAGGACGGTCGGCGGATGGTCCCGATGCCGCGGGAGACCGTGAGCGCCTGTTCACCCTGGAAGAGCTGGCCTCCGAGACGGGCGTCCCCCTGGCCCTGCTGAAGGCCATCGAGGCCGAGGGACTGCTGATCCCCCGCCGCTTCGGTGGCCACCGTCGGTACACCTCCGAGGACGTGGCCGCGGCCCGGGCCGGGTTGCTCCTGCTCGATTGGGGAATCCCCCTCTCGTCCCTCCTCGATCTGGCCCGTCGACACCACGAGGCCACCCAGGCTGTGGCCCGTGAGGCCGTCACATTGTTCTCGACCTACATCAGACACCCGCAACGGCTTGACCGGTCCGGCGGTGGCACCGAGCCCGTCGGCCAACCGGAGCCCGGCGTCGAACCCGACCGCGACACCGGCACCGACGGCCAGTCCGACATCGACCGACTGCTCCGGGCCTACTCCGAGCTCCTCCCAGCCGTGAACGCCCTGGTCGCCAACCATTTCACCCGCACCCTGGTCAACTCGGCCCTCGAACACGTGGACCAGGTCGGATCCGACGCCGAGCGCCGGGCCATCTCCGACCAGATCGGGGAGAACCTGCACGACCTGCTGGCCGACTCGATCCGATCCGAGCAGCCCGAACAGTCCGACAAGTCCGAGCAGTCGGGCCAGCCATCAGCGATGCCGGGCCGGTGAGCGACACGGAACCCCCGGACCGAGCGGTGCCCGGCTCGTCGGAGTCGGTGGCGACCGCGGTGGCCCCGTCCATGGGGCACGGCGTCGACCCCGAGCGGGTGAGCGAGGCCGGGCTTCCGGTGGGCCAGGAGAAGACCGTGATGGTCCGGTCGATGTTCGACGCCATCGCGCCCCGTTACGACCTGGTCAACCGCATGATGACCTTCGGACTCGATGTCCGGTGGCGACGGCGGGCGGTCAGATCCCTCGGGCTGCCGGCCGGGTCGCGGGTGCTGGACCTGGCCTGTGGCACCGGCGACTTCCTCACCATCGCCGCCCAGGCCGGGTTACGTCCCTTCGGGCTCGACCTGTCCTGGGGCATGCTGGTGGCGGACCACTCGGGGCGGCCACGGGCCCAGGCCGACGGGTCCCGCCTGCCGGTAGCCACGGCATCGGTCGACGGGGTCACCTGCGGGTACGCCCTCCGCAACTTCACCGAGCTCGGCTCGGTCCTCGAGGAGCTGGGTCGGGTGGTGCGGCCCGGCGGCCGGATCAGCCTGCTCGAGGTGTCCGAGCCCGAGAGCGGGCTGCTGCTGGTCGGTCACCGCATCTGGTTCCGTCAGGTGGTGCCGGTCATCGGCGGCCTGGTCTCCGATCGGGACGCCTACCGCTATCTGCCCAAGTCGACCGCCTACCTTCCTCCCACGGCCGAGCTCCGTTCCATGCTGGTCGAGGCGGGATTCTCCTCGGTCAACCACCGGGGCCTGTCCGGTGGCTTGAGCCAGCTGATCACCGCCACCCGGAAGGGACGGCCTTGAGCGGGACACCTCCAGGGCTGAACGCGGTCCGGTTCCCGCTCGATCCGGGCCCGACCGTCGACCCGTTCGCCCTGGCCGGGGCCGACGGCACCCTCTTCCACCCGGCCGGACGGCCGTTGGTCGGCCTCGGCAAGGCGTTCACCATCGATCTGCCCCACGGGCTCGATGACCCGGCCGACCTGGCCGCCGCCACCGATGCCCTGGCGTCACTCCCCTGTCGTGATCATGTCCGCTCCTCCTCCACCGGAGTGCTGGCCTTTGGGACCCTGCCCTTCGAACGGTCCGGGTCGGCCGCGCTCACCGTGCCGGAAGTCACCTACGGCATGGACGAGGACGGCGTCGAATGGATCACGGTCATCACCGCCGATCCCTCGGCGCTACCCACCTCGCCCATCGGCCTTCGCCCGTGGCTGTACCGCCGGGCCGCGGCTCTCGGAGGCCCGGAAGCAGCGACAGTCGCACGACAGCCGTCGCCGGCTGCCCCCACCCCCAACCCCGGATCGTGCCCCGGTCGTCGGACGCCTCCTTCATGGACATGGTGGACGCCGTACTGGCGGCCATCGAGCGGGACGAGGTCCTCAAGGTGGTGCTGGCCCGCCACGCCGACGTCTCCACGGGGGCCCCGATCGACATCCCCGATCTCCTCCGCCGGTGGCACGGGCTGGAGCCGAACTGCACCGTCTTCTCCATGCCCACCGCCGACGGGCAGTTCATGGGGGCCACCCCCGAGCTGTTGGTGGCCCGCACCGGATCCGCCATCTTCAGTCGGCCCCTGGCCGGTACCGCCGAGCGGTTCATCGGGTCGGAGGGGAGCGCCCTGCCCGGCGAGCTCCTCAAGTCCACCAAGGACGCCACCGAGCACCGTCGGGTGGTCGACGCCATCGAGACCGCACTCCGGCCCCTCTGCTCCGAACTCGACGTGCCGGCCCAGCCCGGACTGGTCCGCCTGAGCAACATCGTCCATCTGGGGACGTCGATCAGCGGCACCCTGAAGCCGGGGCCCGACGGACAGCCACCCAGCGCCCTCCAGCTGGTCGGGGCGCTCCATCCCACCCCGGCGGTGGGCGGGGTCCCCTCGGCGGCCGCCCGGGAGCTGATCAGCCGGCTGGAACCCGAGTCGAGGGGCCACTACGCCGGTCCGGTGGGCTACCTGGACGCCCACGGCGACGGGCGCTGGATGCTGGGGATACGGTCGCTCACCGTCGACGGCCCGACCGCCCGGCTGAGCGCCGGCGTGGGCATCGTGGATGGATCCGACCCGAGAACCGAGCTGATCGAGACCAACCTCAAACTGACTGCCGTGCTGCAGGCGCTGGCCCCGGGCCTGGCCGAGGCGTGGTGGGAAGGGACCGGCCACCCCACGGTCTTCAGCTGAGCAGGCTGCCCCTCACCGACGGTCGCTCGACAGCTGGGCCGACCGGGTGATCACGTCGGCCAAACCCTGGGGGTCGTCGCGGGCCACGAAATGACCGGCCCGGGGAAGGAAGGTCAGCTCGGCCCCGGGGATGGCCCGGGCCAGGGTGACTGCGGCCCGCGGCGGCACCACGAGGTCCCAGTCGCCGGTGACCACCGTCACCGGGAGGGTCAGCGTCGGGAGTACGGCGGTCACCGACGGCAGCTCCTGGAGGAGGGCCCGCTGCTCGATGACGAACGTGCGCCGGTAGCGGCCGAGCGCCCCGCCGTGCTGCCCCTTCATGATCCCTTCGTCGGGAAGGGCGGAGTACAGCGGGATCACGGATCCCCGACGGGGCGAACCGGATCAACCGCCTGAACCGCGGCAGCACCTCACCGATGCCGACCAGGCCGGCCATGGTGAGGGCCTCGCCGACGAGCGGCGCACTGAGCCAGCGGTCCAGGGTGCTGAGGCTGTCGGGGGTGCAGGCCGCCCCCACCAGGACCAGGCTGTGCACCGTCTCCGGGTGGTGGGCCGCCAGCAGGACGGCCACGCCTCCGGCCCAGCTGTGGGCCACCACGGTGGCTGGAGCGCTCTGCCGTGACCGGATGAACTCCGCCACGGCATCGGCGTTCTCGCTCAGGCCCACCGCTTCGCCGGCGGTGGCCCCATAGCCCATGCGATCGGGAGCCAGCACCCGGAACTCGGGCTCGAGGAGGTGACTCACCCGGTCCCAGCTGGCCCCGGTGCCGGGCTGGCCGTGCAGCAGGACCACCGACGGTCCATGGCCGCGATCGGTCGAGGTCAGCGTGGAGTCGCTCATCGAAGCCGCGGGTCCGGGCGTTCGACAGGCACCGGACCCGTTCCTGGCATAGGCGAGGTCAGGAGCTCACCGGCTGGGGCTCGTTCGCGTCCCCCGCCCTCCCTCGAACAGCCGTTGCACCCCCCACCAGGTCACCAATCCCAGGGCCTCGACGACGATGAACGCCGACATCTTCGACTCCCCGTCCACCCGGTCCAGGAACCGGATGGGGATCTCCTTCACCGAGGCTCCGGACCGCTTGGCCTGGTAGGTCATCTCGATCTGGAACCCGTAGCCTTCGGCCCTGATCTGACTGAGGTCGATGCTGCGGAGCACCGAGGACGAGTACACCCGGAACCCGGCCGTCGAGTCGGTGACTCCCAGCCCGAGCAGCGTGGAGGCGTAGATGTTTCCTCCCCGCGACAGCAGCCGCCTCGACCACGTCCAGTCGGGGATGGAACCGCCCTCCACGTATCTCGAGCCGATCACCACGTCGTGTCCCTGGCTGAGCGGCGCCACCAGGGCCGGTAGGGCTTCCGGCTCGTGCTGGAGGTCGGCGTCCATCTCCACACAGGCATCGAAGCCCCGTTCGAGCCCCCACCGGAACCCGTCGCGGTAGGCGCTGCCCAATCCGGACTTCTGGTGCCTCCGCAGCAGCTCGACGTGGCCCAGCTCCTTGCCGATCCGCTCGGCCATGTCGGCGGTGCCATCCGGGCTCCCGTCGTCCACCACCAGGATGGTGGCCTCGTCGAGCGCCCCCCGGATCCGGCGCAGGACCTGCTCGATGTTCTCTGCCTCGTTATACGTAGGCAGGACCACAAGGACGTTCATCCCCGCAGCTTAGGAGCCGGTCACGTGCTCGCTGTGTCACTCTCCGTCATTTCCCCGCGGGGACCGGCGATCCCTCCTTCGGCACCGTCATCGGACCCGCCACCGGTGGCCTGGGTTCGGGTCCACAGCTCCTTGAAGATCACCTGGACCGCCCCGCCCACCGGGATGGCCACCAGCGCCCCGGCCAGCGCTCCGAGGCGTCGACCCGAACACGCCTCCCAGATTGGCCCCGATCAGCACCGAGAGCAGCACCCACAGCGGGTTCATCCGCACCGACCGGCTCATGATCACCGGGTAGAGGAAATGGTTCTCGACCAGCTGGAAGCCCACGAAGACGATGAGCATGACCACGCCGGACGTGGGCGAGTGCAAGAGGGCGATCAACACGCTGGGCACGGCGGCGATCAACCCCCCGACCAGGGGGATCATGGCCACCAGGGCCACCCACAGCCCGACGAGGAGGGCGAAGGGCACCCCGAGGATCAACATGGTGACCAGGACCACCACTCCGAACATCAGTGAGAGGGCGATGGTGCCCAACACGTAGCCGGTGACCTGGTGGGAGACCTGGTGGGCGATGTCCTCGAGGTCCTTCCGGCGGTCCGGCCGCATGGTCCCGAGCACTCCGGCCCGGATCCTGGGCGCCTCCAGCAGCATGAACAGGGACAAGAAGGCGATGGTGAACAGGGACAGGATGGTGGAGAACACCGCGCCCGGCCAGGTTGGTGCCTTCGCTGAGGGCCGGCTTGCTCAGGTTTTTGGCGTACGTCTCCAGCTTGGGGGCGTTCTTCTGCACCCAGGTCAGCAGGTGGAAGTGCTGCAAGGTGTGGGCCAGCCAGCCGTGCCCCTTCTGTACCTGTTTGACCATGGTGGGCAGGCTGGTGGCCACGTGGGTCAGCGAGTTCACCAACGGGTACCCGAACAGCCCCATCAGTCCGGCGAAGAAGATGACGGCGACGGCAAAGACCAACCCCGACGGCTGCTCCCCGCCGGAACTGGCGCCGCTGGAGGAAGTTGACCGACGGGTTCAGCACCAGGGCGATGAAGGCCGCGATCAGGATCCACAGGATGACCTCGCGCAGCCGGCCGATCAGGCGGTAGATGATCCAGGTGGCGATGACCACCGCGTCGACCGTCAAGATGGTGCGGAGCGGGACGCCCTTGGCCGAAGCCGCGGCGAACAGCCGCTCACGGCGAGGGGCGTCGGGCCCGACGGCCCGGTCGAGGACCTCGACCGTGGTCTCGTTGATCACCGTGGTCTGCTCCGGGGTGGTCACCCGGGTAACCGATACCGGAGTCGATCCCTCGCCTGCCGGCAGCCCGTTGCCGGCCGTCCCGGAGGACGGATCGGCGCTGCGTTCGCTCTGGGCCGGCTCCACCACCCCGTCAGCATGTCAGGTTGGAGGGGGGTCGGCGTGCAAACATGGTGGTCATGGCCGCCGAACCGGCAGACCCGGGTACTCCCCGAGCCCACCTTCGGTGGTGGCACCGCGGCCCGTTCGCCCGCCGAGACGTGCGTCTCAGCGTGGGCACCGTCCTGATCTTCCTCTTCGTGTTCTACGTGGCTCTGCCCCTGGCGGCCAGCCACCGCGCCGAGGTCAACACCCTGGCCCACATCAACATCGCCTACCTGGCCCTGGGGGTGCTCCTCGAGGTTGCCGCCCTGGCTGCCTACGCCCAGTTGACCCACGCCGTGCTGCCCCACGACGGGCCCAAGCGGTTCCACCTGTTCAGGATCAACCTGTCCACCCTGGCGCTGAGCCATGTGTCCCCCGGAGGCAACGCCCCGGGGGCGGCCCTGGGCTACCGCCTCCTGACCCAGTCCGGCGTGAGTGGATCGGACGCCGGGTTCGCCCTCGGGACCCAGGGGATCGGTTCGGCGGTGGTGCTCAACGTGATCTTCTGGATGTCGCTGGTGGCGTCACTGGTGACCCACGGCTTCCATGTCCCGGCCGGGCGGGGGGGCCAGGAGTCGGGGTCCATCCTGGTCATCGTGGCGGCGGGCATCGGGGTCATCCTCCTCGGCGCCTTCGGGGGGCTGTTCTACCTGCTGACCCGGGGCCAGGAACGGGCCAGCCAGGTGATCCGGAGGATCGCCGGCCGGATCCGCTTCCTCGATGCCGACCGGACCACGGCCCTGGTGGAGCGGTTGGCCGCCAAGTTCGCCGCCCTGATGGAGGATCGGGCCCTGACCAGGAGGGCGGTGGGCTGGGCTGCGGCCAACTGGCTGCTCGACGCGGCATCACTGTGGGTCTTCGTGGCGGCCTTCAGCCACTTCATCTCGCCTGTCGACCTGCTGATGGCCTACGGCCTGGCCAACGTCCTGGCAGCTATCCCCATCACCCCGGGAGGCCTCGGCGTCGTCGAGTTCGTCCTGGTGTCGATGATCACCGGCTTCGGCCCCACCGCCGGCGAGGCCCTCTCCGGGGTGCTGGCCTACCGGGCGGTGAACTTCTGGCTGCCCATACCGTTCGGGGGCCTGGCCTACGCCTCGATCGAGTTCGAGAAGAGGTCCACCTACAGCAGGCTCCGGAGCTTCCTCAGCCATCGGGTCGGGTGGCCCCGCCGGGCCGGCGGCACCAGTGCCGACTGGGCCAGGCGCAACGGCCACCCCAGTGCCTTCAGCGGCGTCGTCTCATCCAAGCTGGCAGCCACCGGCGCCGTCTCGGCGTCGTCCCCGTCCCGGTGGGGCTCGTCGTCGTCGGGGTCGTCGGCGGTCGTCGGGGTCTCGGCGTAGGTCGACGTCCGAGGCTCGGACGTCGGTTCCGTCCGACGAGCCCCGGCGAGGGTCTTCGCCCCGGCCTTCGAACCCGGTGTCGGTGTCGCCGTTTGCCCCGTCAGCACGGCCGGGGTCGTACCGATCCGGGGCCGGTGGGATTCCAGAGCCTGCCTTTGGCAGAGATCCTGGAAGCTGAACCCCAGCCCACCCCCTCCATCGAGGACCGCCACCTTCTCCCAACTCCCGTCGGAGTTCAGGGTCCATGAGTTCGCTTGATCGCGCAGGGCCGCTTCGAGCAGTTCGCTCAACCGGAGCTGGATCTCGGGGTCGTCGACCGGGACGATGACCTCCACCCGCCGGTCGAGGTTGCGCTCCATCAGGTCGGGTGAGCCGAAGGAGATCCGCACGGGGCGATCGGCCACGCCGCCGAAGCTGAAGATCCGTGAGTGCTCCAGGTACCGGCCCACCAGGGAGCGGACGGTGACGGTGTCGGAGAGTCCGGGCACGCCCGGCCGGAGGCAGCACCGTCCCCGGACGATCAGGTCCACCCGCACCCCGGCTTGAGATGCCTGGTACAAGGCGTCGATGATGGCCGGATCGGTCAATCCGTTGGTCTT
The DNA here is from genome assembly GCA_963778165.1 of uncultured Acidimicrobiaceae bacterium. GTDB lineage: Bacteria > Actinomycetota > Acidimicrobiia > Acidimicrobiales > RAAP-2 > Bog-756. The sequence goes on along the minus strand of CAVZTE010000003.1, from coordinate 398,678 downwards.
GAGGATGATCCGGCCGGACGGGCCGGCCTCGGCCTCCTCGCCGATGGCGGCCAACAACATGGCCCGGGTGGAGATGGGCGACACCACCAACCGGCGGAAGGTGGGCGACTCGCCCGAGCCGGTGAGCATGTTGAACAGCTCCCCCACGTCGGCACCGATGTCGGGGTCGGCGGTAAACAGCCCGATGTCCTCATAGGTCCGGGCCGTCCGGGAGTTGTAGTTGCCGCTCCCGAGGTGGCAGTAGCGCCGGATCTCGTCCCCTTCACGCCGCACCACCAGGGAGATCTTCGAGTGGGTCTTGAGGGTGACCAGGCCGTAGTGGACCTGGACCCCGGCTTCTTCCAGTGTTCGGGCCCAGCCGATATTGACCTTCTCGTCGAACCGGGCCTGGATCTCGACCACGGCGGTGACCTCTTTGCCGGTCTGGGACGCCCGCACCAGGGCTGCCACCACCGGGCTGTTGTCCCCGGTCCGGTAGAGGGTCTGCTTGATGGCCAGCACCTCGGGGTCCTCGGCGGCCAGGGTCACGAAGGCCTCGACCGAGGCGGCGAAGGACTCGTAGGGATGGTGGACCAGCACGTCCCGGGTGGCCAGGATGGAGAAGAGGTCGGCCCCGCCGGCCAGTTGCGGCGGGGTGACCGGGGTCCAGGGGGCCGCCTGGAGGTCCGGCCGGTCCAGCTCGGCCAGGGCCCGGAGCCCGCCGAGGTCGATGGGGACATCGAACAGGTACACGTTGTCTTCGGGGATGTCGACCTCGGCGATGAGCATGTCCAAGAGGTCGGTGGAGATGGCGCCTGACACCTCCAACCGCACGGCCTGCCCGAACCGCCGTCGGTGCAGCTCCAGCTCGACAGCGGCCAACAGATTGGCCGCCTCGTCCTCCTCCACCGAGAGGTCGGCGTTGCGGGTGAGCCGGAAGGCATGGTGCTCGGTGATGGTCATCGACGGGAAGATGCTGTCCAGGTGGGCGGCAATGACCTGCTCGACGGGGACGAACCGCTTCTGGTCGGGCATCACCACGAAGCGCGACAGGAGCGGGGGGACCTTGACCCGGGCGATCCGCTCCTCCCCATCCACCGGGTTGACCACCCGGACCACCAGATTGAGCGAGAGGTCCGAGATATAGGGGAAGGGGTGTCCCTGGTCGACGGCCAGGGGCGTGAGGATGGGGAAGATCTGGCGGTTGAACACCTCGTCGAGGTAGATCCGGTCGGCATCGTCGAGCATGTGCCAGTCCGACATGACCACACCGCCCGCCTCCAGAGCCGGCACGACCTGATCAGTGAAGATCCTTGCCTGGCGTCCGACCAGTTCGTGAGCCCGGCCGGTGATGGCCAGGAGCTGTTGGCGGGGGCTCATCCCGTCCGGCGAGCGGGTTCGCAGGCCCGCGGCGACCTGGTCCTCGAGACCCGCCACCCGCACCTGGAAGAACTCGTCCAGGCCCTCCGAGAAGATGGACAGGAACTTGATCCGCTCGAGTAGGGGGAGCCGGTCGTCGGAGGCCAGGTCCAAGAGCCGGGCGCCGAAATCCAACCAGGAGAGCTCGCGGTTGATGAAGCGGTCCTCGCGCTGGTCGGGTGCCCGAGGGAGACCCCTCCCGGTCAGGGACTGTGGGGACGGCGGCGCCCCCGCCCGTGGCGTCCGACAGGGAGGACCACACCGATCCGGAGCGCCGGTGATCGACGCCGACCGAGGGCCTCCCGCCCGGTTGACCCTCCGAGGTCCGGTCCGGCACCGAAATCGACGGTTCCGTCACGGTCGAGCAGTCATGACAGGGATCCCATTGGAGCCCGATCGTATCCCCGGCCGGCTCGGCTGGCTCCACCGTCGGCGGGCCGGGCACCAGTAGGCTCAGCCAGGATGCCCGCCACTGCCCTCGTGGACCATCCCGACCCGAAGGTCCTCCGCAGTGCATTCAAGGCCCGTCGTCGGACCGAATTGGGTCTGTTGGTGGCGGCCTCGGTCATCATCGTGGCCGCCTACTCCCTGATGATCTTCGGGAACACCGCCAAATTGCCGACGGATGCGGTGCCCCTGCTGTTGGCCATGTTGGGCCTCGGGGGCGTGGCCCATATCGCCAACCGGATCTTCGTGCCCCGGGCCATCTCCGTGGTGCTGCCCATCGCCTTCCTGCTCAACGGCCTGGGCTATGTGATGATCCTCCGGATCGACCTCGGGACTGCAGTGTCCTACGCCCCGCTACAGGCGGCATGGACCGCAGGCGGGGTCGCTGCCTACGTCCTCACCCTGGCGATCATCCGGCGATCAAGGGACCTCGACCGCTACCGCTATCTCCTGTTGGTGGCCGGCGTCATCCTCCTCCTGCTCCCGTTGGTCCCCCACTTCGGCGAGAACATCAACGGGGCCCGACTGTGGGTACATGCCGGGCGCTTCCAATTCCAGCCGGTCGAGCTGGGCAAAGTGGTGCTGGTCATCTTCTTCGCCTCCTACTTCGCCGAGAAGCGCGAGCTGCTCACCATTCCGACCGCCCGCCTCGGCAACAGGTTGGTGCTCGATCCCCGGCCACTGGTTCCCATCGTTCTGGCCTGGGCGTTCGCCATCGGGGTCATGAGTCTCGAGCACGACATCGGCTTCTCCGCCCTGCTGTTCACCCTGTTCATCGGCATGCTGTGGGTGACCACTGGGCGCACCGGTTATCTGGTACTCGGAATCGTCTTGTTCGCCATCGGGGCTTACGTGTCGGGGAAATACCTCAGTCAGACCCACATCCGGGTCGAGACCTGGCTCGACCCGTGGAGGATTCTCCCCGCCGACCCCGGCCGTCAGCTGCGCGAGGCCTGGTACTCGCTGGGGTCGGGCGGGATCGGTGGAACCGGACTGGGACTCGGGGCCGGCGCCTATACGATTCCCATCCCCCAGACCGACTTCATCTTCGCCATCATCGGCGAGGAGATGGGCCTGCTGGGCTCGACGATGGTGGTGGTGGCATTCATGCTGCTGGTCGGGGCGGGTCTCCGGATCGCCCAGGCCGCGAGGTCGGAGTTCGCCAAGCTCACCGCAGTGGGGTTGACCATGATCGTCGGGTTCCAGGCCTTCTTCATCATTGCCGGCATCGTCCGGCTGCTTCCCCTGACCGGTATCACCCTGCCCTTCGTCTCGTACGGGGGCTCGGCCCTGATCGCCAACTACGTGCTCATCGCCCTGCTGATGAGGATCTCCGACGAAGGCAACGCCGCCTCCGACGCGGCCGACCAGGAACTGTACGAACAGAGTCAGCAGCGACGGGAGCGGTTACTGAGCGGCGGCTAGCTCCGACGATCGAGGGCACTGAGCCCTCGATCAGCCTGGGGCCGACCGGGGAGGGTCACCGGCGGTCCTTCCGGGCCTTGCGGGGATGGAGGGACTCGCCACGGGCGAGCATGTCGACGTACTCGGCCAGCTTGCGCTCCCGGGTCGCCTGGCGCTTGACGTTGCTGAGCCGGTAGACGATGGCGTAGCGATTGGCCGCGTCCAACTGGTCGAACGTGGCGGCTGCGGCGGGATTGGCGGCCAGAGCCTGGGCCAGATCGGGAGGGGTCTCCATGTCGGCCTGCCCGCGGTAGGCCGTCTGCCACCGTCCTTGCGCCTTGGCCGCCTCGACGGCCGCCATCCCGGCTGGCTGCATCCGTCGAGCCTGGGTCAGGCGGGCGACGTGCTCGACGTTCCGGGCGGACCAGGGGCTGCCGGGACGACGCGGCGTGAAGCGCTGGCGATAGCTCTCCTCGTCACGTCGTGCGATCTGCCCGTCGATCCAGCCGAAGCACAGCGCCTCGTCAAGCGCTTGGGCGTAGGTCAGGGCCGTCGTGTGACCGCCCTTCTTGTGCAGCACCAGCCAGACCCCGGAGTGGTCGCCCCCGTGGCCGTCGAGCCAGTCGTGCCACGCCGCAGCGTCCGGGACCAGCAGCTCCGGGAGTGTGGACTGTGTGTGACTCACACATATAACCTAGGATGATGTCGCCGACACGGTCAAGCCACCAGCACGCGGCCAACGCCCTGGGGGCGTTGAGCCTGGTGGTCGCCGACCGGCTGAACGCCGCCGTGGCGTCGATTGCCGGGCTCGGCCCGTCGGCCCCCGCCGCGCTGGCCGCGTTGCACGAGTTCCTCGACGGCGGATCGGTGACCGAGTTGAGTTCCGTGCTGGGCCTGACCCACTCCGGCGCTGTCCGTCTCGTCGATCGCCTCGCCGACGAGGGCCTGGTCGAGCGGGTCGGAGCACAGGACGGACGGGCCGTGTCCGTGGTCCTGACCCGAAGTGGCCGTGGCATGGCCGAGCGGATACTCCGAGCGCGCCAGGAGTCGGTGACCAGCGCTCTGTCCGGATTGACCCCGGACGAGGTCGACGACCTGGCGGCGGCACTGGACACCATGCTGACCACGGTCACCCGGGCCAGAGCCGAGGAACGCTCGGCCCACACTCAAAACCGTCAGCAGCCCTGGCTGTGTCGCCTCTGCGACTTCGCGGCGTGCGGCCGCAGCGAAGGCAACTGCCCCGTCAACAACACCGCTACGACCACCGACCACAGTCCACCCCTCGGCAACCCGACCCGGAGCCGGACGAGGAAGAACGACGGCACGCAATGAGGCGCCACACGGACCGTCTTGCCGCGCTCCCCCGCTGATCAGTTGGCCGTCAGCTCCCCGAGGTTGACGGTCCCGGAGGTGCCACGTCGCCCACCTGCTCGAACAGCCGTCGGTCGATGAGGATGGGGACCGGTACCGCCTGCTGCAGGGCCAGCGTCAGCGCATCCGAGGGTCGGCACGAGTGCACGGACCGGCCGGTGCGACCTCGGAGATCCAGCTCGGCGAAGTACACCGATCCCTGCCGCCCGACCAGCCGAACGGCCACCACGTCGATGTCGAATTTCTGGAGGATGCCGGTGACCAGCTCGTGGGTGAGCGGGCGGGGCGTGGGAATGCGGCGGAGGGCGTGCGAGAGCACGATGGCGTCGGGCATGGCGATGGAGAACGACAGCTGGCGGCGTGGCGACTCACTCTCACGCAGGACCACCGTCGGATGTGGGTTGGGCAAATCGACCGTGACCGCCGTGACCAGCGCCATCCGATAGTCGCCTGTCACCGCGGCGGGTCCGGCGGACGCGGCCACCGGGTTCTCAACCGAAGCTCCCCCGTCCTCCCCGGCCCCGACCGCCCCGGTGGCCTCGGTGACCTCGGCGGCCTCGGCCTCATCGGCTTCACCGGTGACACCGGCAACACCGGCAACGTCGGGGGCGGCGGACTCCACCTGTTCGGCGAGTCCTCCTTCGGCGCCGGTCCCCGGCCCGGGATCCGGTGACGACTCGGGCGACCGGGGCAGCTCGGCCGGAGCCATGGGCGGGTCGCTCATCGAACACTCCGGGCGTGGACACTCATCACGATGCCGACGGCGGCGAAGAAGCAGATCATCGACGATCCCCCGTACGACAGGAACGGGAGGGGGATCCCGGCCACCGGCATGATCCCCATGTTCATCCCCACATTCTCGAACACCGAGAACACGACCAGGGTGAACGAACCGGCACACAGCAGGCGGCCGAAATTATCCCGAGCCAACTGGGCCGTCCTGAGTATCCGCCAGGCCACCACCCCGTACAACGCCAAGAGAACCCCGGCCCCCACCAGCCCCAGCTGCTCGCCCACCGCCGAGAAGATGAAGTCGGTCTGCTGCTCGGGCACGTAGGCCAGGTTGGTCAGCTCCCCGTGGAACAGCCCCTGGCCGAAGACGCCACCGTGGGAGATGGCCTCCTTGGCCTCGGTCACGTTGTACGTGGTGGTCTGGCTGGCCCCGTTGGGGGAGATGAAACTGGTCAGACGTTCGATCTGGTAGCGCTGGAGCAGCCCGAGGTTCACGGCCACCAGCACCAGCAGGACGGCCCCCACGATGAGGAGCAACAGGTAGCGCCCGGGCATCCCGGCCACCGCCAGCATGACCATCAGGATGATGGTGAGCACGATGGCCGTGCCCAGGTCAGGCTGCTTGAACACCAAGAGGATGGGCAGGGTTGCCATCAGCACCAGCCGGACCAGGTCCCGGAAGACCAGGCCCTCCGGTCTTCGGGCGCAGTAGGTGGCGATGGCGATGATCAGCACCAGGGCGGCGAACTCCGAGGGCTGGAGCTGGAGCGGCCCGATGGGGAACCAGCGCTGGGCCCCCTGACGCTCCGGGGTGGCCAGCACCGCCACCAGGGCCAAGAGGATGCCTATGTAGAGCACCGTGCTGATCTGTTCGAGCTTCCGGTAGTCGAAGAGGGCCATGGCCAGCATCACCGCCACCCCGATCACCACAAACACCGCCTGGCGCTTCAAGAAGTAGTGGGGATCGTCGCCGTCGACCTTCAACCACCCCTTGGTGGCCGAGTAGATCATCACGACGCCGGTCAGGGCCAGCAGCAGGGCTGTGCCCACCATGACCAGGTCAAAGCGGGAGGTGAGGTTCCTCGTCCGGCCAGGGGCGATTGCAGGGGCGTAGTTCACCAAGGGACTCCGGTGGCACAGGCTACCCGCGGGCCCCAAGCCGCCTCCCGCGCCCGGACGGCTGGGCTCAGGGGTCGATCCGACAGCCGCCGGCGGGTCCGGGCCAGGGGCCAGATCAAGCCCTCCACCGGGGACGGGATCCAGGCCGACCGACCGACCGGTCGGCTCACGGGACGTCCCGTTGGGGTGCGGTCGGGCGGGGGCTCAACGGGGAGGTTCGAAGCCCGTGGCCGCCCGCCACATGGCGTCGACCGGGGGCTCCAGGGCTGTCCAGATGGTCAGCTGCAGGGCGGCCTGGTGCACCAGCATGCCCAGGCCATTGGAGACCACCGCTCCCCGACGTTCTGCCGCCTCCAGCCACGGCGTGACCCGGGGGTGGTACACCAGGTCGACCACCTGCTGACCGGCCACGATCAGGTCCGGATCGAGGGGCCAGAGGTCGCCGGACCCGCCGGACGCCTCCACCCCGGAGGGCCCGGCCATCCCGATGGAGGTGGCGTTGACCACCAGATGACAGGTGGGGGCGTCGGCGGGTACGCCCACCCGGCCGGCCGGGCCGGCCAGGGCCGCCGCCGAGGCCGCCCGCTCCGGGGTCCGGTTGACCACGATGACCTCGGACGCGCCGGCGTCGGCCAGGCCGGCCACCACCGCCCGGGCCGCTCCTCCCCCGCCGATGACCAGGCAGCGCTGACCGGCCGGTTCGAACCGGTCCCCGTGGCGGAGGGCCGCCACCAGGCCGGCGCCATCGGTGTTGTCACCGAACGAGCCGAGCGCACCGCTCCGGCCCTCGGCCCGGTTGACCACGCAGTTGACCGCTCCGAGCCGGGCCGCCCGCGGTGAGAGCTGGTCCACCAGACCGGCCACGACGTCCTTGTGCGGCATGGTCACCGAGAGGCCCCGCACGCCGAGGGCCAGGGCTCCGGTCAGGGCTGAGGCCGCCGCGCCCCGGGCCACCGGAAATCCCACCGAGACCCAGTCCAGTCCGAGCTCGGCGAAGGCCGTGTTGTGGAGCAGGGGCGACAGCGAGTGGGCCACCGGATCCCCGATGACCCCGACCACGGTGGTGGCCGCCGAGAGCCCGTCGGGAAGGCGGCTCACCCGAGGCCGCGCTGTTTGGCCAGGGCCTCATTGGCCAGCTGCTCGGGGTAGGTGTCGGCGAAGGCCTCGGTGCCGTCCGACTTCACCAGCACGAAGTACAGCCATGCCCCAGGCGGTGGGTGCAGCGTGGCCTGCAGGGCTGCCGGTGACGGGAAGCAGATCGGCGTGGGGGTCAGGCCGACGTTGAGATAGGTGTTGTAGGGCGACTTCAACTCGAGGTCCTGTTGGGTCACCGCCCCGCCGTCCTGATCCAGGGCGTAGAGCACCGTCGAGTTCATCTGCAGGGGCATCCGGTTGGCCAGCCGGTTGAGGATGACCCGGGCCACCGGACCGAGGTTCTTGGAGATGACCCCCTCCTTCTCGACGATGGAGGCCACGATGACCGTCTGATACGGGGTGAGCCCCAGCGCCGCCGACCCCCGGGTCAGGTCCATGGCATCGGCCCGGGTGTTGAACCGGTCGACCATGTCCACCAGCAGTTGCCGATCGGTCTCGCCGGGCACCACGGTGTAGGTCCCGGTGCCGAGGAGTCCGTCCAGATTGGTCACTCCGGCCGGCTGGAACGGTGAGCGCACGGTGCCGCCGTCAGCCAGAGCGGCGAAGGCAGCCTGGTCATGGCCGGGAAGTTGCCCCACCCGCTCGGCCACCTCCCGCACGGTGAAGCCGGGCGGGATGGTCAAGGGGAAGACGTTGGGCCCCCCGGCGATGATGTTCTTGACCGTGGCGAAGCTCAGGTTCCGGTGGAAGGAGTAGGACCCGGTCAGCACCTCGGGTGAGCCGTGGAGCTGGCTCCAGATGCGGTAGGCCAGCGAGCTGCCGATCACCCCGTGCTGCTGGAGCTGGGAGGCCAACTGGCTGGTCCCGCTGCCCGACGACACCGTCACGATGACCGACGGTCCCGGCGGTCCCGAGGCACTGGCCTCGGAGTTGACCCAGAGGTACCCGCCCACCAGGACCAACACTCCGACGACGATGACCACCAGCACCACGATTCTCCACGGACGACGGCGCCGGCGTCCGGGCCGACGCGCCGGGGCCGGGGCCGGGGACTCGGTGCCGTAGATGTGCGGCTCGGGTTCCGGGGCCGGCCCGGCATCTGGCCCGGCTCCGGGAGGAGCCTCCAGCTCCTGGTCGAAAGGCACCGCCGATCCGGGCTGACCCGGCCCGCCGTCGGCCGTCGGGCCGATCCCGGGAGGCGAGCCGTCCGGGTCGTCCGGTCCGGTCACGATGGGGACCTACCCCGACGGCCCTCCAGCCAGGCTGTGAGCATCACCGCGGCCGCGGCCTTGTCCACCACGCCCCGGCGGTCCCGCTCCCGGGTGCCACCGGCGGCCAGGGCCTGATGGGCGGTGACCGTGGTCAGGCGCTCGTCGAACAGTTCGACACCGATGCCGTGTACCTCCAGCAGAGCCGACAGGGCCGCGGCCTCCTCCTCCGCCGACAGGGCGGCCCGACCCCGGGATCCGTCGAGGGAGAGGGGCAGGCCCACCACCACCACCGAGGCCTCCTCCTCCACCGCCAGCTCCACCAGTCGCCGGTGGTCGGCCTCGATGTCACCGCTACGGGTCACCGTGGCCCGGGGCAGGGCCATGGTGCCGGCCGAGTCACTCACGGCGATGCCGATGCGACGCGACCCCAGGTCGATGCCGAGGGCGCGGCCCTTACGCGCCGTGGTGCCCGGAGCGGTCATCGGGTCAACCCTGGACCAGAGTTCGCCGCGCCTCGTCGAGTGCCCCGTCGATCCCGCTGGGATCCTTACCCCCGGCCACGGCCATCTCGGGCGAGCCACCCCCGCCTCCACCCACCAGCCGGGCGATCTGCTTGACCAGGGCCTGGGCGTCCACCGGCGGTTGTGCCGTCTTCGAGGCCGACACCACCAGGCTGGCCTTGGTGCCGTCGGGACTGCCGCCGAGCACCACCACCCGCAGGTCGGCGGCGGTACGGGCGGCCTGGGCCAGGTCCCGGAGGGCATCGGGATCGAGGCCGTCCCGCCGGGCCACGATGACTCCCCCGTCGGCCGTGGCCACCAGCGCCGAGGCCTCGGACTGCAGCTCGCGGCTCCGGGCCCGCTCCAGGGACTTCTCCGCCTCCCGCTGGCGCTCCATGAGCCGGTCGATGGCCTCGGGGACGTGTTCCGGCTCGGTGCGGAGCAGGGCGGCGGCCTCGGCCAGGAGGCCCTCCCGCTCCACGATCCGGTCGAAGGCCCCCCACCCGGTGACGGCGAACAGGCGTCGGGTGTTGGACCCGATGGAGGCCTCGGAGGTGATGGTGATGGGCCCGATCATCCCCAGGGCCCCGACGTGGGTGCCGCCGCACAGCTCCAGGGAGTGAGGGCCGGCCCGGACCACCCGGACCCGGTCCCCGTACTTGTCACCGAAGAAGGCCAACGCCCCCATGGCTTCGGCCTGGGCCTTGGTGGTCTCCTCCACGATGACCTCGCTGTCGGTCAACACGTCGCCGTTGGCCATGGCCGCCACCGCGGCCAGCTCTTCGGGGGCCACGTTGCCGTGGTGGCTGAAGTCGAAGCGGAGGTAGTCCGGCGCCACCCGGGAGCCCTGCTGGCGCACGTGGTCGCCCAGCACCGTCCGCAGGGCGGCATTGATCAGATGGGTGCCGGTGTGGTTGCGCCGGAGCGAGTCCCGGCGGAGCCCGTCGATGGTGGCCAGGGCGTCCTGGCCGGCGAACAGCTCGCCGTTCACCGTGGCCCGGTGGGAGGTCAGCCCGGGCAGGGCCGACACCGTGTCGTAGACCAAGGCCGTACCGGTCTCGGTGACGATGGTGCCGGTGTCGCCGTCCTGCCCCCCGCCCTCGGCGTAGAACGGGGTGCGATCGAGGAAGATCTCGACCTGGCCGGCCCGATCGGGATCATGGTCGACCAGCACCGCCACCACCCGCGCCGGGGCGGAGTACCCGTCGGGCCGCTGACCGACGAAGCGGGTCTGGCCCTCGGCGTCCAACACCTCGCGGTAGGCCGCCTCGCCGGCCGGGGCCTTGCTCGAGCCGGCTGCGGCCCGGGCCATGGCCCGCTGCTGGTCCATGGCCAACTCGAAGGCCTCGAGGTCGACCGAGACCCCGGCTTCCTCGGCGATCTCCACGGTGAGCTCCACCGGGAAGCCGTAGGTGTCGTGGAGGCGGAAGGCCAGATCGCCGGAGATGGCGGCGGCCCCTGAAGCCAACTCCTCCTCCAAGATGGTGGAGCCGGTGGACAGGGTGCGGAGAAACCCTTCCTCCTCCCGGGCCACCACGTCGGTGATCAGCTGGTGCTGCTCGGCCATGGCCGGGTAGGCCGCGCCCAGGATGCCCACCGCCGCATCGACCAGGCGTGGGGTGAAGGCCTCGTTGACGCCGAGCTGGCGGGCCCGACGCACCGCCCGCCGGATGACCCGGCGCAGCACGTAGCCCCGGCCCTCGTTGGCCGGCAGCACGCCGTCGGCCACCAGCATGGACATGGCCCGCCCGTGGTCGGCCAGGATCCGGAGGCCGACGTCGGCGCGCTCGTCCTCCCCGTAGGTGTGGCCGGTGAGCGACTCCGCAGTCTCGATCATGGGGACGAACAGGTCGGTGGCGAAGATGGAGTCGACGCCCTGGAGCACCGGGAGGATGCGCTCGAGCCCGGCACCGGTGTCGATGCTGGGCCGGGGCAGCGGCTCGGTGGCGCCGTCCTTGTCCCGGTTGTACTGCATGAACACCAGGTTCCAGATCTCGACGAACCGCTCCGACGCCACCGAAGGCCGGGCCGCCGTCCTCGCCGTAGCTGGTCCCCTTGTCGTAGAAGATCTCCGAACTGGGGCCACACGGACCGGTGTCCCCCATCTTCCAGAAGTTGTCCTCCCCCAGGCGCTGGACCCGGTTGGCCGGCACGCCGACCGAGTCGATCCAGATCTGCTCGGCCTCGTCATCGCTCTCGTACACCGTGACCCACAGGCGATCGCCGTCGATGCCCAGCACCTCGGTGACCAGCTCCCAGGCATAGGGGATGGCCTCGTCCTTGAAGTAGTCCCCGAAGCTGAAATTGCCCAGCATCTCGAAGAAGGTGCAGTGCCGCTGGGTGGAGCCCACCACGTCGATGTCCACCGTGCGGAAGCACTTCTGCACCGAGGTGGCCCGGGGCCAGGGTGGGGTCTCATCGCCCAGGAAGAAGGGCTTGAACGGCACCATGCCGGCGATGGTGAACAGCACCGACGGATCATGGGGGATCAGGCTGGCCGAAGGCACGGCGGTGTGGCCCCGCTCGGTGAAGAAGCGGGTGAAGGCGGCGCGTAGGTGGTCGGCGTCGTACGCCGTGCCAGAGGTCACGACGAGGGATCCTAGTTGCCCAGGTAAGAGGGTGATTTTTCCCGGCGGGGCCTCAGGCGGGCCCTCATCAGCGGTCGGGTCAGCGATGCCCGGAGCGCCGTCGGGGACCGCCGGGGCCGTGGCACCCGGGCTGGAGCCGGTGAGCTCGGGGACGGCAACGAGGCCACCGGGGCCACCGACGCAGCCGGGGTCAAGGAGGCCGCCGGGGTCGGGCGGCCCGACATCGACAACCGCCCGGTCGGATTGCGGGCGATCGGGAACTCGGACTCCACGCCGGCCTGGCTGGCCAGCTCGGCCCACAGCTCCTCCTCCCGGCGCAACATCTCGGAGCGGCCCGAGGTGAGCGCCTCCCGCAGCCGCCCGCCCGCGCTACCGGCCACCTGGCGGGCCGACCTGCCCACCTCGATCACGATGGCGTCAGGCTGGAGCCGGGCCGCGGCCTGCTCCCAGGTCTGTCGCACCTTGCGCTCGGCCCAGAGAGTGGAGCCGGTGCCGACCGCCACCCCGGCGACCAACCAGAACGTCCGTCGGGGCACGGCTAGCGACCGCTCCCGTTGTGGCCGTTAGGACCGTGGTGACTGCCCTGCCCGTTACGACCGTTAGGCCACCGTTGCGACCGTTCTGCAGGGCCGGCGGATGATCGGGCTCCGATCCGGCCAACCGGCGGATGCCGGTGGCCGCTCCGGCCCGGACGGCCAAGACCTTGACCACCGGATTGGCGAAGGCCCGGTAGGCCAGGCGGGAAGCCGTGTCCACCGTGGCGTGCACCGACTCGGTGGAGTCCAGCACCGCACCGACCCGCTCCATCTCGGTGGCGGCCTGGTCCACTACCCGCTGGGCGTCAGCCACCAACGGGACGGTCTGGTGGCGCAACTGTTCGGAGATCTTGGCCAGGGTGCGGGTCTCCCGGCGCAGCGCGGCTATGGCCACCAGCAGGACGATGACCGCCCCGACGCAGGCGATGCTGGCCACGAGAACGGCGATCTCTCCGGCGGACATGATCCTGCGAGCTTAGATGGTCAGGGTGGGTCCGCCGGTTCCGTAAGCGGGGGCCCGACGCCGGCACGGTCCGAGGGGAACAGCCCGAACCCGGGGCCGGACCGGCTCAGCCCGAATCCACCGACAGCTGGGCCACAGCAGCCGCCGAGGGCGGCGAGGTCTCGCTGGCCGGGGTGGCCAGGGGCGCGCCCGGGGATGCGGTGGCATCGGTGCAGCTACGGGCGGCTGTCCAGCTCTGGAGGGCGGAAGCGGCGGCGGCCCCGGTCAGAGGTTGGGGCAGGTCGTCCTCGATGATGGCCGGGCGCCAGGTCACGTTGTCGATGTGGCGCCCGGTGGCCGTGACGACCAGGGAGCCGCTCTGATCGGTGGGAGGCGGGTCGTTGTAGAAGGCGAAGTTGCCCAGCCCGTAGTCGACGTAGGCCGAGCCCAGGTAGCCCCCGCCCAACAGGACGTGGGCATGGCTGCCCACGATGATGTCGGCGCCGGCCTTCACCAAGGCGTTGGCCAGGGGCTCCTGGTCGGGATTGGGGCAGGCATCCAACTCGGTTCCCCAGTGGAGGAACACGATGACCGTGTCGGATACCTTGCGGGCCGCCTCGACCGCGTGGACCAGGTCGGACACCTCGTAGGCCGAGGCCAGCCCCGGTTGGGTGGGGGTGGCGGTCCAGGCCGTCTGGAGATCGGAGTCGATCACCTGGGTGGCGGCGATGATGGAGATCCGCTCCCCGTCGATGGTGATCCGGAACGGGGCGAAGGCCTCGGCGGCGTTCTGTCCGATGCCCAAGACGGTGTACCCGGCCTGCTTGCGGGCGGCCAGGGCCATCTGCAGGCCGGCCGGCCCGCAGTCCTCACCGTGGTTGTTGGCTTCGGTCACCAGGGTGACCCCGGCTCCCCGGAAGGCCTCGAGGGCACTGGCCGGTGCCGAGAACACGTACTGCTTGGGTTGAGGATCGGGGCAGGTGCCCCCGTTGGTCAGGGCTGTCTCCAGGTTGACCATGGAGAGATCGACGCCGGCCAGCAACTGCTGGGCGCCCGGCCCCAGCGCGGTGGCCGGATCGTCGGCCAGCCGGGCCGCCAGAGGACTGCCGGCCGGAAAATTGTTGTCACCCCCGAAGGCAAAGGTGACCGCCTTACCGTTGCCCTCCCAATCCGGGTCGAACGGGGACTTGGAGGACAACGGCGCATGATGGACGGGACCGTGGGGCGGAGGGGTGTGTGACGGCCCAGCCACCCCGCGGCCCGAGGACGGGGCCAGCCACCAGCCCATCAGGGCCAGGAACGCCAGCAGGCCCAACGACCACAGCCAGCGGTTCCGACGGACCCGTCGGGAGACGGCCACCGGCCCCGGGGGTCGGTGCGGCGGTGGGGCGGTGCTCAGCGGTGGGGGCAGTGTCCGGGTGCCCCGCCCCGGCCCTTCGTCCCGCGTTGGCGCCGGCGCCTCGAGGATGTCGGTCATGCCAGGCGTGTCGGTCATGAGCGTGCCGGCCGTCACGGCGGCAGCATAGATCCCCACCCGGGACCGGGCCGTGCTCACCAGGACGCCACCGGGTCGATCAGGGCGTGGCTATCCCGACCACCGGGCGGTTGAGGACCTGCCCACCGGTCGAGCCGTAGAACCGGGAGTCACCGAAGCTGAAGACTCCCCCGTCCGAGGCCACCAGCCAGTAGCCCCTTCCGTCCAGCGAGGCCGCCATGCCCACCACCGGCCGGTTGAGGACCTGGCTTCCGGTGGAGCCGAAGTACCCGGCGTCACCGAAGCTGAAGATGCCGCCGTCGGAGGCCACCATCCAGTACCCCCGACCGTCGGGGCTGGCCGCCATGCCCACCACCGGCTTGTTCAAGGCGATGGCCCCGGTGGACCCGTAGAAGTGGGCGTCACCGAAGCTGAACACCCCGCCGTCGGAGGCCACCAGCCAGTAGCCCCGCCCGTCCGGAGTGGCCGCCATCCCCACCACCGGCTGGTTGAGAACCATCCCGCCGGTGGACCCGTAGAAGCCGGCATTGCCGAAGCTGAAGATGCCGCCGTCGGAGGCCACCAGCCAGTAGCCCCGCCCGTCCGGAGTGGCCGCCATCCCCACCACCGGCTTGTTGAGAACCATCCCGCCGGTGGACCCGTAGAAGCCGGCATTGCCGAAGCTGAAGATGCCGCCGTCGGAGGCCACCAGCCAGTAGCCGCGCCCGTCAGGAGCGGGGGCCATCCCCACCACCGGCTGGTTCAAGGTGATGGCGCCGGTGGAACCGTAGAAGCGTGCGCTGCCGAAGCTGAAGATGCCCCCGTCCGAGGCCGCCATCCAGTAACCCGGGAGGGCAAAGGTGTACCGGTCACCGGACACAATCGGACTGGTCCCGTCCGGACCCTGCACCGTGACGTCCACGGTGGCCCCGCCGGACGGCCCGGCCGGCACCCGGGCCACCAGGGAGTGCGGGGAGTTCACCGTGAAGCTGGCTGCGGTCGGCCCGAATCTGACCGAGGTGGCGCCGGAGAAGCCCGAGCCCGACACGGTGACCAGCCCACCCCCTGAGGTCGGCCCCCGATCGGGCACCACCGAGGTCACCCGAGGCGAGACGAAGGTGTACGCCGCGGCGGGAACGACCGCACTGGTCCCGCCGGCCGTACCGCCGGTGGTCACCGTGACCGACACGGTGGTGCCCGAACCCACATCGGGAGTGACCACGGTGATCGAGGTCGGGGTGTGAGCGGTAACCGTTGCCACCACCGGGCCGAAGCGCACCGTGGGCGCCCCGGCACCGAACCCGCTCCCCCGGATGACCACGGTGCGGCCGCCGACGGCCGGCCCCGACGACGGGCTCAAGCCGGTCACCGAGGGACAGCCCCCGCTGGAGCCGGTGAAGGCGCTGAGCAACTGCAGGCCCTTGGGGGACCCCCACCCCGAGGCCAGGTCGTAGCCGGCGGTCGCCGGGTACGTCGGACTCGGGGACGTCGGGGCGAACAGGTCGTTGTTGCCGACGGTGGTGTCGTTGAACGGAGGTGACCCCCCGGACCCGGCGGCATAGAGCCGGGCATTGAGAAAGCCGGCTGACGTGGCACACCCCTGGTTGGCCACCGCGGTGAGGGCGGCCCAGAGGGGCGAGGCCGCGCTGGTTCCCCCGATGCGCTGCCACAGCCCGCCGAAGAAGATGATGTCCCCGTGAGCGGGATCCGACGACGCCGACACATCGGGCACCTCTCGGCACTGCTCGGTCTTCGAGGCGCCACAGGTGTCCTCGGTGAAGGCATTACGGGCGTCGGGGATCTGCTGCCACGAGGGTGCGGCAAAGTCCTCCGAGATGCCCCCGCCCCCGGCGCCGCCACCTTCGTTCCAAACGGTCTCGGTGGAGGAGGTGGACACGGGGCCGCTCAGTGAGGTCCCGCCCACCCCGGTCACGTCCGGTTGGTCGGCGGGGTCGTCGACCGACAGGTCCCGACTGTCGTCCACCGGCGGGTCGTAGCAGTCGAACGACCCGGCGTCACCGGACGCGGCGACAACGGTCTGGCCTTGGGCGGTGGCCTGCTCGAAGAGCGAGGTCTCAGCGGCTTGCTGGGCCGGGTCGATCCCTCCGGGTCCCTCGCACTGGCCCCAGCTGGTGGAGATGACCTTGTTCAGCACCGTCGTCCCGGCGTGGGCGTCGATGATGGCGGCGTAGGTGTCGATGGGGCCGGTGGCGGTGTTGGGCCCGGAGTAGACGGTGATGGCCGAGGACGGGGCCAGTCCGGCCACCGCCTCGATGTCCAGGGCGGCCTCGCCGGACTGCGAACCGGTGGCACCGCCGTCGACCTTCACCGTCGACACCGGCACGTGGGTCCCGAAGCAGGCCTGATAGGTGCTGATATCGCTGGCGGTGAAGGGCTCCAGCTCGAAGATGGCCACCCGCTGGCCCACGGCCTCGCGGCCCTGGCCGTAGAGGGAGTCGAACCCATAGGTCGACGCCAGCTGCTGGGCGGTCCACCCTCCGGTGGCGGACACCGCGGCGGCGGCCGGACACGCTCTGGGTCCCACGTGAGCCACGGCTGAGTCCCGGGGAGACAGGGTCGACGAAGCGGGACCACCGGCGGCCGGCGGTCCACGACCCGGTCCCTGCGGATAGGCGATCTGGGGGTGGTCGGCACTGCAGGGTGTTGAGGCCGATGACCCCAGCCACGGCTGGAGCCAGGCCCGCCGGGACCCGGGGCGACGAGGTGGGGGCCCGCACGACCCGGCCGCTGGACAGGCGGGCGTCGATCAATGGCACCCCGAAGGCCTGCTCCACCTGTGCCGTACTGCCGCTGACCGGAAGCAGGAGGTGGTTGGCCGAGACCGTGCCGACGTGGAGGCCGGTCGATGCCAACCACCTCCGGGTGGCTGCCACCGTGGCCGAGCTGGGCCCGAACTCCGTGGCGAACTGCCCCGCCTGCAGGTAGTGACGGTAGAGGGCGGACCCCGGTGTGGACACTGCAGCGTCGAGGGCCCCGAGGGCGGCCGGGTGGCGGACCGTGAGCACCACGTCGGCACGCAGGGGTGTGGTAGCGGCCGCGGGACCGATGACCCGGGCATCGGCCGGAAGCGTGGGCACCGGGCCTGACAGCCGGACCTCACCGGAGGCGATGATCGAAGCCCCCGCCGCCGCTGCCCCGGCTGCCCCGGCAGCCCCGGCCGGCACCACCGACACCACCATGCCCAGGACCACCGCTGACACCCCGGCCACGGCCACCAGGGTTGACCGTAGGGCCGTCCTCCCTCCCCGGTCGGCTGGCATCCGCTCAGTCTTCACCATCTTCGTTCACACCGGCCTTCGACCCCGGTGGGCCGGCGTCCTCGGGCTCCTCGGCAGGCAGCCCGCGCCAGCCTCGCAGTCGCTCCGAGAGCACAGCCTCGTGACCCCGGTCGCTAGGCTCGTAGTACCGGTGGCCGACGAGCTCGTCCGGGCGGTACTGCTGCTCGACGAAGGCGTCAGGCCGGTCGTGCGGGTAGACGTACCCCTGGCCGTGGCCGATGGAGGCCGCGCTCCGGTAGTGGGCGTCACGCAGGTGCCCGGGCACGTCACCCCGGGGGCCCTGGCGGACGTCCTGCTGGGCCAGCCCCAGGGCCACGGTCACCCGGTTGGACTTGGGGGAGGTGGCCAGGTGCACCACGGCCTGGGCCAGGTTGAGTTGGGCCTCGGGAAGCCCCACGAACTCCACGGCCCGGGCCGCGGCGTCCGCTACCACCAGGGCCAGCGGATCGGCCTCGCCGATGTCCTCGCTGGCCAGGATGACCAGGCGCCGGGCGATGAAGCGGGCATCCTCCCCGGACTCCAGCATCCGGGCCAACCAGTACAGCCCGGCGTCGGGGTCGGATCCCCGGATCGATTTGATGAAGGCGCTCACCTGGTCGTAGTGATCGTCCTCGCCGTAGTGGTGGAGCCGCGAGTGGCGGGCCCGCTCCACGTCCTCCAGCGTCACCGGGCGGTCGCCGGCCAGGGCCAGGGCCACTTCCAGCGTGGTGAGCACGGCGCGGGCGTCGCCGTCGGCCAAGCCCACCAGAGCGGCCACGGCATCGGGCTCGGCGCTGGCCCCCTCCGCCCGCAGCCCCCGGGCCACCACCTCGGTCAGGTCCTCGGCGCTCAGGGGCTCGAGACGCCACAATGTGGACCGCGACAGCAGCGGGGCGTTGACCTCGAAGAAGGGGTTCTCGGTGGTGGCCCCCACCAGCACCAAGAGGCCCTCCTCCACCGAGGGGAGCAGCGCGTCCTGCTGGGACCGGTTGAACCGGTGCACCTCGTCGAGGAACAAGATGGTGCCCCGGCCCTGCTCACCCAGCAGCCGGCGGGCCCCTTCCACCACCTCGCGCACATCCTTGACCCCGGCGCTCACCGCCGAGAGCGGGACGAAGTGCTTGTGCGAGGTGGTGGCCAGCACCGATGCCAGGGTGGTCTTGCCGGTTCCCGGAGGCCCCCACAGGATGGCCGAGGTCAGCCGGTCCGACTCGATCAGGGCCCGCAGCGGTGCGCCCGGGCCCACCAGGTGGGACTGGCCCACGATGTCGTCCAGGGTCCGGGGCCGCATCCGGGCCGCCAGAGGGGCCCGGGCCGACAGGCGCTCGGCGGCCGCGCCGGAGAAGAGGTCGTCACCGGCCACGCCGAACTGCTCAGTCCTTGATCGGAATCAGTTGGAGGCCCAGGTCGGCCAACACGGAAGGCGCCAAGGGCTTGGGGGCACCGGTCATCGGATCCGATCCGGATTGGGTCTTCGGGAAGGCGATGACCTCGCGGATGCTGTCCTCGCCGGCGAAGATGGCCACCAGCCGGTCGATGCCCACGGCGAACCCGGCGTGGGGCGGGGCACCGAAGCGGAACGCTCCGAGCAGGAAGCCGAACCGGGAGGCCGCCTCCTCGTCACTGATGCCCAAGACCGAGAACACCCGGCTCTGGATGTCGGCCCGGTGGATACGAACGCTGCCCGAGCCCAGCTCCCAACCGTTGAGGACCAGGTCGTAGGCTTGGGCCCGGACCGAGGCGGGGTCGGACTCCAGACGGTCGAGGTCGTCGGGGTGGGGCATGGTGAAGGGATGGTGGGCGGCCACCGGGTTCCCCTCGCTGTCCACCCCGTCGAACATGGGGAAGTCCATCACCCACAGGTACCGGTAGGGCCCTTCGCTGACCGGCCGTCCACCCAGCTCCACCCGGAGCTGGCCCAGGATGGTGCAGGCCAACCGGTACTGGTCGGCCACCACCACGATGAGGTCGCCGGCCGAGGCCCCGGTCACGCCGAGGAGGCCGGACTGCTCCTCATCCGAGAGGAACCGGACGAGCGGTGACTCGAGGGCCGGGCCCGAACCCGAGCCGGGCTCCTCCCCACCGGCGGTGACCCGGAACCACGCCAGCCCTGCGGCGCCGAGCTCTTTGGCCCGGTCGACCAGGTTGTCCAGCTTGGACCGGGTCAACGAGGCGCCCCCCTCCAGGAGGAGCGCCTTCACGCACGGTGCCTGGAAGGCCCGGACCTCGGTGCCGTCGAAGAGAGGCGACAGGTCGATCAGCTCCATGCCGAAGCGCACATCGGGCTTGTCGGTGCCGTACCGGTCGATGGCCTCGGCCCAGGTGATCCTCGGGATGTCCGGCGGGCGCTCGCCGGTGGCCGCCTCGGCCGCGTCCACCACGGCCACGGACACGAAGTCGAGCACGTCCTCCTGGCTCACGAAGGAGGCCTCCACGTCCAACTGGGAGAATTCGAACTGGCGGTCGGCACGGAGATCCTCGTCCCGCAGGCAGCGGGCGATCTGGAAGTACCGGTCCATCCCGGCCACCATCAGCAGCTGCTTGGCCAGCTGCGGGCTCTGGGGCAGCACATAGGAGGTGCCCCGGTTGAGGCGGCTGGGCACGGTGAACTCCCGGGCGCCCTCGGGGGTCGGGGCCCACAGCAAGGGGGTCTCCACCTCGATGAACCCCTGGTCCACCATGGCGGCCCGCAGGGCGGCGTTCACGGTGGCCCGCAGACGGAGATTGGCCTGCATCCGGGGCCGGCGCAGGTCGACGTAGCGGTACTTCAACCGCACCACCTCGTCGACCTCGGTCCGGTCGTCGACGGCCAGGGGAGGCGGCTCGGCGGTATTGAGGATGGTGACCTGGCACTCGCCGATCTCGACCTCGCCGGTAGGCAGCTCGGGGTTGGTGGTGCCCTCGGGCCGGTGGCGGATGACCCCGGTGACGGCCACCACGTACTCGCTGCGCACGTCCACGGTGCCCGGCACCACGCACTGGACGATGCCGGTGTGGTCGCGGACATCGACGAAGGCCAGGTGCTCGCCGTGCTCCCGCCGCTTGGCCACCCAACCGCACACCGTGACCTCGGAGCCCACGTCCGCTACGCCGACGGTCCCGCACAGCCGGGTGCGCATCGACGTGGCCTCGCTCGACTGGGGGGAGACGGTCACAGCGGTTCCTTTCGGGTGCAGGGTTCAGGTGGGGGTCCGGTCACAGACCCGGGGCTACACGGTTGAGCGGCTGGGCTCCGTCGCCCCTGGCCGGTCACCCGGCCTGGTCACGAACAGCGTCTACCACCTCGGAGCGCAGCACAGTCCGTTGCTCCCCGGTTCCCCGCATGGGTCGCACGGACACCGTACCCGCTGCCAGCTCCTCGGCCCTCACGATGAGGGCCACCCGGGCCCCGGACTTGTCGGCCGACTTCATCTGGGACTTCATCGACCGGTCGTCGAAGGCCCGTTGGGCCCGCAGGCCGGCACCACGGAGCTCGGCGGTGATGTCCCGGGCGGCCTGGCCCCCGGTCACGTCGACCACGAAGGCGTCGGGTACGGCCGGGTCCACCCCGAACACCCCCTCGGCGTCGCAGGCCAGCAGGAGCCGCTCGATCCCGATCCCGAAGCCGATCCCCGGGGTCGGGGGTCCCCCGAGCATCTCCACCAGGCCGTCGTAGCGACCGCCCCCGCCGATGCCGTTCTGCGCCGACTCCAGGGCCTCCGAGGCGAACTCGAAGGTGGTCCGGGTGTAGTAGTCGAATCCCCGCACCAACCGGTGGTCGAAGCGGTACCGGACCCCCAGGGCGTCCAGCCCCTGGCACACCCGCTGGAAGTGCTCCCGGCACGGATCGCACAGGTGGTCGATCAATCGGGGGGCGTCCTCGGTGGCGGCCCGGCACTCCGGGCGCTTGCAGTCGAGGACCCGCAGCGGGTTGGCCTCCAGCCGGTCGACGTGCTCGGGGCAGAGCTGGTCCCGACGCTCGGCCAGGTACGCCGACAGCAACTCGAGGTAGCCCGGACGGCACACCTCATCGCCCATGGAGTTGATCCGGAGCTCATAGGCCGTGAGCCCCAGCGAGGAGAAGAACCCGTCGGCCAGGGAGATGACCTCGGCGTCCAGATCGGGGTCGGGGGTGCCCAGGGCCTCCACCCCCAGCTGGTGGTGCTGGCGGTACCGGCCGGCCTGGGGCCGCTCATAGCGGAAGGCCGGGGTCACGTACCAGGCCATCCAGGGCACCGGCGGCCGGTGCTGGACGAAGGCCCGCACCAGGGAGGCCGTCCCTTCGGGCCGGAGGGCCAGGACCCGGCCGCCCCGGTCTTCGAACTGGTACATCTCCTTGCCCACCACGTCGCTGCCCTCGCCGATCCCCCGGCGGAACACCCGGACGTCCTCGAACAAGGGGGTGTGGGCCAGGCCGTACCCGGCCCGCTCGACCTGATCGGCGAAGGCGGCGATGAGGGCCTCCCACCGGGTCGACTCGGGCCACAGCACGTCGTGGGTGCCACTCGGGGCGCGCGCTACCAGGGGCTCGTCGGACACCGGGGGCTCAGTCCTTCTTGCCGGGGAGGATGCGGTAGACGTCGTAGACCGCGTCGAGGTGCCGGATCAGGTTGAGGACCGACTCCAGATGGGCCGGGTCGGCCAGCTCCACGTCGAAGCGCATCCGGCTGATGCGATCGGGGTCGGTCTGGGTGTTGGCACTCACGATGTTGAGGTGGTGCTCGGAGACCACCTTGGTGACATCGGTGAGGAGCCGTGAGCGGTCGATGGCCACCACCTCGATGGTGGCCACGAAGACCCCCGACGAGCGGTGGTCCCACTCCACCTCGATGAGGCGCTCCCGCGACCGGCTGGCCAGCGAGGCGGCGTTGGCGCAGTCGGCCCGGTGGACCGAGACGCCGCGCCCCCGGGTCACGAAGCCCACGATCTCGTCCCCGGGGACCGGGGTGCAGCAACGGGACAGCCGCACCATGAGGTCGTCGAGGCCCTCGACGTACACGCCGACGGCCGAGCCCCGCCCGGGCCGGGGGGCGGTGGGCTGCTGGCGGGCGGTGACCGGGAGCTGCTCCTCGTACACCCCGCCGCGCAGGTCCCGCAGGACCCGCTGGGCCACGGCCCGGGCCGACACCCGGTTGTCGCCGATGGCCGCATGCAGGGCATCGAGGTCGGCGTAGTTCATGGCGGTGGCCAGGTCCGAGAGGGCGTGCTCGGAGGCCAGCTTCTGGACCGGCAGGCCCTCCCGCCGCAGCTCCTTGTTCAGCTCGTCGCGACCGACCTCGATGGCGTCCTCCCGCCGTTCGCGGGAGAACCACTGCCGGATCTTGCTGCGGGCCCGGGAGGAGGCCACCATGCCCAGCCAGTCGCGGGAGGGGCCGGCGGTGGGCGCCTTGGAGGTGAAGATCTCCACGGTGTCGGCCGAGCTGAGACGGGTGTCCAACGGCACCAGGCGCCCGTTGACCTTGGCTCCGATGCAGCGGTGCCCGACTTCGGTGTGGATGGCGTAGGCGAAGTCCACCGGGGTGGCGTTGGCGGTGAGGGCGATGACCTTGCCCTTGGGAGTAAACACGTAGACCTCGTCCTCTTCGAGGTCGAGTTTGAGGGCCTCCAGGAACTCGATGGGGTCGGTGGTCTCGTTCTGGAAGTCGACGATCCGCTGCATCCACTCGATCTCGGCCGTGGTCGACGAGGTCTCCCTGGCCAGGGCCAGGCGCTCGGCCCGACGATCCCGCTCGGCCAGCTCGGCCCGCTGGGCGGCGGTGACGGTCGATCCCCGCTTGGCCCCGTCGGGCTTGCCGCCATCGAGGGAGGCCGGCCGGGTGGAGGCCTTGGAGGCCTTGCTCCCCCGGCCCTTGGTGGCAGCTCCGTCCTTGCCCTGCTTGGAGGAGGATCCGGTGGGCCCGGCTTGAGCACCGGACCGCTCCGGGCGGACCGGGTTCTCCTTGTACCCCCAGTGGGCGGCGATGCCGTACTCGGCCCGCCGGTGCATCTCGTGGGTCCGCACCTGCACCTCGATGGGCTTGCCGTCGAGGCCGATGACCGTGGTGTGCAGCGACTGGTAGAGGTTGAACTTGGGCGAGTTGATGTAGTCCTTGAACCGGCCCTGCACCGGGGGCCAGATGGCATGGATGGAGCCCAGGGCCGCCCAGCAGTCCTTCTCCGACTCCACGATGACCCGGATGCCCACCAGGTCGAAGAGATCGTCGAACTCCTTGCCCCGCACCACCATCTTCTCGTAGATGCTCCACAGGTGCTTGGGGCGACCGGTGACCTCGGCGGTGACGCCCGCTGGCGGCCATCCGCTCACGGGCCGAGACCAGCACCCGGGCCAGGAACTCGTCACGCAGCGGGGCGCGACTGGCCACCATCTGCTCGATCTCGGCGTAGCGCTTGGGGTGGAGGGTGGCAAAGGCCAGGTCCTCCAGCTGCCACTTGACCTCCTGGATGCCGAGCCGGTGGGCCAGCGGGGCGTAGATGTCCAGGGTCTCCTGCGCCGTGCGGCGCTGCTTCCACTCGGGCATGACCGACAGGGTCCGCATGTTGTGCAACCGGTCGGCCAGCTTGATGATCAGGACCCGCCAGTCGTTGGCCATGGCCACCAGCATCTTGCGCACGGTGGCGGCCTGTTGGGCCTCCTTCGAGTCGAACTGGAGGCGGTCGAGCTTGGTCACCCCGTCGACGATCAGGGCCACCGCCGGACCGAAGTCGCGGTCGATGATCTCGTTGGTGACCCCGGTGTCCTCCACGGCGTCGTGGAGGAGGGCGGCCGCCACCGTCTGGGCGTCCAGGCCCAGGTCGGCCACGATGCCGGCCACGGCGATGGGGTGGGTGATGTAGGGCTCGCCCGACCGCCGCAGCTGGCCGGCGTGGGCCACGGTGGCGGTCTCCGCCGCCCGTACCATCAGCGAGGTGTCATCACCGGGGTGACGGCGCAGGAAGGCGTGGAGTACCGGTATCAGCAGGGCTGCTTCGGCCTCCGGCAGCGAGGACCCGGCAACATACTCGCTGCCTTCGGGGACGGTTCCCTCTGCGGGGTACGGAGTGGCCAGAGCCATCCTTAAAGGGTACCTGTCCGGGCTGGACAACCGGTACCTCGCACGGCCCCGCGGCTCAGCGGCGCTTTCCCTTCCCGCCCTTCCCGCCCTTGCCCTTCCGGGGTCGGGGCGGCGGGCGGGTGCCGCCGGGTCGGGTGGATCCGGAGGCGGCCCGGTTGGTGCCGGAGGTGGATCGCGTGCTCCCGGCCGAGGCCGAAGCAGCCGCCCCCGTGGGCACGGCCACATCGCCTCCGGTCTTCCGGCTGCCCGATCCGCTCCGGCGGGCGGTCGAGGCCGCCCCGGGGCGGATGACGCCGGTGGTCTGGTTGCGGGCCTTGCCCGAGGCCCGGCCGCTCCCGCCGGCGGCACCGGCCATGGCCGCGGCCATGGCCGGGGTCAGCGCCGTACCCCGTTCCCCCCGGGCTTCCAGACGTTGCCGGATGGTGATGTAACGGGGCTCCCGCTCCTTCATATAGGCCAGGAGGGGCGAGGCGATGAAGATCGAGGAGTAGGCCCCGCTGGTCAGTCCGATGACCAGGGCCAGTCCGAAGTCCTGCAAGGAGGTGGCACCGAGGACGAAGGACCCGATCACCAGGACCGACAGCACCGGGATGATGGCCACCAACGAGGTGTTGATGGATCGGGCCAGCGTCTGGTTCATCGACAGGTTGACCATCTCCGAGTACGTGATTCGACCCGACGCCCCGAGCCCCTGGGAGTTGTCGCGTATTCGGTCGAACACCACCACGGTGTCGTAGAGGGAATAGCCCAGCACGGTCAGCACGGCCACCACCGTGTCCGGGGTCACCTGGAAGCCGGTGAGTGAGTAGATGCCCACCGTCACCAAGATGTCGTGGAACACCGCCACGATGGCCGCCACCGCCATCTTGAATTCGAAACGGATGGAGATGTAGATGGTCACCAAGATGAAGAAGACGATGAGGGCCTGGATGGCCTTGGTGGTGACTTCCCGACCCCAGGTGGCTCCGACCTCGTTGTAGTTGACGTTGTTGGGGGTGGTGTGGGCGGCCTTGGCTATGGCGTCGGTGACCTTGACCTCGATGGCCTGGCGTTGGGCCAGTGGCTTCGAGTTGAGGTCGGCGGTGACCTGGATCTGTCGCTGGTGGGTGATCTGGTTGGTCAACTGGACCACGGTGGGCTGGGTGACCCCCGCCGACTCGGCCGCCGTCGTGGCCTGGGCCACCGTCAGGTTCTGGGAGCTCACCAGCCAGGACTGGCCGCCCTTGAAGTCGATGCCCAGGTTGAGGCCGCGGGTGCTCAGCGAGATGATGCCCAGCACGATGACGAAGGCCGACGCCGCGAACCAGATCTTGCGCCGGCCGATGAAGTCGAAGGAGGTCTCGCCGCGGTAGAGGCGGATGAGCACGTTGTGGGGCTTCTCGCCCCGCTCCTTCTCGTCCTGCTCCTCGGCGGCGAAGGCCAGCTCCTCTTCGAACTCCTCCTCCAGCTCCAGAGCCGCCTCCTCGTGCTCGAGGTCCTCCCCGGTGACCCCATCGCCACTGCCGTTGGCCCCCGCGCCGTTGGCCGAGGTGTCCTCGGGTCCGTTTCCGTTGCCCGTTCCGCGCCGAGGGCTCATGATGCCGTCGCCACCTGGGACCCGAGCCCGTGGGCCATGCTCATGGCGCCGGTCTCGTTGGCCCCGCGTCGTTGACCCAGCAGGATGACCAGCGGGCGGGTGAAGAAGTAGGTCACCAGGACGTCGAGGACCGTCGAGATGCCGAGGAACAGGGCAAAGCCCTGGACGTCGCCGGTCGACAGCTTGTAGAGGACGATGGCACCCAGGAACGACACGGCGTCAGCGGCCAACACGGTCCGGAAGGCACTGGCGAATCCCTTGTCCACGCTGCTCCTGATGGTGCGCCCGGCCCGCGCTTCGTCTTTTAATCGTTCGAAATAGACGATGTACGAGTCGACGGTGATACCGATGGAGACGATCACCCCGATCACGCCGGCCAGGTCGATGGTGACGTTGGCCGTCTCACCCAGGATGGCGATGATGGCCCACAGCAGTGCCGCCGTCACCAGCAGTCCGGCCACCACCACCAGGCCCAGCAGGCGGTAGTAGAAGATGATGTAGAGCAGCACCAGGGCCAGCCCCACCAGGCCGGAGATGAGCCCTGCGGTCAGTGACGACTTGCCCAACGACGGCGATACCGTCTGCACGGTGAGCCGGTTGAGCCTCACCGGCAGGGCACCGTAGGTGAACTCGGTGGCCAGGGTCTTGGCCTGGTCCTCGGTGAAACTGCCGGAGATCTGCACCTGAGCCGTTGAACGGGGTGAAGGACGATTGGGTGGGCTGGGTGATGGGCGCCGAGATCACCTGACCATCGAGGTCGATGGCGATGATGGCGTGGAACTGCTGCTGGGCCAGCGTGTCCCAGGCTGTGGACCCGGCTCCGGTGAGGGACAGGTTGACGGCCCACTGCCCGTTGTTCAACTGGGCACTGGCCGACTTGACCGCGGTGCCGGTCAGTTGAGCCGGGCCGAGCACGTATCGATTGTTGCCCTCGGCCGCGGTCCCCGGAAGCAGCACGGTGTCGTTCTTGGCGTCGTTGGTGGCCGGGGTGCTCTTGTAGGTGGCGAAGGCGGGGTCCTCGGAGATGTTGGTGTTCGAGGTGTACCCGTTGACGTTGCTCGAATCGGGGGTCACCTGAAGGTTGGCCTTGGTCAGCGCGGTCGTCGACGAGCAGCTGGGCAGCGGCCCGGTGGTGGGCTTCTTCCCCTTGGCCACGGTCAGCGGTGGGGCGTAACAGAGCGCCGGTCGGAACAGGAGCTCGGCGGTGTTGCCCAAGGTGTTCAGGACCGCTTGGACGTTCTTCTCACCGGGGATCGACACGGCAATCTGGTTGGTGCCCTGGCTGGCCACGGTGGCACCGCTGGTACCGGCGTTGATCCGATCGCCCAGAATGGTCACGATGGTGTCCAGCTGAGCCTGGTTGACCGGGCGGGCGCGTCTGGTAGGTGACGGCCAGGCCACCGTCGAGGTCCAGGCCCAACTTCGGCGACCATCCGGCGGCCAGTACGGCGCTGATGGCGATCACGGCGATGGCGATCACCGCCAGCAGACTGACCCAGAGCGAGCGCTTGTTCTTCATGGTTGATCAGGCGGCCGGGTTGGCGTCTGGGCCGTGCGCTTCGTCACTGCCCTGCGTCGCACCACCGTGTTCGGCGGGGTGGTCCTCTTCCTCGTCCCCGTCGTCCCCGTCGTCCTCGGTGTCATCGATCTCGTCGTCGCCCTCGGCCAGCTCCGGCTCGTCGTCGTACTCGCCGGTCTCGTCGTCCTCGTAGCCCTCGTCCTCGTCGGGCTCCTCGGGTTCCGGCTCCTCCAGCTTCCTGATGATGTACTGCTTCATGACCACGAACGAGGCCCCGACGCTGGTCTCGAGGGTCACCCGGTCCCCGTCGATGTCGATGATGTGCCCGACGATGCCACCGGCGGTGAGCACCTCGTCACCCACGTCCCACGACTTGACTTGCTCCTTGGCCAGTTTGGCCTTGCGCTGCTGCGGCCGGTAGATGAGGAAGTAGAAGCCCGCGCCGATGACGATGATGATGAGGTAGGCCGAACTCCCGTTGGACTTCGGCTTGGATGCGGCCAGCAACGGCGCCACCAGGCTGAGGGCGGCGATCATCGAGGTCGGTGGAGGGGGTTGAGGGTGGGCACGGCGGGATCGACTGTAGCCCAGCTCAGCTCCGGTAAGGCGCCGCCGGGTTCAGGCGCCCCACACCTCGGCTGTCCGGGCCCGGAGCTTGTCCAATCGCCCCTGCCCGATGGCCAGGCGGGCCTCGCTCATCAGGGCCAGCACAAAGGCCAGGTTGTGGATGGTCAGCAAGCGCCAGGCCGTGGGCTCCCCCACCAGCAGCAGGTGCCGCAGATAGCCCCGGGACCAGCGGGCACAGGTGGTACAGGTGCACCGAGGGTCGAGGGGCCGGTCATCCCGGGCGAACGAGGCGTTGCGCAGGTTGAGCCGTCCAGTGGTAGTCAGCATGGAGCCGTGGCGGGCCATCCGGGTGGGTGCCACGCAGTCGAACTGGTCGACACCGAGGGCCACCGCCTCGATGAGCGCCACCGGATCGCCCACGCCCATGAGGTAGCGGGGTCGATCGGCGGGGAGATGGGGCACGGTGACCGCCAACGCCTCCAGCAGCGCCTGGCGGGGCTCCCCCACCGACAGGCCTCCGATGCCGTACCCGTCGAACTCCAGGGCCACGGTGCGCTGGGCACTCTCCACCCGCAGGTCGGGGTCGGTGCCGCCCTGGACGATGCCGAACAGGGCCTGGCCCTCGGGTCGGGCCTCGAGGCCACCGTGGCAGCTCTTGGCCCGGACGGCCCACTCGGCGGTGCGGTCCACCGCCTGCCGCAGTGCCTCGGGTGGTGCGGGCAACGTGGCGCAGACATCCAACACCATCTGGATGTCCGCGCCGATCAGGCCCTGGGCCTCGACGGCGGACTCGGGCGTGAGCCGGAGGCGGGTGCCGTCGTAGACCGAGGCGAAGGTGACGCCGTCGTCGTCGACCACCGGCTTGAGCGAGTGGACCTGGTAGCCGCCGGAGTCGGTCAGGGTATGGCCCGACCATCCGGTGAACCGGTGGAGCCCGCCGAGGTCGGCCACCACGTCGGCCCCGGGGCGCAACATCAGGTGGTACGTGTTGGCCAGGACCACCTCCGCCCCCAGGGCCTCCAGGTCCGGGCTGTCGAGGGCCTTGACCGCACCCCGCGTGCCCACCGGCATGAACGCCGGGATGGCGTATGAGCCCCGGGCGGTGTGCGCCGACCCGGCCCGCGCCGAGCCGTCCTGGGCCGTGATGTCGACCCGGACCACGCTCAACGGAGGCTCCGGTCCACCACCATGGCGTCACCGAAGGAGAGGAAGCGGTACCGCTCCTGGATGGCCGTGGCATAGAGCTGTCTCCACTGTGGCCCGCAGAACGCCTCGACCAGAAGCAAGAGGCTGGACCGGGGCAGATGGAAGTTGGTCACCAGCACATCAACCATCTCGAAGGGGTATTCACCGTGGATGTAGAGATCGGTCCGGCCCGACAGCCGGCCCGTTGACGCCGCGCTCTCCAGGGCCCGCACCACCGTGGTCCCTACCGCCACCACCCGGCTGGCCTCGGCACAGGCGGCCATGGTGGTGGGCGGCACCGAGTACCGCTCGGAGTGGATGACATGCTCCTCGGGGGTGGCCGCAGTGATCGGTCGGAAGGTGTCCAGCCCGATGACCAGATCGACGGTGGCCACGGTGGCGCCGGCCGCCCGGCAGGCGTCGAGGAGCTCCGGGGTGAAGTGGAGCCCCGCGGTAGGGGCGGCGCTGGACCGCTCGCCGACCTCGCGGGACACCGAGAACACCGTCTGGTAGCGCTCCGGGTCGTCCAGGGAGCGACGGATGTAGGGAGGCAGCGGCATGGTCCCCGACCGGTCCACCACCGCGGGGTCGAGCAGCCGGACCAACCGTCGGCCGTCCTCATCGGACCCGAGCGGCTCGCCCACTTCGACCACCGGCGGTCCGGACGGGGATTCGTACAGCAGGGTCGAGGCCGGGAGGCGTCGCCCCGGTCGCACCAGGGCTTCCCAGGCCGAGGGCCGGCCGGCCGCCGGTTCCAACAGCAGCACCTCGGCGCGCCCACCGGTGACCTTGACCAGATGGAGCCGGGCGGACAGGACCCTGGTGTCGTTGACCACCACCAGGTCACCCGGCCGCAGGAGTAGGGGGAGGTCGGCCATGGTCTCGTGTCCGACCTCTCCGGTCGCGGTGAGGCCCGGGGCCACCAGCAGCCGGGCCGCGCTCCGTGTGGCCAGCGGGGACTGGGCGATGAGCTCGGGCGGAAGGCCGTAGTCGTAGGCGTCCATCGGCACTCCGGGGGTGGGCACCGGATCGACCGAGCGACCCGGGACCGACGTGAGCTCCGACATGCCTCCATGGTGGCAGACCGGATCGACCCGTTGGACCTGGCCTGCCGACCCGTCAGGGTCTCGGTGTCAGCTCGGCGCGTTCACAGGAGAGTGGACTCGACCGGGGTCATGCCCAGATGGGCCCAGGCCCGCGGGGCGGCTATGCGACCCCTGGTGGTCCGCTGCAGCAGGCCCTGCTGGAGGAGGTAGGGCTCGTAGGCGTCTTCGATGGTCTCGGGCTCCTCGCCGATGCACTGGGCCAAAGTGGTGAGGCCCACCGGCCGGCCGGCGAACCGGCGGCACAGCACATCGAGGATGGCCCGGTCGACCTTGTCGAGGCCGAGTTGATCGACACCGAACACATCGAGCCCGGCCACCGCGGCCTCCGAGTCGATGCTCCCCTCGGCCCGCACCTCGACGAAGTCCCGAACCCGGCGTAACAGCCGGTTGGCGATGCGGGGCGTTCCCCGCGACCGCTCGGCGATGCGGCGGGCCCCCTCGAGATCCACCGGAACGCCGAGGATGCCGGCCGACCGGACGATGATGGCCTGCAGCTCGTCGACGTCGTAGAGGTCCAGCCGTCCGACGAAGCCGAACCGGTCTCGTAGTGGTCCGGCCACCAGACCGGTACGGGTGGTGGCGCCGACCAGGGTGAAGCGGGGCAGGTCCAGCCGGATGCTGCGGGCCGTCGGTCCCTTGCCGATCAGGATGTCCAGCTTGAAGTCCTCCATGGCCGGATAGAGGATCTCCTCCACCGAGCGGTGCAGACGGTGGATCTCGTCGATGAACAGGACGTCACCCTCCTGCAGATCGGTCAACAGGGCGGCCAGGTCCCCGGACCGCACCAGCACGGGACCGGCGGTGATCCGGAGCCCGACCCCCATCTCTGCCGCCACGATTCCGGCCAACGAGGTCTTGCCCAGGCCCGGGGGTCCGGCGAACAGCAGATGATCCACCGGCTGTTGGCGCTTGATGGCCGCCTCGATCACGATCTGGAGGTGCTCGGTGAGCTGACCCTGCCCCACGAACTCGGCCAGGGTGCGGGGGCGAAGTCCGGCGTCCTCGGCTTCTTCGGCGGGACCGACCACCGGGTCGACCGGACGTATCCCGTCCGGTGGGCCGCCCTGGTCGAGGCCGGCATCCGGATCGGCAGCCCCCTGGTCGCCGCCCAACACCTCGCGCCGGGCCCGGGGGGTCATCATCGGTTGTTGCGGGCCAGCTCGCGCAGAGCCGACCGCACCATCTCTGCCACCGGCTCCCCTTCGTCGACCACGTCCATCACGCCCCGGATCTCGTCGGGGCCGTACCCCAGCTCCACCAGGGCCGCCCGTACCTCGGCCCGGGGCGATCCGCCGCCGGCCCCATTGGTGGACTCCCCGCCCAGGGTGGGCAGGTCCAGTCGGGCCTTGAGCTCGAGCAGCAGCCGGGCCGCCGTCTTCTTACCGACCCCGGGCACCAGGCACAGCGTGTCCACGTCGTCTTCGAGGACCGCGGTGGACAGTGCCGCCGGGGACAACGCCGACAGGATGGCCAGCGCCAGCGACGGTCCCACCCCGTGGGCACCGAGTAGCGCTTCGAAGCAGCGCCGCTCGTCGGCGTGGGCGAAGCCGAACAGCACGATGGCGTCCTCGCGCACATGGGTGTGCACGTGGAGGAAGACCTCACTGCCCTGACGTCCGAGCCCGGCCGCCAGGGAGGTCGGCACCGAGGCCCGGTAGCCCACCCCTCCGACCTCCACGATGACCTCCCCGGTGGTGGGCCGGTCCACCAGCACACCACGCAACGACCCGATCACCGTGTCCCCCCGGTCGCCGCAGCCACCGCCCGGCGCAGGGACTGGGTGGTGAGATGACAGGCCGCCAAGGCCAAGGCATCGGCCACGTCCGGCGGTCGGGGGGGCTCGTCCAGCCCGAGGACCGAAGCCACCATCCGCTGCACCTGGTCCTTGGTGGCACTTCCATATCCCACCAGCGCCTGCTTGACCTCGTTGGAGGTGTACTGGGCCACCTCACAGCCCGATTCGGCCGCCGCCATCAGGGCGATGCCCGCCGCCTGGCCGGTGGCCATGGCAGTGCGGGCGTTGACCTGGAAGAACACCCGCTCAACCACCACGGAATGCGGTCTGAACTCGGCCACCAGGGCCCGGAGCTCGTCAGCCAGGGTGCGCAGCCGGTCGGGCAGGGGCATCGAGGGCTCGGTGGAGATGACGCCACCGGCCACGGCGGCCAGGTTGGCGCCTCGTCGTGTCACCACGCCGTACCCGCAGCGGGACAGGCCCGGATCTATTCCCAGGACGAACATGCGTTCGACGTTACTGTGCTCCGGCGGCGGTGTGAGGGATGGTTGTGGGCGCCACGACCGCCCCCCTGGCGGGGTGCTCAACCGTCGTAGGCCGCCATCACCTCGTCGGGGATGTCGAAGTTCGAGTACACGTTCTGCACGTCGTCGTGGTCGTCGAGGGCCTCGATGAGCCGCAGGACCCGCTTGGCCTCGGACTCCGAGGTGACCTCCACGGTCGAGGTGGGGTGCATGGTGAGCTCGGAGGCCCCCGGCTCCAGCGACGCCTCCTCCAGTGCGGTCCGCACCGCCATCAGGTCGGCCGGGGCCGAGGTGACCGTCCAGTGGTCGCCGTCGTCGGTGAGGTCCTCGGCCCCGGCCTCCATGGCCACCTCCAGCACCCGCTCCTCGTCGTGGACGCGGGGGACGGCGATGATCCCCTTGCGTTCGAACTGCCAGCTCACGGCGCCCGGTTCGGACAGGGTGCCGCCGTTCTTGTTGAACACGTTCCGGATCTCCGCACCGGTGCGGTTGCGGTTGTCGGAGAGGCACTCGACGATGACGGCCACGCCGTCGGGGGCGTAGCCCTCGTAGGAGATGGGCTCGTAGCGGACCCCCTCGAGCTCGCCCGACCCCCGCTTGATGGCCCGCTCGATGGTCTCGATGGGCACCGAGGAGTCGCGGGCCTTGGTGTACATGGTCCGCAGGCTGGCATTGGCGGTCATGTCACTGCCGCCTTCGCGGGCGGCCACCTCGACCTGGCGGATGATCTTGGCGAACACCTTGGCCCGGGCCGCATCCTTGGCTCCCTTCTGGTGCTTGGTGGTCGCCCATTTTGAGTGTCCCGACATCGCCTAGCGCCTCTCTTCTTTTGTCATCTCGACGAACAGCTGATGCAGCCTACGGTCACCGGTCAGCTCGGGATGGAATGAGCTGGTGAGCACGGCACCCTGGCGGCACACCACCGGCCCGCCCATGCCGGGCCGAGGACCGTCACCGGAGGGAGCGCCCGACGGTCCGGGGCCCAGGGCGGCCAGCACCTCGACCCCGGCTCCCCACCCTTCCACCACCGGGGCCCGGATGAACACGGCGTGGACCGGCTCGGGGCCGAGGACCGGCACCTCCAGGTCACACTCGAACGATGCCACCTGGCGGCCATACCCGTTCCGGCGGATGGTCAGGTCGATCGCTCCGAATCGCCGCTGGTCGGGTCGGCCGTCGAGCACCGTCCCGGCCAGCAGGATCATGCCGGCACAGGTACCGAAGACCGGGAGACCCTGCCCGATGGCGTCGGCCAGTGGTTCATACAGGCCTGACGACTCCAGCAGAAAGGAGAGCGTCGTCGATTCGCCCCCGGGGATGATCAACCCGTGCAGCCCCTCGAGGTCTCGGCGCTCCCGTACCGTCCGGACCTGTTCCCCGAGTGCTTCCAGGGCCGCTACGTGCTCGCGGACGTCACCTTGGAGGGCCAGAACGCCCAGGGCCATGGTCATCGCCCCCGGCGCGGCCGGCCGGGTCTGCGGTCACCAGCCACGCTCGGCCAGATGCACACCCAGGGTGCCGATCTCCTGACCGGCCATGGCGCTCCCCAACCCGGTCGACACCTTGGCCACCAGATCGGCGTCGGTGAAGTGGGCGGTGGCCTCGACGATGGCCCGGGCCATCTGCGAAGGATTGGAGCTCTTGAAGATGCCCGATCCTACGAACACCGCCTCGGCACCCAGCTGCATGACCAGCGAGGCGTCAGCCGGGGTGGCGATGCCTCCGGCGCAGAACAGTGGCACCGGAAGGCGTCCGGTGGAGGCGATCTCCGAAACCAGGCCGATCGGCGCGGCCAGCTCCTTGGCCCATCCGTACAGCTCGGCCGGGTCGGCCTGGGTGACCCGCCGGATGTCGCCCAGGATCGAGCGAAGATGCCGTACGGCCTCGACGATGTTGCCGGTACCGGCCTCGCCCTTGGATCGGATCATGGCGGCGCCCTCGGAGATCCGACGCAGCGCCTCACCCAGGTTGGTGGCTCCGCACACGAAGGGAACCTCATAGGGCCACTTGTCGATGTGGTGGGCCTCGTCGGCGGGGGTCAAGACCTCGCTCTCGTCGATGTAGTCGACCCCCAGGGCCGCCAGCACCTGGGCTTCGGCGAAGTGCCCGATGCGGGCCTTGGCCATGACCGGGACGGTCACCGCCTCCTTGATCCCCTCGATGAGGGCGGGGTCGCTCATCCGGGCCACCCCGCCGTCACGCCGGATGTCGGCCGGGACCCGCTCCAGGGCCATGACGGCCACGGCGCCGGCATCCTCGGCCACCTTGGCCTGCTCGGCGTCCACCACGTCCATGATGACCCCGCCGCGGAGCATCTCGGCCAGCCCCCGCTTGACCGTGAAGGTCCCGGTGGGTCGTTCGGCACCCGATGATGGTGCGTGGGTCGTTGATTCGGTCATACGCCCATTCTACTCCTGGCCACCAGGTCCACGGCCCGGACGCGGCGCCGGCCGCCCCCGTTCGGGGAGCGGCCGGCGTCGGGGTCGTCGGACCCGGGCGGAGCTGAACTCAGGCCCGGAGCACCGCCTCGAGCTCGATCTCGATGTTGACCTTGTTGGCCACTACCAGGCCACCGGCCTCCATCACCGCGCCGAAGGACACGCCGAACTCATCGCGGTTGATGGTGGTCGAACCGCTGAATCCCACCCGATGGTTCCCGTAGGGATCCTTGACCACGCCCTCGAGGGTGACGTCGAGGGTCACCGACTTGGTCACGCCGCGGATGGTCAGGTCACCGGTGACCTTCCACTCGGTGGGGCCATCGGCGGTGATGGACGTGCTGTTGAACGTCCAGGTGGGGTGGTTCTCCACGTCGAAGAAGTCGTTGGTCCGCAGGTGGGCGTCACGGTTCTCGTCCCGGGTGTCCACGCTGGTGGCATCGATGGTCAGGGACACCTTGGAGTCGGTGGGGTCCTCGGCGATCTCGATGGTCCCCTCGAACTTGCTCAGCCGGCCACGCACCTTGGACACCGCCATATGGCGTACGGCGAAGCCCAACTGGGTATGGGAAGGGTCGATGTCGTACGTCCCCACTGCCGGGTACTCCACCCCGTTGACGGTCCTGCTGGTTACCTCTGCTGCTGTATCTGCCATGAGTCCTCCTAGGTCGTCACTACTGCTCGTCGGTCGTCAGGCTGCGAAGCGCCCGAAGTTGCTTGTACTAACAACTTTACCTTAGATTATTTGCACTCGCAAGTAGTATTCCGGATCCTGTAGGATCAGGGCATGGGACGAATCACGGCGACAGACGACAAACGGCTGACCACGGTGGGCCTCCTGCTGGAATCGGCAGCGGGACTGCGCCGGGTGTTCGAGCGTCGCTTCGAGTCCGAGCGGGCCCTCTCCCACCAGTCGTTCGACGTACTGATCCGGCTGGCCCGTACTCCCGGCTTCGAGCTGCGGATGAGCGAGTTGGCCAGTCAGACCTCACTGACGCCCAGCGGGCTGACCCGCTCGGTGGACCGCCTGGCCGAACAGGGCCTGGTGGGCCGGCGGGTCTGTCCCGAGGACCGCAGGGGGGCGTTCGCCGTGCTCACCCCGGCCGGGCAGGAGCTCATGGACCGGGCGATCCCCGAGCACCTGGCCCACGTCGATGAGCTGCTCACCAACCTGTTCACCCCCGACGAGGAGGCCATGCTGTCCGACCTGCTGCGCAAGCTCCGCGACCATCTCTTCGATGCCGATGCCGAGTGGGGGCTGACCCACGAGGACGGCGACACCTGCCCCGGGTCGGACTAAGCGGCCGTCCGGCCGGCGTGGCTCAGAGCAGTGCCTGAGCCGCAGCCCGGACCCGGGTGTCGTCGAGGTTGCCTTCGGCCGGGACGGCAGCACTCTCCCCCACCATCGGATCGATCCACAGCCATCGGGTGAGCGGGGCCACCCGACCACTACCCGGGGGCCAGGCCGACGGCGGGACCGATCGCTCCCGGTCGACCATGGTCCCGAGGGCCGAGCCGATACCGGGCGGATAGCGCACCACCACCGCAGCACGTTGGTCCGCCGAGAACTCGCGCCCGGGCCCGATCAGTCGGTGCACCCTGTCGGCCCCACCGGCCTCACCCCGGATGAGGGACCAGGGCACCGTGGTCAGGACGGCCACCGCGGCCACCACGGTGTCGTGCCGCTTGATATGGACCAGTTCGTGGGCCAGCACCCCTTCCAACTCCACCAGGGTGAGGGACTGCTCGAGACCCGAGGTCACCACCAGCACGGCCGACTCCGGATCGCGGCCGACGGCCAGGGCATTGGGGACGGCACTGTCCACCACGTAGACAGCCGGTCGGGGGAGCCCCATGGTGGCGCAGAGACCATCGACCAGATTGTGCAGTCGGGGATGTTCGGTCTCATCACTGGGCCGGGCGCCGATCGACCGCACCACCAGGTCCGGGGCGGCCCGCCAGATCCACATCCACACTCCGGCCGTCACGACCACCAGCACCACCACCCCGACCAGCGGCAGGCCCACCGCCACCAGCACCACGCCCAACACCACACCGGCCACCAGACCGGGCACGAGTGCCATGGTCATGGCCCGGCGTCGATTGGTCCGGACCGCGGCGACCTCCTCCCCGCCTCCGGCCTGGCGATCGGCCGGAGGAGCGGATGGGGCCGGCCCGACCGACCGGGACACCTCCGCCCGTGGCGCGGAGGGTCGCCTCGACCCTCCCGATCCCGAGCTGCCCGACTTGGTGCCGGGCCGATTTGACGACGAACGGTTGGAGCCGGAGCGTCCCTGGCCGGATGACCCGCTGCGACCGCCCCCCTGCCCGCTGCGGTTGCCACCCTGCCCGCTGCGGCCGCCGCCCCCTGAGGAACCGCCGCCGCCCCGGTTGCCGCTGCGGTTCCGATTGCGGTTGCGGTTGGCCGAGCCGCCCGAAGCTGAGCCCCCGCGGCCGTTGGCCGAAGAAGCATCCTGAGAGCCGGACCGGCCGCCGCCGGAGGCCGGACGCGAGGGTTCGGGGGAATCACTCATGGTGGAGGCAGTGTACGGCCCCTCATGCCGGTGAGCCGACCATGGCCCTCCGGTACAGCCCCAGGTACCACTGGGCCAGCCGGTCCATGGACCACTGGTCGGCCCGTTGGGCGGCGGTGTCCAACCACCGTTGGCGGGGCCCGGGATCCAGGCCCTCGGTGACCGGCCCGAGCACGGCCAACTCTCCTCCCAGCACCCCGGTCAGCGCTGTCGCCAGGGCCGTTGGCTCACCGGGCGGCACCAGCACGGCGCAGCCTCCGGCTGCGGCCCGGTAGCCGTCGATGTCGCTGGCCACCACCGGGGTGTGCGCCGCCATGGCCTCCACGATGATCATGCCGAAGGACTCACCTCCCAGGGACGGGGCGCAGAGCACGTCGGCCGCGGCCAACCGCCGCACCTTCTCGTGCTCCGGAAGAACGCCCAGCCAGGCCGTGTCGGATGACTCGGGATACCGACGGCGCAGGGCCTCGGTCTGGGGGCCATCCCCGGCGATCCACAGGACGGGGCGGACACCACCCTCGATTTGCAGGGTGGCTGTCAGCTGCCCGAAGGCCTCGAGCAGGACCTGCAGCCCCTTGCGCTCCTCATGACGGCCGAGGAACAGCACGGCCGGACGGTCGGTGGGCCAAGGTTCGGCATCCCGGTACCGGCCCACCTCCACGCCGTTGAACCCGACCTCGTAGGTGCCACCCAGGGCATGGGACGCCGTCGAGCGAGCGGCCTCGGACACCGCGGCCCGGACGGCCAGCCGGCCGGCCGCCCGGCGGGCCAGTGGGCCCAACATCCGGTATGCCGCGCTGCCTCCGTGGCGGTGGAAGGTGGCCACCAGGGGCGGGACCCGTCGTCCCACCAACAGGCCGAGTGGGAGCCCCGGGGCGAAGGGCTCGTGCACGTGGACCACGTCGAAGCCCCCCGCCTCGACCGCGTTGAGGGCCCGGGCCGCGGCCAGCACCGAGATGCTCACCGGAGCGATCGAGCCGTTGGACGGCACCGACACGGAATGGCCGGTGGGGACCACCTCGACCCCGGCGGGTGGGTCCACCGATCCGTCCAGCGGGGCGAAGACCGAGACCCGGTGGCCCAGCTGGGCGTGGGCCCGGGCCAGTCCCACCACCTGGCCCTGGACGCCGCCGGGACGCGACAAGCTGTACGGACAGACCAGGGCGATGCGGAGCGACGAGGGGTCCGACCGGTCGGCGGCCACCACCGACCGGTCAGTCCGACATGGACCGGCGCTGGCGACGGCGGCTCCACTTCACGCCGTACATGGCGTCGTCAGCCCGGCTCAGCAAGCGCGATGGGTCGGTGTCAGCGTTGTCGGCGAACACCCCTCCCACCGAAGCCAGCACCGAGAGGGTGCGCCCACCGATGCGGTAGGGCCGGGCCAGGGCCTCCGAGATCCGCTCGGCGATCAGGAGCATCTCGTCCTCACCACTCTCGATGTCGCACACCACTACGAACTCGTCACCACCCAGCCGGGCCACGGTGTCGGTGGGGCGCACGATGGCCGAGAGCCGCCGGGCCACGGCGATCAGCATGTCGTCGCCCACGTCGTGCCCGAGTACGTCGTTGATCTCTTTGAACTCGTCCAGATCGAGCAGGTACACGGCCACCCCGCGCTGCCCGGACTCGGCCGGATCGGAGTTCGACGGCGCCAGCATGGCCAGCCCGTTGATGGCCTCCTGCAGGCGCTGGGCCAGGAGCGTCCGGTTGGCCAGCCCGGTGAGGGGGTCGTGGAGGGCCATCTCCGCCAGCCGTTCCTCGTTGCGCTTCTGCTCGGTGACATCGTGCATGGCCACCACCGCCCCGAGCATCCACCCGTCCTCGTCGACCAGGGCCTGACCGTTGACACTGACTTTCCGGTGGTTGCCGCTCTCCGACTCCAGGATGATCTCGACGTCACGGAGCTCCTCGCCGCTCATGGCCCGGATCAGCGGGTTGTCCTCTTGGGCCATGGGTGAGCCGTCGGACTGCCGGAGCCCCTGGTCGGTGGGGACGGTACCCAGGGGCTCGTCATCCGCATCGAGGCCGTGGAGCTGGCGGGCCGCAGGATTGAACACGGTGATGCGGCCTTGGTCGTCACAGGCCACGATGCCCTCCTCCAGCGTGTCCAACAGGACCTGGAGGAACTGTTGACTGCGACGGAGCTCCACCGCCGCCCGGCGGGCCTCGGTGACGTCGCTGAACGACGCCACCACACCCGAGACGGTGCCGTCCGCACCCTTCATGGCCTGAACGTTGGTCCGCACCCATTTGGGCTCCCGGCCCCGGCGGAGGAAGCCGTGGACCACCCCGACCGACCGGCGACCGCCCCGGAGGCCGGCGATCACCGGATGGTCGCCGGCACTCACCGTCTCACCCTCGACGTCGATGACCTCGACCCCGGCGGTGTAGGCCTCGGCCATGAGGTCCTCGATGTGGCGACCGATCAGCCGCACCCGGGGCGCCTCGAACAGCACTTCGAAGGCTTCGTTGACCCGGACCACGGTTCCGCCGGCGTCAACCATCATCACCCCGTCCGCCAGCGACTCGATGATGGCCGCCTGACGACGGTCGACGTCGAGGACCCGCTGCTCCAACTCCTTGCGCTCGGTGACATCACGGAGATTGACGACGATGCCACCGATGGGGTCGTCGAGATGGTTGGCCGCCACCACGTCGAGGTCGATGGTCTTCCCGTCGGACCGCACGGTGCACATCTCGAGGGACACCGACAGACGGCGCCGGGCCACCAGGTCGTCGAAGAGCGCCCGCACCGAGCCCACGCTCGAGGAGTCGAAGAGCTCGAAGGCGTCGAGCCCGATGACGTTGGAGATGTCGTAGCCGAACAGGCGCTCTGCTGAGGCGCTGACGAAGACGAACCGACCCTGGGCACTGAGCACCGCCACCACGTCGAACTCCTGCTCGCCGAGGGAGTGGAACCGACGGTCGCCGTTGAGGGCGGATCCGTCGAGGTGGGCCAGGTCGGGTACCGGTTGGGACGGCCGCCGGCCGGGAGGGCCGCCGTTCTCTTGGATCACGCGGTGCTCGTGGACCACGTCGGGTCCGAGGGCCTCGAACTCCAGGGGCCCCGAGAGGGGACGGCTTTCGTACTTGGTCATGGTCCGGTCTCCACCCGGTCCGCCAACCACAGGGGCTGGAACATGTGCCACTGCTCGGGGGCCCGGCGGATCAGTCCTTCGAACCGGGTGGCGATGCTCTGGGTGAGGCGGGCCACGTCGCGTCGCAGCGAGCCGGTGCGGGTGGTGTCGAGGGGCGGCTCGACGATGGCCCGATGGTCGCGGCCGGGACCGCTGTACACCGCGCCGGTCACCAGCTGGGCTCCGGTCCTCAGGGCCAAGGTGGCCGCACCGGCGGGCATGGTGGTGGTCTCGCCGAAGAACTCCACTTCGATCCCGTTGCCGACCAGGTCGCGGTCGCTCAGCAACCCGACCAACCCGCCCCGGCGCAGGGTCGAGCTGATGGTGCTGGCCGGTGCGTCCAGAGGGACGATGGTCAGGCCCATGGCGGCCCGCTGCTCGACGAAGAAATCGAACAGCTCCGGCGGCTCGAGCCGCTCGGCCACCGCGGTCATCGGCAGGCCCTGCGTGGCCAGAAACGCCCCCCCATACTCCCAACTCCCGACGTGCGGTAGTGCCATGATGACGCCCTTTCCGGCTGCCATCCCCTCCACCAGATAGTTCAGACCCTGCACCAGGGTATGTTGCTCGACCTCGATCGGCGACGTGCGTCCCAACCGGGCCCCTTCGACCCAGTACCGAGCGTAGGCCCGAAACGACCGGCGCGCCCAGCGGTCGAGGGCGGCCATGTCGTCGGGGTCGTCGGCGTCAGCGCCGAGGACCCGACGGAGGTTCTCCGACACCATCCGGCGTTGATCGGCTCGTACCTGGAACCGCACGTCGGCTACGGCATTGGCCACGCCCAGCGCCACCGGCTCCGGCAGGGCGGACAGGCACCGCCCGAGTGTCGTATAGGTGCGGAACACCAGTTGTGCCTTGTTCACGAGCCCTCGTTCTCGATCCGTCAGTCGCCGGAGCGAGTCAGGTGTGCCGGCGTCCCGTGCGCTGCCGTAAGCCCTGTCGGGCGTGGCGGGCCCGCCAGGTCCGACCGGACCGGCTGGACAGCTCGCCCTGACGCCGGGCCCGCCAGCGGGAAGGAGAGGTGGTGGTCTTGCGCCCTCCCGAGCGGGTGGCACGCGAGCGGCGGTGACGCCGGGGAGCGGCCACCGGAACCGGGGCCTCGGCCATGCGCCAGACCTTCACGAACCGCCCGACCGCGGTGAAGAGGGTGAGGGCCAGCATGACCCAGAGCACCGGAACCAGAAACAGCGACGACAAGAAGCCGATGCCCAACAGGATCATCCGCTCGGCCCGCTCCATGAGACCGCCCTTGGCCGACAGGCCCAGCGACTCGGCCTTGGCCCGCTGGTACGAAACCAGCGAGGTGGCGCCCAGCACGGCGAAGGGCAGCAGCACCAGATGCCCTGGATGGGTCGACACCAGGTACCAGGCCACGCCGCCGAGGATGAGGGCGTCGGCCACCCGGTCGGTAACCGAATCGAAGAACGCCCCGCGAACCGATGAGGTACCCGAGGCCTTGGCCACCGGCCCGTCGAGCAGGTCGTGGAGGCCGGTCAGGATGAGCAGGACCAGAGCGATATGGAGGTGCCCGGTCCCGACGGCAACGGCGGTGGCCGTCGCCGAAACCAACCCGGTGGCCGTAAGCACATCGGCGGTGACGCCCCACTGGTGCAACTGCCGCCCGACTGGACCGGTACTCCGGTCAACCGCGCCGCGCCATCGCCCGTCGAACATGCATTTCCTTTCAGAACGCTCGCTCCACCCTACCATCCGCTAGCTGGAGGCAGCGGTTTCGAGGCTGACCCGGCAGGTACGCCAGGCGCCTGGTCCGGCCGTCCGCCTCCTAGAGGACCAGAGGCCTGATGGGGGCCATGATCAGCATGGGGTCGGATTTCCAGTCCACTCCGGGCACGTCGATGTACAGCTCGATCTCGTTACCGTCGGGGTCCAGGATGTACAGGCTGTGGGTCACGGTGTGGTCGCTGGAACCGACGATGGTGACGCCGGCCTCATCGAGCCGGGCGATGGCCTCCCGCAACTCATCGTCGGTGTCGCCCACCTTGAGTCCGAAGTGGTACAGGCCCAACCGACGGCCCTGGGGCTGGCGAGCCGCCCCCTCCCCCACCTCGATGAGCAGCAACTCGTGGTGGGTGCGGCCGGAGGAGAAGGCCGCGGCCGGCACGCCCATGGTCACCGGGAAGGCCGCCTCCCACCCCAGCACCTTCCCGTAGAACTCGGCGGACTTCTGGACGTCCCGCACGTACAGGACCAGGTGGCCCAGCTCTTTTACCTGCATGTGCTCACCCGCATGTGCAATCCCGCTTTCCCATTGCCCGGTGGAACACCGGATACCGCCGGTCGATTCCTGCCACGGAACGGTGGGGATGCGATCTGTTCATGCCGGCCACACCCGGTGGAGCCGCTCCCAGCTGGCATCCAGGGCTTCGGGTAGCACCCTGGTGTTGGCCACCGCGGTCATGAAATTGGTGTCCCCGACCCATCGGGGCACGGCGTGGAGATGGAGGTGCCGGGGGATGCCGGCCCCGGCGGCCCGGCCCAGGTTGGCACCCAGGTTGATTCCCTCGGGCGAATAGGCCGCCTCCAGGGCCGCAGCCCCCCGCCTCAGCGCCGACCACAGCTCCGACGCTTCGTCCTCGGTGAGCTCGCCGAGGGAACGGACATGGCGGATGGGCATGACCATCAGGTGGCCGCTGGCGTAGGGGTAGGCGTTGAGCACGGCCAGCGTGGCCGTTCCCACCCACAACACGCCGTTCTCCTGTGACGGCGGGCCGCTGGCCGCAATCCGACAGAAGACACAGTGGGCGGGATCGTCGCCCGGGGTGTCAGCCGGCCCGGCCGGCTCCGGACTCAGATCCGGAGCTGACGCCGAGGTTACGTACTGGCTTCTCCATCCAGCCCACAGGTCCTCGAGGGTCACCGCGATTCGGGGATCCGACGCTCGGCCACCTCGCGTTCGAACTCCTCGGTGAACGACGCCAGCTCCACGCCGCGTTTGGGCTGGTTGCTGCCCCTGGTGTTCACGCCCACGGTGCCGGCCGTGACGTCGTCGTCCCCCACCACCAGGATGTAGGGGATCTTGAGCACCTTGGCCTTGCCCACCCGGGCCTTGAGGGGCTCGTCGGCCGGGTCCACCTCGACCCGGGCCCCGGCGGCCCGGAGCCGGTCGGCCACTTTATGGGCGTACGCCTCATGGTCGTTGCGTACCGGCAGGACCCGGACCTGCTCGGGCGACAGCCAGGTAGGCAGGGCTCCCGCATAGTGCTCGAGGAGGATGGCGAAGAACCGCTCCACCGAGCCGAACAGGGCCCGGTGGATCATGACCGGCCGGTGCCGGCCGTTGTCGGCCCCGATGTACTCCATCTCGAACCGCTGAGGCAGCTGGAAGTCCAGCTGGATGGTGGACATCTGGTGGGTGCGGCCGATGGCGTCTTTGGCCTGCACCGAGATCTTCGGGCCGTAGAACGCCCCTCCCCCCTCGTCCATGACCAGTTCGAGGTCCATGGCCAGGGCTGCATGGCGCAGGGCCTCGGTGGCCTCGTCCCACTCCTCGATGGTCCCGACAGCCTTTCCTTCCGGGCGGGTGGACAGCTCGAGGTAGAAGTCCTCCAGGCCGAAGTCACGCAGGAGCGAGAGGACGAAGGTCAACGTGGAGTGGAGCTCCCCGGCCATCTGCTCACGGGTGCAGAAGATGTGGGCGTCGTCCTGGGTCATGCCCCGCACCCTGGTCAACCCGTGGACCACTCCGGACTTCTCGTACCGGTAGACCGATCCGAACTCGAAGAGGCGGATGGGGAACTCTCGGTAGGACCGTTGGCGGCTCTTCACGATGAGGATGTGGAAGGGGCAGTTCATGGGCTTGAGGTAGTACTGGGTTCCGCCGTCCAGCTCCATGGGCGGGTACATGCCCTCGGCGAACCAGTCCAGGTGGCCCGAGATCTCGAAGAGCTCGGACTTGGTGATGTGGGGCGAGTAGACGAACTCGTAGCCCGACGCCTCATGGCGCTGGCGTGAG
Organism: uncultured Acidimicrobiaceae bacterium; assembly: GCA_963778165.1. Classification (GTDB taxonomy): domain Bacteria; phylum Actinomycetota; class Acidimicrobiia; order Acidimicrobiales; family RAAP-2; genus Bog-756. The sequence continues at coordinate 353,755 of CAVZTE010000003.1, read as the reverse complement.
TACTCCTCCATCAGGCGACGGACCGTGCCGCCCTTGGGGTGGAACACCGCCAACCCCGATCCGATCTCCTCGGGGAACGAGAACAGGTCCAGTTCCGCGCCGAGCTTGCGGTGATCGCGCCGTTCGGCCTCCTCCAGCCGGTGCAGGTGGGCGGCCAGAGCCTTCTCCGACTCCCAGGCCGTCCCGTAGATGCGCTGCAGCTGCGGGCGCTTCTCGTCGCCGCGCCAGTAGGCGCCGGCCACCCGCTGCAGGGCGAAATGGCCCAACCGGCTGGTGGACGGGACGTGGGGGCCGAGACACAGGTCGGTGAAGGTGGGCGAGTTCCAGTAAGTGGAGATCTGCTTGTCGGCGCCACTGGCCGCGGTGGCATCGACCTCGTCGTGTCCGTCACCGACGGCCTGGATGATCTCCCGCTTGAACGGTTGGTCCTCGAAGAGCAAGAGGCCTTCGTCGATGGTGTGCTCGTGCCGTACGAACGGCTGGTCCTCGGCCATGATCTCCCGCATGGTGGCCTCGATGCGCCCGAGGTCGTCATCGCTGAAGTGGGCCCCGCCGGGGAGCTCGAAGTCGTAGTAGAACCCGTCCTCGATCACCGGGCCGATGGCGTAGTACGCGCCGGGCCACAGCCGGAGCACCGCCTGGGCCAGGGTGTGGGCCGTGGAGTGACGAAGGATGGCGCGACCGGCATCGGAATCGGCGGTGACGATGGTGACCAGCGCGCCATCGCCGCCGGCAGGTCCCTCGGGTAGCGCGGCACTCAGGTCGACCAACTTCCCGTCGAAGGTGGCGGCCACGGCGGCCTTGGCCAGCCGGGGGCCGATCGACTCGGCCAGCTGCAGGGCGGTCGCACCCGGTTCGAACTCCTTGGTGGTGCCATCGGGAAGTCGAACGGTGACGGCTGCCATGGGTCTGCCTTTCTCGAGCTGGTGGGGGGTGGTCTGATCCGGACGGCGCCCGGGGAGGTGCCGACCGGCGTCGCTGGGCCGCGGCGGAACCTACAGGGTAACGCCCAAGAGGGCGGCCCCCCGGAGAACCGGACGGCCCGACTGGGCCTCTTGGTCCAGCGCCCGAAGGGCACCCGGGGTATCGAGGTCGTCGTCGAGATGGGACCGGACCAGCTCCAGTCCACGGTCGGTGCCACGCTCGCCGCCGAGTCCCTCGCCGTCAGCCGGACGGGGGGCGTTGCGCCACGCTTCGAGTCGTGCCGCCGCCCGGGGCATGTCCTCGTCGGTCCACTCCCAGTCCGGTCGGTAGTGGTGGTCGAGCAGGGCCAGCCGGACCATGTCGGGCTCCCACTCCTTCAACAGGTCGCCCACGAACACCAGGTTGCCGAGGGACTTGGACATCTTGGTGCCATGGAGGCCGACCAGCCCCACGTGGAGCCAGTGGCGTACGAAGGGTCGACCGGTCACCGACTCGGACTGGGCGGTCTCACACTCATGGTGGGGAAAGACCAGATCGCGTCCCCCGCCGTGCACGTCCAGGGTCTCCCCCAGCTCACGCAGGGCCAGGGCCGAGCATTCGATGTGCCACCCCGGTCGGCCCGGGCCCCAACGTGACTCCCACGACGGCTCGTCGGGCAACGAGGGCTGCCACAGGACGAAGTCGAGGGGATGGCGCTTGTTGGGGTCGTCCGGGTTGCCACCGTGCTCGGCGGCCATGGCCAACATGGAGGCGGGGTCGGCGTGGCTCACCTCACCGAAGGCCGAGAAGGCGGTCACGTCGAAGTACACCGCCCCGCCGGCCTGGTAGGCATGGCCGGAATCGAGGACCGAGCCGATGAGGGTGAGGATCTCGGCAATGGCCGAGGTGGCCCGGGGCTCCGACCATGCCGGTATCAGGCCCAGGGCGGCCATATCGGAGTCGAACCGTACGATCTCCTGAGCAGCCAGGTCGAGGAAGTGGACACCGAGCTCACGGGCCTTGCGGAGGATGTCGTCGTCGACGTCGGTGACATTGCGGACGCAGCGGGTCTCGTGACCCAGGTCGCGCAGCCGGCGCTGAAGGATGTCGAAGGTCAGATAGACCTGGGCGTGGCCGAGGTGGGCGGAGTCGTACGGAGTGATCCCGCACGAGTACATGGTGACCAACGGACCCACCTCCAGCGGAACGATCTCCCGCCGGGCGGTGTCGTACAGCCTCACTCCCTCCATACCGCTCGTCCCATCCCGCTCATCGTCAGCCGTTCACTGTCCGGTCCACTCCCACCCTGTCCACTGCCCCAACTCGGTCGGCGGTCCGCCCCGTCAGGGTTTCCTGAACCCGGTCAGCTGCACAGCCGCGTGCACCTTGTGCCGGATATTGATGGTAATCAGCGTGGCCGTGAAGGCCTCCATCGGAGCGGCCTGGGCCAGGCTCCCGGCGTCCACGCCCCGTAGGCCGTCGATGGAGTCGACCAGGGCCACCGTGGCCGCGGTGGCCTCGGAATGATCGGAGCACACCAAGACATCGGCCACCAACGGGGCCTGGAGGTTCTCCATCTCCGACGCCGGCAGATGGTGGAACGAGGCCGACACCATCGAACCGGGAAGCTCGGCCTGGATGGTGGCGGCCACCGAGCCCCGTGGGGGCAGCAGGGCCAGGAACTCCCGGCCCTCTTTGACCAGGGCGTTGGCCATCGACACCACCACCTTGCCGTCGAGCGCAGACACCAGGGGCCGGACGGTGGACACGGCACTGTCCCAGGGGGTGGCCAGCACCACCAGGTCGCACTCGGCCGCGGCCTGGTTGGGCCCACCGGCGATCGACAGCCGGTGGTTGGGCCAGGCGTCCGTCAGTTCGGCGGCGATGCCCTCAGCCCGTTCGCCGTCCCTCGACCCGATGAGCAACTCCCCACCGGCGGCCGCCAGGCGCACGGCCAGCCCTCTGCCGGCCGGCCCGGTGCCGCCGAGAATTCCGATTCGCATGGCCCCTACCCTTGCACAGCCGTTCGATCCGGCCGGTCGATCGGTTGACGATAGCCTGACCCGTTGATGGGACTCCTGGAGGGAAAACGCATCCTGGTCACAGGCGTGCTGACCGATGCCTCACTGGCCTTCGCCGTGGCTCGATCGGCTCAACAAGAGGGAGCCGAGGTGGTGTTGAGCGGAGCCGGCCGGGGCCTCTCGCTCACTCGGCGGACCGCCCGCAAGCTGCCTCATGAAGCCAGCGTGGTGGAGATCGATGTGGCCGAGCCGGCCCAGTTGGCGTCGGCTGCGGCGGAGGTGGCCGAGCGGTGGGACCGGATGGACGGCCTGCTCCACGCCATCGGCTACGCACCACCCGAGTGCCTGGGCGGCGACATGTTCCGAGCCAACTGGGAGCAGGTCCAGGTGGCGTTGCATGTGTCGGCTTACTCCTTGAAGGCCCTGGTCGAGGCGTTCAGGCCCCTGCTGGTGGCGGCGGGCCAGGACGGTCGGCCCGGAGCCTCGGTGGTCGGTCTGGACTTCGATGCCACGGTGGCGTGGCCGGCCTACGACTGGATGGGGGTGTCCAAGGCCGCCCTGGAGTCACTGTCGCGCTATCTGGCCCGGGACCTGGGCGCCGAAAAGATCCGGGTCAACCTGGTGGCGGCGGGGCCGGTCAAGACCATGGCCGCCAAGTCCATTCCGGGTTTCAGCGCCTTCGAGGACACCTGGGCCGAGCGGGCCCCTCTGGGCTGGGATGTCCTCGACACCGACGTGGTGGCCCGGGCCTGCATGGCCCTCCTCTCGGATCTGTTGCCCATGACCACCGGCGAGATCCTCCATGTCGACGGAGGGGTCCATGCGCTCGGGGCCTAAGAGCATGAAGGACCGACGGTCGTGCTGACACCCGATGAGCTCCGGGCCAGGATCGCCACCTACGTGGACACCATCAACGGCCGCCAACCCGAGGCCATCGCCGGCCTGTTCACCGAGGACGCCGTGCAGGCCGACCCGGCCAGCAATCCTCCCAACGTCGGTCGGGCCGCAATCGCCTCCTTCTTCGCCGACAGCATCGCCGCCAGTGACTCGTGGACCTTTACGGCCAAGACCGTCCACACCTGCGCGGCCCACGCGGCCGTGGACTTCCAGATCTCCGTGCAGACCGGTGGTGCCACCATGGTCATCGACGGCATCGAGGTGTTCACCGCCGACGACGACGGCCTGTTCAGCTCGGTGTACGCCTACTGGGACGACGCCGACCTGTCGTTCGCCTGATGCCGCCGACCGCCATCCGGAGAGGGCTCCTATGGACTCCAGCACCGAGCTGAGCAACCTGATAGCCCGCTACGCCGAGCTCATCGACCTGGGCGACCTGGGTGGTGTGGCCGATCTGCTGGCCGATGCCGCGGTCGGGGCCGGCGACAGCACGTCGCTGCTCACGGGACGGGACGCCATCCTGGCCCTGTACGCCTCCACCACCCGGCTGCACCCCGACGGGACCCCGGGCACCAAGCACGTCACCACCAACCTGATCCTCGACATCGACGACGAGGCCGGCACGGCGTCAGCCCGTTCCTACTGGACGGTGCTCCAGGCGGTGCCCGGTCTCCCCCTCCAGCCCATCCTGGCCGGTCGGTACCACGACCGGTTCGACCGGCCCCACGGCAGGTGGCGGTTCGTGGAGCGTCGGTACCTGGTGGAGCTGGTCGGAGATGTCAGCCACCACATGATCACCGGCCTGCCCACCTGAGCGGGCCCCACTGCCTCGGCTGGCGCCGACCACCGTGCCGCCTTGACCAACCGGGGCGGCGAACCCTACGTTCGCTCACGTCCGTGGACCTGAAGGGGGGAGCCGATGGGTCGACTCGACGGAGCAGTGGCGGTGGTGACCGGTGCGGCGTCGGGGATCGGCGCGGCCTGCGCCGAACGACTGCGGGCCGACGGGGCCACGGTGGTGACGCTGGACGCGGCCGGGGGCGTCGACCACGAGCTCGACGTACGGGACGAGCCTGCTGTGCAGGCGGCCCTGGCCGCGGTGGTCGGTACCCACGGCACCCTGGACGTAGTGGTGCATGCCGCCGGCGTGGCCGGCGGTGGCCCGGTGCACCTGCTCGACGCCGGGGAGTGGGACCGGGTGGTCGACGTCAACCTCAAGGGCACCTTCATCGTCGACAAGCACAGCTCCATCCACATGTTGGACCAAGGGCGCGGATCCATCGTCAACATCGCCAGCATCGAGGGCCTGGAGGGGACCGAGGGCGGCAGTGCCTACAACGCCTCCAAAGGCGGCGTGGTCATGCTCACCAAGAGCATGGCCATCGACTACGGGCGGCGGGGCATCCGGGTCAACTGCATCTGCCCCGGGGGCATCGACACGCCCATGCTCCGGTCGATCACCGACTCCGAGGGCATGGACCTGTACCGGGAGAAGCTGCGCGATGAGCACCTGCTGGGCCGGTTCGGCCAGCCGTCGGAGATCGCCGCGGCGGCCTCCTTCCTGGCCTCGGATGACGCCTCGTTCATCACCGGCCACGCCCTGGTCGTCGATGGCGGCTTCACCGCCGGCCTCCGGGTGGGTCTGCTCGAACTGCTGGGCATGTGAGCGGGGCCGCCATGACCGGGTCGCCACCACCGTCACGCCCACACCCACCCCGACCGCGGCAAGGACCATTGCAAGGAGCACACCGATGCCCAACTCTTCCCTGACCGACGCCACGAGTGCCGAGGGTCTCGATGCCCCCACCGGAGGCGTGGCCGCGGCGCGGGCCCTCCGCCAGCTGGTGGCCGAGGAGTCGGCGCGATCCGAGCGCCAGCGCACCCTCACCGACCGGACGGTCGACGCCCTATGGGAGAGCGGGCTGATGGCCTGGTGCAATCCGCGGGAGGCCGGCGGGAGCGAGCCGACCTTTGCCGAGATCATCGAGACCTGGATCGAGATGGCCTGGCAGGACGGATCGCTCGGCTGGATCGGTATCGCCAACCTGCCCTCGGCGGCGGCGTGCGCGGCCTATCTGCCCGACGAAGGGTTCGCCGAGGTCTTCACCGCTCACGGGAACAGGGTGACGGTGGGGGGCCAGTTCTTCCCCAACGGTTTGGGCGAGACCCTCGACGACGGCTACCGGGTCACCGGGGCCTGGAACTTCGGATCGGGGACCGGCCACTCCCAGTACGTGGCGGCCGGTTTCATCCCCACCGTCGGCGGGGAGATGGTCACCGGCGACGACGGCATCCCTCCGTTGCTGGTGGCGGTGATCCCCCGGGACGAGATCGAGTTCACCGACAACTGGAACGTGCAGGGCCTCAAAGGCACCGGCTCCTACGACTACAACGTCACCGAGGTGTTCGTGCCGCGTCACCGGACCTTCGAGCTGTTCACCCGGCAGCCCCACCGGGGTACGTCCCCCGTCTTCCAGATGGGGCTCATCCCCATCACCGCGGCCGGCCACGCCTCGTGGGCCCTCGGGGTGTCCCGGAGCATGCTCGACGACGTGACCGAGCTGGCCGCCACCAAGGTGCGCATGGGTGATGCGGCGTCGATCGCCCATCGTCCCACCTTCCAACGGAACCTCTCCCATCATGAGGCTCTGTGGAAGGCGGCCCGCCTGCTGGTGGTGACGACCTTTGCCGAGGTGGAGCGATCCGTGGCCGACGGGGATGAGCTCACCCCGGCCATGCGGGCCGACCTCCGGGTGGCTGCCACCTTCGCCACCGAGTCCAGCCGGGAGATCGTGCAGTGGGCCCATCTGGCGGCCGGCACCTCCGCCATCCGCGAAGGGAGCCGGCTGGAGCGGGCGTTCCGTGACATGTACACCGGGACCCAACACGTGTTCATCGGCGAGAAGACCTATATGGACGCCGCCGAGATCCACCTTGGCCTGGTCCCCGACCACCTGGGCTTCTGAGCGTGCCCCGTACGCGGCGGGCAAGGCCGCGAGGGACCACGCCGCAAGTTGCATAACGCATCCGATATAAGTAGCGTGCACCCAGCCGGGGCACCGCCGCTCCGGCTACCGGAGAGCGATGTCCCAGACCCAAGAGGAACGTAAGGCCGAGACCCGGGCCCGGCTCCTGAGCGCCGCCGCCGAGCTCTTCGCCGAGCAGGGCGTGGACGCCGTCTCGGTCGATGCCGTGGCCGAGGCGGCCGGCCGGACCTCGGGAGCGGTCTACGCCCACTTCGGCAGCAAGCAGGGGCTGTTGCTGGCCCTGCTGGACTCGTGGAAGGACTCGGTCCGCACGGTGCTGCTGGCCGAGGTGGCCGTCAGCGAGACGCCCCGCGGCCAGCTGGCCGCGGTGTGGTCCAGTGTGGCCGACGACCCGGGCGATGACTCCGGACGGTGGGCGTTGTTGGAGCACGAGCTCTGGCTGCGGGCCGCCCGCGACCGCGAGGTGGCCCAGGTGATCCGGGATCGCGACCGGGAGGCCCGTCGGTTCAGCGCCCACCAACTGGCCGGCTGGACGGCGTCCGTAGGCACCCGGCCCACTACCGGGCCGGACGAGCTGGCGGTACTGGTCAAAGCACTGCTGACCGGACTGGCCATGCAGCGCCGCCTGGACCCCGAGGCGGTGAGCGACGACCTGGCGGTGGCGGGTCTGAGCGCCCTGGTCGGCCTGACCGACCGGCCCCGACAGAACGAACGATCGAAGACCACAACACAGCAGGCAACCCAAGGAGCCACGCCATGAACACTGAGATCCGCCGGAAGCTCGGCATCGAGTTCCCCATCTTCGCCTTCACCCACTGCCGCGACGTGGTGGCCGCGGTGACCAATGCCGGCGGCATCGGCGTGCTCGGTGCCATCGGCTTCTCCCCCGAACAGCTCGAGGTCGAGCTGACCTGGATCGACGAGCACGTGGGCGACCGGCCCTACGGCGTGGACATCGTCATCCCGGCCAAGTACGAGGGCATGGACGAGATGGATCCCGACAAGCTGGAGGCCCAGATCCGGGCGTTGGTTCCGCCTCAGCACAAAGAGTTCGCCCTCAAGATCCTGGCTGACCACGGCGTGCCGGAGATCCCCGAGGCGGAACGCTCCTCCAACGGGATGATCGGGTGGACCGCCGCTCATGCTGCCGGGCTGTTGACGGTGGCGTTGCGCCATCCCAACGTCAAGCTCATCGCCAACGCCCTGGGCACTCCCCCGCCCGACGTGGTCGAGCGGGTGCAGGGCGCCGGACTGATGATCGGGGCTCTGGCCGGCTCGGTGAAGCACGCCCTCAACCACAAGGCCGCCGGCCTCGACTTCATCATCTGCCAGGGGTCAGAGGGCGGCGGGCACACCGGCGACGTGGGCAGCATCGTCCTGTGGCCCGAAGTGGTCGATGCCGTAGCACCGATCCCGGTTTTGGCGGCCGGAGGGGTGGGGAGTGGACGCCAGATGGCCGCGGCCCTGGCCCTCGGGGCCCAGGGGGTGTGGTCGGGAACCCTGTGGCTGACCGTGGAGGAGGCCGACATCCCGCCCAAGCAGATGGAGACCTACCTGGCGGCGTCGAGCCGGGACACGGTCCGGTCCCGCTCGTTCACCGGCAAGCCCTGCCGGATGCTGAAGAACGACTGGACCGACGCCTGGGAGGCCGAGGACACGCCGGACCCGCTGCCCATGCCCCTTCAGATGATGGTGGCCATCGAAGCGGTGTCCCGCGGCCACCGCTATCCCGAACAGGCCAAAGACGTGAACTTCAATCCCTGTGGCCAGGTCATCGGGCGGGCCACCACGGTGCGCAAGGCCAAAGACGTGGTCTTCTCGATGGTCGAGGAGTACCTCGAGGCCACCGAGAGCCTGCAGGACAGCGTCGAAGTCTGACCATCGCCGGTTCCGCCGAGGCTCGACCCCCGCCATCGGGGTCGGGCCGCGGAGCCGGGCCACGTCGGGGCGGCCCGGCCATGGGGGCTGAGTGGCGCCTGTTCACAGAAATGCAATATTTCTCGTGGCCGCGTGGCCGGGGCGCCGACGAAATCCGCCCTGAAGCGGGTATGGGAACCGACATCCCTGCTCAGGAGCAGGATCCGGACGGATAATCCGATAGTCCGGCACGGATTTACATGGCCGGGCTCGGGCCAGACGACTGATTTCGCAGTTGCGGAAGGCTCCCCGCACCTTGACAAATGCGTTACGGTTTTGTAACACCCCGATATTGGGTAGGTGCCGTAAGCGAGCGGCCAAAAGAATGGGAGACCTGCATGAGACGAAGTCGGAGATGGATGGCTGCGGTCACACTGGTCGGCATGGGGGCGATCCTGCTGGCAGCTTGTAGCAGCTCCGGCACGTCCAGTCCGACTACCAACGCCAACAGCACCGCCTCGGTGAAGACCGGTGGCACGGCGACCATGGCCCTCGATGAGGACCTGGCCGGATTCAACATCAACACCTCGGCGTCCAACGAGTTCGTCCTGCAGGAGATCATGAACCTGGTCTGGCCCCAGGCGTACATCATCAACTCGAGCCTCCAGCCGGTAATGAACACGGCCCTCCTGACCAGTGTCAAAGTGACCAACAATCCCCAGGTCGTCACCTACGACATCAACCCCAAGGCGGTGTGGCAGGACGGTACTCCGATCAACGCCGACGACTTCATCTACAACTGGCAGACCCAGAGCGGGAACCCGGCCTACACCGACGTGGGCAAGCAGGCCTACCAGCCGGCCGGCACCACCGGGTACAACCAGATCGCCTCGGTGACTGGGTCCAATCCCCCCGACGGGGCCAAGTGCCAAGCCGGTTCGGCCGCCGACCAGAACACCGGGCTGTGCCCCAATGGCGACACGGTGACGGTCAAGTTCTCGACACCGTATGCCGACTGGAAGGGCCTCTTCGGTGACATCGTGCCGGCCCACATCGGGCGGGTGGTCGGCTGGAACACCGGCTTCACCGGTCCCACCCAGGCCATCTCCGGCAGCTGGTACACGATCCAGAGCTACTCGGCCAACAGCTCGGTGGTGCTGGTCCGCAACCCCAAGTACTGGGGGACGCCGGGCAAGCTGGACAAGATCGTCTTCTCGTTCGTCAACGACGACACCTCCGAGGTGCCGGGCCTGCAGAACGGTGAGTTCCAGGTCATCAATCCGTCCACGGTGAACCTGTCGATCGTCCAGAACGCCGCCCAGGTGACCGGCATCCAACGGGTGACCACACCGGGTCTGGAGTTCGAGCACTTCGACTTCAACGAAGCGAACCCGTACCTGGCCAAGCTGCCCATCCGTCAGGCCATCGCCTATGGGACCAACCGCAAGGAGATCATCGCCCACACCATCGGCGAGATCGACCCCGGCATCAAGCCCCTGGGCAACCGGATGTACGTCAACACCCAGTCCCAGTACGTCGACAACGGGACCCAGTACGACACGGTCAACACCTCCAAGGCCGAGTCCCTGCTGAAGGGTCTCGGGTTCACCAAGGGTGCTGACGGGTACTTCCAGCCCAACTACGGGCCGGAGAAGGGCCAGGACTTCACGCTGCAGATCCAGTCCACCTCGGGCAACAGCACCCGGGCCCAGACCGAGCAGCTGTTCCAGGCCCAGATGAAGACCATCGGCATCAAGATCACCATCCAGAACTACGACGCCAATACGTTCTTCGGCACCAATCTTCCGGACGGTGACTACCAGATCGCCGAGTTCGCCTGGGTGTCCAGCCCGTTCGTGACGGAGAACCAGTCCATCTACTGCTCGTACACCAATGCCGCCAACTGCGGGCAGAACTGGATCCACTACGCCAACTCACAGGTCGACAAGGATCTGGCCGCCGGGGCCACCTCGCTGTCGCCGACCACCGAGGCGGCCGACTTCAACAGTGCGGACAAGATCCTGTGGTCCGACATGGCCACCTTGCCGCTCTACCAGAAGCCGCAGTTCTTCGCCTTCTCGGACACGTACGGGAACATCATTCCCAACACCTCGGAGACCGGCATCACCTGGAACGGTCAGGACTGGGGCGTCAAGGCCAGTTAGGGTGGCGCTATCGCTACTCGATCAGCAGGGGGCGGGTATTTGGCCCGCTCCCTGCTGATCCGGCGATAAAACAGACTGGGCCCGGCAACCATGATCTCCTATATCCTCAGGCGGTTAGCTATCAGCATCGTGGTGTTGTTCTTGGCCACGATCATGGTGTTCATCCTGGTGGCGGAGTCGGGTAACCCGCTGGCCCTACTGCGGGAGAATCCCCACACCCCCAAGTCCACCATCATCGCCAGGGAGAAGCTCCTCCACCTCAACGACTCGTTGGTGCAGCGCTACTGGATCTGGTTCACCCACGCCATCCACGGTGACTTCGGGCCGACCGTGGCGGGCCAGCCGGTAGGGCCACAGCTGACCGCCCACCTCTACGTCACGCTCCGGATGGTCATCCTCGCCACCGTGTTGTCCATCTTCTTGGCCATCAGCATCGGGGTCATCGCCGCCCTGCGCCAAGGCAAGGCCACCGACCACGTGGCCACCTTCACCAACTTCCTCTTTCTGGCCGCACCGACCTTCGTGGTCGGCATCCTCCTCAAGCAGTTCGTGGCCATCCCCATCAACCTCCACCTCAACCGCACGATCTTCTACACCAACGGCGACCAGAGCCCCACCCTCAGCGGCTCCTTCTGGTCGCGACTGCCCGACTACGCCGGGCACACCGTCCTGCCCACCATCTGTCTCATCTTGGTCACCTACTCCTCGTGGGCCATCTACCAACGGTCGTCGATCCTCGATACCCTCGACAGCGACCACGTCAGGTTGGCCCGAGCCAAGGGCATCTCACCCCGTCGGGTCCTGATGCGCCACGTCCTCCGCAACGCCCTGATCCCGGTGACCACGGTCATTGCCCTGGACTTCGCCGGCGTGCTCGGGGGAGCGGTCATCACGGAGATCGTCTTCGGTTGGCAGGGGCTCGGCGTGTGGTTCCTGAACGGCGTCACCAACCTGGACATCAACATCACCCTGGCCTACCTGCTGATCACCGCGGTCATCGTTATCCTGTTCAACCTGATGGCCGATATCATCTACGCCTTCTTGGATCCAAGGATCCGGTATGACTGAGGAGCGGGTGCCGGGGATCGCGGCAGGGTTCGACGACCGGCCCGAGCCGGGCAGCGTCGGCCCACCGGGCATCTTTCCCCGCAGCGTGGCCTCGGATCGCACGGCTGGGCTGGTGATGCCGGGGCCGGTGGTGCTCGACGAGTCCTCCGCCGGCCTCAGCCCCGGCTTCGATCAGTACGGATTGGACGAGGGGGTCAGCCGGGGCCAGGTGTCCACGGTCATCCGGCGCTTCCTGCGCGACCCCATGGCCATGATCGGCCTGGTGACCTTCCTGTTGCTGCTGATCGGCTCCGTGGCCGTAGATCAGCTGTGGCGCTACTCCTACGTGAGCATCACCAACGCCTTGAACTCCCCGCCCTCGTGGGCCCATCCCTTCGGAACCAACAGCATCGGCGGCGACATGTTCGCCCAAGTCATGAAAGGGACCCTCCAGGACATCGAGATCTCGTTGCTGGTGGCGGTGATGGCGGTGGTCCTGGGGGTGGCAGTGGGGGCGCCGGCCGGGTTCTACGGCGGGAAAGTCGACTCCGCCCTGATGCGCTTCGTCGATCTCATCCTGGTCATCCCGGTGCTGGTGGTCCTCATCGTGCTGGCCAACATCGTGGCCAAGGAGACCAACAACTGGTTCTGGCTGGCCATCATCATCGGGGCTCTGTCGTGGACCTACATCGCCCGCCTGGTCCGAGCCGACTTCCTCACCCTGCGGGAGCGGGACTTCATCGAGGCCTCCCGCGCCCTGGGCGCCAGCGACCGCCGACTGATCATGCGGCACATGCTGCCCAACGCCATCGGACCGATCATCGTGAACGCCACCATCACCGTGGCCGCAGCCATCGTCCTCGAGTCGACGCTGTCCTTCCTGGGGCTGGGGATCCAGCCACCCAACGTCTCCCTGGGCCTGCTCATCAGCAACGGCCAGGATTCGGGAACCACCGAGTGGTGGCTGCTGGTGATCCCGGTGATCTTCCTCCTGGTGCTGATCTTGGCGGTGTTCTTCATCGGGGACGGTCTGCAACGGGCGCTCGATCCCAAGAAGAACCGGGTCCGGGCCTGAGGTGACCGACTCCACCATCAGTGTCGACGATCTCCACGTCGACTTCTCGAGTGCCAGCGGCGTGGTCCACGCCGTGCGGGGCATCTCGTTCTCCATCGCCCCCGAGGAGGTACTGGGCATCGTGGGCGAGTCCGGCTCGGGCAAGTCGGTGACCGCTCTGGCCGCCATGGGCCTCCTGCCCAAAAACGCCAAGGTCACCGGATCGATCCGGTACCAGGGCCAGGAGCTGCTGGGCCTCAAGGAGAAGCAGCTCTCGGGAATCCGCGGCAAGTCCATCGCCATGGTGTTCCAGGACCCCCTCACCTCCCTCAACCCGGTCTACACGGTGGGCTGGCAGATCGCCGAGGCGGTCCGGGCCCACCAGGACATGTCCAAGGACGCCGCCCGCCAAGAGGCCATCCGCCTGTTGCAGCTGGTGGGCATCCCCGATGCCGACAACCGGGTCGACAACTATCCCCATGAGTTCTCGGGGGGCATGCGCCAGAGGGTGGTCATCGCCGTGGCCATGGCCAACGACCCGACGGTGATTCTGGCCGACGAGCCGACCACGGCGCTCGACGTCACCGTGCAGGCCCAGGTGCTGAGCACCCTCAAGACGGCGCTCGACGAGACCAAGGCCTCACTGCTGCTGATCACCCACGACCTGGGAGTGATCGCCGGTCTGGCCGATCGGGTGCTGGTGATGTACGCCGGACGGCCGGTGGAGATCGGCTCGGTGGAACAGATCTTCTACGCCCCCTCCATGCCCTACACCCACGGGCTGCTCGGCTCTCTTCCCCGGGTCGACAGCGACGGAACCGAAAAGCTGCGACAGATCCCCGGCTCTCCGCCGGTCATGGTCGGCGACCGGGTCGGCTGCCCCTTTGCCCCGCGGTGCCCGATGCGGGCCAGCATCTGCGACGAGCAGGAGCCGGAGCTCCGCCCGGTCACGTTCCGCCCACCGGCGGTGGAGGACAGCACCAACGGCGTGGTCGGCGAGGAGGTCCAACCGGTTCGGTACGACGTCTCGGGCGGCGTGCACCTGTCCGCCTGCCACTTCGCCGACGAGGTGTCGGCCATGCCCACGGCGTCGATGTTCCCGGATTCGTCCGCTGACCACGAGGTCGCCCTGCCGTGACCCCACCGGACCCCCAGACCGCACCGACGGCGGTACGACCGGCCCCCAACGGTGACGGCTCTCCGCTCCTGTCGGTCACCGATCTGGTCAAGCACTATCCCAAACGGGGTGGTTCCTTCATCAAGCACGAGGTGGGCACCATCCATGCCGTATGCGGGGTCTCCTTCGACCTCGACGAGGGCGAGACCCTGGGGCTGGTGGGCGAGTCGGGGTGCGGCAAGACCACCACCGGACGTTCGGTGCTCCAGCTGGTGAGCCCGACTTCGGGGTCGGTGCGCTTCCAGGGCCGCGAGCTCATCGGGCTGGAGAAGCGCGAGCTGCGCCGGACCCGCCGCGATCTCCAGATCGTCTTCCAGGATCCCTTCGGCTCGTTGGATCCGCGTATGCCGGTGGGCGAGTCGGTGGCCGAGCCTCTGCACATCCACGGCCAGTGGGACAAGCGGGGCCGCCAACGGGTGGGCGAGGCCCTGTCACTGGTGGGACTGGAGCCGCGCTTCGCCACCCGGTTCCCCAACGAGTTCTCCGGCGGCCAGCGCCAGCGGATCGGCATCGCCCGGGCTCTGGTCCTCAACCCCAAGCTGCTGGTGCTCGACGAACCGGTCTCCGCCCTCGACGTCTCGATCCAGGCCGGCGTGGTCAACCTCCTCGAAGAGCTCCAGCAGGAGCTGGGGATCGCCTACCTGTTCATTGCCCACGACCTGTCGGTGGTGCGACACATCTCCAGCCGGGTGGCGGTCATGTACCTGGGGCGGATCGTCGAAATCGGGACCCGGGCCGAGGTCTACGACCGACCCGAGCATCCCTACACCCAGGCGCTGCTGTCGGCGGTCCCGGTGCCCGACCCCATCAAGGAACGGTCCCGTACCCATATCGTGCTCGAAGGCGATGTGCCCAGCCCCGAGAACCCGCCCAGCGGCTGCCGCTTCCGGACCCGGTGCTGGAAAGCCCAGGACATCTGTGCCGAGCAGGTGCCCGAGCTGGTGGACAGGGGCGGCGGCCACCCGGTGGCCTGCCACTTCCCCGAGCTGGCCAAGGTGGTCTGAGCCACCCGGGCGCCGGGACTCCGCTCCCGGACTCCCCTGCTCCGAGGTTCCACATTCGGTACCCCCCGGTCATCAACAGACCTCGCTGGACTAGTCCGGCTGGTTTACCTAGTATTCCGATGGTAATACTATGGATTAGGGTCGGACAGCCGGTGGGTCCCGGTCGAACGGGCTCAGAACCCACCGGCTGTCCCCCGCCCGCTCCCCCACCCCGACCACCAACCAGCCCACCGAACAAGCGAGGTACACCATGTCCATCCGTGACGAAGTACTCGAGGCCAACGACCGCTACGCCGCCTCTTTCGGCGACAAAGGCCAGCTGGCCCTGCCCCCGGCCAGACAGTTCGCCATCCTCACCTGTATGGACGCCCGCCTCGACCCCGCGGCCTACGCCGGTCTCCACGAGGGCGACGCCCACGTGATCCGCAATGCCGGCGGCCGGGCCAGCGACGATGCCATCCGCTCCCTGGTCATCTCCTACAAGCTCCTCGGGACCAGGGAGTGGTTCGTCATCCACCACTCCAACTGCGGCATGGAGTTCTTCACCGACGAGGTCATGCGCCAACTGCTGGCGCACAGCCTCGAGACCGCTCAGCTCGGACCGGACGGGTTCCACGATGTCGGCACCGGGCCCGGATCCACCGAAGCCGCCTACATCGACTGGCTCACCATCGCCGACAGCCACCAGAGCGTGGTCGACGATGTAACCCGTATCCGCTCCCACCCGCTGGTGCCGAAGGCCATTCCCATCTACGGCTACATCTACGACGTCACCACCGGGCGACTGGTCGAGGTGCCCGAAGCCTCCAAGGCCGGTCTGCCCGTCTGATCTCTCCCCGAGGTCGCCGCCTGTCTTAAGTTAGGGACATGCGGTTCGTGATCATCGGGGGCGGCCCCGCCGGCAACCAGGCCGCCACCCATGCCGCCAGCAAGGGCGTCGAGGTCGTCCTCATCGAACGGGACGTGGTGGGCGGGGCGGCCAACCTGTGGGACTGCATCCCCTCCAAGGCCATGATCGCCACCGGTGGCGCCATGTCCTACCTCCACCGCATCGCCGGCATGGGGGTGGAAGGGACCGGGGGATCCCTCGACCTCGAGATGGTGCGCCAACGGATCCACCACATCGTCGGCCGGCTGGAGCAGACCAACGAGAACATCCTGAGGAGCCAGAACGTCGAACTGGTCCGGGGATCGGCCCACCTGGCCGACGACCACACGGTGGTGGCTGAGACCGTGGACGGCCAGCTGACCTTCGAGGCCGATGCCATCCTCATCAGCACCGGGAGCCGGCCCCGGGTGCCGGACTGGGCCGTGCTCGACGCAGACCGCATCCTGTGCACCCGGGACGCCTATCCCCCCAAGGTCCTACCCGACCACCTGGTGGTGATCGGCTCCGGCGTCACCGGGGTGGAGTTCGTCCACCTGTTCTCCTCACTGGGCTCCGAGGTCACCCTCATCGTCAGCCGCCAACAGGTCCTCCCCCAAAAGGACCCCGAGGTGGCCGCGGTGCTGGAGGCCGACTTCTTCCGCCGGGGCGTACACCTGTTGAAAGGGGCCCGGGCCATGGCCGCCGACCGCTCCGACCACGGAGTCACCGTCCGGTGCGACGACGGGCGCATCGTCACCGGCTCCCACGCCCTGCTGGCGGTGGGCTCCATCCCCAACTCGGAAGGGCTGGGGCTCGACCGGGCCGGCGTCGAGGTGGACCGGGCCGGCTACGTGCCCATCAACCGGCACTGCCAGACCAATGTGCCCCACGTCTTTGCCGCCGGTGACGTGTCGGGCAAGCTCCCTCTGTCCTCGGTGGCCCACATGCAGGGCCGCCAGGTAGCGGAGTACGTGGTCGGTGGCCACACTGTCACCCACCGGCACCCCAACTACGACAGCGCCCCGTCGGCCATCTTCACCGAGCCCGAGATCGCCGATGTCGGCCTGGCCGAAGCCGACGCCTTTGCCGAGGGCCGCAAGATCCGGGTGACCAAGGTACCCTTTGCCGCCAGCGCCCGGGCCCTCATCGACAACGACACCCGGGGGTTCGTAAAGATCATCACCGACCCGGCCACCGGGATCGTACTGGGAGGCTCCATCGTGGGAGAGAACGCATCCGAGCTCATTTCGGTGCTGGCCGTGGCGGTCACCGGCAGGCTCCGGGTGGCCGACATCGTCGAGTCCATGCTGGTGCACCCGACCCTGGCCGAGGCCCTGGCCGAGGCGGCCGAATGACGGCAGGCCAATGAGCCGGCCCGGCGGCGCCCGGCGGCGACGGACCCTCGGAAGGACGACGTGGCCGGTGGCTGTGGCGGCCCTGGTCGTGATGGTGACTCTGGTGACGCCCGGGATGGCGGTTCCCGGGATAGCCGGCGCAGCGACGCCGGCCCATCCACTACTGGCCCCGAAGGCCGACTACACCTTCTCCTTCCGGTTCGACGGGATGACCCGCGACTACCGGCTGCACGTCCCCCCGGCCGCGGCCAGCGGCAAGCCGCTGCCCCTGGTGCTCAACCTGGCCGGCGCCACCCAGAACGACTGGCTGGAGGAGATCACCTCCGACATGGACCCCAACGCCGACCGGAACGGCTACCTGGTGGCCTACCCCGACGGGACGAGGATCTCCAAGGTGCTGACTCCCGACCCGGTGGCCAAGCAGGCCCAGTACGGGTTCAACGCCGGCATGTGCTGTGGGCTACCGGTCACCCGCCACATCAATGACGTCGGCTTCTTGTTGAAGGTCATCTCCGACATCGCCTCCCGCACCCGGGTGGACCTGCGGCGGGTCTATGTCACCGGTATCTCCAACGGGGGGATGATGGCCTACGCCATGGCCGCCGAGGCCTCCGGCCATGTGGCCGCCATCGCCTCCATCTCGGGCCAGGTCGAACTGCCCACCATCCACCCGAGCCGCCCGGTGCCCACCCTGGAGTTCCACAGCATGGACGACCCCATCGCCAAGTGGGCCGGCGTGCCCAACGCCAATCCCCGCCTGCGGCTGTCGGTGATGGAGGGGATCGACCAGTGGGTCAAGGCCGACGGGTGCTCCCCCACCCCCCACGACGCCAAGCCCATCGTGGGCGCACCCGGCTCCATCTCGGCCGGACAGACCGCCACCCTGGTCACCTACACCGGCTGCAAGGCGGGGACCGAGGTGCAGCTGTGGAGGTTCACCGGGTCCGGGCACGTGTGGCCGGGCAGCACCTTGAACACCGGCCCCAAGAGCCAATGGATCCTGGCCGGCGTGGGGCGGGGGATCGTGCTGGTCAACGCCGACGAGTACATGTGGCAGTTCTTCAGCCGGTACACCATTCCGCCCCCGGCCCCCATCCCGTTCATCGACACCGCCCTGGGCTTCCCCGGCATCGCTTCGTTGCCGGTGTGAGTGACGCCCCGGCGTGGGCCTCCACACCCCGCCGGTGACCATCGACACCACCGGGCCGCCGTGAGCGGGGAGACTGGGGGGATGGTGGCCGTTGTGACCCCGTTCGCCTACGGGCTGGCCGTGGTGGTCGGTCTGGGCGGCTGCGTGGGTGCGTGCCTGGCGGCCCGGCGATGGCCCGGGAGCTGGACCACTGCGGTGTGCTGGGTGGTCGGGATCCTGCTGGCTCTCGACGCCGGGAGCTTCACCGTCAGCCTGATCGTGGCGGGAACCTGGTCGGCCAAGACCTCCCTGCCCCTCCCCCTCTGCGACGTGGCCGTGCTCATCGCCGCAGTGGCCTGCTTCTGGCGCATTCCCCTGTTGGTCGAGCTGACCTACTTCTGGGGCCTGGCCGGCACCCTCCAGGGCGTGCTCACCCCGGATCTCTCGGTGGGCTTTCCCCATCTGGTCTTCTGGCAGTACACCGTGGGACACCTGGGCATCGTGTTCGCCGCGCTGTTCCTGGTGGCCGGGGTGGGGTGCAGGCCCCGGCCCCGGGCGGTACCCCGGGTCTTCGCCGTGACCCTGGCCTACACCGCAGTGGTGGGGTTGGTGGACGCCCTGACCGGTGCCAACTACATGTTCCTGCGGGCGCCCCCGGGCGAGTGGACCCTCCTGCGGGTCCTCGGCCCGTGGCCCTGGTACCTGGCCAGCGCGGCCGGCGTGGCCCTGGTGCTGTTCACTGCCCTCGACGCACCCTTCTGGTCGGGGCGGCGGAGGGAGGCCGGGCGTTCGGCACCGCGGGCCGGGAGCGACACCGGGCGGCCGGCCATGGTCACCCGGTCGTCACTCGGCGCCCGATGACCGCCGACACTCCCGAGGAGCGGTCCGGCTCCACCGACGCCGACACCACCGTCCATCGCCCGCTCTCGCTGCACGGCTGGACCGACCCGGCCGTGGTGGGCCTGGGCATCGTGGCCCTGGCGGCGGGCTTCGGCCAGTTCGGACTGACCGCCACCCTCGGCGATGTGGCCCGCCACTTCGGCCACCAGGTGAACGGTTCGTCCCTGGCCGACCAGGCCGGGCTGTCGGGGACCCAGCTCGGCCTGGGACTGGCGGTGATCCGGCTGGCCTCCCTGGGCGGGCTGCCCCTGGCCGGGCTGGCGGACCGCGTCGGGCGGCGGCGGGTGTTGCTGGTGGCCTGTGGCCTGGGCCTGGCTCTCACTGCGGCCTCGGCCATAGGACCCGGCTACTGGTGGTTCGTGGTCATCTTCGCCTTCGGCCGGCCGTTCCTGTCGGCGGCCTACGCCGTGGCCCAGGTGGGGGCGGCCGAGGAGACCGGGTCCGCCCATCGGGCCTCGGCCATGGCCCTGGTGGCCGCCGGTTACGCCGTAGGCGCCGGGGCCACCGCCGTGCTCTACGGGGCCACCGGCCACGTCCTCGGGTACCGGGGAATCCTGGTGCTGGCCCTGGTGCCCCTCATCGGCCTCCCCTTCGTGGCCCGATGGGTCATCGAACCGGACCGGTACGTGGTGTCCGAGCGCTCCCGCCACCGGCAGCGGGCCGTCCTCGGGGTGGTGGCCCGCCCGTACCGGGCCCGGTTGGTGGTGGTGACCACCCTGGTGTTCTTTCTGGCCGTGATCACCGGGCCGGCCAACAGCTTCGTGTTCCTGTACTCCCAGAACGTCAAGCACTTCCCGGGGTACACCGAGTCGGTCATGGTGGTGGGGGCCGGCATCCTGGGCTTCGGCGGGCTGTTGGCCGGGGTGCGCCTGGCCAATCGGATCGGGCGCCGGCCGACGGCCATGGGGGCGATGGTGTGCATCGGTCTGTCGGGCATCGCCTGCTATAGCGGGAGTGGTGTGGCGCTGGTGGTGGGGTACCTGTGCGGGATCACCGCCGGAGGGGTCATCGCCCCAGCCGCCGGGGCCTTCGTCAACGAGCTGTTCCCGACGTCGGTGCGGGCCTCGGTGGCGGGATGGAATGTGGCCGGGGCGGTACTCGGAGCGGTGGTGGGCCTGGTGGTGTTCGGGGCCATTGCCAACGCCGGCAACCGGTTCGGACCGGCGGCCCTGATCACCTTCGTCCCGGCCATGGCGGTGAGCGGACTGGTGTGGTTCCTCCCCGAGACCCGGGGCCACGAACCCGAGTGGTTCTGGCCTGCCGACGCGTCCGATTAGGACCGGGCCCTGACCCGCCTGCGCCTCCTGGCCCACCGACCACCGTGGCTGGCCCCCATCCTGGTGGTGGCGGCGCTGGCCTACGCCGGCCTGGCTTCGTTCACCCGTCCGTTCACCATCGGTGCCGACCTGGTGGTGGCCGTCCCCCTGGCGGCGGCGGTAGCGGCCATGGTGGTCCGCTCCCGCTCGGCGCGCATCGGTGCCACCGACCAACCGGGTCCAGCCACCCGGCGGTCGCCCGGGTCCCTGGCGTGGGCGGTCCTGGCCGCGGTGGCCATCGGGTGGGAGGCGTTCTGCTTCACCTCCGAGCCCCGCAGCGCACATCCCACGTTGAGCTCCCTCATGGACATGGCCGACGCCACCCGGTGGGGCAAGGTCTTGTTGTTTGCGGCGTGGATGGCCCTCGGCTGGTACCTGGTCCTGCCGTGAGCGATCGCCAGTGGGCCTTGGCGGTGTGGGCCCTCCTGGGTGCCCTGGTGGTGCTGGGGGTGGCGGTGGCGGCCCTGTCCCGCGGCCGGTTCGCCGGCCCGGCCAGCCTGGTCCAGCGGATCACCGCGGTGCGCGGCGGGCGGGTGGTGCTGGTGGTGGCTTGGATGTGGCTGGGATGGCACGCCTTCGCCCGCTGATCCAACGGCGCACCACTATCGATGGCAGCCACCACCCCGGCGATGCATCATGGGGGCATGGACGGCGACAGGGCGGCCGGCCCTCTTCGGGGCGTCGGCGGCGAGGGGCGGTGAGTCGGCCGAGGCTGGCGGTGGTGCTGGCGGCCTTGGTGGCCGTGGCGGCCACCGCAGCCAGCTGTTCATCAGCCCCTGGCTCCTCGGCCCCGGCCCCACCGGTCCGGCCGGCCAGCGATCCCTTCGCCCATGCTGCCGGGGCCACCACCTTGGCCGGCACCGGCGCCCCTGGGTTCAGCGGGGACGGGGGCCCGGCCACCGACGCCCAGCTGAACGCCCCGAGCGGGGTGGTGCTGGACCGGTCCGGCGACCTCTTCATCGCCGACACCGGCAACTGCCGGGTCCGGGAGGTGCCGGCCAAGACCGGCCACTCGTTCGGCGTCCGGGTGCACGCCGGCGACATCGTCACCGTCGCCGGTGGGCCCTGCACCGGGTCGAAGCCCCAACCCGGCCCCCACCGCTGTGGCCCTCGACCCGGCCGGCGACCTGTTCATCGCCTACAGCACGGGTGCCCGGGTGGCCGAGCTGCCCGCCACCACCGGCACCCGGTTCGGGATTCCCGTCACCGCCGGGCGGCTGGTCACCATCGCCGGCACCGGGGTGTCGGGGTACGGAGGGGACGGCGGCCCGGCTCCCCGCAGCCTGCTCGACGACCCGTCGGGGTTGGCGGTGGACCCCGCCGGCGACCTGCTCATCGCCGACACCGCCAACTGCCGGCTACGCCTGGTGGCAGCCTCCACCGGGACGCGGTTCGGGGTGAGCGTGGTGGCGGGCCATATCTACACGGTGGCCGGCACCGGCATCTGCGGGTCCGGTGGCGGCAGCGGGCCGGCCCTCACCGCCCAGCTGTGGGACCCTGGCGCCCTGGCCACGGACTCCCGAGGGAACGTGCTCTTCGCCGACCAGGGGAGCAGAACCGTCCGCCTGCTGGCCGCCACCACCGGTCCGTACTACGGAGTGACCGTGGTCGCCGACCACCTGGGCACCGTTGCCGGTGAGGGCTCCTACGGCCCGTACCTGGTGGACGGGTTGTCGGCGGTGGGTGAGACGGCCGAGCTCAACTTCCCCACCGCCCTGGCCCTCGACGGCCGGGGAAACCTGTCGATCGCCGATGGGGCCATGCACGCCATCCGGATGGTCCCCGCCGTCACCACCACCCTCCTGGGCAAGAAGGTCACGGCCGACAACATGTACACGGCGGCGGGAGCCATGGGCACCGGCGGCCTCCGGGACGGCACCAGCTGGATCCAGACCCGCCTGCTGCAGCCGGCCGGGCTGACCCTGTCGACTGACGGCGCCCTGATCTACAGCGACAGCCAGGCCAATGTGGTGCGCCAGCTGCCGGTCGGCCGTTGACCCCCGGTCCTCCGGCTCAGTGTGCCGCCACCGTGAAGTCGTAACGTCCCGCTCCGACAGCCACCACCAACGAGCCCGGTCCCGTGCTCACCACGTCGATGCCCGGGGCCCGCACCGACCGGCACGCCGCCTTCGGTCACCCGCGAGACCGAGGCCCCCGGCAGGTTGACCTCGGCCCCGGCGTTGGGCGGAACGGTGATCGACAGGTCCGTGCCGGTCGTCGAGGTCCGCCAGGCCACCGAGTACTCCCCGGCCGGGGTCGGGAACGTCCCCGAAGCGTGGCTGAGACCCGCAGCCGGAGCTGTGACGGTCACCCGGGTGGGTGGTCCGGTGGCGGCGGGCTGGTACCGGTACCGCCCCAAGGAGCGCCTCTTGCATGGCAACCAGGGCCGAGGAGCCCCACCCGTGGGACATGCTGTCCCCGATGAGGTCGCTCGGGGTCCAGGTCTCCCAGGTGAAGGTGCCGCCGTCCTTGATGATGGCGGCCCAACCGGGGAACGAGGCGTCGGTGAGGAGCCGCACCACGTCGGCGTGCGTCCTCCGGCGTGCAGCGCCCGCAGCAGCTCCATGCCGTGGTCGGGCTCCACCGAGATGTTGAGCGAGGCCACGTAGGCGGCCACCGTCGGGATCCGGTCGGCCGGGACCACGTCGTAGGCCAGGGCCACCACGTTGGCCAACTGCGAGGCGACCGTACTCTGCGTGCCCGTCGCTTCGCAGCCCGTCGACGTAGAGCCCGCCTGGGCGTTCGACCACCAGGCGGTTGACGGCGGCGGCCAGGGCTGCGGCCCGTTGCAGCTGGATGGAGGCCGCCGAGGTCTCGCCGAGCAGGGAGGCGATGGCGGCGACGCGGCGGAAGGCGTTGACGGCCAGGATGTTCAAGGTGGTGTCGGCGTTGGTGCTGTAGTCGTAGCCGTACTGCTTGTCGCCGTTGGTCGACATGGGCTGTCCGGAGATCAGCCCGGTCGCCGGGTCGATCGATGCCGACCAGGTAGTCCGACAGCCGGATCAAGGTCGGATAGAGGGTGGCCAGGGTGGCCCGGTCGCCGGTGGAGAGGTAGTAGCGCCACACCCACTCGGGATAGAGGGCGGTGAACAGCGGGTAGTTCTGGGCGCCGTCGTCGTTGGGGTAGACCTCGTTGACCTGCCCGGTGGTGGGCCAGTAGCGGGCCTGGGCCCGGGCCATGTCGCGGAGGCCCTGCCAGCTCAGGTTCTGGTCGCCGAAGGCCCGCATCACCGTCTGGGACTCGTTGGCCGAGTCCCACAGGAACTGGCCCTTCTCCCGGGTCGGGGTGTCGATGAACTGCTCCTGGGAGGTGTAGAGCGCCGAGTGGGCGCACATGTCCCACACCGCGTCGAGCATCGGCTCGGAGGAGGAGAAGGTGGCCGCGTGCCACGTCGGGCATCGCGGCGTGGCGGGTCAGCAGGGCCACCTGGTCCCGGCCGATGGGCTCGCCCGGGTTGTCGATCTGCAGGTAGCGGAAGCCCGAGGTAGCGTAAGGGCTCGAACGTCTGGGCGCCGGCGCGCTGGATGTAGGTGAAGGACAGGTCGGTGCCCTGGGTGTTGTGGGTGGTGGAGACGGCGCCGTCAGGGTCCAGGGTGTAGCCCACGTGCAGGGGGACGGTCCGGCCGGCCACGCCCGGGCGGAAGGCCACGGTCGGCCTGCCGGCGTAGACCTTGCCGAAGTCGGCCACCACCGACCCGGTGGGCAGGGTCCGCAGCGACACCGCACGCCACCTCCTGCTCGGTCGATCCGCGTCCGTTGGGCGTACAGGCGTGGTGAACGGTTCGGTACCCACCGGGCCCCGCACTGCCGTGGGTGACCAGTCGGTCGTCGAAGTCCGGGTCCGACCAACCGATCGGGGACAGACGGGCGTCGATCCACTCGACGAAGTCCCCGACGTCGTTGTTTCGCTGAGGGGCCGGAAGCCACTCGGCTCGGGACGAACGCCACGAGCCGTCGGAACCGACGGTGACCACTCGTCCCCTCGGCATAGTGCACGGTTACCTGAGCCAGGAGGCCCGGGGCCGAGGTGGGACGGCCCGTCCCGGGCCGTACCAGTGGTGGAGGACGCCGAAGGCGTTGGCTCTCCCGGCCACCACCGCCGAGGTGATATCGGTGGCCTGGTAGTACTGCTCATCGGGAAAGCAGAAGCTCGGACCGGTGTCGAGCCTGGCTACCGTTGACCCACAAGCGGTACTTGTGGGCGGCGGCGATGTAGGCCGTGGCCCGGATGATGGTCCCAGCCGGAAGGGTTCGAATCGTGCGCACGTAGGTATAGTCCTCGAGACCGGGGTCGGCGGGCCCCGGTCTGCACCCACAGGGCGGTCCAGTCCTCCGGGCGCAGCCCGGTGGTGAAGGTGGCAGGGTCGCTGGCCTCGCTCCAGACGCCGTGGGCGTCCGCCGTCCTGACCGTCCACCGGTAGCTGGTGTCGGCGGCCAGTGGTGGTCCCCCGTAGGGCACGAAGGCCTGTTGAGCCGAGTGCCACCTCGGACGAGTCCCACACCGTGGAAGCCGAACCGTTCGGGCCCGACACCACGACCCGGTAGGCGCCCTGGACCGCACCCCGCCGACTGTCGGCCACCTGCCAGGCGAACTGCACGTCGTCCGGGTCGACCCCGACCGGCCCGGCTGATCCAGCCACGCCTGTCGTGCCCAGCCCGATCGGCGGGCCTGGTGCCGCCGAGGATCCACCCGAAGCGGTGGAGGCGTTGGCGGTCACCTCGTGCACCAGCGCATCGGAGACCAGGCCGACCGCGGCCAGAGCCGCTCCAGCCTTTATCCCGGTGGTGAGAAACGTTCGCCGATCGATCCTGTCCATCGTCCCCCTCGGTCGAGGTGCCCGCGATGGTAACGGAGATCAGTTACCCAGATCGTCGTCCGGTGGAATGGCATCGGCCGGTACGTCCATGGTCTCGTTCCGGGTCATCAATCCGTAGAACATGGCGGCCACGAAGCCCCCGACCAGAGGGGCCACGATGAACAGCCACACCTGATGGAGGGCGGTCCCTCCGACCACCAGGGCCGGGCCCAGGCTGCGGGCCGGGTTGACCCCGGTACCGGTGAGGGCGATGCCGACGAGGTGCACGAAGACCAGGGTCACCCCGATGGCCAGTCCGGCCAAAGCTTCCCGGGCCACTTTGGAGGTGGCGAACAGGATCACCATCACGAAGATGAAGGTGAGGATGGCCTCGACGGCGAAGGCGCTCCCGGCGTCGAGGTGGATCTTCGAGGCACTGCCGTAGCCGTCGGCGCCGAGCCCTTGCACGTGCTTCGAATAGCCCGGTGACCCGGTGAAGACCGCCCACAGGGCGTAGGCACCGGCGATGCCTCCGGCGATCTGGGCCACCCAGTACCCCAGGGCCTCCGTGATCGTCATCCGGCCGGCCACCACGAATCCCAGCGACACCGCCGGGTTCACGTGACAGCCCGAGATGGGCCCGATGGCGTAGACCAGGGCCATCAGCACCAGTCCGAAGGCCAGGGCCGTCGTGACCACACCGGCCGAGTAGCTGGTGCCGAACAGCTTGAACCCGAACGACAACGTGGCCGTTCCCACTGCTGCGAACACCAGGATGGCCGTGCCGATGAACTCGGCGATCAGCTTGCGTGAATCGATCACGAGGACTCCTTGCTCTCGTGCCCCCCGGGCACTCGGGCACCAATCATTCCCGAACCGGCTGGGGTGCCGGTGGATACCGGCGGCGGGACAGCCCGGTCAGGCGGGACGGATGGTCAGGAGCCTCCGGACAGCATGTTGGTGATCTGGGTCAGGTCGAAGTAGTCGCGCCAGGCGCTGATCTTGCCGTCACGGATCTCGAAGGTGCCCATGACCGGTAGGTCGGCCACCACCTCCCCGACGGTGAAGGTGTCGATCCGCTCGGTGAGGACCACGTTACCCCGCACCGCCAGATGAAGAGTCTCGATGACCATGCCGTCGCACATGGCGAAGAAGCCCTCGATGAAGGCGATCGTTTCGTCGATTCCCACCGCCGGATCCATGGGGATGTTGTGGTAGACGACGTCGTCGGTAAAGTACTGGCGCAGGGCACCGGCATCGTGCTTGGCGAACCCATCACACAGGTCCCGCACGACCCGTTCCGCGTCCTCTGCTGTTCCCATCGTGGGCCTCCCCTGTTGCCTCGAGCCGGACGGCCTCACGCTACTGATCCGAGCCCTGACCGACAACCGCTCTGCTCTGCCCCTCCGTCCCTCGTAAGCCCCGGCCCAGGGCCGTCCTGCTCAGGTCAGCGCGACCGCTGCTTCACCTGTCCCGCTCGACATTTGCGGCACGTGTCCCCATAGCGCACAGCGCATGACCTTCCGCAGCGATGGCACGTGGTCCTACTCGGCTCTCTCACCGTTCGTATCCCTCCTCGCCTTGGTGCTACCGATGGCCCATATTGGCGTGTCCACACAATCGATTGGGGGATACTCCGGGGGCCCCGCTGGTTCAGTAGCCACGGCCGGCCGATCCGTTCGGACGGCCTCGGGGAGGCACCGTCACCGGGCCCCGGTCTCTGCGTTCACCCCCGCTGTTTCGTAGCGGCGATGCGGCCCGAGATTTTGACCGGGGCCCCTGGGTCAGGCACGCATCGGTTGCCTGAATCGACGGAGAGCCGTTCCGCTCTCCAAGGCCTCTACCTCTACCTCTACTTCAGATTGAGCCTCAACTAGACGGTTAGGGATGGTCTCGGTCCTCCCGCAAGGTCGGCGGCCCCGCCAAAAAATAACCAGGCAGGCCATCCGGAGCAATTCCCTCCAGCCAAGGCTGTGGGTGGCCCCCCGATAGGGCTGGCCGACCGTAGGATCCCATCTCATGACACACGGACTGCAAACCGCTGAGACCCTCTCCCATGTCCGTGAACGGTGGCCGTCGGACATCGTCCCGCTGCTGGTCGAGTACGCCAAGATCCCGAGTCTGTCGCCGGCGTACGACTCGGAGTGGCAAGCAAACGGTCGACTGGAAGAAGCGGCCGAGCTCCTGGCCACCTGGGCCCGTGCCCAACCGTTGGAAGGAGCCACCGTTGAGGTGGTCCGGATCGCCGGACTGACCCCCACGGTGGTGGTGGAAGTGCCGGCCACGGACAGCGAAGCGACCGGCACCGTGCTGGTCTACGGCCACTACGACAAGCAGCCACCCTTCGAGGGGTGGACACAAGGCCGGGGGCCTTGGACGCCGGTGCTCGAGGGCGACTGGCTCTACGCCCGAGGGGTTGCCGACGATGGGTACGCCCTGCCTTCGGCCCTCCTGGCTCTGGCATCGATCCGTGCAGGCGGAGGCCGGCATGCCCGGTGCGTGATCATCGCCGAGGGGTCGGAGGAGAGCGGGAGTCCCCATCTCCCCGCGGTCCTGGCCCACCTGGACCAGCGGATCGGTGCACCCGAGGTGGTGGTGGCACTGGACTCGGGATGCGCCACCTATGAGCGATTGTGGGTGACCACCTCGCTGCGAGGTGCCCTGGCCGGGACCCTGACGGTTCAGGTCCTCGAACACGGAGTGCACAGCGGGTCGGCCGGCGCCGTAGTTCCATCGTCGTTCCGGATCCTCCGGTTGCTCCTCGACCGGCTGGAAGATCCCAAATCCGGCGACCTCCTTCTCGCCGAACTTCGGGTGGACCCGCCCGCACCGGCGGTGGTGGCGGCCGAGGAGTTGTCCGACGCCCGGCACCAGGCCGGCCTGGACGGCACTCCCTTCCCGGTCGTGCCAGGCCTTCGCCTCCAGGGTCAGACCAACGCCGAACAGGCTCTCCGAACGGCCTGGAAGGGTTCGGTGGCGGTCGTCGGAGCAGACGGCCTTCCTCCCACGGCCGATGCCGGGGCCGTGCTCCGACCCTGGACCTCGGTAAAGCTGGTGATCCGCCTGCCCCCTACGGTCGATGCCGACCTGGCCTCGGCCGTCGTGGCCCGGACTCTGACCGAGGATCCGCCCTACGGGGCCACGGTGGAGTGGAAGGAAGGACAGGCGGCCGGCGGCTGGGCGGCACCACCACGGGCACCGTGGCTGGCCACGGCCCTCGATCGGGCGTCTGAGGTCTGCTTCGGGCCGCCCTCCGGAGAGCTGGGCGAGGGAGGCACTATTCCCTTTATGGGCTGGTTGGCGGCAAGGTTTCCCCAGGCTGAGATCTTGGCCCTCGGGGTACTCGGGCCGGACTCCAATGCCCACGGTCCCAATGAAGGGCTCCACCTGCCCACCGCCGAACGCGTCACCTCGTCACTGGCCATCCTCATCGATGCTCACGCCCACGCACCCCGGGCCTGAATCGGACCGCACGGGAACGGACAGTTCGACCGTCATCCGGCCAGAGGGCCTTCCCCGTTGTCACCCGGAACTGCCCGCCTCCTCCGCGTCTTGGGCCACTTGGCTCGGCTGGCCTTGGCGCCATCTCCAATAGGGACGACCGACCCGGTGAACTCCGGAGGCAACAATTCGTTCGGTATCACCGATGGATGACAGGTAGCCCGGTCAGCCGTTTGGCTGGCCTGTCTCTCTTCCGCGATCCTGCGGTTCTGCGCGGCGGCATTGGCGTGGGCCACGGACATTTCAACGAACGGGATGGCGGAGGGAACATCGGCGTCACCCACCGCCCACAGGATCTTCGCCTCCTGGAGGACGATCGGTAGTCCGTAGGCTCTGCTGACCGGTCGCTCCTGGCCGACCATGGCCTCGATGGCGCTCTGAAACCTGTCGACCCAACCCGAGGTGGGCTGCTCATCCAGCACCCATTCGAGAGTGAATCGGTGAGGCCGTACACGAACAATTCGCATGTCCCGCACCGTTACGTATCGGATTGGGACCAGGCGGCTCGTAGCAGTGGTCTTGACTCGAGTCATACGGTTCCCTCGTCACCTCTTGTCCCAACAACCGGCGTCTGGGACAGCGGTCTCGGTCTATCAGCTCATCGGTGAACAGCAGGACAGCGGAGCCTGAATTCTCCGCGAACACCGCCAGAACCTCAGCACCGGGGCCCTGAGAGTTGGCAAAGGATCACTCAGATCCGGTAGCCGCGCCGATGACCCGATCGGCGAGGGCTCCGATGATGCACACCGGTTCGGCTGAATCCGTCACACCAGCGTCACACGAACGTTCAGTGCCACACTGAGACTTGTGGAAGCTGCCGTCGGTGACAGTGGGCGAGAATGGGCGCAACTGGCCGGTGGCCCGTCCGATGGACGGCGGGATCTGCTCGAACCCGACACCTTCGAGGTTGAGGTGATCATGACCGACGGCCAACGACATCTGTACAGGCGCACAGACACCCGTAGAGAGTTTGAAGGACGAACGCTGGTGCTCTTCGAGTGGGTAGGCCGGCAGTATGGCCTGAAATGAGCAGTCGACGTGGCCACGGAGTTGTCACTGCGGCCCGATCGTCCGGCCCTGTCTCAAGGTAAGGCCGCTCTAAACGGTCGGGGCGTGGCCCAGGGCTGTGATCGGCGACAGAGCGGCAGCGCCGGTCGGTGGCGACTTCGTTACGTCACCCGACCCCGTACTTGGCGCTCAGGTTCACCACATACGACGTTCCCGCGGTGACCACCACCTTCTGCGCAGGGCCACCTGCTATCGGATCGCTCGTGCTGGCCCCGCCGCCCAGTGGGACCAAATACCAGTAGAGCTCCGATATCCACCATGTGCCGGCAGGAACCGCTAATTGGTAATCGCCGTTCGGACTGATACTCATGGTGACGTTGGAGCAGAGCCCGTCTGGCGACGTCGATGTGGGAGAGGGACACGCCTCTACACCCGCAACACCTCCCAGGCCGAGCTCTGCGATTGTTGTGGGCGCGTCGAGCAGGCTGGTAGTACCCGAGATCAAACCGTTGGTGGGCGCCTGGTATGCCACCGCCAAGTTCCCCGTCGACGTCTTGTCCGTCGTAACGGTGACAGGGGTGCCGCTGGCGCTCACTATCGGCCCGAAGCCACTCGAATACCCGGGATAAAGGAGCCACTTCCCCGGCGGGAGGGGCATCGAGTAGATCCCCGAAGTCGACGAGCTTGCGGCCCGGACAGACCGTCCACCAGCTATCTTCGTGTTGGCGCCCAACTCCCCTAGCAACGGGCTGGTAATGACGCCTGACGTCTCGCCGGCGCACTCGGGATCCAAGGCATTGCCATCGAAGGGAGACTCGGCCGGGCAGGCCAGAACGGAGTAGTTGAGGATGTTGACGCCGTCCGGAAGGCCGGAGACCGTTACTTTCCCACCCACAGCACCCGGCTGTATGAACACCATCGACAACGGGAGCGTCGTGGTCTTCCCCGCCACCACACGGACCGTCTTTGTCGGGCCGTACTGCAGACCGCCATAGGGTTCCGGCTCGTAGAACGCCGCCAACGTCCATGTCCCGGTTTTCAAAGGCATCCGATAGGACGCCCCGTCGGAGCTGACCGGATTCTCCTCGAGGCCTGCACAGCTGAATGAAACGGTCGAGCCCTTGCAGGCCAGCACGCCCACCGGATCACCGGAGCGCGCCGGAAACGATGACACCTTGACCGAGCCCGAGACGATCCCCCCGGGCGGAGGTAAGAAAGGTGTCGTCAGGTTCACCGTGCGGGTGGTACCCGAGACCACCATGACCGAGACAGCCTTGCCGACCGACTGGCCGAACTCCGTCTCGTAGGTCGGATAGAGGATCCACGTGCCGGGCGACAGTGTGGTGAAGGAATAGTTGCCCGAACCGTCACCCATGGCGCACACAAGCTCGGCGGTGACCTCATTGGGGTTGGGGGCGTACGACGGGCAGGCCTCGGCGGTCTTGCCCGAGATGCCCGTACCTAAGGGAACCTTGGTCACCGAGACGCTTCCTTTGACCGATCCGGGCTTCTGGTAAGCCACCGTGAAATCGACCGTCTCGGCCTTACCGGCCTGCACGGTCACGGTCTTCGATGCTCCCAAGAACGTACCGCCTGCCAGCCCGACAAGGTAGAAACCCTGGAGGTTCCAGTTGCCGGCCGTCAGGGTCAACGAATAGGGACCGCCGCTGGCGAGAGCAAGCTGAGGGGTGGCACATAGGGCGAATGACCCGCTCCGGCAACCACCAACGGCAGTGAGCAATGGCTGGAAGCCCTTCGGGGCGCCGGTGACAGTCACCGTTCCGGTGACGGTACCCGTCGATGCGGTGGCCGCCGCTCGGCTTGTCGGGGCGAGTCCACTAGCCGAAGCCGCGCTGGTAGGAACGAGGAAGGTTGCCAACACCAGGACCGCGGCACCAGCCGTGAGACTGGTGGCGAAGGTGTGCTTCCACCACTTCGGTGATCGCGATCCTCCATAGGCCCCACCAGATAGTTCACTCATGGCTTCCCCCTCGATCGCCCGCTACGCAGGGACCGACCATAACAGCGGGCCGGTCCTACTGCCCTGTGATCATCGCCGCCCAGGAACATTGATCTCCCTTGAGTAGACCTCGTCGGATCACACGCCCGGCATGAACATCACGCCGAGTGCTTGTTCAGTCACCCAACGACGATGTTCGTCACCAACTCACTTTCCAACTCCCACTCGACGTCAAACCCGCGGACCACATCGAAGGCATGGAGACCAGAGCGAGCTCGTCAGGACCCAGGGGGAACAATGTTGCGCGATCGGTTCCGACTGCGGAGCCCATTCCGGAGCGAACGGCATCCGATCGACGCCCCAGATCGTCGGCACGGCAGTTCCCGAATCGAAGCGAACAATCAACCGCGCCGCCCCGCATCAATCGCATACTCCTCATTGGAGGACCAGGGACTGGTCCCACCGAGCGCTGTAGGTTCCCGGCATCCATTCGGTCATCAAGACGCCCTGCTCTGGCAGTCCGGCGCGTCAGTTTGGATTGACATTTCGAGAGTGTCAGTCCATACTGACAGATATGGACATGGAGGAACTCGGTCTGAATCTGTCGTCGGATGATCCAGGCATCGGACTTCGCGCCTCGTTGGCGCTCCATCGCCTGGCTGAGCGAGTCGAAGCGAATCATGTCGCGGCGGCGCGGGAAAAGGGCTGGTCGTGGCAGCAGATCGGGGACGCGCTAGGCGTAACCCGCCAATCCGTGCACACCAAGTACAACAAGGAGTCGTCATGACCACCGAATCTGTAGCACCAGAGACGCTTCACGTCTGGGCTATCTGTCTCCAGGCCGGCGAAGAAGCTCGTCGCCGGGGCGATCGCCGATATGGCACCGATCATCTCTTGCTCGCCTTGTTCGAGGATCCGTCGATCGAAGCCATTGTGGGTGTGGATCTGCAGCAAGCTCGCCAAGCCCTTGACTCGCTCGATCACGAGGCTCTGGACACCTTGGGCCTCGGGTCCGGCGCCGACGCTCCCCCACTGCCCATGCACCCCGTGCCGAAGAAGCCGAGGCTCAGAGACGTGACACAAAAGGATCGCCTCCGCATTACGCCGGCGGCGAAGAAAGTGCTTGAGGATGCGGTCAAGCCCAATCGCCGGAAGAGCCAGGTTACGGCCCAGCAGATGCTGGCCCAGATTCTTGTGCTCCAACCACCTGATCCGGCGGCGGTGCTGCTCGGTGCTCTCGGTGTGAACACGGCAGAGGTTCGGAGCCGTTTGGATGCGATCACCCCCGTTCGCTGAGTCCCGGCGAGTACCCACAATTTCGGGCAAAGACGCCCGATCCTCTGCTGGAGCGTGAGCCGTCGAGGTGAAAGGCATGTCTGACCCTGGAACGCCCACATAGTTCCCGCGGCCCGGTCGTCGACGAAGACCTGGCCCGAGCTGACGGCGTCTCGGATCAGATTCCTGCGCATCACGACTAGCTAGCCGAGACGGTCGGGACTATCAGAAACCACCGTCTCCCCCGCAGCCGGACCCGCACCGTCGGAGATGCCGATGATCGACCCCGGTCAGGTGCTAACTACTGCAAGCAGTTCGGGGATCTCAATTGGACCACGCCCGGGGAGCCGGCCGTCATCGACAACGATCCAACGGCAGCCTCATGGCCGGTGAAATATCGTGCCACCATTGGCGGAGCGCCCGGGGAATGCCCGGGCGAGTCTCCGGGGGAATGACATGGACGACCTGTCAGGCAAGGTGGCAGTGGTCACCGGCGGCGCAGCCGGTATCGGGCGCGGGATCGTCGGAGCGCTACTCGACGAGGGTTGTCGCGTTGTGATCGCCGACATCGAGGCGCCGGTACTCGAGGCCACGGTCACAGAGCTCCGTGGCCGCGGCGACCTGTCTGGGATCGTGACCGACGTGTCTGATCCCACCTCGGTCGAGCGACTGGCCGACGCCGTCTTCGACGAGTTCGGGGCCTGCCACGTGTTGTGGAACAACGCCGGGGTGACGTCGGGCGGCGGCGGCAACCCGTGGGAGCAGGAGCCCAACGACTGGCGATGGTGCTTTGGGGTAAACGTATTCGGGACCGCTAACGGGATGCTGGCCTTCGTGCCGCGGATGATCGCTTCTGGTGAAGAGGGAGTGGTCGTCACCACATCGTCGGGCGACGGCGGGATTGCCCCGGTGCCCTACGCCTCGGTCTACGCCTCGTCCAAAGCGGCCATCAGCTGCCTGACCGAAGCCCTGGCCCACCAGTTCGTGGCCCAAGGCACCAAACTGTCGGCCGCTGTCTTCTATCCGTCGGGCGGCCTGCTCGAGACGGGGCTGTGGGAGGCCCAGCGGAACCGGCCGGCTGAGCTGGCCCGGGTGCGGCCGCGGCCGCCCGCTCCGGGCACCACATTCGCCGAGTTCAAGGCGGCGCTAGCCGCGGCCGGCCGTCCGACGGACACCGTTGACCTCGACGAACTCGGTCGCTTCGCAGTCCAGGGGGTGAAGGACGGGAAGTTCGTGATCATGCACGGTCTCGACCGTGCCGGGGCCTTGCTACACGCCAGGGCCGACGCCATCGCGCAGGGACTGCTGCCACCGTCCGCCCTCGATGGATTGGCCTAACGCCAGCGCTCGGACCGCGACTACCTCTAAGGGGATCCATGACTACTGAGCTCACACCGGACAGCCGGTACACGGTCATCAGCGCAGACGCCCACGCCGGCGGCGACATCCTCGACTACCGGCCCTACCTGGCGAGCCGGTGGCATGACGAGTTCGATGCGTGGGCCGCCGCCTACGTCAACCCGTACGCCGACTTGCAGGCGGCTACCGCCTACCGCAGCTGGGACTCCGATCGGCGCCTGGCCGAGAACGACGCCGACGGCATTGCCGGCGAGGTGCTGTTCCCGAACACGGTGCCCCCGTTCTTCGAGGAGGGGAGCCTGCTGGCGCTCCCCCCGACGGCAGCCGATTACGAGCGCCGTTGGGCCGGGGTCCAGGCTCACAATCGCTGGCTGGCCGACTTCTGCTCGTTGGCGCCGGGCCGCCGGGCCGGCGTTGCCCAGATCTTCGCCAACGACATCGACGATGCCTTGGCTGAGGTGCGATGGGCAGCCGCCACCTTCGATCCATCAGGCGGGATCCTGCTGCCCAGCCTGCCGCCCGGCCACGATCTCCCAGGCCTGTGGGAGCCGGCATGGGAGCCCTTGTGGGACCTGTGCGAGGAGCTCGGCGTGCCGGTCAACATCCATGGGGGCGGCGGGCTGCCCGACTACGGCGACTCCGAAGTGGCCCGGGCCATGATGCTGGTCGAGTTACCGTGGTTCTCGCACCGGTCGATGTGGCACCTCATCTTCGCCGGAGTGTTCGAGCGGCACCCGGCGCTGAAAGTGGTACTCACCGAGCAGGGCCTGGCCTGGGTGCCCCGGGGACTCGAGACCCTCGATTGGTTCTATGGCCGGATGACCATGGGCGGTGCGGCTGAGGCGGCCTACTTCGGCGTGGCGGCCCAAGGCATGTCGATGACCCCGTCCGAGTACTTCGCCCGGAACGTATGGGTGGGGGCGAGCTTCCTGCGGGCCACCGAGTCGGCTGTGCGCCACGAGGTAGGGGTCGACCGGATCATGTGGGGGTCGGACTACCCCCACACCGAGGGGTCGTATCCGCTCAGTACCCTGGCTCTGCGGGCCGCCTTCGGCCGGGTCGACCCGGCGGAGACGAAGCTCATGCTGGAGGACACGGTGGCCAAGGTCTACGGCTTCGACCTCGAGGCCCTGCGGCCGGTCGGCGACCGTATCGGGCCAACCGTGGCCGAGGTGGCCACTCCTCTCGAGGTCGATCAGTACCCGACCAACTCCACCTGCAACGCCTTCGACCGCCACCAGGTTCTGCGCAGCTGGTAGGAGCTCGGCCCGAGTCCGGATGCCCGTCGTCGTTTGTCGCGTAGAGACCTCAACGCCGACAAGGAGCACTCATGCTCTGGCGGTCCGGAAGGCCCCTGAGGCACGTCAGCCACAGGCCCGGGTGGTCAGCCGGGTGTATGCAGCCCGTACTCCGTCTTCCACCACCGAGCAGAGGCCCGCTCAGCCGGGTCGCTGCGCCGCGTGTGATCCTGGCCCAGGGACTCCGGTGTAGGGCCGATGTGAGCGGCGATGGGACGGAGCTCGTCCAGGTCGAACCCGTAGACCCGTGCCGCCGTGAGCCCGAGCAGCTCGGCGGTGTCGTCAACCGGTACCTCGGCAAAGTCGGCCCGCAACTTGGCCGCGGTGTGGGGCCAAGTTCCCTCGGGGTGTGGGTAGTCAGTCCCCCACATCACCACATCGGTACCGATGACGTATCGGCGGCGGATCTCCTCCTTCGACATGGTGGAAGCACCGATAAAGATGTTGGTGCCGAAGTAGTCCGACGGCAACTTGGAGATCTTCCCCTTGAGCATGGAAGCCAGCTTCTTGGTGGTGTGGCCGCCCCCCATGTACTGGTCCCACTTCCACATGAGGTCCGGGGCCCAGTAGGCGGCGGCTTCGGTCACCACGAACTTGAGGTCCGGGAAGCGCTCGAAAGCGCCGCCGAAAAGCAGGTGCCACGCCGGGCGAGCCGTCCACCAAACCACCTCGGCCAGGTAGACGCCGGTGTTGTCGCCGTACTCCTCCATCGGAGCCTCACCCGAGTGGGTGTGAACCGGGAGACCGGCCTCAGCGCAGACCGCCCACACCGGGTCGTAGGCGACGTCGTTGTAGGGGAGACGGTCGCGCCACATGGTCGGGATCATGATGCCCCGGATGCCCGGCTGCGAGGCCACCCACTCGATCTCATCGACGGCCCGGTCGATGTCGTGGGTGATCGGCACCAAGGCGATCCCGCCCCGGCGGTGCGGCGAGTGTGAGCACATCTCGGCCAGGAATCGGTTGTGGGCGTGCGCCCCGGCGAAGGCCAGCTCTGGATCGGCGATGGCTCCAGCGAACAGGCCGGCGCCGAACGGGGGCGAGGCCTGGCCGGTGACGGCGTCGGCGTCGGCGAAAAGCACGTCGGCGGCCACCCCGTCCGAGTCGAGCTCTTTGTCCCGCACCGACGGGTCGTAGGCGCCCTTCAAGCCCTCCTCATTGTCGGTCTCCCAGCCCATGATGTAGTCGTAGTTGAAGGCCAACGCCTCCTCGCGATGGGTGGCCCGCTCGGCCAGATACTCCTCGAAGGCCGGGAAGTACTTGCTGTCGAGATAGGGACGGTAGTCCTCGCAGGCCAGGCCAGCATGGCCGTCGGCCGAGACGACGATGTAGTGGTCACTGGCCGAGGTGGGAACGTCGTGGCTCAGGGCATCGCTCATCGGCCGGCCCCCAGAACGCTCAAGTCGTCGTAGCGTTGGTGGACATAGGGGGTCAGCCACTCGGCCGGCACGAACTCCACGATTTCGCCGGCCTGGGACGAGGAGATCTCGGCGTATTCGAAGGAGAGAACTTCCTCGACGGGGAAGTCGGCGATCGGATCGAGCGGCGCCTCGAGGAGCTTGCACTCACCGTTCACCGGTCGGACCACTCGGGCCGTCTCGTGGCGCCGGCAGTAGACGAGGGCCGGGTCCGAGTCGAGCCCGGCACCGGACGGGTTGGGGAGCAGCTTGAAGTAGAAGTCGAGCTTGTCGATCTCGTAGCCAGGGCCTTCGGGACCGAGGGCGCCGGACACCTCGGCCACCTTGGATCCCATCCGGGACACGCCGGCGGCGAGCGAGTCGCCGTCGACATCCAGGTGGAGCTGGGCAATCTTCTTCGGCTCACCGAACGTTTCGCGCCCACCGGTGGTGGCCTGCTCGGTACTCATCGGCATAAAGAGGGCGTACTCGCCGTCGATCTCGCCATGCCGGGCCCGGACACCGAACCAGCCGGCGCCAAAGGTCGGGAGGCCGGTCCCCATATCGACCACGGCGATGCGGAGCCGGGCCGTCGGGGCGGCGGGCACGAGTGGCCGCGGCAGGACGGCGGCGATGGCCTCCGGGTCGGTGCGGAACACGACGGTTACCGCCTGGGACCAGATTGGGCTGCGGGTTGCCTCGACCTCCCGGTTGGACTGCGTCTCCACCGGCCGTGCGCCGTAGCGGACATTTGCCATGACAGATCCTCCCCCGGGCGGCCCGTCGGCCGCCTGTTCCCAGTGTGGCACGGAGGACTGTGTCGCGCCCGGAAGCCCTTGGACTGACACCCTGAGCCAATCGTCGTGGCACTCCACAGCTCTTGTCATTGCGTCCGGGGACCTCTCCCACTGGCGGGTGCAGCCCTCAGATCATGGAAGATGCCGATGCCACCTCAGCCACGACCGACCGGAGGAGAATCACCCCAATGGTGTGACGCCTGCCCCGGGCCAAATCTGATTCGATATGGGTATGGCCCGACCCAACATCCTGCTCATCATGACCGACGAGGAGCGTTATCCCCCTCCCTACGAGACGGACGGGGTCACGACCTTCCGCAGGGACCAGTTGACTGCTCGGGAATCCATCAGGCAGCGCGGCCTGGAGTTTCATCGCCATTACGCCGGATCGACAGCCTGCACCCCAAGCCGGGCGACGCTGTTCACGGGCCAGTACCCCTCGCTCCATGGGGTGAACTCGACGGACGGCACCGCCAAGCAGAGCTCCGACCCCGGAATGAACTGGCTGGATCCGAACTCAGTGCCCACACTCGGCGACTGGTTCCGGGCCGGCGGCTACCAGACCCACTACCGCGGGAAATGGCACATTTCGTTCGCCGACCTCATGATTCCCGGAACCCACGAAGGATTGAAGGCATCAGACGACGACGGCAAGCCCATCAACGATGCCGTGGCCGCCTACCGCAAGGCTGACCGGCTCGATCCATTCGGCTTCTCTGGATGGATCGGCCGAGAACCGCACGGTGCCGCCAGGTCCGACTGTGGAACGATTCGAGATGGCGTTTTCGCCGAGCAGGTCGTGGAGCTGTTCGGCGAGCTTGCCGAAGCCAAGGGAGACGGACCATGGCTGACGGTGGCCTCCTTCGTGAACCCTCACGACATCGCCTTCTCGGGATTCGGGTGGGAGCAGATCTTGAAGTTCGGCCCCCCCGATGACACGGTGCCGGAGATCTCCGAAGCGCCGTCCCAATCTGATCCGTTCACCGGTCGTCCTGCCTGTCAGGAGGCGTTCAAGGCAGCATGGCCGGAGATGATCTTCGAGACGGCCACCGACCTCGGCTATCGCCGGCTCTACTACTACCTGATGAAGCTGGTCGATCAAGCGGTCGGCAGGATCCTCGGCGCGCTGGAAGCCTCGGGCATGGCGGAGGACACCATCGTGGTGTTCACATCGGACCACGGCGACCTGCTCGGAGCGCATGGCGGCCTGATCCAGAAGTGGTGCAATGCCTTCGACGAGGCTACCCGGGTACCGCTCTTGATAGCTGGACCAGGCATCGCTGCCGGCGGCGAGGGCATCAACGTTCCCACCAGTCACGTCGACCTGATCCCCACACTCTTGGGGCTGGCCGGTGTCGACATCGAGGAGGCAGCCACCGGGGTGGCCGCACACCACGACGAGGTCCATCCGCTGCCTGGCCGTGACCTGAGCGGTGTTGTGTTGGGGACGACGGAAGCACCCTCCATCGAGTCGCCGATCTACTTCATGACCGAGGACGATGTCACCCGAGGAGTCACCCAGGTGAACATCCTGAACGGCAAGCCTTTCGAACCGGTGACTCCACCGATCAACATCGAGTCGGTCATCACATCATTGCCCACCGGCGGCGCCGGGGAATCTGAGCTGTGGAAGCTGAACCACTACTACGAGCGGCTGGACGACTGGTACGCCAATCAGGGGATGGCCCCCAACCCGTTCCTGCCTGCCGCCGCAGAGCCTGAGTGGGAGCTGCATAACCTGACCGCCGACCCGGAGGAACGCCACAATCGGGCTGCTGACGCTCCTGGGGCCCTGTCCGCCATGAAGTCGGTCCTGGACTCACAGCGGGATGAGAAGCGACTTATCCCACAGCTTCGCAATGCCACCCCCTAGATGAGGCTTCGGCGCCGTCCCGGTGGGCGAATGGATCCACTTTGACTGGCATGAGATTCCAGAGCCAGCCGAAGTGAGGAATAGCGATGTCGCTCGAGCCGTTGGAGTGGTTATGACGCCAGGCCACACAATAAGCATTGCCCCGACCGCGGTCCATGTGGAAGTCCGGCTTGGTGGTCGGCTGCTCGCCGACACCCACCGGGCCATGAAGCTCGACGAGACCGGGTTGCCCGCCCGCTACTACTTACC
The DNA here is from genome assembly GCA_963778165.1 of uncultured Acidimicrobiaceae bacterium. Lineage (GTDB taxonomy): Bacteria > Actinomycetota > Acidimicrobiia > Acidimicrobiales > RAAP-2 > Bog-756. Next base: position 313,561 of record CAVZTE010000003.1, on the reverse strand, counting down.
GCCAGACGACATACAGATGGCTCTCCTGAGGCCCACGGCGTTCCACACCACATGTCCGTTCAAAGGCGAGGCGTCGTATTGGTCTCTTGACCTCGACGGCGAGACCTATGACGGCATCGTGTGGAGCTACGAGGCTCCTACGGCCCAGGCCGCAGAAGTGAGAGGGATGTTGTCCTTCTACCCTGACCGTACCGAGATCACAGTCGACGGTCAGTTGCTTCGAGACTGAGCGACCTGTCGAGTTCGACCTGCCACACACCTGCGGTCGGTCGAAGTTGGAACAGTATGGACGGGCTGGTCCCGGTCGTAAGACTTGGCGCCGATACGAAACAGGTCTATTCAGCCCATGTCTCGAGCAAATCAATGACGTCATCCAGGCTGAAGGCACCCTGTCGATAGGCGCGCAGCGAATCTGGGGCCGATCGCAGGCTCGAGGCCATCGACGAAGCCACGTCAGGCCGCGTAATCAAGGCCCTCAAAGGAAACTGTTGAGTGCGGATCGTGAAGAGAATTCCACCAGTGGTTGGGAGGGCCCACAGAACCTGCCTTTCGCTTCGCAACCAAAGATCCCGCGGTCGAACGGGGCCATCAAGGGCGGGTGGGCGTGGGACGTGCAGTTGTGGGCTGGCGTGAATCGTCCAGTTTCGACGCCACACGTTCTTTCCCGGTGCGAGATGGTCAAGAAATCGATCGACACGCTGAGCCAACTCGTCGTTGTAAAGAGGTACGGGTTCGTGCACTTCGGTGATAGGTAGTCCAAGCTTCTCAGACGGTACCCAATGCGATGGAAAGCAGACGACACCGGCACCGAACCGCCAGGTTTCTTCTGATCGAATCAATACGATCAGATCCTCCTGAACCTGTAGGGCGGCGACCTCGAGCGGACGGAGGTTGCCGATTGGATTCAGGCCGCTCAGTCCTGACGAAATCAGTTCGGCCGCTTCCGCAGCCGCCTCGGCAGCTTCCGGCATGCCCACCGAGACGTCCTCGCGTGCGTTGGCGAAGAGCCATTCCTTTTCGGCTAGATAAGGCGAAAGCAGGTCATCTTCGATAAGCAATGGGTCGTCGCGTAATGCCCGCGTTCCCATGGACAACCACGGCGGCCCGGGCCGAAAAGACAACTCGTCGATCCAAAGGGGCACGTGGTCGAAGGTTGTTTCAAATGCACTCTCTGGGTTCATTTGAGCCTCGCCAACGAGTCATCCGAAAGGAGATCGCGCACGACTCAAACATTGCCACAGCGACTGAGCGGCCTGGGTTCGCCTTACGTCGCGCCTGCGATGTCGCACGAGGGCGGGAATAGACGACATTTATGGGGAGAGGGAGAAGGTACGGTATCCGCAGGTCAGGTGTCGTTCGTCATGGTCCCAGCCGACTGCCCTGGTTCTGGCCGCCATGCTCCACACACCCCGCATTTGTGGGGCATTCTCCACGGTCCGCCGTATCGAACAGCGGATATGGCGTCTGAACTGGGCTTTCTGTGGGCGCTAGAGGACTCGAATCTCCGACCTCAGCCGCGTGAAGGCGAGGCAGGCTCACGATCGGCCAACCGGCACTTTACGGCCCGGTTGCAGCGTGCCCAGCGGGGTTCGTGTTCTTGCTCGTTCCCCTGGGTAGCTATCTCGTTTACCGAGGTGCGAGGGAGTCCCCCCAACGGATGGGCCGACGCTCGCTGATTCCACGAGGTCTATCAGGTGCCCCTGAGGCCGGGACTGTGACCCACAGCGGCACCACTGGGCGTATGGAACACTCAGGGTTCAGGAAGGCTGGTGATGGAACGTGATCAAGGAACTCAGTGACATGCCTCCGGGAGTCATTGGCTTCGAGGCCGCTGGCAAGCTCAAGGCTGAGGACTATCGGGATGTCGTTCTACCCGCCCTCGAACGGGCTGCGGCAACCGGCGAAGTCCGATTCGTCATTGTCATGAACGATTTCGACGGAATGACGGGCGGGGCCCTTTGGCAGGACCTCAAGCTCGGCATCGAGCATCTCCGAGCCTGGAAGCGTATTGCTTTGGTGACTGATATCGAGTGGATGCATCATCTGACCGACCTCTTTGGCTGGATGACTCCGGGCGAAACGAAGACGTTCCCAATAGCAGAGCGGGACGACGCTATCGCCTGGGTGGCCGGCTAAAGGCCTGGATGAGCCTGGGGCCTTCATGGCAGCAATCGCAAAATGGGTGTAGACCCTAGTTCGGTGCTACGTAGAGGGAATCCAATGCGCCCGCTTCGGCTGAGATGACGTGACCGCAGAGCTGATGCCGGCTGCGTTCGTGGGGCACGGAAGTCCGATGAATGCGCTTGAGCACAACCGCTACACCGATGCTTGGCGAGGGTTTGGTGCCAGCATTCCTCGGCCGCGAGGCATCGTGGTTGTCTCAGCGCACTGGTATGTCAACCTGACGGCAGTCACGGCGATGGATCGGCCGAAGACGATCCACGACTTCTACGGGTTTCCCGATGAACTCTTCTCTGTGCAGTACCCAGCTCCAGGGAGTCTTGCCCTTGCCGAAGAGGTCGCCGAGATTGCCAAACCGACTTGGGTCGGGTTCGACCACGACAGTTGGGGCCTCGACCACGGCACCTGGTCGGTGTTGGTCCACGCCTTTCCGGATGCCGACATCCCTGTTGTTCAACTTTCAATCAACGCTCAGGAATCATTCGAGTACCACCTTGCACTGGGTGCTCAACTCGCAGCACTGCGCCAGCGGGGCGTGGTCATGATTGGCAGTGGCAACGTCGTCCACAACCTGCGCCGCGTCGACTGGGGCCAGCCGGACGGGGGGTTCGACTGGAGTCACCGGTTCGATGATGCAGCGCGGGCCCATATGACAACTTCGCCAAATGACATTCTGGCTTTGCAGGATCATCGGGACTTCAGCGCCGCGGTGCCGACACCCGACCATTTCATACCGCTCCTCTACATAGCCGGCCTGGCCAATGCCGCCGGATCCGGTGCGGAGGTTCTTGTAGATGGCTACACGTACGGCTCGCTTTCTATGACCAGCTACACCATCGGCGATGCCAATTTGCCGCAGTCGTCGCGGTCGCTAGACCATGCAGCCGAGCTTCCCGATCCCGATCTGACTCCTCCCGACGATACCAACGCATAATCCGATCGACTGCTGCCCAGGGTGCCCCCTATCGTCAGAGTCCACTATCGGCCATGACCGAGCGGCACCGTACGGATGCTCCGTCAAGCCCAGAGCGTCATACTGAGCGGGTGAGGCGAATAGGGCGTTTTTTCCTAGTGGTGGCGGCAGTGGCTACCGCTGGCTTATTTGCTTCTCTGCTCGCCACCTACGTGCTGTTGCGTGTTGACCCGGGTACCGTTCTCAGTAGCTGCTCCTCTCCCATCGGGCGCTCCTGTTCGGCACCGGTAAACCCATTGGGAGTTTGGGTACAAGCAACGAGCACTATTGGTGGGATGGCGTCGATCGCAACCCTGTTGTTCCTCCGCCGCCGACGTATTTCCAGTCCGATTCCAACCTGATCCCACCGAGTAGGGGCGCCCCCGATCACCGGGTCAGCAGCGGTCATTGACCGTGGCCAACCGGCACTTACACGGGTGCGTGGATGACTCGGCCAAGATCCTTCGCTTGCAGTACCCTCAGACGGGAGCGGGTGATCCGAGAGGCGGGAGTTGCTCATTATGGGGGAACATAAGCGGCGGCGGCGGATTGGCAGTGTGAGCGGGTCAAAAGGGAGGTCGTGGGGAGTCCTCCTCGGAGTTTTTGCCCTTGTTGCTTCCGCAGGCGCCTTCGCCGGATGCTCGGCCTCGTCGGGGGCATCTCCCACCACTGCTGCATCAGCCTCCCGCGTAACCACGATCACCCTCAGATCGCCGTCCTATCGTCCGAAGGCAGCCCGAGGAACCACCGACGACTATCACTGCACCTTGCTCAATCCTCACCTGAAGAAGAACGCCTACGTAATTTCGAGCCAGTTCTTCCCTGGCAGTACCGAAGACCACCACGCCGGGCTGTTCCTACTTCCTCCCTCCCTGGTGGCCGAAGCGGACAAGGCCAATGTCGGAGGGAGGGGGTGGACATGCTTCGGTGAAGCCGGACTGCCCAATGAACCGATCAACGAGATCGGGAGCACGCCCTTTTTGAGCGTCTGGGCCCCTGGTCACGGTGTGGACGACCTCCCCAATGGTACGGGGATCGAACTTCCAGCGGGAACCATGGTGATCATGCAGGTCCACTACAACCTGCTGGTCGGTGACAAGCCCGTAACCAACAAACTCGTGGTCAAGACGGTGCCCATGTCCACGCCGCTGCTGCCCCTCAAGTTGGATCTCTCCTTTGCCGCCCCGGACGTTCCGTGCCCGGCCGGTGTCACCGGGACCGCTCTGCAACCGGGCGGCATCGCTGGCCCATCAGGGGCAGGAGTTCGGACCGACGGCTGTCACCTTCGTCAATGCCATCGAGGCTGCTTGTAGGCGCGATCCCTCCGCCCCGCCGGCAGGAGATACGACCTCATGCACGTTCCCGGTGTCGAGCAGTGGGTACATCGTGCGGGCCCAAGCCCACATGCACCTGCTGGGTCGGAGCTTCAAGCTTGTCCTGAATCCCGGGACTCCACAGGCACAGACGGTACTCAATGTGCCCAACTACAACTTCCACTACCAAAAGGCCTACAACCTGGCGAAGCCTGTCCACGTCACGGCGGGCGAACCGCTCCAGGTCACCTGTACCTACGATCCGACCCTGGCCCAGGAACTACCCATCCTGCGGAAAGCCCCGCCTCACTTCGTTACCTGGGGCGATGGCTCAACGGACGAGATGTGCCTCGGTCTCTCGTGGATATCCGCAACTCTTCCGAACCCCCACGCTTCCCTCTAGACGAACCAGTGACAGAATCGTCGCTCGTATCCCCTAGCGCCGGGACAGAAGCGGGCTTCCATTGCCCAAGCGAGAGTGGAGGTGAACTCCCTCACAGCCATCGTCTCGTGCATGCGACGCCCGTAAAGGGACGTGCGAGTTACCTGCTTCGGCTTGCCGGTGACGGGATCCCGCCCGCGAAAGCCCGCAGCTCCTAGTGCCCGGTGGACCGCTCGCGGATGGTCCCCGGACGGCTCTGCTGGCGGAGACCGCCACGCTCGCATCTTGGCTGTGGGCATTTGCACGGCGGAGGTCCACGCTCCAGAGCCATTTATGGCCCCTGACCTGGTGGGCGCTAGAGGACTCGAACCTCCGACCTCAGCCGTGTGAAGGCTGCGCTCTAACCAACTGAGCTAAACGCCCGGGTTTGCGTTGCACCCCGGAATACCGGTGGGCCATGGTAGCCCGCCCGTCGCCGGGTGATCTCACGTCCCTCCCAGCCTCAGGCTCCGGGCGTCGACGGGAACGGAGCCACATCGTCGAATCCGATGGCGGCTTCCAGGGCCGCCGCCGACCGCAGCACGACCAGGTCGGCGTGTTGTGGGCCCACCAACTGCAGGCCGACGGGAAGACCCGAGGCGGTCAGGCCGACACAGACTGTCGCTGCCGGCGAACGGGTCATGTTGAACGGGTAGGTGAACTTGACCCAGTTGTACTCGGGAACGCCGTTGATCATCCCCGACCCGCCCTGTGACCGTAGCGGCGGTTCGGCCGCCACCGTCGGGGTGATCAACAGGCGGACATCATGGAACAGGTCCACCAGACGCAGATTCAGGGTGTGACAGGAGTCCTCGGCCCGAACCAGGTCGACCGCACTGATGGCCGCGGCAGAGTCGATCACCGAAGCAAGGACCGGATCAATCTCGTCCCAAGTCTCCGTCCCACGGATTCCCTCATGCGTGCGCAGGTTGTAGACGCCGGCCAAGGTCAACCACTGGCTTACCGGATCGGCGTCGAACACCGTCTCGACTTCCACCACCTCGGTCCCCAACGAGGCCATCACCCCAATGGCCCGCTGGCAGATGGCCAGCACCTCAGCGTCGACCTCGGCGTAACCCAGTGTGGGTGACCACGCCACCTTGCGGGGTGGCTTGGGATCATCCAGGGCCGCGGTCCACGACGCCTCAGGACGAGGGAGCGAGCGCAGATCGCTCGGATCCGGGCCCACCACCACGTCAAGGGCGGCCACCACATCGGCCAACCGGCGGGCCATCGGTCCCCTGGTCGACAGATGATGCCAATCGGGCGCTTCCGCTCCCCCACTGGGCACCCGTCCGAGCGAGGGCTTCATCCCTGACAGGCCACAACACGATGAGGGGATGCGGATAGACCCACCACCATCCGATCCGGTGGCCAGTGGCACCATGCCCGAGGCGATGGCCGCAGCGCTACCGCCCGAGGACCCTCCGGGTGAGTGGTCCAGGTTCCACGGGTTGAGCGTCGGGCCGAAGACCCGGTTATCGGTATCCGATGTCCAACCCAGCTCGGGGGTGTTGGTCTTGCCCACCACCACGCACCCGGCGGCCACCAGGCGGGCCACCAGCGGGGAGCTCGACGCCGAGGCCGGACTGTCGGCGAAGGCCGGTGACCCATGGGTGGTGACATAGCCCACCGCGTCCTCGAGGTCCTTAACCCCCAACGGGATACCGGCCAGCGGACCTGGATCCACGCCAGCGGCGACCTTCCGGTCGATGTCCTCGGCGTGGCCTCGGGCCTGCTCCTCGTCCACGGACACGAAGGCGTTGAGCTGCGGGTTGTGTTGGGCGATCTGGTCCAGCGCGTGCTCCACCAGCGAGAGGGCCGATCGCTCTCCCGCCCGCACCTCCTGCGCCAATCCGGTCACCGACAAGGCTCGGAAATCCATGGGCTCGACGGTACAGGCTGACGGAGCCTGCTGTGAGCGGGCCGTGTTCCCCGGGGGCCCTGACAATCCCGTTTCGACAACCCCGGCCGTCACGAACCAAGGTGTCCGCCATGTGCGCCGCACCTGTCGACCAAGCCGGGCCCATCGAGGGGGTGGTGCTCGACCACGTGGCCCACGCCGTACCCCGGTGGCAGGACGCCTGGCACCGCTATGCCACGGAACTCGGTGCGGAGTGGAGCTCGGGAGGCCTGGCCACCGGCTTCGCTCCCGGCCAGATCGAGTTCGCCAACGGAGGTCGGATCGAGCTCCTCATGCCCAACGACGTCGCCACCAACGACTTCCTCGACCGGTTCATCACCAACAACGGCCCGGGCCCTCATCACCTGACCTTCAAAGTGCCCAATCTGGCCGAGGCCCTGGGCCGGATGGAAGACACGGCCTACGACCCCATCGGCATCGATTTCTCGGACCCGGAGTGGATGGAGGCGTTCATCCACCCCCGCCAGGCCACGGGCGTGGTGGTCCAGCTGGCCGAAGCCCCGGCCCCCTGGAGCAGCCCGGCCCCTGACGACTACCCGGCCGACCGCCGGCGACGCCAGGACGACCGCGGCCCGACCAGACCGGCGTCGTTGCACTGGGTCACCCATGCGGTGGCCGATCTGGGCTCCGCCACTCCCCTCTTCGTGGACCTACTTGGAGGTCGGGTAACCGGTGACGGGAATCGGCCCGACCACCGATGGATGGAGTTGTCGTGGGGCGGCCCCGTCGGTCTCCGCCTGGTCGCCCCGACGGCCGGTCCCGAATCGCCACTGGCCCAGTGGCTGGGCCCTCGGAGCGGACGCATCCACCATCTCGAGCTGTCGGCCGAAGAGCCCGAAAGCCTGGTCGGCGCTGTTCCTGTCGAGAGCGCCCCTCCCGGCCCGGACCAGCCAACCCGGTCTACCGCCTGGGTCATCCCACCCGAAGATAATGTCGGTTTGCGGCTGGTGGTACGGGAGGTGTGACCGGTAGCGCCACCAGACCGGCCCCTCACCTTGAGGCGGGGCCTACCGGATCACCGGCCCCGGAGGTCGCGCCAGGGCCGGTAGCCTGAAAGCCGTGGCCCGCTCATCCGACAATCGCCAGGCTGACCTCGGCGACGAGGATCCCGACGACGGATACGACGTCGACGACGACGTTGGTGCCCAGGTGAAGCCCAGCCTGGCGACCAGGTTCCTCAAGAGCCTCGAGGGACCAGGAGTGAAGGGGAATACCAAGCGGGCGGTAGAGCAGCTCGACGACCGGGAGCGCCTGTACTCGTTTGTGGCATCCGGCCTTGCCGTGATTCTGGGCCTCTTGATCTACTTCGTCGAGACCGACAACAAGCATTTCCGCCTGGCCAAGGGTCAGCTCACGCCGCAGACCACCTTGGCCGTCGGCCTGATCTCGGGAGCACTCCTCTTCGGAGCCACCTGGTTCGGTCGCCGGGCTCCGGTCGGTTTCATCTCCCTGTTCGCCTTCTTGTTCTTCGGTACGCGCTACTTCGTCGGTGTGCCCTTCCTGCTGCTCGGCGTCTGGTTGCTCTATCACTCCTACAAGGTGCAGAAAGAGGCCAACGCCTTACGAAAGGCCAGTAGGCCTACCGGAAACACCGCCGCCTCCGACCGGTCCTCCAGGGCCAAGGCACCGCCCACCAAATCTGACCGAACCCCCCGATCCAGTAAGGGCCCAACTCGACCCGAGGCCAACAAGCGCTACACCCCCAAGCGCCCACCGCCTCCCGCGCCCAAACCCTCCCGCCGCGAGCGCAAAGCCAAGGCCTCCGACTGACCGGCTCGAGAAGCGTTCTCCCGACAATGCCGTGGTCACGCGACCTCGGTGACCAGGGCTGAACGCAGCAGATCCAGGATCTCGTTCCGGCGACGCACCAGCGATCGGGCGGTGGGCTCCTCCCCGAATGCCCGGAGCACCTCCACCTCGGTGACCATGCCGATGACGGTGGAGTAGATGGCCAGCAGGAGCAGCCGTGGCTCGTGGCGCCTCATGTGCCCGGCATCCATCTCCGCCTCCAGGAACTCCGAGGCCCGGCTCAGCAACGGGTCCATGGCGGCCACCAGGCGGGTGGCGGCGGGCGTTCCCATCCGGCCCAGCTCTCGCACCAGACCGAGCAGCTCCGGACGGCGGGCGGCCAGACGGAAGACCGAACGCACCACGGCTTCGACCCGGGACCACCCCGATCCCGCCCTGGCCAGCGAGGCCTCCAAGGCGTTCGACAGCTCGACGGCACTCCGGTCGATCACCGCCTCGAGCAGCACCTCTTTGGAAGGGAACCAGTAGAGGATGGTCTGCTTGCGGATCTCGAGCCCAGCGGCCAGGGCATCGAGCGACGAAGCGTCGTACCCACGGGTGGCGAAGGAGACCAGGGCGGCATCAAGGATCCGCTCTGCGGTGGTCCTGCCCTGCTGGCCCCGGGTGGACGCCGGGACGGCACGGGGTCGGCTCCGATCGCGCCCCTCGGGTGGCACCGCACCGATGCTCGACTCCGTCACTTACCATATGGTAGACAGATCCGGTGACCCGCGTCCGTGACTCCTTGGCCGGTAAGCAGTTCTTCATCACCGGCGCTACGGGATTCTTGGGCACAGCCCTGGTGGAACGGATACTCCGGAGCATCCCCGACTCCCGGGTCGTGCTCCTCATCCGCCCGGGCCGACGTTCGACCCCGGAGCAGCGGGCCACCCGCGAGATCCTCAAGAACGACTGCTTCGACCGGCTCCGCCAAGACACCGGTGACCGCTTCGACGCCGAGGTGGCATCCCGGGTGATCGCAGTGGCCGGTGACGTGGCTACCGACGCCCTCGGCCTCGACCAGGCCGGCCTGCAACTGCTGTCCGAGTGCGATGTGGTCATCCACTCGGCCGCCGCGGTGAGCTTTGACTCGCCGCTCGACTCCGCCGTTGAGGTCAACCTCCTCGGTCCGTCCCGGGTGGCCGGGGCGGTGGCCGCGGCCCGCGAACTGGCCGGGGCGCAGGGACGCCGGGGACCGGTCCACTTCCTCCCGGTCTCTACGGCCTACGTGGCCGGCACCCACCAAGGCGAGGCCAAAGAAGAGCTCCTCGACGCCAACCGCTTCAGCGTGGAGGTGGACTGGCGTGCCGAGGTCGATGCCGCCCGACGCCAGCGCAGCGACTTCGACGCCGAGTCCCGCGGCTCCGAGCGGCTGGCCGGTTTCGCCAAGGAGGCCCGGGGCGACCTCGGAGGTGCCGGGCTGCACCTCCTGGCCGAACGGGCCGAACGACTGCGCGAGGACTGGGTCAAAAAGCAGATGGTGGCTTCAGGACAGGCCCGGGCCCAGTCGCTCGGATGGCCGGACGCCTACCCCTACACCAAGGCTCTCGGGGAGCGGGCTCTGGTCTCCCAGTACGGCGACACCGTGCCCATGACCATCATCCGGCCCTCCATCATCGAGTCCGCCCTGGCCGAGCCCCGGCCGGGCTGGATCCGCGGCTTCCGGATGGCTGAGCCGATCATCGTCTCCTACGCCCGGGGGCTGTTGCGGGAGTTCCCCGGCGTGCCCGAGGGCGTCACCGATGTCATCCCGGTGGACCTGGTGGTGGCAGCCATCATCGCCGTGGCCGCCGAGGCCGTGGCCCAACCCGAAGCGGAGTACCAGGGGCCGAGCGTCTACCACGTGGCTTCAGGAGTGCGGAATCCGTTCCGCTACGGACGCCTGGTTCAGCTGGTCCAGGGGTGGTTCACCGAGCACCCCCTCTACGACGCCGACGGTCAGCCCATCGTGGTACCGGCCTGGTCGTTCCCCGGCCGCGGCCGGGTGCAACGCCAACTGACCCGCGCCAACAAAGCCATGGACCTGGCGGAAAAGGTGGTGGGCTCGCTTCCCATCCGTGGCCGGCAGGCGGCGTGGATGGCGGCGCTCGAGGAGCAACACCTGCTGGCCGAGCGGGCCCTGGGCTACGTCGAGCTCTACGGCGCGTACACCGAGACCGAGGCCCGCTACCGGGTCGATCGCCTGATGGGCCTGTGGGACCGGATGGACGCCGACGACCGCCGGTTGTTCTGCCTCGACCCTGCCGCCGTCGACTGGGACTACTACGTCCGTGACATCCACCTCCCGTCCATCATCGAGCACGCCCGGGTGCGCACGTCGCCCGGTCGTTCCAGCCAACCCAGCCGGGCCGACCGGGCCCGCAAGGCCATCCTGTCCCCCGACCGCCATCTGGCCGCCTTCGACCTGGAGAACACCCTCATCGCCTCCAACGTGGTCGATTCGTATGCCTGGTTGGCCTCCCGCCACCTCCCGCCCGCCGAGCGGGCCGCCTTCGTGGCCGACCTGCTGCGCGAAGCACCGTCGCTGCTGCTGTTGGACCGACGGGACCGCGGCGACTTCCTGCGCACCTTCTACCGCCGCTACGAGGGCGCCCCGGTGGACCGGCTGCGTGACGACGGATGGGAGCTCTTCTCCCACCTCCTCTTGGCCAAATCGTTTCCGGCCGGCATGGCCCGGGTACGGCGTCACCGGGCCCTCGGCCACCGCACCCTCCTGATCACCGGCGCTCTGGACCTGGTGGTCGAGCCCCTGCGCCCGCTGTTCGACGACATCGTCTGCGCCCACATGGGAGAGGCTGACGGCAAGTTCACCGGCCGACTGGACGAGCTGCCTCCCATCGGCGAGGCCCGGGCCCTGGTGTTGGCGGAGTACGCCGAGGCTGAAGGGCTCCGCCTCGAGGAGTCCATGGCCTACGCCGACTCGGCCAGCGATCTGCCCATGTTGGAAGCAGTGGGCTTTCCGGTAGCTGTCAACCCCGAAGCCAAGCTGGCCGCCATTGCCCGGCGGCGCGGCTGGCACGTCGAGCACTGGCACAAGGCTGACGGCGGATCGGCGCCCAGGTTGCCTCTCGGCCCCATCGATCGGAGAGGCTCGGGACGGCGTGGCCGTAACAGCCCGGCCGCTCAGGCCGGGGCGATCCGGAGGATGGCCAGCAAGACCGGAGACCAACGATGAAGGCTCTGGTGCTGGAACGCAACGTGGCCCGGTTTGCGGCCTCCCGGGTCTCCTCCCTGTTGGGATCGGGTCGGGGCGCCGGCATCGGACCACTCCAACTGCTCGATGCCGTGCACCCGGACCTCCCATCCGACGAGTGGTTCCCACTCCGCCCGCTGCTCTCGGGAATCTGCGGGTCGGACCTCGCCACCTTGGACGGGCGCAGCTCCCGGTACTTCGAGGACATGGTGAGCTTCCCCTTCGTTCCCGGCCACGAGGTGGTGGGAGTGCTCGACCAGGGAGGGACGGACCACGCCGGCCAGCAGTTGGAACCGGGCACCCGCGCCGTCATCGAGCCCGTGCTCGGCTGTGTTCCCCGCGGCATCCGGCCCCCGTGCCCGCGCTGTGCCGGTGGCCACACCGGCCTGTGCGGCAATGTGGCCTTCGGTGATCTCGAGCCGGGCCTGCAGACCGGGTTCTGCGCCGACACCGGCGGAGGTTGGTCGCAGGCCGGACTGGTGGCCCACACCTCCCAACTCCATGCGGTGCCGGAGTCGCTCTCCGATGAGGACGCGGTGATGATCGAGCCCACGGCCTGTGGGATCCATGCCGTCCTGTCTGCCGGCATCACCGACGGGGACACCGTGGCGGTGGTCGGTGCCGGCACACTGGGGTTGGCCGTGGTGGCCGCCCTCGATCACCTGGTTCGACCGGTGACGCCGTGCACCGTCATGGTGGGGGCCAAGCACCCCCACCAGCGCAGCCTGGCCGGGTCCCTCGGCGCAGACACCGTGGTGGCGCCGGACCAGTTGGCCCGGGCCGTGCGTCGTCGCTCTGGCTCGTTGGTCCTGGCCGGGCGCTTGGTCGACGGGGCCGACGTGGTCTTCGACTGCGTGGGCTCGTCGGATTCGTTGGCTCAGTCGTTGGCCATGGTGAAGGGCCGCGGCAAGGTGGTCATGGTGGGCATGCCGGGCAAGGTCTCGATCGACCTGGCCCCACTATGGCATCGCGAGCTCACGGTGGTGGGGGCCTACGCCTACGGCTCCGAATCCATCCCACCCGGTGCCGAACCCCGACGCAGTTTCGAGTTGGCCATCGATCTGGTCGGCACAGCCGGACTGGGATCACTGGTCAGTGCGGCCTACCCGCTCGAACGGTACGAGGAGGCCATCGGCCATGCCGGTGCTGCCGGCCGCCGCGGCGCCACCAAGGTGGTCTTCGACCTCCGTACACCGAAAGGAACCAACCGATGAGCCCCAGGCCCGGTTTCGTGCTCGATGTCGACCGCTCGACGCCGCCCACCCTCTTCTGGCACGGGGAGCGCTTCAGCTTGGAGCGCCTACCCGAGGGCAGCCGGGTCATCTACGCCCCCGAGCCCCTCGATCCCCTGGTCGATCCCAGTGCCGCCATACGCTCCGCCCTCACCCATCCGGTCGGCGACCGTGATCCGCTGCCGGCGCTGTTGCGTCCGGGGATGACCCTGACCATCGCCTTCGACGATATCTCCCTGCCCCTCCCGCCGATGGAGCGACCGGACATCCGTCAGATGGTCATCGAACAGGTCCTGGACATGGCCGCCGAGGCAGGGGTCGATGACGTGGCCCTCATCGTGGCGCTGGCCCTCCACCGGCGCATGACCGAGGCCGAGTTGCGCCACGCCCTGGGGGATCGGATCTACGACGCCTTCGCCCCCAATGGCCTCCTGACCCAGCACGACGCCGAGGACCCCGAGGCTCTGGTGCACCTGGGTCTGACCGAACAGGGCGAGGATGTCGAGATCAACCGCCGGGCCGCCGAGAGCGATCTGTTGGTCTACGTCAATATCAACCTGGTGGCCATGGACGGCGGCCACAAGAGCGTGGCTACCGGACTGGCCAGCTACAAGAGCCTCCGGCACCACCACAACCCCAAGACCATGCAACAGAGCCGGTCGTTCATGGACCAGCACCGTTCGGAGCTCCACTCCTCCAACTGGCGCATGGGCCGGCTTATAGCCGACAGCGGGGTCACCGTCTTCCAGATCGAGACCACCCTCAACAACGACACCTTCCCGTCGACCTTCGGCTTCCTCCAGAAGCGGGAGTGGGAGTGGGGGGCCCGGGATCGCCTGGGCTATGTGGCAGCCTCCAAGGCCCTCGATCGGACCCCGCCCCGACTGGCCCGCCAGATCTTCCAATCGGTCAAAGCACCTCACCGGATGACCTCGGTGCAGGCCGGTGAGGTCGAGGCGGTCCACGCCCTCACCACCGAACACGTCTGGCAGCAGCAGGGCGTGTCCGTCGAGGGGCAGACCGACATCCTCACCATGGGACTCCCTTACATCAGCCCCTACAACGTCAACTCCATCCTCAACCCCATTCTGGTGGCCTGCCTGGGCCTCGGGTACTTCTTCAATCTCTACCGGGGCAAGCCGTTGGTCCGCGAGGGTGGAGTCCTGATCATGACCCACCCCACGCCGTGGGAGTTCAACCCGGTGCACCACCCGAGCTACATCGACTTCTTCGAGCAGGTGCTGACGGAGACCACCGATCCCGTCGAGGTGGCCGAAGGATTCGAGGAGTCGTTCGCCACCGACCCGTGGTACATCCACCTCTACCGCACCGGCCACGCCTATCACGGCGTCCATCCGTTCTACATGTGGTACTGGTGCGCCCACGCACTCCAGCACCTCGGAGCGGTGATCATCGTCGGTGGCGACGGGCCGGCGGTGCACCGCCTGGGATTCCGGTCCGCCTCCACCCTGGCTGATGCCCTCGAGATGGCCCAGGACGTGGTGGGCCGTTCCCCGTCCCTCACCCATCTCCACACCCCGCCGATCCTCATGGCCGACGTCCAGTGACCGAGCCCCGCTCCTTGCCGGCCAAGCGGTCCTCCAACACCCTCCGCTCCCGCCGGGCGGTCACCGTCGACTCCACCTTGGGCGGGAAGTGGGACCGCGAGGCGCTGGGCCGATGGTCGCCGTCGTCACTGGCCTCACGAGTGGGACGGGCCCGGTTCCCGCTGGCTCCGCCCAGTTGGCCGGAGTCGGTGCCGCGGCCCGCCCCCGAGCCCGAACTGGGCGTGCACTACGACACCGACTGGTCCCGCCGCTACCCGGTGCGCCTGGCCCGGGCCATGGTGCTGGACAACGTGGCCCGACCCCTGGCGCGGTTGGTGGCCTCACCATCCATCCGCGGCGATGAAGGGCTCACCGGCCTCGAAGGCCCGGTCATCTTCGCCTCCAACCACCACAGCCACGTCGACACCCCCCTACTGTTGAGCAGCTTGCCGGTGAGGTTCCGGCACCACACGGTGGTGGCGGCAGCGGCCGACTACTTCTTCGACCGCCGATGGAAGGCGGATACCTGGTCCTTCCTACTGGCCGCCATCCCGCTCGAGCGGACCAAGGTCAATCGCCGTTCGGCCGAACTGGCCGGCGACCTGCTGGCCGACGGATGGAACCTGATCATCTTCCCCGAAGGCGGCCGGTCTCCCGACGGATGGGGGCAGGACTTCACCGGAGGCGCGGCCTACCTCGCCTCACGTACCGGGGCCACGGTGGTGCCGGTACATCTCGACGGGACCCGCCACATCCTGCCCAAGGGAGCATCCGGGTTCCGCCGGACCCGGACCACCATCACCTTCGGCACCCCCCTGCGGCCCGGTGAGGACGAGTCGACCCGGCGTTTCGCCACCCGCATCGAGACGGCGGTGGCCACCATGGCCAACGAGGCCGGCACAGATTGGTGGACAGCCCGCAAGGACGCCGCCCGCGGCACCACTCCCCCACTCCAGGGCCCCGATGTGGCGGCCTGGCGCCGGTCGTGGCTGCTGACCCCGGCACCGGACCGGAGCGAGCCTGACGACGGGGTGCGCTGGCCCCGAACCGAGCCCTGATCTCACACTGACGGCGGGGGTCGCCGTCCGGTCAGGCCCGGGTTCGGTTCAACCTCCGGAAGAACCGGTTGGCGGTCGAGTCCTCGACGGCGCCCAGTCGTTCCGAGCGCAGGGCCAGTTCCTCGTGGTCATCCAGGGGGTCGAGCACCGCGGTGTCACCGGTGGTCGATACGGCCCATCCAAGCAGCAGGTCGGCCAGGGCAGTGTTGCGGGCCAGTGCCGGCCCATGGAGGTAGGTCCCGAAGACCCGCCCGTTCCACGCCCCCTCGGTGCCGTCGCCTCCGCCGTTGCCGACGCCCCGGACCACTGTGGCTACCGCCCGGGCCTGGTGGCCCACCGTGGTCAGGGCACTGTGGTTCTCGAACCCGGTGAGGTCGGGCAGAGGGTCCCCGGTGGCCGTATGCGGGGCATCCGGAGTCGGCGTGGCCACCAACTCCCCCACGGCGCGCTGTCCGGAGCCCTTGGCGGTAGTGACGTCGAGCAGTCCCAGCCCCACGTGGGGACGGTCGGCACTGTCGGGGAACGACTGGCCCAGGATCTGGTAGCCGGCGCAGACCCCGAACACCACGGCTCCACGGTCAACGGCCCGATCGAGGGCACCGTCCTTACGCAACGCCTCAGCCGATCTCACCCCGGGCCCATCCTCACCACCCCCGATGCAGTAGATGTCGGCGGTGGGGAGGGGCTGTCCCGAGCGGGCCTGGATGAGGTCGGCGGTGATCCCGCGCCACGAGGCGCGACGGGCCAGGATCAGACCGTTCCCGCCATCCCCGTAGGTGCCCAATAGGTCGGGGTAGACCACGGCGATGGCCAGCGAGGTACGCAAGGATCCGGTCATCGGCGCGCCGCCGGTTGGGTCAGTAGGAGCGGAGTCACAGTCGTGCGGCCAGGTCGGCGAAGGCGGTGTAGTTGCCGAGGAACTCGACGGTGGGCACCGGGGCCGACCCGACCGGCCCGGAGTGATCGGGAAAGCCATCCTCTTTGGCCATCCGCAGCGCCTCATCCACCGCCGCCAGCGGGTCGGACACCACCGTGGCCGCCACTTCGGCGTACCGGAGTCGCACGGCCAGGTCCAGCCGACGATCGCCGGTGGCCACGACCCGTCGCCCGGCCAGGCGTTCGAAAGGGACGTCCCACAGCCAACTGGTGTCGAGGCCGTCGGCGATCCGGGCGTTGATCGACAACACCACCGGGGTCCGGGGGGTGGCGCTCTCCTCCAGCAGATCGAAGATGGCGGTCCACCCGGCCGGGTTCTTGGCCAGCAGGGTCCGCACCCGGCCACCGCGATGCATCTTGGTCCCGAACCGGCCCGCCACCTCGCCGACGCCGGCCATCCGAGCCAGAGCCGACAGCGGGGTCAGACGGTCACCGGGTTCGGTCATGAACGGGGCCGCAACTGCCGCCATGGCCGCGTTGGCCCGGTTGAACCACCCGGGCAGACCAATCTCCAAGGCCCCGCGGGTGCCGTCGGCGAGCACGAGGTCGCCACCGTCGATCCAGGCATGGCACGAAGGCCGGGAGAACTCGCACCGGTCGCAGGACCACCCACCGCCAGGCTCGAAGACGATCCCGCCTCCACAGGCAGGGCAACCCACCGAATCGTCGTGCCACACCTGACCGGCCGCCACCCACCGCACGTTGGCGGCGGGAGTCGCCGCCCACACCACCATGGGATCGTCGGCATTGGCCACGACCACGACGTCGTTCCGCCCCGACACGGTTCCAGCGTGGCCGTTGGCCGCGGCGCCTTCGCTACCGGACAGGGCGGCCCGCCACCGGTCGGCCAGGATCCGCACCTCGGCGATCCGGTCCAACTGGTCCCTCGACAGGTTGAGGAGCACCACCACCCGGGGGGCGGTTTCATCGAGGAGCCGACCGAGGTAGCTCTCATCCACTTCGAGCACAGCATCCGATCCGGGAGGGCTGCCGGCCAGAGCCGACACGTGGCCGGCGGGCATGTTGGCCCCGGTGTCGTTGGTGGCAACGACGCGGTCGGAACCATCGGCCAGGGCCGCTGAGAGCATCCGGGTCGTGGTGGTCTTCCCGTTGGTCCCACTGACCAGGGCCACCCGACGACCCCCGGCCAGGGTGGCCAACAGGACCGGGTCGAGGAAGAGTCCGACCCGGCCTCCGGCGACGGTGCCGCTGCCGCGCCCCAGCGCCCGAGAAAGCCGGTTGCAGGCCTTGAGCGCTTCGACGGCCAGGGTGGTGCGGCCCGGGTACGCCGGGGGCGGACGGGTCGATACGGTCACGAAGGTGGTCGGGTGCGGGCCAACTCCTCGTCGGTGGGCGCCTGTCCCACCCGGGCCTCCTCCGGGAGCAGGTCGACGATGGCCTCCATCAAGGTGGCGGTGTCGACCACGGCATCCACCAGGCCCAGGGGCACCGGCGGACCCACGTTGATGGTCACCCGGGGCGGGTGCCCCAGGGCAGTGACATTGGGCACCCTCGAGGACCGGGGCCAGACCCGCTCGGTCCCCCACAGCCCGATGGGAACTACCGGGGCACCGGTCTCCGCGGCCAGCCGGGCGGTTCCGGTGCGACCGATCAGGACCGGATCGAAGAAGGCCTCACCCCGGGGGATGGTCCCCTGGGGCAGGACGATCACCACCTCGCCGGCGCGTAGCGCGGCGGCGGCCCGACGCATGGGATCGGAGGAGCCACTGCCCCGGTCGACCTGGATGCCGCCCAGGGCCCGAGCCAGGCTGCCCACCACCGGGGCGTCGAACACCTCTTGCTTAGCCAGGAACCTCACCGGTCGATTCAGTCGGGCCGCCACCAGCCCGATGGCGGCAACGTCGAAGTAGCTGCGGTGGTTCGAGGCCAACAGCACCGGTCCGGTAGCCGGGATGTGCTCCAACCCTTCGAGGTCGAAGCGGGCGTAGGGGAAGGCCTCGGGGCGGAAGAACGGGCGGGCCAGGTGGTAGGGCTCCAGTCCGACCACCGAGGGAATCCCCGGCGCCCGGTCCCAATACTCGAGGGGCCACCTCCGGGCCACGGCCACCGCCGCCAGTCGGGGGTCGGCGTTGACCGGATGGGGATAGCCCACTGAGTGGAACATCGGGAGGTCGAACACACTGTCCGAATAGGCATGCGACTCCGCCAGGTCGACATCGTTGTCGCTGGCCCACTGACCAACGGCGGCCCGCTTACCCCAACCCCAGACGAACCCGCCTTCGAGGTGGCCGGTATAGCGGCCGTCCCGCTCGACGTACCGGGTGGCGATAACGGCGTCGAAGCCAAGGGCGTCGGCCAACGGGCTGACCAGGTCGGAGGGCGAGGTGGTGGCGAGCACCAGGGGCCGACCCTGGTCCCGGTGAGCGGCCAGGACCTCGAGGGCCCACGGCTGGACCAGCTCGACCAGGGCCTCCACGGCCCGTTTGCCGGCCCTGCGGGTGGCCTCGGCCGATCGGTTGCGCATCACCACCGCGGCGGCCCGGGCCAGCCCGATGAAGGGGACCGACTCGCCGAACCGGTTGTAGAAGCTGTACATGAGGCCATCGCCGGGCAGATGACGGCCGGGGGCCAGCACACCCTCGGCCTCCATGGCCTGATGGAACACCGGGCCGCTGGCCGACCGAATCAGCGTGCGGTCCAGATCGACAAAGACAGCACCGGATGACATGGCCTCACGCTACCGCCACCGATCCCTACCGGTGATGGCCTTCGTCCCTCCGTTCCCTGGATTCTCTCTCCTGGCGGTGGCGGGCGTCCTGCGCATCGAAGGAACAGGGGGCGCATACGTTTCGCGGAATCGGCCAATTAATCGGTTGTGAGCCATAGCTCGGAACCCAAAGGAATCGGCTTCAGCCGATAATCAACCCGTTTTCGCCATGGGGCTTGGCCACAGACAGGGCAATCGGTCAGGCGGGGAGCTTCACAGATGACGCGGCCACGGCCACGGCGCGGAGGCCGGCCGGGACAACGGTGGCCAGGGCCAGGGGACGAAGAGAACGACTCTGGGCCGCCCGGCCCGGGGGCCGTTTCCACTCCACCCGATCCCGGTAGAATCGGCCCCCAGACGCGGCAAAGGGACCGCCAGGGGGGGAGGCGATCCCTTTGCACTGACTCAACAAGGATAGGAGGGGGATTCCTTAACATCCTGTGGTCGTACTGACAGTGTATAACTACCGCGAGCAATCAGTCAAGCAGTTAAAATCGATAACTGCTATCATCTTAGGCGATGGAGCTTCGCCACCTTCAGGCCCTGACGGCGGTCAGCGACCACGGCACGTTCTCGGCCGCGGCCGAGCACCTCAACACCGTCCAGTCGAACATCTCGGCCCATGTCGCCCGGTTGGAGCGTGAGCTGGGCGCACCTCTCTTCGACCGGGCCGACGGCCGACTGACTCAGGAGGGCACCGTGGTGGTGGCCCGGGCCCGGCGCATCCTCTCCGAGCTCGACGCCCTGATCTCCGACGTGGCCGCCTGCAAGGACGAAGTCACCGGCACCGTGCGGGTGGGCATGATCGGCACCACGGCCCGCTGGCTGGTGCCTCGGCTCATGGACCTGGCCCGCAAGCGGCATCCCAAGCTCCGCCTGGTGATCGTGGAGGGCAACACCACCGGACTCGAGCCCCAACTGGCCAGCGGTCAACTCGATCTGGCCATCCTGCACCTGCCGCTGGCCGGACGGGACCTGGTAGCCCGCCTCCTGTTCGAGGAGGACCTCATGCTGGTGGTGCCCCAGGGCCACGCCTTGGCCGACGCCAGCGGTCCCCTCGGGCTCGAGGACCTGGCCGACATGGAGCTCATCCTGCCGCTGCCGGGGACAGCCTTCCGCGACGAGCTGGATGCGGTGACCCGACCTATGGGCATCACGCTGCTGCCCATCGCGGAAGTCGATGGATTGCGCCTCATCGCCTCGCTGGCCTTCGAAGGGTACGGGCCGGCCATCCTGCCGGCCACGGCCATCCCCTCGTATCTGCGGAGCCAGTTCCAACCGGTGACCATCGAAGGGCTGCCCCGCCGCCGTGTCGGTGTGGCCCAGAGGAGCCGGGGGCTGCCATCGGCTCCCACCCGGGCCCTCAACGAACTGCTCGACGCCGTAGTGACCGTGGCCGGGGACCGTCCCGACGGCGTGCACGTCGGCGACTGATCAGCCGGCGCTCAGAGCTCGGGGACCCGGGGCTCCCGCCACATGCGCCAGATGGTCGGAGATCCTTTGGTGGACCGGAGCTCGTCGATCACCTCGAACCCGAACCGGGCGTAGAACGAGACGTTGCGCTCCTTGGACGACTCGAGGTAGGCGGGCAACCCGGACTCGTCGATCCGGCGGGCCATCGACTCCATCAGTGCCGAGCCCAGTCCCTTGCCCTGGCGATCGGGGTCGGTCCCCAAGGTGGCCAGGTACCAGTGCGGCTCCTTGGGGCGCAATCCGTCCACCTGGAACAACAACTGCAGCGCCCGGTGGGCCCGGGTGCTGGCCAGGAACGGAGCGGTCGGCAGGAGCTGGACCAACTCCGCCCACCCGTTGCGGGGTACGTCCGGTGCTCCCCAGATGGCCGCACTGTCCCGCCGGTCGGTGGTGTACACGTGACCGTGGGGAAGGTACTGGTGCTTCAACTGGGACGTGAAGAACGAGTGGAGGCCCCCGCGTCGCCTTCGGGGCCCGGCGAACATGAACTCCGCCACCGGATCGTCATCGAACGACCGGACCAGCATCTCGACCAGGGCCGGCACATCGGCGGCTACCGCCTGTCGCACCGTCGGTCGTTCGGGTCCGTTCTCCACGGCGCCGATGGTAGCCGTGCCCCGTCAGTTCATGGCCGGGTCCTCCGGGAACCCGGATACCACGGCCAGGGCGCCACCCTGGCGACGGAGCACCCGACGCCACAGGCCCTCGGGATCGGCCGAGATGGGATCGCGCTCCTCGGCCGGGACGATGTACCACGACCCCTCCTCGATCTCCGCCTCGAGCTGTCCTGCGTCCCAGCCGGCGTAGCCCGAGAACAGCCGGACCCCGACGAACCCACCGGCCGCCGGAGTCGGGTCCGCCCCCAGATCGACCGTGCCCACCGGGCGCTCGCCGTCCACCAGCAGCTTCCACCCCTCGGGACAGAGCGGCCCACCCTCCTCGGCCGCCTGGCGGGAGTGGAGTCGGACCAGACCGATCAGGGCATTGCGCCCCACCGGGCCGCCGGTGAACAGCTCTGACGGCGCGGTGGCCCACGCTTCCCACTGGGGCATCAGCTCACCCACCCCGACTCCGCCCGGCCGGTCGAGGACGATGCCGAGGGCCCCGAGCTCCCCGTGATCAAGCACCAACACCACCCGCCGGGAGAAGTTGGGGTCGGCCAGCCGCGGCGTGGCCACCAGCAGGTAGCCGGCCAGGAACTCCGGGGGTGGGGCGCCACCGAAGGGCTCGAAGGCGCTGAACGGATCGACCGGCACCTCCCGATGATGGCTCAACCGCCGCTCCGAGTGGCGCCAAACCGCAGCACCGGTGAGGCTGGGGCCATGCCCCTCGTCTCCGTCGACTCGGTCCACGACCACGTCCGCCTGATCACCCTGGACAACCCGTCCCGGCTCAATTCGATGTCCTTCGCACTGGTGAAGGACCTGTACACCGCGCTGGAGGATGTCGCCGCCGACAACCGGTGCCGGGTGGTGGTCCTGACCGGTGCCGGTCGGGCCTTCTGTTCGGGGCTGGAGCTCGAGCACGCCGGCAATCCCCCCGGCACCGAGCATCTCGGCCGCCAGGCCATGGGCCTTCGGGCCATGGAGTTCATGGGTGGGGTGGTCCCGGCCATGCGGGCCATACCCCAGCCCATCGTGGCCGCCATCAAGGGACCGGCCTACGGGGGCGGGATGTGCCTGACCCTCGGAGCAGACATCCGGCTGGCCGGTCGGTCCGCGGTGTTCTGCGGCGCAGGCATCAGCAACGGATTGAGTGGGACCGAGCTCGGGGTGAGCTGGCTGTTGCCCCGGGCGGTGGGCACCTCCAACTCGGCGGAGATCCTCCTCACCGGCAAGAAGGTCGAGGCCGACGAGGCCTTGCGGATCGGCCTGGTGTCCCAGGTGGTCGAGGACGACGAGCTGGTGGACCATGCTGTCGAGATGGCCGTGAGGATGTGCGCCTTCAGCCCCTTCGGCCTGGCCCTGACCAAGGACACCATCTGGGCCTCACTGGAGGTGGGCAGCCTCCGGGCGGCGGTGGATCTGGAGAACCGGACCCAACTACTGGCCGGTCACACCGGCAACCTCAACGAAGCCTCGGCCGCCTTCCGGGAGAAGCGGCCGCCGGTCTACACCGAATAGCCGACGCCAAGCACCGACGCCGACCAGCCGACCCCCTCCGAGTAGACAGAGACCATGGCCAAGGCCCGTCGACGAGGACGATCGTGGTCCCAGGCCAGGAGTGACGGGCCGGGTGGCAGTCGCGAGCACTGGCGGGCCGACGGTGCACCGAAGACCCGGTTCGCCACCCAAGAAGACGCCAACCGGTGGTCGCTCCACCTCCGACTGGAGGAGGGGGCCGACCTCGATCCCTACCAGTGCCAGATGTGCGGGGGCTGGCACCTGGGCAATCGTCGGGAGTGACGGGTCTGGTCCCGAAGAGTCCTGGCCGCTGACTGTACCGTCCAGACGGTACAGTTTCGGGATACAATGTGGGCATGGAACGGGGATCCGGCGTGGGGGTGGGCGTGAGCGCGGCGGCGCGGACCTCACGGGGCGGTGACACCAAGGGTCGGATCATCGACGCCGCCGAAGAAGTGGTGCTGCGTGACGGGGTCGCCCGCCTGACCCTGGAGGCGGCGGCGGCCGAAGCGGGACTCAGCAAGGGTGGGGTCCTCTACCACTTCCCCACCCGCCACGCCCTGGTGGCCGCCATGGTGGAGAGCATCATCGAGGAGTTCGACCGGGACATCGAGAGCAACATGACGGACGGTGACGGTCCCGGCCGGTACATCCGGGCCTACATCCGGGCCACCATGGAGCCCGGCACCACCCGGCCCGACCGCGAGGACCGACTGGGCGCCGCTCTCATTGCCGCCGCGGCCGCCGAACCGGAGCTGTTGGCCCCGCTCCAGGTGGCGGCGGACCGGTGGCAGGCCCGACTGGAGGACGACGGGCTGGACCCGGCGCTGGCCACGGTGCTCCGCCTGGCCTGTGACGGGCTCTGGCTGTGCGACCTGTTCGGACTGGCCCCACCCTCGGCCGTGCTGCGGACTGCGGTCGGGGCCCAGCTGGGTCGATGGGCGGGTGGGTCATGAGCTCCGCCCGGTCCACCCCGTCCGCCCCGTCGGACAGTTCGGTGCGGCTGATCCGCACCCTCACCGTCACGGTGTTCCTCCAGTGGATGGGGTCCACCTCCATCGTGCCCATGCTGCCGCCCTACATCCGGCACCTGGGGGGCTCGGATGCTCTGGCCGGGGTGGTGATGGCGGCGTTCTTCGCCGCCGGGGTCATCTCCCAGTACCCCATCGGGCGGTTGGCCGACCGGGTGGGGCGACGGCCGGTGCTGATCGCCGGCCTGGTCACCTATGCGGTGGCCAGCATGTCGTTCCTGTTGCCCATCACCGCCGATGTCGCCGTCCTCCTCCGGGCCCTCCAAGGGGTGGGAGCGGGAGCAGCCACCGTGGCGGCCCTGGCCATGATCGCCGGATCGGTGTCACTGGAGCGACGGGGACGGGCCTTCGCCTCCATCTACGGCGGTGAGCTGGCGGGGATGGCGGTGGGCCCGCTGATCGGCAGCATCGTGGGCATCCGGTACATGGGGGCCATGTTTCTGGCCTCGGGTCTGCTGGCGCTGGCCGCCTGCCTTCCCGCCCTGCGCATCAAGGAGGCCGGGGGACCCGTCCTCCGGCCGGTGGCGCCGGAGCCGAGTCCGGCGGGCCGGGGGGGAGGATCGGAGGCCGGCCCGTCGTTGGCCCTGGCCCGGGTCCGGATCGGCCGGTCCATGGTGGGGGCGCTGGTCTGTGCCGGGGCCTTGGGGCTGGCCAACGGGATCTACGACATCTGTTGGACGTTGCTGCTCCTGGCCCGGGGGGCGTCCGGCCTGGAGATCGGCATCTCGTGGACCTTGTTCGCCGTGCCGTTCGTGTTGGTGGCCAAGCCCAGCGGATGGTTGGCCGACCACCTCGACCGGCGGGTGCTGGTCCTGGCCGGGCTGGGCCTATCAGCGGCGCTGTGCGCCAGCTACCCGTTCATCCATAACGTCCCCCTGCTGATCCTGCTGGGAGCATCAGAGGCCCTGGGCTTCGCCGCGGCCATGCCCGCGGTCCAGTCCCTACTGACCCAGGGGTCCTCCCCCTCCGAGGTCGGGCGCATCCAAGGGATGTTCGGTACCAGTCAGACCGCCTGCACCGCGGTGGCGGCGGCCTTTGCCGGGGCCGCCTTCGCCGTCACGGCGTGGCTCCCGTTCGTCACGGTGGCCGCCATCGTGGGCGTGGCCCTGGTGGTGGTGACGTTCATCTGGCTCCCGGTGCCGGGGCGGGTGCGACACCCGATCGGCGACTCAGAGCCCCGTCTGGAGCCGGTGCCCCTGGCCCCGACCGGGCCGGCCGCTCAGCTGTCCGGCGAAGCGGCCGGGGTCAAGGCCGAGGTGCAGTAGGCGCACCGGGAGGCCGCGGCCGGCACCTTGGTCAGGCACTCGGGGCACTCGCGGATCGGCTCCTCCTTGGGCGTCAGGCCGAGGCGGTCGGACAGCCGGTTGACCGGCTTGACCACGACGAAGTAGATCACCGCGGCGATGAGCACGAACGACAGCAGGGCGTTGAAGAAGTCGCCGTAGAAGAACACCGATCCGTGCACGGTGAAGTGGAGCGAACCGAAGTTCGGCTTGCCCACGATGGCCGCCACCAGCGGGGTGATCAGGTCCTTGACGAAGGAGGTGACGACGGCGGTGAAGGCCACCCCGAGTACGAAGGCCACGGCCAGCTCGATCAGGTTGCCCCGGAAGATGAACTCCTTGAATCCCTTCATCACAGCAGCATCCTTTCCGAGATCGCTCCCGCCGTGGACCTTACCGGGGGCGGAGCGCCGGAGGGCGGAAGGTGTCAGCGGGCCGATGGCACCCCGGCATGCACGGCGGCGGTCCAGCGCCCGGTGGCCGGGACGGCACACAACAAGGAGGCCGCCTGGAGCAGCCATCCCATGACCTCCCGGTTGTCGGCGTCGGCCGGGACCAGGGCCACCAGTCCCCGGCGGGGGTGGTCCTGGCTGACCCGCCAACCTTCGGGTAGCGGAGACCCCAGCTCGGCCAGGCGACGGGCCGCCCGCGGGCCGGTGGCATGTTGTAACCCGACGGTGGTGGGCTTGACCGTGCCGTTCGGGGAGCGCTTGCCCGGGAGCCAGGTGATGGTGGGCACGTGATGGGTCGATCCCCCCAAGAAGGCGAACGGGCCCGGTGGAGGCGGCTCGTTCTCCTCCTCGATCACCGGGTCCACGTTGATCCAGCCGACCCCGGCCGCCACGATCTGATCCATGTGGGCCACGAGGTCAGGGTCGTCGTGGGCCACGAACTCGAGCTCGAGGGGCCGGCTCCGGGTCACGTCTGGAGCCCGAGCACGCCGTCGGCCAGGGCCTCGAGCTCGGCCCGCCAGGACACCGGCGGCGTGATCGGTCGCACCACGAACTTGGAGAACCCCACGGCCAAGAAGCCCTCGAGGGCCGCCCGCAGCCCGTCGATGCCCACCGGGACCACCTGCTCGGGATCGACCCCTTTGCGGGTAGCGGCCAG
The DNA here is from genome assembly GCA_963778165.1 of uncultured Acidimicrobiaceae bacterium. Lineage (GTDB taxonomy): Bacteria > Actinomycetota > Acidimicrobiia > Acidimicrobiales > RAAP-2 > Bog-756. The sequence goes on along the minus strand of CAVZTE010000003.1, from coordinate 287,268 downwards.
CACCTCGATCTGCCGGGTGGTGAGCGGCGCACTGGCGTACCCGATGGACACCCCGAAGTGCTCCTCGCTGATGACCCGGCCGACCTCGGCGGCGGCCCGGTTGATGACTACGCGGGCCGCGGCCACCTCCGCCGGGGTGCACGACGACGGGAGCCATCCGTCGGCCAACCGTCCACAGCGCCGGAGGGCCGCCGGCACCATGCCCCCGGTCCAGACCTCGAGGGGCTGTTGGACCGGCAGCGGGTCGAGGGTCACGTCCTCGAACGAAACCGTCTCGCCCCGGTAGGAGACGGACTCCCCCGCCCACAGGCGACGGAGCAGCGGGAGCATCACGTCCATCATGCGGCCCTTGTCGAGGCCGGCACCGACGGCACCCGACTCGGGCTGGCGGGCCAGCCCGGGGACCAGGGTGACCAGCAATCGACCGTCGGACAGCCGGTCCAGACCGGCCAGCTGCTTGGCCAGCCGAACCGGGTTGCGCCCTGGACCCAGCATGGTGGTGCCCAGCTTGAGATGGGAGTTGTGAGCGGCGGCGAAGGACAGGCCGACCAGCGGGTCGAGAGCCGAGGCGGTCAGGATCTCGGGCAGCCAGATCGAATCGAATCCGAGCCCGTCGATGTCGTCGATCAGTTGAGCGAAGCCGGCGGCTTCCCCGGCCGGAGCCGGGCCCACTCCTACGCCGATGCGGACCTTCACCCGGCCTCCAGGGGGGCACCGTCGAACCGGTCGACGGTGGCGAAGCTCTCCACCGGTTGCCGGCGCAACCGGGTGGGTTGGTGCACCGGACGGCCCAGCGCCAACACACCGGCCACCGACGCCGTGTCGGGGATGCCCAACACCTTCTTCACCGTGGCCTCCTCCCGCACCACCATGGTGGTGAGCACCCCGGCCAGTCCCTCGGCGCGGGCCGCCAGCAGGATGCTCCAGGCGAACGGGTAGATGGAGGCTCCACCGACCATGGTGTAGTGACCGCTGTCGCGGTCCACGGTGGCCAGCCTGGTGAGATCGGCCACCACCACCAGCATCACGGGCACCCGGTCGAAGTGCTCGGCGAACCCACCCGGCCCCTCGGCCGCCGACCGCTCGATGTCGGCGGCGCCGGCCACCGCCTGGCGCTCCAACGTGCGATCGGTGACCGCGGCCCACGGGGTCAGTCCCGCACCCACCTGGGCCAGGTACTGGTACCAGCCGGGCAGATAGGCGTCGCGGAGGGCCCGGCGGACCTCGGGGTCCTTGACCACGATGACCCGCCAGGCCTGCCGGTTGCCACCGTTGGGGGCGAACCGGGCGGTGTCGAGCAGTCGGTAGACGGTGTGGTCGGGTATGTCGGTGGGCTCGAACTCCCGCACGGCACCGGTGGTTCGGAGGGCATCGGTCAGTTCCACCCCCCTGACGGTAGTGGCGCCACCGGCCGGCCGTCGCACCGGCCCGCCGTCGTCAGCGGGGTGGGGCGGGGCGGCTCAGAGCTCGGCCAGGATGGCGTCGGCGGCGCTCACGCTCAGGCCCGGGCCCGGCTCCACGTTGAGGGTGGTCACCACACCGTCGTCGATGACCATGGCGTAACGCTGCGAGCGCTGGCCCAGTCCGAAGCCGCTTCCGTCCATCTCCAGCCCCACGGCCCGGGTGAAGTCCCCGTTGCCGTCGGCCAGCATCACCACCAGGTCGCCCACGTTCTGATCCTTGGCCCAGGCGTCCATCACGAAGGGGTCGTTGACCGAGATGCACGCCACCTTGTCGACCCCCTTGGCCTTCAGTTCGTCGTGGCGGATGACGTAGCTGGGCAGGTGGAAGTCGGAGCAGGTCGGGGTGAAGGCGCCGGGCACGGCGAACAGCACCACCTTGCCCGACCCGAGGACCTCACCGGTCTGGACGGGCGTGGGCCCGTCGGGACCGAACGTCATCACCTTGATGTCGGGAATCTTGTCGCCGACGGCAATGGTCATCATCTGTCTCCTTGTCCTCGAGGTTCAGGCCCCGGCACAGAAACGATCGGGTGCTCCGGGGCTTGGCATGGGGCAGCTTAGGGGGCCGCCACAGGGCGCAACCACCGTCAGCGGTCGCCGAAGCCGTCCAGACCCTCTCCCCGCTGGATCCGGGCCGCCTCCTCGCACACCGCCACGAATCGTCGGAACCGGTGGACGGCGCGCTTCAGGCGGAGGGCGCCACCGGAAAGGTGTCCATGGCCTCGGCCAGCCACGACGGCAGCCGGACCCCTCGCCCCCGGGTGTCGACGGCGCCGTGGACGGTCACCGCCGTCGACCGGGTCTCGCCGGCCACCTGAATCAGGTAACCGGCCTGAAAGGTGGTCCGGGTCACGGCGCCGGCGTCGACGTAGATGTCCACTTCCTCGTCGAAGTAGAGGGGCTTGCGGTAGGAGACGAACAGCTCCAGCACGGCGAAGTCGATGCCGGCCTCCCGGACCTGGTTGTAGTGATGGCCGGCGTGCTTCAACATGGCGGCGCGGGCCTCTTCGAGGTACGGGACGTACGCGCCGTGGTGGATGACGCCCATGGCGTCGGTCTCGGCGAAACGGGGCCGGATGTGGTGCACGAACCGGTAGTCGGAGGGGTCCGTCGAGGGGGTGAGAGCGAGGCGCACCCCGCTAAGTTACTGCTCGGTAGCCGACCCGTCGGGTTGGTTCCACTCGATCCAGCCGGTGCCCGAGCGACCGTCACGGGCCGTGAAGCGGGCCAGGGCCCGGGGGAAGCGGCTGATCCGCCCATCGGGCGCGGTGAGCAGCACCGGGCCGAAGGCCAGCGGTTCGATGTCGAGATCCAGTCCCCCCGGCTCGACCTCCGCCCGGGCGCGCCGGGGGAACCCCTCCGGGCCCAACTCCTCGGTGACCGTCAACGACTCCACCGTGTGCACCTGCCCGTCGGGGGGCTGCAGGTAGCCGAGGGGGACCCGCATGCCGGGCATGCGGATGTCGGCGGTGTGGACCCTGGTGCCGTCGTCCAACCGGAGCGGCGGCCCAGCACCAGCCGAACGCCCACCAGTCGCGCACGCCCCACGAATGGTCCCGCTGACCCTGCCCGCGCACGGCGATGCGCCGGTCGCCCACGGTGATCTCCCCGTGGACCAGGCAGGGCACCTCGTAGCGGGTGGTGACCTCGTAGTGGTAGGGCACGCCGTCAGTGGTCCAGGTCAGGTCGAGGTCGACGGTGGTGGGCCGGCCGGGCTCCCCGCGGTAGACGGCAGCCGGATCGTCGTGCACGGCGGCCGGGGCCGTTCCGCGCACGGTCATGGCGGTCAGCGGTTCGGCCACCCCGGCCCGCACGTCGAAGCCGGGGGCGGCGATCGACGCCACGTCCCCGGGGGTGACCGGGAGGTCGTAGGCCACCGAGGCCACCAGGGGGCGGCCCTCGGACACGATCATGGTCGTCCACCAGGTCACCCCGAGGTTGGGGTACAGGCCGATGCGGGCGTAGCCGGCCACCGCATCGTCCCCCGTGCCGTCAGACACGAAGTCGAGGTAGTACGACTCCCCCCACAAGGGCTCGGGACCCACCGGGTGGCGATACTCGTCGCCCGGCTCCACCCGATGGCCCGGGTCGTCAGGCACCGGTGATCCCGGGCGGAGCGGCTACCTCGGGCAGCGTGGTTCTCATGGACGGCATGACGGCCCCTCCCTGTTCGGCACCATCGGTACCGTACCGACATTCCCGACCCGCAGTCGACAGGTCACCACCGGCTCCGGTGGCCTCGGGACGCAGACAATGACGTGCCACGGAGACCCAGGGCCCGATGGCTAGGGTGAAACGGGTAGTCGCCCGGGTGCCCGGGTGCCCGGGTGCCCGGGTGGACGTGGAGGTGTCGGGTGAACGCGGATGCACGCAGTGCAGTGAGAGGACGACGTCCCCGTGGCGCCGGCTGGTTGACGGCGGCACTTCTCGGCGGGGGCCTTCTGGCGGCGGCGTGCGGCTCGAGCTCGTCGAGCCCGAGCACCACCGTCGCCGCCACGTCCACGACGGGCCGGACCTCCTCAGCGGCGGCCGGAGCGGCCGCTCTCAACCACGTCGTGAGCGGAATCAGCAAAGGTGCCGGCTCCACCTTCAGCGCCACGTACACCACCTCGGACACCAAGACCGGGCAGACCCAGACCGTGACCTTCGCCCAGTCACCACCCAAATCCGCGGTGATCACGTCGAACGGCTCCTTCTACATCGACGGACAGACAGTGACCGAGTGCACGGGGTCGGGGTCCGCGGCCAAGTGCGAATCGCTGTCGACCAGCCTGAGCGCATCGCTCAGCGGGATCGTCGACCTGTATGCACCGCGGGTCCTGTCCGCCACCATCAAGGGCCTGGAGTCCGAGGCGCTGGCCCATGCTGCCGGCATCAGTGTCACCACCAGCTCGGCCACCTACGGGGGGCTGGCGTCAACCTGTGCCACGCTGAAGAACGCCACCCAGGCCACCTCGGTGACCTACTGCGTGGCCAACACCAGCGGGATCCTCACCTATTCGAGCGCCAACGGGAGCACGGTCACCCTCACCTCGTTCACCGCCAACCCTCCCGCCTCGACCTTCTCCCCACCGGCCGGCTCCACCTTGGAGACCCTCCCAGGAGGGACATAGGCGAGGTCAGACCCCCGACCCCCGCCGGCGGCCCGCCAGGACGGGCCCCGGACCAGCCAGTATTGTACGATTGCCGGTTTGTGACGGCTCCTCGTCAGGTCGCTGCTCAGGCAGAAAGACCCGGGTGGCGGTCGTCACGGGGGTTGCGAGGTCGGACGAGGGGCTCGGACCGGTAGCAGTGTGTCAAAAGGGGGGGCATGACGACGACTGACGAGGCGATCACCGGAGTCGGTGTCGCCCCATCGACGGCCACCGTCGACCCGGGAGCATCGGACGACCCGGGCCCGTCCGGTGCCGGTTCGCCCCCGACCCACACCTGGCGGGGCGTGGTGGTGGCAGCCGTGGGCTACCTCCTGGTCTCGATGGTGGTGTGGTGGAACGTCTGGACCAGCCATCCGACCTCCACCACCACCTGTGGGTGCGGGGACACCTCGCTGTTCACCTGGTTCCTCGACTGGCCGGCCTACGCCACCGCCCACGGGCTGAATCCTCTGTACTCGACGGCCATCCACGTCCCCTACGGGGTGAACCTGCTGGCCAACACCAGCGTGCTGGCGGTGGGCGTCGTTCTGGCCCCGGTGACCTGGCTCTTCGGACCGGTCGCCACGCTCAATGTGGCCCTGACCCTGGCACCGGCCCTGTCGGCCCTGGCCATGTTCGTCCTGCTCCGCCGATGGGTCTCGTGGTCGCCGGCCGCCTTCATCGGTGGACTGCTCTACGGCTTCTCCCCCTTCGTGCTGGTCGAGCCTCACCGACGCCCACCTGATGCTGGGTCTGGCCGTGGTCCCCCGCTGGTCGTGGCCTGCCTCGACGAGCTGCTGATGCGTCAGGCCGGCGTCCGGTCCCAGCGGGCATCGGGCTCGGTCTCCTGGTGGTCCTGCAGTTCTTCATCGGCACCGAGGTGCTCTTGATCATGGTGACGATGGGGGTGGTCGGGATCGTACTGGTGGCCGGCTAGGCCGCCTGGCGCCATACCCAGGCCTTCCGGGAGCGTGCCCGTCATGCCTTGGTGGGGCTGGCCGCGGCGGCAGGTACGGCCGCAGTACTGCTGGTGGCGCCGGCCTGGTACGCACTGGAGGGCCCGGGCCACTTCAGCGGAGTCGATCTGGCCGGGCCTCATCGGCAACATCACCAGGAAGCAGGACACCACCCTCAACTACTACGCCTTCGGGTCGTCGCGGATCACCGATCTGATCACCACCTTGGACAACCACGTCTACGGCGGCTACCAGGGGACGACCCTGTCCTACCAGTACTTCGGCATCGGCGTCCTCGTGGTGTTGGCGCTCGGCGTGGTGATCTGGAGACACGACCGCCGACTCTGGCTGTTCGGGTCGGTCGGCATCGTCTCGGTGCTGTTCTCCCTGGGCACCAGGGAAGCCTGGGGGCCTTGGAGGCTGGTGGACAACCGACCCCTCGTGGACAACATCACCCCGTACCGGTTCGTGCTCATCACCTACCTGGTGGCCGCGGTGATGTTGGGCCTGATCCTCGAGCACGTGTACCAGGACGTGAACCGATGGGTGGCGGGAGCCGGCGGCAGGGCCACGGCGGCTCGGGCGTCGGGGCGCCCGAGCCCGACGCGGCAGTGGGCCGGGGCCACGGCTGCGGCGGTCGTGGCGGTGGCGGCCCTGGCCCAGCCGGTGGCCTATCTCTCCAAGATCGTCCCCATGACCACCAACCCGGTCGACCTGCCCACCTGGTTCCGCACGGTGGCGCCCACGCTCCACGGTCACCAGGTCCTCCTGGTCCTGCCGGCCCCGTTCACCTCCTACGACAACTCCATGACCTGGCAGGCCGTCGACAACATGTCGTTCACCATGGTCGGAGAGGGCGGACCGGGTGGGATCCAGGTGCGGGCCGGCTACGCCAACACCTACCAGCGGATAGCTGCCGCGGCGCTGGCCGATGTGTCCTCCCCCGAAGGAGACGGCCCGGCCATCACCCGCAGTGACATCAGCGCGGTGCGCCAGGCCCTCCACTACTGGAGGGTGACCATGGTGGTCCTCCCCGACCAACCGTCCCTACCTCGATACGACCGGGTGAGCTCGGTACCGGCGGCGGCCGCGCTCATCACCGCCGCCACCGGGCACCACCCGATCCACCAGGCTGACGCCTTGGTGTGGACCGGCCTGACGGTCCACCGGCCTTGACCGGCACTACCCGGCGATCCCGCCGCTGGCTCCCCGACCTGCTCGGGGTGGCCTGGGTCGTCATAGCGGCCGGGGTGATGATGGCACCGGCGCTGGTCCACGGCTGGTCGCTCGGCCCGTTCGACCAACTCTCCCAGCTCGGCCTGACCCAGCAGGCCCAGGCCGCCCCGCACAACTCCCAGGTGTTCGATCTCATACGGGAGATCATTCCGTGGACCACGCTGTCGTGGAACCAGGTTCACCAGGGGTTTCTCCCCCTGTGGAACCCGTACAGCACCCTGGGCGCCCCCCTGGCCTTCAACTGGCAGTCGGCGACGTTCAGCCTGCCGGCGCTGGTGGGCTACCTCGTCCCGGTCAGGCTCGACTTCACCGTGCAGGTGCTCATCACCCTGGTCATCGGCGGGACCGGTACCTACGTCCTCGGCCGGGTCATGCGGCTGGGCGTGCTGGGAGCGACCATGGCAGCCACCGTGTTCGAGCTCAGCGGCTCGTTCACCGCAGTGTTGGGATGGCCCATCGCCGCAGTGGTGTCGTGGGCCGGTTGGATGCTGGCGTGTGTGATCCTCATCGTGCGGGGGGGCCACCGGAGGCGCGACATCACACTGCTGGCGGTGGTGGTGGCCCTCTCGGTCTACGCGGGCCAGCCGGACACCCTGATCATCCTGATCGGCGCCGGGGCGGTGTTCCTGGTGGTGCTCCTGATATTCGAGGCCCGACGCCAGGGACGCCAGGCCGTGGGGCGGCCCCTGCTGGACGTGGCCATCGGATCGGCAGTCGGGCTGGGACTGGCCGCACCGCTCATCTTTCCGGCCTCGCAGCTGTCGCAAGGATCGATCCGGGCCGACGGACGCCACAACGCCTTCCCTCCCTACGACATGTTGCACGTCATCTTCCAGACCTTCAACGGAACGTCGCTGGCCGGAAGCGTGTCCTTCGACGCCCACGGCCTGGGCTATGTGTCGACCGCGGCCTACGTCGGGGTCATCCCGCTGGTGCTGGCGGTGATGGCGGTCGGGGTGCGGCGGCGTCAGCCGGCGGTGGTCGGCGTGGCTGCCCTCACCGTGTTGATGGGCTGCCTGGTGTACCTCTCACCCCTGGTCTCCCTGCTCAACCAGGAGCCGAGCCTGGCCGAGGTGCGCTGGGTGCGCGCCATCGTGGTCCTCGACTTCGGCCTGGCCGTCCTGGCCGGGGTGGGGCTCGATGTGCTCGTACGGTCCCGCGGCGACCGCAACGTGCGGACGTGGCTCGGGGCGGGCTTCGGCTCGGCGGCAGCATTGTTGTTGCTGTTGTGGCTCTTCGGGCGCGGCCACCTCCACCGGGTGGAGGCGGCCATCCGCTCCCGGAGCTTCATCTGGCCGGCCATCGAGGTCCTCATCGGTCTGGCCGTCTTCGTCCTGCTGGTGGTGATGAGCCGCCGCCACCGGCGGACCACCGAACCCAGTGGCGCCCTGGGTCAGCCCGGCCGCCTGGGCGGCGCCATCCTCCTGGTGTCCACGACGGTGCTCCTGGTGGCTCTGGGTGCATCGTGGTGGTCCTCCAACACCACCTATCTGGCGCCCAACCAGGCCGTGACCACCCTTCAGCGGGCGGTGGGCACGTCGACCGTCGGGTTCGGGACGTCCTCGTGCCTCGAGCCACCTACCCTCGGCATTCAGGCCGACGTCAACGCGGTGTACGGGATCCACGAGATCGACTCGTACGATCCGCTGACGCCAAAGCAGCTCTACCTGGCCTGGAGGTACGCCACCGGGCGCTATCCGTTGCCGATCGGGGCCGACGGGATCCCGCTGGCCGAGATCACCATGTTCTGCCCGATCGTCGACACCACGGCGGCGGCACGCCTGTTCGGCATCGGGTTCGTGCTCGAGCCCCACGGCACCAAGGGGCCACCGGGCAGTGTCTTCGACAAGGAGGTGGGAAACGAGGGGCTCTACCGCATCCCGGGGGCCTCGGTGGCCACCATCACGTCACTCGGGGGGCATGGATCACTGCCGCCGGTGGACGCCACCGGCCAACCGGTGACCGTCAGCTATCCGACCCCCACCTCCTGGAAGCTCGAGACCCGGGCCACGTCGCCTCAGGTGCTCCGGCTGCGGCTGACCGACGTCCCGGGTTGGCACGCCACCATCGACGGCCGCCCACTCACGCTGACCCGCTTCAACCGGGTGATGCTCCAGGCCCGAATCCCCGCAGGACACCACACCATCGAGCTCCACTACTGGCCGGACAGCTTCAACGCCGGGATCGTGGTGGCGGTCATTGCGGTGATCGGACTGGTGGCAGGCCCGGCCGTCGTGAGGTGGCGGCGAAAGAGGTTGCAGGCCGCCTCCGTGGCCGGTGCGCATGCCCAAGGTGACCCGGTGAATGCCGTCGTGATTGAACAGATGCGCACGGAGGATCCCTCGTGACGGAGTCGCCACCGGCATCGGTGCCGCCCAGTGGTCGGTCCCGACGTTGGCTCCCGGATCTCTTCGGCCTGGCATGGGTGATCGTGGCCGCGGCCGTAGTGATGGCCCCAGCGCTGGTCCACGGCCTGTCGCTCGGTCCGTTCGACCAGCTCAACGGCCTCGGTCTGTCGCAGGTGTCCGGCTCCGCTCTCGCCCACCTGCCGCCACCTCACAACTCCCAGACCTCCGATCTGATCCGAGAGATCATCCCCTGGACCACGTTGGCATGGACCCAGGTGCACAGCGGTGTCCTGCCGCTGTGGAACCCCTACAGCGCTCTCGGTGGCCCGCTGGCCTTCAACTGGCAGTCCGCCGCCTTCAGCCTGCCCGCTCTGGTCGGCTACCTCGTTCCGGTCCGGTTCGACTTCACCGTCCAGGTACTGATCACGCTACTTGTGGCTGGAACCGGGGCGTACACGCTGGCGCGGGTGATGCGGGTTGGTGTCCTCGGGGCTGCCATGGCAGGCACGGCCTTTGAACTCAGCGGCTCGTTCATGACCTCCTTGGGATGGCCTATCGCCGCCGTCATGTCCTGGGCCGGTTGGATCTTCCTATTGGTCATTCTGATCATTCGAGGCCGCCATCGCGGCCGAGACACCATCTTGTTGGCCGTGGTGCTGGCCTTGGCCATCTATGCGGGCGAACCCGACACACTGAGCGTCTTGCTCGTGACCTTGGCCGTCTTCGTCATCGTGGCACTGGCTGTCCGGGCCCACCGATTGGGGGTCCGGAGGGCGGCTCGGCCCATGATCGCACTGGCCCTGGGCTCAGCGGCCGGCCTGGGATTGGCGGCACCACTCGTCATTCCGGCCGCTCAACTGACGGTCGGGTCGATTCGAGGCACCAGCCGTCATCCGGGATTTCCTCCTTCCGAACTCGTCCACCTGGTGTTCCAAACCTTCAACGGGCTGGCTCTGTCTGGGGCCGCCGCGGGGACGCGATTCGACGCACCTGGGCTCGGCTACGTAGCGACCGCTGCATACATCGGTGTCATCGGCGTCGTCCTGGCCCTGGTAGGGGTCATCAGACGCCGGCGCCAGCCTGCTGTGCTGGGATTCGGTGTCGTGGTGGTGGTGGCCGGCTGCCTGGTCTATCTCTCGCCGCTGGTATCGGCCCTCGGCGATCTACCCGGGCTGGGCGCCATCCGCTGGGTGCGCGCCCTTCAAGTCCTGGTCTTCGCCATGTCCATCCTCGCCGGGGTGGGACTAGATGTACTGGTCCGGTCAGGTCGCGCCCGCGCCGTTCGCAATTGGCTGGGGGCCGGATTCGGGGCGGCCGCGCTGTTGCTGCTCGTCCTCTGGGCGTTCGACCGCGGCGGCCTGACCACGGCCGAGGCCTCGATCCGCTCCAAGAGCTTCATCTGGCCGGCGGCAGAGGTGGTCATCGGACTCGCCGTGTTCGGCTTTCTGTTGGTCGTGGATCGGCGCAGTGCGGTTCGACCACCGAATGGCGGCCGACTGACCGTTGACCCTGGCCGTACGGCCGGGGTCACCTTGCTCGTGGCCTCAACGGGGCTGCTGGTGGCGCTGGGAGTACCGTGGTGGTCGTCTTCTACCACCTATCTCCAGCCAACTTCGGCCGAGGTAACCCTCCAAAAAGCGGTCGGTTCAGCAGTGGTGGGATTTGGGACCTCCGCGTGCCTGGACCGGCCCACGTTGGGAATCCAACCGGACGTCAACATCGTCTACGGGGTGCACGAACTCGACTCCTACGATCCGATCATTCCAAAACGTCTGTTCACCTCCTGGGCGAAGTCGACTGGTCACTACCCCACGCCACTCGGACCGTCGTACGCCGTTCCCACATCCTTGTTCTGCCCAGCGGTCAGGACGACGACCGAAGCCCGTCTGTTCGGAGTGGGCTTCGTACTCGAGCCCGGGAGGGCCAAGGGCCCCTCGGGCAGTGTCTTCGATCGCAAAGTGGGCAACGAAAGGCTTTTCCGCATACCGGGGTCTTCGGTGGCAACACTGACACCGATCGGCCGCCGTGGATCGCTGCCGGCCACAAAGGCGAGCGGTAAGCCCCTAAGCGTGACCTATCCCAGCCCCACGTCGTGGAAGGTGGTGACGAATGCCACCACTCCGCAGGTGCTCCGGCTTCGGCTCACGGACGTGCCCGGCTGGCGGGCATCAATTGACGGCAGACCCCTGGCATTGCGACGTTTCAACTCCTCGATGTTGCAGGCCACCATTCCGGCTGGAAAGCACATCGTAGAGCTGCACTACTGGCCGGAGGCCTTCACCGCGGGCTTGGTCATTGCGGCGGTAACGGTCATCATTCTGGTGTCGGTAGCGGTGACCGGTAGATGGCGGAGGCGTCACCGCCACAAGCCGACGACCTCCGCCTCCTCCACATGAGCCCTACAAACTGAGACATAAACCGGACTGGCCGGTCGGGGACACAACAACGCCGAGAATCGACACCGATGTGATCAAGTGGGCTCAGATCGGCTGTACGGCTCAGACGAGGGAGGAGTCCGTGGCCGGTGTGGCCAGGGGACGGAACGGGTCTCTCCCCCACCCTCGCCGACGGCCCACGACGGCCACAAGGACCAGAGCGATGACGGTGAGCACCGCCACGGCTATACCAGCAGTAAAGATGTCCGGCCAGTAGTGCAGCTCGATAGTGTGCCGGCCGGGTGGGATTCGGGCCTGGAGCATCACCTGGTTGAATCGGATCAATGTCAGCGGCTTCCCGTCGATGGTGGCGTGCCAGCCTGGAACGTCAGTGAGTCGAAGCCGGAGCACCTGCGGAGTGGCGGCATTCGTCACTACCTTCCACGACGTGGGGCTGGGGTAGGACACGTTCAGGGGCTTGGCCGGCGCAGTTGCGGTTGGCAGCGACCCACTGGGGCTGATCGGTGAGATGGTCGCCACCGAAGACCCCGGTATGCGGTATAGCTTCTCGTTGCCCACCTTCTGGTCGAAGACACTTCCCGGTGGCCCCGGGCGATTCCCGGGCTCGAGCACGAACCCCACTCCGAAGAAGCGGGCGGCGGCCACGGTATCGACTACCGGACAGAATAGAGAGACCGGTAACCCTGCGGTGTAGATACCCGACGGTCTCGCACTGAACCCCACGTCCTGGTCCCAGGCGTTATAGAGCTTCTGCGGCGTCAGCGGGTCGTAGGAGTCCAGTTCGTGAACGCCGTAGACGATGTTGACCTCCGGCACGATGCCCAGTGTGGGGGGACCCCAGCAAGACAACCTCCCGAATCCGACCGTCGATGTCCCGACCGCCTTCTGTAGGGCCACCTCACCACGGGTAGGGGCCAAATAGGTGGTGTTCGAAGACCACCAGGACTCCCCGAGCACCACCAACAGGACGGTCGAGGCGACCAGCAGTACAGCTCCAGCCGTCCGACCCGGGTTCCCCAGTATCCGGCCTTTCCCCGCACCCGTACGTACTCGTTGGCGCGCCATCACCACCAGGAATCCGAACACGGCCAGGCCGATCACCACCTCGAGCACGGGCCACCGAAAGCTCTTGGCCCTGATCGATGTCTCGATCGCAGGCAGGTGACCGCGGCCGAACGCCCAGAGCAGTAGGAGGAACACGCCGGCCGCCCCGAATCCTGCCCCCAGCCAATTGCAAACGGCGCGGGCACTCCCCGACCGGACGACGACATCGATTCCCACGCCGGCCAGGATGGCCAAAGCGAAGACAAGGACCTGCAAGGCCCGCACCCAGCGGACCTCCCCGAGTCCGGGGAGGGCATTCAGAAACGAGACCAGAGGGGATAGGTAGACGAGGCAACCCGACACCAGCAACACCGCACCGAAGGCCACCACCCCCGGGCGGTTCCGTCGCCTGATGAGACCGACCACAGCCAGCACGATGGCAATGATCCCGATATAGCCCGCCGGCGCCACATAGGTGGGCCCGTGATTATTGAAGGTGACCAGAGGATAGGTGGATGAGCCGTCGAAGGTCTGGAAGGCCAGATGGAGAATTTGGTAGGCCGGAAAGGCCGCGATCCGGCCGGTCCCACGTACCGAGCCCGCAGTGAGCTGTCCAGCGGGCAAGATGAGCGGGGCGGCTAAACCAAGGCCGGCGATCGAACCCACGACCAAGCCCATAATGGGGTGCACCAGTCCTGCGGAACCCATTCTTCGGGCCCTGATGCCCAGAACTACCACTACGAACACCACCATCGCCACAACCAGGACGACCAAGGCATCGGGCTCGCCGGCGTAGACCGCTAGGGCCACCACAATGGCGAAGAGAATGGAATCACGGCGGCGGTGCCCTCCCCGGATGATCATGATCACCAAGGCGAACATCCATCCGGCCCACGACATGACCGAGCCGATCGGCCATCCCAGCACGGCCGTGAAGGAACCGCTGAGCTCGAAGGCGGTGGCGGCCATAGCCGCACCGAGCACGCCGAGGCGCATGACCCGGGCCAGCACGTAGGCTCCTGTTCCTGCAACGACCAAGGTGACCAGCACCTGCACGGTGAAGTCGAACCGGACAGGGAACAGATAGCCGATCAGGTTGGGCAGGCTGAAGGTGGCCGACTGCCAGTTGAAGGCCAGCGGGGCGCCCAGGGAGCTGTACGGGTTCCACAGTGGCAGCATCCCGTTGTGCACCTGGGTCCATGCCAGATTGGTCCACGGGATGAGCTCACGTATGAGGTCGACGACCTGTGCGTTCTGGACCTTCAGGGACTTCACAGGTAGGGGCGAGGTCTTCGTCAGTCCCAGCCGATTCAGTTGATCGTACGGACCGAGCGACCAGCCGCGTGAGAGGGCCGGCACCAGCACCGCCACGCCGGCCGCCAGCACCCACGTCAGCCCGAGCAAATCGGGAAGCCAGCGCCGCCCCCGAGTAGGCCGATCGGCAGGGGGAACAAGCCCTTCCGACGTCGTTTCTCCCGCTCGCGTCTCCGTCACGACATCGCTTGCCATGGCACCCCGATCGTGGACCATAGACGGCGCCCTACCAGCATGTCCAGAGCAGGGCCTCTCCAATCCGAGCACCGACGGGCAGGTGGTGGCCGAAGCTCACGGGTTTGGCGACACTCGTCGCCGGGACACCAGCCCGAGAACGAGCCCCACGGCAAGAGCCAAGCCACTGATGACCGCCAACACGATCCCCACGGTGAAGTCGGTGGGCCAGTACGACAGCACGATCACGTGATGGCCGGACGGGACGTGGGCCTGCAGCATGACACCGGCATACTGGTCCAGGGGGAGGGCATGGCCATCGATGCTGGCATGCCAACCGGGCACGTCGGTGAGCCGCAGCCGAAGCACTCCGGGTCGGGCGTCATCCGTCACCACTCTCCACGACCGCGCCTCGGGGTGGGTCACAGCCAGAGCGGTTCCCCGGGCATCGACCGCCGGAAGGTGCCCGGTGGGAGACCGAACCAGCGTCGCCAACGCGGCGCCGGGGACGCGGTACAGGTCCTCGTTCCCGACGGTGGCGTCGAACGTCGTCCCCTTGGGGCCGCCGACACCGTGGGGCTCCAACACGAAGGACACGCCGTACTGGCGGGCCAACGCCACCGAGGTCACTCCGGGGCAGTATCGGGACTCGCTCGGATACCCGCCGGCCTTGCCCGTTGCTGCGGTCCAAGCCTGGTAGTACCGATGGGGAAGCATCGGGTCATAGGCAGCTAGTTCTCTGACCCCGTAGACGAGGTTGATATTGGGCGGGATACCCGGGGTGGCATCAGATCGGCACGCCGGCATTCCGAACGCCACCAGCGACGAGCCCACAGCCCGTTGGAGCTGTGCCACTGCAGGAGTGGCCGTGAACGAGGTGGAGTTCGACGACCACTGCGAACTGCCCATGACCACCAGAAAGGCTGATTGGCAGGCCACCAGGAGAACCGCGGCCCAGAGCCCCGGCGAGCGGAGACCGGTGCGCTCCGGCTTCGAGATCCCGGTCGTTGGGCCCTCGTGTCGAACCGCCCTGGCCCGGGCCATTTCGAGAGCAGCGAAAACCACCAGGGCCAGCGCCACACCACCACCAGCCCACAACAGGTTGTGGGCCCGAACCGGGCCCTCGCGGGGGCGGGTGGCCCAGATGGCAAAGACGCCCAGGCCGGCGGCGGCGAAGAGTGCCTCGAAGAGCCGCAACACGGCTCGCTCCCGGTAATGGCGGATCAGGGCATCCAAACCCACCCCCGCCAGCACGGCAACGGCCAGCTCCAGCACATTCTCGGACCGGGCCCACCGAACCGCTCCGAGCCCCGGAAGGGCGTTGAGGACCGACTCGACCGGTTGGGTGAAACAGACCAGGGCCGCCACCACGCCGACCGCTCCCATGGCGGTCACTTCGGGTCTGCGCCGATAGTGGACCCAGCCGGCCACAGCCAGGGTCACCGCGATGATTCCGATGTAGCTGCGGTGCCACCCGATGGGCAGACCATCGAGCCCGGGGATCATGACCGTCAACAGTCGATGGATCGAAAGCGCCTTTTGACCGGAGAACACGCCTCCAGCCACGTTGCGGCTCGATCCGGCCAAGAGCTGGAGGCCCGGCAAAAGCAGCGGGGCGCTCAGAGCCAGACCGGCCACCGTGGCCAGAAGCAGATCGCCGAGCGGACGTAACCCTCTGGGCCCATGACGATCGGGCAGGCCCATCGCCACCAACACGATCACGAATACGACCAACATGCCGGCCACCAGGACCAGTGTGTCCGGCTCGCCGGCGTAGACGGCAAAAGCCAAAGCCACGCTGAAGAGCGCCACCGAGGTCGCTCTCCTACCGCCTCGTAGGATCAATACCGTGGCGGCGAGCAGCCAGCCGGTCCACGACATCACTGAAGCCACCGGCCAGCCCAGCCACCCGATGAACGAACCGCTCAGCCCGAACACGGTTCCAGCCAATGCGCATGCCACCACGTTCAGACGGAGGACCCGAGCCAGCACGTAGACACCGGTGCCAGCCACCACCAGGGTTACCAGTACCTGGACGGTGTAGGCGGCATCGAGTGGCGCCATGTAACTGAGTAAGGCCGGAAGGCTGAACGTGGCGGACTGCCAGTTGAAGGCCAGCGGGACGCCGAGTGCGTTGTACGGGTTCCACAGAGGAAGCTGGCCGTGGTGGATCTGGGTCCAGGCCAACTGGGTCCAGGGAATCATCTGGGTGAGCTGATCGCCGGCAAAGGGGTTGCGCACACCGACGCGGTGCTGGGCCAGGAGCCCGTACTGCGACAGAAGGCCATAGGGGCCCAGCGAAGTTCCGTGGCGCAGAGCGGGCACCATGGCCAAAAGGACAACGGCTACTACCCAGCCAACGCCCAGGGCATCCTTCCACCAGGGAATGCGCTCGTCGGACGGCAACGTTGGCGGTTCCGACGGAGCGGCCACCGGGACGTCCTCGGGCCGGGTGTCCGTCACGCCGGTGAATCTAGACCCTCTGCCTGGCAGCGGGGCCTCTCTGGAACACCGGTCCGGCGACGAACGGCCATCCCATCGCACCAGGCAGTGGTCGGCTCGACAAGGACCGACGGCACACGACAGACGGAATCAAGACTCGGAAACCCATTGGCTGAGACGATCTGACACCGGAGAGCGCATGACGGCCCGATCGACACTCTGAGAATTCCCAGGAACGAACGTTCAGGATCCTCAGCACTTCGGGGTTATCCGACGTTGAGGTGGTCGATCGGAAGCAGCGCTCCAACCGTGGTGACGGCCTGGGCGCCAACCGGCCGGCCATAGAAAGCCGCTTAGAGCAGTCAATGACTCACACTCCGTGGCTGGGTTCTATTCCCGTGGCGGTCTCGTCGGTGGTAGTAGGCCGCCTAGAGTGGGTCGCAGAGCGAACTCGCCCACCTTGGGCCAGCCTCCGCCTCTCGGTTCCGGTAGCCCTCCGATTCAGGTTCGCCGGATGATCGGAGGATCATGGCGTCAAGCCAGGCAGTAGACGTAGGCATCCGGCTGGATGCTCACCACGCTCCGGAGACCAACGGTCGGATGTCGGTCTGCCGCCGCTGTGGCACCCAGACGGAGGGTCCGGGGGGACTCCACCACGCACCCCACGAGCGGCAACTCGACCGGTCACAGCAGTGGTTGGTCTCCGAGTCCCGAACGAGCTCCATCGATCGCGCCCGGCAGCTCAGAGGGCACTGAATCACCGCAGGCCGGTGAGGGCGCGCTGGGACATTCCCGCCGCCCCGGGCGCTGGCTATTTGGCGTCAGTTCCTGCCACGCCGCCTCAGGCGTCGCCTCCTGGCGATGTCCTCGTCAGATGAGCGACCACCAGCTGTCTGCCATCACAGCGATACGACTACTTCGCCGCAGCCACCTTGTACCGGTAGTTGAAGGCAGCGACGTCGCTGCCGGTAGGCGAAATGGTGGGATCCGGGTTATCAGTGAGCGCCGCGTTGACAGGTGAGAAGTCGTCAACGTACAACGTGCCACTCACCGTGCTGCCGACCTCGGCCGAGGGAGTGATGGTCACCGGAATCGTGGCCGACTCACCCGGATCAACCACGACCGTGTTGAGAGTCGACGACAGGTTGGTGCTGGACAGCCAGAGATCGCCGGTGGTGGAGGTTACCGCCGGGTCGAATTCGTCGGTGGTGGCGACGATCGACGTATGGGCAGTGACCGGCTTCACGCCGTGCGCGCCGTCAGGTCCTTGTTGCGACGGGGTGATGAACCAGTCTCCGGGCGCCACCGACGTCGAAGTGAATGTCCCACTGGCTTCGTCGCTGTCGGGCGCGCTCGACGAGATGAGATCCGGATCTCCCAAGAACCATGTGTAGTCGAAGTAGATCTGCGCCTTGGCCGAAGCGGTGGCGGTGATCGACGTGGTGTGGCTGGGCACCAGGTAGGCGGGCACCGTGGCCGATGTCACCGGTACGACAATGCTCGCCCCGGTCTGGGACGTCAGGCTCAGCTGGGTGGTCTTGTCGAGTCGGGCGTCGATGAAGTACTCCTCGGGGGTGGTGCCGCTGTTGGTCACCCTCACGTCGACCGTCTTGGCTGATCCCGAGGCCAGCTGCGTGGTTGCGGAATCCGGTAACCCGAACGCTCGGTCAGGTGAGGACGTCTGGTTGAGCGTGACCGTGATCGGTTGCGACAGTGCTGTTCCCGAGACCTGGTTGTAGAAGTCCACGACCAGGGTCCAGAGGCCAGGGTTGGGCTCGAGCACATGGAGTTGCGCACCGAGCTCCGGCTCCAGTTCGGCGCCGTTGACGGTGGTGGTCTCCTGGAAGTTGGTGGAGGTCGACGCGGCCTCACCCGTGGTCGGATCCACCAGTTCGGCCACGAACGTATTAGCCGGGTTCGGAGTGGTGATCTCGGCGTTGAGAACGGGAGTGCCAGACGGAATGGCGACCTGGTAGTAGGCGGTCTGGCCGGTACTGAACTGTCGCCCATTGCCGCCGGTCAGGGTTCCGGTGAAGGTGACGCTCGGCGCCGGTGTGGGTACCAGGGATCGCAGCGTGACAGGAATAGTGGTGACCTGGGTGAAGGAAGACCCCGTCCCGTCAGTAACCACGATCGACCCGGATGCGTCCCCAGGTGAGCTGGGCGTGGAGACCGTCAGCGAGAACGCACCCGAATGGCCTGGTGCCAACGTCAGGGCCGATGTCGACAGCTTTCCAAAGCCGGTCCAGGTGGCCGTTTGGGCCCGGAACTTCACCGGCCCCACCGTGCCCCCGTCGCTGGACGGCTCGCCGTAGATGAGGGCGGTCCATGTGCCAGCGGCAGGATCCGACACTTCGGCATTGCCGTAGTTGCCCGTGCCCTGGGGCAGGTCGTAGGCCGCCAGTTGGCCCGAGGGCGAGATGAGGCTGAGGTTCACGGCACCGTTAAAATCGGTTGAGGATCCCGGCGCGGTGTAGGCCACCGAGGCATTGAGCCGGGCTTGACCCTTCGGCACGGTGAACTTGAGCACGCTGCTGTCCCCCGTGGAGTCTGCCAAGGTGACGGTGGTGTTCTTCACGCTGCGGTACAGCGCTCAGCGTCCGTGCCGACAGGGCCAGGTGGGCGGTGCCGCTCCCGTCGTTGGTCACGGTGTCGGAGAGCTGCTCGGCGGTGCCGGGCTGGCCGACTGCATTCAACTGCGTGGCCTTCTTGAGGATGGCGTTACCGGTGGGACGCCCGGAGCCACCAGGGTACGAAGCGGCCGCCCGTACCGCGGCATAGGCGTCGAGCAGACCGGCGCCCTGCTGATCCGCAGGCGCCGAGATGTCCTCGGCGGTCGACACGATGATCTTCTTCACCACCGCGGGCGAGGGGTCGGAGCCACCGTGGGACTTGGCGTAGGCCTGGATGACCAGAGCCGCTACACCCGAGGTGAGCGGGGCGGCCTCGCTGGTCCCCCCTTGCAACTCGACGGGAGCTCCTTCGCCGTCGAAGTTGGTGCAAGCCGCATACTTGGCCGGGTCCGCCGTGCAAAGGGCCCAATTGAGGTCACCAGGGGCCACGATGTCCACCGTCTGCCCGGCCTGGTTGTATCCGCTCGAGCTGAGAGCGCTGATGTTGTTGTCCAGCCAACCGGTGACACCGGGATAGGTGATCCCCCCGACTCCGGTCTGGGCGTAGGCCCGGTACGTGGTCGATGCTCCGGCCGAGATGACGTTGGGATCGGTTGCCGGTGAGCCCATGGTGTTGGTCGGCCCGGCGTCTCCCGTGGAGACCGACACCGTCACCCCGGCCGCCACTGCGGCGTCGTTGACCATCTTCGTGAGGTCGAGGCTGGCTGCGTCGGGGAAGGGATTCGATCCGAACGACTCGTTGATGACCTTCACGTGGTCCACGTTCACCGCATAGTTGATCGCTTCGAGGAAGATCGAGTTGAAGGCCTCCTGGGCCGAGCCGAACACGTTGAGCCCGACCAGGCTGGCCCCGGGAGCGACTCCGAGGATCCTGATATTGCAGGGCTTGTCGAGACCGACGCCGTAGCTGGCGATGTTGTAGGTCTCCCGCCCCTGTGCTGCTATGGAACTGGCGTCGAGGAAGGCTTCGCTCCCGTCCTGGGGAGCGTCGGTGCCGGTCCCGCTGAAGTCCTCATAGTCGGTGAAGACGTGCTGGCCGTTGGCCCGGATGAAGTCGGGATTATCCGGGTTCAAGCCGTCGGCGATGAAGGCCACCTTGACCCCGGCGCCGGTGTAGCCCAGGGCCTGGGCGGACGCCCCCTTGCCCGACTGGGTGGCGGCATTGATGTCCTCGACGGCCTGGGGATCGAGCTGGACCTTTCCGTCCGGCATGCATGCGCCGGGAAGGGGCTTGATGCCGGTGGATTGGGTGCGGGCTACCGTGGGCAGCGAGCTGACGAGGGGAATCGGTTCGTCCTTGACCACCTGGGCCACGGCCGGATTGGCCGCCAGTCTCTTGGCCTCCCCCGGCGAGACCGTGGCCGACAGCGCGTTGATCAGTTGGAACTGCTTGACCTGCTGGGCGCCGGTGAGCGAGAGCTCATGGGCTACGCCACTCTGCACCTGACCGACGGCGGCAGCCCGCCGACCGACGTTCGTCGAGGTCTCCGGGATCGTCGGTACCTGGTTTTTGAAGACGACGATCACTTTGTCGGTCACGTCGGTCGAGAGCGACTTGGCCTGGGCCGCGGTTAGAGGGGCCTGACCCGTTGCGCCCGCGGTGGCCCCGCCAGCGGCCGCCGGGAGCACGAACACTGCGGCAATCAGCGGAACAGCCAAGACTGCAGTGGACAGTGCGTGCCGACGTCTCACAAGGCATCCCCTTCCGCAGTGGTGCGCCGGAGCCTACGGCCCGGAGCAGGTCACAACAAGTCCCCGGATGACCCGTGCTGCTGGTCGGCCGCACACGTCGAACGATCGTTCGGAAGCAAGAAATGCCACCGATACCTCCGGTGGGTCAGGGACAACCCTGAGCGACGCTTCGAGCTGTTTGCTCCCTCTGGGGTCATTCGACGGTCCGATCAGCGGCTCAACCCGGGCTCAAACCACCTCTACCCATCCGCGGCTCCAGCAAACGGGCCACACCGACGGCTACCAGCAAGCCGCCCTTGTGGCGGCGCCGGCTCAGGTGGCAGCCAGCGAGTGGGCGGCCCCGGCCGAGATCATGGCGATCCCGCTCAACACCTTGACCACGTGGAGCTCGTTGGTCTCCGTTCCGTCACCGCCCTGTCCGAATTGGTTGTTGCCGGAGGTCCATACATGGCCGGTGGAGTCGAGGAACATGGATTGCTGCCCTCCCGCCCCGACTTCGATGACCCTCGGCAGTCCGGGTACCACGGTCGGGGTCCCCACGTTGCCGGTGGATCCCAGGCCGCACTGACCCGAGGAGTTGTCACCCCAGCACCACGCCCGCCCCGAGGAATCGAGCGCCAGCGAAGTGCCGTTGTAGTCAAAGTCACCGCCCGACGAGATGGAGGTGAATGGCACTCTCTGGTTGACCGCCATCGGGTAGCTCACGGTGCGGTCCGTGGTACCGCAGCCGCACTGGAGTTGTCCGTTGTTACCCCATCCGTACGCCTGGCCCTTGACGAGCATGTCCGCGGCGAAGCTACCGGAGTCCAACAGCACCCCCTTCGAGGTGCCACCGGTCAGCGAGGTCAGATAGGGGTTCTTCACCGGCACCCGCTGATCGCCTACCGCTCCCATGCCGAGGTCGCTGGAAGCGTTGGAGCCCCATACGTAAACCTGGCCGCTGCAGGTCAGGGCAAACATGTGCCACGACGCCGCTGCCACTTGGACCACATCGAGGTCGTCAAGCGATGTCAGCTCGACCGGCACTTTGACGGTACCGGAGCTCGAGCCGAGACCAAGGTCGTTGTCGATGTTCGAGCCCCAGACCCAGACGCTGGTATGCGCCGGGCACCTGCCCGACCGTATGCCGGATGGAGCTTCTACGGCGACGAAACTGTGGTCGCCGGCTGCCACCTGCACCACGTGGTTCAGCTTCGGTATGCGTATCGGCCTCATCGAAGCCTTTGACACCTCGGTCAAGCCCCAACCTTCGACCGTGCCGTTCGGCATGATGGCGAGGTCGGATTGGTTGCCGGCGTGGATGGACGCCTCACCGCTCATGGCGACCAGCCGAGGTGAGGTCTGGGTGTCACCGCCTCCGACCGAACTCCCCCACTCGTACGTTCTCGAGGCCGTGGCGGCGAAGGTCGGGGACGAGAAGACGACCAGCAAGAGTGCCAGCGACAGCACCCCCAACCCGGCGAACGCGGCCCTGTTGAGCTCGACATGCCGGAAGGGGCGGCACCCATGGACCCTCTTCCGCGATGTAGCCAGTCCTATCGGACCCGTGGTCACCGAGATCCTCCCCGCCCGAACTCCGCACATGAAATTACCTGCCCCTCCGAAACCCCCACTCTACTGAACCGCCGGACACTCCGCCCTGTTCTCCCCTATGGCGGTTGAGATGCCTGCCATTCCGTGTCGCCACGGCCAGGCCACTGGTCCTGTACCGGCCGCATTCATTGGTACAGTGACGGCGACGTGACCTGGACGCCACAAGAGGCACGGCGCCTGGCTGACCCACGTGGCGGATCTCGCCTGCGTGCGCATCGTTTCTCTCTGAGACCGGCAATGACCAGGACCGTGGGACTTGGGAGAAGGCCTTGAGGCGATGCGATTAGAAGCCGTGGGTCGGCTGCCAACCTGGTGCATCGCCGTTGCCAGTATCGCCATCTGGCTGCTCTCCGGGGCATACATGGTCCATTTCGGCGCCTCCTGGCACCTCGACCTTCGGGTCTATCGGGCCGCCGGCCACGCGCTCTATCACGGCGGGTCGCCGTTCACCTCGTACTTCACCGCCAACCATCTGCTCTTTACCTACACGCCCTTCGCCCTCTTGGTATTGAGTCCCTTGACGTTCGGCCCGCTGGGCCTGGTTGAGACCGGGTGGTGGCTGCTCAGCGCAGTGTCGATGGTGGTCGCAGCCTTCCTGTTGCTCCGGAGCACATTCGCCATGCCTTCGCGCCGGGCCTGGGCAGTGGCCGGCCTCATGGGCGGGGCGGCTTCCTTGGGCTTGGAGCCGGTGCGCAGCAACTTTGACTATGGCCAGATAAATCTGATGCTGATGGTGATGATCGTGGCTGACCTGACCTGGGTGCGACCGTCGAGAAGGGGCGTCCTGGTGGGGCTGGCGGCCGCCATCAAACTCACTCCCCTGGTCTTCCTGATCTATTTCCTGGCGGGTCGCCAGTGGCGCTCCTTTTTGCGCGGGATCGGGGTCTTCCTCGGCGTCACGGCGGTCAGCTGGGTCGTCTTGCCGGGAGACTCCACCCGTTACTGGTTCCACCAGGTCGCCGACGCCAGCCGAACCGGCGTACTCGGCGTGGTGAGCAATCAGTCGTGGAACGGCATGGTGCACCGGGCTCCCTTCCACGGGGGTCACATCGGAACCGCGGTGTGGGCGGTGCTCTCTCTCTTGACCCTGGTCCTCGGCACCTTGCTGACCCGGCGCCTCCTGGAGCACTCCCGGTCCGCCGACGCGGTGATGGTCCTGGCCCTCACCGAGTTGTTGATCAGTCCGGTCTCGTGGTCTCACCACTGGTCGTGGCTGGTTCTGGCCCCAATCGTTATCGTGGAGCTGTGGAGAGCGCACCGGGCCGTGGCCACGGCCCTCCTGGTGCTGGTGGGGTTGGGTGTAACGGCACCCTATCTGTGGATCCATGCGGTTCCCCTCTCCTACCTCGGGAGCAACGCTCTGGTCTTGGGCGGTGCGGTCGTACTGGTGATGTGGGCGGTTGGCGAGGGAGTGCTCCCTCTCGGTTCCCTCGGGCACCGTCGTTCAGAGGCCGGGAGGCACAGTCGATGAAGGCTGGGTCGGTGCCCGCCGCATTCGGATGGGCTGTCCGGAATGGGCACCGGCGATCGGTCGTCGACCATGTCGGTTGAGCCCGCCGACAGCACCAACGCCGAGTCGACCCGTACGCCCCCGTTGGCTGTCGTCGACGCCGCCACCTCCCAAGGCACCGCCGAAACCGGTTCATCCGCATCCACCATGCCCCCCCAACGGGGTTCGGCAAGGCCCAACCTGACCTTCAGAGCCGGAACGGGAGTGCGGCAGTGGTTTCTGTTCTGGCCGGTGTCGGTGTACCTCGTGGCCCGAGGTTTGACCGTCGCCGGTGCCGCGGCCATCGACTGCTACACCCACAAGTCCTTGAGTACCGATCTGGGCGTCTGGGACGGAAAGTGGTTCATCCGAGCCGCCCAGCACGGATGGCCCAACCATCTGCCCATGGTGCACGGCCCACCGGCCCGCAGCACCATCGCCTTTTTCCCGTTGTTTCCGCTCACGATCCGCTGGCTCACCGACGCCACATCATCGTCACCGCTCGTGGTGGGCCTGGCCATCAGCGGGATTACCGGGTTGACCGCAGTGGTAGCCATCGGCATGCTGGTCCGGCAGTACGCGGGCAGCGAGAAGGCCACTCGCGCCACCCTGTTGTTCGCGGTGTTCCCTGGCACGTTCGTCTTCAGCCTGGCCTACGCCGAGGGAATCGCCATCACCTGCGTGGCCTTCGGACTGTTGGCACTGCTCCGCAGGAACTGGTGGCTCGCCGGGGTCCTCGGGCTGTTGGCCACCGCTGCTTCGCCCATCGCCCTGGCCTTCGTGTTGAGCTGTGCCTGGTGCGCCGGTCGCGAAGTTTTCCGCCATCGGACCTGGCAGGCTCTGCTCGCTCCGGTGCTGGCCCCGCTGGGCTTCATTGCCTACATGGGGTGGCTGTGGGTCCACACCGGCACGTTGTCGGCGTGGCGGTGGACCGAACGGTGGGGCTGGAACAGCTACCCGTCCGTCGCGTATCCATTCCGGGTGGTGGCCACATTCGTCAGAGACCCCGTGGCTCCGACCGAGACGGGGCAGATCCTGTTCGTCGGCGTGGTGGTGACAGTGGTCGGGGCGGTCCTGGCCATCCGTGAACACCAACCATCTGCCGTGTTGATCTACGGGCTGGCAGCGGCGGGTCTGGCAGCAGTATCGTCACCGGTCGGGCTGCGCCCGCGCTTCATCATGTTGGCCTTTCCCTTGGTCGTGGCGTACGGAACCCGTCTCCGGGGCCGGGCCTACGTCGGAGCGGTGGTGGTCAGCGCAGTGCTGCTCGCGGGCATGACCGTCGTCGAACTCGCTTCGACTGCGGTATTCCCGTAAGCCAGATCAGCCTGGCGCCCGATCTGGCCTACGGTCCGCCGGTCCAACCCTCAGCCACCTGCACCGACGGCTGGGTGTCCGCGACCCCGGTTTCAGGACCCGGAGAGCCAGCGAACGGCGCCCGACGTCGCATCCACAACATCACCGCCACACCGACCATAAAGACCACAGTGGCAAAAAAGAATGCGTTTCCCTCGAGTAGCTGCCACCCGTGTTCGGACAGCTCCTTCGCAGTGGCGTCGGGCACCTTCCAGATCGGAGCCCAGACAAAGAGCGCGGCCCCGGCTACGGCCCAGTAGCGACCACCCTGGGGACGATCAGGTGCACACGCCAACCAGATCAGAATCGGGACCACCCAGACCAGGTGATGGGCCCAGGTGATCGGAGAGGCCAGCAGTCCGGTGGTGGCGCAGACGAGCACCCCGAGCAAGGGCGACGACGACCGGAAGGCCCAGGCCGCCAGGGCCACACCGACGACAACCACCACGGCCGCAGCCGCGGTGATCAGACCGGTCGATATCACCCGGTGGTCCAAGCGGTCGAGGGCGCCCCTCAGGCTCTGGTTGCTGATGTAGAAGACGCCGCCCACCCGTTGGGCATCGAAGGCGTACTTGGTCCAGTAGGACCAGGACACCCGTGGGTCGGTGCACGCCGTCAGGAGCGAACACGCCACGAAGGTCCCGAGGCTCACCCAGGCGGCCCGGGTCTGACGGGTCACGAAGAGATACGGCACGAACACCAGCGGCACCAACTTGATGGCCGCGGCGATGCCGACCAGCACTCCACGAGGCAGGGTCCGCTTGCCGATGTGGATGTAGAGCGTGAGGTCTGCCAACACCATGGCGGCCAACACCACGTTGACCTGGCCGTAGCCGAAGGTCAGTTGAACCGGTTCCAGATGGTACGCCGGGGCCATGAGCACCAACGACCACTGAATCAGCCGATAGCGACCGAGCGCCGGCAGGGCAGCCCGTAGGGACAGCGCCAGCAGGGCGAAGAGAGCACCCACATTGACCACAGCCCAGATCACCTGGGCCCAGCTCTGTGAGAGGGCGGACAGCGGAGCGAACACCAGTGCAGCAAAGGGGGGATAGGTGAAGGGCAGGTGGGGCGGTCGAGGGAGCCCGCCCAGGTAGAGCCTCCCGTCGACCAGGTTTCGGCCACCCATCAGATACACGGCCATGTCCAGCTGAAGCCGGTTTACGGCCAGTCGAATGGTTCCGTCCGCGGCCAGGGCGGCGGACACCAGACCCAACAACCAGAGAGCCTTGTCCCACCAGGATGGAATCGCGCCGAGTCGCGACGAGAGACGTTGAGACCAGAACTGCTCGACCGTCATGCTCTCATCCGCACTCGGCAATCGATCGTCCTGTTCACGTCAGGCCTCGAGTTCATCCAGCGTCAAAAGAAAACGGCACGCTTGCGGTTACGGTGGATCGCCCTCTTCGTCGTCGCCCGGAGGGGGCTCGCTGACGCTGCCGCACTCGGAGGTATTCGGCCGAGGTCAGAACGTCCTCCGTTTGACGTTCCGTCAGCTGACCCTCTACACGGCCCTTCAAACACTTGTGCGCTCTCGAGCTTTGCCTTCGACTTGACCCCGGAGAGGCAGTGAGCCTGACCTGGGGGTTTGTGGTGGGCCGTGCGGGACTTGAACCCACGACCCCTTGCGTGTCATGCAAGTGCGCTACCAACTGCGCCAACGGCCCGTACCGGGTGACGATACCACTCGGCCTACACCTGGAGACCCCAAGCACCACATCACCTCGTCGCACCATCAGGGTGTGGAGGACGGCAGCGGCGGAGTCAGTCGATCGATGGCGGGCCATCCGCTGGACTGGCGTCGTCGTTCAATGTCGACCCGGTGCCCTCCCCGGAGCCCGAAGAGCCGCTTGGCCAGAAGTAGATACACCACGATGGCCACATTGATCACAAAGGTGATCACTTTGAAGGCGCTGACCCCGAGGACCAGTTCGTAGATCTCGAAAGGAACCAGGATCGTAGTGGCCACCAACGTCAGATATTCGGCCCACCGCTTGGTCATCCACAGACCGACCATCTCCGTGGCCTCCAGAGCGGCATAGGCGGTGACCACCAATCCCAGATGGACCAGGTGCCGGGGCGAGTATTCGAATGCCCTACGCAGATAGCCGAGTATGCCGCGGAGCTGGGCCCCACCGGGGTCGCCGCCGGACAGATCGTTCATGATGTTGGTGTAGTCGTGGCGGAGTGACGTGTCATGACTGGCGAACGTGAAGAGCACGACAGCCAGAAGGGTGAGCACAATTACGTGAATGGCGCGGTCGATGGCGATGAGCCGGAGAACGTAGCGGTCGCGCAGGACCAACCCGCGGGCCGGAACGTCGATCTCGTCCCTCGACGGTACCCGTTCGCGGGAAGGCTCTTCGGGAATGGTCCCGGCCACCCACGCGTCGCACCGCAGACAACGGTGCCAACGGGTCACCCCGCGCTCGTCGAACCAGGGCGGAGTCCTCCGCCGTGACCACGGCCGCGTCCGTGCCCACCAGTGCATGCCCCTTGAAGGCGCAGGTCAGGAGCTCATAGCGATTCTCCGGTCGCTTCTTGTCGTCCACACCCGCACAATAGGCTGAGACCACGAAGCCGAAGGAGATCCCATGAGCGCCGATTTCGATACCGCCGCGGCCACCATCGAAGAGGTCGGCTACTTCATCGTGGAGGACGCCATCGACATCGACCTGATCGACGAGCTGAACGAGGAGCTCGTCCGACTCGAGCGGCAGCTGGGGATCGTGCCAGCCGACAACTCGTTCGAAGGAACTCACACCACCCGGATCTACAACCTCTTGGCCCACGGATCCCCCTTCGAGACGATCCCGACCCACCCGGCCATCCTCCCCATCTGCGAACGGGTCCTCGACCCCGGTTTGCTGGTGTCCTCGCTCTCCTCCATCGCCATCGGACCAGACGAAACGCCTCAACCGATCCATGCTGATGACCAGGTCATCCCGCTACCGAAGCCTCACCCTCCGACGGTGTGCAACACCATGTGGGCCCTGACTGACTTCACCGAGGACAACGGGGCCACCCGGATCATTCCCGGCTCGCATCTGGCAGCCGAGTCACCGGATCTCTTAGGGGAGTACGACTCCATCCCCGCCGAAATGGCCAAGGGAAGTGTGCTGGTGTGGCATGGCAGCCTGTGGCACGGCGGTGGCTCGAATCGCACGTCCTCCCGGCGGGTGGGCATCGCCATGAACTACTGCGCGGGATATATCCGTCAGCAGGAAAACCAACAACTGGGACTGTCCCGCGACACGGTCCGGTCCTTTCCGCCCCGCCTGCAGGAGCTGGTCGGCTATGGCATCTACCGGGGACTCATCGGCCATATCGACAAGGCGGTGCCCGCCAACCTCCTGCTGGACGCCAGCCAGGATCCCCACCTCGTATGGGACTACGCCACCCCGCCCACCGAGTGAAGGCCGGGGCCACTGATCAGGTTCGGCTACAAGCAGCGTTACGTCGGGTAGTCCGAAGTACTCGCCGCATTCTCTTTGGACTCACGCTGGTCTTCCTCGACATCCCGCATCTCATCGTCGGAAGCCTCCTCCAGCATCATGAGGCCGCTCTCCGCCTCGGGAAGGGCCCGTAGCAACTCGTCGAGCTTTCGCTGCGTGGCCGCCTGCTCCCGACCCTGGGTGTGCTGGATGACGAACAACATCATCAGGGTCACGACGGAGGTGGCGACCTCGAATGAGGTCAGCCATCCGGTTCGAAAGCCCAGAAACAGGCCAGCGACGATGGCACCGAGGAGTACCACGGCGACCACCAGCGCCGCCCACGGCAGTGAGGTGTAGTGGTCGATCCTGAACAGAAGACGGCTGCTGAACGTAAGCTGCCGGGTCTTCGGGATGATCCGGTCCCGTTGGGCCCATGATCGCCTCCGCGGAGGATCTTCCGGCTCAGACCGCCCCGTCGATTCAGCGGCCACCCGTTTACCCTACCCGGCTGACCGACAGCCCAAGCAGGGCTCCTTGGTCCTTCAATTGGAGGCGGCGGGCGGAATCGAACCGCCGTACGGGGCTTTGCAGGCCCCTGCCTAAACCACTCGGCCACGCCGCCCTTGGCGCCCGGCGATCCTACCCTCCCCACCAGGATGCTTGAATCGTGCCATGAAGATCGGAATGATTGCCCCGCCTTGGACCCCGATTCCACCACTTCTCTACGGTGGGATCGAGCTGGTGGTCGACCAGCTGGCCCGGGGCTTGCAGGACGCTGGACACGAAGTCCTGCTCTTCGCCACCGGTGACTCGACCTGTCCGGTCCCCCGTCAGTGGGTCCTGCCGGCCGCCGAGGGCACCCGGATCGGCATGGTGGTCCCCGAGATCCGCCACGTCATCCATGCCTACGAGGCGGTCCGCCACTGTGACGTGGTCCACGATCACACCATGATGGGGCCGTTCTACTCGGAACGGTTTCCCGAGCTGCCGGTGGCCACCACCATCCATGGCCCGTTCAACGAGGAGTTGACCGACCTCTATCGAGCCAATGCCGATCGGGTCCCGATCGTGGCCATCTCCCACGCACAACGTCGGGCCGCTCCTCAGATCCCCATCTCCCGGGTCATCCACCACGGCGTTGACGCCTCACACTTTCCGGTGGGAGACGGAGCAGGTGACGAGGAGGGTCCCTATGTCCTCTTCCTGGGCAGGATGTCCGAGGACAAGGGCCCCCACCGGGCCATCGCCATTGCCCGCAGGGCCGGCATCCGGATCTACCTGGCGGCCAAGATGCGTGAGCCCTGGGAGATGCGCTACTTCTCCGAGCACGTGGAGCCTCTCCTGGGCGACGACGCCCACTACTTGGGCGAGGTGTCCCACGAGCGCAAGTTGGAACTCCTGGCCGGCGCTTCGGCTCTCCTGTTCCCCATCCGCTGGAATGAGCCCTTCGGGATGGTGATGATCGAGGCACTGGCCTGTGGCACCCCGGTCCTGGCTTTCCCCGAAGGAGCGGCGCCCGAGGTGGTCGACAACGGTCGCACCGGCTTCCTCTGCGACGACGAGGACGCCATGGTCGAGGCCATCGGGCAACTGGGCAAACTGAATCGGCACGACTGCCGCATGGCGGTGGAGGGCTACTTCTCGACCACTCGCATGGTGGCCGAGCACATCGAGATGTTCGAGTCGATGGTCGCCGGCGCGTAGGCGCTGCCGGTCAGGATCGCCGGCGAAAGACCAGCTTGACCACCAGAGCGATCAGAGCCACCACCACGATCAGCTTGACCAAGAACCACACCACTCCGGCGATGAACCCGAGGACCTCGAAGGCCACGAACAGGGCGATGAGCCCGCCTCCGACAATCAGCACGCCGTCGAAGACGCTCAAACCATTGTGCTCTTCGCCCCGGGGTTCGATGCTCTGTCCTCTAGCCATAGGTCCAGGGTAACCGATACCGGCCTGTGGGCTACCGCGGCAGGGCAGGCTCCAGAACCACCGTTTCGAGTTGGCCGGTGGTACGGTCCGGCGGTGTCCCTGCGTGCACTGCGCCAGACGCTCATCGAACGCCGGGACCTCCAGGGGGACGCCTTCTGCCATGCCTACGCCCAGGCGGCCGATGGCTGGCTGACCGACCTGTTCGACAAGGTCACCGACGGGGACGACCGGGGGATGGCCCTGGTGGCCGTGGGCGGTTACGGGAGAGGCGAGCTGTGTCCGTACTCCGACCTCGACGTGGTCCTCATCTACCGGGGCAAGCAGGACGTCTCGGCCATCGCCGACAAGATCTGGTATCCGGTATGGGACGAGGGGGTCCCCCTCGACCACAGCGTCCGGAGTCCGCACGAGGCCCTGGAGATGGCGGGCAAGGACCTCCGGGTGGCGCTCGGGCTGCTGGACGGTCGGGTCGTCTGTGGCGACCCCAAGGTGGCCGAGCCGATGATCGAGACCGCCCGCGAGCGGTGGGTCAAGCAGAAGCCGCCCTGGCTCGACGTCCTCGCCGGTCTGGTCACGGAGCGGGATCGCAGCTACGGCGATGTCGGGTTCCTGCTCGAGCCGGACCTCAAAGAGGCTCACGGTGGCTTACGGGACGTAGCCGCACTGTTGGCCATGATGCAGGCCATACCGGCGCTGTCGGACTACGTGGACACCGTGGCCATCGACAATGCCCGCTCGGCCCTGACCGCCATCCGGGTGGAGTTGCACCGGCGCGCCGGGCGCGAGCAGAACAAGCTCCTGCTCCAAGAGCAGGACGAAGTGGCCAAGGCGCTCAGTGAGCCGGATACCGACTCACTGATGTTGAAGGTGGCCACAGCCGGGCGCACCGTGGCCTGGGAGGGCGACGATGCCTGGCGCCGTCGGACGGCGTGGGCCCGCCAACAGAGTGGCTCCGGGCGTTCGTGGAGGCGGGGGCGCTCCGAACGGGGTGGTGATGGCGCGGTGCCGGTCCCCGGTGAGCCCGATATCGCGGTGAGCGGAGGCGAGGTGGTCCTGACCGCGGCGGCGGACCCCAGTGGGGATCCCTCGCTCTCCCTCCGGCTGGCGGCGGTCAGTGCCGAGAAGAACCTTCCCATCGCCCGGGAAGCGCTCAACCTGCTGGGCCGCAAGGCCCCGGTGGTTTCCGAACCCTGGTCGGACGAACTGCGAGCCACCCTGGTCCGCCTGCTGGCAACCGGCCCTCTGGCCATCGACGCCCTCGAAGCGCTGGACCAGCGTCGCCTGCTCGAGCGCTACCTCCCTGAATGGGCCGCCGTCAGGAACAAACCCCAGCGGAACCCGTATCACCGTTTCACCGTCGACCGCCATCTGCTCGAGGCCACCGCCAACGCCGCCACCTTGGCCCACCGGGTCAACAGGGTGGATCTCCTCCTGATCGGCACCCTGCTCCACGACATCGGCAAGGGATTCCCCGGCGACCACACCGAAGTCGGGATGACGGTGGTTCGCGACATCGCCAGCCGGATGGGCTTTCCCCCCGAAGATGTCGACACCCTGGTCACGCTGGTGAGGCTGCACCTTCTCTTGCCCGACAGTGCCACCAAACGCGACCTTGACGACCCGGCCACCGCCCAACGGGTGGCCGACGAGGTGGGCGACCGGCCCACGCTCGACCTGCTGGCCGCTCTGGTCGAAGCTGACAGCCTGGCGACCGGGCCGTCGGCTTGGGGCCCGTGGAAGGCAGGCCTGATCGCCGACCTGGTCGAGCGCACCGGGCGGCTTCTGGCCGGGGAGCCCGCGCCTCCTCCGACACCGTGGATCACCGACGAGCTGCGCATGATCATGGACACGGTGCGCACCCACGGGGTCCCCGCACTGTCGGTCGACGATCCCACCGTCATGGTGGTGGCCGTCGACCACTTCGGACTGCTGGCCGAAGTGACCGGGGTGCTGGCCCTCCACGGCCTCAATGTCCGTTCTGCGGTCGTGGCCGGGGAGGACGGGGTGGCCGTGGAGATCTTCACGGTCGAGCCCTCGCGGGGGCGTTGGCCATCGTCGGCCCGGTTGGCCGACGATCTGGCCAAGATCATGGCCGGCACCCTCTCCATCGAGAAGCAGCTGGCCGAGCGGGCCCGCACCTACCGCCACGAGCGCCGGCTCACCACCCCACAGTTGGTCTCGACCGAGGTCACGGTGGACAACAACGCCTCGGCCACGGCCACGGTGGTCGAAGTCCGGGCTGAAGACGTGGTCGGGCAGCTCCACCGGATCACCCGGGCACTGGTCGACTGCCGCCTCGATGTGACGTCAGCCAAGGTCTCCACCTTCGGCTCCGCGGTGGTGGATGCCTTCTATGTCCGGGACCCCGACGGCCACAAGCTCACCGACTCCCAAGCGCTGGAGGTGGTGGTAACCACCATCGAACGCCGGGTCGCCGAACACGCCGCACGACTGAGGGGGACCTCCGACCGCCGGCCCCCGGCCCCGAGAGGGGTGGCGACCGAGTTGCGGCGTCGACTGGTAGATTTCCTGCTGAGGAGTAGAGATGCCTGGAGCCCATTCACACAAGGCGACCACGCGCCCCGACAAGGCCTCCGGCAGGCGGAACGGCTGGCTGGCGGCTATCACCCTGGCTGGCGTAGCCGTGGTGGCGGTGGCGGCGACGGCGGTGGTCATCCACGAGGACAAGAGCCGGACCGCGTCCTCCCCGACGTCGGTGGCCGCCGCCCGCGTGGTGGGGGTGGCCACCCGGGCCGCCCCGTTCTCGGTGGCCTCGGTCACCCCGGCCAACGGGGCCACCCAAGTGCCGAGCGATGCCACCATCTCGGTGCAGTTCTCCCAACCGCTCTCGGCCCACTCGCCGACCCCCACGCTCAGCCCGGCCGTGGCCGGGACCTGGGAGGTGGTCACCCCCGACACCTACCAGTTCGTGGCCAGCGGCCCCCTGGTCCCCTTGAGCACCGAGACGGTGACCGTGCCGGCCGGGGCTACCAGTGCCACCGGTAAGGCCCTGAGCCGCCCCGTGGCCACCGAGTTCACGGTGGGACCGGGCAGCACCCTCCGCCTCCAACAGCTCCTGGGCCAGCTGGGCTACCTCCCGGTCAGCTTCACCCCGGCCGGCGCCGTGGTCGCCCCCCAAGAGGCCGCCCAGCCCCAACAGGGCACCTTCGCCTGGCGCTTCGCCGAGCCGGCCTCGTTGACCAGCCTGTGGACCGAGGGGACCTCCAACGTCATCACCACCGGGGCGGTCATGAACTTCGAGTCCCGCCACAACCTCAAGACCGACGGCATCGCCGGGCCCATGGTGTGGAGCCAGCTGCTGGCCGCGGCCCAGGCCGGGGCCATGGACCCGGCCGACTACAACTACGTCTACGTGACCAAGGACCTGCCCGAGACGGCCACCGTCTACGACAACGGGGTCGAGGTGTACTCGACCCTGGCCAACACCGGGGTCCCCGGGGCCAGCACAGCCGACGGCACCTTCCCGGTCTATGCCCGCTACCTGACCACCACCATGACCGGGACCAACCCCGACGGCTCCCACTACTCGGACCCCGGGATCCCCTGGGTCAGCTACTTCAACGGGGGCGACGCCCTCCACGGGTTCGTGCGGTCCAGCTACGGCTTCCCCCAGAGCGACGGCTGTGTGGAGATGCCCCCGGACCATGCCGAGGTGGTGTTCCCCTACACCCCCATCGGCACCCTGGTCACGGTGTCCTAGCCAGAGGTCGTAGGTAGGGGCGGACGGTCAGCTTGGCTGTTCGGCCGACGGGAACCGCGGGGGCCGACGTTCACGGAGGGCGGCAACCCCCTCGGCGGCGTCTGGTCCGAGGAAGCCCAACATCTCCAGGGCCAACGACTCACCGAAGGCCGGCGACGAAGCCCGCAGCCACTGATTGAGGGACCGCTTGGTCCACTGCACCGCGGTCCTACTCCCCTGGGCCAGACGGTGGGCGATGGCCAGCGCCTCGGTGAGGACCTCGGTGTCGGGCACGCATCTGGTCACCAGCCCGATGCGCTCGGCCTCGGGCCCGTCGATGAAGTCCGCCGTCATGAGGTAGTACTTGGCCTTGGCCATGCCGCACAGCAGGGGCCAGATCAGAGCGGCGTGGTCACCGGCCGCCACGCCCAGGCGGGCGTGGCCATCCGACAGCCGGGCCGACTGGGCGATGATGCTGACATCGGCCAGTAGGGCCACGGCCAGACCCGCCCCCACCGCCACTCCGTTGATAGCCGACACGATGGGCTTGACCGAGACCAGCATCTGTTCGACCACGGCATTGGCATCGCGCCACTGCTCCACCACGGCCAGCTGGTCGGTGGTCATGGCCTCCACCATGGCCAGATCGCCACCGGCCGAAAAGGCCCTCCCCGACCCGGTGATCACCGAGACGGCGACCGTCGGGTCGGCATCGACCACCGGCCAGATGGCCGACAACTCTCGATGGAGGCGTTCGTTGGCGGCGTTGAGCACCTCGGGCCGGTCGATGGTGATGAGCAGCACCCCGGGCTCGGGCCGGTCGAACCGGAGGTGCTCGAAATCCTCCAACGACGACCAGCCGTCGGGAATTCGCTCACGCCTGTTCCCGTTCGAGCAACGGATGGCGGAGCCCCAGCTCGGCCAAGGAACGCTCCGGCCGGAGCGGTTCGGCCGCGATCGGCCGCAGCGCCGTCGGTGGCGAAGACATAGATGTTCCAGTACGGGGCCAGGTCGGCCGGCTCGATGTCGGCGTAGAGCCGCCGTTCGATGTCCGGACACCGACTGAAGCCGAACGCTTCGAACTGGCCGGTCCACCATTCGAACGAGGCAATGGTGAGGTGGCCCTCCACCAGCTGACCCTCGGCGTCGACCGCCAGGTCCTCTTCGGGGACGGGACCGAGGTACTCCGAGCCGAGCTGGCGGTAGTAGTCCTCACGGTGAGGTCGGACCTTGCCCTCGAAGTGCCCGTCCGGCCCGGACACGTTGACTCCGAACGAAGGGATGGTGGCGTATAGATAGCCGCCGCACACCCGGCGGAGCTCCGCCAGGGCCTCGGGTACCCGGTCGGTGGGGAGATGCTCCAGGATCTCCAGGGCGGTCACCAGTTCGAAGGACCCGTCCGCCCACGGCAGACCGGCAAAGAGGTTGGCCACCCGCACATGGCCCACCGCTCCCGGGGCGGCGTGGTCGATGGCGAACTGGCTCACGTCGCAGCCCTGGGCGTCGATCCCGCGCTCGCGGAGCACCTCCACCAGGTATCCCGTGGCACAACCGACATCGAGTGAGTTGACCACCCGGAAGTTCCGCCACAGCAGCCATCCGGCGATGTCGGCGTTGGAGGCGATGCGGTCGTATCGGGCGTATCCCGACAGCCCGGCCCGGTCGCCCGACGCATCTCTCCCCTCGCCGAAGTAGCTCCCCCCGTAGGTATCGGCGATGCCGGCCTGGCGGGCCGCCGCCAGGGCCCCGGCCCGCTCGGAGGCCCCGGTCAGCTCACGGCCGAGCCCGGCCATGACCCGGCGACTGGTCGGGTTATGGCTGGCCACACCGACCAGGGCCCGCCGTACCCCCTCGACAGCCGGCTTCCATCGGGCTCGCACCATGCCGAGCGAGGTTAGCCGTGGCCGATCGGGGCCCTGTGGACGGATGGCCGTCCCAGCCGGGGCCGGGGCCGCCCTCATGGAGAGCCAGATCCCGTCCAATTACCACATTGGGTGTGGAGATGAGCACTCATCGCGGTTATTGTGATAACACGGAATCTCGAACCGAAAGGCGTGGGGGATGGCCAGGAGACGTGGGTTCTCAGCAGGGTCGGCAATGGACAGCCAGCGAGGGGTGGTGGACGGGATGGTGGATCAACTAACGCAAGCTCCCGGCGAAGGATTCGACAGTGGGGTGCATGGGAACCATGCCCGGTCTGGCGCCCCTCTGTGGGCCGGAGCCTCGAGCGGTTGGGAGCGAGGGAGCCTGTTCGAGAGCCCCGATCAGGCCACCACGGCATCCCTCGTCGGGTCCCTCTCGGTCTTCCCCATCTCCGACGTGTTGTCCATGCTGGCATCCACCCTGCAGACCGGGGAGCTTCAGGTGGTCGGCGACTCGGTGGACGGACGGGTCTCGCTGGACCAGGGCCAGCTTCTGAGTGCCGAGGTGGGCACGACCTCCACCGTGAGCCAGGCCATCTTCGATCTGGCCCGGGCCAACGAGGGGTCGTTCTACTTCACGGCCGGGCCGGTCGCAGCTCCAGGCCAGTCGCCGGTATCCGTGTCGTCGGTCCTCGACCAGGTCCGCCCCCAGGTGGAGGAGTGGCAGGAGATCCTGGCGGTGGTGCCCCTCGATTCACCGGTAGCCCTGCGTCCCGATCCACCCGGCCAGGACGTCCAGATCCGCAGCGATCAGTGGCGGGTACTGACCACCATCGGTAAGGGAGGTTCGACCGTGGGATCGGTCCTCGAGATGATCGGAGGGGACCAGATCGTCGGACTCCGCGCCCTGCGGGACCTGCACACCGCCGGACTCATCGACCTGGACGGGCTTCCCCTCGATCCATCCGGGGACGGGCCGGCGAGTGGAGCCGGCGGTGGTCCGATCGACGGCGCACAGGTCGCTCCGGACGACGCCTCGGCACCTTCGGTCGGTGACCAAAACCACGAGAACCTCCTCGGGGTTCTTCCCCCTCCCCCGTCTCCGGTATCCGAGGCCGTGGGCCCCCCGGAAGAGGATCCGTCCGCCCTGGCTGAGGTGACAATGATGCCTCCGCCCATCGCCGGAGACCCGTGGGCCCCGGACTTCACGTCGACGGCAGCAGAGGACAACGGGGTGGCTTGAGAACCACCCAGGTCGGTCTGCGCCGCTCCGGTCGGCTCGGCTGAACCAGTAGGTCCCGACGCCGTCGACGGGGCCGTCAGGTACGGGATACCACCGAGGTATCGAACGTGGAGCCCCGGGCTTCTCCTCCTGTACCGGGCCAGTGACGCTACTGGCCGTTCGAGCGACTCAGGACGACCCTGCCGGCGCTCCGAGCCGTTCGGCCAGGGCCCGGAAGGCCCTCCCACGGTGGGAGATCGAATGTTTCTCCTCGGCGGTCATCTGGGCGAAGGTCCGGCCGTCGAAGCCGTCGGGGGCGAAGACCGGGTCGTAGCCGAATCCCGCGCCGCCCAGGCCCTCGGCGGTGATGGTGCCGTGCACCTTCCCTGACTCCCAGACCTCCCGACCGTCCGGGTAGGCGACCATGGCCACGCACCGAAACACCGCCTGGCGTCGTTCGGGGTCGTCCGCTCCGACCCGGGCCAGCTCGGCGAGCAGCTTGGCCACATTGTCGGCATACGTTGCGTGCTCGCCGGCGAAGCGGGCCGAGTACACGCCGGGTGCGCCGCCCAGGGCATCAACCTCGAGACCCGTGTCATCGGAGACCGCGGCCAACCCGGTGGCCTCGCACAGGGCCCGGGCCTTGAGCCGGGCGTTGTCGACCAGGGTGTCCCCGGTCTCTTCGACGTCCGGCACCGACGACGGCCGCGGCAGCAGAACCAGGTTGGGCACCGTGGCCAGAATGGCTGTGATCTCCGCCGCCTTGTCGGGGTTGGCGGTGGCCAGAACCAGGCTGATGCCCCCGGGGCTCACCGGGGTGTCGGGGGTTCGGCCAATGTGTCGGCCTGCACGTCGAGCAGGTGGGCAATCCCGTGTTCGGCCAGGCTCAACATCTCGTCGAGCTCTCCCTTGGTAAAAGGCATGCCCTCGGCTGTGCCCTGCACCTCGATGAACCGGCCCGACGAGGTCATCACCACATTCATATCCACTTCGGCCCGACTGTCCTCTTCGTAGGGGAGGTCGAGCATGCACACCCCGTCGACCACTCCCACCGAGACCGCCGCCACCGCTTCGGTGAGGGGATTGGTCCGGAGTGTCCCCTTCTGTACCAGTCGGGTCAGGGCGTCGTGAAGCGCTACATAGGCGCCGCAGATCGAGGCGGTACGGGTGCCACCGTCGGCTTGGAGCACATCGCAGTCCACCACCACCTGGATCTCACCGAGCGCCACCATGTCACAGACCGATCGGAGGGACCGCCCGATCAGCCGCTGGATCTCCTGGGTCCGGCCCGACTGCTTGCCTTTGGCCGCCTCACGGGTGACCCGCTCCCCCGTCGACCCGGGCAGCAACGAGTACTCGGCGGTGACCCAGCCCTTGCCGCTACCCCGCATCCACGGCGGGACCCGCTCCTCCACCGACGCCGTGCACAGGACGCGGGTGCGCCCCATCGAGACCAGCACCGACCCTGGGGCGAAGACAGTGAAGTCCCGCTCGAAGGAGGCCGGGCGCAACTCGTCTGTGCCCCGCCCGTCAGCGCGTCCGGTCGTCCGTCGGGCAATCGTTCCTTCACTCACAGTACGAATTCCTTTCCAATGGCCGCCTGTTCGACGGGCTCCCCGAACGCCGCGGCCGCTTCGGCCATCAGCACCGCCGGGTCGACGGTGGGCCACCGATGGGTGACCACCAGGCGGCGGGCACCCGCCCGTCGAGCCTGTTGGCCGGCCTGGCGTCCGCTCATGTGACCAGCAGTCCCTTCGTGCTCGACGGTATAGGTGGCCTCGGACAGCATCAGATCGAGACCTACCCCGAGTTCGCCCAGCGAGAAACCGGGGCCCGTGTCGGCAGAGTAGCCCAGGGTCCGGCCGCCGCCGTCCAGCCGGACGGCCAGCGTCTCGAAGGCGTGGTCGGTGCGGTGGAACGTGCAGGCCACTCCCCCGATCCTCACGGAGTCACCGTCGGTCACCTCGTGCCACTCCAGGGCTGACGAGTCGGCCAGATGGGACCGCTGGGCCAAGCCCGAGGGAGCGTAGATCGGGATGCCCCGCCGGCCCAGGGCGAACTGGGCGTGGGCGGCCAGCACGGAGAGGTCGGACCAGTGGTCGGCGTGATGGTGGGAGAGGATCACTGCGTCGATGGCGGCGGGATCAACCGAGTGCTGCAGGTTGGCGAAGGTGCCCGGTCCGGCATCGACCATCAGGGTGGTGGCGCCGGACATGACCAGATAGCCGCTTCCCGCCCCGCCGGCTCCGGTCCAGCTCCCGTCACATCCGAGCACGGTGAAGGACAGGCCCTGGTGCCCCTCACTCATGGAGTCAACGCTCAGAAGTAGGTGATCCGGCTGGCCCGTTCGGCCACCTCATCGAGGTCGCCGGTCCAGGCCCCGGTGGAGAGGTACTTCCATCCCCCGTCGGCCGAGATCACCACGATGGTGCCGTGGTCGATGGCGTCGGCCGTCTTGACCGCGCCGGCCAGTGCCGCCCCGGAGGACAGGCCGGCGAAGATGCCCACGTCGGTCAGCCGTCGGGTCCACTCGATCGACTCACGGGGGCGGACGATCCGCTTCCCGTCGAGGAGCTCTGCTCCCCCGTTGTCGATGAAGATGGGTGGGATATAGCCGTCGTCGAGGTTGCGGAGGCCATCCACGAGCTCACCGGCGGGAGGTTCGATGGCCCAGACCTTGATGTCGGGGTTCTGCTCCTTCAGGTAGCGACCCACGCCGAGGAGGGTGCCCGATGTTCCCAATCCCGCCACGAAGTGGGTGACCTCGGGGCAGTCCCGCCAGATCTCGGGCCCGGTCCCCTCGTAGTGAGCCTTGGGGTTGGCCGGATTGGCGTACTGGTACAGAAAGGCCCACTCCGGATGCTCCGCAGCCAGCGCACGAGCCCGCCGGACGGCCCCGTTGGAGCCCTCGGAACCGGGCGACGAGATGATCTCGGCCCCCCACAACTCCAGCAGTTGGCGGCGCTCGATGGAGACGTTGTCGGCCAGGACCACCGTGAGGTGGTAGCCCTTCAGCTTGCAGATCATGGCCATGCCGATGCCGGTGTTGCCCGACGAAGGCTCGATCAGGGTCTGCCCCGGGGTCAGGATGCCTTCTTTTTCGGCCTCTTCCACCATGGACAGCGCGATCCGGTCCTTGACCGACCCGCCGGGGTTCTGACCCTCGAGCTTGATGAGGATGCGGACATCGGGATTCGGGCTCAAGGTGGAGATGTCCACCAGCGGGGTGTTGCCGATCAGCTCCAGTACGGAGCCGAACGCGGTCATCGGGCGGGGGCCGCCCCGGTGGCGACGGCTCCGCCGGCTACCGCGGGAAGGATGGAGATCTCGTCGGACTCCTTGACCGGGGTGTCGAGAGCCGAAAGGTAGCGGACGTCATCGTCATTGAGGTACACGTTGACGAACTTGTGGAGGGACCCCTTGTCGTCGATCACCTGGCCCGACAGCCCGGGGTACTCCTCAGTCAGTGTGGTCAGGACTTCACCGACCGTCGATCCCTCCACCGATACCGTCTTGACGCCTCCGGCATGCGTCCTCAGGATCGTCGGCAGGTTTACTTGGACGGGCACGGGCGCTCCTCTGGGTCTGGGTTCCGGGCGGGTTCCGGATGATCGACGTCGACGAAAGTTGACGAGTTAGGTGGGGATTCTACCGGGGTTGCAGACGGACCTGTTCCTCGGTGATCACGCCGTCGACGATCCGGTAGCTCCGCACCACCGGCTGGATGTCCCGCAGGGATACCAGCACATAGTGCCAGGTGGGGTCGGGAGCCTGGGCCACGTCGGTGGCCGACGGGTAGGCCTCGGTGTGGGTATGGGAGTGGAACACCCCGATGATCGAATTTCCGCCCGCCTCGGCGTCCCGGTCGGCCCGGAGGTGCTCTCTGGGGTCGACCGTGTAGAGCTTGGCCGAGGCCGCCAGGTTGCGGGTCGGGTAGCACGTGACCGCCTCGCCGGTATCGGGGTTGCCACCCAGCAGCCCACAGGCCTCGTCGGGTAGCCCGGTGAGGCAGTGGGCCACCATCTGATCGTGGACCATCTTGGGCAGAGCGAGCATGGTCCCGCCACGCTACCCAGTTGGTGGGAGCCAGGGGTCCATCAGGCGACTACCGTCCGATGGTGATGGCAGCGGCAAAGAAAAAGAGCGCGGGTAGCGGGTCCGGCAAGGCCGGCGCCAAGGGCGCACCGTCCGAGGCCAACCGGGTGGTGGCCTCCAATCGTCGTGCCCGCCACGACTACGACATCATCGAGACTGTCGAGACCGGGATCGTGCTCCAGGGTTCGGAGGTCAAATCCCTGCGGGCCGGCCGGATCGCCCTGCAAGACTCCTATGCCCGGATCATCGACGGCGAAATGTGGCTGTTCGGAGTGCACGTACCTCCCTATGCCCAGGCCAACGGGTTCGGCGCCCACGATCCGGACCGGCGCCGGAAACTACTCCTGCACCGCCGGCAGATCGACGAGTGGATGGGTCGGTCCCAGCAGCAGTCCCTGACCATGGTGCCCCTATCGATCTACTTCAAGGATGGCCGGGCCAAGGTTGAGGTGGCGCTGGCCCGAGGGCGCAGGCAGTACGACAAGCGTCACGCCATCGCCACCAGGGATGCCTCCCGGGAGGCCGCCCGGGAGGCCCGAGCCGCTTCTCGGGGGGCCTCGGCACGCTGAGTGCGGCAGCACCAGGGCCATGGATCGCCACTGCCCACCACCAGGTAGGCTGTTTGACCTGGTCGGACTACCCGGTTCGGCCGTTGAACAACCCACGGGGGTGACAGGCTTCGACTCTGGTCGTCGATGTAGGAGAAGCGAGCCGTGGTCTCCGGAGCCACGTTAAAGAGCCGGAACAAAAAATAAACGCCGAGCCTCAGCTCGCGCTCGCAGCCTAGAAACTGCGACGTCCGACCGGTCTCAGTCCTACGGGCCGGAACCGGGCGCCATCTAGTGGGACTCACCTGACCGGCTGCGCCGACGGGCCGTCAGGGACAACTCAGTCGGATACGGAACGATGCTGACGCCGATTACGGCATCGGTCCCGACAATCCACCATCGGCTGCGCTCGGAGAAGACCTACTGAGAAGCCGGAGGACGCGGGTTCGATTCCCGCCACCTCCACGATGCCCTGACCTGTTTTCCCGCAGGTCAGGGCATTGTGCGTCAAATGGTGACACCCCTGCGAAAAGACACGGCAGGACACGAACAGGACACAGGAGAGACGGCGGAGATGCGTGCAGACGTATTCACCGATGACGCGACGGCATCGGTGACGGTTGCGCTTGCCCTCCTCACTGTCGTCCTGGCCAGCATTGGCTTCACTCAAGCGAACTGACGCGGAAGTCGCTTGGGCTGACGCAGTCCGCCCTCAACCTTGCAGGACAACGCCGGCAAGTG
Source organism: uncultured Acidimicrobiaceae bacterium (assembly GCA_963778165.1). Classification (GTDB taxonomy): domain Bacteria; phylum Actinomycetota; class Acidimicrobiia; order Acidimicrobiales; family RAAP-2; genus Bog-756. The sequence continues at coordinate 244,460 of CAVZTE010000003.1, read as the reverse complement.
GCACGCGGTCGAAGCGTGCCTGCGTCACAGGTCCGACCTGGACTCCTTCCGCAGAATCGGCCGTCAGGCTCCGGCTCGGTCTGACCTGCCCTGGCTGGTCTGAGGGTTCATACGCTTTGACCTGGGTAAGTCTTTTGCATGATTTACGAATGGCTGAGTGTCGCCGGTGCCTTGGCCGCCGTGCTGATCGTCTCCTGGGTGTTCGGACAGGAGGAGTCAAAGCCCCACCACCAACACTGACCCTCATGCCACGGTCCGCCGGACACGCCTCCGCTCGTCGGCACTGACCCCGCCCCACACGCCGATGAGGTCTGGATCGGACTGGGCGAAATCCAAGCACTCCCGTCGTACCCTGCAGGTCTGACAGAGGGTCGGGGCCTGAGCCAGCGACCGTCCCTTACTGGGGAAGAACTTCTCCGGAGACTCACCACGACAGGCCCCTCGAGCCATCCACGCCGATCGGGTGATCAGGCCGGCGAAACTGGGCAGATCGACACCCGTCGGATCCGGCGCCATCAGCCATTCGACGAGCTCGAACTGCACGGCTTGGCGGTACCGCTTGGCAAGCGGGATTCGGAGGGACCTCGCAGAAGTCCAAACAGAAGCGATTGACTCCCGCTCCTGCCTCCCTCAAGATCTCGTTCCGGGGATGGGTTGGTGCTTTGGGAATTGTCCAGTAAGCGCCAGCCCATCCCCAGGATTAGAAACAGGCCCTGCGACCGTGCAAACGGCCCGGGGTTTCTCGCGGGCGGATTCGGGTATCCGCAACTCATGACAGTCCCCGCACCCAGTGAGCCCATCCCGGCCGACCCTCAGCCGGGCCCGCTTGAGCCCGACGTTCCTGGCAATCCTCCGAGTCCAGTCGACCTCGCGGAGCATTATGAGAACAAGCCACCTGATCCTGAAGCTGAGGAAACCACAGAGCCAGAGGGTGGAGCAGCCGAAGACGGAGCCACAGATCGACAAGGAAATAGCTGATTCGTTCCCGACCAGTGATCCGCCGTCGTCTTGGCGGGCCCAGCCGACGGAGTCGCTTGGGACCGTTTGATCTGCGATTCGGGACCCAGTTTCGGCTTGGGGTCTTCAGCGAGGGTTTCGATCCTGTGACCAGGACCGCACAGCGGGGTTCGATTCCCGCCACCTCCACGATGCCCTGACCTGTTTTCCCGCAGGTCAGGGCATTGCTCGTGGAGTCAACCGTCGCAGCCAACCCGATAAGACGCAGGAGGGGGGCGGACCTGCCTGCAGACCTATTCACCGATGACGCGGCTGTTTCGGCGACTGCTGCTCTCGCACTTTTCCGGCCGTCCCCGCAGCATCGGCTGATTCGGAGCGGCAACCCTCCCGAAAGGGCCGAGGTTGCCGCTATCCGCTGTCCGCTACACGGACACCCCACCACCAGTGATCTTGAAGGCCGACGTGGTTCCAACGCAGTGCAGTCCAGGTGCCGGGATCGTAGTGACGAGTTTGGTCGTGCGGGGAGTTCCGGCTGTAAATGACCCCGCTTTGGTAGCTGTTGGCGCCTTCAACGTGAGCGTGTCGTAGCCGTTCACTGGACCCGTCGTCGAAGCCACATTGTTCGTGTAGGTGATGACGGTGTTGGCAATTGGCCCGCCGGTGGTAATCCAGACGATGGTGACCTTGATACTGCCGACTTTGTCGGGGCCGTCGAACTTAACGCAGGAACTTCCGTGTGCAGAAGGAGTGGGTGGGTTGTAGTAGCCAGAGCCGGTGAACTTGCCGCCAAGGACATGGACACCTGCTGGGGTCACCACCGTCCCGCCGCATGTCAGAGTCGAGCCCGGGTGGCCGAGCACGCCTTGGAAGGTGATCTTGAGACCGCCAACGTGGCCTGCCGCGGAGACGCCAGGGTTGAGCGTGCCCGATCCACTGGTGACGGGACACGTTGCGGTCCCGGTTGCCAGTGGCACGGCGACCGCGACTTCCTGAGTGGCTACGAATAGCCCACCCAGGACCGTCATGAGCACCGCCGTAAAGAGAAGAGCCTTGCGCATCGTTCTGCCTTCTTTCCGTCGTTAACCGAAAGTCCGGTGGAAACGCTGCCGCAGCCGCCAGACCCCCCTGCGCCACACGGAACGTACGCCGAGATCGGGTCATCGTCAACTGGCCCGGTTGAGGTCCGTTGCCAACGAGGCTCGGGTCTACCGGGTGCCCGTGTCAACGAGGTCGAGGGCCGGGCGAAGTAGACGTAACAGACACGGCTGGAACCCGGTCACCGGCTGGAGGACCCCGATTGCCTCCGTCCTGGTGCCCCTGCTGGCCCGTTACGACTGTTCCTGACCTGGGATCGGACCACTTGTCCTCACCACACCCGCGCTACCGTGGACTGTGGTTGACAGGCAGGGGGCCGGACGGCGACAACGTGGTCAACCCGGTCTTCTCCCCTCCAGCTCGGGGACGTCAGGGGTGTGGGCGCTCGCCCCCCTGTACATCGTGGTGTTCGTGGGCTTCCTGGGTTACAGCCTGATGATCACCGTCTTCACGCCGATGATCCTTCTCAACGACAACGGCATGCTCCCGGCGTCCTCGAGCGCCGCCACCCGCAACATCGTCCTCGGCTTGTTGCTCTGCCTCTACCCTCTGGGCCAGTTTCTCGGAGCACCGGTGCTCGGGGCCCTCTCCGACCGCATCGGCCGGCGGCCGGTTCTCCTCGGCTCCTTGGCTGCTTCGACCATCTGGTACGGCGTGATCGGGGCCGCCCTGGTCGTCCGGAGCCTCCCGCTGCTCATGGTGGCTTCCTTCCTCGGTGGCCTGGGCGAGGCCAACATCTCCATCGCCCAGAGCTCCATCGCCGATTCGAGCTCTTCCGCCGACCGCAACCGCCTCTTCGGCTACGTCTACCTGAGCTCCAGCCTGGCCTACGTGGTCGGCCCGTTGGGTGGCGGGCAGTTGGCCGACCACCAGCTGGCCTCGTGGTTCGGGTACCCGACCCCGTTCTTCGCCGTCGAGATCCTCCTGGCACTGACACTGCTCGGAGTGGTCCTGTTCTTCACCGAGTCGCACCGTCCCTCCGCCGGAGGGGGCGGCGGCTACTTGAAGAGCTTCGTCAACCTGGCGACGGTGGTCACCGACCGCCGCCTCCGCCCGCTGTACCTGGTGAATTTCCTGCTCTATCTGGCCATTTTCGGCTTCTTCCGCGTCTATCCCATGTACCTGGTACGGGACTTTCATCTGGGCGTGGCCAGAGAGTCGGTCTTCGTGGCGTGGGTCGCCGTTCCCATCGTCGTCGCCAACCTCTGGCTGGTCGGCCGGCTCTCACGACGATGGTCGGCGACGGTCCTCACACTGGCCTCGGGGCTGGCCACCGGGGTAATGCTCCTGATCCTCCCGTTCCCCGGTGTCCTCAATTTGATGTGGCTGACCCTGGGCCTGACGGCCTTGGCCCTGGCCATCTGTCTGCCCTCGTGCGCCACCCTGCTCTCCCTATCGGTCGACGATGCCCAACAGGGACAGGTCATGGGAAACAACCAGTCTCTCCAGGTGGGGGCCGAGGCGCTCTCGGGCGTGGTCGGCGGGTTGGCCGCAGCGGCATTCATCGAGCTGCCCTTCGTGCTGTTCGGGGCCGCCGCCCTGCTCGGCGTGACCCGACTTTGGAGGACCGGACCGGTTGAGCCGGCCGGGGTAGGCCGCGACCCGACGGTCGACCTGGGCCCTGAGCCGACGGCTTCATCCGGCGAGAGTCGAAGCTGAGAGAAGTCACCACCCTGCCAGGGTTGCCCGGCTGAAACCCCGAAATGATGACTCCACCGGGTGCGGCGGGGTAGAACTTGGCCATGGACATCCTGGTCGTGGTGGGCAAAGTCGACCCACCGAGGACCTTGTCCGATAAAGCTCGGTCGATTCGTCGTCACGAGGAGGGTGAGTCCCTGATCACTCTGGTTGGCGATCTGAGGGGACGTATCCCCCGTCGGGTGGGCGTCGTCGGCCCGGTCAAGGAGTCGATGGCGGTGGCCTCGGCCCTCCACGATGCCGGACTGCCCACCGTGTTGTTCACCGACGACGACGTCCCCGCCGAGTTGGCCGGATCGCTGGCCGGGGTCGAGGTGCGGGCCCTGTCGGATTCGGGTCCTCCGATGACGGTCTCCGACTCCCTGCTCGACCTCATCGGCGACACCCCGATGATCCGGCTGGACCGCACCGCTCGCGACCTGGAGTGCACCCTCCTGGCCAAACTCGAGATGTTCAACCCCGGCGGCTCGTCCAAAGATCGGATCGCCCTGGCCATGATCGACGCCGCCGAGCGAGAAGGGCGATTGCCCCCCGGTGGGACCATCGTCGAGCCGACCAGCGGCAACACCGGCGTGGGCCTGGCCATCGTGGCCGCCCGCCGTGGCTACCGATGCATATTCGTGTGCCCCGACAAGGTGGCGGCCGACAAGATCGCCCTCCTGCGCGCCTACGGAGCGGAGGTCATCGTCTGCCCGACATCGGTCCCGCCCGAACACCCCGAGTCCTACTACTCGGTCTCCGACCGTCTGGCCCGAGAGGTACCGCTGGCCTGGAAGCCGGACCAGTACCACAATCCCAACAATCCCCGCTCCCAGTACGAGACCACGGGGAAGGAGATATGGGAGCAGACCAGCGGCCGGGTGACCCACTTCGTCGCCGGTGTCGGCACCGGCGGGACCATCTCTGGGATCGGCCGATACCTCAAGGAGCAAAAGCCCTCGGTGACCATCGTCGGCGCCGACCCCGAAGGCTCCGTCTACTCGGGAGGGTCAGGTCGCCCCTACCTGGTCGAGGGCATCGGCGAAGACTTCTGGCCCACCACCTATGACCCCTCGGTCGTCGACCAGGTGGTGGCCGTCTCTGACGCCGAGAGCTTCGCCACGGCTCGTCGCATCACCCGCCAGGAGGGTCTGCTCATCGGTGGATCGGGAGGGACGGCCATCGCCGCCGCCCTACAAATCGGTCGGGACCTGCCTCCTGACGCTGTCGTCGTGGTGCATCTGCCGGACTCGGGCCGCGGTTATCTGTCGAAGCTGTACAACGACGGCTGGATGGCTGACTACGGATTCCTGCACGCTGCCGGAGCCACCATTGGCGATCTGCTCGCCACCCGTGACCCGTCGCTGCCCATGCTGGTCCACACCCATCCCCATGAGACGGTTCGACAGGCCATTGCCATCCTTCGCGAGTACGGGGTCAGCCAGATGCCGGTGATCGATCACGAACCGCCGGTGGTCCTGGCCGAGGTGATGGGCGCCGTCAGCGAACGCGACCTCATGGACCGGGCCTTCGCCGATGCCGATGTTCTCGACCGGACCGTAGGAGAGGTCATGGGAGATCCTCTGCCGACTGTCGGTTCGGGCGAACCACTGGAGGTGGCCGTGAGCCGCCTGGAGGGTGCCTCGGCGGTCTTGATCCTGGACCGTGGCCATCCCGTGGCCGTGGTGACCCGGGTGGACGTGCTCGCCGCTCTGGCCGGCACCTCCCACTGAGATCGACATGGACGATCCCCTCGACCTGACCGACCTGGGCTTCGAGACGCGCGCCATCCACGGAGGCACCGGACCCGATGGTGACTCCGGCGCCGTCAACACCCCGATCAATGTGTCCTCTACCTTCAAACAGGACGCCGTTGGCGAGTACCGCGCCTTCGACTACGCCCGGACCGGCAATCCCACTCGAGCCAGCCTCGAAGCCAACCTGGCCGTGCTCGAAGGCGCCACCTTCGGATTCGCCTTCGCCAGCGGCATGGCAGCTGAGGACGCCGTCATGCGCCTCCTACATCCGGGTGACCATCTGATACTTCCCTCCGACATGTACGGAGGAACCTTTCGACTGGCCACCCAGGTCATGGCTCCGGCCGGTCTGGAAGTCGAGACTGCGGATCTGGACTATCTGGACGATGTGATGAGGCCCAACACCCGCATGGTGTGGGTCGAGACCCCGACCAACCCGCGCCTGCGGATCATCGACATCCAAGCCGTAGCCGAGGTGGCGCATCGTCAGGGGGCCCTGGTGGTGGTGGACAACACCTTCGCCACTCCCTGGCTTCAGCAACCGCTGAGCCTGGGTGCCGACATCGTGGTCCATTCGACGACCAAGTATCTCGGCGGCCACTCTGATGTGGTCGGCGGATTTGTGGCCACCAATGACGCCGAGCTCGCCGATCGCATCGGATTTCTTCAGAACGCCGCCGGGGCTGTTCCGGGGCCCTTCGACTGCTTCCTCGTACAACGGGGAATCAAAACGCTGTCCATTCGCATGGAGCGACACTGCAGCAACGCTCTGGCCGTGGTTGAGATGCTGGTTGCCCACCCGGCTGTGGCCACGGTGCTGCATCCGTCGCTACCCGGCCATGACGGTCACGAGACGGCGCAACGGCAGATGAGGGCATACGGAGGCATGGTGAGCTTCACCCTTGGCGGAGGTGAGTCGGCTGCGCTCGAGGTCTGCCAGAGGACCCGGATCTTCACGCTGGCCGAGAGCCTCGGCGCCGTCGAGAGTCTCATCGAAAACCCGAGTCATATGACCCACGCCAGCTTGGCCAGCTCCACCAGCGCGGTGCCGGCAGACCTGGTGCGGTTGAGCGTCGGTCTGGAGAGTGCGGACGACCTGGTCGCCGATCTTCGTCAGGCCCTCGACAGCCTGAACCCCTAGGACCCAACCTGCCGACTCACGCCCTCCGGCGACGGATCCACCAGTAGGAAAGGCCGGCCAGAGCCAGGCCTGCCGCCAGGTAGATCCCCAGCACGATCCACTGCAGGGGCCAGTAGTGCCCAGGGGGTTGGTACGTGACCAGTTCGTGGTAGGTGGCCCCGACCTTGACCACGCAGTCCTTCAGCACCGTCACGGCTCCGGAGGGCGCCGGGCCTACTGCGACGGCGCCACCGCCATTGGGCTTGGCTCCAGGGGGGGCGGAACCACCGAGATTCGAACCGAGCAGTGGACAGACACGCTGGAGATAGCCACCCGTGAGGGCCTGGCCGGCCTTGTCGACGATGTTGGTCGAGAAGATCCAGGCGTTCGAGATGTTGGGCGCGCCAGCGATCAGGTTGGGCTGACCCTGGTTCATCTGGCCGTAGCCGGAGACGGTAGATCCCAACGCCAGTGGGTAGGTGCGTTGCAACGGGGTAATGATCCACGGCAAGGCGAAGTGGTACACGAGTAGTTGAGTGGTCACGAAGGCCACCAGGGTGGCAGCCATGGCCGGAACGGTGCGACGGATCAGCACCCCGGCCGTGGTGCCCAGGGCGAAGGCGAAGGCGGCATAGCCGATGGGAACGATGTCCCGTTGGTCGAAGTTGGAGAACAAGTTCAAGTTCACCCGGTCGATCGGGCTCGACCACCAGGTGACCATCAGGCTCAGCAGCCCGGCAGCTGCCATGCCGGCCAGTCCAACCACCCCGAGCTTCACGGCCAGCCAACGGGTCCGGGTCACGCTTTGGGTCCAGGCCAGGCGGAAGGTTCCTACTTCGAGCTCGCGAGCCACCAGTGGGGCTCCCCAGAAGATCCCGATCAGACCGGGCACCACCAGAACCAGGGCGTTGGCCAGCACCCCGAGAAAGGGCAGGTCGTTGAGGAGGAATGTGCTGCCGGCGGTAGAGCAATCGTCGTACTTGCCGCAGTCGCCGACGGTGGTGTCGTAGAGGTGGACGAGGTGGAAGCCGGTGATCAGCGCCACCACGGCCACGGCGATGAGGGCGCCGATGGCCACCGCCCCCTGGGTGCGGAACTGACGTAGGGCGAAACGGATCATTGGACCACCCTGATTCCCGAACGACGATCACTGCGGTCACCGCCGGCTCGTCCCATGTACGCCAGCACCAGATCCTCGAGTCCCACCTCTTCGACCGTCCAGTCGGGATCGAGGACCGGCTCGTCGGTGCGGACGAGCAGCGTGCTCTGCTTATCGGTGTGACTCTCCTCGATCACCTCTTGGTTGCCCGGGAGGCTGTCCACATCTCGACGAGGTCCTGTGAGCCGGCGGTGGCCGGCCAGTAGGTCGTCGACCCCATCGGCCACCAGCACCCGCGAGGAGACCAGCACGATCAGGTAGTCGCAGACCCGTTCGAGATCGGCCACCAGGTGTGAGGAGAGCACGACACTCAGCTCGTGCTCGACTACCGCCGCCATCAGCTGCTGGAGGAACTCCCGACGGGCCAGCGGATCCAGACTGGCGACCGGCTCATCGAGGATCAGCAGTTTGGGTCGCTTGGCCAGGGCCAGGGTGAGGGCCAGCTGGGCCCGCTGGCCACCCGAGAGCTTGCCGGCCTTCTGTTTCGGGTCCAGGCCCAGCTGTTCAATGCGGCGCTCAGCCAGGTCGGAGTCCCACGTGGGGTTCATCCACGCGCCGAAATGGAGGTGGTCGGCGATCGAGAGTCCGCCATAGGTCGGGGTGTCCTGGGCCACGAATCCCACTTGGCCCAGCTGCTCTGGAGTATCGCCGGGTTGTTGGCCGAGGACGGAGATGGTGCCCGCGGTAGGGGCCAGTAGCCCCACGGCCAAGTTCAACAAGGTGGACTTCCCGGCGCCGTTCGGGCCGACCAGTCCGACCACATGCCCTTCAGGGATGACGATGGTGCAGTCGGAGAGCGCCCACTTCCGTCCGTACTGCTTGCCCAGGCCCCGGGCCTCGAGGGCCGCGCTCATGCTATGGCCTCCGCAGAGGAGGCCCGAAGGCACTCCTTGTACAGCGCTTCGATACTCTCGTCGTCGAGCCCGGCGCGGCGGGCCTTGGCGAACCAGCGCCGCAGCTCCTGGCGGAGAGGTCCGTGGGAAGCAAGCGAGGCGTCGCTGAGGGTGGCGGTCACGAACGTACCCACCCCCGGCCGTGCCGCCACGATCCCGGCATGCTCCAGTTCCTTGTAGGCCTTGAGCACGGTATTGGGGTTGATGGCCAGGCTGGCCACGACGTCTTTGACCGTGGGGAGCTGGTCCCCCTCGCTGAGCAGTCCGAGGCGGAGGGCGTGCCGGACCTGATGGACGATCTGCAGGTACGGCGAGACGCCGGAACGGGAGTCGAGATGGAACTCGATCATGCATCCTCACTTTAACTAGTAACCTAGATGAATATGTACCTATCACGGCAGCTTGTCAAGACCTACTGGGACCGGGCGGTACCATGACCATGTCGCCTGGCCTGTTTTCCCGCAGGTCAGGCGATGTTCTTACCGGCCGGGTCCGCCATAGGCGGCGAGACGGCCTGCCCTTGCCGCTCCCGTTGTGGCGGCGGCAGGGAAACGACAGAATCGCGGCATGCTCACCCGGAACGCTGCCGGCTATCTGACGATCCGCTCCGACCCCGGCCCCGACTCGGCCGCCATCCTCCAGTCAGACGGTTACGCCGTGCTCCAGGGCGTCTTCACCCCCGAGGAGGTAGCCCAGCTCTGTCAGGAGGTGGAACGGGTCTTCGCCGAGTTCCCGCCGGACGAACGCGGGGACACGCCCGAGGAAGCCGCCCCGTTCCGCTACGAGATGCTCAACCGGAGTGGCCCGGTCCAAAGAGGCATCGGCCACCGACGCATCCTCGAGGCTGTCGAACCACTCCTCGGTGAGGACTGCCACGTCATCGCCAATACCGCGTGGTGGCAACCACCGGGCAACAACGACCACCTCGGAAGGTTCTGGCACATTGACGGCGGTCCGCACATCCCCCGCGACCCCCATGTTCCGTGGGACACCCGCATCCCCTATCCCGTGTTCGCCGTGGCCAGCCATCTCTACCTGTGGGACTGCCCCATCGAGGCCGGCCCGACCGGGGTGATCCCCGGCAGCCACACCTCGGGGCAGGCACCCCCTTTCGACCGGGCCGACGACGACCACCTCACCTGGAACGGGCACGGTGTCGTGCCCGTCCTGGCCCGGGCTGGTGACGTAGCCCTGTTCGTCTCGGACCTCTGGCACCGGAGGATGCCGCCCGGGCCAGGGGATCCGGGACGGATGTTCATCCAGTGCCATTACGGGCGTCGGGACCTGGCTCAACGGATCCGCCCCACCGGGCTGGCCAACCAGCTCTCCGATGAGGCCCGAATGCGGGCCGGCACACCGAGGGAACGGACCCTGGCCGGGCTCCATCCCTTCGGCTTCTACGACGGCTGATCGGCGTTTCCCAACCCCTCCCGCCCAGAGCCGCTCAGCCGGTGGGCAACGGGACGAAGGGCCGGACGCTGACCCAGCAGGTGGCCGGCGGGGGCTTGCCCACGGTGGTCTTGCACAGCGACGAGGCCGGTGAGTTGACCCGCAACTTCACCACCTGGTACTCGGTGGGGCCGTACCGCTTGTCCGGACCGTACGAGAGCACTGTGGACCAGGTGCCGGGGAAATCGGTGATCTTGGACATGGCCGTGACGAAGGTGCGCCGGTTGAGATCACGGCCTGCGTTCTTCGCCGCGGTGGCGAAGAGGGCGATGGTCTGGCACCAACCGGCGATGGGACCCTGCTCCTCGACCACATCATTCATGTTTCCCGGCGGCACCTGGGGATAGGCCTGGTGCCACAGGTTCCAGCACTTGCGTAGACCGGGGTCATAGCCACCCTGGCTCTGCGGACGGGGGCTGTCGATCCCGCCGAGCGTTTCCGTGGTCACCCCCTCCTGACCGTCGAGGGCCTTGGCGTAGGGCACCGGGAGCAGGCCGAGCGATGACTCGATGCTTCCCTCGTAGTCGCTCAGGAGCAGTTTCGGATACCACTGCTGCTGGGTCTCGGCCTGAAGCACCGGATAGAAGACGTTGAAGGGGACGAGCGGGATGACCGAGGTGACCCCGGCGCTGCGGAGCTGCTGGACCACCAGCGGGGCTTGGGCGTCGGTGGTTGCAGTGTCGTCGGGGTCCGAGTCGATGGTCTTGACCACCGGGGTGATGCCGGCGTTGCGCAGGTCGGGCAGGAGGTATTGGTTCAGGGCCAACTCATCCGAGGCCCGGTCGCCGGCGATGACCCCCACCTTGACCGTCCCCCCCAGCAGGTGGGCGCTGAGTCCCCAGTTGACCACGGCCTGGAGGATGGTGGCCTGGTCCGGCCCGGTCCACCACAGGTAGGGCGAGCCTTCGTTGGTCCAGTTGGTGACCGTGGACCATGCACCGATGAGGGGGGTGTGGCCCTCCTGGGTGATGCACAGCTGGTCGTCGCCGGTCCAGTCACCCAGGCCGTCCAACACCGCGAACACCGCCGGCGAACCCTCGGTCCAGGTCTTGCACAACGCCCGCATCTCCGTCTCGTTGGTCGGGTCGAAGGACGTGATGATGGGGTTGATGGTGCGTCCGTTGATGCCGCCGGTCTGGTTTATCTGTTTGACGAAGAGCTCGATGGCCTTGGTCTGTTCACCGAATTCGGCGTCGGCGGCAAACCCCTCCTGGCCGGCCAGGGAGTTCAGCGCCACCACCGGGAACTCCACGTTGATGGTGCTCTTGGTGACACCCCGGCTCGAGGTGCTGGCCGTGTCCACCGGCGACGGCTGAGCCCCGGCCGCCGGCTGGCTCCCTGAGGTGGTGGTCGTGGTGGAGCCCGCACCGGTAGTTCCTCCGCAGGCGGCCGCACTCATCACCACCGCCGCCCCCACCACCAGATTCCGGAACCTCGCTCGGCGGACGAAATGACCCGGCGGACGCTCCGGACGACCCTCGGGGATACCACCGTGCCTCCCGCGCATTGGCCTTGATCCTCCCTCCCCCCACCGCCGTGTCGGCCGCAACGAACCGACATCCCCCAGCGATGGTCTCCCTACTCTAGGTACCTGCGACCGTCACAGTGGGCACCCTGGGAGGGGAACCCGACGACGGAGAGCCATCGGTTCAGAGGTAACGACCCTTGTGGGGCAACTCAGCTCTTGGGCAGCTCCACGTAATCGACGTTGACGCTTCCGTCCCCAGTGGCCATGGTGATCAGGTTGACCCCGGCACCGAGGTCCAGCTGCAGGGGAACCGTCTGCCACGTGGTCCACACCGGGGTGCTGGAGACGGTCAGCCGAGCCGAACCGAACTGCTTTCCGTTACCGGGGTCGGTGGCGTACACATTCAGGCTGGACGGCGCCCCGGTGGCGTTGGCCACCCGGCAGGACAGCGTGTAGCGGTCGGCCTTGGCCACCGACACCGCTAGCGACAGACTGCTTGCTGGCGTATCCAGGCCGGTGACGTAGCCCAGTCCCTCGTGGCCGGCAAAGGTGTTCTCGAACCGGGCACTCCCCGACCAGGCGCTGACCTCGGCGGCATAGCGGGCGGGCCCGGACGGGGTGATCTTGACCAGCGAAGACTGGTGGGGTTGGAGGTCCACGGTCCAGGCCGTCATGGACCCGAGATCACGGTGGGCCCACAGGTCACGCACCGCGGCCGGCCCGGCCAGCCCGAGCTCCGAGGCGAACTCGATGGACCTGGTCGACGGACCTGGTCCGTTGCCGCGGTTGAACAGACCTACCACCCAGCTGCCGTCGGGCAGCTGACCGATCCACCGCTCCGGGTCGCGACTGGAGGCGTCGAAGAAGAAATCGTGGGTGTTGTGGTAGACGGGCTTGCCCACCAGGCCTGCCTGGCGAACGGCCAGGACCTCGCGGTTCTGGAAGATGGCCGCGCTGTCCCCGATGGTGTCCTGCCGGTCACAGATGGCGATGGGCGCCCCGGCCATGATGAAGAGATTGACGGCCGACTGTCGTTCGTCGTCGTTGGCGAACGAACTGATGAGCAGGGGGTCGCCGTCGAGGATCAACTGTCCCCTTCCCGACACGTCCGAAAATCCGGTGAACCCCAAGAAGGGGTTGTTCCACTGTGACCAGATGGGCTGCCACCCCTGGGGTCCCTCGCTCAAGTTGATCCAGGTACCGAAGCTGGCGTCGTTGTCGATGCGCACCAGGTCACCGAAGCGTCGTTCCCCCGCCCCGTGGTCGAACAGATTGGGCATCACCAGGCTCAGCTGCATGTCCCCCGCTGCTTCTCGCATCCAGGACAACGCCTGCAGATAGGAGTCGCGGCCGTGGGCCGCTCCCACCGTGCCCTCGCTCTGGTCGAAGCCCACCTCGTACCAGGCCAGAAAGTCCATCCGGAGGAAGACCACTCCCAGCTCGCGGAAGTACGAGACATACCCCTTCACGTACTCCTCAGCTCCCTCCCGGGTGGCATCGACCCACTGGAGCCGGCCGCCCCCGTCAAAGTTGTCGCCGGGGTTGACGAGGTCGCCCACCTTGATGTCGGGTCGACCGACGACGGTCACGTCGGGATTGGTGACCGCCGACTTGGTAGCCCACAGTGGGTTGTAGTACACGCCGAGTTGCAGGCCCTTGCCCTTCAGGTAGTCGACCCACCAGGCCCAGTCGTGCTCCCAGTCGTCGGCCTGGCTGACGATGTAGCCGTGCGGAGTGATGTGTTGGGTATCGTCGATCCAACCGTCGGTGCACACCATGGTGTAGCCGTAGTCACGGAAGGTGTCGGCCACCCAGTCGACATTGGCTTTCCACACGTCCTCCGGTATCAGGACGTTTTCGAGGTACTCGTAGCCGTACGTGCTCCAGTAGAGGGGTCCGGCCCCGCCCGGACGGAACTGGACGTTGTCGGTGGCAGCGACCACCGGGTCGACATCGGAAAGCTCGACGGCCACACCCTGGGTGGTGCACGAACTGAGGGCGGCACCGGCCAGGCCGCCGATCACGGTGGCTCCACCACCCTTTATGAACGCTCGTCGCGAGACCATGCTGCTCCATCCCGTTGTTCCGTCACCGGAGTCCGGAGGCGACCGTAGTTGATCACTCCAGCCCACGCCCGGCATCGTGGGCCGGGTCAACAGGAGTCAGGCCGAGCGGTCAACTCGTTCGTCCCAGGACGTAGCCGACCGTCCTGCACCGGGCGGCCGCAGTTGAGTACCTTTGGGCCGGCCCACCGACACCGGAGCGACCCATGCGCGAGGACCAGTCCGACAGCAACGACCGTCCCCGGGGTCTCACCCGTCGCCAGCTCTTGGCCGCCGGGGCGGCATCGGGTGTGGGGGTGCTGGCGGCTGCCTGTGGGCAGGGATCGGCTTCGCCCTCTTCAACCACCGTGTCCCGGTCGACCGCAGTGGCCCCGGCGGGGTCGGACCTGGGCGCCGTCGAGCACGTGGTGTTCCTGATGATGGAGAACCGCTCCTTCGACCACTACTACGGGACCTACCCAGGGGTGCGGGGGTTTGACGACCACCCCGATGGCCAGCTGGGCGCCTTCTCGCAGGTGTGCCCCTCCAACACCCACTCCTCACCGGCCGGGCGTTTGCTGCCTTTCCGGCTGGACACCGTAGGTACCGACCTGGCCGACTGCACCTTCGACCTCACACACAACTGGGAGCCACAGCACCAGTGCCGCAACGACGGCCAGATGGACTCGTTCGCTCTGGTCCACACCCGGGCGTCCAACGAGGGGCCGGCTCAGGGCCCCTTGACGATGGGCTACTACACCCGGGCCGATCTGCCCTACTACTACGCCCTGGCTGATGCCTTCACCCTGTGCGACGGTTACCACTGCTCGGTGATGGGCCCGACCCATCCCAACCGGCTGATGCAGATGTCCGGCACCATCGATCCTGCCGGCCGGGCCGGCGGGCCGGTGGTGGTCACCAACGGATCACCGTCGGCACTGTTCAGTGTGCATTGGGAGACCATGCCCGAGTTGCTGGAGGACGCCGGCGTGAGTTGGAAGTACTACAACCCACCCGGAGACCTCTACAGCATCGAGACCATGCGCAAGATCGGACTGACCACCGACAGCGTCCTGCCGTATTTCTCGCAGTACGAGAACCCTTCGTCGGCGCTGTACCAAAAGGCCTTCCTGCCCAACTTCCCCGGGGACTTCGCCGCCGATGTGAAGGCAGGGACTCTGCCCGCGGTGAGCTGGATCAGCACCCCGGTCGGATACGACGAGCACCCGCCGGCTCCTTCGTTCCTGGGCGAGTGGTTCACCGACCAGGTTCTCAAGACCCTGGTGTCGAACCCTGATGTCTGGTCGAAGACCGTCCTGTTCCACATGTACGACGAGAATGACGGGTTCTTCGACCACGTGAATCCACCGGTGGCCCCGACCGGGACACCGGGCGAGTACCTGACAGTCGATCCCCTTCCAGCCGATGCCAAGGGGATCGCCGGTCCCATCGGACTGGGTTTCCGGGTCCCGATGTTGGTGCTCTCCCCCTTCAGCCGCGGGGGCCACATCGCTTCGGAGACGTTCGACCACACCTCCCAGCTCCGCTTCATCGAGGAGCGGTTCGGAGTGAAGGTCCCCAATCTCTCGGCCTGGCGCCGGTCGGCCGTCGGCGATCTCACCTCCACCCTGCACCTGGGTAAGAGCGACACCGTCGTCCCGGCCCTGCCCGCCACCCGGAACGACCCCGCCTACCTGGCCACCAAGGGGTGTACCGAGACCGACCTCCTCGAAGTCGCCACTGACCAGCCCCCTTACCCGGTACCCACCGTTCAGCACATGCCCACCCAGGAGACTGTCTGACCGCCACGGACCGCGGCTCCCCCACCACTCTCGATGATGGAAGGGGCGGCCCGTCCGGTTGAACAATGGCGGTGGCCAGGGAGATTGATTAACCTGGCCACAGTCTGAGGTTCGGACCGGGCGGCCCGGCGCAGGCTACGGCGATGTCTTCACGAGGGGGTGCGCGGCGTGGCCACGAGGAATGTGCGGGAGTCCAGAGGTGGTTTCGCGTCACGGAGGCGGTGGAGGGGCCTCCTCGGGGTGATGGTGGCCGTAACCGCGTGTGTCGTGGTGCCGGTGGTATCCAGCACGCCGGCCGGGGCCGAGGCGGTGACCCCGGTCAACGGAACCCCCGGCATGAACACCCCACAGAATGAGTGCTACGACTCGTCAGGCGACCTGTTCGTCACCGATGACGATGGTGACCTCTACGTGGACCCGGCCACCTCAGGCACCTTCTACGGCCAGGCGGCTTCGGCGGGGACCCTGACACCCCTTCTCACGGCCGACGCCGGGCTGGGAGCCATCGCCTGCTACGACGGCATGGTCTTCTTCAGCACGTTCGCCGAGGGCTTCACATCGGTGGACGTGTTCTCGAATACCAACACTACGGTCTTCGGTACACCGGTCAGTGCGGATACCTATACCGAGGTCTACGGCACCTCGGATGACATCGATGCCCTGACCTTTGACACGTCCGGCAACATGTACTGGACCGACAACGGGAACCTCGGCGGAAGCCCGGGCATATGGGTGCTACCCAACACCTCGGGAACGATCTTCGGCAAGCCGGTGACCGCCGACAACGCCTCGGAGATCGAAACGTACCCCGGCACCTGGCAGCCCGATGGCCTCGGCATCGATCCGTCGGGCAATCTCTACGTGGCCGACTCCATGAACCAGGACCTGTTTGTCGTGGCCGTGGCATCGGGCACGCTGTTCGGGCAGCCGGTTCCGGCCAACGACATCGACATGCTGGAGTCCGGGCTCAACCTCCCCACCGGCGATGCGCAGGACCTGGCCATCGACCCTTCAGGCAATGTCTACGTCTCGAGCGGCTCGGGCGTATCGGTGCTCTCCAATTCCACCGGGACCCTCGTCGGGACGCCGGTGACCCGCGACCAGGTGACCCCGCTGGAACTCAACCT
Source organism: uncultured Acidimicrobiaceae bacterium (assembly GCA_963778165.1). Classification (GTDB taxonomy): domain Bacteria; phylum Actinomycetota; class Acidimicrobiia; order Acidimicrobiales; family RAAP-2; genus Bog-756. The sequence continues at coordinate 227,914 of CAVZTE010000003.1, read as the reverse complement.
GACCGTGTCCGGCATCACCTTCAACCCGTCGGGGGACCTGGTGATGACCGACAACGGCGACGACGCCGTAGTCACCGCCACCACCCCGGTGGCCGACGTCACCGGGGTCACCTTCTCTGACGCGGGCACCAATCCGACCGTCACGGTCAACGGCAGCGGTTTCGGATCGGAGCCGGCCGACGGCTACAGCCCTGGCTGCTCGGCCTCGGGCACCAACCTTCCCTATAGCGACCTCATCATGGCCGACAACACCCAGGGGTGGCAGGCCGGCTGGTCCGGCGACTGCATCGGGATCAATGTTTCCAGTTGGACCAGCACCCAGATCGTCTTCACCTTCGGCTCGTGGTACACCGGTACCGAGGACGAGGACGGGACCGAGTTGCAACCCGGTGACTCGTACGTCCTCGGCGTCGAAGGCAGCTATCTGTCAGCCCGGGCACCGTTGGTGCCCTCAGTCACCAGTATCAACCCAACTTCGGGACCGGTCACCGGAGGCACGGCGGTCACCATCACCGGGACCAACTTCGCCGGGACCACCGGGGTGTACTTCGGGACCACCCCGGCCCCCAGCTTCACCGTCAACTCCAACACCTCGGTGACGGCCATCGACCCGGCCCACAGCGCCGGCACGGTGGCGGTCACTGTGAACACCTGGTACACCTCACCCCAGACGTCGGCTGACCGGTTCACATACACCAAGGCGGTTCAAGCCACGTACACGTGCCAGCTGCCCGCCCCCTTGGGGTCCACGCACTTTCCCGTGGTGCTGTCGGAGGTGCCCGCCGCGCCGGCCAGCATCGATGCCGGAGGAACCTTCTCGACCAGCCTGGCCGCTCAGGTCACCGTACCGGCGTCCGTGATCAACGAGGCCATCGCCACCGGCACCACCCAGTTCACCATCAGCGCCCAGTCGGTGACCGTGGACGGCCGCACCTCGGGCGGGGGGGCCAGTGGGGCGGTCGCTCCCGACAGCGAGGCGGCGGCGGCCACCAACCTGCCTCAGACCGACGGGGACTTTGCCAGCAACACTCCCTACACCTATGACACCACGTACAACCCGATCACCTGGCAGACCGGGCCAGGCAGCGGAGTGGTGGACTTCGTGCCCGGTACCATCGATGTCACCACCACCTACGTGAACAACGGGAAGTCGACCACCGTGCAGCTCAGTTGCACCGCCCCCGGTGGGGTGGCCGCCCTGGACACCACGACGGTGGACCCGCCCCCGTCCAGCCCCACCTTCCAGGTTCCTTCTTCCACCCCCCCGCTGCAGAACCAGGTGAGCCCGGGCACCGTCGGCGGCTGGGGAGCCACCATCTCCAACACCTCGACGTCTGCGGTCAAGGGCATCGAAGCGGACGTGAGCGTCACGGACGGCGGAGCGGCGCTCACCTACGACCTGGCCGGCATGGCCGCCTCCGGGACCAACTGCTCGTCGGCTGGCCCGGGGAAGGTCACCTGCCCAGTGGGCAACCTGGGCGAAGGCGCTTCGAGTACTCTCGATATCCTGGTGAATACGGGAACCCTGGCCCAGGGAACCGCCATCACCGGCTCTGCCACCGTGACCAGCACCAACGCCACCACCCACTCCACCACCCTCTCGGAGATCGAGGTGGTGGTGGTCCAGAGCGGCCACGGGTCCACCGCGGTGGCCGCGCCGGGGATCGCCCTGACCAGTACCAAGGCCCCGCTGTCCAAGGCCAAGGCGTCGGTGACCCTGACCCTTCCCAAAAAGAAGATCACGGTGACCAAAAAAGCGACGGACCGGCACGCCGCCTTGTCCCCACTGGCATCGGGCACTGTGGTCGAGAACCCTCCGCCGGTGGCTGTGACCTTCAAGTCCCTGGCCCCGAGCGCCGTACCGGCGCTGTGCCCGCCCACCGGCTCGCTGAAGTGCGAGGGCAACGTCATGGAGGCCTTCGGCAACTTTGGCGTCTACACCAACAACGACGACCCCATCGTGGCCGTGGTCAAGTTCTTCTACGGCCAATCGGTCCCGAAGGGGTCGGTGTACTTCCTCAAACCCAACGGGAAGAAGGTGGACAAGCTGTCGGCCTGCACCAAGTCGGCCTCCGGGTACGACACACCGTGTGTGGAGGGGAAAGAGCAGACCGGAGGGTCAAAGACCGCTGACGACCTCTACGCCGAGGACACCGTCTACTTCACCGGCAACGACCCGATCATGGGGCGGCGCTGAGCAGGTGAGTCCGCTTGGTATCAGCCACGAGTGAACTTCCCGGGAGCCCGCCGGTGCCCGGTCCCCACGGGCCGGACTCGGTCCTGCTGCCCTACATCACCCGACCGGCCATCGAGTGGGCCCGGAGGCCCGATGCCAGCGATGAGGCCGCGCTGTGGCAGGCCGTCGAGGGCACCATGGTCTTCGGCGATGTATCCGGTTTCACCAAGATGTCCGAGCGTCTGGCCCGGCACGGGAAAGTCGGTGCCGAAGAAGTAGCCGACGCCATCAATACCTGCTTCGAGCAGTTGCTGGCGGTGGCGTACCAGTGCGGCGGCAACCTGCTCAAGTTCGGCGGGGACGCCCTCCTGCTGTTGTTCACGGGAGAAGACCACGCCACCAGAGCAGCCCACGCCGCCGTGGGCATGCGGGCGAGGCTCCGCCACGCCGGGCGCCTGGACACCTCGGCCGGCCGGGTGGTCCTCCGGATCTCCATCGGAGTCCACCGGGGAACCTTCCACCTCTTCCTGGTCGGCGGGTCACACCGTGAGCTCATCGTGGCCGGGCCGGCCGCCACGGACACGGTGGGAGCGGAAGGCACGGCGACCGCCGGCGAGATCGTCATGAGCGCGGCAACTGCGGCAGCCTTCACGGAACGGATCCGGGGGCCGGCCCGGGGTCAGTCCTATCTGTTGCGATCACCCGGAGGGTCGACTCCGGCCCTTCCCATCACCCCACCGGAGCTTGACGGCGTCGACCTGTCCCGCCACGTGCCCACCGCCATCAGGAGACATCTACTGGCCGGGGGCCAGGAACCTGAGCACCGCACGGCCACGGTGGCGTTCCTCCATTTCGACGGGACTGATTCCATCGTGAGCGAGAACGGCCCGGCCGATCTGGCCGAACGGCTCCACGTCGTCGTCCGCCGGGTGCAACAGGCCGCCGAGGAGAACGACGTGTCGTTCCTCGGGACCGACATCGACCACGATGGAGGCAAGATCATCCTGGTGTCCGGCGTTCCCCGGCGAGCCGGTGAAGACGAGCAACGGATGCTCCTGGCGCTCCGCCAGATCACCGCCCAGGAGCTCCCCCTGGCCCTGAGGATCGGGGTCAACACCGGCCCGGTGTTCGCCGGCGATGTGGGGACTCCCTTCCGCAGGACCTTCACCGTGATGGGAGACACGGTGAACCTGGCCGCACGGCTGATGGCCAAGGCCGCTCCCGGACAGGTACTGGCCACGGCCGAGGTGCTCGACCGTTCGTCGGTTCGATTCCAGACCACTCCGCTGGAGCCGTTCATGGTGAAGGGGAAGCGACGGCCGGTCACCGCCTTCGCCATCGGCGCCGCCCACCGGTCACGGGGCCACCGCGTCGACCGGCTACCCCTGACCGGGGTCGATGCCGAGCTGGATGCCCTGAACGGCGATCTTGCCGCGGTGATGGAAGGGGCGGGTCGCGTGGTCGAGATCGTCGGCGACCAAGGTACCGGTAAGTCGCGGTTGGTGGAGGAGCTCACCAGTCGGGCCGGCGACATTCGCACCAGGACCATCCTCTGCGAGAGCTACGAGTCCACCACCCCGTACGCCTCCATCTGGTATCTCGGCCGGGCCCTGTTGGGCCTGGCCATGGATGCCGACCCGGACACTGTGGCCGAACACCTCCGATCGCGGATCGAGGCGGCGGCCCCCGAGCTCCTGCCTCAGCTGCCCCTGATCGGCACGGCCCTCGACCTGGACCTGCCCGACACCTCCGAAACGGCGGCCCTCAAGCCGGAGTTCCGGCGCCGCGCCGTGGCCCGCTCGACGGCCGCGTTTCTGGCCGCCACCCTCGAACGGCCCTTCCTCCTGGTGATCGAGGACGCCCATTACATGGACGAGGCATCCCAGGGGATCATGGAGGACCTGACTCGGGAGTTGACCGACCGACCGGGGTTGCTGTGCATCACCCGGCGACCGGCCGACACCGGGTTCAGCCCGGAGGATGGGGTCCACGTACGTGCCCTCCGACTCAACCCTCTGTCCACCGATCAGGCGGTGCGGGCGCTGATCGCGGCCACCGACGAAGCCCCCATGCTGCCCCATGAGATCCGCCTGCTGGCCGAGCGCTCGATGGGCAACCCCATGTTCCTCGAGGAGCTGTGGCGGGCCCACCGGTCGGGGGCGCCGGTGGATGCCCTTCCGGACTCGGTCGACTCGGCTGTCACCGCCCAGATCGACCACCTCTCCCCCCGTGACCGGCAAGCCCTGCGCTATGCGGCCGTACTCGGGACCAGCTTCACCGAGGCCGAGCTCTTGGAGCTCCTGGGGCCGGAGACCGACAACGACCCCGATCACGCCCCCCGACCGGAAGGGGTGCCTCCGGCTCTGCAGGAGTTCTTGAGCACCGAGCGGTCCGGCCTCATCCGGTTCCGGTCGTCAGTGGTGCGGGACTGTGCCTACGAGGGCCTGCCCTTCCGGCGGCGCCGGGAGCTGCACGGTCGGGCCGCCGCTGCTCTGGCCGCCCGGAGCAACGGTGACAGCGAGGCCGAACTGCTCTCACTCCATTACTTCCACGCCCAGGAGTTCGAACGGGCCTGGCAGTACGCGCGACTGGCCGGGGACCGGGCCGGAGAGAAGTACGCCAACGTCGAGGCGGCCACCCTCTACCAGCGGGCCCTGGCAGCCGTGGTGCGCCTGCCCGAGGTCGACGAGACCCTGGTGGCCTCAGCGTGGGAGTCGCTCGGCGACGTACGTGACCGGGCCGGCGACTACCGGGGGGCCTCACTGGCCTACCGGCGGGCCCGCAAGCTGCTGGGAACGGACATGGTGGCCCAGGCCGAGCTGTGCCTCAAGGAGGCCTGGATGCCCGAGCGGGTCGGGCGCTACTCGGAAGCAGTGCGCTGGATCCGACGGGGACTCCGGATGATCGAAGAGGTGGTCGGCACCGAAGCCGGCCGACTCCGGGCCCAACTGATGACCTGGTACGCGGCGGTACGCCAGGCCCAGGGCCGGAGCCGCGAGGCGGTCTCGTGGTGCGGACTGGCCATCGACGAGGCCCGGACCCACGGCGACCGGGACGCCGAAGCCCATGCGCTGTTCACCCTGGATCAGGCGTTGGTGTGGCTCGGTCAGAACGACGTGGCCACACACTCGCAGGAGGCCCTGGCCATCTACGGCGAACTCGGGGATCTGGCCGGTCAGGCAGTGGTGCTCAACAACCTGGGGGCCTTCGAGTACTTCCGGGGTGGATGGGACCGGGCGGTGGCCCTCTACGCCCGGGGCCGGGATGCCCGGTTGGCCACCGGCAATGAGGTCGACGCCGCCAGCGGAACCATCAACATCGGCGAGATCCTGGCCGATCAGGGGCGCTATGAGGAGGCCCGGGAACAGATCCTGGGGGCGCTCCACGTCCTACGGGCGGCCGACTACCGGTACTCCATCGCCTACTCCGCCATGCTCCTGGGCCGGCTGGAGTCGAGGACCGGGTCGTTCGAGGAGGCCCACCGCCACTTTGACGAGGCCCGCGACGGGTTCACCGCCAGCGGCCTGCACTTCGACGCCGCCGAGGTCGACTCGATGGTGGCGGAGTGCCTGGCCCTGGAGGGACGGAGCCAAGAGGCGCTGGAGTTGGCCTCGCCTCTGGTGGCCACCATGGTCGAACAGGGTTCTCCCCGGGGTGTAGCCCTGGTGGAGCGGGTCCGAGGCTATGCCCTGGTCCAACAGGGCCACTTGGACGCGGCCCGGGTGGCCTTCGAGGCCAGCAGGGACAGCGCCCTGGAGCTGAAGGCCGACTACGAGCTGGCCCTGACCCTTGACGCCCTGCACAGCCTGGCCGATCTGCAGGGCGATCGGGACCGCGCCCAGGAGCTGGAGGGACGCATCGCCGATCTGGTGGAGCAGCTGGGCATGGTGTCGATGCCCGAGGTCCCTGGCCTACGACGGGCACCGTCCGCCGTCGACGCCTGACCGGCCGAGGAGATCTGATGACCACCATCGAGGAGTTGGCCGCCGAAGTGACAGCGTTACGCCGCCGGGTCGAGGCCAGCGAAGGGGTGCTCGAACTCCAGTCGCTCAAAGCCCGCTACGGCGAACTGGTGGACCGGCGATTCGGGCCCGGCGGAGTCGTCGACGACCACACATTGGCACAGGTGGCCGACGAGGTAGCAGGTCTGTTCACCGTCGACGGGGTCTGGGACGGAGGACCGGGGCTGGGACGGATCACCGGCCGAGCGGCTATTGCCGAACGGTTGCGCACGCCGACGCTGGCGTTCTCCCGCCACCTGTTCGTGAAGCCCAGGATCCGTGTCGAGGGGGATGAAGCTTGGGGCCGGTGGGACCTGCTGTCTCCGTGCCGTCGCCTCGACGGCACCTCGTACTGGATGTGCGGATACGAAGACGACCACTACGTGCGCCAAGACGGACTCTGGCTCCACCGGTCGATGGCCCTCACCACGGTGTTCATGTCCCCGATCGGCGAAGGTTGGGCCAAGATCCTGGCCTGAGCGCAAGCCCACCGGAGAGGGGCTTGACCCCGTACTCGGGTACGGCCGATACCCTGGCCTCATGGAGGGTTTGACCATCGGCCAGCTGGCCCACGAGGCCGGGGTGAACGTCGAGACCATTCGGTACTACGAACGGCGTGGCCTGCTTCGCCAACCGCCTCGCACCGACGCCGGTTACCGGCAGTACTCGCAAGACGACCTCTGGCGTCTCCAGTTCATCGCCCGGGCCAAGCGGATGGGGTTCACCCTGGCGGACATCGCCAGCCTCGGCACCGGGGACAACACCTCGGCCGAAGGGGTGCTGAGGATCGCCCAATCGAAGATCGAGCTACTCGAAGAGCGCCAACGGGAGCTGTCCGAGACCCGGTCCCGCCTCCGTCAACTGGTGAGCGTCTGCGAGGACCCCACCAACGACGACTGCGTAAGGCTTCGCCTCTCTACCTGATCGACTCCTCGATCTCCTGTAGCCAGCCGCGACCGACCTCTGGCCCCCACCAGGCGCCCGGTCAGAACGCGTTCACAGAAGATGAGCATGGTCGGAATAGAGAGGACCTCGTAGCGGGCGGCCAGCTTCGGCTGTTCATCCACGTTGACCTTGAAGACCCGAACATTGGGATCCCGCTTGGCGGCGATGGCTTCCAATGTAGGGGCGATGACCTTGCAGGGCGGACACCACTCGGCCCAGAACTCCACCACCACCGGAAGGTCTGAGCTTCCAATCGTTTCGTCGAAGGTGTACTCGGTCAACTCTGCCATGGTGGTCGTCATCTCTGGCTCCTTTTCGCCTACCTTCAAGGAGCGTACGGTCCGTACCTAGGTCCGGAGTCAAGGCTTTCTTTCGCCTCCAGCCGATGACCATGGTGGCCAAGGGCAACGCCGCCAGAAGCCACATATACTTCCGAGGTGCGCCCAGAGGATTCGATCCGCCTCGGTCGGATCGTTCGGGTCATGAGCGAGTTCGTCCGACCTCGCCGGCAGGGCCCGTCGGTACCGGTAGAGGTGTCCGCCTTCCACGTGCACGGCGAACCGGTGCCTGCCGCCGAGGCCTTTGGGGCCGAGTACCAGCCCTTCCCGGTGGGCGGGGCGTGGGGCCCGCCATGGGACACCACGTGGTTCCACATCCGCGGCACCGTCCCCGACGAGTGGGCGGGCCGGCAGGTGGCGCTGGGCTTCGTCATCGGCAACGCCGGCGACACCGGATTCGGGGCCGAGGCCCTGATCTGGCGGGACGGCCAGCCCGCCCAGGGGTTGTCCCCCAACCACCGTGAGTATGTGGTGACCCGGGAGGCCGATGGCGGCGAGGAAGTCGACCTGTACGTCGAAGCCGCCGCCAATCCGCCGTCCCCCTTCGGCACCAACCCGTGGCCGCTGCTGTTGCCCGAGCCCGACGGCGCGCCCCTGTTCACCCTCCAACGGGTCGACCTCCACCTACGGGACCCCGAGTACGACCAGTTCTGGCACGACTTCCGGGTGCTGGTCGACCTGATGTCCGAGCTCCCCGACGACAGCCCGCACTTCGCCCGGATCTGCACCGGGCTGGACCGGGCCTGCAACCTGCTCGATCTTCCGGACATCGGAGACAGTTGGCGCCGCCGCCCAGGAGATCCTCGTGCGAGCTGCTGTCGGAGCGGGCGGCACCCGATGCCCACCGGGTCAGCATGGTCGGCCACGCCCACCTGGACACGGCCTGGCTGTGGCCCCTCCGCGAGACCATCCGCAAGTGCGCCCGCACCTTCTCCACCGTGCTCGAGCTGATGGACCGGTATCCCGAGTACCGCTTCGTGGTCTCCCAGGCCCAGCACCTGGCCTGGATGCGTGACGCACTACCCCGACCTGTGGGACCGGATGAAGGTGCGGATCGCCGAGGGCCGGCTCGAGCCGACCGGCAGCATGTGGGTCGAGGCCGACTGCAACATCCCCTCGGGAGAGTCGCTGGTCCGCCAGATCTTCTACGGCAAGCAGTTCTACCGACGACGAGTTCGGGATCGAGACCGACGACGTCTGGCTCCCCGACGTCTTCGGGTACTCGGCGGCCCTGCCCCAGATCATGCAGGCGCAGCGGCATCCGATGGTTCCTGACCCAGAAGCTGTCCTGGAACCAGTACAACGTGCTCCCCCACCACAGCTTCCGGTGGGAGGGCATCGACGGCTCCCGGGTCTTCACCCACTTCCCCCCGGCCGACACCTACAACGGGCAACATCACGGCCCGCGAGCTCCGGTTCGTGGTCGAGAACTTCAAGGACCACGACCGGTCCACTCGATCCCTGTACCTCTTCGGCCACGGTGACGGTGGCGGAGGCCCGACAGCGGAGATGCTCGAGTCAGCCCGCCGACTGGCCGACGTCGACGGCATCCCGCGGCTCGACCATAGAGAGCGCCCGGACGTTCTTCGCCGAGGCCGAAGCGGAGATCAAGGACCCGGCCGTCTGGGCCGGTGAGCTCTACCTGGAGTACCACCGAGGCACCTACACCACGCAGGCCGCCACCAAATTGGGTAACCGCCGGGCCGAGTTCGGCCTACGGGACAGTGAGCTCTGGGCGTCGCTGGCCCAGGGCGGCCACTATCCGGCCACCGAGCTGGAGGAGCTCTGGAAGCTCCTGCTGTTGCACCAGTTCCACGACATCATCCCGGGTTCGGGCATCAACTGGGTCTATCAAGACACCGCCCGGGACCACGCCCACATCCTGGCGGAGACCAGCCGACTGACCCAAGCGGCTCTGGACTCGGTCGTCGATGCCATCGACACCTCGGGCCGGACCCACCCGGTGATCGCCTTCAACTCCCTCTCCCACGATCGCTCCGAGCTGGTACTGGTCGATGCTCCAGCCGGCGCGCGTGGTGGTCCTCGACCCTTCGGGCCAGGTGCACCCGATCCAACACCATGACGACGGTCGGGCCATCATGATGGTGTCGGTCCCGGCATGCGGCTATGAGGTCTACGACCTGGTTGCCGAGGAGCCGCCTCCCACCCCCCGGGCCGCAGCCACCGACCGGACGCTCGAGAACGAGTGCCTGCGGGTCGAGCTCGACGACACCGGCTCGTTGAGCTCAGTGTTCGACAAGGTCGCCGGTCGAGAAGTTCTGGCCCCCGGAAGGCGCGGCAACCTCTTTCAGCTCTTTCCGGACTATCCCAACTTCTACGATGCCTGGGACATCGACCGGTTCGCCTTCGACAAGTCGGTCGACCTGGACGGGGTGGAGTCGATCCAGGCCGTGGAGGTGGGCCCCCTGCGGGCCGGCATCCGGGTCATCCGCCGCTTCGGCCACTCCTCCATCTCGCAAGTCATCCGGCTGGACGCCGGGTCACACTCGATCGATTTCGATACCGAGGTGGAGTGGCACGAGACCAACCGGCTCCTCAAGGTGGCCTTCCCGGTGGACGTGCGGAGCCTCCGGGCCACCTACGAGATCCAGTACGGGCACGTGGAACGACCGACCCACGACAACACCAGTTGGGACGTGGCCCGCTTCGAGGTCTGTGCCCACAAGTGGGCCGACCTCTCCGAGCCGGGCTACGGAGTGGCCCTACTCAACGACTGCAAGTACGGCCATGACATCTCGGGCAATGTGATCCGCCTCTCTCTCCTGCGGGCCACCACCTGGCCCGACCCGGAGGCCGATCGCGGCCATCACCAATTCCGCTACCGCCTGCTCCCCCACGCCGGCGACCTACGGAAAAGCGGGGTGATCGACGCCGGGTACGACCTCAACGTCCCGGTCCGGATGATCGACACCACACCCCACGCCGGCACCCTCCCGGCCAGCGGCTCGTTCCTCTCGGTCGATGCCGACCATGTCGTGGTGGAGGCGGTGAAGCAGTCCGATCGTGGGAGTGGGGCTTTGGTCATCCGGCTCTACGAGGCGTGGGGTCAGCGCGGCCCGGTCACAGTGCAACTGCCCTGGAAGCCTGCTCGGGTGGTCCGGGCCGATCTGCTCGAGGGTGAGCTGGCCGACCTCCCGTTTGAAGACCGTGCCGTCACCTTGGGCATATCACCATTCGAGATCGTGACCCTGGTCGTCGACCCGGCTGGATAGCGGGTCCCCGACGCCAGAGCGGCGCTACTGTCGGCTCACGGATCGGAAGGCTCGACCAGGTCGAGCAACGAACGCCCGGTGAGCTCGAACATCGTCTCATCGTCGGACTGCCGCCAGAGGTCCAGCAGTCCAGCCGACAGCGGGTCGCAGCCGTAACGCATGGGCCCGTCATCGTCGAGGATGGCGTCAACGATCAGGACGGCGGCATCGGCGGGCGAGGAGACCAGCGGATCGGCAGCTTCACGTCGGAGCTTGGCCGCCTGGTCGGCCATGGGCCGGTAGCGGTCGAACCGGGTGGCGGCCTGCTCACCGGTACTGAGTCGGAACATGTCGGTGTCGATGGGCCCGGGGAGGATTTCCACCACCCGGATGCCTGAGGGGGCCAACTCGACCCGGAGGGTGTCCCCCATGGCCGAGACCGCGGCTTTGGAAGCCCGGTAGGCGGAGTAGAACGGCACCGAGGCCAGGATGGAGGACGAGGTGACATTGCAGACCACGGCGGGCCGATTGGCCCGCAAGGTCGGGATGGCCGAGGCGATGATCCCCACCAGGCCCACCACGTTGGTCTCGAACAGGGACCGCCAGTCGTCCAGCTGCGAGTGTTCAACGGGCAGGTACTCCGAGTCGAGGCCGGCGTTGTTCACCAACACCCGCAGGTCGCTCGGGAGGTTCCACGATCCGGGATCGGTGACGTCCAGTCGGGCGGGGCTGATCCTCCCTTCGGCGAGGTCGGCCAGTTCGGCGCCGTCATCGGGGTTCCGCATCGTCGCCACAGTCGCAAAGCCCCGGTTGGCCAGTTCGATGGCCACCGCCCTTCCGATCCCCCGGCTCGCTCCGGTCACCAGAGCGCTTCCGCTGATGTCCACCCGTATCCCCCCTTGGTAAGTGTGTCGGACTGCTCGGCGTTGATCGGCTCGTTGTTGGTCGACGGACCTCTGACCGGGCCGCAGTTTGGCCTAGCGTCGTGACTCTACGACAAGGAGACGACGATGGGACTACTTGACGGCCGGCTGGCAGTGGTGACTGGCGGAGGCTCGGGCATCGGACGGGCCAGCGCCCGGCGGATGGCCGAAGAGGGAGCCAAGGTGGCGGTCATCGATATCAACGGGGACGCCGCCCAGGAGGTGGCCAAGGAGTTCGGTGGGACCGCCCACGTGGCTGACGTCACCGATCCCGAAGCGCTGAGCGCCGCCGTCGACGCCGCGGTGGAGGCCATGGGTGGGCTCACCATCCTGTTCAACAACGCCGGCATCGGAAACCAGGCCCCGCTTCACGAGTGGTCGCTCGAGGAGTGGAACCGGCTGCTGGCGGTCAACCTCACCGGGGTGTACCTGGGTTTCCGAGCCGCCATCCCCCACATGAGGGCCTCCGGCGGGGGCAGCATCGTGTCGACTGCATCGATCAGCGGCACCCGGCCCGCGGCTGGTGAAGCCCCCTACTCGGCGGCCAAGGCCGGGGTGGCGGCCATTACGGCGTCAGCGGCGCTCGAGTACGGACCTACCATCCGGGTCAACTCGGTGTCGCCAGGGATGATCCTGACCCCGCTCACGGCTCCCCTGCTGCAGTTCCTTCCCGATGAACGGGAGCGGTACATCCGGACCACTCCGGTGGGCCGCATCGGCGAGCCCGAGGACATCGCCGACGTGGTGGTCTTCCTCTGTTCGGACATGGCCCGGTTCATCACCGGTCAGAACATCGTGGCCGACGGCGGGATGACCCTTCACGGTTCCGGGATCGACGGGATCTTCGAACAGATCTTCACCGGGCGCTGAGCCGAGGACCGGGCACCGACCCCGGGACTCCGGCTACGTTGAGGGTGTGGACGGTGAACGATTCGGTCCCATCGATTTCGACCTCTTCCACCGGGAGGAGCTGCCGGCCCGGCTTCGGGACCGCGGTCCGGTCTTCACCGAGTCGGATCTCCGGGTGGTCCGGCCCCTGGCCTTTCAACTGACCGACGGTCGGGCCTACACCTATTCGCCCTCGGCCGGGTCGTTCACCATCGAGCCCGGGAGCGACGGTGCTGACACCGTCGTGGAACTGGCCCCCGAGGAATGGTGCGCCTACGTGTGGGAGCTCCGGTCCTGTTTCGCCATGCTCTACGGCGATCAGATCTCGGTGGTCCGCGGCTCCTTCGGCCAACTGGTGCGGTGGGAGCCCCCCCTTCGGGTGGCCTTCGACGGACAGGGGCTATACGACATCGATGTTCCCCCACCGGTGGAGGACCCGGAGGGGAATCCGTTCGACCTCACCCGAACCTTCACCCTCGACGATCCGGCAAGACGAGATTGCCGACTTCCTGCACGGCACCGGATTCGTCCATCTCCGCCAGGTCATGGAGCGTAGACGAGGTCGAGGCTCTCCGGGCCGACGTGGACGAGGCCGTGGCGCAGCCCGACCGGACGACCGACGGTCGTGGTGGACCACCGTCGGCGACCGGGCGGTGTGCAACCGGGTCAACTACCTCAACGACCGCTCGGAGCGGATCGCCGACCTCGGCGGCGACCCGCGCTTCGCCCGCATCGCCGAGCTCAGCCGGGCCGATCTTCGTGATGCGCGGGACCGACTGGACGGCAACAGCGTGGTCATCAAGGTCCCCGGTGCCGCCGACGGGCTGGCCGACCTCCCATGGCACCGTGACTGCGGCATGGGAGGGCATCCGGTCAAATGCCCCATGCTCAACGTAGGGATCCAGCTCGACGCCGCCGACGAGGCCACCGGGCAACTTCTGATGATCCCCGGATCGCACCGAGGCACCTCACGCCTGCCCAGCCCGAAAGAAGCGGCCCGGCTCCCGGTAGTCCCTCTGTCGACAGAACCTGGTGATGTAACCGTCCATTTCGGGCACACGCTCCATGCCGCGCCCCCACCCACCCGAGACAGTGGATCTGGCCGCCGAGCCCTCTACGTGACCTTCGTTCCCCCTATCACCTTCGACATGGTCGGTCCGGGCCAGGGCTACAACGATGTCCTGTTCGCCCGGGATGGAGGGCACGTGCGACACGTCGACCAACTCCGCTGAGGATCGCCGGCGTCGCTGGCACTCGCAAACCCGCTGTGCCCCCCGGATCCGGCGTGAGCGGGGCCGACCCGCCTTCGGATACCATTGCCGCTCGACGCGGGCGTAGTTCAGAGGCAGAACACGAGCTTCCCAAGCTCGGAACGCGGGTTCGATTCCCGTCGCCCGCTCTCTGTGAAGGTGCAGGTCAGGGGCGAGTAGACCCTCTTCGGCGCTTGCGATCCCGAACCCCATCCCGGCGAATATGCCGCAGTCCAACGGAGATGCACGTGTGAGATGGACGCCACTGCCGCCGGTTGAACCGGTTCCAAAAAGGCCGCATCACTACGATGTCGAGGCCCCTCAGCGGCGTGCCGGCATCGCACAGCGGGCCCAGGACATAAGGCTCCGACTGGGAGGTTCACCTGACGGGGCGGGTAGGGGTAAGCATCAGGACCTTCTCCACTGGGTCATGAGAGACAGCAGATCGGCCTTGCTGTCGCAGAAGCGAGACACCGGGGTGGGCCGAAAAAGGTAACAGGGAACCTGACCCACATTTGGTGATCTGTTACACCGATGGGTCTGGCCCAGAGGTCGAGATGTACAGACCACCGGCACCACAGTAATTACGGATACGGGTAGGAGAACGTCTTGGAGGATACGGCGGATCCGGCCAGGGTGATCACCCGAATCTTGACCCTTGTGTCAGCGATGCCCGGTGGTATTTTGGCCTGGATCTCCGTGTCGCTCGGCCCCATGAATGTGGGTGGATTCACCACGAGCGGTGAGCGAACGGAACCAAAGTAAACAATTTGCACGCTCCCCAGGCCCGTCCCGACAATCGTCATCTCTCCGCCTCCTGAGGCAGGGCTACTGGTGGGCGAGAAGCTGGAGATGTACGGCTTCACCGGTTCGAAGTAGGTGAATGCGACGGTCGGACCTGTCGCCGAGGAGCACTCGCCGCTGTCGCAGACCTCGAACGAGCCGCTGCCAGAGGGTGCCGCCGGAGCTGTGAATGCCAGTTCGGTCGGTGACTCCACCTTCACGTCGTTGGTGCTCGATTCCGGGATTGGGTCCCCCGCCACAACGAATTCCACACTGTCACCCGCAGCGAACCCCGAACCCGAGCCAGTGACTATCGTCCCGCCCGTCGTGGGACCCGAGTGCTTCGAGATAGCCGACAGTTTCGGCGGCCGAGCGATGGCTACCGACTGCGGGTTGCTCTCACCCCCGACGCTTTGGACCGTGATGGGCATCTTGGTGATGGACGCGGTCCGGTCCAGCCCGAGGTAGTACAACTGCAACTCGTTGGGTCCGATACTGGTCACTGTGGCGTCTGGAGTGGCGTACGGCGCGCCGGCTGGCCCAAAGTTCACTTGTTGAAAGCTGAGGTAGTTGAAACCGGTTCCGCTGATCGTCACCGTCGGGGGAAAGCCGAACTCGTTGACACTCTCGGGAAGCGAGGTCGGCTCGACAGCGGTGGTCGTCGGTGGTGGTGCATAGTCGAACTCGGTGGCTGCCGCGACAAGCTCGGTGTGCGGTGGCGCGGCAGCCAGTAATGATCCCGTCGGGGCGGGCAGGATGGGCGCCGTAGGGCTGGTGCCGTAAGCGTTGCGGACAGTCACCTCTACCTGGCAGATCGTGGCTCGAGACACTGGTGGCGTGGCCGAGGCAGTGGCGCAGTCCGTGCCGGCCGATTCCGGTGGGACAGTCACCGACAGCTCCGCATCCGAGACGATCGTGACATGGGTACCCGATACCCCACCGAAGGCGACGGTAGGGGCGGTATTGTTTGGCCCTTCATCAAATCCGCTGCCGACGATGAGCACGCGCTCGCCTCCGGAAGTCTCGCCGGCGCTCGGTCCGACGTAACTGACCTGGGGAATCGTCCCGGATGGCGTCTCTTTGACGAAATGGAACTCGGCGCGTGGTGTCGGAAGACTGGCACCGGCCGGGCCCGCTGCCGTTACGACCACACCGCCCACTGGTCCTACGGGCGGGTTTGGATCGACCGGCGAAGGTGGCGTAGTCACGCCCGAGATCACCGTTCCGGCCCGATTGATCTGCCCCGAGGAGATCTTCACTGACGTTGAACCAAAACTCACGGAGGTCACGCTGGAGAGATCGCTACCGTCAATGGTCACCTTCGTGCCTCCCGTATAGGGCCCGAAGTCTGGGCTGACACCGGAGAGAGTCGGTCTTGGCGACAGCGAGGAGCCGTCTGAGCAGAGCAACGACGCCAAGCCCGGCTTGCCGTCTGCTCCGGTGACCTTGGGTGTCCCAAGGCCGGTCGCCAGGTCGTAGTCCGTGGTGGCCGGGTAAGCGCCGCCGTGAGCGCCGAGGACATCGTTGTTACCCTGGGTGACGTCGTTGAAAGCCTGGGAGTACGTGCCCGCACTGGACGCAATGCGGTAGAGGGCCGGGTTGGCGAAGCCGATCGGCCCGAGGTCCTCCGACGAGCAGAGGGCGTCGCTCAGCGCCGTTATGGCGGCCCACTTCGGAGCGGCCACGGACGTACCCCCGAACGCTGTCCAACCTCCGTCGAAGAACACCGTGTCGCCGTGGTCCTCGTCAGCTGACGCCGACACGTCGGGCACTTCGCGACAGTAGACACCGCTGGCCGCACCGCACGGAGTGCTGGAGGAGTAGCGATTCCTGACGCCGGATACGGCCAGGCCCGACTGCCACGACGGCATTTGCCAGAGCTTGGAGATTCCTCCGCCTCCACCACCACCGGTGGAGCCGCCGGGAACGCCGCCATCGTTCCAGACAGCCTCGGTCGGAGGGTCGGTCGGAACGAGCAGCGACGTTCCCCCCACCCCGGTCACATACGGCTGCGTGGCCGGGTCGGAGACGGTCAGATCTGTGTTAGCAGGGTTGTTGCGGGAGCATCCCTCAGATCCGCTGTCTCCAGCCGCGGCAAACCAACCCTGACCCTCGATAGCGGCCTGCTGGAAGAGAACGTTCTCGACCTGCTGAAAGCCAGGTGACAACTGATCGAACTCGTCTTCGCACACACCCCAGCTGGTGCTCACGACCGAGGCGTTGTCGTCTCCGACAATCGCCGCCTCCTCATCCAGCCAGCTGGCAAAGTTCTGAGGAGCTTCATAGACGTCGAGTTTGGCTGCGGGTGCCAGCGCCGATACCTCCTCGACGTCGAGGGCCGCCTCGCCCGAACCGGGCCCAGAACCTGCCCCCCCATCAACCGACACCCGCCGAATCAAGTCGGTGTGGCTTACGCCGAAGTAGCATTCGTCGAAGGCGGCGATGTCGGACGTCGCGAACGGCTCGAGCTCGAAGATGTCGACTGTCTGGCCCGAGCCCAAGTTGCCTGACTTGTAGAGGTTGTCGCTGCCGTAGGCATGAGCGACCTGATCCTCGGTGTACCCGTTGACGAGTTGCGCGAATTTCGAGGCGGCCGCACACGCGTGAGGGCCGCCTGCCGACTGTGGCGCAGTTCCCGACAGCCGGGCAGCAGCCGCCGCAGCCGAGGCAGTGCCGGGCAGCCGGATGGCGAAAGACCCGTAACCAGGCGCGCTTGAGATATCGTCAAGGCCTTCGACTGCCGCTACCGTCCCGGCGATTGTCGCCGGCACCGCCGGAGCCGAGGTGGCGGAGCGTCCTGTCCGTCCGCCAGGCAGGCGAATCCCCACCAGGCTGGTGTGAAAGGCCCTTTCTACTTCCGAAGCCGTTCCCGCGAACGGGATGATCAGACCGTGGTCCTGTTCCGGTTCGGTCATGAGCCCCGACGACCGAAGTGAGGCCTCAGCTTTCGAGACACTGGACTGCGTGGGAGCGAAAGAGGTGGCGAACGCGGTGGGGCTGAGGTAGCGGTGATAGAGCGCAGACCCCGGCGTTGTCACGGCGCTGGCGTATGTCGCCAACCCTGGCGAGTCGTTTGGTTTCAGCACCATTACGGCCGAGACATGTTGGCCGGAAGAGACCGCGCCGGTCTCAGTAGCACCAACGGGAAGGCGCGCCGCAATCCCCAGGCGCACAATCTTCGCGGCCGCGCCAGTGGGCTCGGCTCGGCTGGTGGATGCGAAGGCGTTCGCGGCGGTAGCGACGAATGCCGCCACAGTTAACCCTGCGAGGCCACTGAGCGCGACCCGGCTCAGGGTCCTGCGCGGTCGAGACATGTTCCCCATGCCGAACCTCTCCCGCGGCGCCATCGCCCGCGTCCAGGTCAGTTTCTACCACCCGCAGTCGACCACTGCTCCGGGCGCCCACGAGCCGTCACCGATCGAGATCCTCATTTGCCAGCACGCCAGCGTCGGACCAGTGCCCCTTCCGCCGGCAGCGCATCGACTTTCGTCCGGCACCGATCGGCCCGAGTGGGGACGCTCCTGTGGATTGCTGGCCGCTGGCTGGGGGCATACAGGGACAGGGCCAAATGGCCGGACAACGGGCACCCCGGGAGGCAGCTCGAACGGAGTAGCCAGGAGTTCGCCGCCCGAACCGACAATCGATCCCCCGGCCACAAGTGGACCCTGGGGGAGGGTGTCGTTCCGAATCGAACCAATTGACGCTCCAAGTGGTCATAGATGATCAACTTGTCCCGTTCGGATTCGATCGAAAGCTGGCGAGAGCCTATGACCGCAAGCCGCAGTTCCTTAGTTGTCGCTCTCCTGCTCTCTGCGGGCACTGTCGGTGCGGCCTGCTCCTCAGGGGTGCCCACTGCCACACCGACATCGACGACGTCGGTGTGGTCCGGTGCTGGCGGGTGGACTCATTTTGTGGACGACGCCCCGACTGATCTGCCCGCCAGTTGCACGCTGGCCCCACGATTGACCCCTGTGACTTCAACCCCGATGTGGCCGACCGGCTACCAGATCCTCGATGCCGTCCCTGATGATCTGGTCAAGCAATTTCCGACCGTCTATGGAGGCATGCGGGCCGCCCCCGCCAAACCCGGCGAGCCGGCTGTCCAGGTGAATTCAACGCTCATCGTGCTCGAAACCGAGCACGACCCTACGCTCGAAACCGAAGTGCGAGCCGCCTACCCGGTGGGGATCAGCGTGGCGTTCGAGCTGACCCCTTGGTCGATGGCCTGCCTCAACGACGTCGACTCCGGCATCACCGCCCAGGGGACAGCTGCGGAACAGGCAGGAGTGGCCATCCAGAGTTGGGGAATCGGGCGAAGCAACGTCGTCGTCGGCGTATCCGCTTGCTCGGTCAAGTCTGAACGAGTAGCCCGGACATGGTTTGCCCGACGATGGGGTGACCTCGTCGCAGTACAGACGTGTCAAAAGCCGGCGGTGACCACGCCCGGCATTGCCATCGCCCCCACCTGACCGACGCTGGGCATCATGGTCAGTCATTCAGGACTACCAGGTGGTGCGGCCTCCGGGTGCCTCGGGTGGCTTCTCCCATCTCTCCCGGTCCTGATGGCCAACATCGGCTCCGTGTTCGCTCCCTCCAACAAGCTCGGCCAACAGAGCCTGAACCCGTCGGTCGATCTCTTCCACAATCGGACGTACTCGCTCCATGGGTAGCCCTGCAGGGTCCTCCAGCTCCCAGTCCAGATAGCGCTTTCCGGGATAGACGGGACAGGTGTCGCCACACCCCATGGTCACAATGACGTTCGCCATTGTCGCCGTTTCGTCTGAGAGCGGCTTTGGGAACTCTCGGGATGGGTCAAGGCCCCTCTCCTCCAATATGGCCACGACGGAGGGGTTCAGTTCGCTGCCCGGTTCTGAGCCGGCCGATTCAACCCGGATGTCACCACGGGCGTAGTGGTCCAGAAGCACCCGAGCGGCCAGGCTGCGCCCCGCGTTGTGGACACACAAGAACAGGACGATAGGGCGGTCTGCTGTCACTGGGGATCCTTTACGAAGCACCCTGGGTGGTCGAAGCGGTGGACGGGTTCAGGTCCTCCAGAGCGAGGGGACATGATGTGGGCGGCTTGGTCCGGCGT
Organism: uncultured Acidimicrobiaceae bacterium; assembly: GCA_963778165.1. Classification (GTDB taxonomy): domain Bacteria; phylum Actinomycetota; class Acidimicrobiia; order Acidimicrobiales; family RAAP-2; genus Bog-756. The sequence continues at coordinate 208,306 of CAVZTE010000003.1, read as the reverse complement.
GATGTCGGGATAGAGAATCTTGATGACCACCACGGCCACTGCACCGCCGACTACCTGAGCCGCCACAAAGCTCGGGACTGAGGAGGGAGAGATTCCCGCCAAGGTATTGGAGAACATCCGACCTACGGTGATGGCCGGGTTGGCGAAGCTGGTTGAACTGGTGAAGAAGTACGCCGCCCCGATATATGCCCCGACGGCAGCGGCCGCACTACGGGACCGGCCGCTGCGGGCCAGGGAGAAGATCACCAGCATCAGCCCGAGCGTGGCGACGACCTCCGAGAGAAAGTGGGCAGGGGAGGCCCGTTGGTGTGTCGATATGCTCACCGCTGCTTTGGAGAACATCAGATTGGCCACCACGGCCCCGCCGATGCACCCCAACACCTGAGCGGGCAGGTAGGCCACCGCCGTTGGCCAGGTCACGCCACCGAAGGTGGCATCCACGAAGGATACGACCGGGTTGAGATGTGCACCGGAGACCGGCCCGAACATCAGGATGAGGGCATAGAGGCCCGCCCCGGTGGCGGCGGCATTCTCCAGTAGCTCGAGGCCGGCGTTATCAGGTGAAAGCTGCTGGGCGGCGATGCCCGACCCGATGACAATGGCAGCCAGGAAGGCGCTGCCCAGTAGTTCTGCCAGCAATTTCCGCCACAGGGGAACGATCGTCATGAAGGTCCCCGCCACCCCTCAGAGATCAGCAGCAGGATGGGGCCCGGGTGTCGCCTGCTGTCACAGGTACGCCCTCGGCGGTGGCTACGCAGCAGGTCCCGTCCCCGGTGATTCCCTGCTCCGAAGGTGCATCAGCCAGGACTGCGTACACCTCCCATGGTGCGCCGCTGGGATCCTCCACCCACACCTTGTCCTGGACGGCGAAACAACACGTGGTCTGATGTTGGACCTCGGTAGCCAAACCCTCGCCGCTCAACCGACTGGATGCTGCTGCCACTTCACCGGCCGTCTCCACCTCGATGCCGAGGTGGTTGAGAGCATGCTCCACTCCGTGGCCCCGGATCTCGCGGTTCTCCATGAGGACCAGCTTCAAGGGAGGGTCGGTGATGGCGAAGTTGGCATAGCCGGGCCGGCGCTTGGCCGGACCGGTTCCGAACAACGACGAGTAGAACGCAACGGCCGAGTCGAGGTCGGCGACGTTGAGGGCAAGCTGGACTCGTGACACCAGAAACCTCCATTGATAGACGTCGATGCATCGAGTATGATCGATGTATTCACATCCGTCAATGGGAAAGCGAACCCGATGGCCAAGGCAACTTCTCCGATCAAGGTCCGATCAGCTGACCGGTGCTGCCCCTCCGTCCTGTCTGCTCCCCTCGGTGCAGACGACGCAGCCGAACTAGCGACCGGATTCAGCGCCTTGGCAGATCCAGTTCGGCTGCGGGTGCTGAGCATCTTGGCAGCAACACCCGAAGGCGAGGTCTGCGTGTGCGACTTCGTGACTCCCCTCGGCAAAAGTCAGCCGACGATCTCCCATCACCTGAAGATCCTGGCCGACGCCGGTCTGGTGCAGGGCGACCGTCGTGGCAAGTGGGTCTGGTACTCGCTGAATACCGATCGCCTGGCCGAACTCCGGGCGACGATCGACAGCTAGAAGTCGGTCCGGGGACCCGAGGACAGAGAGCCAAGATCTCCGCGCCGGCCACCCCGGGGAGTCTCGCACCCGCTGAGCCATCCCGACGGATATCCCGCGACCGCTACCATTCGGCGATGTTCGCCGAACTCACTAGCTGTCGGGCGATCCAATGGACAAGGAGTTGACGTGACCCCTGACGTTCCCAACGACATCTCGTCCCTTCCCCAAGCAGACCAGGATGCCATCGGCAAGACGTTGATCTCGCTGGTGACCGGCTTCCGCCAGCGGGACGCCGAACAACTCGTGGGCATCTACACCTCCGATGCCGATTGGGTGAACGCCTTCGGAACCGTCAAGAAAGGCGGCGACGACATCGTGGAGTATCTCCGCGGTCTCTTCTCGGACGACAACTTCAACGCGGGGTCGTTGAAGGCTCCTCCGGAAACCACACTCCGGGTACTCACCCCTGAGGTGGTTCTGGTGTCGGCACATCTGCAGGTCGAGGGGCAGAAGCTGGTGGGAGGAGGGGAGATCGAGGTGAGGGACAACCACTCCTTGCGAGTCCTTCAGCGTCAGGACGACGGATCGTGGCTGATCGTGTCCGAGATGTACAACGACGCCAATCGGGAACAGACCTACGAGGGACACGCCTGATTCCACGGCGGCGACATCCGGCTTCACCTTCACCCGGTGGGAGGGCTACCGGCCCCAACTGAGCTTCGGGCCGCTGGCGCCGAGCGGACGCCCGGCGATTCGAACCTTTTTGCCGCGGGGAGCGTCTACTGGATGGTGCGATCCTCTCGACCCGTTTCGCCCACGACCGCAGGTGCCAGGCGGCGGCGCCAGGCCCCGCTCGTTGCCGCCGTAGTCACTGTCATGGGGATGACGGCCTGTGCCGGGCCGACTTCTTCGCCGGTACCGGCCCCTCCACCAGTGGTCGCCCATTCGTTGCCCCCCACCTCCCTGTCGGCGGTCCCTGACCCGGCCACAACTCCCAACCTGTCCGATTTGAAGTGCGTGGTTCCCCCGCTTCCTCACGGGGTTCCCGTGGCGTCCGGCTTGGCCGCAGTGCTCTCGGGTCCGGCAGTCACCGCCCTCACCGGGGGCGCGGCGCGCCATGGATTCACGCTGGACGGGGGCGATCTTGTGGTTGAGCCTCCAAAGCGCGGCGATCGGCCGATTGTCACGGCGAACCAGGCCATCTGTGCCGCCATGGCCTCGACCGCCGGCCTGAGCGGTTCGGCCACTCAGGGGGTGGCCGTGGGCTACGGGCGGGTGAGTGTGGCCGCGAAATTCTTTCCTGCCCTTACCAGCCTTCCCTACCCGGGGTATGTAGCTGGTCAGAATCCGACGGTGAAGTCGTTCCACCACCGGCTGGCCTGGTTGGTGGTCGTCCATTCCTTCCCGATTGCCATGTCGTGCCCCGAGGAGCGAGTCCCGGTCCGCGCCGTGGCCCCACGGGCCAGCGACCACGATTACTCCGTCTTCCTGATCGATGCCCGCACCGGCACCGACGCCCTCGTCTACCGGGAGGGTGGCCCGGGTGGATGCACCCCCGGGGCTCGGGTCCCGCCCAACCTCAGCGTGGCCAACGAGTCGGTCTCGGTGCCGTGGACCCTCGTTTCACGCAATCCCGACGACTACTCCGGCACCATCTCCGCCACCATCCTTCCCTGCGAGCAGGCCCCCAACCTCGTCCTCGTCGACCGGGGCGGCCCCAACGTGGACGTGGAAGTCACCAGACCCTACGGACCACCGTGCGGACGGCCAAGGACCATCCTGATCGGGCTTCACGCCGCCGTGGTGACCGCTGACCTTCCCGCCGTGATCGGTCACGACCCGGTCGGCCTGACCAACCTCTTGAGCCTTCCGACGTCACCACCCCCTGTGACCTCGCCGACCACCACCACCTTGCCCGCCCTGGTCTCCGTGGACGCGTCCGACAACGGCCACACCTTCGAGCTCACGGTGGGCCAGGTGATGACCGTTCAGCCGCTACCGGGGGCCCAGGGACCGTCCTTCACCAGCCCCGCCGTATCGACCAACCCGGCCGTCCTCGGCCCCCTGACGGCCAGCCCTCAACCGCTGGTGGCCGAATTCCGGGCCTGGAAGGAGGGTTCGGCCGAGATCACCGTGCCCCAGAGTGCCTGCATCCACCCGAGCTCGGGTCAGTCGCCCTGCAACGGACCGTTCGTGGTCCACGTCATGGTGCGCTGACAGGCACCGGCTTCATCCGCCAACGCCAGGGGGGGCCGACGGTGACCGTCACCAACGGAGACGGGCCCCCACCTTGTTCCTCAAAGCACAGTCAAGGGGCCGGCTCACCTGCCGATACCTAACCATGGGCATGGTGCCGGAACCGGGGTCGATCGATCCGGCCAGGGCCCACGCCCTGCGCATGCAGTTCCGATGCCCGATGTGCCACAAGCAGTGCTTCATACCGTGCACGCTGTCCCGTGCCCAGTTCGTGGCGATGGAACGGGGAACGTCCGACGAACCACCCCGGTCTGCCGACGGCGACCCCGAGTGAATCCGCGGTTACAGGTCGTGGCGCATCCAGACATTCGGCTCCCAGTAGGAACCGGTACCGTTCCGGACTGAGAGCGGAGCCAGCCCCAACGGAAAGACGTAGGTGCCGTCTTCGGGGAACTCCATCCCGGTCCACGACTGCCACTCCGACACCGGCGCCTCGATACGGAGGGATCTGGCCTCCGAACGCAGGACGGTCGCGCCCAGCCGGGCATGCACTCTCATCCACGGGTCGAACGGCAGGCCGTCCTCCCGCTTCCACTGGGCATACCGATCAATGGGGGTCAGCGGGTAGCGGTCCTTCCAGCTGGGGCGGACCGGGGCCACCAACGGCCCCAGACCTCCGGAGCGTGCGCACTCCCCCATGGCCTGGATGACCAGGCGACTGAGTCCCCGTCCCTGGTGGTCACGGTCCACCTCGGCGGCCAGGGCGGAGAGCGACGTCGGCGGGGCCTGGTCCCCGAGGGCCCGCCGGCCCAGAGCGTCAAAGCCGGCGGGGAGGTCGTGGAGCGAACCGTCCCACCGGAACGGGATGGTCCTGCCTCGGGCCACGGGGCGCTCGAGCTCCCGGTCGTAGAGAAGGACCTGATGACGGGCGTGACGAGGGACCAACGAGCTGAAGACCTGGCCGGTCTCGTTCCCGTGATTGTTGTACTCGGGCCACACGTCCTGAAACAGGCCCCGGGCCCCTTCCCAGAGGTCGGGCCGTTCAGCGGCCGTCACGGCCAGCAACGATGTGCCTGATGGGAGGAACCAACTGTCCACCGTCCCGTACCTGCCGCTTCAGGTCAACGGTGCCGGGGGCTCAAGAGGGCGGAGGCACTCGAAGGGCTTCGCTCCCCCGACCTGGGATCGGAGCCACGACGGGTTCGACGGGCCCGGTCGGTCCGTACCGCCTCGGACAGCTCCGACAGAGTGAGGACCTTGTCCACCCGATCACGCCGGTCGGATTGGAGCAGATCCCAGGCGGTCGCAGCCGGCGATCCGCTCTGGACATTCACACCTTGCTGGCGCCCAGGTGCCCGCTTCCGTGACCCGAACATGACTCTCATTATTACCCGCCACTCCCCAACTGTTAACCAACCCCCGGGGCCTCGATACCGCGGCCCTCTCCCACCGGCTCGGCACCACGCCCGGTCGGCGAGCGAGGAGCGCCGAACCTACCCTTCGATCCGGCAGAGGGCATCCATGCGGGCGATGTCCAGAATCTTGCGGATGAACGGGTTCGGGTCCCTAAGGATCACCCGGCACGACTCCGGCAGGCGCCGTTGGGCCGAGGTGATCACCATCAGGCCGGCACTGTCGAGGAAGGTGGTGTCGGTCAGGTCGAAGATCAGATCTCCGGGTGGCTCGACGACCGCCGACGCCACGCAGTCAGCCAACCGGGGTGCCGTGGTCATGTCCACCTCACCCCGGATCACCACCCGGCAGTCCGTGCCACCGCCGTCGACGGGTAATGCGAATACAGCGAACTCGCTGTCCATGGTGAACGTGATGCCGAGAACTCCTAGATCCGGCCGTGCCAACCCCGCTGTTGGAGCCAAGGCAGAAGGTCAAGGAGGGCGCCTTGCTTTCCGGTTGATTTCCCAACCTCGGACCATTGTAGGTGACCGGGTGACGCATGCGCCGCCAAAGGCCCCGACCAGGAACAACGGGGCCCCCGGGCCGGGGCTGACTCTGTCCCCGGCCAGATGGTCAGCGCTCGGGTGGAACAGGCGTCACAGGCCGGGGAACGGTTCGCTCAGCGAGCCGAGCACGAAGTCGAACCCGGCCGCGGTCAGCTGGTCCTTCGAGTAGTGACCGGTGGCCACGCCCACCGATACGGCCCCGGCGGCCTTGGCCGCTTCATGGTCCCGAGGGGTGTCGCCCACCACGAACACCTGATCGGGGGTCAGCTTGGCGTGGAGGCGGGCGGCCTTCTCGATGCCCAGGCCGGTCAGCTCGGCCCGGTCCGGAGAGTCCGAGCCGTAGGTCCCGAAGATGAAGTACCGATTGAGGTTGGCCGGAATGAGCTTGGTCCTGGCTGCACCCTCCATGGCCCCCGAGACCAGGCCCAGGAGCACGCCCGCTTCCCCCAGGGCGATCAAGGTCTGATCCACCGCCGGCAGCACCCGGTACTCCGCCGAGACCAGGATGTCGTCCGCCAGGTGCAACAGGTACTGGGCGTAGAGCCGGTCGAGTTCATCGTCGCTGGGGTCGTGGCCGATCACCGCCGAGAACGTGGCCCTGGCCACCTGGGGATCGGTCTCCCCGGCCGAACTGTGGTCCCCGATGTCGGCCGGTATCCCGTACAGCTTCTGGAAGGCGGCCTTCCAACTCCTGGCCCCGGCGCCCCCGGTGTGGACCAGGGTCTCGTCCACGTCGAAGAGCACGGCCACCGGCTTGCTGGGGCTTGGCATGGTTTTCCCTCCGGCAGATGAAGGTGTCGGGTGAACATTCCCACCTTAGGCTGGCCCCCGACCGATTCCGCCTCCAGGCGGTGCCACTGCGCGGGGACGGTGGTCAGGTGGCCAGTGGCTCGCCGGCGTTGAGCACTTCGGTCTCCCGGACCGACTCGATGTCGGGCCCGCCGTCGGTGTCCCGCAACAGCACCGAGGCCATCACCGCACCCAATCCGGCGATGATCGCCGCCAGCAGGAAGGCCAATCGGTACCCGTCGACCAGAGCGCCCGGCAGCGAGCGGCCCGCGGCCACCAGGGATGCGGTGTGGTCGGTGGCAATGGTGCTCATCACGGCCAGGCCGATGGCCGCCGACATCTGCATCGACACGTTCACGATCCCCGAGGCCAGCCCGGCATCGGCGTTGGGCACCTTGGACATGGCGATGGACAGCAGCGGTACGAACGACGTCCCTGCCCCCAGCCCGATGAGGACGAAGGCCGGCAGCACCACCGTGGAGAAGTCGTCGTGCGGGCTGATCTGCGTCAGCAGCAGCAGGCCGGCGGTGGTGGAGATCATGCCGGGGACCAGTACCCGCTTGTTCCCGAACCGGACCACCAGGCGGGCGGTGACACCGGCCGAGAGAAAACCCATCATCAGGGAGATCGGGAGGAAGGCCAGGCCGGTGTGGATCGGGTTGTAGTGCAGCACATCCTCCAGATAGAGGGCACCGAGGAAGAAGGTGGTATAGAGACCGGTGGCCACGAACCCGCGCACGAAGCTCGAATTGGTGAGCGTCCGGATGCGGAAGATGCGCAAGGGCATGATGGGGTTGCGCAACCGGGCCTCCACGACGCCGAACACCGCCAGCAGCAGGAGCGCCACGCACCCGAGCCCCACGGTGTGGGGTGAGCCCCACCCGTACCGGCTGGCCTGGGTGATGGCGTAGATGCCCAGCATCAGGGCCAAGGTCACCAGTACGCAGCCGACCACGTCCACGCCGTCGCGAACCCCGATGCCCACGTTCTCTTTGATGAGGGCCCGGCCCAATACCAGGGTGGCCACGCCGATGGGCACGTTGATGAAGAAGATCCAGTGCCAGTTGAGGGCCTGGGTGAGCAGCCCGCCCACCAGCAGGCCGATCGATCCCCCGCCCACCGTCACGAAGATGTAGGCGCTCATGGCCTTGGCCCGCTCGGCCGGTTCGGGGAACTCGGTGACCACGATGGCAATGATCACCGACGACGAGAACGCTCCCCCGATCCCCTGGGCGAACCGGCCCGCGATGAGCATGGCCTGGCTGGTGGACACCCCGCAGACGATGGAGGACAGGGTGAAGACGGTGACGCCGGCGAGGAAGACCTTCTTGCGGCCCACCAGATCGCCGAGGCGTCCGGCCAGCAACAGGAAACTCCCGAAGGTGATCAAGAAGGCGTCCACCACCCAGGTCAGTCCGGACTGGTTGAAGTGCAGGTCCCGCTGGATGGCCGGCAGGGCCACGTTGACGATCGACGAGTCGAGGGCGTTCATGAACATGGCCAGGCACACCACGACCAGCGCCCACCAACGCCGGCGGTTGCTCCTCGTCGTCGCCGGCGGCGCAGTCCGGGTGGTCATCGGGGCGGACCGGGGGCGGCATCATTGATTCACGCGGCAAGGGGTGTGACACTCCAGGGGTGAAGCGGGGGGCGGACCAGGTCAGAGTAGCGGTCCGGCGATCCGGCTCAGTCGTGGCGGCAGTGGTGGTGCTGGGTGCCGTGGTGCTGGCCGGGTGCTCGTCCTCGGTGCAGGGGTCGGGCACCACCTCGACCACCGACGCCACCACGGCGGCCGCCACCTGCCACCCGCCCGCTCCCGCCCGGCCGGCCGTGGGCACGCCGGTGCCCGGGACCCCGAGTGACTGGGACGTCACCTCCTTCGACGGCACGGTGATCCGGGCCCACTGGTTCCCGGTCCATCCGGGCAGCTCCCAGCAGTACCCGACGGTCCTCATGGGACCGGGATGGAGCCTGTCCGGCGACACCGACACCCAGGGAACAGGCGTCCTTGGCACGATCCCGATCAAGGCACTGTGGGCCGCCGGATACAACGTCCTCACCTGGGATCCCCGCGGCTTCGGCAAGTCCGGTGGGGAGGCCGAGGTGGACAGTCCGCCTACGAGGCCCGCGACGTCAGCTCCCTCATCGACTGGGTCGCCACCCAGCATGGGGTCCAGCTCGACGCCCGGCGACCCGCGCATGGGAATGGTCGGGGGCTCCTACGGAGGTGGGATCCAGCTGGTCACGGCAGCCACCGACTGCCGGATCGACGCCATCGTCCCCGACCATCGCCTGGCACTCGCTGGGCACCAGCCTGGACAAGGCCGACACGGCCAAGGCGGGATGGGCCAACCTCCTGGCCAACCTAGTTCCTCCGACCACGTGGACCCCGAGGTGAAAGCGGCCCAGACGACCGGGACGCCACGGGCAGATCACCGCGGCCGAGCACCAGTGGTTTGCTCGCACGGGGCCCCGGCGCCCCTGGTGTCCCGCATCCATATACCAACTCTCTTCGTCCAGGGCACCGTCGACACGCTCTTCACCCTGCAAGAGGGAGTGGACAACTACGAGGTCCTGCGCCACCACGGCGTGCCGACGCCATGATCTGGTTCTGCGGGGGCCATGGCGTCTGCCTGACCCCGCCCGGGCAACCAGCCGCTGCCCGTCACCGCCACCATCGCCTGGCTCAACCGCTATGTGAAGCGGGACACCTCGGTCAATACCGGACCGGGCTTCCAATTCCTCGACCAGAACGGCACCAGCTACTCGGCCCCCAGCTGGCCCGTCCCCAACGGCCCACCGCTAACTGCGGCGGGCAAGGGACCCTCGCCCTGGTGGCCACAGGCGGCTCGGGACCCGCCGACACCTCGGGCAGCACGCAGGCACTGGCCAGCCTGGTGGCGCCGATCACGCCGGCCCAGGCCAGCAACGCCGTCAACGTCGACATCCCCTTCGCGAGCCGGTCCGGCGTGGTGGTCGGCGCACCGCAGCTCACCGCTGACCTATCGCGGCACGTCACCGCCGGGCACCCGACCCACCCGGGTCTTCGCCCAGCTGGTCGACGAAAAGACGGGGCTGGTCCTCGGCAACCAGATCACCCCGATCGATGTCACGCTCGACGGAGGCACCCACACCACCTCGGTCCCGCTGGAGATGGTCGCCTACACCGGTAGCCCAACGACGTCATCGAGTTGCAGCTGGTCGCCACCACCGTGGCCTATGCCCTGCCCCGACTGGGCGGGACCATCGACTTCACCCACATCCACGTGAGCCTCCCGGTGGCGGCAACCATCAGCCCCGTTCACTGAACCGTCAACTGCCTGGCACCGCGGATCCGCATCCCCGGACAGGTAGCCGGTCCGGGCCCCCGGTAGGTGGCTACGCGGGCAGGCCGGCCAGAAACCCGGCGATGGCCCGGTTGACCTCCGTGGGATGGGTGAGGTTGGCCGAATGGGTCCCGCCCTCCACGGCCACCACCCCGGCGGAGCCGGAGAGGCCGGCGGCCAGAGCCTCGGCCTTGTCCATGGAGATGGCCACGTCGGCGGTCCCGTGGACCACCAGGGCCGGAACGGCGATCTCGCCCAACCGGTCGGTGACATCGTCCCGGGTGAGCAGGGCCTGGCCCGGCAGGGCCAGCTCCTCGTGGGGCCGGGCCTTCCACCGGGCGATCCAGGTCTCACTGAAGGTCGGGCTCGCCCACGATGAGGCCGGCCGTCACCGAGGCGATCTCGTCGGATGGCCCATTGGCCACCCAATCGTCGATCATCCCCTGGTAGAGCGGGATCACCTCGGGATCCTCCGTGCCGGCCTGGGTGTCCAGCAGCACCAGGGCCCGCACCCGTTCGGGGGCCATGCAGGGCCACCCGGAGGGCGATGAAGCCGCCCTGGGACATGCCACCCACCACGGCCCGGTCGATACCCAGATGGTCGAGGAGGCCGATGCAGTCCGAGGCCAGGTCCCAGAAGGTGAAGGGCCGGTGGTCGTAGACCGTGTCGCCGAATCCCCGCTCGTCCCAGGTGATGACCCGATACCGGTCGGCCAACTCCGCCACCTGGGAGTCGAACATGGTCCGATCCATCATGAACCCGTGGGCCAGGACGATCGGCATCCCCGCGCCACCGGTGTCGTCGTAGGCCATCCGCACGCCGCCCACGGTGGCGAACTCGGCTGGGGCCGCTCCCATCAGCAGCCCGCCGGTCAGAGCGACGGGCCACGCCACTACTGGCGATAGCCCTCCACGGTTCCCTCGGGTCGGATCGCCGCCCCTTCGGGACTGCGGCCGGCATCACGGAGGGCCCGCCGTTGGCGGAGCAGGTCCCAGAGGCTGGTCGAGGGTGACCTCGATGGTCCGCAGCCGTGCCTCTTCCTCGGCCGAGATGCCCTCGCCGACGTGCCGTTCCTCGAGGGCTTTCTCCTCGTCGGCCAGACTCCCGATCTGGGTGATGATCTCCTGGTCGTCCACGATTGGACTCCATTCTGTGCGGTCGGCGCATTCCGTCCGGTTACCCTATGCGCCCACACTATCCCCGGGCGCAGGCGGACCGCGACCGGCCGGCTCAGCGGGGCGCCCGGGGCATCCCCAGCCCGATCATGGCGATGATGTCACGCTGGATCTCGTTGGTCCCGCCACCGAAGGTGAAGATGGTCTGGCTGCGGGAGTTGTGCTCGAGCCGGCCCCGCAGGACGGCCCCGGGCGAGCCCTCGGGAAGGTAGCCGGCCTGGCCGACGACCTCGAGGAGCAACCGGTAGGCCTCGAGGGCGAACTCGGTGCCGAACACCTTGGTGGCCGAGGCGTCGGCCGGGTTGAGTCCCTTGTCGGAGGCCCACGCCACCTTCCAGTTGAGAAGCTTGAGGTACTCGGCCCGGGCCTGCACCCGGGCCAGATGGACCTGCACCCACTGCTGGTCGATGACCCGGCCGACCGTCGGCCGGCCGCTCTCCTGGGCCCAGGCCCGGCACCTCGGCGATGCTGCGGAGGATCCCCGACACCGGGCAGATGGCCACCCGCTCGTGATTGAGCTGGTTGGTGATCAGCTTCCAACCCTGGTTCTCCTCCCCCACCAGGTTCTCCACCGGCACCCGCACCTCGTCGTAGAAGGTGGAGCTGGTGAACTCGCCGGCCATGGTCCGCAGCGGGGTCCAGTGGAACCCGGGGGCATCGGTGGGAACGATGAACACCGAGAGCCCCTTGTGCTTCGGCGCGTCGGGGTCGGTCCTGGCCGCCAGCCACACATAGTCGGCGTACTGGATGGCACTGGTGTAGAGCTTCTCGCCGTTGATCACGTACTCGTCGCCGTCGCGGACGGCCCGGGTCTTGAGCGAGGCCAGGTCGGTCCCGGCCGTGGGCTCGGTGTAGCCGATGGAGAAGTGGACCTCGCCGCGCAGGATGCCCGGCAGGATGCGCTGCTTCTGCTCGGGCGGTGCCCAGGGCCATCAGCGTCGGCCCCACGCTGTTGAGGGTGAGCAGCGGGAGCGGCACGCCGGCCCAGTGGGACTCCTCGACGAAGATCATCTGGTCGATGGGGCCACGGGCCTGTCCGCCGTACTCCTTCGGCCATCCCATGCCCAACCACCGATCCTCGCCCATCCGTCGGATGTACCGGGTGTAGGTCGACTCGTCCGTGCCCGATCCCTCCACCTCGTCCACCAGGCCGGACGAAGTAGGCGCGCAACTCCTGCCTGGAGCTCGGTCTGCTCGCTCGGTCAGCGCCAGATGCATGGATCCTCATCCTCCTGGCCAGCACCATAACAATCAGCCGGGGCCCGGCAGGCTCAATCAGCCACGGTTGCACTACCGTCGCCGCCATGAGTGCACTGCCCGACCATGACCTACCCCGCCGCCCCGCCGACCTGTTCTCCGTGACCGGAAAGACAGTGGTGGTCACCGGGGGCACCCGGGGCATCGGCCGCATGATCGCCACGCGGCTTCGTGGCCGCCGGGGCCAGGGTCATCGTCGCCTCCCGCAAGGCCGACGCCGTCGAGGCCACGGTGGCCGACCTGTCCCGCTACGGCGAGTGCTCGGGGTTCGCGGCCGACCTGTCCGACGAGCACGGGTGCCCGCCAGCTGGCGGACGCGTCGGCAGCCGACCATCGACAGGTCGACGTGCTGGTCAACAACGCCGGGGCCACCTGGGGCGCGCCCCTGGCCGAGCACGACACCGCCTCGTGGGAGCGGGTGCTCAACCTCAACGTGCAGGGGGTCTTCCACACCACCAAGTTCCTTCCTCCCCCTGCTTCAGGCCGGGGCCACCGCCGACGAGCCGTCCCGGGTCATCAACATCGGCTCCATCGACGGCATCCACGTGCCCGTGCTCGAGTCGTACTCCTACTCGGCATCCAAAGCCGCCGTGCACCAGCTCACCCGGCATCTGGCCAAGCGACTGGCCCCGACCATCACGGTCAACGCCGTGGCACCCGGGCCCGTTCGAGTCCAAGATGATGGCCGCCACCCTCGAGGCCTTCGGTGACCAGATCGCCGCGGCCGCACCGCTCAAGCGGATCGGCCGACCCGACGACATGGCCGGGGTGACCATCTTCCTGGCCTCCCGGGCCGGCGCCTACCTCACCGGCGCCATCATCCCGGTCGACGGGGGCATCGCCACCACGGCGTGAGCCGGCCCGCCCGGACCGGCCTCGAGGCTCAGGCTGGTGACCAGAGCGTCGAGCCGGGCCAGGGTCCGCTCCATGTCCCGTCGGGTCTTGCCCCAGTAGATGTCGCCCAGCTTCAGCAGGAACCGTTGGTGGTCCGGGGTGATGTCCCACGCTCCGCCACCCGGGTCCCGCCGTCGACCGGCTCGAGCACGTAGCGCCAGATCCGTCCGGCCATCACCCGGCCCCATGCCCCTTCGGCCCGGTCTGCCAGGCGATCTGGCGGTCCGGCTCGAACTCGACCACGGGTTGACGGTCGAGTACCGGATGCCACCAACTTCATCCCCATGCCGAACGTCGACCCAGGGCCAGAGCGGCTCCGACGTTCGCTGGCGCCCGTCGCCCTGCAGCATCCCCGAGCCATCGATGAGCGATGCTTGGACGCATCGGAGAGCACGTCGAAGATGGCCTCGGGCGGAGCGGCGATCTCCGCTCGACTGACAGCACGTAGTCCTTCATGGTCCGCCTCCAGCGACCTGGCAGCCCCTCATCGATTCCACGAGGTCTGCCGGTCACGATGACTCGGAGCGGGGCCCATCAGGCGAAGTCGGGCAAGTCGGGGAGCCGGCGGGCCACCAGCGCCTGGACCCGGTCGGCCAGCTGCCGGGGGTAGGCCTCGTGGGTCAGGATGAGGAACTCGTCGGCGCGGAGGGCGGCCATCACGATCCGGGCCACCTCGGCCGGGATCCATCCCGTCGGCCACGCGCCGGGCCAGGTACTCGGTCACGAACTTCTGGTCCTCGGTGAGCTCGGTGGCCAGGTCCGGTCCGGTCGGTGCCGGTCGGAGTGCGATGATGTCGGTGGGATCATCCCCGGGCACAGCACCGAGGCCTTGATGTCGACCCCACGGCCTGGAGGTCGTGGGCCAGCGACTCGGTGGCTGCGAAGGCCGCGAACTTGGAGATGGCGTAGGGCGCCTCGAACGGGGCCCCGAACAGGCCGGCCACCGAGGCCGTGTTGACGACGTGCCCCTCGGTCCCCTGCGGCGATCATCCGGGGGACGAAGGCGCGGATGCCGTTCAGGATCCCCCACAGGTTGGCACCCAGCACGAACTCGAAGTCAGCCACCGGCCGTTCCCAGATCAGCCCGCCGACGAACACCCCGGCGTTGTTGCACACCACGTCCACCTGGCCCCACCGTTCGAACACCGTGTCGGCCAGGTCGTCGACGGCGCCAGCATCGCTCACGTCGCAGACGGTGCCCGATCACCTCGGCCGACGGGACACGGCGCGGGCCGAGGCCGCGCCGATTCCTCCACGTCGGCGGCGTCGACGTCGGCCATGGCCACCTGCATCCCCTCGCCGGCGAAGCCCAGGGCCAGCGCCCGTCCGATGCCGCTCCCGGCCCCGGTGACCACGGCGGTCTTGCCCGGAATTCCTGCATTGGATCGATCCCTCTCGGTCGTGAGTGCTCGGCGTGACGGCTCGACGGACAGGCCCGAGGTGGCCGGCCAGGAACGACCCCACCGCCGCGATGCTCCGGCTCCGCCTCGGCGATCGGACCGAGCCAGGAAACGCCTGGAAGACGTGGATCATCTCCGGCCACACCGTCAGCGAGTCACGTCGACACCGTGCAGCCCCGAGTCGTTCGGCCAGACGGGTGCGCGTCGTCGAGCAACACCTCGTGCTCGCCCACCTCGATGAGCAGCGGGGGCAGGCCGTCAGGCTCTCGGCGAACAGGGGCGAGGCCAGTTCGGTGCGAGGGTCGGTCGCGCCCAGGTAGGCCTCGGCCATCAGGTCGAGGCCGGACTTGGAGACCATCGGATCGAGCTCGGCCAGCCGATCGAACGCCGGCGCCGACTGGGTCAGGTCGACCCACGGCGACAGGCACACCGCGGCCGCCGGGAGCGGGGACCTCGCGGGCCCGGAGGGCCAGCAACGTGGCCACGGTCAGCCCGCCGCCCGCCGAGTCACCGGCGATGGCCAGCCGGGCCGGGTCGGCCCCAGGGCCAATAGGTCGACGTAGGCCGCCGACGGCATCGTCCAACGCCGCCGGAAATGGGTGCTCGGGAGCCAGCCGGTAGTCCAGCACGACCACCGAGCTCCCTGCGGCCTGGGCTATCCGGGCCCCCAGGTGGCGGTGGGTGTCCAGCGAGCCGATGCAGTAGCCCGCCGCCGTGGAGGTACAGACGGCGCCTTGCGACCCGCCCTCGGGCGTGAGCCACTCGGCCGGACGGCCGCCCAACGTCACCGGCTCGATGGCCACTCCCTCGGGTGGCGCGGCCGACGAGGCCATCTGGGCCATGGCCTCCCGTTGCTCGGGGATGGTGGCGGCCGAAAGGCCCGACTCGGCCACGAAGGCCTTGATGATCTCGATGCCGGTCTCGATGCCCTTAACGTAGATGGTCGGACGGGCCGGGGGCCGGACCCCTGGCCGGACTCAACTTCGCCCCCCAACGTGCCGATAGCACCGCGCGGGCCAGGCAACGGGTCTGCTCCGCGCACGACGATCAGGGCCGAAAGGTGATGGGGCATGGGGCAACGGGTAACACGATGGGCAGCATTTGGCGCGGTCGCAGCGATGGTGGTGGCCACCCTCCTGGTCCTCCAGGGTCCCGCCGAGGGGGCGGGCGTCTCCCCCCACAGCTCGGCCGGAGCCCAGGTGACCAACAACTTCTGGCTGGCCACCGCCACCGGTCAGGTGTACCCGTTCGGGGTCATCGACTACGGCAGCCCCGGCGGCCCCGGTAGTCCGCCCCTCAACCAGCCCATCGTGACCATGGTCCCCGGCCTCGACGGCCACGGGTACTGGCTGGTGGCCTCGGACGGTGGGGTGTTCTCCTACGGTGACTCCCACTTCTACGGCTCGACCGGCTCCCTGGTCCTCAACCGTCCCATCGTCGGCATGCACCCCACCCGGGACCAGGCCGGCTACTGGCTGGTGGCCTCGGACGGTGGGATCTTCTCCTTCGGCGACGCCCGCTTCTACGGATCGACCGGCGCCATCGTCCTCAACAAGCCCGTCGTGGGCATGGCCACGACACCCGACGGCAAGGGCTACTGGCTGGTGGCCTCGGACGGCGGGGTCTTCTCCTTCGGGGATGCCAGCTTCTACGGATCGACCGGGGCCCTGCACCTGGATCAGCCCATCGTGGGGATGGATCCCGACCCCCGACGGCAAGGGCTACTGGCTGGTGGCCGCGGACGGCGGGGTCTTCGCCTTCGGCGACGCCACCTTCTACGGATCCACCGGGGGCTCCACCGGCGAGCCGGTCGAGCGCCTGGTGACCACCCACTCGGGCCACGGCTACTGGATCGTGCAGCAGAACGGCTCGTCCACCGCCTTCGGTGACGCCGTGTCCCAGCAGATGCCGGCCATGGCCCTGATGCTCGCCCCCGTCACCCCGGGTGACAAGGCGGTGCTGTTCGCCTTCCAGCAGCTGGGCAAGCCCTATATCTGGGGCGGGAACGGCCCGGTGGGCTACGACTGCTCCGGGCTGGCCCTGGCCTCGTGGGTCCACGGGGCCGGCATCGGGTTCGCCCGGGTGGCCGACGACCAGTACGAGACGACCGGGGTGCCGGTGGCCATGAGCAGCCTCCAGGCCGGAGACCTGGTGTTCTGGGGCACCGACGCCAACGACTGGACCAGCGTCTACCACACCGCCATCTACGTGGGCGGGAACCGGATCGTGGAAGCGACCGGCAACCACGTGCAGCTCAACACGCTCGACCAGTGGGGCACCGACCAGCTCATGCCCAACGGCCGGCGCCCCTGACCCGGGCCGGTTGGGCTCAGGCCGGCGAGGGGGACCGGGTCCCCGGGGCCCGGCCCTCCACGGCCGAGCGGACCGCGATCCGGGCCGCCGGGCGGCGGAGGTACTCGATGAGGTCCACCTCGGCCAGGGGCCGGGCGAAGTGATAGCCCTGCAGCAGATCGATGCCCAGGTCGGCCAACCACTCGGCCGAGGCCGCCGTCTCCACCCCCTCGGCCACCACCACCAAACCCATGCGGTGGCCCAACTCGGCCACGGTGCGCACGATGGCGGCGTCGGCCGGTGAGGTGGCGGCCCGCAGCACGAAGCACTGGTCGACCTTGAGCTCGTCCAGGGGAAGGGTGGGGAGGGCGGCCAGCGAGGTGAACCCGGTTCCGAAATCGTCGATGGAGATGCGGATGCCGGCCTGGTGGAGGGGGGTGAGGGTGGCCACGGCGGCCACGGTCTCGGCCACCGCGGTCTCGGTCACCTCCACGGTCAGGCAGGCGGGCGGCAGCCGGCGCCGGTCCAGCTGGTCGAGGATCCAGCCGGCCAGGTCCGGCACCGACAGGCTCTTGGCCGAGAGGTTCACCGACACCACCACCTCCAGCCCCTGCTCCCGCCACCGGAGCTGGGCGTCGAGGGCCTCGGCCACCACCCATCGGGTGAGCCGGTCGATCAGGCCGGTCCGCTCGGCCAGGGGGATGAACCTCCCGGGAGGGACCCGTCCGTGCTCCAGGCTGTCCCACCGGAGCAGGGCCTCCACCGCGCCCACCCGGGCCGAGCCCGGTGCCACCTGGGGCTGGTAGGCCAGGGTCAGTTGGCCCCGCTCGGGGGCCGTGCGCAGATCGCCCAGAAGGGCCAGGTCGTCGACGGTCATGGCCCCGTGGTCGGCGTGCCACCAGGTGAAGGGGTGCCCGGTGGCCGCGGCCCGACGGGCGCTCAGCGAGGCCGTCCGGACCAGCTCGTCCATGCCGGTCCCGTCCCAGGGTGCCGCCGACAGCCCCACGTGGGCCCGCAGGGACACCTCGATGTGGTCCACCAGGTAGCGGCCGGCCCCGATGCCCCCGACCAGGGTCGTCGCCAGCGACTCCCCGGCGCCGACCACCGGGGCCGGTAGGCGGTCGCCCTCCCCCGGATGCCCGGGATCGGGGGGCCCGGTGGCATCGGCGGGACCGTCGAGACCCCAGGTCACCACCAGTTCGTCCCCCTCCACCCGGCCGATGACGGCGTCCCCGGGGAGGACCTGGCCCAGGTCCTCGACGGCCCGGCGGAGCAGCTCGGTCCCCACCTGGTAGCCCAGGGCCTCCCGGGCCTGGCCGATCCCCTCCAGGATCACCACGGCCACCACGTAGGTGGTGTGGTCACGCTCGGCCAGCCGTTGGGCCAGGCCGAAGCCGTTGGGCAGCCCGGTGTCGGGGTCCACGGTGTCGTGGCGACGGGCCGCCCGGGCCAGGATCAGCACGGCCAAGGGGGCGGCCGACAGGGCCAGGCCGGCCCACAGGGCCAGCGAGAAGGCCCGGGCCACTCCCTCGGCGGGGGCCAGGGCCGCCCACAGGGACACGCCCACCACCCCGAGCTGGGCCCACAGATCGCGGCGACCGAGGAACAGGGCGGTGAACACGGTTCCCGGGATGAAGAACAGGGCCAGGACCACGGACTGGGCCGACCCGTGACCCCACCACACCAGGAGGCCCACCACCAGGACCCAGTACCCGGCCAGGATCCGGCTGCCGGAGACGTCGATCTCCTTGCGCACCAGGGTCATCACCCAGAGCCCGGCGGTCACCCCGGCCGCCACGGCCAGGCGCACCTGGTCGGTACCGGACCCGAACGAGGTCAGGGCCATGACCGACCACGACACCACGGCCAGGGCGAACAGCACCCGGAGCACCGACAACGGGCTGAGCAGCTCGATGGGGGCCTCCAGGGCGAACCACGACCTGGTCTTGGGGAAGAGGCGGTTGCCCAGCCGGGCCTCGGGGGTCAGGCGGGCGCTGGTGACCGAGGGTGACCGGTCACCGTTTCGTGACGTCCAGCCGCGCCAGTTCCCGACCGGACCCCGACGCAACGGCATCCCCTCTCATCGGCACGACCGCTCCCCCACTGAAACCGGGGCCGATAGGTTGATCCCATGAGGACGACCCCGTGACGGCCACCTCCCTGCGTATGGGGATCCTGGGGGCGGCCCGCATCGCTCCGGCCGCCCTCATCCGACCGGCCCGGTCCAATCCCGAGGTCACGGTGGAGCTGGTGGCGGCCCGCGACCCCGAGCGGGGCCGGGCCTACGCCGGCAAGCACCGGATCCCCCGGGTGGCCGACAGCTACGAGGCGGTGGTGACCGACCCCGCCGTCGACGCCGTCTACATCCCCCTCCCCAACAGCCTGCACGCCGAGTGGACCCTGGCGGCCCTGGCCGCCGGCAAGCACGTCCTATGTGAGAAGCCCTTCACCTCCAACGCCGAGGAGGCGGCCATGGTGGCCCGGGCCGCGGAGCAGGCCGCGGCCTCGGGAGTGGTGGTGATGGAGGCCTTCCACTACCGCTATCACCCCTTGGCCCGCCGCATGGTCGAGATCGTGGCCTCGGGGGAGCTGGGCCGGGTGCGCCATATCGAGACCTGGCTGTGTGCCCCCATCGCCAACAAGTCCGACATCCGCTACCAGTACGGACTGGCCGGTGGGGCCATGATGGACATGGGTGCGTACGTGGTGCACATGGCCCGGATGCTCGGCGGTGAGGAGCCCTCGGTGGTGTCGGCCACGGCCAAGCTCCAGAGCCCCGACGTCGACCGGGCCATGAGCGCCGACCTGCGCTACCCCAGCGGCCACACCGCCACGGTGCACTGCTCCATGTGGTCCTCGTCCTTCCTCCACGTGGCGGCCCGGGTCACCGGCGACGAGGGCCAGCTGCGGGTGGTCAACCCGGTGGCCCCCCAGCACGGCAGCTGGCTCACCGTCCGCTCCGGCGGCACCCGCCGCACCGAGATCCCGGCCCGCCGTCCCACCTACGCACTACCAGCTGGAGGCGTTCTGCGATGCCGCCCTCCGGGGTGAGCCCGTCCTCACCTCGGCCCAGGACGCCGTGGCCAACATGTCGATCATCGATGCCGTGTACCGTGCAGCCAACCTGCGCCCCCGAGGTATGTGAACCACCCGGGGCTGTGAACCCACCCAAGGAGTCACCACCATGAGCACCTTCCCCTACGAAGGCCGGTTCGCCGTGCACCGCCGGCTCCCCGAGGAGCGCACCCCGAGGGCGGAGATCCTCGAAGAGCTCAAAGCCATGGCCACCGAGGAGGACGCGGCCTGGGAGTCGGGCAAGTGCTCGGGCACCATGTACTGCGGCGACCACGACCACTACCGCTTCATGACCGAGGCCTTCGGCATGTTCGGCCACGTCAACGTGCTCCAGCGGGACATGTGCCCGTCCGCCACCAAGTTCGAGGCGGAGATCATCTCCATGACCCTCGACCTGTTGCACGCCGAGGCCATCGCCGACGGCGAGCCGGCCGGACTGGTGGCCACCGGTGGCACCGGGAGCATCTGCCACGCCATGTTGGCCTACCGGGACCACGGGGCCAAGCACCGCCACATCAACCGACCCAACGTGATCAAGCCGGAGACCGCCCATCCGGCCTTCGACAAGGCCTGCCACCTGTTCGGGATCGACCTCAAGGTGGCCCCGGTCGATCCGGTCAGCACCCAGGTGGACACGGAGTGGGTGGAGCAGAACATCGACGCCGACACCGTGGCGGTGATCGGGTCGGCGTGCAACTACGGCTACGGAACCATCGACCCCATCGAGCGAGCTCTCCGACGTGGCGCTCCGCCACGGCGTGGGTCTCCATGTCGACAGCTGCCTGGGCGGTTTCATCCTGCCCTTCGGCCAGGAGCTGGGCTACGACATCCCGGTGTTCGACTACCGGCTCCCCGGGGTGACCTCGATGTCGGCCGACACCCACAAGTACGGGTACGCCTTCAAGGGGACATCGGTCCTCACCTTCCGGGACAAGGCCCTGCGGGACGCCCAGTACTTCTTCCTCACCGACTGGAGCGGGGGCAAGTACTGCTCCCCCGGCATGGAGGGGTCGAGGTCGGGTGGGCTGCTGGCGGCCACCTGGGCGGCCATGGTGCAGTTCGGCCGCACCGGCTACCGCCACTACGCCCAAGAGATCTTCGAGACGGCCCAGACCATGCAGGCCACCGTCCGGTCCCATCCGGAGCTGCGCATCCTGGGCAATCCGACCTTCTTGTTCAGCTTCACCTCCGACGAGTTCGACATCTACCACGTCAACGACTTCATGCGGGGCCGGGGTTGGCGGTTCAACGGCCAGCAGTACCCCAACGCCCTCCATATGGCGGTGACCCGCCCCCAGACCCAGCCGGGGCTGACCGACACCTTCGCCACCGACCTGGCCGAGGCGGTGGCCTACGCCCACGAGCACGTCAACGACGCCCCGGCGTCGGGGGCCATCTACGGCGGGGTGGTGGGCGGGATGAACGCCGAGGCCGACGAGTTCATCCGCATGGTGATGGGCGACATGATGGACGCGCAACAGGCCATTCCGGTCGGACGCCTGACCGCGGGAGCAACCCGTGCCCGCTCGATGGCAACGGCGGTGACGGCGACGCCGTCGGGGCCGACCTGGCCGACCGGGGCCGACGACCGCTACGCCCTGGCGGTGGACCTCGGGACCGGCGGGCCCAAAGTGGGCCTGGTGTCGCTCCCGGGGACCGTGGTGTGGACCGAGCACCAGCCGGTAATCACCCACTACGGCCCCGCCGGCGCGGCCACCCAGGATGCCGAAGAGTGGTGGCAGTTGATTGCGGCCGCGGCCCGACGGGCCATCGGCTCGGGGCGGGTCCCGGTGCGCTCCATCGTGGCGATCTCGTGCACCGGCCAGTGGGCCAGCACGGTGCCGGTGGACCAGGCCGGCCGCCCGGTAGGCCCATGCCTGTTGTGGTCCGACACCCGGGGATCGCCGTTCGTGCGCGCCGCCATCGGGGGTCCGGTGGGCGGGTACTCCCCCACCGCCCTGGCCCGGTGGATCCGCCACAGCGGAGGGGTGCCGTCACTGGCGGGGGCCGACCCGGTGGGCCACATCTCGTACCTCGAGCACTCCGAGCCGTCAGTGGCGGAGGCGGCCCGCTGGTACCTCGAGCCGGTCGACTACCTGTCCATGCGGTTCACCGGGAAGGCCGCGGCCTCGCCGGCCTCCATGTGCGGAGCCTGGCTGACCGACAACCGGGACCCCGACCACCAGCAGTACGACCCGGTGCTGATCGAGGCGGCGGGGGTGCCGGCCCAGAAGCTGGCCCCGCTGGTGCCCACGGCCAGCGTGATCGGCCCGGTGCTACCCGAGGTGGCCGCGGACCTCGGACTGGGGCCTGATGTAGTGGTGGTGGCCGGCACCCCCGACCTGCACTCGGCGGCGGCGGGGTCCGGGGCGGTCCTGGCCCATCAGGCCCATCTGGCCATCTCCACCACCAGTTGGGTCAGCTGCCCTCTGGCCCGCAAGAAGACCGACCCCATCCGCCAGATGGCCACGGTGCCGGGCTTCGTGCCCGGGCTCAACCTGGTGGCCAACAACCAGGAGTCGGGAGGTGCGGCACTGGAGTGGGTGCGTCGATCCGTGGCCGAGGACGACGAGCCGTGGTCGTATGAGCAACTCACCCGGGTGGCCGCCGAGTCCCGCCCCGGCAGTGGTGGGGTCGTTGTTCACCCCGTGGCTGGCCGGCGAGCGCTCCCCGGTCGCCGACCGGTCCGCCCGGGGCGGGTTCCACAACCTGTCGTTACGCACCACGCAGGCCGATCTGGTCCGGGCGGTGATGGAGGGGGTGGCCCTCAACTCGCGGTGGCTGTCCGAGTCGCTCGAGAGGTTCGTGGGCCGACGCTTCGAGTCCATCCGGGTCATCGGGGGCGGTGCCCGGTCCGACCTGTGGTGCTCCATCTACGCCGACGTGCTGGACCGGTCGGTCGAGCAGGTCGAGGACCCGGTGCACGCCAACCTGCGCGGGAGCGCCCTGCTGGCCGGGATGGCCCTGGGCCGGGTGACGCCGGAAGAGGTGCGGTCGTTGGTGCCGGTGTCGGCCGTGTACCACCCCCACCCGGAGACCCGTGAGCTCTACCGGCGGCACCTGGCGGCGTTCACCGCCTTGTACCGGGCCCAGAAGAAGATGTTCAAGCGGCTGAACCGGAGCCGTTGAGCGAGGACCGCATCGGTCCCCGGGTCGCCGGGGTGGCGGTGCCGGACCGGGGTGGGCGGGGTCGCCGGGGTGGCCTGATGGAAGTTGGTGGGGACCTGCCTAAGGTTGGCCGAGACGATCGACATGAGCGGCCGGGCCCAGTGGACGTGTGTAGCCGAGGTCGATCCGGGTGAGCTATCTACGTGATGTGAGGAGAGCACAGTGAAGGCAGCGGTGTACTACGAGACGGGCCAGCCCGATGTTCTCCGTTACGAGGACGTGCCGGACCCCGAAGCCGGACCGGGCGAGGTCCTGATCCGGGTGGAAGCGATCAGCATCGAGGGGGGTGACACCCTCAACCGCCTCCAGGGTGACCTGGCCAAGGTTCCCCACATCGTGGGCTACCAGTGCGCCGGCACGGTGGTGGCCGTCGGCGACGGCGTGGAGCAGTACGCGCCGGGTGACCGGGTGGTCACAGTGGGCCTCGACGGGTCCCACGCCGAGCTCCGGGTGGTGGGGACGGCGTTCTGCTGGCCCATCCCCGACGGCGTGGACACCGAGTCGGCCGCGGCGGTGCCGGTGCCGTTCGGCACGGCCAACGACTGCCTGTTCGAGTTCGGGCGGCTCCAGGCCGGGGAGACCGCGCTCATCCATGCCGGGGCCAGCGGGGTGGGGATCGCCGCCATCCAGATGGCCAAACGGGCCGGAGCCACCGTGCTGGCAACCGCCTCCAGCGACGACCGGCTGGCCCGGCTGGGTGATCTGGGGCTGGACCACGGGATCAACTACTCGAAGGACGACTTCGTCGGGGAGGTGCGGCGCCTGACCGATGGCCGTGGTGCTGATGTCATCGTGGACTCGATCGGCGGGTCGACGTTGCAGAAGAGCCTGCTGTGCCTGGCCTATCGGGGCCGGTGCATCACCTTCGGCGACGCCGGACGGGAGCACCCCTCCAAGTTGGACATCTCCACCATGCGGGCCAACAACCAGACACTGGTCGGGTACTTCCTGGGGGCCGAGCTCTTCATGGGCCCGCGGGCCTACGCCATGGTGGCCCGGCTGCTGGACGACATCGCCGCGGGCGACCTCAAGGTGGTCATCGACCGACGGTTCGCCCTGGCCGACGCCGGCGAGGCCCACGCCTTCATCGAGAGTCGCCAGGCCTTCGGCCGGGTCCTGCTGATCCCCTGAGCTCCGTCTGGTTCCCTTGGCTCCGTCCGGGTCTCCGAGCTGCGTCTGCTCCTCGCACCGGAAGGGGTGTCACCGACATCCTCGGTAGCCTGAGCCGATGATCCGCCCAGCCCGCCCCGACGACGTGGACGCCATGGTGGGCCTGATCCACGATCTGGCCGAGTTCGAACGCTCGCCGGACTCGGTGGAGATCGACTCGTCCCAGTTGACGGCGGCCCTCTTCTGCGATGCTCCCACCGTGTTCGCCCACGTGGCCGACCAGGACGGCCGGGTGGTCGGCATGGCCATCTGGTTCAAGAACTTCTCCACCTGGACCGGTCGGAACGGCATCTATCTGGAGGACCTCTACGTCCGACCCGAGGCCCGGTCCCAGGGGATCGGCCGGGCCCTGTTGGCGGAGTTGGCGGGCATCGCCCAACGGGAGGGGTACGCCCGTCTCGACTGGAGCGTGCTCAACTGGAACACGTCGGCCATCCGCTTCTACCAGTCGCTCGGAGCCGGGCCGATGGACGAGTGGACCGGCTACCGGCTCGCCGGAGAGGCCCTCCACTCGCTGGGGTCGGCCCAGGAGGCCGGCAACGATGGCAGCCACCACGGAGGACGCTCCCTGACCCGCCGGGTCGACCAGGTCTGACGATTCGGGTCAGATGGTGAAGGCCAGGTTGGCCACCAGCTGCTCACCCAACTCCCGGTCACCGGAGAAGGTGACCTGGTCCGTCGGCGGCGGCCCGGGGTCGCGCCGGCCGCCGGTGAGCCTCAGGAACAGGGGCGACGGAAGCTCGATCCGCACGGTGGGCGGGCCGTCGAACGAGTCGACCACGGCCGCCCGACCCTCCACCAGCACCAGGTAGGTGCGTCCGGCCGGGCCGGACAGGTCGATGCGGACCCGGGACCCCTCGGGCATGGAGGCCCGGCGCCCGACGATGTAGCCGAGGCCCGTCGCCACCTCGTCCAGGGCCGAGGCCACGTCCGCATCGTCGGAGCGCAGGTCCATCCCCACGGCGCTGCGGATGTCCTGCTCGTGCAGGTACATGTCGAAGTGCCGGATCCTCATGAACCGTCCGTAGGTCTCGTCGGGACCGGCGGGCGTCCACGACGGGGCGTCGAAGTCCGCCTGGGTCATGGCATCGAGGGCCTCGAGCCGACGCCCGGCGATCTCCTCGAACCGGGCCAGCACCTGGTCCCCCGGAAGCGACCGCATCGACTCGACCCAGACCTCGTTGGCCTCGGCGATGGGGTTGCGCATGTGGTGGAGGTGGGAGACGTCGGCCGTGGGCGTCGGATCCCCGATGAGCATGGACTCGGTCCCGATCACGTGACTGAGCACGTCCCGCACCGACCACCCCGGTAGGCAGGTGGGCTCGTCCCACTGCTCGGTGGCCAGTGAGGCCCCCAGCTCATCCAGGGCGGCGAATTGGTGGCGCAGCAGCTCCACAACTTGGGTTCTGTCGACGTAGGTAGGCACAGTCCGTTCACCGTAGCGGGCGGGCCGACTATCGGCCGGGAGCACCTCCTGCCTCCCCGTCAGAATCCCGATTGGTGCTGGCAGAGGGGCAATTTCGGAACCCCGACACTCAACCAAACCGCCAAAATGGCCGATAGTGACCAGGTGAGACGGCAAGGCTGGCCATGGCGTTCAGAACCGTAGGTTGGAAGCTGGCGCTCGTCGTCGGCTTGTGCTCGCTGGTGGCCTACCTCCTGGTGCCCGGAGCCATCGGCCGCGACGCCCTCTGCCAGTTCATCGGCTTCGGCGCCGTGGTCTGCATCCTGGTCGGGGTGCGGATCCACCAACCCCAGCACCCCGCGGGGTGGTACCTGATGGCCACCGGCGTGGCGGCCTTCTCGGCGGGAGACTTCTTCGAGGACGACTACGGCCTCAAACTCCACGCCAGCAGCCCCCATCCGACCACCGCCAATGCCTTCTACCTGGCCGGCTACCTCCTGCTCCTGGTGGCCGCGGTGTTGCTGTCCCGCAATCCCAACCGCTCGGGCCGACGTGAGGACTACGCCGACGCCGCCATCATCTCGCTCGGCGCACTGGCCATCTCGTGGGACCTCCTCATGAACGCCTACGTCAATGACGCCTCCCTCTCCCCGTATCAGAAGCTGGTCCTCCTGGCCTATCCGGCCATGGACATCGCCCTGATCTTCGTCGTGTTCCGATCGCTGCTGTTCGGTTCGGCCAACCGTCCCTACCACCGGCTGGTGGCCACGGCCCTACTGGTGATGGTGGGGACCGACTTCGCCCATCAGATCCTGGTCCGACACGCCGACCACGCCGGGGGCACCGCCGTCAACGCCGGCTTCCTCCTGGCCTATGTGATCCTGGGGGCGGCCGCCCTTCACCCGTCGGTAGCCGAAGCCGACCCGATCGCCGAGAAGCAGAAGCCGAGCATCTACCAGCAAGAGACCAACGGTCGGGGCCGGATCCCGGTGGTGGCCTTTGCCGGCTTCATCCCGCCCACCATCCTCTTGGTGGCCGCCAGCCGCAACCTCTCGGTCGACGTCCCGGTCATGTCGGCTCTCTGCCTCACGGTGTTCGCCCTCATCTACCTGCGGATGATGTGGCTGATCGAGCGCATCACCGGGCAGACCAGTGAGATCGAGGTGCACGCCCACGCCCTGGAGGCCTCCCACCGGCAACGCGACGCCCTCGAAGCCGACCTCCGCCACCTGGCCTTCCATGACGAGCTCACCGGCCTGGCCAACCGGGCCCTGCTGCACGACCGGGTGGAGCACGCCCTGGCCTCCGCACCCCGGTCGGGCAAGTCGGTAGCCCTGTGCTTCGGCGACCTCGACGGGTTCAAGACCGTCAACGACACCCTGGGCCACAACGTCGGCGACAGTGTGCTGGTGCGGGCCAGCCGGTTGCTGTCATCGATCGTGCGACCGGGTGACACGGTGGCCAGGCTGGGTGGTGACGAGTTCGCCGTGTTGATGGTGGACGTCGAGGACCCCCGCACCGCCGTGGACTTTGCCCATCGCATCGTCTCGGTGCTGAAGAACGCTCCCGACTTCGAGGGCAACCAGGTGGGTCTCTCCATCAGCGTGGGTGTGGCCTACGGCGATGCCGAAAAGACCACCGAGCAGCTCCTGAGCGAAGCGGACTCGGCCATGTACGAGGCCAAGGAGCGGGGGAAGAACTGCGTGGAGGTCTTCCGCACCTCCATGCGGGCCCGCATGCTGGAGCGGCTCGACCTGACCAACGGGTTCCGCTGGGCCCTGGGCCGCTCGGAGTTCTTCCTGCAGTACCAGCCCATCGTGTCCCTCTCGGACAACCGGTTGCAGGGGTTCGAAGCACTGGTCCGGTGGGCTCATCCCGGCCTGGGCGAGGTGGCTCCCCTCCGGTTCATCCCCATCGCCGAGGAGACCGGCTTCATCGTTCCCCTGGGGCGGTGGGTGCTGGTCGAGGCCTGTGAGCAGCTGGCGGCGTGGAACGGCGAATCGCGCACCGATCTCACCTTGTCGGTCAACCTCTCCCGCCGGCAGCTCATCTCGCCCCATCTGGCCGACGAAGTGCGCACGGCGCTGAGTCTGAGCGGGATCGACCCCCACCGCCTCATTTTGGAGATCACCGAGAGTGTGCTGATGGAAGATCCGGAGCGGGCGGCATTGGCGTTAGCGGAGCTGCGGGGAATGGGTATACGTATCGCTGTGGACGACTTCGGCACCGGCTACTCCTCCTTGAGCCACCTCCAGCGCTTTCCGGTGGACATCCTCAAGATCGACAAGTCGTTCATCGACCCGTTGATCAACCCGGACACCGGGAGCTCGGCCCTGGTCACCGCCATCATCGGCCTGGCCCAGAGCCTGGGGCTCGAGGTCATCGCCGAGGGCATCGAGCACGAGAGCCAGCTCCACCGGCTCGTAGAGCTCGGTTGTGCCCAGGGCCAGGGCTTTCTCATGGCCCGACCCCTCGACGGCGATGCCGCCGAGTCCCTCATCGCCGAGTTCGCCGGCGCGGCCGCCACCTAACCCCCCATCTACACTGACGCGGGCGGCGATTGGGCCCGGCACCCAGGAGAACCTTGATGACGACATTGCAGACCGAGTTCACCGAAGAAGAGCTGCTGGCCGACCCCGACATAACCGAGCCCCTGGTCGTCGACGGGGTTCGGTGCCACGGCGGATTCGACGAGGACGGGGTGTACGTCTCGCCCCGCACGAAGAACCGGTTGCGGGCCATCGGGGCATGGGAGGAGCAGCGGATCGAGCAGTTCTCCACCCCGATCCTCGATGTGCCTCTCGAGTCCTGGCCGGAGAACTTCCCCAACGTCGACCAGTCGAAGTTCCTGATCCGCAACGGCGCGCCCGAGCCCATCGTCACCGCCCTCACCCGCATCGGCACAGTGGAGGGGTTCGGGGCCATGTTGAGGTATCTCCCCACTCCCGAGTGGCAGCGTTGCTTCGATGAGGACATCACCGGCACGGCCATCGCCCACATCGATCACGGCCTGTTCGAGGCCCATGCCCGCGACGAAGCCGGTTTCGGGGAGCTGGCCGGGCACAACCGCATGTGGTTCGTGGCCCGCGACATCGCCTTCGAGCATCCCCAGACCGAGGACCTGACCGCCCGCATGCTCGGTCGGATGGGCCTCGACCCCACGCCCAAGACCGCCGCCCAACTCGAGGAGATCCACCAGAACGCCCTCAAGGAACGGGTGCTCCCCGACGACCTGGACTTCAACCTGGAGGTCGTGGTCAACCGGATGATCGGGCTGTTGCTGATCGAGATCTCCGCCTTCCACGGCTTCGCCTGGGCCGAGGCGGTGCTGGGGGACACCGAGTTGGTGGCCGGGGACGGCGAGCCGGGCCGGCTGATCTCCCACATCCGCAACGACGAGACCCCCCATGTGGCCTGGCTCCGGACGGCACTCTCCGAGATGCGCGATCGCACCTGGGTCGGTGAGGGCGGCCAGACCCATTCCGGTCACGAGATGATCGAACGGATCTGGGGGCAGGCCCTGAGCGACTCGATCGTCCTCCGGCGGCGACAGAACCTCAACTTCTTCATGGCCGAGCTCGAGCACACCCTGGAGGGGCGAGCCGACCGCGACGACATCGTCGACGAGATGCTCTCCATGGGGTCGGTGGTGCGGCTCGAAGACGGAACGGTGGCCGACCCGGACCTGGGACCGCTGCCGGCGTGAGCCCAGCTGATCGGCGGGGCCGACCGACCCCGGCGGGCCGGTCATGAAGTTCGGGATCTTCTACGAGCATCAGCTGCCCCGGCCCTGGAGCGAGTCGAGCGAACAGCAGTTGGTGTCGGACGCCCTCGACCAGATCGAGCTGGCCGACCGCCTGGGGGTGCAGTACCTCTGGGAGGTCGAGCACCACTTTCTGGAGGAGTACTCCCATTCGAGTGCGCCCGAGGTCTTTCTGGCTGCGGCCAGCCAGCGCACCCGGCGCATGCGCATCGGGCACGGGGTGGTCCAGACGGCGCCGGGCTACAACCATCCGGCCCGGATCGCCGAGCGCATCGCCATGCTGGACCTGGTGTCCAACGGGCGGGTGGAGTTCGGCAGTGGTGAGTCCTCCTCCGAGGCCGAACTGGGCGGGTTCGGGGTGGACCGGGAGACCAAGCGCGACGCCTGGTTGGAGGGTCTGGAGGTAGCCATCCGCTGCATGACCGAGACGCCCTTCGGCGGCGTGAACGGTCGCTTCGTCACCATGCCCCCGCGAAACGTGGTCCCCAAGCCGGTGCAGAAACCGCATCCCCCGCTGTGGGTGGCCTGCAGCCGGCGGGACACCATCTTGTTGGCGGCGGAAAAGGGCATCGGCGCCCTGAGCTTCGCCTTCGTCGAGCCCGAGGACGCCCGGCAGTGGGTGCAGGACTACGAGGCGGTGCTGGCCGACCGCTGCGTGCCGGTGGGGCTCACCGTCAATCCCCAAGTGGCCTGCGTCACGCCCATGATGTGCGCCCGCAGTGAGGACGACGCCCTGGCCCGGGGGTTGGAGGGAGCCAACTTCTTCGGGTACTCGCTGGCCCACTACTACGTGTTCGGCGAGCACGTCCCGGCCGGCACCAACGTGTGGGACGAGTTCCTCGAACGCCGGGGGAAGATGGGGTTCTCCCCGGAAGCCGCCCTGGCGGCGCGTCAGGAGATCCTGGGAGCCAAGGCGGCCTCCGGCGACCACAGCGGGCTGCGGGGGGCCATCGGGACGCCGGCTCAACTCCGGGAGTTCCTGCGGCGCTACGAACAGGCCGGCGTGGACCAGCTCATCTTCGTCATGCAGGCGGGCCACAACCGCCACGAGCACATCATGGAGTCCATCGAGCTGTTCGGCACCGAGGTCCTGCCCGAGTTCGTCGAGCGGGACGAGGAGGCCGGGCGGGTCAAGGCCGCCAGACTGGAGCCCCTGGTGGCCCAGGCCCTGGCCCGACGGGTGCGGGACGACCCGGTCATGCCCCCCGGGTACGTGATGCGGGCCATACCCAAGCAGATGGTCGATGCCCTGGACAGCCAGCCGGCCCAACAGTGGCTCGAGGACCTGGCCGACAAGCAGGCCGCCGGGGTCCACGACGAGGAGTTCCAGCGGCTGGTCGACGGGTGACCGGCGCCGAGCCGAACGGCGGACCGCCCGGGAGCGGGCCTGACGCGCTGCGGGTTCCCGGAGGACCAATTACGCTGGGACGGTGACGTCTGCCACCCCTTCTCCCCACGGCGAGGGATCGTCGGGCCAGGCGGCCGGCGGGGACCGTCGGCCGGCCGGGGACCTGGCCACCGCCCAGCTGGCCGTGGAAGGCATGCACTGCGAGTCCTGCGTACTGCTCATCGAAGAGGTCCTGGCCGAGCGGCCCGGGGTGAGCTCGTCATCGGTCGACCTGGAGTCGGCCCTGGCCACGGTGGCCTACGACCCGTCGCGGCTCGGCCCCGACGATCTGCGCTCCGCCATCGAAGAGGCCGGGTACTCCGCTACGCCGGTCGGCTAGGCAGGGCACACCACCGATGCTCACCGCGCCCCCGGAGGCATCCCCTCCCACCGAGCCGGACGAGCTGACCCTGGCCACCGCCGAGCTGGAGCTGGGCGGGATGCACTGCAGTGCTTGTGCCACCCGCATCCAGCGCTCCTTGGGCAAGCTCCCCGCGGTGGCCAGCGCCTCGGTCAATCTGGCCACCACCCGGGCCTTCGTCTCCTACGACCCCGAGCGGCTGAGCACCGACGAGCTGTGCCAGGCCGTCACCGAGACCGGCTACACCGCCTCACCGGTCGACCCCGAGGCCGGCGC
Source organism: uncultured Acidimicrobiaceae bacterium (assembly GCA_963778165.1). Taxonomy (GTDB): domain Bacteria; phylum Actinomycetota; class Acidimicrobiia; order Acidimicrobiales; family RAAP-2; genus Bog-756. The sequence continues at coordinate 176,828 of CAVZTE010000003.1, read as the reverse complement.
CACCCACCAGAGCTCCGACCACTGGGGGCTGCGGGCGGCCATCTCGTGGCCCTTGGCCATCGCCGCCCTGGTGGTGGCGCTGGCCGGGCCGGAGACCGCCACCGCCGGTTGGACGGTGTTGATCCTGGCCGTGGCGGTGGAGATCGCCGGCGGTTGGCCGTTCCTCCGCGACAGCGCCCGGCTCCTCCGCCACGGTGCCACCAGCATGGACACCTTGATCGCCCTGGGCACCCTGGCGGCGTTGGCGGTCAGCGCGGTCGAAGCCATCGCGCTGGGTGGACGACACCTCCATCTCGGTGGCAGCGGCGAGTTCGCCGCCCGGCTGCACGGGGTGATGGCCCCGCTCATCGTGTCCATCCTGGTGACCGGTCGGGCCATCGAGGCCAAAGCCCGGGCCCGGGCGGCGCAGGCCATGCACTCGCTGCTGTCGCTGCGGCCGCCCACGGCCCGGGTGGTGGCCGGGCCCGACGACGAGGAAGGGGAGCTGGTGGCGCCGGAGAGTGTCCCGGTGGGGGCCCTGGTCCGGGTGCGGCCGGGCGAGGCCCTCCCCCTGGACGGCACGGTGGTGTCGGGTTGGTCCCCGGTGGACGAGTCCATGCTGACCGGCGAGCCGTTGCCGGTGGACCGGGGTCCCGGCGACCCCGTCACCGGTGGCACCCGCAACGGGAGCGGGGTGTTGGTGGTCCGGGTGGGAGCGGTGGCCGCCGAGTCGGTGCTGGCCCGCCTGCAGCGGTTGGTGGACGACGCCCAACGGGACAAGGCCCCGCTGCAACGGATCGCCGACCGCATCAGCAGTGTGTTCGTCCCCGCCGTGCTGCTCGGGGCCACCCTGACCTTCCTGATCTGGTGGCTGGTCATCGGCAACCTGGGAACGGCGGTGCTGAGCGGGCTGGCCGTGTTGTTGGTGGCCTGTCCCTGCGCCATGGGCCTGGCGGCACCGGTGGCCATGATGGTCGGGTGCGGCCGGGCCGCGGCCATGGGGATCTTCATCCGCAACGGTGACGTACTGGAGCGCCTGGCCCAGGTGGACCAGGTGGTGTTCGACAAGACCGGGACGCTGACCGAACGCCACGCCGAGGTGACCTTCGTGACCGCCGTGGCCGGGGTGTCCGAGGACGACGTGCTGTCCATGGCCGCGGCGGTGGAGTCGGAGAGCGAGCACCCCATCGCCGTAGCCATCACCGCCACCACCCACGCCGAGCTCCGGGCGTCGGAGATCCAGTCGCGGCCGGGCGTGGGGGTGGCCGGCACGGTGGACGGCCACCGGGTGGAGGTCAGCCGGCTGGTCCCGTCCGACCTGCCCGCTTCCATCGACCGGGCGGTGTCGGAGCGGTACCGACGGGGCGAGACGGTGGTGGTGGTGGAGCGGGACGGCCAACCGGTCGGTGCCATCGCCGTGACCACCCCGCTCCGGCCCGAGGCCCGTCCCGCCGTCGACCATCTGGCCGCCATGGGACTCCCGTCCGCCATCCTCAGCGGCGACAGCGAGCCGGCCGTGCGCACGGTGGCCGCCGAGCTCGGCATCACCGACGAACGCAGCCACCTGAGCCCGGCCGGCAAGGTCGAAGCCCTGGCGGCCATGGGCCGCCACTCGCGCCGGGTGCTGATGGTCGGCGACGGGGTGAACGACGCACCGGCGCTGGCTGCCGCCGACGTCGGGTGTGCCATCGGGAGTGGATCGGAGGCCGCTCTGGCCAACAGCGACATCGCCCTGCTGGGGAACGACCTCCAAGGGGTGCCGGCGGCCATCGGGGTGGCCGGATCCACCTACTCGGTCATCGTGCAGAACTTCGGTTGGGCCATGGGCTACAACGTGTCGGCCCTGCCCCTGGCCGCCTTCGGGCTGCTCGACCCGCTGGTGGCCGCCATCGCCATGGGCCTGTCCAGCCTGATCGTGGTCCTCAACAGCCTGCGACTGTCCCGGCTGGGCCGTTCGGGACTGGCCGAGGTCGGTCGAGCACGCTCCCTCCGGGCCCGGCGCGGCCTGGCCCTGTCGGTGGCCTTGCCGATCATCCTGTTCGCCGGCATCACCGTGATCAGCGAGGTGGTGTCGCCGGCCCGGGGCCAGTCCCTCCTCCCGTCCCTGCCGTCGATCACCACGGTGGCCGTTCCCCACGGCGGCTCGGCCGAGGCCTACCTGGACCCGGGCGGCATCGGGGTCAACCGCCTCCACCTCATCTTCTCGGGCGCCCCGGCCGACCTGGCCGCCTTGAAGCCCCGGGTGACGGCCAGCGTCGGCGGTGGGCCGCCGCAGATCCTGCGGCAGCTCCAGGTGAGCGCGGGACACTTCACCGACTTCGTGGTCCTCACGCCGGGCCACTGGGCGTTCCACGTGACCGGCCGGTTCGGCGGGTCCCCCTTCTCCTTCACGGTGGACCGCTCCCTTCCCTGATACCGGGGCCGGAGTCGGGGTCGGGCCGTCAGTCTCTTCCGGTCAGTCCCCGGCCCAGCAGCCCAAGATGATGTCGCCCACCGTGACCGCCACATCGCTGGAGGGAGTGGCCGGGACCCCGAAGTGAGAGGGGAGGTCGGCGATGTCCACCAGGAGCACCTTCCAGTCCTTGCGCACGACCACGGAGCCGTTGGAGGTCTGGAAGGCCCCCTGACCGAGCCCCTGCAGCTGGCGGACCTTGCCCATCCGGGCGGCCAGCCCGTTGAAGTAGGCGGTGGTCTGCGCCCAGCTGGACAGCTCTTTGATCGACAGGGTCATCGAACCCTTGGGGTACTGGTACCGACAGGCGTAGAGGTGATCGATCCAGGTCGGCGAGGAGATGGTGGCGTTCTCCCCCAGCGCCGAGTCGATGTCCACGTGGGCCTCGCGCTGGCACACCAGTTGGGCGATCGTGGACGGGTGGGGGCCCGCCGGGAGAGGGGCCTCGGAGGTGGAGGTGGTGGTAGCCGATCCGGACGAGCACCCGGCCAGCACGCAGGCCAGGACCGCCACGACCACCACTACCCGACCGCGCACGGGGTGACAGTACCAGCCATCCCCTGGGACCCTCCGGTCGGGGGGACCACCGACGGCGGGGTGTTCCCTTCCGGATCCGGGACGTACCGGTCAAGCCCCGGGTGGCTCCAGAATGCAGACCAGTTCGACGTGCTCGGTCATGGGGAAGAGGTCGAAGCCCCGCAGCGAGCGCACGGTCCACCCGGCGTCGAGCATGACCCGGAGGTCCCGTGAGAACGAGGCCGGGTCACACGAGACATAGGCCAGGCGCCGTGGGGGCGGATCGATGGCGGCCAACGCTCCCATCACCGCTTGTCCCGCCCCTTGGCGGGACGGGTCGAGGACGATGATGTCGGGCGCCCGCAGCCGGCGGGCCACGGTGGCCGGTGTCACGTCCGAGCGCACGATCTCCACGCCGTCGAGGCCCCGGGTGTTGCGGGTGGCGTCGGCACAGGCCCGGCGGCTCCGTTCCAGCGCCACCACCGAACCGCGGGCGCCGACCGCCCGGGCCAACGGAACCGTGAACAGTCCGGCGCCCGAGTAGAGGTCGGCGGCCCGGTCGCCGGGCTCCGGCCCCAACCCTTCGAGAACGCACCGGGTGAGCAGAGCGGCGGCACCCGGGTGCACCTGCCAGAAGACACCGGGGCTGATCTCGAAGCGGTGACCGCCCACCTCGAACCGGGCCCGCCCCGACCCGTGGACCACACGACCGTCGACGACCAGGCCGGCATCGACGGTCGGAACCGGGGCCAGCCCCGATCGGCCGGTCTCGACCGACACCACGGCCGGACCTCCGGTCGGGCGGGGCGGTCACCTCCACATGGTGGGCCCCCGGCCAGCGCCACGACCCCGCATCCACCGACGCCACCCCCGGGGAGGCGATGGGGCAGCTCCCGACCAGTTCGATGTGGTGCGACCGGTTGCGGTGGAACCCGATCCGACCGGCGTCGTCCACGGCGAACCGGACCCGGGTCCGCCAGCCCAGCCCGTCGGTCGCCCCCGCACCGTCCGGTGCACCCACTTCCTCGATCTCCACCGGTTGGTCGATACCGGCCAACCGGTGCAGCTGCTCGGCCACCAGTGACGACTTGAGCCGGCGCTGGGCGGCCAGCGAGGCGTGCTGGAAGTCGCACCCTCCGCACCGGCCCGGCCCGGCATGGGGACACGGTGGCTCCACCCGGTCAGGAGACGCCTCGAGGATCTCGACCGCATCGGCCCGGAGGAACGACTTGGTCTCGGCGGTCACCTCGGCCACCACCCGCTCCCCCGGCAACGAGTGGCGCACGAACACCACCCGGCCGTCATCGGCCCGGGCCACGCAACCACCACCGGCCGCCGGGGCCCCCGTCACGAGCTCCATGGCCATGTCCTGGTCATAGCACTCCCGTTGCCGGGGTCGGGGATACGGTGAGGTGGGTGCACCGGCCGCACGCCCGCGCACCCACCGGAGAGAGGAAGCCACCGTGGACATCGAGGAAGCGCTCTACACCACCAGGGCCATGCGGAGAGTACGCCCCGACCCCGTCCCGCTCGACGTGCAGGAGAAGATCCTCGACGCCGCCATCCGGGCACCGACCGGGGGGAACGCCCAGAACTGGAGGTTCCTCCTGGTCGACGATCCCGAGGTGATCGGCCAGATCGGCCCCCTCTACCGCCACTCGATCGAGCAGTTGTGGCAGACCATCTATGCCGACCGGTTGGCCGCCGCCCGGGCCGATCCGGAGGCGGCCGAGAGCATCGAGATGGTCAAGGTGCAGCGATCGGCGCAGTGGTTGGCCGACCACTTCGAAGAGGTGCCGCTGTACCTGTTCGGCTTCGTCCTGGCCGACCCGACCGGCGGCTCCATCTTCCCGGCGGTGTGGAGCGCCCAGCTGGCGGCGCGGGCCCACGGGGTGGGCAGCTCGCTCACCGTGGTGCTCGGGTTCTTCCATCCGGACGAGGTCTTCGACATCCTGGGCGTCCCCCGCGACGAGCACTGGGTCATGTCGTGCTGCGTGAGTTTCGGCTACCCCACCGGCCGGTGGGGAGTAGCACCGCGCCGCCCGGTCCACGAGGTCTCCTACCGGAACCAGTGGGGCTCCCCGGTGGGCTTCGTGATCGACCAGCCGCTGTGGCCCGAGGGGTAGCGACAGCCATCCGCTCCGGCCCGGCGGCGCCCTGAGCTCCTTCCCCGCCGTTGGCCAAACTCCCTGACCACGGCAGTAGGACCGATGGCGCCGCCGCCCCCACGGTGACCAGCGCAAACGATCCGACCCCCGGAGCGACGAGGGAGTACCCTGTCGATGTGCGTAAGTCCCGAATTCTGATCCCGCTCGTCGTCCTGGTCCTGCTGGCGGCGGGCCTCATCGCGGCGTTTTCCGGAGGCAGCAGCGGCGCCCAGGCGTCGGCCCATCCCATCACCTCGATCTCGATGAAGTCGAACTTCTACAAGCCCAAGGCGCCTGCGGGCGCCACGGACGACTACCACTGCACGCTGATGAACCCGCACGTCAAGCAGAACTCGTACATCATCTCGAGCCAGTTCTTCCCGGGTAGCCTCGAGGACCACCACGCCATCCTGTTCCTCGTTCCGCCGAATCTCGCCGCTACGGCCGAGGCCGACAACGTGGGCGGAAAGGGATGGACCTGCTTCGGCGAGACCCCCATCCCCAACACCGGACTGGACCAGATCTCCAACACGCCGTGGCTCAGTGCCTGGGCTCCCGGCCATGGGGAGGACAACCTGCCCAAGGGAACCGGGATCTCGCTCCCGGCCGGGAGCCTGGTGGTCATGCAGGTCCACTACAACCTCCTGGTCGGTGACAATCCCGTGAGCAACTCACTGGTGCTGCACACCGTGCCGGCCTCCACCCCGCTCCTTCCGCTCAAGCTCGACCTGCTTCCCGCCCCTCCGGACATCCCCTGTCCCGCGGGCGTCACCGGGCCGCTGTGCAACCGCACCGCCTCCCTGGCCAACCTCGGTCATCGTTTCGGCCAGAGTGCCGTGTCCTTCGTGAACACCATCGAAGGGGTGTGCGGCCGCAATCCGGCCGATCCCCCGGCGGGCGACTCCACCTCGTGCAGCTGGCCCATCTACAAGAGCGGCTACATCGTGAGGGCGTCGGCCCACATGCATCTCCTGGGAGCCACCTTCAAGATGGTGCTCAATCCGGGCACGCCGGGGGCGAAGACCATCCTCTGGGTCCCCAACTACAACTTCCACTACCAGAAGGCCTACAACCTGGCGAAGCCGATCAAGGTGGTACCCGGTGACAAGGTCCAGGTGACCTGCAGCTACGACCCGACCCTGGCCCAGCAGCTGCCTACCCTGCGCAAAGTGCCTCCCCACTTCGTCACCTGGGGGGACGGCTCCTCCGACGAGATGTGCCTCGGACTCACCGAGACGTCGGCCACCCTCCCCAACTCGCACTATCCGGTCTAGGGCTCCGCACCCGGCGGCCGGGCTCCGTCAGGTCGTGCCCGCACCGCTCAACGGGTGGGGCACGCCGCCGATACGCAAAGGGACGAACTCGAGATGAAAGATATGAAAGCTGTGAATTTCAGGACATCAACGGACGCCGCTATTGGCTCAAGCCGACGGTGGGGCCTCCCGGTGATGTTGGTCACGGTGGTTTCCTCGGTGCTCATGGCCGGATGCGGATCGTCGGGCTCCAGCTCGCCGACGACCACCACCCAGGCCCCATCGACCACCACGACCACGGCCAAGCCGGCGACATCCACCACGACTTCGACCACGACCGCCACGCCGACTCCCAGCTATGAGGTGCGCACCGGCCAGGTCAAGGGGCTGGGAACCGTGCTGGTCGACGGACAGGGGTTGACCTTGTATCTCTTCGTCCCGGACGCGCAAAAGGGCGTATCGACCTGCTACAACGCCTGCGCCCAGGCTTGGCCGCCCCTGCTGCTGCCGGCGGGAACGACCGCTCCGTTGGCGGGACCCGGCGTGAGCACGGCGCTGCTGGGCACCACGCACCGTAGCGACGGAACCACAGAGATCACTTACAACAAGTGGCCGTTGTACCTGTGGGTCGGCGACTCCGAACCGGGGCAGGCCACCGGTCAGGGCATCAACAACAACGGTGGCCTGTGGTACGTGCTCTCACCTTCGGGGAAAGAGATCACCGCCACGCCATAGCCCGTGGTGCACTCATTGTCGAGTCTTTCGACGATACGATCGTCGGCCAAAAACTCTTTGAGGCCGACGGAGGAAGCTGGTACCCTTTTGCTTCTCAGGGACACCATGAACGGTTTGAACGTTTGAACCGTTCACCACTGGGCCGATGAGAAAGTGGGGCTGCGCCGCAAATGAGCGAGGGGGACGCAATCTCTGTTGACCGCGTGGACGCGGGCGAGGACGTCGAAGCAGACGTAGCGTCGAGCACCCGGACTCCCCCTGTCGAAGTCGAGGCCCGGACCCAGCCGGTCAATGCCGAGCGCAGACCGGATGGCGAGGCCTGGGATGACCCGATCGAAGAAAGCACCACGAAGCTCGGGGCCTTCTTGGTCAGGAGCCGGGCTCAGGTCGCACGACTCGTGCGCTACACGGCAACTTCCGTTCTGGCCTTCGGCATCAGCGAGATCACGCTTCTGATTCTGTACGGCAACCACTTGGTCGGGGCCACCACGGCCGCTCTGATCGCCAATGTGGTCGCCACCGTCCCCTCCTACCTGATGAGCCGGTACTGGATCTGGAAAGACGCCAGGCGTACGCAGGTCGGTCGACAGGTCGTCCTGTACTGGGCCACCTCTGCGGCCAGCATCCTCCTCACCAGCCTGGCCACCGGGGCCATTGCCCACCACATCACCAACCACTTCCATCTGGCTCTGGTCGGCGTGGCCTTCTTCTTCGTCAACGTGGCGTTCTGGTTGGTCAAGTTCGTCGTGTACCACAAGTTCATCTTTCCGACGGATAAGACCGTCGAAGAAGTGGTCGTCGACGCCTCTCTCTGAGCTCGGTTGCCATTGCCGGCTCAATCAAGGACTTCAGCGGGTGCATGGCTGCTGGTCCTGTCCCGGAGTGGGCACACCGGTGACGGTGTTCGGTCGTCCTGACATCCTGACGCCAGATGCCGCGCCGGTCGGAGCGAACCGGCAAAGAGCCTGATGAAGGGCAGATGTTATGCTCACCCGGTTCAATCACGCGGCTGTAGCTCAATGGTAGAGCCTCAGTTTTCCAAACTGATGACGAGGGTTCGATCCCCTTCAGCCGCTCTCTGTGGGCTTGGCCCCGTCGAGTGGACCACGTTTTGGGACAACGTGGCAGATCCCGCGAAACGAGGATGCGGCCCTGATCGGGTCGAGTCCGATGAGGCTACAGATCTGCCGCTATGGCCTTGGCCTGTTGCCGGGTGAATGAGCCCGATACCTGCACCTGACCGTTGAACGAGGTCCAGGACGACTGAGTGGGTTGAGTGATGGGAGCAGAGATGACCCTGCCGTTCAGTACCACGCCGATGATCTCGTGAAACTGTTCCCGAGTGAGAGCATCCCACGCAGTCGATCCTTGGGGGGTGAGAACGAGGTGGACGGCCCACTGCCCATTGTTGACCGTCGCCGTTGCCGTCTGGACGCCCGTCTGCGTCAACGCCGCCGGGCCGAGCACATAGCGGGCACTTCCCTCTGATCGGACTCCCGGAAGAAGCACGGTGGCGGCCCCCGTGTCTCTGCTCGCCGGAGTTGAAGGGAAGGTAGAGAACTGGGAGTCGGAGTGAATGTTCTCGTCGACGACGTAGCCGTTGACATTGTCGGAGTCAGGCGTGGTTTTCAGATTGGAAGCACTCAATTGAGTCGATGGCGAGCATGGAGGTAGCGCTCCGGTGGATGCGACCTGCCCCGGGGCCAGCGTCAAAGGCGGCGCATAGCAGAGGGCGGGCCGGAAGCTGAGTTCGGCCGCTGGGCGTCCCGTCGCAGGTATCAACCCGGGGACGGCCACGGGTCCAGATGGGCCTGATCCGTTCCGGCCCACGGTCAGTCCCAGCGTCAAGGAGAGCACGGCCACCACGATTACCGCGGTGACACCCGAAATCAGCCATCGCCGCCTTCGCCGTTGCTTCGCCTCTTGGAAGAGGAGTTCGGGGTCATCGCCCAACGGGACCGCTTTCGGCGCGTCAAGAGTTGTCATTGCGGCCTGGCATCGCCCTGTTCATAGATCTACTATGTCTAGTACCATCTTCGCTGTCAAGGTGGGGCTTTCGTGGGTGATGCCCCTTCAGGCTTTCGGGCCCAGGCCGACACCATCGGCGAGGTGGCTAGGTCGAGCCTCCCCGAAACCACGTTGGCCAGATGCCGCTCGATCTCGTCCTCCGTGGCCAGGCCTGCAGCCAGCAGGCGTTCCCTGATCTGTTCGACGGTCGCCCGCTCCAGCTCGTCGCAGGCCGGTCCCCCCATCGGAAAGAACGAGTCGGACCCCACGTCGAGGAGACCGGCTGTGCGGAGCAACCTCGGGAGCTTGCGCCCGAACGACAGGTCCACACCCCGGTCCGCCATCAAGGAGCGGAAGCCCAACTTCAATCGGTTCGCCAACTCCTGCTCGGGCCCGTACTCATCGGGGCAGACCAACGGCTGCAGTCCCGGGTCCGCCTCCTCCAAGAGGATCCATCCGCCCGGTTTGAGAGCGTCGATCATGGTGGCGAGGGCGGCGGCTCGCTCAGGGACGTGTACGAGCACCAATCGGGCGTGTACGAGATCGAAGCGTTCGGCCGGTGCCGGCTCGGTCCCGATGTCGTGCTTCCTGACCTCGAACCCGCCCTGTGTTCGGTCCAGCCACGAGGTGTCGATGTCGGTGGCCAGGACGTAGCTCTGGGTCTGATCGGCGATCCATGTAGGCACACTCGCCCCACCGGCACCGACCTCCCAGACCCGCCACCCCGGCGACAGCCCCACCCCCAGCATGTGCCGGAACGTCGAAGGATTGAACAATTCGGAGAGGGCATCGAAGCGTTGTCCCGCTTCATGCTGTTGATTGTCGAGCAAGTAGTGCTCTTCTGCCATGTTTCTCCTCTACCAAATCACTGACCGGGGGGTCCTGCTTGCCAACTGCCGGTCGCAGGGGTGGGAACCAGCTGCCGCGCCGCCGTCGGTCGGCCTATTGCCTCATGTCGACGGCATTGATTCGGTGCGGAGCGATGGTCACCACCACCCGGCTCTCACCAGGACCGTCGTGCACCCGAAGATCAGAACCGTACTTTTCCCCGACCTGATCGGCGAAGACGTAGTCGGCATCAGGTGTCACCTGGGCATCGCCCCGTAGCTCCAGGTACCGCTGGGGAACCTGGAGATCGAGGATGAACAGGCAGCACGCGGGACGCGCCATCAGGTTCTTGGTCTTCTGTCGGCTGGTATTCAGCGACAGCTTTACCGACTGGCCATCAAAGAGGAACCAGACCTCGGAAAGTTGAGGGCGTCCGTCAGGCCCCACCGTGGCGAGCGTAGCCACGCTGGCATCCAGCAGATCGCGGTGGGAATCGGGGACTTGGATCATCGGACCTCCACTTCGCTGCCCTGATGTTAACGACCGGCGACTCGGCCCGGAAGGCGGCTCAGGGAGAGATGGCGGCATCGAGATAGCTCTCGAACCCGAGGCGGACCGAATCGCTGGCCAGGTAGCCGAGGTCGCCATAGAAAGTTTGGAGCCATGCCGGTACCAGGCCCGATCGGCCTGGTCCCAAGACAACGTCGGCTTCGTTGGCCAGGGAGAGATCGACGAAGTTCTGCAATTGGGAGTGGGTCGGCTCGACCACTCCCCCATGGAAACGGTCCGCAAACCGGTGTGATCCCCCATCGACCAGGTTCGGGTAGGTGCACCCACGGTCACAGGAGGCATACAAGTAGATGATGGCTTCCGTGTCGGACCCAACGGCATCGACAACGAGGGGGCGGTTGTCCAAGGTCAGCAAGGCCACCGGAAAACCGTCGGTTCCATAGACGGCGTGACACAGACCGGCTACGGCAACCTCATCGGATGCCCCCCACTGACGAAGGAGCTCCTCGGTTCGGACCAGATGCTCGAGCAACGTGCCACTGAGGTGCTCGACGCTCCCGGCGTCCGTTCGACGTAACAGCTCCATGGCCTTCGTTCGGCGCAGGTCGCTCATGGGCCACCTCCCTCCGGGGCAGACCCGTCCCGATCCACTTGCCCGATGGCGATTGCTTCCCCGGCCACACCCCATCCTCTCAGATTGGGTCCGTGACACGGCTCGTCACCACCTGAGATCGGCCAACCCGACCTCGCCATCCTCGGATCCGGCGCTCTCCCCTATCATGCGGCCATGCCTAATCCTGTGGGGCCGTCAGAACTCGTAGAACGGTCCCGGGAGGTCAGAGACGATGGCTGAGCCGGCAACCGGTCGGATCGGCGGCAAGGTGGCCATGGTCACCGGTGGCGGAGGGGGCATCGGCCAGGCCACGGCGCATGTGCTGGCCCGGGAAGGGGCGTCGGTGGTGGTCGTCGACATCGACGGCGGGCGGGCCGAGGCGGCGGCGAAGACGATCGTGGAGTCCGGAGGGGCGGCCATCGGGGTACCCGCCGACGTCTCCGACGAGGCCCAGGTGTCCTCGGTGGTGGCCCGCACGTTGGAGACCTTCGGTCGGATCGACATCCTCCACAACAACGCCGCACTCACCAACTCTGACTTCCTGTCGGGCGACACCTCGGTGACCGACATGACGCTCGAGATCTGGGAGCGGACCATAGCGGTCAACCTGACCAGCCAGATGCTCACCTCCAAACATGTCGTCCCCGAGATGGTCAAGGCCGGTGGGGGCTCCATCATCAACATGTCCTCAGGGGCTTCCCTGAGCGGTGATCGGACCCGTACGGCCTACGGCGTCTCCAAGGCCGGTGTCAACGCACTGACCCTGTACGCGGCCACCGCCTACGGCAAACAGGGGATTCGGGTGAACACCATCGTCCCGGGACTCATCATCACCGACGCCGTCCGTGCTCACCTCAGCGAGGACCTGTTGGGCTCGCTCGGGAAATCTACGCTCACGCCCTATCTGGGACAACCGGGTGACGTCGCCGACCTGGTGCTCTTTCTGGCCTCGGATGAGTCCCGTTACATCACTGGGCAGATGTTGGTCATCGACGGAGGCATGACGGCACGGGCCGGCCATGTGGGACAGGAATAAAGGGACAACGTCACACGCAGAGCCGACTGCTCAGGTGACCCCGATCTTGTTGCACTCCAGGACGATGTTGAAGAACGCCTTCTTGAACTTCTTGGGGTGGTCCAAAAGCAGTGCCACGGCGGCGCTGTGGCCATGGCTTCGGAGATACGGGCTCTCCGCTTTGTGAAGCTGGGCGAAGAGACGGCGGAAGTAGGTGGAGATCGCCTGGTGGCTCGCGTGGGCGAGCGTGCCGATCGACGCCAGGGTGGTGCAGGCCGACTTGTCGTTGACCCCGGATGCCACCGTGCTGCCGGTCGTGCTTCCACTGTGGGCGGTGGTCGTAGTGGTGCTGCCATGATGCTCCAGAGCGTGAAGATACTCAGAAGCGCGGGTGCTGTTCTTCGCCGAAGGCGACCCCCCACAGCCTGCAGCAATACACGCAGCCACGGCCAAAACGACAATCCACATATGTCGCACGGGTCAAATATACAGGTAGATCGGGTGGTTTATTCAATCGACCGGCCTCCCCACCGCTATGAGTGGCTGGTCAGCCACGCGTGACCACGTTCGCTCCATCGACGGCAGCTCGTAAATACGTCTGGCCCTCTTGCTTCCGCAGGTAAGGAGAACCAATCGCCTTTTCGGCACGGAGGCGCGCACCAAGGAAACTTTAATGAAGTTTGTCTCCCCCTCCCCTAATATCCCCCTGGCGACCACCCGCTTTTGCCTTTTGCTCAGGCCAATTGTTGACGGCCCCTTCGGCGATGGGCGCGCCCCGGAGGCCCGCCGCCTTCACCCTGATCATCGCCGCACGGACTGACCGGGAGCTCCGGGAGCGGGGCACGACTCGACCCCGAAGACCGTAGAGTTGCCGGCATGAAGAACCGCACGCTCGGCCGAACCGGTATCAAGGTCAGTCCCCTCTGCCTGGGGGCGATGATGTTCGGGGAGTGGGGCAATCCCGACCATGAGGACTCCGTCCGGATCATCCACCGGGCCCTCGACGCCGGGATCAATTTCATCGACACGGCCGACGTCTACTCGGCGGGTGAATCCGAGGTCATCGTGGGCGAGGCCCTGGCCACCGTGGACCGCTCCCGGGTGGTCGTGGCCACCAAGGTCCACGCCCCGATGGGCGATGACCCCAATGCGCAGGGCAACTCGCGGCGTTGGATCATCGCCGAGTGCGAGAACAGCCTCCGCCGCCTGGGTACCGACTACCTCGACCTCTATCAGGTCCACCGCCCCGACGAGACGGTCGATGTGGATCAAACCCTGGGTGCCCTGAGCGACCTGGTCCACGCCGGAAAGATCCGGGCCTTCGGCAGCTCCACCTTTCCCGCCGAGCAGATCGTCGAGGCCCAGTGGGTGGCCGAGCGACGCGGACGGGAGCGGTTCATGACCGAGCAACCGCCGTACTCCATCCTGGTACGCGGCATCGAGCGGGATGTCCTCCCGGTGGCCCAGGCCTATGGCATGGGCGTCATCCCCTGGAGCCCGTTGGCCGGCGGATGGCTGTCGGGGCGGTTCGGCACCGGACAGGAGAACACCAGCCGCCGAGCGGCGCGGGTCCCTGGTCGTTACGACCTCGGCATCCCGGCCAACCAGCACAAACTCGAGCTCGTCACCGAGCTGGCCGGAGTGGCTGCCGAGGCCGGTCTCAGCCTGATCGACCTGGCCCTGGCCTTTGTGCTCGAGCACCCTGCAGTCAGCGCCGCCATCATCGGCCCTCGCACCATGGAGCAACTCGAGTCCCAGCTGTCGGCCCCCGATGTGCGGCTCGAGCCCGCCGTCCTCGACCGGATCGACGAGATTGTGGCCCCCGGCACCAACGTCAACGCCGAGGACGCCGGGTGGAAGCCGTCCTCTCTGACCAATCCCCGGCTCCGGCGCCGCCACTACCGCTGACCCACTGACCCCCCGGAGGGGCGGTAGTCGGGGACGGCACCGACAGGGAGTGATCGAGCGGGGCTGGAGTTCAGGGAACGGTCGAGACGGCGCGCTGCTCGTGCTCCGCCGCCGGGGTCACCGAGAGCCGATCGACCCGAACCGGGAAGGTCCCCCGGACCAGGGGCACCAGGTCGTCGACCGGGACGGCCGACGACCACAGGAACCCCTGGGCCCGGTGGCACCCGAGCGAGCCGAGCAGTGTGGCCTGGGCCAGGGTCTCGACGCCTTCGGCCACCACCAGCAGCCCCAGATCCCGACCCAACGAGGTCAGCGCTCGGACGATGGCCATGTCCCGCGGATCCGAGCACATATCGAAGACGAAGCTCTGGTCGACCTTGAGCTCATCGACCGCCATCGACCGCAGCAGGGCCAGTGACGAGTGTCCGGTGCCGAAGTCGTCCAGGGCCACCCGGATGGCCAATCGCCGGATCTTGTCGATGTGGACGGCCGCCGCGGCCGGATGGGCCATGACCGCCGTCTCGGTCAGCTCGATTCCGATCCCGCTCGGGTCACAGTGGGCCCGTTCCAGGTCGCCGACGAGGTCGTCGACCGGGTTGGTCACCGTCAGCTGGTGAGCGGAGATGTTGCACCAGATACGGAAGTCGTCCCGGCAGCCGGCCTCGGCGAGCTTCGACCTGGCCGCAATGGCACTGCGCCGGACCGCGGCGTCGACGTCGAGGATGAGTTCCGACTCCTCGGCCAGAGGCACGAACTCGGCTGCCGTCAGCACGCCCCGCTCGGGATGGGCCCAACGGGCCAGGGCCTCCGCCCCCACGATCTCACCGGTCTCCAGGTCGACCTGCGGCTGGAAGTAGGCCACGATCTGACCGTCGGCCAGGGCCTGGCGGAGGGCCGTCTCGTGATCGATGCGGCGGCGGGACATCGGGTGAAGGGCCCGGACGAAACCCTCCACCCGGTTCCGCCCATTCTCCTTGGCCTGGTACTGGGCCCGATCAGCCTGGTAGAGGAGGTCCTGAGGTCCGTCCTCGGCTCGGTCCCCGGTCGTGACCCCCACGCTGGCCGTGACCACCACGCTCCGGCCGGCGATGGCGAAGGGCTCCTCGAAGGTCCGGTGGATCCGCCGGGCCGCCTCCAGGCCCTCTTCGGGCCGACGCAGGCCCCGAAGGAGGACGGTGAACTCGTCTCCCCCCATCCGGGCCAGAATGTCGGTCTCGCGTAGGACCCCTCGGATCCGCATGGCCACCTGGACCAGCAGCTCGTCTCCGGCCTGGTGCCCGAGCGAGTCGTTGACCACTTTGAACCGGTCGAGATCGAGGAACACCACACCGACCAGCCCCGGGACCCGTCGAGCATCGCTCAGCGCATTGGCCAAGGCATCCACGAAGGCCACCCGGTTGGCCGACTGGGTGAGGTCATCGCGGAGGGCGATCTCGCCCAGCTGGGTGTTCAGGGTTCGGAGCTCCTGGTTGGCCTCGAGGTTGCGCTCCCGGAGGTTGAGCTCACTCAGGACCAGGGTGTGCACCTCCTGGTGCATCACGATCATCACCAGCAGAAACACCGGCGTCACCGCGCCCAACAGCTGGGTGGCGCGGTCGTCGGCCATCAGGCACACCACGACGATGGGCACCAGCAGGGCCAACTGGAACGGGAAGAAGTAGGACCGGCACGCCGCGGTTCCGACGGCGTTGACCGCGGAGATGGCACAGAGCACGATCAGGTAGATGGCCCGGAGGTCGTAGTGGTCGGTGGTCGGGAACACGAACAGTGGCAGTGACGCCCAGGCCAGACCGCACAGTCCTGCGGTGATGGGTCCGGCGGGCCATCGGCCCACCGGCTGCCCGAGACGGCGGCGCCTCAGGTACAGCTCCGAGCTCCACACCGTCACCCCGGTGACCACCGTCACGGTGGCCGCCCACTCCGCCATGCCGGCCACCGGAACGGCATGCCCGAAGATGACCACCAACATGACCGCGGCCACCGGCCCGAACAAGGCCCCGCGACGTGTCGACCGATTGACCTGGTCGAAGCAGGCCAGCCTGACGTCCTCGCTGAGCTGGTCTCCCCGCCAGTTCACGTGTGGTTCATCGACCGGTTCCCACCAGACCTTGATCCCGGGGTGCTGGATCGACCCCGTGGGTACACCCGATGCCGGGCCACTCCGTCGGGGCCGGCACGTCCATGTCGTATTTCCGCCAGACATGGAGCCCGGCGTCGGGCATGCTGGACAGGTGATCGAGGAGTTCGAGCAGTGCTACACCGCCGTCCAATCGCGTGACCCGCGATTCGACGGCTGGTTCTACACCGGGGTCACCTCGACCGGGATCTACTGCCGCCCCAGCTGTCCGGCCCGGACGCCGATGCGGGCCAACGTGCGCTTCTATCCCTCCGCCGCCGCCGCCCAGTTGGCCGGGTTCCGGGCCTGCAAGCGTTGTCGCCCCAACGCCACCCCGGGCTCACCGGAGTGGGACTCCCGGGCCGATGTGGCAGCCAGGGCCATGCGGCTCATCGCCGACGGGCTGGTGGACCGGGAAGGAGTTCCGGCCCTGGCCGCCCGGCTGGGATACAGCGTCCGCCAACTCGAACGCCTGCTGGCCGCCGAGGTCGGGGCCGGGCCCATCGCCATCGCCAGGGCCCAGCGGGCCCAGACCGCCCGGGTCCTGATCGAAACCACCTCCCTGCCCATGGCCGACGTGGCCTTTGCCGCCGGGTTCTCCAGCGTCCGCCAGTTCAACGACACCGTCAAGCGCGGTGTTTGCCAGCTCCCCCACCCAGCTGCGCTCACGGGTCGGGACGGCCGGAAGGAGTGGTGATGCCTCGACCGCCCTGGTGCTCCGGCTCCCGTTCCGCCAGCCCCTGTGCCCCGACAACCTCTTCGGGCACCTGGCCGCCACGGCCATACCGGGCGTGGAGGAGATACGGGGCACCACCTACCGACGCACCCTCGGCCTGGCCCACGGTCCGGCCGTCGTCGAGCTCACCCCCCACCCCGAGCACGTGGTGTGCCGGGTGGTCCTGGCCGACATGCGGGACCTGACCACGGCCATCGCCCGCTGCCGATGGCTGCTCGACCTCGACGCCGATCCGGTGGCCATCGACCGGCACCTCCGTTCGGACCCGGCCCTGCGCCACCTGGTCGACAAGACCCCGGGCCGCCGGGTGCCGCGGTGTACCGACGGTGTCGAGATGGCGGTGCGAGCGGTACTCGGACAGCAGGTGTCGACGGCGGCGGCACGAACCACGGCCTGGCGGTTGACCCGCGACCACGGCGAGCCTGTGGCCGATCCCGAGGGCGGGTTGACCCATCTCTTCCCCGACCCCTGAGGCCCTCCTCGACAGCGAGCCCGCCATGCCCCGGGCCCGCCGGTCGACCCTGTCGGCTCTGGTCGACGCCGTCGCCCGGGGCCGTCTGGACCTGGGGCCCGGCTGCGACCGTGCCGAGGCGCTGGCGGTCCTGGACGATCTCCCCGGAGTCGGGCCGTGGACCGTCAACGTCATCGCCATGCGGGCACTGGGCGATCCCGATGCCTTTCCGGCCTCGGACCTCGGGGTGCGCCGGGGAGCAGAGGCGCTCGGCATCGGCTCGCTGCCCGAGGCGGTGGCCCGGCATGCCGAGTCGTGGCGCCCGTGGCGGGCCTACGCCGTCCAGTACCTGTGGTCGGCCACCGACCACCCCATCAACCAGTGGCCCCCGGCCGCGTGAGCATCCCCACCCCCCAGCCAACCCAAGGAGAACCGTGACCGCATCCACCACCATGCCCATCACCGGCACAACTCGCATCGTCACCACCACCGAGAGTCCCATCGGGCCGCTCACCCTGACGGCCGAGGACGGGTACCTCACCGGCCTGCACATGCACGACCAACGCCACGCTCCCGCCCATGTCGCCGATGCCGTTCGGGATGACGCCTGGTTCACCGACATCATCGGACAACTCGAGGCGTACTTCGACGGCCGACTCACCGAGTTCCAAGTTCCCATGAGACTGGACGGCACCGGCTTCCAACAACAGGTGTGGTCGCAACTGTGCGCCATCCCCTACGGCGAGACCATCAGCTACGGCGAACTGGCCCGCCGGGTCGACAACCCCAAGGCCTCGCGGGCGGTGGGGCTGGCCAACGGGCGCAATCCGATCGCCGTCATCGTGCCCTGCCACCGGGTCATCGCCTCCAACGGCGGGCTGGGCGGTTACGGGGGTGGCCTCGATCGCAAGACCTGGCTCCTCGACCTCGAAGCCGGTCGTTAGAGCGGTCCGCGCCGCTTCGAACAGCAGATCCTCGGGCCGAGGAACCGCTCACCCGAGCGGGAGAGAAACCGCCGTGCAATAATCCCGTTGATGGTGGTGGTGACCATGGCGGATTTGGCGTACCGGTATCGGCAATTCCTGATTGCCGTTGTGGGCGCGGGTGTGGTCATGGCCATGGCTCTCCTCATGGCCGGACTGGTCGGTGGCTTCTCGGCCGAAACGACGCAAACAGTCGCCGGGGTGGGTGCCGACCACTGGGTCCTCTCCAACAGCTCGGCGGGACGCATCGCCGCGGTGGGCGTGTTCCCCGAGTCCGATGCCACGGCCATCGCCCACGCCCCCGGGGTGACCCAAGCCGACCCTCTGGTGCTACTGCCCCAAGAGGTGGCCCACATCGGAACCTCGACCGAGACCATCATGGTCATCGGGGCCACCACCGGAGGACTCGGCGATCCCGCCGTCACCTCGGGGAGCCGGATCCGCGGCCCGGGTCAGGTGGTGGCCGACACCCGCGCCGGGACGACCGTGGGTAGCGAGATCGAGATCGGGGCCACCCACTTCCGGGTGGTGGGCCAGGTCACCAACCGGACGCTGTTGGGAGGCACCCCGATCATCTACATGTCGCTCAGCGATGCCCAGGCCCTGGGACTCGGCGGGCGACCACTGATCACCGCCGTGGTCACCAAGGGGGCTCCCACGGTGGTGCCGGCCGGGCTCCAGGTACTCACCAACCAGGTCGTCGAGCAGCGCACCCTGGGCGCCCTGGCCACGGCCATCTCGTCCATCAACAACTCCAAGATCTTGATGTGGGTCATCGCCGGCATCATCATCGCCGCACTGCTCTACGTCTCCGCGCTGCAGCGGGTGCGCGACTTCGCCGTGCTCAAGGCGCTCGGATCCTCGACCATGGCCCTGCTGAGCAGCCTGGCGTTGCAGGCGGTGCTGGTGGCCCTGGCGGCGGCGATCTTCGCCGCCATCATCTCGAACTTCATGGGCGGGATCTTCAGCCAGCCGGTGGCCATTCCCACCAGTGCCTTCATCACCCTGCCCATCGTGGCCATCGTGGTGGGCCTCATCTCCAGCCTGGTGGCCCTGCGGCAGGCCACCGGCGCCGACCCGGCCGCGGCGTTCGGCTGAGCCATGGCGACACTGGCGGCGGAAGACCTCACCATGGAGTTCTCCTCCGGCGGCTATCTGGTCCGCCCCCTGCACGAATTCTCCTTCGACGCCGACGACGGCCAGTTGGTGGTGCTGCTGGGACCGTCAGGCTGCGGCAAGACCACCCTCTTGTCGTGCCTGGCCGGCCTGCTGACCCCCACCTCCGGGTCGATCACCCTGGATGGCGAGAAGGTCTCGGGCCTCACCGGTTCGGCCCTCTCCGAGTACCGCCGCCATACCGTCGGCGTGGTGTTCCAGGCCTTCAACCTCATACCCAGCCTGAGCGCCCGCTGGAATGTGATGATCCCCCTCCGGCTGGCCGGTGTCAGTAGTAGGGACGCCCGCCAACGGGCCGACGTCCTGCTGGAGCAGGTGGGCCTGGAGGAGCGGGGGCACCACCGGCCCGACCAGATGTCCGGCGGCCAACAGCAGCGGGTGGCCATCGCCCGGGCCCTGGTCCAGGACCCTCCCCTGGTGCTGGCCGACGAGCCCACCGCTCATCTCGACTACATCCAGGTCGACGGGGTGCTGCGCCTACTGCGGGGCCTGGCCGCTCCCGGTCGCCTGGTCATCGTGGCCACCCATGACGAACGGATAACCCAGCTGGCCGACAAGGTGGTCGAACTGGTGCCCCACCTGCCCGACTCGGCCCGGGAGCCCCAGCCCGTCTCGTTGCCGGCCGGCCAACTGCTGTTCGACCAAGGGGACGACAGCGACCTGGTCTACGTGGTGGACTCCGGAGAGGTGGAGATCTTCCGCCTCCGGGCCGATGGGACCGAGGAGCACCTCACCATGGTGCAGGCCGGCAGTTACTTCGGTGAGCTCGGTCCCCTATTCAACCTGCCCCGGTCGGCGGCGGCCCGCGCCGTCACCGACTCCCATCTGATCGGCTACAGCCCACGGCTCTTCCGCAGCCTGCACCCGAGCGCCAAGTCTGGCGAAGGTTGAACCGGGCGCCCTCCCTGGGGGCCGGACCGGGAGATGACAAGCTGACCCGGTGAGCAGCGCCCCTGACATCGGCCCGGTGGGAGTCGATGAGGGACAGCCCTCCCGCAGTGGCTCAAGGGTGGTGGCCATCCTGGCCTCGGCCCAGTTCCTCATGACCCTGGACACCTCGGTCATGAACGTCTCCATCCGGCAGGTGGCCAACGACCTCGGGACCACCGTGACCGGCATCCAGACGGCCATCACCCTCTACACGCTGGTGATGGCGGCGTTCATGATCACCGGGGGCAAGCTGGGGGCCCGCATCGGACGGCGACGGGTCTTCGCCATCGGGCTGGTGGTGTACGCCGCCGGGTCCTTGACCACCGCCTTGGCCCCCAACCTCACGGTCCTCATCATCGGCTGGTCGGGGCTGGAGGGGCTGGGCGCGGCCCTGATCATGCCGGCCATCGTGGCCCTGGTGGCGGCCAACTGCCCCCGGGAGCGCCGATCGGCGGCATACGGCCTCATCGCCGCGGCCGGCGCCATCGCGGTGGCTGCCGGACCGCTGGTCGGCGGAGCCGTCACCACCTTCGCCTCCTGGAGGTGGGTGTTCGTCGGCGAGGTGGCCATCGTGGCGGTCATCCTGCCCTTCGTCCGGCGCATCGAGGATCCCGCCCCCGAGCCGTCGTCGTCCTTCGACCTGGTGGGCGCGGTGCTCTCGGTCGTGGGCCTCACCCTGACGGTGTTCGGCGTCCTGCGCTCGGGGGTGTGGGGCTGGGTCCACCCGAAGACCGGAGGCCCCCAGATCCTCGGGGTGTCGCCGGTGGTGTGGCTGGTGCTGGGCGGCCTGCTGGTCATCGGAGGCCTGCTCATGTGGGAGGGACGGATGGAGCGGCTGGGCCGCGACCCGTTGATCCGCCTCTCGATGTTCCACAGCGTCCAGATGTCCGGAGGGCTCATCGCCTTCTTCTTCCAGTTCCTGGTGCAGGCCGGCATCTTCTTCACCATCCCGCTGTTCTTGTCGGTGGTCCTGGAGCTCAACGCCCTCCAGACCGGAGTCCGGCTCCTCCCCCTGTCCATCACCTTGTTGCTCTCGGCCCTGGCCGTACCCCGGTTGGCGCCCCGGGCGTCACCCCGCCTGGTGGTCCGCCTGGGCATGCTGGCTCTCCTGGCCGGGACCCTGATCCTGGTGGGAGGCATGAGCCCCGGGGCGGATGCCGGGATCGTGCTCATCCCCATGGCCCTGATGGGAGTGGGCATCGGGGCGCTGGCCTCCCAACTCGGAGCCGTCACCGTCTCGGCCATGCCCGACGATCAGAGCGCCGAGGTGGGAGGGCTCCAGAACACCTTCACCAACTTCGGTGCATCCCTGGGAACGGCCCTGGTCGGAGCGGCGCTCATCGGCAGCCTGACCACCACCTTCATCGCCGGGGTGACCGACAACCCGGCCATTCCGGCCGCCGTCACCGCCAAGGCCACCGTCACGTTGGAGAGCGGGGTGCCCTTCATCTCCGACACCGATCTGCGGACCTCCCTGGCCACCACCGACCTGACACCGCCGGCCCAGGAGGCGGTGGTGGCCGAAAACGCCGCGGCCCGCCTCAGCGGCCTGCGCAGCGCCCTGTGGCTGGTGGCCCTGCTCACCGTGGTGGGCCTGTTCTTCACCGGCATGCTCCCCCGTCGAGCCCTGGTCGCCGGCCCGGACCCGCCTGCCCTGGCCTGACCCCAGGCCGTTCCCACCCACTGTGGCTCCCAACACCCCGTCTGACCTGCCGCTTCTCCCCCATTCCCGCCCTGCCGGGCACAGCCGGTAAAGGACCACCGGAGCGGGGCCGATATACGAACAGTGAAGTTCGACCTCGCCCACCCCACCCAGCGCCAGGTCCGGGACGGCCTGATCTCTGGAGCCATCGCCGAATCGATCACCATCCCCATCCTGTTGGCGGTGCTCCTGGTCCACGGGAGTGAGGTGAGGTGGGGGTACATCCTCGGGGCCTTCGCCTGCATCGTGGTCTCGGTGGTCTACATGGCCCTCTTCGTGGTGGTCACCAAGGGGCGCTCCAACGTCTCGAACCTGGCCAAGGCGGGGTTCGTGGTGGTGTGCCTGGCTCTGGCGGCGCTGGCGCTGATGGAGTTGGGCTCCTCCAACCGGATCGGAACCTTCATCCCGGCGGTGCTGGTGGGGGTGACCCTCATCAGCGTCATCGGCGACCGGCGCATGCGGGTGGGCATCGACATGGTGGCCATCGCCCTGGTGGTCCTGGTCAGTTGGATCGAAGGCTTCCGGGGCTCCGACCTGGTGGCCGGAGTGGTGGTCTACGCCTCGACCATCGTCATCATCACCTGGATCATCGCCCGGGCCCTGGGCTCACGCACCCACCGCACCGACCAGACCGACCCCCGTCCCGGCGTCCGCCACGTCGTCGACGGGCTCTACGAGACCCTGGAGAACATCCCCAAGGGCCTGACCGATTCCAGCACCGATGTCATCCAGACCATCTTCCAACGGGGGCTGCCCCTGGTGGCCGAGGTGATGCCGGCGGACCAGATCGCCGTGTTCCTCCACAACGCCAAGATCGGCCACTTCACCGCCTTGGTGACCTGGCCCGGGGAGGACGAGGACGTCAGGGACCTGGGCCTGCTCCCACAGTTGAGCGAAGCGCTCCACGCCGACGCC
Source organism: uncultured Acidimicrobiaceae bacterium (assembly GCA_963778165.1). GTDB lineage: Bacteria > Actinomycetota > Acidimicrobiia > Acidimicrobiales > RAAP-2 > Bog-756. The sequence continues at coordinate 153,856 of CAVZTE010000003.1, read as the reverse complement.
GTGGTGCTCGACGAGGCCACCTGCGCCATCCCGGTCGGGTACTGCTTCGACGGCGAACTGGTCATGATGATCCGCCGGTCCGAACGGGACCGTGGGGTCGACTCCCGGGCCCGCGACGTGGCCGAGCAGATGGCGGTGGCCTTCCTGCGCATGACCAGCCGAGCCAACTTCGTGAGCGGGCTCCAGGCCGAGAGCCGTACCGATCCGCTGACCGGTCTGGCCAACCGGCGGTGCCTCTACGAGCGGATCGAGATCGAGATGGCCCACGCCCTGCGCTCCGAGACCCCGTTGAGCGTGGCCATGATCGACCTCGATCACTTCAAGGCGTACAACGAGCACTACGGGCACGTGGCCGGCGACATCCTGTTGCGCTCGCTGGCCGCCCTCATGGTCTCGAACATCCGGGGCCAGGATCTGGTCTCGCGCTACGGGGGCGAGGAGTTCTGCCTGGTCATGCCGGAGACCGACCTGGTCGGGGCCCACCACCTCCTGGACAAGCTCCGGAGTGGCGGGCGTGAGGCCACCACGGAGTTCGGCGTGACGCTCTCGGCCGGCCTCACCAGTTGGGACGGGATCGAGGACACCGCCTCGTTCATCGAGCGCGCCGATCAGGCGCTCTACCGGGCCAAGGAGACCGGCCGGAACCGGGTGGTCTCCATCCAGGCCTTCACCGAGTTCTGACGCTCCGAGTCCTGACGCTCCGAGTCCCGGACCGCCGAGTTCCAAGCGCCCCGGACCGCCCGGCCGTTACCCGTCCCGCTGCAAGATGAAGTAGACGTTGTCGTCCACGGCGAACGAGTTGATGATGGCGAATCCCTCGGCCGTGGCCTGATCGAGTTCGGCCTCCAACTCCAGCCGTCGCTCAGCCACCACCAGCCGGCCGCCCTGGACCCTCAGTACCCGGTGGACGGCGGTCATCGGGCCTGCGGGGCCGGAGCGTCACCGCGATCGCCGGCCGACGCCTCCAACAGGAAACCGGTCTCCCGGTGGCCCTCGGTCGGCCCGGTCCACGGAGGCCGCACCCGGATGTACCACTCATGACCCCAGACGACCGAGAACACGTCGTCGGACATGGACAGAAAGAAGCTGGTCTCGCTGATCTGGCTGGCATGGACTTCCATGGCCCGGTGCTTCCGCCCGATCCAGGGGGTCACGTCGATGTCGGTGGTCAGACGCTCCGCCGGTTCGCCCATGTTCTCCATCTCCTCGGGGCTCCGGTCGGGAACCTCGATCTCCGAGGGGTCGATCCGCTCACTCAGGCTCCGCACGAAGTCACGGTTCATGGTGGCCATGTACACGACCCCGGTGCCGGCCAGGTCGGCGGCGCGCATTCCCACCCGGTGCACCTGCACGTGGTCGGGGTGGCCGTAGCCCCCGTGCTCGTCGTAGGTCACCAGCACGTCGGCCGACTCCTCGTCGAGGATCCGAGCCAGGGCCCGGCCCGCTTCATCGACATCGGCGGCGGCGAACGAACCCTCAGCGGTGTTGGTGGGCTCGCCGGCCATGCCCGAGTCGTGATAGTCGAGGAAGGTCTGACGGCTCACGCCGAGGATGGCCGATGCGGCAGCCAGCTCCTTGATGCGACGGTCGGCCAGGGACTCGCCCGCGGCCAGATCGTCGGGCACTTCGCCGAGCTCACCCCGGGTGGCGGTGACCAGCACCACCCGGTGACCGGCGTCAGACAGGGCGGCCATGGTGCCGGCGGTGGCGATGGCCTCGTCGTCGGGATGGGCGTGGAAGAACACGACAGTGGACACGCTCGGCACCCTACCCGGGCCGGGTGGCGGGGCGGTCAGGTAGGCAGGCGGTCAGGTCAGCGGCAGTTGGGGCGCCTCGGCCAGGGACAGCCGGCCCGAGGTGGAGCGGTCGCTGTCGCCCGCCGTCTTCTTGCGCTTGGTGACGGCGAAGATCCGCTCCGGTTCGAACGACCGGATCTTCCGGTCGCCGGGTCGGCCCCCGACCACCTCGATCGATTCGTTCCCGTTGTGGTGGTTGAGCACCCGGGCCCGGAACTCCCAGGTGGCCCCCCGGAGGTGCAGGCCCGAGACCATCACGGCGTCACCGGCTTTGAGGCCGTTCCAGGTGCCCGAGCGCTCCAGGTGCTCGGAGGCGTCGGCGGCGGCTCGGCGGGCCTTGGCCCGCGGGGCCCCGCTCACCCGGGCCTGCCCCCGGCCGGATGGGGTCCCACCCGGAACACGATCAGCCCCGCTCCTGGCGGACCAGCCGGACCCGGTGCCAGATCACGAAGGCCACGGCGATGACGGCGATCACCGCCGCCACGTAGCCGGCGTAGCTGAAGGCCTTGAGCACGTGGTTGTAGCTGCTCCCCAGGGAGTAGCCCAGGCTGGTCAGCGCGGTGCACCAGATGGCGCAGCCGATGAGGGTGAACAGCAGGAATTTGGCTATGGCCATCTCGCCCAGCCCGGCGGCGAACGACACGAACGACCGCAGGAGGGGGATGAACCGCCCGAACAGCACGAAGGGCTCGCCCCGCCGGTTGAACCAGGCCTCGGCCCGGTCCAGGTCGTGGTGGGTGAGCAGGACGTACTTGCCCACCCGGTCCACCAGAGGCCGCCCTCCGAAGTAGCCGATCAGGTACCCGGTCAGGGAGCCCAGCACCTCGGCTGCGGTGGCCACCACGATCACCACCACCAGGTTCAGGTGGTGGGGCTCGTTGGCGATCTGCCCGCTGGCCAGGACGCCCCCGTAGATGATGGCCACTTCCGCCCCCACCGGGAGCCCCATGGCCGAGATGAAGCTCAGCACGAAGACAGCCAGGTACCCCCAGGTTTCCAGAAAGTGCTCCATAAGCCACCAATGTCTACTCGGTCCCCACTGCACCGTGGGGCATCGCCGGTGACCGGGTTCGACTCCGGCTGCACTACCGTCACGTCGATGGACCCGGCCCCGGATCACCAGCGGCCCCGGCAGGACCGGTGCGTGACTCCCGACGGGGTGGGCCTGGCCGTCTACGACTTCGGCGGGAGCGGGGACGACCTGCTGCTGGTCCATGCCACCGGGTTCTGCGCTGAGGTCTTCGTACCGCTGGCCGCGGCTCTTGGCGACGCGCTATCACTGCTGGGGACTCGACCTCCGGGCCCACGGTCGGTCGGACCGGCCGCTCGACGGCAACTTCGCCTGGTCGGGCTTCAGCGTCGACGTCCTGGCGGCGCTGGACCACCTGGGCCTGGACGGCCCCTGGGCCTTCGGCCACTCCTGTGGGGGCGCCTCCATACTGCTGGCCGAGGAGGCCCGGCCCGGGACCTTCCGGTCGCTCTACTGCTTCGAGCCGGTGGTGGTGCGCGAGCCCATGGAGTGGCTGGCGGCCGAGAACAACCCGCTCTCGGTCGGGGCCCGCCGCCGCCGGGAGACCTTCCCGTCCAGAGAGGACGCCTACCTCAACTTCTCCTCCAAGCCCCCGTTCTCCGACCTCGATCCGGACGTCCTGGCCTGCTACGTCGATGCCGGCTTCCAGGTCATCCCGGCCGAGGAGGGAGGCGACGGCCGGGCCATCCGGCTGGCCTGCCGGCGGGACGACGAAGCGGAGATCTACACCCACGGGGCGTCCCACGGAGCCTTCAGGCACCTGTCCGAGATCACCTGTCCGGTAGCGCTGTCGTGCGGGGCGGACACGGATGCGTTCGGGGTGTCCTTCTTGGAGGCGGACGCTGGCCAGTTGGCCCGTTCCACAGTGGAGGTCCTGCCGGGCATCGGTCACTTCGGCCCATTGGAACAGCCCCTGCTGGTGGCGGAATCGATCCGCCGGTCGTTTGACCGGGTGCGGTCGGGTGGGGCTGACGTCGGTCGGTCGGGTGGGGCTGACGTCGGTCGGTCCGCCAGTGATGACACACCCCGGCCGTAGTCTGATCTCGTGCCCTTCGAACCTCCACGCTCCCTGTCCCCGTCGAAAGTCACGTCCTTCCGCGACTGCGCCCTGGCCTTCCGGTTCAACTCCATCGAGCGTCTGCCCGACCTGCCGACCATCTGGACGGTGAAGGGCACGTTGGTGCACAGCGTCCTCGAGGGGCTGTTCTGGTCCCACCGCCCGGGGCGACGCACACCGGCGGCCGCCTCCTCCGAGTTGGACGCCGCCTGGGTGGAGCTCCAGTCGGATCCCGACTACCTGAGCCTCGCTCTGTCTTCCGGCGACGCCGACGCCTTCCGAGCCGACGCCGAGCATCTGGTCCAGAACTACTTCCTGCTCGAGGATCCGAACGAGATCAACCCCATCGGGATCGAGCTGACCCTGGAGGCGCGGGTGGGCTCCATGCGCCTGCGCGGGATCATCGACCGTCTCGACCTGACCCCCGAGGGCGAACTGGTGGTCATCGACTACAAGACGGGCCGGGCTCCGGGACAGGCCTACGAGCAGGCCAAGCTGATCGGCGTCCACATCTACGCCCTGTTGTGCCAGGAGGTCCTCGGGCGGCGACCGGTCCAGGTCAAACTGCTCCATCTCAAAGAGCCCACCACCATCATCGCCGAGCCCTCAGAACAGGCGCTGCGGGGCCAACGGCAGAAGGCCGTGGCCGTGTGGTCGGCCATCGAGAGGGCCTGCGAGCACGAGGACTTCCGACCCCGGACCTCTCCCCTGTGCAATTTCTGCCGGTTCCAGGCCTTCTGCCCGGCCTACGGCGGGGATCCGGACCAGGCGGCCAAGGTGCTGGGATCCGAAGCCGGCGTCGGTGAGGTCGGAGTCGATGTCGGCGGCGGGGCTCGGGGTCGATGTCGGCGGCGGGGTCGGGGTCGATGTCGGCGGCAGGGTCGGGGTCGATGTCGGCGGCGGGGTCCGAAGCGAGGTCGCAGTTCTCGAAACCCGGGTCGGTGGGGCCGCATGAGCGGTGTCATGGACCTGGTCCACTCGTTCGACGAGCAGGTGGACGCCTGGTTCGAACCGCTGCGGGGCAATCCCAGCGCCGACAGCGTGGCCAAGGTGGTCACCGGCCTGGGCGACCACGGGTTGATGTGGGCGGCGACCACCGTGTGGCGGGCCCGGCACACCGGACCCGAGCGAGCCCGGGCGGTGCGGGCACTGGCCATCGCCGGCATCGAGTCGAGCCTGGTGAACGCCGGGCTCAAGGCCGTGGTCGGCCGCTCCCGACCGGATCGGACCGAGGTCGGCATCACCGAGGGCGGCGTCCCGGTCCGTGAGCCCAAGACCACCAGCTTCCCCAGCGGACACACCCTGGCCGCCTTCTGCGCGGCCACGGTCATGAGTCAGGGCCACGACCGGGCCGGCAACGCTCTGTTGTTCACCAGCGCCACGCTGGTCGGGGTCAGTCGGCTCCACCTCCGGGCCCACCACGCCTCCGACGTGCTGGGCGGCGCCGCTATCGGGACAGCCCTCGGCCTGATAGGGCGCCGGCTCCTCTGACCAGGGTGTACGTTCCACGACTCGACTCCCCTTTGCGGGAGCCGGGGAACCGGAATGGATCGCTGACCCAGGGGGTTGCACAGACATGACTTCGAGGCCGACTTTTGCTGTGACCTGGGACTACCGGTGCCCCTTCGCCCGTAATGGACATGAGCACGTGCTCGACGGACTGGAGGCGGGAGCCCCGTGGGACGTCACCTTCGTGCCGTTCTTCCTCAACCAGTCACACGTGCCTGAGGGCGGAACCCCGGCGTGGGACGACCCGGCCCAGCAGGCCGACCTGGTGGCCCTGGCTGCCGGTGTGGTGGTTCGGGACCGGTTCGAGGCGATCTTCCCCGCCGTGCACCGCTCGCTGTTCGCAGCCCGTCATGACGATGGCGGCGATCTGCGCGATGTTGCCGTCGTGCGGGAGGCCCTCACCCGCGCCGGGGCCGATGCCGACCTGGTGTTGGCCGAGGTCGAGTCGGGTTGGCCGGCGAAAGCGGTGCGGGACGAGCACGATCGAGTGGTGAGTCAACTCGACGTGTTCGGCGTGCCCACGTTCATCGTCGGTGACAGCGCGGTGTTCGTGAGGCTGATGAATCGTCCGCAAGGTGACGGGACGCTGGCTCGCGAAACTGTCGACGGCATCTTGGAGCTCATGAACGAGCGTCCCGAACTCAACGAGTTCAAGCACACCCGCCTGACCAAGTAAGACACGGCCATTGCGACAGCGCGTCGTCGTGTAGGTCGGTCGCTCCGGCTGTTCCTCTTCCTCGACAATTCTGTCTGAACGTGCTCCCCAAACGCTTCTGCCTGAACGCACGCTTCCATCTTCTGTCGGCATTTTCCGCGCTGTATCTCCTTCGGCCGATGCCTGCCCTATGTGAACGAGGGGTGAGCCCTCGTTGCAGGCGTGAACCCCCGTCAAAAGTCAAGGGTTCGAGCGATTGTGCCGATGAATGATGGAGAGGGGCGTTGATCGCTTCAGGGAGACGCCATGGACCACGACCCCGTGACATGCAGCATCTGTTCGCGGAATGATCGATTGCAGTTTGATGCCAAGACCGGATCGCACTTCGTGCCGCACGACTCCGAGGCCGCCTTCCCGCTGTTCAGGCTGTACCCGATCGTCGCAGAGCGGAAGGCGGGCTGACAGCGAACGCTCCGATGAAGAGTCTCCTCAGGAGACCAGGGTGGACAGCACGCCCACGGTCGTCTCGATCTGACCGGCGTTCCCGAACGGTGCACCGCAGAAATCGGTGACCCCCATGTCGGCCAGGCGGCTGATCTGCTCGGTGACCGCCGACTCGGAACCGACGATGGCCACATCGGCGGGGCCGGCAGCCCCTTCACGGTCGAGCATGGCCCGGTACGAGGGGAGGTGGCCGTAGATCGAGAACACCTCTGCGGCCTTCTCCCGGGCCGCATCGATGTCAGCGGTGACGCACACCGGCAGACCCACACCGACCCTCGGGACGGGCCGACCGGCTTCGGCTGCGGCATCCCGGATGGTGGGGATCACATGCGACTCGATGGTCGTAGGCCCGGTCATCCAGGTGATGGTGCCGGCAGCCATCCGGCCGGCGATCTGCAGCATCACCGTTCCCAGGGCGGCCACCAGCACCGGTGGGGGCGGAGTGGTGATCTGCAACGGTCCGAAGGTCGACGCGCTGAGGGTCTCACCGGCGAAGGACACCTGCTCTCCTTCGAGCAACGGCACCAGGATCGACAGGTACTCCTTCATGTGCCGCGCCGGCTTCTCGAAGGACATACCGAAGACGTTCTCGATCACCATCTGGTGGGAGAGCCCGATGCCCAGGGTCAGACGGCCGCCGGTGGCGGCCTGCACGGTCAGTGCCTGGGCCGCCAACATGACCGGGTGGCGCGGGTAGGTGGGCACCACCGCGGTGCCGAGGCCGATACCGGGAACCTCGCGTCCCACCGCGGCCAACGCCGTCAGGGCGTCGTAGGCGAAGATCTGGGAAGCCCACGCGGTCTCGATCCCGGCCCGATGGAGGCCCTGGACCTGCTCTACGACGTTGTCAAAGGGCTTCTCGGTGTCGAACATTACGCCGATGCGCACGATGCACTCCTTCTCTGGCCATTCTCTCTTGCCGTTCTCCGGCCGCGGCCACAACTGTGGCCGACAGGCCTGTCGACGGCCCCGACCCACCGTATCGGCCGATTCGAATTCCTGCCGGGAGCCCCTCCGGTGCAGCGGATGTGACCGGCGCCACCAGGTGGGCGGAATGCCCCCCCATGTCAGTCGCCATCCTCATGGGAAGCAGCTCCGACGCATCGATCATGGACGATGCCGTCGGACCTGGCCGCACAGGTCCGGGAGCGGGACGCCGAGATCGTGGCCCGCTACAGCCGGAGCTGACCGCTCCGCCCGGAGCCGATAGGTGGGGCGGACGCCTCCATGGCCCTCCGTGGCCCTCCGTGGCCCGGTGTGGTTCAGCCGGGATTCCAGGGGGGAGCCAGCCCCTTGATGACGGCGTCGAGGGGCTCGCCCAGGGGGATGACCGCCATCACCGGGATGTCCACCCCGCGGGCCACGTACCGGCCGACGTGGGCCCGGCACTGGTCGTAGGAACCGTGGACGACCAGGGCGTCGACCACCTCGTCCGGGATGGCCGCCAGGGCGCCCTTGCGGTCCCCGGCCTGCCAGGCCGCCCACATGGGCTCGAGCTCGGCCCCCCGCCCCAGCCAACGGTGGAAGGCGGCGTAGACCCCGACGTTGAGATAGGCGGCGATCATCCTCCGGCCCACGGCCCGGGCCATGTCGGCGTCCTCGGTGGGACAGACGAAGATCCGGGCCGCCACCGGGACCCCGCTGCCGATCTCCGGCTTCACCGTGGCCACGTCCTCCGCCGAGAGCCAGTTGAGGATGACCCCGTCCGCCTCCCGACCGGCCAGCCTCAGCATGCCGGGGCGGAGGGCGGCCAGAAAGATCGGCGGTGGGTGCTCGACCGGCCGGGCCAGCCGGAAGCCCCGCACCGAGAACGTCTCGTACTGCTGGTCCACCTTCTCCCCGGCCAGCGCCGACCGGAGGAAGCGGATGGTGTCCCGGACCCGCTTGTAGGGCTCGGCGAACTCCATGCCGTTCCACCGGCTCACGATGACGTCGGAGGAGGTTCCGAGGCCCAGGGTGAACCTCCCCGGAGCAGCCTCGGCCAGGCCGGCCACGCTCTGGGCCAAGAGGGCTGGACCCCGGGTGTACGCCGGGATGATGGCCACCCCAAGTTGGAGGGAGGGCGACCAGGCCGAGGCCAGGGCCAGCGGGGTGAACCCGTCCACCCCATCGGTCTCCGCAGACCACACGTCGGTGTAGCCCAGATCGACCAATTGTGCGTACCACCTGCGGTGATCCTCGAGGGTCACCCCGTCGAACGGCACCGTGATGCCGTACCGGGCCCCGGACTTCACACCTGTCTGCTCCTCAGTCTTCTCCTCAGCCATGGCACCCGTAATACACCCTCCAGGCATGCTGCACCCATGACATCCGATCGCCGTCGTCGCTCCCCGATGATCCAGCCCCAGCTGCCCCTCAGCTGCCCGCCCGAAGCGGAGGCCCCCCGCCCTCCGTCCGACTGGCAGCTGGACGAGGACACCCGGCGGATCGGTCGTCAGGGAGTCGCTGCGGCCCGGGCGCTGCTCGGGGAGCCTTCTGGGGGCAATCGGGACGACCGTACGGGCGATCGGTTGGGTGACCGGTTGGGCGAGCGGCTGGGCGACCGTGGGGCCAGGCGACTGGAGGACAGCGGGGCCAGGCGACTGGAGGACAGCGGGGTCGACCGACAGGAGCGGGGCCGCGGTCGGGCCGGCCGGGCCGGTCGCGCCGCCTGAGAGCCGACGGCACTACGGTCAGGTGGATGCCGACGGTCGCCGAGCGCCTCAACCACCCCTCCGACGCCAAGCTGCTCATCCTCAACTGTGCCGATCTCGGTCTGTGCCACGCTGCCACCGTGGGGGTGTACGAGGCGCTCCGCACCGGCATCGGCACCAGTGCCTCGCTGATCGTCCCGGCTCCTTGGGCGCGGGAGTCGGCGTCTCGGTTCCGGGGCGACGACGTGGGCGTGCAACTCACCCTCAACGCCGAGCATGACCTCTACCGGTGGGGGCCGATCACCCAGGCCCCTTCCCTCCTCGACGGCGACGGGGGCTTTCCCCGGACGGTCACCGACGTCTGGGACCACGCCGACCTCGACGAGGTCCGACGGGAGTGCCGGGCCCAGATCGAGCGGGCCGTCCTGTGGGGCTTCGACATCAGCCACCTGGACGCCCACCTCGACGCCCTCCTCCTCCGCCCGGAGTTCTTCGACATCTACCTCGAGCTAGCCGTCGACTTCGGCCTGCCCCTGCGGCTCCTCAGCGCCGAGGACGAGCCCAATGTGGGCTTTCCGGTCCGGCAGCTGGCCGCCGATGAGGGGGTGCTCTACGCCGACCGGTTCGTCACCCTGGCCGGAGGCCCGGGGCCACCGGACATCCGCCAGGTCTTCCTCGAGTTCGTCCACGGCCTTCAACCCGGGGTCACCGAGCTGACCCTCCGTCCGGCCGTCGACACCCCCGAGCTGCGGGCCATCTGCACCGACTGGCGGGACCGGGTCAGCGACCACGAGCTGTTGGTGGCCTTTCGTGGCCTCGGCCAGGTGGTGGCCGACGCCGGCGTCACCCTGATCGGTTACCGGCCGCTCCGCGACGCCATGCGGGAGCGCTGACCCCCTTCTTTCGGGGCCGAGCGATCGGCCCGGGCGGACGGGGGTCCGGTCCGGTCGGGCGGGATGGAATCACTCTGGTCCCCAGCTCCGTGCGCAGCGCCGGTAGCCTGGCAGACCTGTGATGGGTGGATCCGCAACCGGCCGAGGACATGTCAGCCGGACCGATGTCGGGTCGGGCGGGGCGGCTGCCGGGACACCTGCCGGATCAGCCGGGGCGCCCCCGGCCTCCGACTCGGCCTCGGGCTCGGGCCCGGGCCCGGGCTCCAATGGGACCACCTCCTCCTCGAGCCCGCCGCCCGACCAGTTCCGTCTGGAGAACCTGCTCCTCCTGGACGCCGACGACACCGACGCCGTCCCCATCGACTCGGTGACCTTCGCCGAGGGAGGGGTCGGGGTGGTCAGTGCCCGGGGCGAGCGTCCCCGGGTGCTCCCCTGGTCATCGGTGATGTCCCACGTGGTCGAGCCGTGGAGCGGTGGGGTCATCCCCGAATGGTGGGTCGACCCCGAGCTCAACCGCCGGGGCCCGGCCCCCGTCCCGGCCAGCTCGGTCACCGATTCGGCTGCCACCAATCGCCCGGAGTCCGACCGGGAGAGCGGCGCCCTCATCGGGATCCAGACCCCCACCCAGACCTATCGGTTCCTGATCCCGGGAGGCGACGTGCGGGAGATCTCCCGCCGTGTCACGGCCTTCGCCCTCCGCTACCAGGGCCCGGACGGGGCCTCCTCGGTGACCCGGGTGGTGCGCTGGGGCCAGGACGCCGAGCGGCGCAGCGAGCCACGGCCCCAAAAGCACGGCATCACCTGGGCCGACGTCCAGCCGTTCCTGGTGGTGGCCCTGATCGTCTTCCTGTGCGCCGCCGTGACGGTGATCCTGTTGCAGAGTGCGGGCACCATCCACCTGCCTTACCTGGGTGGCTACGGATCCGGTGCCATCGGGGCCGGCTCCGGAAGGACCGATCTGCTCAGAATGAGGTAGCGGCGGCAATCTGCCGCCGAAGCTCCTGGTGCTCGGGGGTGTTGACCGTGGGCAGCAGGGCCAACATCACGGCCATCGAACCGGCCACCTTCATCCGACCCTGCATGAAGGCCACGTTGGGGTCGAGGTCGCCCCGTTGGACCGCGGCGGCGTCGGCCCACCCCATGGTCAGGGTGACGTCCGGGGCATCGGCGGAACCTTCGGCGCCCGACACCAGGCGGCCGTCCTCGAGGTCCCAGTGGTAGGTGACTTCCCCCTCGGGCCCTCCGGTGACGTCGAACTGGAGCACCGCGGTGAGTCCCGGCGCCACGGGTCGGTCGGCGACCACCGACCGGGCCTCGTCGAACCACGGTTGGGTCAACCACTTGGCCATGCCTGCCTACCTCCCATTCCGGTGCTGACTCTCACGCCGGCGCTGGTCGCCGCGAACCTATCCGGCGCTGGTCGCCGTGAACCTATCCGGCGCCGGCCAGTCCGGGGATGCCGGCGAAGAGATCGGTCTCGGTCCCGAGGCCGGAGCCGGGCGATCCGTCGGCCGTGGGCTCTCCGCCGCCCAGGCCGGGGGGCACGGTCCGGGCCAGCCGGTAGTCGTCGTAGGGGTGGATGGTGGCCATGACCTCGGGAGGCAGGCCGAACCAGAACGGGGACTTGGGGTCGACCTGGGTGGCGTGGGCCAGGAGGGCCTCCCGTCGGACATCGGCGAACCCGGTGATGTCGATGGAGGTGGTGATGATGTCGGCCGGCCGGTCCTTCCACCGGTTGCGCCACTCGTCATCGAAGGGCGACTCCAGCCCCAGCTCCTCGAATTTGGCGTGGACCTCCTGGAAGCGGGCCACCGAGAACGACGTGTAGTAGAGCTTGCTCGGCTGCCATGCCTGGCCGGCCTCGGGGAACTGCCCGGCATCGCCCGCAGCGGCAAAGGCCGCCACCCCGATCTCGTGGGCCCGGATGTGGTCGGGGTGGGGATAGCCGGACTGGTCGTCGCCGTAGACCACCATGACCTGGGGCCGGGTCCGCCGCACCACCGTCACCAGCCGCCCGACCGCCTCGTCGAAGGGAGCCTGGGCGAAGCTCTCGGGGTTGGCGTTGGCCTCCGAGCCGGCCATGCCCGAATCGCGGTAGCCCAGCATGACCACCTCGTCGTAGCCGATGATGGCGGCGGCCTTGGCCAGCTCCTCCCGGCGCAGCTCGGCCATCCGGGCGTGGGTCTCGGGGGTGTCCATGGCCGGGTTGAGGACCTCGCCCTCCTCGCCCCCGGTGCAGCACACCAGGACCGTCTGGACCCCCTGGGCGTGGTACAGGGCGACCGTGCCCGCGCCCTTGGACGATTCGTCGTCAGGATGGGCATGAACAGTCAGGAGGCAGCGTGACTCAGGCACGGCGCACACGCTACCGGGCGGTGAGGCCCTAAGCTTCAATTGCCGAGTTCGAGGAAGGATTCACCACAATGAGCGTGATGAAGCGCCTGTCGGGAATTGTCCAGGCCAAAACCAACAAGTTGCTGGACAAGGCCGAGGATCCGCGGGAGTCCCTGGACCTCTCGTACCAGAAGCAGCTGGAGAGCCTCCAAAAGGTCCGCCGGAGCGTCGCCGACGTCACCACGGCCAAGAAGCGGATCGAACTGCAGGCCTCGCAGCTGCAGACCAGTGCGGACAAGCTCCAGTCCCAGGCCAAGGCGGCCCTGAGCCAGGGCAATGAGGACCTGGCCCGGGAGGCCCTGTCGCGGCGGGCCGCCCTCGAGCCGCAGCTGGCCGACCTCAAGACCCAGCACGACCAGGTCTCCGGGCAGGAGCAGAAGCTGATCGCCACGGCCCAGAAGCTCCAGACCCAGGTGGACTCCTTCCGCACGAAGAAGGAGACCATGAAGGCCACCTACACGGCGGCCGAGGCCCAGACCAAGATCGGCGAGGCGGTATCGGGCATCTCGGAGTCGATGAGCGATGCCGGCATGTCCATGCAGCGGGCCCAGGACAAGATCGACGGCATGCAGGCCCGGGCCGGGGCCATGGACGAGCTCTTGTCCTCGGGCGCCCTCACCGACCTCAGTCCAGCCGGTGGACGACATCCAGGCCCAGTTGGACCAGGCCTCGACCCAGTCTTCCGTTGACGCCGAGCTGGCCGCCCTCAAGGCCGAGGTCGGTACCGGTGGTCCGCCCCCGGCCGCCCTGGGCTCGGCCGATGCCGAGGGGGCACCGTCGTGATCGTCCGGATCCTGGGGGAAGGGCAGTTCCTCATCCCCGACGAGGACCGGGGAGAGCTCGAGTCCTTTGACTCCAAGGTGGCCGACGCCGTCGACCACGGGGACGAGAAGGCCTTCGGCCCGGCCCTGGCCGCCCTGGTGGCGGAGGTCCGCCGACTGGGCGAGCCGGTGGCCGACGACACCTTCGCCACTTCCGACCTGGTGGTCCCGTTCCCCGACGCCACCCTGGCCGAGACCAAGAGCCTGCTGGCGGACACCTCGGGGGCTGACGACCGCTGAGTCACCCATGAGTACTGCACGCAACATCCCTTCAGACCACGGGTTGACCCTGCGGATGTTCACCACCGGCTTGCTGCTGGTGCTCCTCTACGGCGCGGTCATCGGACTGCTGATCGCCTTCGGCATCTCCTATGTCGTGGTGCTGGTCTTCGCCGCCATCATCTTGTTCGTCCAGTACTGGTTCTCCGACAAGATCGCCCTGTTCGGCATGCACGGCAAGATCGTCACGCCCGAACAGGCCCCCCAGCTGCACGGGGTCATCGACCGGCTGTGCGCCCTGGCCGACATGAAGAAGCCCCGGGTGGCCATCGCCGACACCGATGTGCCCAATGCCTTCGCCACCGGGCGGAGCCCCAACAGCGCGGTGGTGTGCGCCACCTCCGGCCTGATGCGTCGCCTGGACGAGGCCGAGCTCGAGGCCGTGCTGTCCCACGAGCTCTCCCACGTGGCTCACCGCGACGTGGCCGTGATGACGATTGCCAGCTTCTTGGGGATGGTGGCCGGCATGATCACCCGGATCATGTTGTGGACCGGCCTCATGGGCGGGTTCGGAGGCGGTAATCGAGGCAACAACCAGGGTGGGAACGACCAGGCCGCCCTGGTCGAACTGTTGGTGCTGGCCGTCTCGGTGGTGGTCTACGCCATCAGCTTCCTGTTGACCATGGCCCTGTCCCGCTACCGCGAGCTGGCCGCCGACCGCTCCGGTGCCCTATTGACCGGGAGGCCCTCGGCCCTGGCGTCGGCCCTGGTCAAGGTGACCGGCGAGATGTCGAGGATCCCCACCCGTGACCTCCGGTCGGCGGAGAGCTTCAACGCCTTCTACTTCACCCCGGCCATCGCCAAGAGCGGGGTCAGCCTGTCCACCCTGTTCTCGACCCACCCCACCCTGGAGAAGCGCCTGGCTCAGCTGGCCACCATCGAGGCCGAGCTCGGTCGTCCTTCGTGACTCTGGTTTCGGCGCTCCGGCGTGGTGGAGCCGGCCTGGCGGGGGCGGACCTGGCGGGGGCTGATCCGGCGGGGGCTGATCCGGCGGGGGCCGGTCTGATGGGGCGGCTGTGATGGGGCCGGTCTGATGGGGTTGCTCAACACCATCCTCGGCAGGACCAAGCCGGTCCAGTCAGACCTCGACGCCCTGTTCGCCCTGCCCTCGGCATCGATCACCCTCCAGAGTGCGGCCGGGCTGGTCTGCTCGGGCCGGGCCGGGGTCTGCTTCAAGCCGCCGTCCGGTCAGGGGTTTGAGGACATGCAGGCTGAAGTGGTCAAGCTGCTGGCCATGGACGACGCCAGCGGGTTCCACAAGGCCGAGGACAGCTACGGCTACCACTGGCTGGTCATCGAGGACGCCGACATCGAGGAGTTGGTCACCCGGGTCCACCTGGTGAACTCGTCCCTGTCCGACTCTGGGTGGGGGCCCCAACTTTTGTGCTCGGTCTTCGGGATCGCTCCTGTGGACTCGTCGGGTGCTCCGGCGGCCCCGGAGCCCGATCCGGACCTGGTGCCGGATCCTTCTGCTCCGATGCCGGAACCCACTGCGGGCCCCGGTCACGTGCTGGCCTCGACCGCCTACCTGGTCTATCTGTTCAAGCGCGGCACGTTCTACCCGTTCGTGCCCACCGGCCACGAGCAGCGGGACATGGAACAAGAGCTCAAACTCAAGAGCCTGGTGGCCGACGACCTGACGATCGAGCCGGATCTGGACCGCTGGTTCCCGCTGTGGGAGCTCCCGGTCGGCTGATTCGGGCTGGAGGGCGGAGTCCGGCTGGTGGGATGAGTGGGCTGAGTCGGCTGGTGGGCTGAGTCCGGCTGAGTCAGTCCGGGTCCTTGAGTCCCACGGTGACGGCGTCGATGGCCCGGGCCAGATCCAGATCGAGTTGGGTGATCCCCCCGGAGTCGTGGGTGATCAGCGCCAGGGTCACCCGGTTGTAGCGGATATCGATATCGGGGTGGTGGTTGGCCTCTTCAGCCAACTCCCCCACCGCGCCCACGTAGGCCAATGAGCCCACGAACCCGGCGCACTCCACCACCTTGACCAACTTCCCCGCCACCAACTGCCACTGCAGCCCACCGGTCGAGGACAGGGCCTCGGTCACTGCGTCTGGGCTGAGAACCGGTTGCTTCATGGCGCCATCTCCTTCCGCCCGCTCGTTGGTCTACAAACTGCTCGCCGACATGTTCGGATGTCGGGGTTTCGGCTCGGCTAGGCGGAAGCCCCCACCGGAGCCGACGGGGTGAACACCACCGGCATGGTCTCATAGCCGGACACGAAGTTGGCGGCCCGCTTGGGCGGCTCGGTGTCCTCGGCCAGGGCGATGTCGGGCAGGCGGTCGAGCAGCCGGTCGAACATGACGCTCAACTCCATGCGGGCCAGCCGGTTGCCCAGGCAGAAGTGGGAGCCGAAGCCGAAGGCCATGTGGTCGTTGGGGGTCCGGGTGATGTCGAAGATCTCCGGCCGGTCGAAGACCGTCTCGTCCCGGTTGCCCGACGGGTAGAGCAGCAGGAGCTTCTGGCCCTTGCTGAGGGTCTCACCGGCGAACTCCACGTCCCTGGTCACCTGCCGGGCCATGTTCTTGATGGGCGAGACCCACCGCAGCATCTCCTCCACCGCCCCGGGCATGAGCGACCGGTTGGCCGTGAGGCGCTCCAACTGGTCGGGGTGACGGAGCAGCTCGAACATTCCGCCACTGATCACGTGCCGGGTGGTCTCGTCCCCGCCGATGAGGATGAGGAGCGATTCATAGATCACCGATGACTCGTCCAACCGGTCCCCGTCGATCTCGGCGTGGACCAGCGTGCCGATCAGGTCGTCGGACTGGTTGTCACGCTTGCGCTGGGCGGCGATGGCGGTGACGTACTCGGCGTACTCCATGGCCGCGGCGGCGGCCAGCTCTATGGCCCCCGGGTCCGGTGAGCCCAGGGACTTGAGCATGTCGTCCGACCACCGCAGGAGGTCATCACGGTCCTCGGGCGCCACGCCCAGCATGTTGCCGATCACGATCATCGGGAGCGGGGCGGCGATGTCCCGGACGAAGTCGGCCGACCCCGCTTCGCAGACCCGGTCGATGATGGCGTCACAGATGACCCGGATGCCCTCTTCGCTCTCCCGGATCCGTCGGGGGGTGAACCCCTCGCTCACCAGCCGCCGCCGGCGCACGTGCTCGGGGGCATCGAAGTCGATCATCATCGGCAGGGGCCCGTTGTCGGGGCGGATGCCACCGGCGTTCGAGAACGTCTCGGGGTCCTTCGAGATCTCCTTGATGTCGGCGTACCGGGTTATGCCCCATACACCGGCTGACTCGTCGAAGTAAGCCGGCGCATGCTGGCGCATCCAGGCGAAGGCCGGGAACGGGTCGCCTCCGTAGAACGTTCCGTCGGTCAGGCCGATGGCCAGGTGGTCGGGTGCGATGGTCATGGAGCTCCCCCGTGGACGCGGTGCCGGTTCCCACGAGCTCCGATGCGGCCCAATCCGGACCGGTCGGGGCCTGGCGGGCCGACCGTTCGTGGTCGAATGCGGATCGTCCCCGGAGTATACGGCCCGCTCCAAACGAGGGGCGAAAGCGGGGCGAAGGCGGGTGCGAAACACGGGACGAAAGCAGGTGCGAAAACGGCGCTCCGGTCAGGTGGCGGCCGGCTTGCCGACGGTCCGGGCGGTGAACTCCACCGGCACCCGCCACACCCCGGCGTGCTTGTTGGTCCGGACCCGGACCACGGGACCCACCAACTCCACGTTCTCCAACCGGTCCAGGACCTCGTCGAGGATCACCCGGATCTCCATGCGGGCCAGATTGGCCCCCATGCAGAAGTGGGTCCGGTGCCCAAAGGTCACATGGGGGTTGGGATTCCGGCGGATGTCGAATCGGAAGGGGTCCTCGAACACCGACTCGTCCCGGTTGGCCGAGGGCCACCACAGGGTGACCTTGTCGCCGACCCCGATCTGTTGACCGCCCAACTCGGTGGGACGGGTGGCCGTGCGCCTGTTGTACAGGGTGGCGGTGGTCCACCGCAGGATCTCCTCCACCGCGGTGGGCATCAGTGACCGGTCGGACCGCAGGGCCTCGAGCTGGTCGGGATGCTCGATGAGGGCCACCAGCCCCAAGGCGATCGAGTTCCGGGTGGTCTCGCTGCCCGCCACCACCAACAGGTTGAAGAACATGAGCAGTTCCATGTCGGTGAGCGGTCGGGCGTCACCGTTTTCGTCCTCGATCTGGGCCTGGGCCACCGCCGAGACGATGTCGTCGCCCGGACGGGCCTTCTTGTCGGCGATCAGCTCGGCGCCGTAGGCCGCCATCGAGGCCGCAGCCTGGACCACGTCGTCGTTGGTCTCCCCCAGCTCGCGGCCTTCGAAATCCAGGGTGGTATTGGACCAGGACATCAGGTCGTGCCGGTCGGCGTCCGGCACCCCCATCAGGGCTGCCACCGCTTGCAGCGGTAGCTCGACGGCCACCTCGGTCAGGAAGTCGCACGATCCCCGGTCGCGCCACGGCATCGATGATCCGACCGGCCCGCTCCTTCAGCTCGGCCTCCATGAGGGCCAGCGCTCTCGGCGCCACCGACGGTGTCACCAGCCGTCGGATCCGGTGGTGGCGAGGGTCGTCCATCATGTTGAGCAGGACTCCGGAGGCGAAGCCGTAGGGAAGGTCCTGGATGATGGTCCCGCCCCCGTCGGCACCGGGTGCCCGCTCCGACGAGTACAGCTCGGGGTCGGCAGCCACCTCGATGATGTCGGCGTACCGGCTCACCACCCAGAAGCCGACCCCGTCGGGCGTGTGGGCGGTGGGGGCGTGCCACCACACCGGGGCCTGTCGACGCAGGGCGGTGAAGACCTGGTCGGGGAACCCGCCGGTGAAGAGGTCGAGGTCGGTGAGATCGACGTCGGCCAGATCGATGGCGGCGGGATCAGCGATGTCGAGGTCCATCCGGTGCCCTCCCTCCCGCTCGTTTGCTGCCCCTCCGGTCGTTGCCTGCCCCTCCCGGTCCCGTCATCCTGCCCTTCCCTTCGTTCGCTGGCCTTCCCAGCGGGCGGTCCCCGGTCCTCCCCGGAGCCGGGCCCGGCGGATCAGGGGTGGGTCATGGATTCCGGCCGGACCGACTGATCGAACTGCTCCCCGGTCAGGTAACCCAGCTCCACGGCGGCCTCCCGGAGCGTACCCCCGTCCTTGTGGGCCTTCTTGGCCACTTCGGCGGCCTTGTCGTAGCCGATCAGCGGGGTGAGGGCGGTCACCAACATCAAGGAGTCCTCGAGGTGCTGGCGGATGCGGGGGCCGTTGGGCTCCAGACCCTCGACGCAGAAGCGGGTGAAGGTGGCCGAGGCCTCACTCAACAACTGCACCGCGTGCAGCAGGTTGTAGACGATGACCGGCTTGCACACGTTGAGCTCGAGATTGCCCCGGGCGCCGGCCATGGCCACGGCGGTGTCGCAGGCGTAGACCTGGATGCACACCATGATCATGGCCTCGCACTGGGTCGGGTTGACCTTGCCCGGCATGATCGACGACCCGGGCTCGTTCTCCGGGAGGATGAGCTCGCCCAGCCCGGCCCGGGGACCCGACCCCAACCACCGCAGGTCGTCGGCGATCTTGATCAGTGAGGCCGCCAGCGTCCGCAACGCCCCACTGGTCATGACCATGGCGTCGTGGGCGGCCAGGGCGGCGAACTTGTTGGGTGCGGTGACGAAGGGCAGCCCGGTGAGCTCGGCGATGGCCGCCGCCACCCTGGTCCCGAACTCCGGATGGGTGTTGAGCCCGGTCCCGACGGCGGTGCCTCCTGCGGCCAGCTCGTACAGATCGTCCAGGGTGAACTCGATGCGCCGGAGGTCGGCGTCGAGTTGGGCGACGTAACCGGAGAACTCCTGGCCGAGGGTGAGGGGCACGGCGTCCATCAGGTGCGTACGCCCGATCTTGGTGATGGTGGAGAAGGCCTTCGACTTCTTGTCCAGCTCGTCCCGCAGATGCCGGATGGCCGGGAGCAACTTGTGGCTGATCTGCTCCACCGCCGCAATGTGCATGGCCGTCGGGAAGGTGTCGTTGGACGACTGCGACATGTTGACGTCGTCGTTGGGGTGCACCGGCACCTTCGACCCCAGCACCCCGCCGGCCAGCTCGATGGCCCGGTTGGAGATGACCTCGTTGGCGTTCATGTTGGTCTGGGTCCCACTCCCGGTCTGCCACACACTCAACGGGAACTGGTCGTCCAACCGACCCTCGGCCACCTCGTGGGCCGCGGTGATGATCAACGCCGCCTTGTCCGCCGGCATCTTGCCCAGATCGGCGTTCACCTGGGTCGATGCCTCCTTCAGCAGCCCGAAAGCCCGGATCAGCGGCTCAGGCATCCGGTCATCGCCGATCGGGAAGTGGTGCAGGGACCGAGCCGTCTGGGCCCCCCAGTACACGTCCGCGGGGACCTCGATCTCCCCCATGCTGTCGGATTCCATGCGGGTCTCGGTGGTCATGTTCGGTTCCTTTCGGTTCGGATCTCGGTGTGCTGCTGTGGCCCGGCACGGCTGTGGTGCCGGCGTGGGGCGGCGGAGGGCGACCCTATCTTGACCGCCGCCTTCTGGGTATCCGGGCTGGGTATCGGGCCCCTTCCTGACGGGCCTTCGCCCGGGCCGTGGAGTTCGGGCCTGGGGAGATCAGGAGCGGAGGGCCAGACCCTGCTTCCAGATCCTCCGGGCCTTGGCCACGTCCTTCTTGCGCGGCCCGTCCCCATCGCCCGGGACCTCCATGATGGCCGGCAGGCCCTGCAGGTCAGGATGCCCCATCAGGGCGGCCAGACCCTTGGCCCCGATGGTCCCGTCCCCGATGTTCTCGTGGCGGTCCCGGTTGGCCCCGAAGGGCACCTTCGAGTCATTGAGATGCAGGCACCGCAGCCGTTCCATCCCCACCGTCCGGTCCACCAGCTTCATCAGGTCGTCGGCGTCTTCGATGGTGGCGAACGGGATCCCCGACGCCCACAGGTGCTGGGTGTCGAGGCACACCCCGAGCCGTTCGTCGCCTCCCGCCGCCTCGATGACCTGCCCGAGCTCCTCGAACGACCGCCCCACCGTGTCGCCGGCCCCGGCGGCGTTCTCGAGCAGGATCGGGCACGGGCCCTGGTCGGCGGGCACCTCGGGTACCGAGTCCAGCGCCTCGATCAGCGCATCGACCACCCCGGGAAGCGACTCCTCAAAACTGGTCCCCCGATGGCTGCCGATGTGGAGGACCAACCCGTCGGCACCCATACCCTGGGCCGTGGCCAGGTTGGAGTTCAGGCAGACCCGTGACTTGTCCGCCAGCACGGGATCGGGGGTGGCCAGGTTGATCAGGTAGGTGGCGTGGCAGTAGGTCGAGGTGACCGACGGATGCTCGAGCTGAGCTTGGCGGTAGCCGGCCAACACCTCGGGGCCGTACTGCGACGGCTTCCACATCCGTGGGCTCTGGGTGAAGATCTGGACCACCTCGGCTTTGATTTCCGCCCCGTGTTCCAAAGCTGGAACAAGGCCCTTACCTGCCCTTACGTGGGCTCCTATCCTCATGCGAAGCACCGTACCAGGGCGGTCTTCGGAGCCGTCCGGCCCGGGCCCTCGAGCCACCGCCCCGAGGGTGGTAGCCCCGCCTTCAGACGCACTTCGGTTGCTGGACCAGGGCGGTCGGTGGCGCGACCGGTGTGATAAAAACGTGTGTCCGCACGGCTTGTGTCGGCACGGCTCGCAACGAGGGATCACCGACGAGATGGACTGGGCTCGCTTTCGGCGTCGTCACCGAAGCCCGGCGACGGCTGTACCGACGTTCATCGTGATCGGGGCGAACAAGGGCGGAACGACCTCGCTGTGGCAGTACCTCGATCAACACCCTGACGTGTTCATGAGCCGGAACAAGGAGCCGATGTACTTTTCGAACGCTCCCGTCCCTGAAGGTCGCCCGGACGAGGCGTTCCGCTCCGACCTCGTGAAGACCTGGGCGGAGTACGTGAAGCTATTCGAGCCCGGGCGAGGATCGCTGGCCATCGGCGAGGCATCGACCGGCTACCTCTGCAATCCCACGGTGCCGGCTCGCATCCATGCCCAGCTGCCAGACGTCCGCCTGGTGGCCATGCTGCGCAACCCGTTCGATCGGGCCTACTCCGCCTTCCAGATGCACCGGCGCCTCGGCATGGAGACCATGACCTTTTCCGAGGCCATCGAGTCCGAACTGGATCGGTTCGACGGTCGTAGCTCAGACGGCTCGGATTGGCATATCTATCTTCACCTCGGCTTCTACGGGCGGGCGCTGAACCGGTATCTGGAGTTGTTCCGGCGGGATCAGCTCCGGATCCATCTCTATGAAGATTTCGAATCAGCTCCGATGGAGATCATGTCCGACCTGTATGGCTTCATCGGCGTCGATCCCACATTCCGTCCCAACGTCGAGACGAGGCACAACGCCGCCCCCACCCGTGAAGTGGCGGAGTGGGATCCTCAGCTGCGCGATCGGGTGCTCGAACATCTCGAGCCCGATATCCAGATTGTCGAGGAACTGGTTGGGCGGGACCTCGCCTCATGGCGTCAACCCACGTCGCTCGAGGTATGAGGCAGAGCGTCCGAGCAGACCGTGTCGGCCTTGATCTCCGTCCGTGTTCCAAAGCGGGATCGTGGGCCGAAGCCAAAGAAGGCTGATCGAACCGCGCCTCACTCCTTCTTCGGATCCAGCCCCCGGCTCTGCCGCTCGCGCTCTTTCGCCTCTTGTTCTCGTTGTTGGTTGTGCCACTGCTCGTTGGCCTCGGGGGTGTCGATGCCGAGGCCCGGCTCTTGTCCGAAGGGTGCGGGTGGGGAGAACGCCCACTCGATCCGGCCCTTCCGGTCCAGACCCCGCCGGGTGAGGGTCCACCCGTCGAAGGTCTTCAAGGAGTGGTGGTGCTCGCAGAGCAGGGCCAGATTGTCGAGTTCGGTGGGCCCGTCCTCGGCCACCGGGACGACGTGGTCGATCTCCAGGGCCCAAGAGACCCGGCAGCCCGGCACCACACAGGTGGTGTCCCGGAAGACCAGGGCCGTGCGCAGGACCTGGTTGATGGTCCGACCCCTGTGGGAGACGGCCCGGATGTCCCCGGCCTGGTGGAAGACGTAGCGGCGGAAGGAGTCGACGGCCATCTGGCGGGCCAGGGCCACCGGGATGGGTCCCTGGTTGTCGATCTCGCAGATCTCGCCCGGTTCGGTGTAGCCCCGTTCCAGGGCGTCGGCGTCCACCCGGATCACCACCGAGCAGGTCGGGGGGCGGTCGATGAGGGTGAGGGAGTCCTCCGAGGGCTGGTCGGTGCCGGTGTCGGCGGTGTCGGCGGTGTCGGTGGGTATTCCTGGTTCTGGCGACAGGTCGGCGTCGGGTGGGTCGAGGTCCGGGTCGTGGTCGGGATCGACCAGCAGGGGAGGCCCGGGTGGTGGGACCTTCGGGGTCCCGGCCCTGGTCCCGGTGCCGGCCTTGGCCTTGGCCCTGCCCCGGGCCGGCCGACGTGTGGCCGGAGCGCCGGGGCGAGGGGCCAGGGGCTGGTCGGTGTCGGGATGGCGTTGGGTGATCAGGGCGAAGAAGGCATCGGCCCGGACCGCCCCTTCGGGCTCGCCCTCGTAGTCGGGCTGGGACCGTCGGGCCGTGCGCAGGCGGGTGGCCACCACGCCCAGCTGGGAGAGGATCTTGGCCCCCCGGTCGGCGGTGTCGCTGCCCTGGTAGCAAAAGGCCCCCTCGGCGTCGGTCCACGACGAGAAGTGGCGCCGGGCCCGGATCCGCCGGAGGGCGGCGATGGGGTCGGCCCCGGCCGACGAGGCCCGGGACCTACGGCACCGCTCCCGGACGTCGCCTAAGGCGGCCTCGGCCGCCCCGGACAACAGCTCGGTCTCCCGCCCGGGGTCGAGCACCCCGGCCTCGGTCAGCTCGGTGACCTTGGGGGCCGACAGGTCCCCTTTGCGCAGGGCCTCCTCGGTGCCGGGCAGGCTCAGGAGCCGCCGTCCGTTGGACAGGGTGTCCCGGGCCTTGCCGGTGGGGACCCCTTCCACCTGGCCCAGCATCTCGGGGGCGCTGCGGTAGCCCTCGTCCCGCCAGATCCCCGAGGCCTCGATCCGGGGGGCCAGCAAGGTCTTGCCCGCATTGGTCAGTCGCTCGACGGCCACCAACGAGGCGTAGAGCACCTTCGAGTCGGCCCCGGTCAGCCGGGCCGGATCGAGTTCGTCCACCACCGCGGCCAGCTGGGCCACGACCGAATCCACCCGGGCCCCGAGGCCGGCATCGCCATCGGGAGATCCATCTTCGGATCCATTCACAAATGCACCGGAGACGAGGAGCCACCCGCGTCCGGGGGCGTGTCGAACAGCGGGGTCGGCGACGGGTGTGACGCTGTCGCCCTCCTCGTCGTCCGGTTCACGATGACCATGGATGCATCCTGACAGGAGGGTGTAACAGCGCCTCAAACCGCAGCGGGCCCGACGATTGGTAAGTTGACACGAGGACCTGATCCGGTACGACATCCAGCCCACCCACCCAGACCCCTGTGACCCAGAGGAGGCTCCCATGGCGACATCCCTAAGCAACAAGGCCAAGGCTCTCGTAGAGCGACCCATCATCGCCAATGTGGCGACCGTTGACCACGAAGGCCATCCCCAGCTCACGCCGGTCTGGATCGACCTCGAAGGCGACGAGCTGGTGTTCAACACGGCCAAAGGACGAGCTAAGTACGCCAACCTCGAGAAGAACCCGTCAGTTGCCGTTTCGGTCGTCGATCCGGATGACCCCTACAACGTGGTTGTGGTGCGGGGTTCGGTCGAGGGCACCGAGGATGGCGCAGACGCCCACATTGACTCGTTGGCGAAAAAGTACCTCGGCGTAGACACCTATCCGATGCGCCAGCCGGGAGAGGTACGGGTGAAGTACACCGTTCACGCCGACAACGTGGTGATGCAGGCACAGGACTGATGCATCCTGGCCCTTCCACCTGCAGGTAGGAGCCAGCCCGGATAGGCCGGCCAGACCGTTGGGGCTCATCGACGAGCTTGCCATCGGTGGTTGCGGGCCAACGACTGAGACTCAAGCGCGTGGCCAGTGGTGTCGAAAAGAGATGAGGTGCAACTAGGCACCGCTTCTTTGTCGACGGGAGGGTGGCCGCCAGGCGCGGTCGACTATGGCCAGCTCACTCAGCCATTCACACCAGTCGCACCGTCTCCGGCAGCCGACAGGGCCCATGCCACCTGCCCGTGGTGATGTCGGATTCTCCATGATCGCAACTGTGCTGGGCTTGCTGGCCACAGCTGTCCTTACGGCAATCCTTCTGGGCACCACCTTGGGCTCCAATGGGTCGACCGGTGGCGCAGGCGACTCGGGCGTCTCCAACGCACCTGGAGTGGCCGAGGCCACGTCTTTGCAGGCTCAGCAGACGCTCTCCATCGGCCTGACGACAGTGACGAGCTCGGCGGCCAGTGCCGGTGGCTACGGGTCGCTGCAGCCGTCCACCCTGTCGGCGTCCAACCCGTCCATCACCTTTGTATCCGGTCCATCGACCAACGCCTCCACAATCAGCATGGCCGTGGTCGCAGGAGATGGGACTGTCGGAGGGGGCAGCGTCACGCTCGCCGTCCGTTCGACGGGAGGCACCTGCTGGTTGGCTTGGAAGTCGTCCGGATCCGACACCTGGTACGGAGCCCAGACCGGTCAGCCCAGTTGCACTGCTCCGGCCCTGGCTTCGGCGCCCACGGCGGGACCTGTCTCGACCTCCAGCATCGGCTGGCAGGAGGGGAGCTACCCCGCGGCCTGACCTCTAGGCAACTGGCGCAGGAGGACAGAGCTGATTGCCGGCCGCGGCGCTTGTCGTTGACCCTTAGCCGTTGACCCTTAGACCCGTGACCACCATCCAGGACCGCTCAGGAGCGCTCCCTCTTCGACCAGCTGCCCGCATACCTGGGCTGCCGCAGCGATGGAGAGGTTCGTCCGGAGCAGGATGGTCTCGAACGACGTCGGAGTGTCGTCGACTGCTTCCCACACCACCCGTTGCTCGGCCGTGAACCTGCGGCTCGAACGGCCGGACTCCACCCGGCTCCTTCGAGATGCGCCTCCGGTCGCCAAAAGCCGACCAGTCGCGGTAGGCGAGCCCACCCTGTTATCCACCTCGTCAGCATCACCTGACGTTCCCGACGAGTCGCTGGAGCAGATGCCGTCACCGCTTGAACCGTCGATGTCGTCGTCATCCTCAAATTCGATGGCGCCGAGCTCGGACCTCTTCATGGCGTGGTCCGTTCCGGTGCGGGCCAGGGACACCGCCATCAACACATCGGCCGCATCACGCACGGGGGTGCATCCGTCGACCAACAGGGCGTTGGTTCCATCCGAGGCCCGACTCTTGACCGATCCAGGGACGGCGCAGACCGGTATCGAACGCCGAGCGGCGGCATCGGCCGTGTACAACGATCCCCCGTTGCGGTGACTCTCGACTACGACCACCACGTCGGAGAGAGCGGCGATGATTCGATTGCGGGCCGGGAACACGCCCGGGTGTGGCTTGGTCCCGAGAGCCGACTCCGACAGCACGGCCCCCGTGGACGCCACCAGCTCCCACAGCTCACGGTTCGAAGAGGGGTACACCACGTCGAGGCCCGTGCCGACCACCGCCACCGGTGGAGCTGCGTCGGCGTAGGGCAGACGCAAGACACCGGCGTGCGCCGCACCGTCGATGCCCCTGGCCAACCCGGACACCACCGTGACCCCTTCGCCAGCCAAGTCCGAGGCCAGTTCCGATGCCATCTGCCGCCCGTAGTGAGTCGGTGATCGAGTGCCCACGATCGCCACCCGGGGCCGGCCTTCGAGGACGCCCGGGTCCCCGAGCGCGAACAGCACGGCGGGAGCCCCTGGGTCCCCGATGAGCATGGTGGGATAGCCCTCCATATCCGGCAGGAGCACCAATACGCCAGCCTCTTCGTAACGCTCCCCCACCTCACCCACATCGGTAGTTCGAGCAGGTCCGGCGAACCTCCGCTTTGGATCGCCCGGATGAGTGCCGGCAAGAACCGCTCCCCAAGCCACCTGCGAATGGAACCCATCGAGCAGCTTGGCCAACCGCACCGGCGTCATGCCCGCCAGACCAGCCAGTGCGGCGGCAAATCTCTGCTCCTCCCCGAGGCGAAGTACCGGACTCGCCGCGTCCACCGGGCTCGCCGCGTCCACCGGGCTCGCCGCGTCCACCGGGCTCGCCGCGTCCACCGGGTTCAGCCGATTCACTGGCCCCGCCCTAAGAGCAGGCCACGCCGGCAGCGCAGGAGTAGAGCTTCGTGCACATGCGCCTCCTCGATCAGCTCTCCCGCGCTGTCGAGGTCGGCCAGGGTGCGTGCCAGCCGGTGAACACGGTGCAGCCCACGGGCGCTCAGCGAGCCGGCTCGGACATGTTTGGCGATGATGGCCGATGCACCGCGATTCAACGGGGCCACGGCTTCGAGGCTCGAGCCAGCCAGGCCGGCGTTGGACGCCACGCCGCGCTCAGCGGCTCGCTGACGTGCCATGGCCACCCGGTCGGCCACTGACGCCGACGTCTCGCCCGGTTCTCCACTGAGTAGTTCGTCGGCCTGAGGTCGATCCACCCAGATGGCGATATCGAACCGGTCCAGCAGCGGGGCCGACAGACGCCGCGCATATCGCTCGCGGGTCGTGTCACTGCAACGACAGGCCCCAGGCGCCCCTCCCTCCCCGCACGGGCAGGGATTCATGGCCGCCGCCAATATGAACCGAGCCGGGAAGCTGGTCGATCCCCGGGCCCGGCTGACCTGGACCCGTCCGTCCTCGAGCGGCTGACGGAGCGCGTCGAGGACCACAGTGGAGAACTCGCCCAGCTCATCCAAAAATAGGACTCCTCCATGGGCCAGGCTGATCTCGCCCGGTCGCATCCAGGCGGTGCCTCCCCCGATCATGGCGACGGCCGACGTCCCGTGATGGGGCGCTCGGATCGGAGGACGGTCGATGAGGCCGCTGGCGGGCAGCGAAAGACCAGCCACCGAATGGATCCGGGTGGCTTCGAGGGCCGTGTTCCTGTCGAGCGGAGGCAGAAGGTCGGGCAAACGGGTAGCCAACATGGTCTTTCCTGAGCCCGGCGGCCCCACCATCAACAGGTGGTGGCCCCCGGCTGCCGCCACTTCCAAGGCCCGGCGGGCGAAGCGCTGGCCCCGGATGTCGGCCAGATCGAGCCCTCCGCCGACTCCGCCGACTCCGCCCACTCCGGAGCGACCCCTGTCGGCCACCCCGCCGACACCACCAACCGAAAGCCGTCGGGTGACCTGATCCTCCTGCCCGTCGTTGCCACGGTCCCCCGGAGTACCGGCCTCTCCTTCAGAATCGGCCCACGGCCTGCGGCCGGCGAGCCGGTCGACCAGGATGGCCAGTGTGGGGGCTGTGCGAACCCCGTTCACGCCGTCCTTGACGGCATCCGCCACCGCCTCTGCCCTCCTCCCGATGTCCGCCCCGACCTCGGCCTCCGACCTCGACCTCAGCATCGGACCGGGACTCAACGTCAGCCCCACACCCAATTTCGGCTCCAGCCAGTGCAGCCTCCCTGGCGCTCTCAGTCGGCACCACCAGCCGGTAGCGACAGAGTGCCTCGGCCAGGACCACCACACCCGGTACGCCCCGGAGCGAGCCGTCCAGCCCGAGCTCGCCCACGAAGGCCATCGATCGGACCCGCTCCGGATCCAACTCCCCTGAAGCCACCAGCAGGCCAATGGCGATAGGGAGGTCCAGCCCGGCTCCACTCTTACGGATTCCGGACGGGGCCAAGTTGACCGTCACACGTCGCAGCGGCCACGAGAGCCCGCTGGACAGCAGGGCGGCCCTGACCCGGTCGCGGGACTCGCGCACGGCGGCATCGGGCAGACCCACCACCGTGAATCCCGGCAGTCCGTTCGAGACATGGACCTCGACGAATATCCGGTGTCCGTCGACACCGATGAGCACAGCAGAGGGAATGGCGGCGATCACAGCGCCTCCGATCGGCACAGTCACCCCGCACCGCCGACGGGGGCAGAACCGGGCAACGCTGATTGACGGAGCGGCTCGGCCATACGACGGTGCATGCGCCACTCGAAGCACCGCCGGCAGAGTACGTGAGGGGTGTCACACCGCCGGGGTCTTAGAAGGCATCCTCGATCACGTCGACCCGGCCGGCGGTCACCGACACCACGTCGAAGCGGACCTCCACCCGGGCCCGGCCCGAGGCCGGGGTCAGCTCGGAGAGCCAGCGGGCGGCCAGTCGCCTGATCCGCCGCTGTTTGGCCTCCAGCACCGACTCGGCACCCGTACCAAACCGGTCACTCGACCTGGTCTTGACCTCGCAGAACACCACGGTCTTCTGGCGGCGGACAATGAGATCGACCTCGCCTTCTCGGCGGCGCCAGTTCCGTTCGAGGATCTCGTACCCGTTGTCCTCGTACCACTGGGCGGCGAGGGACTCCCCCTTGGCCCCCAGGGCCCGCCGGTGATCCGACCCGGACGTGCCACGGGAACCAGACCCGGACGCGCCACGGGAACCAGACCCGGTTGTGCCACGGTGATCCGACCCGGATGTGCCACGGGAACCAGACCCGGCGTCGGCCCGAGGCTCAGCCTCAGCAGGTGCGGACTCACCGGGCGATGGTGTGGCAGGGGCTCGCTCCGGTGGGCCCCCGTTCACAGGTCCTTTTCGGGGAGCCGCTCGATGTTCACGTCGCGGAAGGTCAGGATCCGGACCGAAGGGACGAACCGGGCGGGTCGGTACATGTCCCACACCCAGGCATCGGTCGAGCTCCACCTCGACGCAGGCCGGCGTGGAGTCCGACCGGACGGTCACGTCGACTTGGTTGGCCAGGTAGAACCGCCGCTCGGTCTCGACCACATAGGCGAACAAGGGGAGGACGGCCCGGTACTCCTGCACCAGGGCCAGCTCGATCTCCGACTCGTACCGCTCGAGATCCTCTTCGCTCATCGGACAGCCGCTACCACGGCACCGGCCTGGTCAGAACCCATGGTGTGGCACAGCCCCGCAGAGAGAACGCGACGAATCCGCCGCGTTGACCCATCCGAACGGCTTCAAGGGCGGGCAGTCCGCCGCTCCTTGATCTTGGCCGCCTTACCGTGCCGGTCACGGAGGTAGTAGAGCTTGGCCCGGCGCACATCACCCAACGACACCACCTCGGTGTGGTCGATGACCGGGGAGTGGACCGGGAAGGTCCGCTCGACCCCCACGCCGAAGCTGACCTTGCGGACGGTGAAGGTCTCGCGGGCGCCGGTCCCCTGGCGCTTGAGCACCGCGCCCTGGAACACCTGGACCCGCTCCCTGGTGCCCTCGACGACCCGTACGTGGACTTTGACGGTGTCCCCGGGCCGGAAGTCGGGAACGTCGTCCCGGAGGCTGTCACGGTCGATGATGTCAGTGGGGTTCATTGGGCGCGTCTTTCTACGGATCGATCAAACTCTCCCCCGTCGGATGCCCGGTCAACCGCTCCCACCGCAATTCGAGGCCGATCAGGCTTCGCGAGAAGTCGTGGTCCAACTGGGCCTCCGCTGCGAGTACCAGTCGAACTGGTCTCCACGAGGCTCACCAATCGTAGCCGTGTTCGCGGAGTAGGCGCACCTCACCGTGGTCGGCCAGGAGCTTGACCTCCTCTTCGGTGAGGCCGCCCCGCTCGGCGATGAGGTCGGGACGGCGGCGGAGGGTGCGTACCAGGGCCTGGGCCCGGCGCCAGCGGTCCACCCGGGCATGATCCCCGGACAACAGGGTCTCGGGCACCTCCCACTCCCGAAACCGGGCCGGACGGGTGTAGTGGGGATACTCGAGGAGGCCGGCGGAGAAGCTCTCGTCCCCGGCCGACTCGTCATTCCCCAACACCCCGGGAACCAGTCTCACCACTGACTCCACCACCACCAGGGCGGCCAGCTCACCCCCGGCCAGGACGAAGTCCCCGACCGAGAGCTCGTCGTCGACCAGGTGGTCCGAGACCCGCTGGTCCACGCCCTCGTAACGCCCGCAGAGCAGGGAGAACCCGGTGGGGAGGTCGGCGTACTCCTGGGCCACCTGCTGGTCGAACCGCCGTCCCGACGGGGACAGGAGGACCAGGGGCCGGGGCAGGCCGTCGGCGGATCCGGCCACCTCCTCCACCGCCCCGAAGACCGGTTCGGGCCCGATGACCATGCCCGCTCCGCCTCCGAAGGGGGCGTCGTCCACCGAGCGGTGGGGGCCGAGGGCGGCGTCGCGGACGTCGTGGGTGCGGAGGTCCAGGTGGCCACGCACCCGGGCCCGACCCAGGATCGAGGCATCGGCGTAGTGCTCGATGACGTCGGGGAACAGCGTGAACACGTCGATTCGGATCGTGCGTTTGGGCTCGCCCCCCTCGGACACCGAGCCCCCCTCAGGCGCTGATCCGCCCCCGTCAGCTGCCGACGCGCTCCCGTCAGCCATCGATCCGCCGAGTCAGGACAGCTCCAAGAGGCCGTCAGGGACCTCCACGGTGACCCGGACCCCCGGCTCGCTGCCCACCACGAAGCGGAGCGGGATCAGGGCGCCCCCGTCGAGGACCAGCAGGTCGCTGGCGGGGTTGGCCTCCACGCTGACCACGGTGCCCAGCTCCTGGCCCGTGGTGTCCTCCACCCGGGCCCCGATGAGATCGTGGACCCAGAGGGCGTCGGGGTCGTCGAGGGGAGGGGCGAAGAGCCGGGTGCCCCGCAGTGCGTCGGCGGCGTCGATGCCCGACAGCCCTTCGAAGGTGACGATGAACCGGTGCTGGTGGGTGGAGGAGCGGAGGACGGTCAGAGACCGGCCATCGTCGGTGGTCAGCACCGACCCCGGGTCCACCCTCTCGGTTCTGTTCGTGGCCAGGGAGACGATCACGTCCCCACGCAGGCCGTGGGGCTTGACGATCTCACCCACGTGGAGCAGTGGAGGCCCGGAGTCCGAAGGACCGGTGTCCGGAGGCCCCGAGTCCGAGGGCCCGGGGACCGGAGGCCCGGAGTCGGCCTCGCCCGTGTCGCTCTCGGCCAACCCGTCAGGTGATGCGGTGATGCTCAGACGCTCAGCTGCTCAGTCGTCGACGATGTCGACGCTGGTCTGGACGCCGTCACGGGCTCCGGCGGCCGCCACCACGGTGCGGATGGCCTGGGCCACCCGGCCCCGGCGGCCGATGACCCGTCCCATGTCGTCGGGGGCCACGTGGATCCGGAAGCGGACCGAGTCGCCGCGCTCCTCGGTGTTGATGACCACGGCGTCGGGCTCGGAGGTGATGGAGCTGACCAGGTAGGTCACCACGGCCAGAGGCGTGCCGCCCGAGACCCGGTTACCGGCATCGTCGTCCTCGTGGTCGTCGTCGTCGATGGTGTTGACGTCCTCGGGCGAGTCGAGGGCCAGCTCGTCGCTCACTTGGCCGCCTTGGCCGTGGCGAACTCGTCGAGCGCCCCGGACTTCTTCAACAGCTTCTCGACCCGCTCGGTGGGTGTGGCGCCCTGGGACAGCCACTTGACGGCCTTGGCGTTGTCGATCTCCATGACGGCGTCCGGCTCAGCCAGCGACTTGCCGCGAGGAGCGTAGGTACCCACGATCTCGATGAACCGACCATTGCGGGGCGAGCGGCTGTCCGCTGCCACCAGCCGGTAGGTCGGCTGCTTCTTCTTCCCGATCCGCACGAGGCGGAGCTTTACGGCCACGATGAACTCCTCTGCATTCTCTTGATAGCGCCCTACAGTCTCCCACCAACGGGGAGCCGCCGTGGACAGGGCCCGATCGGAGGGCCTGTCCACCCTGATTCCGTCCTGAAACCGTCCCGATTCGTGCCGATTTCACCAACAACCGGGCCCCGTCGCCACCGGCAGTCGTCGACCAGCCCCGTCGCGACTCAGCGGGCCTTCGGGGTGACTCTCCCTCCGCCCTTCCCCTTCTTCCCGCCCTTCTTGGACTTGTTCGAGCCCCGGGAGGCACCCCCCGCGCCGCCTGAGGCCCCGCCCCCGCCCGGTGCCCCGCCGCCGAGTCCGGGCCACGCTCCGGGCGCCCCTCCGGCCCCCAGGGCCCCGGGGTCGCCGCCCATGGACGAGAGTGCCGCCAGGTCGGCTTCGGAGCCCATCTGGGCCATCTCCGCCATGGCCTTGGGTGAGATCTTCGGGCCTCCCCGGCCCAGCAGGCCGCTGATGCCACCCATGGCTCCGGCCATGCCGCCCTTTCCGAACCCCTTCATCATCTTCTGCATCTCCTTGAACTGCTTGAGGAGGGCATTGACGTCGGAAGTGGTGGTGCCACTGCCGTTGGCGATGCGGAGCCGGCGGGCTCCGTCGATGATGGTCGGCTCGGTCCGCTCGGCCGGGGTCATCGATCGGATGATGGCCTCGATCTGGCCGATCTGGCGGTCATCGATGGCTGACGACGCCTGCCGCAGGTCCTTGGGCATCCCGGGCAGCAGGGAGAGCATCCCCGAGACCGAGCCCATCTTCTTGACCTGCTGGAGCTGCTCGAGGAAGTCCTCCAGGGTGAACCGGCCCTCCAGCATGGCCGCGGCGCCCTTGGTGGCCACGTCCTTGTCCATGGAGCGCTCGGCCTGCTCGATGAGGCTGAGGACGTCGCCCATGCCCAGGATGCGGTCGGCCATCCGGTCCGGGTGGAACTGGTCGAAGTCGTCGAGCTTCTCCCCGGTGGAGGCGAAGGCGATCGGCTTGCCCACCACCTCCTTGACCGAGAGGGCGGCGCCACCGCGGGCATCACCGTCCAACTTGGTGAGAATGACCCCGTCGAGGGTCAGGGCCTCATGGAAGGCTGCCGCCGTCGACACAGCGTCTTGGCCGGTCATGGCGTCGATGACCAGGAACGTGTAGTGAGGATCGACCGCACCGGCGATGTGGCGGATCTCGTCCATCAGTGACTCGTCGATGGCCAGTCGCCCGGCGGTGTCGACGATGAGGACGTCCCGGCCCAACCGCCTGGCCTCTTCCAGTCCGGCCGTGGCCACCGCCACCGGATCGGTGGCCTCGCTGAAGACGGTGATGCCGGCCTGCTGGCCGAGGACCCGAAGCTGGTCGACGGCGGCGGGCCGTTGGAGGTCCGCCCCCACCAGGAGTGGGTTCCTCCCCTGCTGCTTGAACCAGCGGGCCAGCTTGGCCGCGGCAGTGGTCTTGCCGGCGCCCTGCAGTCCGGCCAGCAGGATCACCGTCGGGGGCCGCCCGGCGTAGGTGATCCTGAGGGTCTCGCCTCCGAGGATCCCCACCAGCTCCTCGTTGACGATCTTGATGACCTGCTGGCCTGGGCTGAGGTTCTGGACCAGCTCCAGCCCTACGGTCCGGGCCCGGACGGCGTCGGTGAATCCCCGCACCACCCCGATCTCGACGTCGGCTTCGAGGAGGGCGGTCCGGATCTCGCGGAGGACCTCGTCGACGTCGGCCTCGCTCAGGCGCCCGCGGCCGCGGAGCCTGGTGAAGATCCCCTCGAATCGGTCAGTCAGGCTCTCGAACATGAGTGCTTCAGGCTATAGGACGGTGGTCATGGTCGTGGTTCGTTCCAACGCCAGGACATCTGCTCCGTCGGCCCATGCCTCCCGTGGACGAATGATCGATCAGAACAGGGCGTCGACGAAGGCCGCGGCGTCGAAGTCGATGAGGTCCTCGACCCCTTCGCCCAGGCCCACCAACTTGACCGGCAGCCCGAGTTCGCGCTGGATGGCCACCACGATCCCGCCCTTGGCCGTGCCGTCGAGCTTGGTCAGCACCACGCCCGACACGTCCACGGCGTCGAGGAACACCTTGGCCTGGGCCAGGCCGTTCTGGCCGGTGGTGGCGTCCAGCACCAGGAGCACCTCGACCACCCGTCCCGGGGGCCGGTCGGCCACCCGTCGGATCTTCTTCAGCTCCTCGATGAGGTTGACCTTGTTGTGGAGGCGACCGGCGGTGTCAGCCAGCACCACGGCATGCCCCCGGGAGGCCGCCCGCTGCACCGCGTCGAACACCACCGAGCTGGGGTCGCCGCCCTCGGACCCCCGGACGATGTCGGCGTCGGCCCGTGAGGCCCACATGGTGAGCTGCTCGCCGGCCGCGGCCCGGAAGGTGTCCCCCGCCGCCAGGAGCACCTTGGTGCCCGACCGGGACAACCGGTTGGCCACCTTGCCCACCGTGGTGGTCTTGCCCACCCCGTTGACCCCGACGAACAGCCACACGTCCACCGGTCGGCTGTCCTCAGCGCCCTGGCCGGACCCACTGCCTTCGCCGTCCGCCGACTGCCCGGCGGCCACTGACTCGCTCCCGCCGGGCAATGCCAACGACGCATCCCCGGTCGTCAACATCGACACCAACTCGGCCTTCAGGGCGTCGACCAGGGCATCCGGCCCGGCGATCTCGCCGCCCTTGACCCTGGTGCGCAGCCCGTCGAGCAGGGCGTCGGTGGCCCCTACCCCGACGTCGGCCCGGATCAGGGCCTCCTCGAGGTCATCCCAGGTGCCGGCGTCGATCTTTCCCTTGGAGCGGACCGTGCCCAGATAGCCCGAGAGGAGGCCGCGGGCCTTGCCCAGCCGGCTCCGGTAGGTGGGCGGCTCGGCGACCGGCTCCGCGGCGACCGGCTCCGGAGCGACCGGCTCGGGGGCGGCGACTTCGTCCGCAGGTGCGGCCCCTTCAGGGGCCTCCGTCTCCGGGGCGACTGGCCCGGCGGCCGGCCTGATCTCTGTGGGCTGGGCCCGCCGGGCGGCACGGGTACTCCGCTCCAGCTCGATGTCGGTGGCGGCATCACTGGCCACCTCGCCGGTCGGCACCCGACCCTTGGCGCCACGGCCGCGCACCCGGAGGCCGACGGCCACCCCACCGGCCACCAACACGACCGGGATGGCCACGAACACCCCGACCAACGCATCAGAGACGGCATCGAGCCCCGCGGGATCGATCACGCGTCGGCGCCCCCGACCGGCTCGGCCTCGACGCGGTCCTCGACCCACATCCCGGGATGTCGGCCGCCGCCGAGGTCACGGGTCTCGCCCCCGATCCGACCGTCGACGGGGTCCTCCCCGTCATCCTCTGCGCCGTCGACGGGGCCGTCCTCGGTTCGATCGCCGCCCGCATCGATCGAGTCATCTTCGGCATCCTCTGTGCCATCGACTTCTACGCCATCGACTTCTACGCCATCGACTTCGATGCGGTCGACTGCTGTGTCGTCGTCAGCTGTGGGGTCGGCACGTCGATCCTCCCCGTCCGCCCCGTCCCCCGGGTAGTCGGCGATGTCCTCCAACACGTCGTCCTCAGTAGGGTCGGCGAAGTCAGCCCAGTCACGATCGGCGGTGGCCACCGAGTCCGACCCGTCCGACCCGGCTGCGGCGTCCGCCCCGCCCGCTGAGTCAGCCCCGTCCGACGAGCCCGGAGCCCCGCTCTCGGTCCCACCGAATACGGACAAAGCGTCCCCGTCCCAGGGGTCATCGTTCCAAGGGTCCTCAACCGGATCGACCGGAACTTCGGGGATGGCCGCTGGCGTCGGGGCCGACGAGGCAACCACGGAGCCTGACGAGCCACCAATGGGCGTCGTCGAACCGTCCGCGGGCGTTGACGAACCGTCCGTGGCCGCAGACGAGCCCCCCGCAGACGGCGACGCGGCAGACGCGGCCGACGCCCCCGACCCGGAGTCCCGGTCGGACCAGTCGAGTCCGTCCTCCCGCTGCCGGGGCACCTTCTGGCTGACCACCTTGGACGAGCCACCAGGAGCCATGGTCACCCCGTACAGGGCGTCCGCGGCCTCCATGGTGCGCTTCTGGTGGCTCACGATGATCAGCTGGGCGCCCTCGCGGAACTCATGGACCAGGCCCAGGAAGCGCTGGAGGTTGACATCGTCGAGGGCCGCCTCCACCTCGTCCATCAGGTAGAAGGGCGACGGCCGGCTGCGGAACACGGCGAAGAGGAAGGCCATGGCCACCAGCGAGCGCTCGCCCCCCGAGAGCAGGGACAGGCGCCGCACGTTCCGGCCGGCCGGGCGGACCTCGATCTCGACCCCGGTGTCCAACAGGTTCTCGGGTTCGGTGAGCGAGAGCCGACCGGTGCCTCCGGGGAAGAGCGAGGTCACCAGGGTGGAGAAGTGCTCGTTGACGTCGGCGAAGGCCGAGTCGAACACGTGCATGATCTCCTCGTCCAGGGTCCGGATGACGTGATGGAGCTCGCGGCGGGCGGCCCGGACGTCTTCGACCTGGCTCTCGAGGAACTGGTGGCGCTCCCCCAATTCGGAGAGCTCTTCGAGGGCCAGAGGATTGACCGGGCCCAGGGCGGCCAGCTCCGCTTCGAGCTGCTCGATCCGGGTGACCGGGTCGGTGTCGTCGGGCAGCTCCGGGGCCGGAGCGGCCAGGGCGTCGTCGGGACCGCAGGCCAGGTCGTGGCGCAGGAGTTCGATGACCGACTCCCGTCGGATGGAGGCCTCGACCAGGTCCAGCTCGACCTTCTGGAGCCGGACCCGCACCGCGGCCAGCTCGTGCTCGCTGGCCGAGCGTTGACGACGCAGCTCCTCCAGGCGGGCGCCGCCGGCCCGGACCGCCTCCAGCTGGCGGCGGTGGCGCTCGCGCAGCTCGGCCAGGGCCGAGTCCAGTTGGGTCTGGGCTGATCCCACCACCACCAAAAGGCGTTCCACCGCGGTGGCGTCGGCCTCCAGCCGGGTCCGGCGCTCGGCAGCCTCACGGCGCTCGTCGGCGTGGCCGGTCAGCCGGCGCTCCACCTCGACCAGCCGCTCGGTCAGGACCCGGCGGCGCTCGATCAGGCCGGCCGAGCGGGCCTCCCACTCCGCCCGCAGGGCACCCGCTTCGGCGATCCGCTCGTCGATGCGCCGGCGTTCCTCCCGGGCCACCGCCACCTGGGCCGCCGCCGCGGCTCGGGCCTCTTCCAGTCGCGGGAGTTCCTGGCGCAGCTCGACGGCCCGGGCGGTGTCCCGGGCGATGCGGTCCTCGATCTCGGCGCAGGCCCGACGGGTCTCCTCCAGCTCGGACACCAGGGCCAGCCGGTCCTCGGCCACCCGCTGGCGGGCGGTCCGGGCCGTGGCGTGGTCGACCTCGTTGCGGTCGTCGGCCCGTACGGCTTCGGCCGCCGCCGCCCGGGTGGACTCGACGGCAGCACGGGCCGCGGTCCGCTCCTCGACGGCCTGGGCCGCCGCCACCTCGGCCACTTCGGCCCGGGCCCGGGCCTCGTCGACCACGGCCGCCGTGACCACGCCACCACCGGCCCGCACCCGCCAGCCGGTGGAGGAGAAACGGTCACCGTCCCTGGTCACCACCACCAGGTCGGGGCGGGTCAGCGCCAGATCGATGGCCTCCGACCACCCGCCCACCGCGCAGAGGGCTCCGGCCAGCAGGGCGTCAAGCGCGGCGTCCAACCCGGGAAGATGGCCGGTACCCGAACGGGGGCGCACATGGGGGCGGATGGACTCGGTCCCCGGCGGCACCGGGAGGTCCTGCCCGGAGCCGAACCCGGAGCCAGGCCCGGCCCCGGAGCCCGACACCTGGTCGGTCAGGGCCAGCACCGCTCCGGTGGCCCCGCCTTCCCGCAGCCGGGCCAGGGCCGAGCGGGCCGGGGCGTTGCCCGACACCACCACGGCGGCCACCGAGGCCCCGGCGGCGGCCTCGAAGGCGTCCTCCCAGCCCTCGTCCAGCTCCACCAGGTCCAAGAGGATGCCGACCACACCGTCGACCCCGGACAACAGCTCGGCGCCGGCGGCACCCCGGGCCTCGTCGAGGGAGCGCTCCAGGGCGTCGGCCCGGGCCACCGAGCGGTGGAGCTCCTGCTCGGCCTGGCGCAGGGCCTCCTCGGCCCCCTCCAGCCGTTGGGTGGCCCGTCCGTGGGCCGCCTCGGTCTCGGCCACCGTGGCCTGGAGCCGGTGACGGGCCTGCTCCTGTTCGGCCAGTCGCTCCCCCAGCTCGTGGTCCTCGCCTTCGATCACGGCCACCCGGCGCTCGGTGGCGGCCAGGCGACTGGAGAGCTGGTCCAGCGAGCGCCGGTCCCGCTCCAGGGCGTGGTCGAGGGCCCCCAACTGCCCGGTGGCCACGGTGACCGCCTCGTCGGCCCGGCGCAGCTCGGCTCCGTCCCCCCAGGCCTCCAGGTGGGCCTCCAGCGAGGCGGCCGCCTCGGCCTCCACCTCGGCCACGGCCACCTGCTCGGGCACCATGGCCTCGGCCTCGACCTCGGTGGCGGCCAGCTCCTCCCCCAGCCGGGCCCCCTCGGCCTCCAGGGTGGAGACCACGTCGGCGTCGGCCGCGGCGTCGAGGGCCTGGGCCAGCGACCGCTGCCGCTCCCGCAGGACCCCGGTCAGTCCCCGGGCCCGCTCCACCATGCCCTCGGCCCGCCCCAGAGCCGAAGCCAGGTCGGACTCGCGTTGGGCCGACATCTCGTCGGCGGTCCGCTCGGTGTCGGCATCGAGCAGGGTCAGCGAGCCCCCGATCCTCTCCTCGCTCTCCCGCAGCTCGGAGCGGGTGCGCTCCCCCTCCTCGTGCCGGGTGTCGAGGGCCTTCAGCTCGGCGCCGGCCACGTACAGCCGCAGCTCCCGCAGGGCGTCGGCCAGGCCGGTGTAGGCCCGGGCCGCGGCGGCCTGCCGCTCCAGGGGCCGGATCTGGCGCTTGACCTCGCGGACCAGGTCGAACAGCCGCTCCAGGTTCTCCTCGGTGGAGGCCAGGCGGCGCTCGGAGCGCTCGCGGCGACGGCGGTACTTGAGCACCCCGGCCGCCTCCTCGATGACCGAGCGACGGTCCTCGGGCCGGGCCTCCAAGATGGCGTCCAGATGCCCCTGGCTGATGATCACGTGCTGCTGGCGACCGACCCCGGTGTCGGAGAGGAGCTCCTGAATGTCGAGGAGCCGGCAGGGGGCCCCGTTGATGGAGTACTCGCTGTCGCCCGAGCGGAACAGGGTCCGGGTGATGGTGATCTCGGCCAGCTCGGTGGCCAACTGTCCGGAGCCGTTGTCGATGGTCAGGGACACCTCGGCGCGGCCCAGGGCGGGCCGGCTGGCCGTGCCCATGAAGATGACGTCCTCCATCTTGGCCGAGCGCACCGTCCGCGGGCCCTGGGCCCCGAGCACCCAGGCCACGGCATCCACCACGTTGGACTTTCCGCTGCCGTTGGGACCGACCACCACGGTGATCCCGGGCTCGAATTCGAGCACTGCCGGGTCGGCGAAGGACTTGAATCCCTTGAGGGTTAGTGACTTCAGGAACACCGCGCGCTCACCCTATCGGCCGTGAATGGGTTACGCCGGAATCCCTGGTCGGAAGGGTGAGGCCGGTCACACCTGGCAGTGGTCGCAGAAGTAGGTGGAGCGCCCGCCGGACTTGACCTTGACGATGGTGGCCCGGCAGCGGCGACAGGCCTGGCCCTCCCGGTCGTAGGCCTGGTGCTGGTCCTGGTAGTCACCGACCTCGCCGAAGAGGTCCCGGTACTGCTCGTCGGCCAGGGACGAGCCCCGTCGCTTGACCGCCTCGGCCAGGGTCTCGACCATGGCCCGGTACAGACGGCGCACCTCCTGGGAGGAGAGCGAGTTGGACAGGCGGTCGTAGCGGAGCCCGGCGGCGAAGAGGATCTCGTCGGCGT
Source organism: uncultured Acidimicrobiaceae bacterium (assembly GCA_963778165.1). Classification (GTDB taxonomy): domain Bacteria; phylum Actinomycetota; class Acidimicrobiia; order Acidimicrobiales; family RAAP-2; genus Bog-756. The sequence continues at coordinate 113,832 of CAVZTE010000003.1, read as the reverse complement.
ACATGTTGCCGATGCCGGCCACGAACTCCTGGTCCATGAGCAGAGCCTTGAGACCGCTCTTGTGCGACGAGAGCAGCACCCAGAACTTCTCCCAGCTCATCACGTCCTCGAGGGGATCGAAGCCCAGGTGGGCGAGCTCGGGAAGCGGTGGTGCCCCGTCCTCGGGAGGGGCGGAGACGAACATCTCCCCGAAGGTGCGGGGGTCGACGAAGCGGAGCTGGCCGCCCTGGGTGAAGGTGATCACGGCATGGGTGTGGGGGGCCTTGGCCTCCTTGGCGCTCTTGGCCCGCTGGAGCTGGCCGCTCATGCCCAGGTGCACCACCAGGGTCCCGCCGTCGTCCAGCGAGAGCAGGAGGTACTTGCCGGCCCGGTCGATGGACTTGATGGTGTGGCCCTCCAGGCGGGAGCGAAAGTGCTTGGCGCTGGGATGGCGACGGACGGTGCGACCGTTGCGCACCTCGACGGACTTGATCTTCCGGCCCACCACCTCGCCCTGGAGGTCGCGGCGAATCGTCTCAACTTCGGGAAGCTCAGGCATCCCCCCCGCCTCTCTCGACTTCCAACGATTCGCACGCAGCCTGGGCGGCAACCTGCTCGGCGTCCTTTTTGGAGCGTCCCTCCCCCGTTCCGAGACGCTGGCCAGCAACGTACACCGTGGCCAGGTACCTCCGGGCATGATCAGGGCCGAAACTCTCCATCTCGTAGTGGGGAACGCCCCGGCCCAGCCGAACTGCTAACTCCTGCAAGCGGCTCTTGTGGTCGGACTCCCCGGGCTCCCCCACGGCCACGGCGATCCGGTCCTCCAGCAGGGAGAGGATGAGTCGGCGGGCCTCGTCGAGCCCTCCATCGAGGTAGAGGGCGCCGATCACGGCCTCGGTGGCGTCGGCCAGGATCGACTCCTTGTGCCGACCGCCGGAGAGATCCTCCCCCCGCCCCAGGTACAGGGCCTGGTCGATCCCCAGGTCCCGCCCCACTTCGCCCAGGACCCGGCTGTTGACCACCGAGGCCCGGACCTTGGACATCTCCCCGTCAGACAGCTCCGGGTGGGACCGGTAGGTGTACTCCGCCACCACCAGGCCCAACACCGCGTCGCCCAGGAACTCCAGGCGCTCGTTCGACCGGCGTCCGGGCTGCTCGGCGCACCAGGAGCGGTGGGCCATGGCCTGTTCCAGCAGGGCCGGATCCCTGAACCGGTAGCTGATCCGGTCGGCCAGCTCCCCCCCGGCCACTCCCCCCCCGGACGGCACCGGGTCGGCGGCAGACGCCATCGGGCGCCTCAGGCCCCTCCGAGCTTGGCGTACACGTAGTCGACGGAGTCACGGACCGTCCGGAGCTCCTCGAGGTCCTCGTCGTCGATGCGGAAGCCCACCGATCGCTCGCCGAGCTCCTCCTCCAGGCCCTCCACCAGCTCGATCAGGGCCAGGGAGTCCGCATCCAGGTCCTCGGCGAACGACGCCGACTCGGTGATGGCCGACGGCTCGATCTCCAAGATGTCGGCGAGGAGGTCGCGGATGAGGTCGAGCACCTGTTGGCGGTCGAGGGGACCCTTTTCGATGTGGGTCTCTGCGGGCACGGTTACTCCTGTGTCGTGGTCTGTCGGTCGTGGGCTGGTGTTCAGGCCCACGGCCACTGGTTGCGGGTCGGCTCGTCACCGACTGGACGGACTGGCGTCGGACCGGGGTCCGTCGGCGATCGGGCCCGACCCATGGGGTGCCCGGCCTGGGGAGACGCTGCCGATGGCCACGGCCACCCCAGGGAGCACGACCCGCGGACCGGCCACCCGTTCGGGTGCCCTCCCACGCTGGCCGGGACCTTTCACCTGGTGAGATGTTAACCGAGTGTGACATTCACGGAGTGGAAACACTGTGGCAACGGTTCCGACCCATCCTTGGCGTATCAAGGGGGCTGTGGATGACCGCGCGACCAGCCGACGCGCCCGGGGGCGGCTCGGTGAGCGGCACCGAATCGGGGCCCCGGTCGGGCCCTGATACCAGGTCAGGGGCCAATTCAGGCGCCAAGCCGGGGACCAAGCCCAGGACCAAGCCGGGGGCCAAGCCGGGGGACCCGGCCTGGCCCTCCTACGACCCGGACGGCTTCTACGACGAGCTGGTGGGGCCGGGGGGCGTGCCCCGGCCGGCCGCGGCGGCCCTGTGGGAGCACTTCGCCGACCTGGGCCCGGCGGCCCTCAACGAGCGCCAGGAGGCCGCCGACCGGGAGATGCGGGCCATCGGGGTGACCTTCACCGTCTACGAGGGCACCACCGGTCGGGACCGGCCCTGGCCCTTCGACATCATCCCCCGGGTCATGCCCTCCGATCAGTGGCACGTGATCGAGGCCGGACTGGTCCAGCGGCTGAGCGCCCTCAACCTCTTCATCGACGACGTCTACCACGACCAGCGCTCGGTGACCTCGGGGATCGTCCCGTCCGAGCTGGTCACGGGGTCGCCCAACTTCCGCCGGGAGTGCGTGGGCGTCGATCCGCCCGGAGGGGTGTGGGCCCACATCTGTGGGAGCGACCTCATCCGGGACGCCGACGGGACCGTCTACGTGCTGGAGGACAACCTGCGGGTCCCCTCGGGTGTGTCCTACCTGCTGGAGAACCGCATCGTGGCCAAGCACGTCTTCCCCGAGCTGTTCCGGCACTACAGCATCGAGCCGGTCGACCCCTACATCGGGAGGCTGGCCAGCCTGCTGGCCTCGGTCTCCCCCTCCACCGGCGACCCCACCATCGTGGTGCTGACCCCGGGCGTCTACAACTCGGCCTACTTCGAGCACGCCTTCCTGGCCCAGCAGCTGGGGGTGGAGCTGGTCGAAGGCGGGGACCTGGTGGTGCTGGACGACGACTGCGTCTACGCCCGGACCATCGACGGCCTCCAGCGGGTCGACGTGATCTACCGACGGATCGACGACCTGTTCCTGGACCCCGAGGCCTTCCGGCCCGACTCCATGATCGGGGTCCCCGGCCTCATGCGCTCGTGGCGGTCGGGTCGGGTGGCCCTGGTCAACGCCCCCGGAGCCGGCATCGCCGACGACAAGAAGGTGTACTCCTACGTCCCCGACCTGATCCGCTTCTTCCTCGACGAGGAGCCCATCCTGTCCACGGTGTCCACCCTGCGGTGCAGCGACGAGGAGTCCCGCCGCTTCGTCCTCGACAACCTCGAGAAGCTGGTGGTCAAACCGGCCAACGAGTCCGGCGGCTACGGGGTCATGGTGGGCCCCCAGGCCACCGAGTCCGAGCTGGCCGAGGCGGCCAAGGAGATCGAGTCCCAGCCGAGCCGCTGGGTGGCCCAGCCGGTGATCCCGTTGTCGACCGCTCCTACACTGTGTGAGGGCGAGATCGCTCCCCGGCACGTCGACCTGCGGCCGTTCATCCTGTTCGGCCCCGATGGCGCCTACGTGACCCGGGGTGGGCTGACCCGGGTCGCCCGCCGGGCCGGCTCCCTGGTGGTCAACTCGTCCCAAGGGGGCGGAAGCAAGGACACCTGGGTGGTCGGCACGGCCGGAGCGAAGGCACCGAACAAGGCGCAGGCGTCAAACCAGTCGCCGGCGCCGAAGGACCCGGGGGCGTCGACCGACCCGGTGATGCCCGGCGGCGCCGGGCCGGACAGCTGAGCGCCACGGGCACGAGAACGATGACGAAGACCATGACCCAGACAACCGATACGAGCACCGACCCGGACGGCGATCACGATCCGGCGAACGAAACCGAGGCGCCCAAGATGCTGCTGGCACGAATGGCTGAAGCCGTCTACTGGTCGGGGCGCTATCTCGAGCGCGCCGAGTGCACGGCGAGGATCGTCCAGGTCCACACCGACGCCCATGTGGACATGCCCATCGGCGAGGACGTGGGGTGGGAGCCGCTGCTGGCCATCGCCGGCGTCGACACCGAGTTCGGGCAGCGCTACCCCAGTGCGTCAGGGTCCGAGGACCCGCGTGCCGCCGAAGACGATGTCATCGAGTTCCTGCTCCACGGCGAGGACAACCCGTCGTCGATCCTGGCGGCCGTCTCGGCGGCCCGGGAGAACCTGCGCACGGCCCGTCCGGTGGTGCCCCGCGAGGCCTGGGAGGCCAGCCACAATCTCTGGCTCAACTGCTCGGACTACCTCGACGAGGCCCAGTCGCGCAAAGGCCGGGTGCAGTGGTTGCGTCGGGTGATCGACGGCTGCCAACGGATAAACGGTATCTTGCTCGGCACCATGACCCGGGACGAAGCCATGTCCTTCCTCACCATCGGCCAGAACCTGGAGCGCGCCGACCTCACGTCGCGGGTTCTCGACGTCCGCTCGGACAAACTCCATCCCCACCACGGCGACGATCCCTACGTCGAGGTCCACTGGATGGCCGTGCTCCGGTCGCTCGCCGCCTATCAGCCGTTCCGCCGCGCCATGCCGGCCCGGCCCCAGGGCGGGTCCACCCTGCGCTTCCTGCTGCAGGACGACCGCTTCCCCCGTGCCGTGAGCGCCTGCCTCACCGAGACCCGCAGCCAGCTCAAGGGGTTGGCCCGGTCCGAGGAGGCCCTCGACGCCTGCGCCGACGCCTCCATGCTGGTGGCCTCGGCCGCCGTGCCCTGGCTGACGCTCGAGGGCCTCAGCGAGTTCCTCGACGAGGTCCAGGTGGCCCTGGACGAGATCCACCATCAGATCGACCAGACCTACTTCCGGCCCACCTTCGAGGGCTGGCAGCCCCGTTCTGCGGCGTCGTGACCTGGTCGGTGCCGCGGTGATCTGGTCGGTGCCGCGGTGACCGTGTCCCTGGCGACGTGACCACGGCAACCACCGCCGATCCCTTCGGGGACGGCACCTCACTCGAAGCCGGTGGGACGGCGTGGGCCGAGTACGTCCCGGTCCCCGGGCGGAGCGACGAGTTCCTCGGGCCCGACGGCCAGATCCGGAGCCGATGGCAGCAGGTGTCCACGGAGATGGCCGGGCTGGGCCCCCACGGCCTGCTGGCCCGCCGGACCGAGCTCAGCCGCCTCATGCGCAACGAGGGGGCCACCTACAACGTCACCATCGACGCCCAGAGCCGTCGCCGCCCCTGGCACCTCGACCCGTGCCCGCTGGTCATCGACGAGGGCGAGTGGGCCGGACTGGAGTCGGCGGTGGCCCAGCGGGTGGCCCTGCTCGACCTCATCTTCGCCGACCTCTACGGCGACCGCCGCCTGGTGGCCCGGGGCCTGGTCCCGGCGGAACTGGTCCTGGGGCACCCGGGCTTCCTCCGGCCCTGCGTGGGCATCGAGCCACCCACCGACCACCGGCTGTTCATCACCGCGGTGGACGTGGCCCGGGACGCCGACGGGCACTTCCGGGCCATCGGGGACCACGTCCAGGCGCCGTCGGGACTGGGGTACGCCCTGGTCAACCGCACCATCTTGTCCAGGGTCCTCCCCGCCCTCCAGCGGGAGCTGGGCGTCGAGCGCCTGGCCGGCTTCTTCCGCTCCATCCGGGCCGGCCTGGCCCGGGCGGCCCCCGACGGCGCCGACGACCCCCGGGTGGTCATCCTCACCCCGGGCCCTCTGAGCGAGACGTACTTCGAGCACGCCTACCTGGCCTCCTACCTCGGCTACACCCTGGTCGAGGGACGTGACCTGATCGTGGACAACAACCGGGTGTGGCTGCGGTCCCTGGCCGGCTACGACCCGGTGGACGTGGTCATCCGGCGGGTGGACGACCGTTGGTGCGACCCGGTCGAGCTCCGGGCCGACTCGCTGCTGGGCGTGCCCGGCCTGTTGGAGGCGTCCCGGCGGGGCCGGGTCACCGTGGTCAATCCGTTGGGGAGCGGGGTGGTGGAGGACCCGGCCCTGACCGGACTGCTCGGCACCCTGGCCCCGATCCTGTTGGGCGAGGAGCTGGCCCTTCGGGGCCCCGAGAGCTGGTGGTGCGGGACCGCCGGTGGGCTCAGCCATGTGCTCAGCCACCTGGAGCGCCTGATCGTCCTGCCGGTCAACTCTTCGACCGCGGTCCGGCCCCTGGTGGCCTCGACCCTGTCGCCGGCGGCCCTGGACGAGCTCCGCAGCCGCATCCGGGCCCGGCCGGCCGAGTGGGTAGGACAGGAGATCATCGAGCCCTCCACCAGCCCCACGGTGACCGGCACCGGCTCGTTGGAGCCCCGACCCACCATCCTGCGCACCTTCGCCGTGGGAGACGACGACAACAGCCGCGGCGCCCACCACGGGTACCGGGTCATGCCCGGCGGCCTGACCCGGGTCGGGGCCGACCCCACGGCGTTGCTCATCTCCAGCCGACGCAAAGGGACCAGCAAGGACACCTGGGTGGCTTCGCCCCAACCGGCGCTGCAGCAGAGTGCCTGGCTGCGGTCGTCGTCCGGGGGCCCACTGACGCCCCCGGTGGTGCCCGACACGGCCACCCCCCTGCCCGGCCGGGTGGCCGCCCAGCTGTTCGTGCTGGGTCGCACCTCCGAGCACGCCGAACTGGTCATCCGACTGGTCCGGACCATCCTCGCCCGTCTGGACCAGCCGCTCGGGCTGGGGGTGGACGGTGGGGCCGAGTCGCTCCAGGTGCTGTTGTCGACCCTGGGCTCCGTGTCGGGGTTCGACCCGGTGTCCGAGCCCGACGGTGCCGCCGGGGCTCCCGTCGGAGCCACCGCTCCCACCGGAGAAGCCCTGTCGCCGCCCACGGCGCCGGGGTCGATCCCCGATGGCCTGCCCTCCGAGCCCGACCTCCCCACCGACCGCCGGGCCCTGGCCCTGGTGCTCGACGCCGGGATCGACGGCAGCCTGGTCTCGTCCCTGGGCCTGCTGGTCGATGCGGCGTACTCGGTGCGGGAGCAGCTCTCGAGTGACAGCTGGCAGCTGGTCGGCGACGTGGAGGAAGAGGTGGCCCGGCTGCGCAACCGCCCGCCGACCCACCTGGTGGGGGTGCAGTCGAGCCTGCAGCGGCTGTTGCAGGCCCTGCTGGGCCTGTCGGGGTTGGCCGCCGAGAACATGGAGCGGGACTCGGCCTGGCTGTTCCTCGACGCCGGCCGACGCCTGGAGCGGGCCCAGTCCCTGGTCCGGCTGGTCCGGTCGGTGCTGGTCCAACAACGGGTGGCGGTGGTGGAGGACCTGTTGGTCGAGTCGCTGCTCAAGACCTCGGACAGCCTGATCACCTTCCGCCGGCGGTCCGGCTCGATCATGGAGGTGGCCGCGGCGGTGGACCTGGTGGTCTACGACTCCGCCAACCCCCGCAGCGTCCTCTACCAACTCGACAGCCTGGTCCACCATCTCTCGGACCTGCCCAGCCGGTCACCGGGCCGGCGGCTCGGCGACGACCAGCGCCTGGTGCTGGAGGCCGCCACCATGCTCCGGCTCACCGATGCCGGCCGGATGGCCGCAGTGGACCCGGAGCTCCAGCAGCGCCCGGAGCTCGATGCCGTGCTGGGCCGGGTGGACGGCCTGTTGGCCGAGCTGCTGGACAGCCTGCGCCAGACCTTCTTCGCCCACGAGCGGCTGTCGGTGCTGGCCGGCGGCCAACCGGACTCCCCGGTGGACCTCCGATGATGTACCAGATCGTCCACCGCACCCACTACCGCTACAACGCCCCGGTGTCGCGCTGCCGCAACGAGGCCCACCTCCGGCCCCGGGACACCGACCGCCAGCTCTGCGTCAGCAGCGACTTCCAGGTCGACCCCACCCCGACCAGCTGGTCCGAGCGCACCGACTTCTTCGGCAACCCGGTGTTCTCCTTCGTGGTGGACGGGCCCTTCGAGGAGCTGACGGTGGTCTCGACCAGCTCGGTGTCGGTGTCGGGACGGGAGCGCCTGCCTCCCAGCGGCACGGCCTGGGAGCAGGTGCGCGACACCCTTGCCACCGACCTGAGTACCGAGATGTTGGCGGCCCGGGAGTTCTGCTTCGAGTCGCCCCTGGTCCCGGTGTCGGGCAACGTGCGGTCCTACGCCGAGCAGTCGTTCCTGCCGGGACGTCCCCTGGTGGACGCCATCGCCGATCTCACCGAGCGCATCTTCACCGACTTCGCCTACGACCCCGGCTTCACCACGGTGACCACGCCGTTGGAGGAGGTGCTGACGTTCCGTCGTGGCGTGTGCCAGGACTTCGCCCACCTGGCCATCGGGTGCCTGCGGTCGATGGGCCTGGCGGCCCGGTACGTGAGCGGGTACCTCGAGACCGCACCCCCGGCCGGCGGGGAGCGGCTCATCGGGGCCGACGCCTCCCACGCCTGGCCCTCCATGTTCGTGCCCGGGTGGGGTTGGCTGGATGTGGACCCGACCAACGACAAGTTCGTGGGCTCGACCTACGTGACCACGGCGTGGGGCCGCGACTACGCCGACGTGTCCCCGCTCAAGGGCATCGTGTTCGGCGGAGGGGACTCCCACCTGTTGGACGTCTCGGTCGACGTCTCCCGGACCCCGGTGCACGAGACCACCTGAGCGGCCCGCCGGTCGGGACCAGTGCACTGGCTACGCTCCCGTCATGCGCATCCTGATCACCGGTTCCGCCCGGGCCATCGGCGCGGCCACGGCGACGGAGCTGACCCGGGCCGGCCACGAGGTCGTGGCCACGGCACGGGACGTCTCGCTGCTGGACGGACTCGACGTGTCGATGCGGCTCCCCTTGGACGTGACCGACCAGGAGTCGGTGCGCCAGGCCCTGGCCCGAGCGGGCGAGCTCGACGCCGTGGTCAACAACGCCGCCATCTCCACCAAGGGCCCCATGGAGAGCTTCCCCATCGAACGGCTCCGGGAGATGTTCGAGACCAACACCGTCGGCCCCCTCCGGGTGCTGCAGGAGGTCCTGCCCCGGTGGCGGGCCCGGGGAAGCGGGGTGGTGGTCAATGTGAGCTCGGTGCAGGGTCGGGTGGCCACGCCCCTGGAGGGCCCGTACTCGGGGACCAAGCACGCCCTCGAGGCCATCTCCGAGACCATGCACTACGAACTGGGCCACTTCGGCATCCGGGTGGTGGTCATCCAGCCGGGCTATATCGCCCCGGGGATGAAAGGAGCCGGACGGGTGGCCGGCAGCAACGAGTACGCCCAGCTGTGGGAGGAGTGGGAGGGCACCGACACCAAGCTCACCGGGCCGGGCGGTCGCTCGGATCCGGAGCTGGTGGCGGTGGCCATCCGCCGGGCCATCGAGGACCCGACCACGCCGCTACGGGTCCCGGTCGGTGACGACGCGGTGGCGGTGTTGGGGGCCCGGGCCCAGCTCGACGACGAGGCCTTCGAGTCCGCCATGCGCAAGACCCTGGGCATGACCTGGTGAGCGGCACCGGTTGAACAGGGCGGGTCGAGAGGGGCCGCTCCCCCACCCATCACCCCACTCAGATGGGCGAGTTGATCAGGTTTCCGGCCGCCATGGTCAGGTAGTCCAGTAGCTCCTTCTGGTCGGCGGGGGCCAGGCCGGAGTGGTGCACGGCGTCGGTCATGTGCCGCAACCAGGCGGCCGAGGCCTCGGGGCCGATGACGAAGGGGGCGTGCCGCATCCTCAGGCGCGGGTGTCCCCGCTCGCTGTTGTACTGGCCGGGGCCACCCCAGTACTGCATGAGGAACAGGGCCAGATGCCTCTTCGAGTCGGTCAGGTCCTCGGGGTACATGGGCCGGAGCAGGGGGTCGGTGCTGACCCCCTGGTAGAACCGGTCGACCAGGGCGGTGAAGAACTCCTCGCCACCCCAGCGCTCGAAGGCCGTCTGTCGCGGCCCGCGTCCCAGTTGCACCACATACCGACTGTAGGCCGGGCTGGATTAGCCTCGGGTCAACCGACGCCACGAGCCGACGGGACGCTAAGGGGGTCCACCTTGTTCGAATGGTCTGAAGAGCAGCTGATGGTCCGGGACGCCGTGCGCCGGTTCGTCGAGGCCGAGGTGGTGCCGAACATCGATGCGCTGGAGTTCGGCGACCTGCCGCCGTACGACATCATCCGCAAGATGTACGCCACCTTCGGCATGGACCAGCTGGCCCGCGACCGGTTCAAGGCCCAGCTCGACCGCAAAGCGGCCGGGGGCGCCCCCGCCACCGCCGAGGCCAGGTCCGACGAGGCGGCAGACCCCCCTGAGCAAGCCGGGCGGCGGGGCGACGGTGGCGCCGCGGCCATGACCATCATCCCGATCATCGAGCTGTGCCACTACTGCCCGGGCATCGTGACGGCCATGGGCGTGAGCGTGGGACTGGCGGCCGGCACCATCATGAAACTGGGCACGCCGGCCCAGATGGAGCGGTGGGGACTGGACCTGATGACCGGCGAGAAGGTCGGGTCCTGGGCCATCACCGAGCCCGACTCGGGCTCCGACGCCCTCGGGGGGATGAAGTCGACCGCCCGGCGGGACGGCGACGAGTACATCCTCAACGGCAGCAAGACCTTCATCACCAACGGCCCCTATGCCGACACCATCGTGTTCTACGCCAAGCTGGACGACGGCTCGGACACGCCCATCCGGGACCGCCAGGTCCTCACCTTCGTGCTGGACACGGGCACTCCGGGCCTGGTGCAGTCCAAGCCGTTCCGGAAGATGGGCCTGCACTCCTCGCCCACCGGGGAGCTCTTCCTCTCGGACGTGCGGGTGCCCAAGTTCAACCTGTTGGGCGAGACCGAGGACGAGCGGGCCGGGGGCGGGCGCGAGTCGGCCAAGGGCAACTTCGTCACCGAGCGGGCCGGGCTGGCCGCCATGTCCCTCGGGGTCATCGAGGAGTGCCTCAAGCTGTGCGTGGCCTACTCCAAGGACCGGATGCTGTGGGGTCAGCCCATCGGCGACCGCCAGCTCATCCAACTCAAGCTGGCCAAGATGGAAGTGGCCCGGCTCAACGTGCAGAACCTGGTCTTCCGCCACATCGAACTCTCCGCGGCGGGCAAGAGCCTGACCCTGGCCGAGGCGTCGGCCATGAAGCTCTACTCGGCCCAGGCCGCCTCCGAGGTGGCCATGGAGGCGGTGCAGCTCTTCGGGGGCAATGGCTACATGTCCGAGTTCCGGGTGGAGCAGTTGGCCCGCGACGCCAAGGTCTTCCAGATCTACGCCGGAACCGACGAGATCCAGGTCACCCACATCGCCAAGGACCTGCTCAGCCGCTGACGCTGCCGCCGACTCCAGCGACGCACCCTCCGCGTCACCCGTTCAGGTTCCGAACCCTCGGGTGATGGCGACCTCGGCCGGATGGCGGTCCACGGAGGCCTACGTGTCAGACTTGAGATCGTGAGGGAGCGGGGTTTGGCATGGCGGGTGGCGGTGGTGACGCTCCTAGCAGCCGCGGGGGCCGCCATCGGGCTGTGGATCGTCCCGTGGGCCGCCGGAGGGAAGCCCGAGGCCAGGAGCTCGATCGTCGGTGGCTCCTTTCCGTCCTGGCTCTGGCCGACGATGGTCATCACCGTCCTTTCACTGTTGTGGCTGTTTCTGGCCCGCAGGCTCGTCATCAAGCCCATCCGAGGCCGCGGCAGCTACCGGAGGACGAGCCGCCTCGAAGCCGGTCCTGCGGTGACCGGCACCGAACTGGCCCAGGGCTGGTACGAGGATCCCTACCGGGTCCACGAGTACCGCTGGTTCTCGGCGGGCAGACCCTCCAGCCTGGTGAGAGACGGTCTCACCGAGTCGAATGACCCATCGCCAGCTCAGCCCTACCCGGGAGCACCAGTTCCACAGAGCAGCGGGGCCAAGTCCGGGGCCAATGGTGCAGACCTCCGCCGTGCCGGTGAGGGGCGAGAGCCTGACAGTTGGGACGTGGCCGTGGACGCAAGCACCTGGTTCCCGATCAATTAACGGTCCTGGACCTGGATGCTGGTACAGGAGGTCGTCATCGACCGTGGCCTACAGGCACCTCCGCCGCATTCGTCAGCCGAGGTCGTTGACGCACGTGCCCGCGTCGTTGTTGCTGTTGGTGTTGTCGGGGCAGATGGTGTTGGACCACGTGTCTCCAACCAGTGAGGCCCCCTCCAAGTCCGCGTTGGCCAGATCGGCGTCCGTGAAATCGGAGTTGTTCAAGTTCGTGTCGACCAGATCGGCCCCGACGAGGTCGGTCCCAGGGCCCACGAGGTACCCGGCGACCAGGGTCCAGTTGGTAGGCAGGGCCGACGGTGTTCCGGTGATTCCACCCGAGGTGACACCGGTGAGAACAGCGTCGGTCAGATCGACATTGCCGAGATCAGCATCCGTCAGGTCGGCATCGGTCAGATTGGCCTCAGGGCCGGCAAGGTAGCCATTGACCAGGGCCCAGTTGGTGGGCAAGGCCGAAGGCGCCCCGGTGATCCGACCGGAGCGGACGCCGGCGAGAGTGGCGTCGGCCAGGTCGACGCCGGCCAGGTTTGCATCCACCAGATTTGCGTCAGTCAAGTCAGCACCGGGAAGAGCGGCGTCGGTCAGATTCATGTTCTGCAGGTCGGCATGGGCGAGCGAAGCGTCGGCAAGATTGCCACCGGAGGCATTGTCGTCGTACAGGAGAGCGCCGGACAGATCGGCCCCTCCCAGGTCCACGCCGGTCAGGGTGGAGTTCTCCAGGCTGGCACCTGCCAGGTCCGCTCCTGCCAGGTCAGCGTTGGTGAGGTTGGTCCCCGGACCGATGAGATAGCCGCCGACGAGTGTCCAACTGGTGGGCAAAGTGGACGGGGTCCCGGTAATACCGCCCGAGGTGACGTTGGTCAGATCGGCGCTTCCCAAGTTGGTTCCCGCCACCGTGGTGCCGGTCAGGTCAGCATCCGTGAGGTTGGCGCTGACCAGGTCGGCGTTGGTCAGGTCGAGACCGCTCAGATTGACTTTATACAGATCGATCGTCGGGCCGACTAGGAAGCCGCCTGTCACTTCCCAATTGGCGGGCAGTGCAAAAGGCGTTCCGCTGATTCCACCAGAGGTGATGTAGCTCAAGCTGGTGCCGGCCAAGTCGGCGCCGGTCAGGTTCACGTTCGCCAGGTTGGCACCACCGTTGCCATCATTGCCCACATAGGACATCGTGGCCCCCGCCAGATCGGCGTCGGTCAGGTTGGCCCCGGTGAGATTGGCGCCGACAGCGCCACACGTGTCATAGCCACACTGGGGTCCGGCAAGCAGGGCGTCCGTCAGGTTGGCGTTGGTGAGATCGGCATCAGTGAGGTTGGCATCCGCCAGGTTGGCGCCGTCCAGATCGGCTCCCGTCAGGTTCGCTCCGGTGAGGTCGTAATCAAAGAGATCGGCGCCACTCAGATTGCATCCGGCCAAGTCGGCGCCTCGGTAGACCGTGCAGCCGTTGATGACTACATCGAGAGTGGCGGGCTTGGAGACGCCTGCGGGACCCGCACCCACTCTGTTCCTTGCCACAACCCTGAAGGTGTACGTGTCGCCGTTGACCAGCCCATAGACGATGGCGTGAGTTGCCGATGCGGAATCCACGGTTGTGCTCGCCCCGTTGGAGGCAGTCACGCGGTACGAGGTGATGGCCGCTCCCTCATTCGACGCTGGCATCCAGGACACCGTGGCCTGGTCTGACCCCGTCTTGACGGTCACATCCTTGGGTGCAGAGGGAACGGATTCAAGCTCGAACGTATTCTGGGTGGAGGCGGGACCAAATCCTTTTACATTCTCGGCTCTCACTGCTACCCGGTAGACGATGCCATTGGCCAGGCCCAGGAGCGTGCAGTTGGTCTTTCCGGTCGTGGTACAGGTCTTGTTGCCAGGGGTAGCGGTGACCTTGTAGCCCGTGATGGGAGAGCCCCCGCGCTTCGCTGGAGCGGTCCACCTGATGAGTGCCGATGCCTTGCCGGGGACCGGCGTGACCTTTGTAGGGGCACCAGGGACCGTGACGGCTGCATAGGCATCCGGCGCTCCGACGATCGCCGTGGCCGCGAGCACTCCCGCCAGGACGAGCCAAGCAGCCAGGAGTTTGCGCAACATCAGACCATGCCCCCTGTTCACAGCCGACCACCCATTTGGCCGGGTCAGCGGTACGTTTCTCTTGCTTGTCAGCGATGATAGCAATGGACGGCCCTGAGGATTCGATCGTCCAGGTGTCGTCCTCGCCAACACCTCGGAACGTGTCCGGGAACGGCTGCCGGCTCAACAGTACGACACCGGGTGTGGATGAAAGGCAAACTGTTGCCACCAAGGAGCCACGGCGATGCACCCCGAACACGAAGGAGATCGGGGTCGAAGTCCGGGCGGGCTTGCACACGGGCGAGTGTGAGGTCAGAGGTGACGATCTCGGTGGGTTGGCTGTCCATTGCACTGCTCGAGTCAACGCATTGGCAGCCCCCAGCGAGGTCCTTGTTACCTCAACGGTAAGGATCCCGTTATCGGTTCCGGAATGCAGTCACCGAACGAGGGGAACACACCCTCAAGGGCGTGCCCGAATCCCTGGATGCTTTTCTCCGTGCGGGCTGAACGGCCGCACACGCGCGGTGTGCATCTGGATGCACCTCGAGCGGTAGGTGCCGATACCGAACGGGCATGGACTTCTTTAGGGGCTGTCACCTACCACCGGGCGGACGGCGATTTGTGGGCGTGCGGACAACGGCCCGTGCACCCTGTCTGAAGTCCACGCGCCAAGCGCTGCTGCTGTGATGGCGCGATGATTGGTCCGTGCAGGTGGGACCGAGTCAGTACGCGACCGAGGACAACCTGTCGGCCCGGCAACGGCTGTGGAGGATAAGCCCTCGTCGACCGCCGTTCTCGCTCGTCCCCTGGTTGCTGGACCTTGCACGACTACGTGGAGGAGAACGCATCCTCGAAGTGGGCTGCGGAAATGGGGCCTACCTTGAACATCTCGACGCCGTCGGATTGGACTTGTCAATGGGCATGCTCGCCTCAGCCCGGGAGCGCGCCCGCGGCCCCTTGGTGGCCGGAGATGCCATGGTCCTCCCATTTGGCAAGGGCGCGTTCGACTTTGTATTGGCCGCACACATGCTCTACCACGTCGGCAGGCGCGACAAGGCAGTCTCAGAACTGCGAAGGGTTCTACGGGCGCCCGGATGTTGCATAGCGGTGACCAATGGCGAGCGGAATCTGGAAGAACTCGTCCGAATGGTAGAAGGCGTCGTCGGCCACGGCTGGAGGTGGCGTCGGTCCTCCGAGGTGGCTTTCAGCATGGAGAATGGGGCCGATCAGCTGAAGATGGCCTTCGACGAAGTCGAGAGGGTCGACTGCCCGGACGGTGTCGTCCAGATCACCGACGCCCACGCGCTGGGCGACTATCTCCGGAGTGTGGGCGATACCTACAACGGCCAAGTCAGTTCGTGGACGACGTGGGATCGTGTGGCCGAAGATTGCCAACGTCAGGTGGCAGCCGTAGTGCAGTCAGATGGGGCCTTTCGATTGTCGAGTTCCATGGGTGCCTTTATCTGTCGGTGACCCCCAACGCCGAGTGGTTGGCGCTTATTCGCCCGGACTCGACCGGCACACGGAAGGCACAGCCAAAGGTTGCCGCTGCTATTGGTTAGCCCGTACGTTCACGGAGAAGTATGGCCTTCCCCCTCTTCCACCCGAAGTCCTGAGATTGACCCGGCATGAGCAGAACTGTGCCGTGCCGCTCCACCCAAAGGGACGTCGATCTTCACGGTCCGCCCAGACAAGTACGACGACAATGTGAAGCGGGCACTGAACGGGCTTACGCAACCGTCGCCAGGTATTGGCTCGACCCTACCGGCTTGTTCGGAATCCCGGCAGCGTTCATCCTGACTATCTGGAACCCGCTCCTCGGAATAGTCATTATCTGCAAAGCGGGGCCGTTCTTTCTTCTTTTGGGAGGCTGTCCAGGCGCTCCCTTCAACCCGCATCTGTCAATGGTCAGAACTCGTGCAACCGCCAAACATCCAGATCGGTATGTCTGACGGACATATCTGACATCACCGGGCACGTGGGCCGGTTCGGCACCCCATGGACAATGATCGAAGCTCATGGACGATCTCGCCGCCGCCATCGCATCTCCGACCTGGGGTCAGGACGTTGTCGAGGCCCTCCGCAGCTACTTCGCCGAGGGCGGTTGGCTTCTCGAACCAGCCCATCTGGTCGAACCAAGGCTGGGCCAAGCGGATGACGGCACTCCGGCGGTCATCGCCATCTATGACCATCCGCGGTACGCCAAGCGGATCGGGCTCGTCTCTCGACTAGATCAGCCTCCGGTGACCGTTCCGGAAGGCAAGTCGGCTGCAGAAGCGCTCGCCCAGGCCATTGCCGTATATGAGATTTCTGAGCCCCTGGGCAGCTACTACCACCGGCTCGTAGAAGATGACTCGGGTATCCGGTGGTGGAAGTGGCCCATGGACGGGTAGGCGGTGTGTCGGTGTCCCGGGAACACCGGTTGTCAGAGGTGCTAATCACCTGTGGCCCACCGGCAGCGTGTGGGATGCTGGTTGGCAAGACGGAGTGTGTGAAAAGAGGTCTTGTATGTCGTGTGACCAAACTCTGAAGCACAACATCCGGTTCAGCGGGGCGGTAAGCTCAGTCGCACTCGTCGTGCTGGTAACGGTGGTGGGACTCTTTCCTAGTGGCCTTGCCGTTGCGGAACCGGCAAGGCCACTCACGACGTCCAACCCGACGTGCAGCTCGCTCGATACATCAATGGCGTGCGTCCAGGCATGGGCAAATGGGATCACCATTGACTACACAGGGGTTCTCGGACCGGCTCCACCCCAACCAAGTCAGAGCGTCGCCCTGAACCTGGTGGGAGGAAGCACCACGATCGATAGAGCTTTCAACTGTGTTAGCGGAACCTACTCGGTGTTCGTCCCACTGACGGCAGGAGAGTGGGAAGGCTCGTCCACCCTTCGCACCTCCTCGGACCCGGGAAGCCCGGACAACACGTTTCACTTTGATCTCGTCGTGGGTAGTCCCGGAAGCCCGCTGGCGCCACCAACAACGTGCGAACTGTCGAATGAAGCGGGGCCCAGCGGCACGTTCGTTCCGCCAGTTGCGGCGATCGTGGTGTCGCCGGATGGTTTTGGATTCTGGCTGGCCGACTCCGACGGGACGGTACTGGGCACTGGGGACGCCGTCTCGTACTGGGGACGCGCCCATTGCGCTGCTGAATGCCCCCATCGTTGGGATGGCCGCGACGGTAGAGGGCAGTGGCTACTGGCTCGTCGGTGGGGACGGAGGGGTATTCAGCTACGGAAGCGCCCATTTCTACGGTTCCGCCGGGGGACTACCGCTGAATCAGCCGGTCGTCGGCATGGCAAGAACCCCCGACAACAAGGGCTATTGGCTGGTTGCAGCCGATGGTGGCATCTTCGCTTACGGGGATGCATTGTTCTATGGCTCGATGGGAGGAAGCCACCTCAACAGGCCGATTGTTGGTATGGCCGCTACGCCTGATGGACACGGCTACTACCTCGTAGCCAGTGACGGTGGCGTCTTCGCCTTTGGCGATGCCCAATTCCAGGGTTCGATGGGTGGCCAATCCCTCAACCAACCGGTGGTGGGGATGAGCATTGATCCTGCTTCCGGTGGCTACTGGGAGGTTGCCATTGACGGAGGCATCTTCTCATTCGACGCGCCATTCTTCGGGTCGAAGGGAGACGTTCCCGGAACCGAGCCCATCGTCGGGATGACGAGCACACGCACAGGTCTTGGCTATCTCCTGGCGGGCGTGGGGAACTCCCAGGATGGTTCCGGGGGCGCCGTCTACCTCTATGGCGACGCATACTGATGGGTTTGAGCCGTACCCGTTGGTAGGGGCAGTTGCCGCTCCGCCCTCAACTCTGCTTCGAGCCAGGTAGAAGGCACACCACGCAGCGTCATCTCCTCCCTGCCCCACATGACCGGAAACGGGTGCCCTGGTCTACCGATTGGGGCGATAATGCCCATATGACCGCAACCGACCCCGCACACGACTGGGACAGTTCCTACGGCGGCACATCGCCCCCCTGGGACATAGGCCGCCCTCAGCCTGCTTTTGTCCACCTTGCCGGCGCCGGCGCGCTCACCGGTGCCCTCCTGGACGCGGGCTGCGGCACCGGCGAGCACACGATCCTCGCAGCTCGCGAAGGCGCCAGATCCCTTGGCATCGATCTCTCTCCGCGGGCAATTGAGATCGCCCGGAGAAAGGCGGCGGAGAGCGGGGTCGAAGCCATCTTCCAAGTCTTCGACGCGCTGCGCCTAGACACGCTCGGCGACACCTTCGACATAATCCTAGATAGTGGTTTGTTTCACGTCTTCGACGATCTCGCCCGTACCCGTTACGTCGCGGCCCTTTACACTGTTCTCCGTCCTGGCGGTCACCTTCACCTCATGTGTTTCAGCGACCGTCAGCCCGGTGACTGGGGGCCCCGCCGCGTCACTGAACATGAGTTGCGTTCCGCATTCGGATCAGGCTGGAGGATCGAGTCGCTTTCTCCCAATCACTTCGACATCAATCCCGTGGCTGGCTTCACTTCCGCCGAAGCATGGCTGGCCGACATTGTCCGGGTCGGGCCCGAGTAGCGAAACGTACGTGTGCCGGCTAATGGGCACCACTATTGCGGCCGCAGGGAAACGCCTGGCGTCTCTCCCATGGATTGGGACGTAGGTCGTCACGAGCACATGGCAACGCCTCAACTGAGCAAGACTGTGTGCCGATGATCGAGGCTCCCGACACCCGGTATGCGCGGACCGCCGAAGGCGGGTATCTCGCCTACCAGGTCTTGGGCGACAGCCCCGTAGACCTCGTGTTCCAGGTGAACCCTCCGGTGTTGATCGACCTTATGTGGGAGGACCCTGCCGTCAGCGCGTTCATGGGCCGGTTGGCCTCATTCAGCCGTCTCATCACCTTCGATTCCAGGGGATTCGGCAGCTCAGGTCACATCGATCCTAGGGCCGTTCCAGCAGTTCAAACGTGGACGGACGACATCCGCACCGTCATGGACGCCGCCGGGTCGGATCGAGCAGGCCTACTGGCGTTTGGAGAGAACGGCCTGTCGGCGATGGTCTTCGCAGCTACCAATCCGCACCGCGTGGCGAGCCTGGTTCTCATCAATGCCTTTTCCCGCTACCAGCGCAGCGAGGATTGTCCTTGGGGTATGCCGGCGCAGTCGATCCCCGCTTACACCGAAGCAGTACGTGACGCCTGGGGCACTGGAGCCGTACTGGCGCTCTTGGCTCCCAGTCTCGCCGGAAACGACGAAGCGGTGCGTCGAATGGGGCGCCATGAGCGACTCTCGGCCACACCCGATTCATCGGTGATCCCAAGGGCCTTCTGGCAAAGCGACGTGACCGATGTCCTCAAGGCAATTCAGGCACCGACACTCGTGGTTACGAGGACCGGGGACCGCCACGTTCCTCCCGAACACGGCCACCACTTGGCCGGCCTTATCGATGACGCCCGGCTGGTCGAACTGGCGGGAGATGATCACTGGCCGTTTGCCGGTCGAAGTGAGGAGATTCTTGACGAGGTGGAGGAGTTTGTGACGGGTGCTCGACCGAGCCCTGTATTGGACCGCGTACTTGCTACGGTGCTGTTCACGGACATTGTGAGTTCGACCGAGCGGGCAACCGAGCTCGGAGATCGACGCTGGCGAGAAGTGCTGAATCGGTACGACGATCTTGCCCGACGTCACCTGGAGCGGTTTCGAGGTCGCCTAGTCAAGACGACCGGGGATGGCACCCTGGCTGTCTTTGACGGGCCGGCGCGGGCAGTTGAGTGCGCCCGTTCCCTCAGCCAAGCTGTCGTCCAGCTCGGCTTCGACATTCGGGCCGGACTCCATACGGGTGAGATCGAGACTCGTGGGGACGACGTGGCCGGGGTAGCGGTTCATATTGCTGCCCGAGTTATGGGCCTGGGTGGTCCCGGTGATGTGCTCGTCTCGCGGACTGTGACAGACCTTGTTGTGGGCTCGGGCATCGAGTTTGAGGATCGGGGCGACTACGAACTGAAGGGCGTGCCTGGCTCCTGGAGGCTGTTCGCCGTGATGGGCTGACCGCTCGAAAAAGGAGCCGACAGCACGGGGGGTTCCCGGGCCTCATTCGACGAATGCAGATGTGGGAGGGCGAGAGAACGTTCGGTGGCGGAGGCATGTCTCTTTTCGGACCACGTGGATGCCGGCCAGATGAGCGGTCTCCTTGGATCAACGTTATCGCGGAGCGGGTGGAACACTTCGTGCCGAGTGCGATCGTTCTGGATATTCCTGCGTCAGCTCGTGACAACTATTGCCGCAAGCGCAGTCCGATGGTCCTTCGACCATGGTGGCCCCAAGGCACTCCTGGGCCCATGGAGGACCTCCTTCGCTCGGGGTCCCAGGATGGCAACGGCATCAGATTCGACGGTCTTGGCGTCGAAGGTGTGGACGTCCCAACCACGTTCTGCGGCGACTTCGGAGAGGACCTGGCAGTACATGACTGAATCAGCCCGGCTTTCGTAGGGCGGGCGTCGTTGCGTGGCGATGTCTTGGGGAAAGTCTGCCGGCCATGCACGAATCGCCAGCGACGTGATCGGTTCAGGGAGCGAAGCCACCAGGTGATCCAAGGAATCAGCCGTCATGTTCACTACTGACTGACGCACGTTGTCCACCAGCGCCGCCAGACCTTCATCGTCAAGCGATTGGCCCGAACGGTGCATAGGGTGACTTCCGCCCTCGTGATGGATCGGTGCGGTCGGCAGTCCTGGCTCAATCAGCTCGATCCTCCTGCGGTCGATCACCGAGAACTCAGCCGAAGCCGTTACAGCCACGGCCCAGCCAAAGTGATGGGCAATGCCGACTCGCATACCTCAAATCTTCCCATTCGGGTGGACCTTGGGGTGCATCTGCCCCAAGGGCTCCGCCACCCCGGCTCGGCGGCGGCTATCTGATGCCCCCGTGCCTCTGATAGTCCTCGCTTGCCGATGAGGTTTGCCGCTGAACGGAGCACGGGATACGCGATCGCCTCCCTGCCTCCACCGAGCCTTGCCATGGGTTCGGCTATCGTGGGTCGACAGAGGCTGCCCGTCGGCAGTGGTCGGGTCGTTCACCTATGCTGACCAGGGCCAAACAGGACATCGGCGAGCGAGGCGGGGGCAACAATGAAAGAGAACTGCAAGGGCAACGGGCTCTTATCAATCGTTTGGATCTTGGGCATCTGTGTCTCTACCCTCTTCTTGGGGGTACTCGGGCAGGCGGGTCCGGTAGCGGCGGCGTCGGATACCTGGCAGCCCCACGCTCTACCGGCGTCACCCACCTATCCGAAAACAAGTCTTACGGCGGCGACGGGAATCTCCTGCCCGTCCGTCTCGGTGTGCTTTGTCACGGGTGAGTACGGGCAGGGCGACGACAGCGGCGGACCAGCCAGCATGTACGCCACGACCGATGGCGGCCAGAAATGGCAGATCCAATCGCTGCCCGCGGCCGCTTTCTGGCTCGACTCCATCTCCTGCGCCATCACGTCGGAGTGCGTGGCTGTTGGCTATTCACCTGGCGGTGGACCATTGATCTTGACCACCGTGAACGGTGGTGCGAGGTGGACAGTACCCTCGCTGCCCGCCAGCACCAAGAGCGCCTACGGCATCGAAGGGGTTGCCTGCCCGACGTCGAAGGTGTGCTTCGCTGTTGGCAGCGGGCCGGCCGGAGGTGTCATCCTCCGTTCGACGAACGGCGGCGCAGCGTGGGAAGCAGAGGCTGCGCCTAAGGGCACCAGCCACTACAACGGGGTGTCGTGTGACTCTTCGTCAACGTGCACGATCGTCGGCGGCAACTCGAGCCAAACCACTCCTCCTGCCGTGCTGACGACGGTTGATGGCGGAACGAAGTGGATCGCTCGGTCATCGACCTCCATCGTGCCTGGCGACAGCCTTTACGGCATTTCATGTCCCAGCGCAAAGGAGTGCTTCGCCACAGGTGGGACGAACAGTGGGGGCGGGAGGCTGTTTCGGACCACCGACGGCGGTACTTCCTGGGAAAGGCAAACGCTCCCTTCGGGCCTCTTTGGTGTCGGAAGCGTCACCTGCACTTCCGCCACCTCGTGTTTTGCACTGGGCGAGGACGGAACCACTGCACCCTCCGGCCCAGAGAAGGTTCTGACGACCGTCAATGCCGGAGTGACTTGGCAGTCCCAGACCTTCGCTCAGTCAGGAACGGAGGTCCAAGACACGCCAATCACCGGCATCGCCTGCTCCGGCGCTTCGTGTTTCGGCTCTGGCAATGACAACGGACCGGCCTTCTACAAGTACGTCAAAAGCTAAGGATCATCCCCTGGCGAGCCGGGTGTTCCCCGGCCGTGGAGACCTGGATTGGGATCAGGGCCCGAAACGGATCGAGTTCGCGCCACCGAGCAGGCAGAACTGATGGTCCCAAAGTCAGATGGTCCAGGTGGCGCTGGCCCGGAACGCCGGCTCCAGGTGGCTTGGCGACAGCTGATCAGTTCCGGCATTCATTGCGCCTACACGGTAAGGGTCACCGCTGAGAGACGGAGACGCCCTGGTCCTGGGTGTGATCGCCATATCGTTGGTTGGCCACCTCAGGGGTCACCGGGCGACGGTCCAAAGCCTTCTGGCAGGCCGCCCGCTCGGGACAGGTAGCCCGGTTCCGGTGGAAGGCGAGCCCTCCACATCCGACGACTGCATCTGATCTGCGTCACGCAGTGAGTGGCCTAACCCAGTTATGGTCGGGACAATGAGCCGAGATGTGGTGACGGGGTACTGCTGGCCGCAATCAGTCCGCCCGGGGGACCAGGTGGGTCTGCATATGTCATCGTCGGCGGGGCGACCTGTACGCGTTGAGGTAGCACGGGTCGGAGCGCGACGTGAGGTCGTGCTCCGCCATGAGGCGATCGCAACAGACGAACACCAGACGCCCAACGACGCCTCGTCGAAGGGATGCGGTTGGCCTGTCGCTCTCACACTGGACGTCGAGCCGACATGGCGGTCGGGCTACTACGAGGT
This sequence comes from uncultured Acidimicrobiaceae bacterium, assembly GCA_963778165.1. Lineage (GTDB taxonomy): Bacteria > Actinomycetota > Acidimicrobiia > Acidimicrobiales > RAAP-2 > Bog-756. The sequence continues at coordinate 91,110 of CAVZTE010000003.1, read as the reverse complement.
AGTGATGGAGATTGCCATCGGCGAGAAGGTCCGGCGCGACTATGCGTTCTTCGTTGTGCGCCCGTCTCCAGGCACCCGCATTGTGGTCGCTCTGGCGACCAATACGTGGCACGCTTACAACGACTTTGGCGGGTCCAACCTGTACACCGGTGGGACCCACGTGGCGATGCAGCGGCCGATGTCGCCGGGCTATCTCTTCAAACCGCCGGGGAAGGGCCGACGCGTAACGGCTACCGGGGCGCCCGATCCACAGAACGCCGCCCATGTCGGTTACCTTCAGATCAACCATCTGTCGGAGTATGCCGGGTCGGCAGGCTGGCCCGATTGGGAGATGCCATTCATCGAGTGGGCCGAACGCCAGGGATTCGAGCTCGGTGTGTGCACGAACGCCGACCTGGATCTACATCCCGAGGTATTGGATGGGGCAGTTCTGTATCTATCCGTGGGCCACGACGAGTACTGGTCTCGCGGTATGCGCGACACCGTCGAAGACTTCATCACCAACGGCGGCAATGCGGCGTTCTTCTCGGGCAATACGTCGCTATGGCAGGTGCGCATCGAGGGGGACCGTCACGACGTCATGGTCGGGTACAAGGGCTTCTTCAAAGACGACCCCTTGCTGGGAACCGACCACGAGGCCGAGGTGACGACTTTTTGGTCCGACGTCATCGTCGGTCGCCCCGAGAACTCACATGACCGGTGTCTCATTCACACGCGGGGGGTATCACCGCATAGGGCGCAATGTGACTGCCGGCCTGGGGGGCTACACCATTCACCGGGCTGGTCACTGGATGTTCGACGGCACCGGACTCGGTTACGGTGACGTGCTCGGCGTCGGCCCGACCGTCGTCGGCTATGAGTGCGACGGGTGCGTGTTCACGTATCGCGACGGATTGCCCTACCCGACCGGCGAAGACGGAACGCCGTCGACCTTCGAGATCCTCGGCACCTGCCCGACACAGCACTTCACGCGCCAGACCGCGCCCCGTCCGCCCAAGCCGGGCGAGCCGAGCGAGTTGGAGTACATCGCCTCTCGCGTGTTCGGGACGCGGGATCCCGAGGCCATGGAACGTATCCGTCACGGCCACGCCATTCTGGGCGCCTACACCAACAAGGCCGGAGCCACGGTCGTCACCTCGGGGTCGACGGACTGGGCCCATGGACTCAGGGGACGCGATCCACAGATTGAACAGATCACCCGGAATATCCTCGGACAGTTGGGGTAGACCGGCAACAGAACCTGCGCCGGCGTGAGTACTGCGGAGGGAGAGAGGGCGGAGGTGATCAACTCGAAGTTCTGTCGAGGATTGACGGAGTGGCCCGATCCACCGACTGCAACTCGGGTCGGAGTCGCAACAGAGCGCCCACAGCCCCGAGCCATCCGCCTGATCACCGACTCAGCTCCTGCGCGGATCTAGGGCGTAGGATCGTGGGCGCATGGCGACGGTAGGTGACTCGGAGAGCACACCTCCCCCGGAAGACGAATCGTTGGCGGAGGGTTGGTACGTGGATCCCTTCGGGGTCCACGAATGTCGTTGGATCTCTGACGGAATTCCTTCCAAGCTTGTTCGGGATGGCACTACGGAGTCCACGGACGATCCGCCTGATCGACCCCCCTCTCATCCGTTCGTTCCCGCTCCCGAGGACGATGGTCTCACCTATGGAGTGGATCAGCTGCGGGCCGATGATGCGGAGCTCGAGCCGATACCCGATCGAAGCGCCTACCTGCAGACGGCGGTAGAGGGCACCCTGGTCAATGCGGCCAACCCCCTCTTCACTGGCCCGACCAGGACTCCGGTCGGGTATGAGACTCCCCTTGAGCGCAAGGTCCACCAACGAGCGCGACGTGCCCGCTGGAAGGCCCGCTGGCATCGGTGGTTCGGTGGATCTTGAGCTCAACCGGACGGAATCCGGTCTTCTCCGGTGAGCACGAGCGCCACGGGTCCCGACTCAAGGAGTGACCGTCATCAGGGGGTGACATCGCCGGGAGAGCGCACCGAAGGCTCACCGGATACAGCCTGTCGAACGGCCTCGGGGTCGCCCCACAGTAGCTCGACCGCCTCGAGGCTGAGGCCTTTGGTCTCGGGGGTGAACCGGCTGACGAACACGTAAGTGATGGCGCAGAACCCGGCGAACAACCAGAACGTTCCGGCCTCGCTGATCAGGTCGACCAGCGAGAGGAAGAACTGACTGACCAGCCAGGCCGCGAACCAGTTGGCCGCCGTGGCCACCGCCACCCCCCGACCGCGCGATGTGCGACGGGTAGATCTCGTTGATGATGGTCCACACCACCGGGCCCAGGGAGAAGGCGAACGAGGCAATGAACACCACCAGGGCGATGAGGGTGACCACCCCGGTGGCGGTGGTCCCGGAGTGCGGGGTGGGATGCCGGCCCATCACCTCGAACATCGCTCCCACCACCACCAGACTCGACCCCATGCCCACCGATCCGATGAGCAACAGGGGCTTGCGACCGAACCGGTCCACATAGGCCACGGCGATGAAGGTGGCCACCACGTTGACCAGACCGATGGCCAGCAGTGTGGCCAGGCTCTGACCGGCGGGCGAGGAGAACCCGGCGGCGGCGAAGATCTTGTCGGCGTAGTAGATCACCGCGTTGATGCCGGTGAGCTGTTGCAGCACCGCCAGCGTTACCCCGATGACCAACGGGCGGCGCCACTTCGAGGCGAACACCTCCCGCCACGAACCGGCGGCCTCTCGGTCGTTGAGCTCCTCGATCTCCGCCAGCTCGCGGTCGGTGTCCACCCCCGGCTCCACCTTGTGCAAGGTGGCCCGGGCCTCCTCGTGGCGGCCGGCCTTCACGTACCACCGCGGTGAGTCGGGCAACGGCACGATGGCCAGGACCAACAACACGCCCGGTATGGCCGACACCCCGAGCATCGCCCGCCACCGGTCCCCGTTGATCAGGAGGTAGTCGGCGAAGTAGGCCACGAAGATCCCGATGGTGATGGCCAGCTGGTAGAGCGAGACCATCCGACCCCGGAGCCGGGTGGGGGCCATCTCGGCGGCGTACAGGGGTGCGGCCACCGAGGCCACGCCCACCCCGAACCCGACCAACAGCCGTCCGGCCACCAGGACGTAGGCCCCGGGGGCCAGGGACTCCACCAGGGCCCCGGCCACGAACAGCACCGCGGCGGCCACGATGGTCAGCCGACGGCCGATGAGGTCGGCCGCCACCCCGGCCACCAGGGCCCCGGCCATGGCTCCGAGGGTCACCCAGCTGGTGATGACCTCCAACAACAGGGTCCCCACCGAGAAGCTTTTCTGGATGCCGCCCAGGGCTCCCGAGATGACACCCTGGTCGTAGCCGAAGAGCAGCCCTCCCAGCATGATGACCAGGCCCACCCCCAACAGGTAGACGCCGGTCCGGGCCGGCGCCGTCACGGCCCGAGTTCCGTCGCCATCGCCGCCGGTGCCCCTCACACTCATCGATCCCCCACCGATCCCTTCACCGATGTCCGCCGCCCGAGCGGTCATCACTGCGCCAGGCCACGCTACCCGGCGAACGTTCACCTACCGGGGACCAAGAACCCGATCGGCCGGTCGATGCCGGTAAAGTTCGCGGGTGGCCCCGAGACGAACTCCAGCCCGTCCGGCACCGGTCGACCCGGTCCTCCCCCGGAGCTTCGACGCCCGTTACGGCGACGGCCTGCAGCGGGGGGTCAGCCTCGGGGGCGGCGGACTGTTCTTCGTGGCCTGGCAGGTGGGCTACCTCCAGACACTGGCCGCCAACGGCGTCCGCTTCGACGCCGCCGACCGGGTGGTCGGAACCTCGGCCGGTTCACTGGTGGCCTCGACCCTGACCTCGGGCAAGCTGAAGCGGTTGCACTCGGAGGTCTCGGTGCTGGCCAAGGTGCCGGCCATCGTCTCGGCCCTGGCCCCGGCGTCCAAGCTCCAACCCAGTCAGGAGCGAGCCCTCGACCTCTTCCTCAAGGCCACCGACGGCGACCCCCACACCGTGCAGGAGATCGGGCACGCCGCGCTGGCCGCCGTCACGCCCCGTCCCGAGGTGACCAGACGGAACATCGCCCTGGTGGTCGGACCAGGTCGGCTGAGCTCGCCCATCCTGCACATCACCTGTGTCGACGCCTACTCCGGCGAGCGCTGCGTGGTGACCAGGCACACGGGGACCACGCTGGCCCGGGCCGCCGCGGCCAGCAGCGCCGTGCCGGGGATCTTCGCCCCCCAGGCCATCGGGGACCGGTGGTGCATGGACGGGGGGGTCAGCGGAACGGGCACCCATCTCGACCTGTTGGCCGGGGCCGGACGGGTACTGGTCCTGGCCCTGACCGACGGCAGTGACATGACCGAGGGGATGATGACCTCACACCCCGGCAGTGGTCGCCAGGAGCTCGAGGACCTCGAGAAGTCGGGGTCCGAGGTGGTACTGCGCATTCCCGCCGAAGTCGATCTGTTCGAACTGATGTCGCCGGCCGCCGTTCCGGGGGCCTTGGCCATGGGGGCCCGGCAGGCCAAAGAGGACGTCGGAATGCTCTCCAAGTTCTGGAACTGAGGCACCGACTTCAGAAGTTGAAGGAGGCGGGCTCCGACCCTCAGCCCGTGGGGGCGACGACCGGGGTGACCGATTCCGCCACCGCTTGGACCAGACCCCCGACGGCCAGGTCGTGGGCCACGGTGATGGCGTTGACCACAGCCACCGACGACGAGGACCCGTGGCTGATGACACAGACCCCGTCGACCCCCAACAGCATGGCCCCGCCGGTGTTCTCCGGGTCCAGCGCCGCAGCCAGCGGGAGGAGGTGCGGGTAGAGGGCGTCAGCGGTGGCGCTGACGTCGGGCTGTCCCAGGATCTCTGTGAGGGCCCCGATGAGGAAGCGCATCGATCCTTCCAAGGTCTTGAGGGCCACGTTGCCGGTGAAGCCGTCGGTGACGATGACGTCGGTCTTGCCCTCGAAGAAGTCACGTCCTTCGACGTTGCCGACGAAGTCGAAGGCCGCTCCTCCCTCCCCTTCGGCCAGGAGGGCGTAGGTCTCCTTCTCCAGAGGGGTGCCCTTGGACTTCTCCTCCCCGATGGACAGCAGGGCCACCCGGGGCCGGCTGATGCCGTAGCGCTTGCTGGCGAACGCCGCTCCCATCTGAGCGAACTGCACCAGCATCTGGGCGCTGCACTCGGCGTTGGCCCCCGAATCGAGCAGCACGGTGGGCCAGGGGCCGCCGGGGTACGGGATGGGGGTGGCGATGGCCGGTCGCACCACACTGGGCAGCCGGCCCATCCTCAGTAGCGCCGACGCCATGGTGGCTCCGGTATTCCCGGCCGACACCATGGCCATGGCCTTGCCGTCACGTACCGCCTCGGCCGCCCGCACCAACGACGAGTCCTTCTTCCGGCGCACCCCGTTGCCGGGGTCGTCGTCCATCCCGATGACTTCGCTGGCCGGGAATATGGGCAGGTCTCCGGTGTCGCCCATCTCCCCGGGCCGACCCACCAGGGCCACCTTGATGTCGGTCTGCTCCGCCACCTGGCGGGCTCCGGCCACGATCTCACCGGGGGCCCGATCGCCGCCCATGGCGTCCACCACTACCGGGAGCGCTACGAAGGCCTCACCGGTCGGTCGCGCCCCGCCTCGCGCCACTACTCGACTTCGATGGCCTGTCGGCCTTTGTACCAACCGCAGTTCGGGCACACGACATGGGGGGTCTTGGCCACGGAGCACTGCGGGCACGTCGAGCGCGCCGGCATCTTCAGCACCCAGTTGGACGCCCGACGGCTGCGGCTCTTCGACTTGGAGGTCTTCTTCTTCGGGACGGCCATAGAAAGGGCATCTTAGGCCAAACCGCCGGCCTCCGGACCACGCAGGGCATCGAGGGCCGACCAGCGGGGATCGCTGTCGGGAGGGCAGTCGCACGGGGCCAGGTTCCAGTTCTGGCCGCACCGGGGGCACAGGCCCCGGCAGTCCGGTGAGCACAGGGGGGCCAACGGCAGGTCCAGCAGGACCGCGTCGCGGGCCAGCGGCTCGAGATCCAACTCGTCACCGACCAGGGGGTACGCCTCTTCGTCCTCCTCGGCCCGATGATCGCCTTCGGGGGCGTACCGCTCGCGCACCGCGGCCTCCACCGTCCCCGACACCGGGCCACCGCACCGGCGGCACTCACCGACCCAGGGGGCGCTCACCGTGCCGGTGACCATGATCCCGCCCGGGTACGACGACAGGGTCATGTCACAGCTCACCGTGGCCGCATCGGGCACCGACACCCCCACTGCCTCCAGGTCCTCGATAGGCCCACGCCGGACCTCGTGGCGGGTGGTGCCGGACTCCTTGCGCAGCGAGGCCACCTGGACGGTGAAGGGGCGGGCGGACCGGCGCGGCGCTCGGGCCTCCCGGGTCTCGTCGGTGGCGGATTCGGTCGTCACCGGATCGGTCGACTCAGTCGAGATCCTGGTCGAAGAAGCCGTCCGGGTCGTCGACGCCGGTCACGCCGCCATCGAGGCCCACCGCAGCCAGGGAGGTGTCGCCGCCCTCGCCGATCTCCACCTTCGGCAACGGGCTCACCTGCAGCTTCTCGCGCCCGGCCTGGACGGTCTTCATGGTCCGGTCAAGGACGATCTCGAAACTGGCCAACTTCTGGTCGGCATAGTCCTCGGCCTCGTGGCGGAGGCGCCGGGCCTCTTCATTGGCATCGTCGAGGATGCGTTGGGCCACATGGTTGGCCTGGCGCACGATCTCGGTGCGCTGGACCATCCGCTCGGCCTGTACCCGCACCTCCTCCAACAGATTGTCGGCTTCACGGCTCTTCTCCGCGATGAACTCGTCCCGCTCCTTGAGGAGCCAACGGGCCTGGCGCAGCTCGTCGGGCATCCGGTCCAGGGCGGCCTGCAGCAACTCGGCCAGCTCCTCGCGTGACACCAGCACCGAGGCCGACAGCGGCATGGCCTTGGCCGTCTGCACGATGTCGAGGACCGTGCGGATCAGGGCCTCGGCGTCGTGCTCCTCGCCGGCGGCCCGCTGCTGGTCCAGATCCTCGAAGAGGTCACTCATCAGCGAACTTCTCCTGCAGCCTGGTCGCTACCACCTTGGGGACGAAGGCCGTCACGTCGCCGCCGAAGCGGGCCACCTCGCGCAGCAGCCGGGAGGCGATGAACGAGTGGGCCGAACTGGTGGGGATGAACAAGGTCTCCACCCCGGAGAGCTGCTTGTTCATCTGGGCCATCTGCAACTCGTTCTCGAAGTCGGAGACCGCCCGCAGGCCCTTCACGATGGCGCTGGCCCCGACATCATGGGCCACGTTGACCACCAGGGTGGACACCGACACGATCCGTACGTTGACCAGGTGGGCCAGCGACTCCTCCAGCATCTCCTGACGCTCGCCCAGGTCGAAGAGGGCCTCACTCTTCTGTGGGTTCCGCACCGTGGCCACGACCACCTCGTCGAACAGCCGGGCGGCGCGCTCGATGACCTCGAGGTGCCCGTTGTGCACCGGGTCGAACGATCCGGGTATGAGCGCAATCCTCACGAGACACCTTTCTCTGTGACCAGCTCGGGACGGGCCACGGACACGATCGTACCTCCATACCGACGGGTTTTGATGATGCCCCAGCCGGACGGGGCGGCTATCTCGGTGCCGGATTCCAGCACGGCCAGATCGGCCGGGAGCTGGGCCACCAGGGAGTCCCACCCCTGGTAGTCGTAGGGCGGATCCACCAGCACCAGGTCGTAGCGCGAGGCGGTGGTGGCCGCCCAGGAGCCCACATCAGCCCGGACCACGGTGGCATCACCGTCCCGTTCGGCGTCGCCCAGGCCCACCGAGGCCAGGTTGGCCCGCACCGCGGCCAGGGCCTCGGGGCTCTGGTCCACGAAGGTCACCGAGGCCGCCCCCCGGGACAGGGCTTCGATCCCCATGGCCCCGGTGCCGGCGAACAGGTCCGCCACCAACAGGCCGTCCACCCCGCCCAGGCTGTACAGGATGTCGAACACCGCCTCGCGCACCCGGTCCGACGTGGGCCGGATGCCGGGCGCCACAGGTCCGGCCAGACGTCGACCCCGGAACTCGCCACCGATCACGCGCACCGCTCCACTCTACCGGGAGCGGTTGTTTTCCCGAGGTGGCGGGCGCTCCTCGGGGGTGCCCGGAGACACCCTGGAGCGGCCCGCAGCCGCTCACTCATCCGAGGCGTCAGCTCTTGAACAGGAACTCGGCCTCGTCGTCCTCGATGAACATGCGCAGCTCGTCCACCAGCAGCTCATGGGAGCTCAGACCGGGGTCCTCGGCCACCAGCTCCACCGCCATGGTGCGGGCCTCGGCCACCAGGTCCCGGTCCTTCAGGAGTTTGGCCGCCTTGAGGTCGCTCCGCCCTTTCTGGCGGGCCCCGAGGATGGTGCCCTCCCCCCGCAGCTCCAGATCCACCTCGGCCAGGGCGAAGCCGTCGCTGCTCTCCTCCATGGCCGAGAGGCGGGCCTCGGCCTCGGGGGTGTCGTTCTCCGACAGCAGGTAGCACCATGAGGGATCACTCCCCCGCCCCACCCGTCCCCGCAGCTGGTGGAGTTGGGCGATGCCGAACCGGTCGGCGTCCTCGATGACCATCACCGTGGCCTCGGGTACGTCCACCCCGACCTCGATCACCGTGGTGGCCACCAGTACATCGACCCGGCCGGTGCGGAACTCCGTCATGACCCGCTCCTTCTCCGCCGGGGGCAGCTGGCCGTGGAGGAGCCCGATGGACAGGCCGGACAGCTCGCCGGCGGCCAACCGCTCGGCCTCGGCCACCACCGAGGTGGCCTGGACCCGGTCCGACCCCTCGACCAGGGGGCAGACCACGAAGGCCCGGTGACCGGCTTCCACCTCGGAGCGCACCCGCCCCCAGGCCTCCTCCTGCTCCAGGGGCGTGCGGAGCCAACTGGTGGTGACCGGCAGCCGGCCCGGGGGCAGCTCGTCGATGATGGTCATGTCCAGATCGCCGAAGACCACCATGGCCGCGGTGCGGGGGATGGGCGTGGCCGTCATGACCAGCAGGTCGGGGTCCCGACCCTTGCCGTCGGCCCCTCTCCCCTTGTCCCGCAGCGCGGCCCGCTGCTCCACGCCGAAGCGGTGCTGCTCGTCGATGACCACCACGCCGAGGGAGTGGAAGTTGACCTGGTCGGTGAGGAGGGCGTGGGTGCCGACCAGGAGGTCGACGGTGCCGTCGGCCAGCCCGGCGTGGAGGGCGGCCCGGTCGGCGGCCCCGGTCCGGTTGGTCAACAGGGCCACCTTGACCGGCCGCTCCCCGGCCAGGGTGGTGGGATCGGGCACCCACAGCCCCTCGGTGAGCTTGCGGACCTCACTGGCGTGCTGTTCGGCCAGCACCTCGGTGGGGGCCATCAACGCCCCCTGGTGGCCCCCTTCCACCGCAGCCAACATGGCGGCCACCGCCACCACGGTCTTGCCCGAGCCCACGTCCCCCTGGAGCAGCCGGTGCATGGGGAGGGCCCCGCCCAGGTCGTGACGGATGGCCTCGACGGCCCGGGCCTGGGCCGCGGTGGGCACGAAGGGCAGGCCGTCCAGGAAGCGCTCCGCCAGCGTCGGCGACCCGTCCGGATGGGCGATCACGTGGCGGATGCCGCGGGCGTCGCGCTGGAGCCGGTCCTGGCGGAGGACCAGGGCCATCTGCAGCCGGAACAGCTCGTCGAAGGCCAGCCGGCGGCGGGCCGGCTCGGTCTGGGCGACCTGGGTGGGCCGATGGATGTGCCCGAAGGCGGTGGTGCGGTCGACCAGGTCGAAGCGCTCACGCCACCCGGGCGGCACCGGGTCGGCGAACCGACCGGCCCGGTCCAGGGCCTCGCCCACGTACCGACCGATCCGGGCCGAGGTCAGCTGGGCCTTGTCGGTCAACGGGTACACCGGGAACACCCGGCCGGTGCGCTCGGTCTCCCCGGGCTCGGGATCCTCGCCCGCCCCCTGCAGCACCTCGGCGGTGGGACTGCTCAGTTGGAGCACACCCCGGTAGGAGCCCACCGTCCCGTAGAACATGGCCACCGTTCCCACGGCCAGCTGCTTGGCCCGCCAGGCCTGATTGAAGAAGACCACGTCGAGCCGCCCGCTGTCGTCGGCGATGCCCACCACCACCCGGGTGGGGGCCCGGCGACGTCCCCGGCCGTAGCCCGAGGGCGGTCGGCTGACCCGGGTCACCCGACCCAGCACCGAGGCCTTGTCCCCCTCGACCAGATCGGCGATGGGCACCAACCGGGTGCCGTCGATGTAGCGCCGGGGGTAGTGGGTGACCAGGTCCAGCACCGTCTCGATGCCGAGCTCGCCCAACTCCTGGCGGGCCCGCTCCCCCACCCCCTTCAGCACCGACACCGGCAGCTCGGACAGCTGGCGGAGCTTGCGTCCCTCGCCGGCCGGCCCACCGTCCCCGACGGACGGGCCACTCACTGGGCCGGGCTCCTCACTCGATGGAGAACAGGTACGGATAGAGGGGCTGCCCACCGTGGTGCACCTCGATCTCCACCTCGGGACGTTGATCCCGGACCCACTCGGTGATCCGCCGGGTGTCGGCCGCCCCCGACCCCTCGCCCTCCATGATGGTCACCAGGTCGTGGGACGGGGTGATCAGGATATCCAGCAACGCGCAGGCCGCCCCGGCCAAGGAGTCGTTGACCACCTCGATGCCCTGCCGGGACAGGCCCAGCCAGTCGCCGGCCCGAATCGGGCCCACCCGGCTGTCGGCGTCGCGCACCGCCCGGGTCACCTCCCCCGGCACCACCTTGAGGGCCGAGGCCTCCATGGCCCGGGCGTTCACCTCACCCCGGGCCTCGGGGTCGTAGGCCAACAGGGCGGCGAACCCTTCGACCACGGTGTCGGTGGGAACCACCCACACCCGTTTGGAGGTCAGGTCGCCCACCCGCTGCGCCACCGGCCGGATGTTGCCGTTGTTGGGGAGGATGATGACCTCGTCCGACCGGAGCGCCTGTACCGCCTGGACCAGCTCGGCGGTGGACGGGTTCATCGACTGGCCCCCGGCCAACAGGCCCTGGACCCCGAGGGAGCGGAAGATCCGCCCCACCCCGTCACCGGTGGCCACCGCCACCACCCCGGTGGCCGGGGCCGGGCCGGCCGGGACCGCGGGAGCGTCGTCGGCGGTGACGGCGGCCTCGCGCACCCATCGCTCCTCTTCCACCTGCTCCAAGAGGTCGGTGACCCGGATGCTCCGGGGTCGCCCGGCGTCGATGGAGGCCTCGATGGCCCCCCCGATGTCGTCGGTGTGGATGTGGCAGTTCCACAGGCCGTTCCCGCCCACCACCACGATGGAGTCCCCGAGGCCCGCCCAGACCTCCTTGAACACCGGAATGGTGTCGTCGGGCGCCTCCAACAGGTACATCACCTCGTAGCGGAGTCCGGCCAGGTTGGCCTCGATGTCCCCACCCATCGGGGCGGCGGTGCCCGGGGCCGCCGGGTTGTCCGGGGCGAAGTTGACGTCGGGAACCTCCGGAGGGGTCGGCATCGACCGCCCGTCGAGCACCGACAGCAGGGCGTCGAACAGGAGGAGGAAGCCGGTGCCGCCGGCGTCGACCACCCCGGCCTGCTCCAAGACCGGCAGCAGTGACGGCGTGCGGGCCAGGGCCTCGGCCGCTCCGGCCCTGGAGGCCTCGGCCACGTCCACCAGCGACTTGCCGGCCTCCGAGGCCGCCCGGGCCTCCTCGGCCGCCCCCCGGGCCACGGTCAGGATGGTGCCCTCCACCGGCCGCATCACCGCCTCCCGGGCCAGCCGGTCGGCGATGGTCAGGGCCTCGGACAGCTCCTGGGGCCCCGGTGAGGCCGACGGGCAGTTGAGTCCCTCGGAGATGCCCCGCAGGAGCTGCGACAAGATCACCCCCGAGTTGCCCCGGGCCCCCATCAGCGAGCCGTGGGCGATGGCGGCGCAGGTGGCGGCCAGATCCGGTGACTCCAGGCCGTCCAGCTCCTCGGTCACCGACTGGAGGGTCAGGGCCATGTTGGTCCCGGTGTCCCCGTCGGGCACCGGGTAGACGTTGAGGCGGTTGATCACCTCCTGGTGGGAGCGCAACCCGTCCCGGAACGTGGTGATCACCTGGCACAGCTCTGCTGCGCCCAACGTGTCGAGGACCACCATCACCAGGATGCTAACCTTTGCGACTTACCTGAGGATCTACAAGGAAGTCGGAACGTCATGGCAGCGGTGTGTGAGTTGTGCGGAAAGAAGCCCTCGTTCGGGATGAACATCAGCCACTCCCACCGTCGGACCAAGCGGCGTTGGGACCCGAACATCCAGAAGGTCCGGGCCCTGGTGGACGGGTCCCCCAAGCGGATCAACGTGTGCACGTCGTGCATCCGCTCGGGCAAGGTCGTCAAGCGGCCGATCCGCAACATCCCGGCCTGAGTAGCGCCCGGGCTCACGCCTCCGTGGTCAGAGGCTCGTCGCCCCGGACCGCCGCCACGCCACTCTGGTCCCGCTCCCCCTCGGCGGCTCCTCGGCCCGGACCACCGGGATCCGAACCTCGAACGTCGCCCCCTGACCGGGGCCGACTCCACCCTGACCGTCCCGCCATGGGCCTCCACGATGGCCGCCACGATGGCCAGGCCCAGCCCGGCGCCCCCGGAGGCCCGTGACCGTGACGGGTCGGTGCGGAAGAACGGCTCGAAGATGCGGGAGGCCAGGGCGGGGTCGATACCCGGTCCTTCGTCCTGAACGGTGAGCACCGCCCACTGGGCCCCGCCGGCCACGGTGATCCGGACGGCGGTCCCCACCGGCGTGTGGATGAGGGCGTTGACCAACAGGTTGTCGACCACCTGGCGCATCCGTTGCCCGTCGGCCTCCACCACCACCGGCCCGGGGGCATCGACCACCACCGGGCGCTGGGGCTCGGACACCTCGACCGAGGCCACCGAACGGGTGACCAGCTCGGCCAGGTCCACCGACTCGATCCGCAACGGCCGCTCCCGGTCGAGCTGGGCCAGCAGGAAGAGATCGTCGACCAGCGTGGACATCCTCGAGGCCTCGTCCTTGATGTGACGGATGGAGCGGGCCAGCTCGTCGGGCCGGTCCCGGATCCCGAGGTCGAACAGCTCGGCGTAGCCGCGTATCGAGGTGAGCGGGGTGCGCAGCTCGTGGGAGGCGTCGGCCAGGAAGCGGCGCAGTCGCTCCTCGGAGGCGGTCCGTTCGGCGAAGGCCACCTCGATCTCGTCGATCATGGTGTTGAAGGCCCGCCCCAGCTGGCCCACCTCGGTGCCCTGGGCCGACTCGGTCACCCGTTGGGTGAGGTCGCCCTGGGCGATGGTGCCGGCCGTCTCGGTGATCTCCACCAGAGGCTGCAGATCGCGGCGGACCATGAACCACGACAGGGCCCCCAATCCCACCAGCAGGACGGCGGACACGATCAGCTCGATGAGCACCAGCTGGCGCAGCGTGCTCTCCTGCACGGTCAGGGGTATGGCGATGACCACCACGCCGGCCCCGTGGGCCAGGGGCTTGGCCACCGCCCGGTAGGACTCGGCGCCGGGGCCGGAGCTGGAGGTCGTGAAGTACAGGTCCGGACCGATGCCCGCTCCCGAGCCCGGGAGAGCGGACGGGATGCGTGGCGCCGCCGGGGTGGTCCCGCTGGAGTCGTAGAAGAGATGGGCCTGGACCACTCCCCGGGCGTTCCGGAGCTGCCCATAGGTTCCGGCCGGCACCAGAACGGCCACCTCGGCGTGGTGGGACCGGCCGTAGAGCTGCCCGCCGTTGAGGTAGGCGCTGGCGTTCGGTGACGACGACTGGCCGGTCGACGGATGCTGCACCACGGAGTGCGGCGTGAGGGCCTTGGGGGCCAACCCCGAGGTCGACAGCAGGTCCCGACCCACCGGGAAGGCCGCGGCGTCGAGCTGTTGGTCGACCCGGCTCACCAGGAACGAGCGGAGCGAGTGGTAGGTCACCACATCCGAGATGATCAGGCCGGCGGCCACCACCGCCATCACCAGCACCATGAGGCGGAGCCGGAGGGTCATCCGCCGGGCCCGCGGCAGCCTCACCGACCGGATGAGTCAGAGGTGGTCCGGATGGAGTACCCGAGACCGCGCACCGTGCGGATCAAGGGAGGACCGTGGACGTCAAGCTTTTTGCGCAGATAGCTGATGTACACCTCGACCATGTTGACCTTGCCGTCGAAACTGTAGTCCCACACCCGGTCGCGGATCTGGGCCTTGGAGACCACCTGACCGGCGTTGACCATGAGGTAGTGCAACAAGCGGAACTCGGTGGGGGTCAGATCGATCGGGGTCTTGGCCCGCCACACCTGGTGGCTCTCCTCGTCGAGCTCCAGGTCGTCCACGGCGAGCCGGCCGGTCTGCTCGTCGGTCACCTCGGTCCGGCGCAGGATGGAGTTGATGCGCAGCAGCATCTCCTCCACGCTGAACGGCTTGGTCATGTAGTCGTCGCCCCCGAGCGACAGGCCCCGGATCCGGTCGTCCAGGCCGTCACGGGCCGAGAGGAACAGCACCGGGATGTCGAGGGGCGGCTGCTCCTCCCCCATGCGGACGAGCACCTCGAAGCCGTCGAGGTCGGGCAGCATCACGTCCAGGATGACCAGGTGGGGGCGGAACGACTGCAACAACCGGAGGGCGTCGGCCCCGGTATGGGCCACTTCGGTGGTCACCCCGTGGAGGTGCAGGGCCATGGTCACCAGGTCGGTGATGCTCTTCTCGTCGTCGACCACCAGGATCCGGCGGTCGGCCTTGAACATGGCCCCTCCCCGGGGGCCGGGACCCTTACCGGGGCTGGGCAGCGTGGTCGGGGACATGGCAGCTGACGAACTCATCCCCACCACTGTGCCCGGTCAACCTGTGGGTTTCCTGAGAATTTGCCGCCCGGGAACGCTCTGGGCCCGCTCCGGGCCCCCTCCGTCCCTGGCCCGGCCCTTTTCTGCCCCGGCCCGACCCCACCCCCGCCGGCCCCGGTCAGAACCGGTGGCGCCAGCCACCCGCCGGCAGCGGCCCACCGTCCAGGGTGTACTCCCCGGGGCGGTCGGTGCACCGGCCGACCGGGAGCGGGGGCCGCAGCCCGGCCGTCCGGTACGCCTCCACCAGGACGTCGGGCTCCGGGGTGGCCACCACCAGCTCGTACTCCTCCCCTCCCCCCAGGGCCTCGGACTTCCGGGCGCCCGGGGCCACCGGGCAGTCGTCGAGCTCGACGCCCACGCCGGACGAGCGGCCCAGGTGGATGATGTCGGCCACCAGGCCGTCCGAGACGTCGATGGCCGCACTCGCCCCGGCCAGCCGGGCCACCTCCCCCTCGCGGAGCCGGGCCATCGGCCTCCGATGGGCCAGGACCAGTCCCGCCGCCAGGGGATCGGTGAGCGGGTCGCGGGCCCGCAACAGGCGCAGCCCCGCCGCCGACCGACCCAGCGGACCGGTCACGAACAGGCGGTCACCGGGTCGGGCCCCCGAGCGGAGGAGCGGTCCCCGGTCGGGCTCGGTCCGCAGCCCTCCCATCACCGAGGTGGAGACCACTACGGAAGGCGCCCCGGACAGGTCCCCGCCCACCACCACGCATCCGGACTCCACGGCGGCGGCGGCCACGCCGGCCCCCAACAGGTCGAGATCGGTCCCCGAGGGGGCGGCGAAGGACACCAGGGCCTGACCGGGCCAGGCCCCCATGGCGGCCAGATCGGACACCGTGGCCATCAGGGCCTTGAAACCGACGTCGTCCAGCCCGGAGAGGGCCAGATCGACGTGGACCCCTTCGACCACCAGGTCGGTGGCCCACACCACCCGGGCCGGCCCGTCGCCCCCCACGGTGATCACCGCTCCGTCGTCCCCGATCCAGGTGTCACCGGCCGGCGGCAGCACCCCGTCCGGCAGCACCGATCGGGCGGCCGCCTCGAACCGGGCCCTCAGCCGTTCGATGAGGGCGAACTCATCGACGGTCCCGGGCGCCGGGCCTGACTGACTGTCAGAATTGGGACTCATCACATAGCCTTGCCTAGCATTGGGGCTCGTGGCCCCCCACTACTATCAGTGGATAACCGGTGGATGGGCACCGCAAGGTGTCTGTTCCCCGGTCAGGCCGGACCGGAACACCGAGGAGGAGTAAGAAGCCCATGCCCCCCACCGAAAACAAGAAACTGGTCGCATGGGTGGACGAGATCGCTGCTCTCTGCGAGCCCGACGCCGTCGAGTGGTGCGACGGGTCGGCCGAGGAGTACGACCGGCTGTGCCAGATTCTGGTGGACAACGGGACCTTCACCAAGCTCTCCGACGCCAAGCGGCCCAACAGCTACTGGGCCCACTCCGACCCCGGCGACGTGGCCCGGGTCGAGGACCGGACCTTCATCTGCTCGAAGCTCGAGTCCGACGCCGGGCCCACCAACAACTGGCGGGACCCGGACACCATGCGCAGTGAGCTGACCGATCTGTTCCGGGGGTCGATGCGGGGCCGGACCATGTATGTGGTCCCGTTCTCCATGGGCCCCCTCGGCTCGTCGATCGCCCACATCGGCGTGGAGATCACCGACTCGGCCTACGTGGCCGTCTCCATGCGGATCATGACCCGGATGGGACGGGGGGCCCTCGAGGTGCTGGGAGCCGACGGCGACTTCGTCCCGTGCCTCCACTCGGTGGGCGCTCCCCTGGCCCAAGGGGAGGCCGACAGCCCGTGGCCCTGTGACGCCGAGAACAAGTACATCGTGCACTTCCCCGAGACCCGCGAGATCTGGTCGTACGGCTCCGGCTACGGCGGCAACGCCCTGTTGGGCAAGAAGTGCTTCGCCCTGCGCATCGCCTCGGTCATGGCCCGGGACGACAACTGGCTGGCCGAGCACATGCTCATCCTCAAACTGACGTCGCCGGCGGGCGAGACCCGCTACGTCACCGGGGCCTTCCCCTCGGCGTGCGGCAAGACCAACCTGGCCATGCTGATCCCCACCCTGCCGGAGTGGAAGGTCGAGACGGTGGGCGACGACATCTGCTGGATGAAGTTCGGCCCCGACGGCCGGCTCTACGCCATCAACCCGGAGGCGGGCTTCTTCGGGGTGGCCCCGGGGACCAACAGCCACACCAACCCCAACGCCATGCTCACCCTGGACGGCAACGCCATCTTCACCAACACCGCCCTCACCGACGACGGCGATGTGTGGTGGGAGGGCATGAGCGATGAGCCGCCGGCCCATCTGACCTCGTGGAAGGGTGAGGAGTGGACGCCCGCCAGTGGCACGCCGGCCGCCCACCCCAACGCCCGCTTCACCGTCCCCGCCGCCCAGGACCCGGCCATCGCCTCGGAGTGGGAGGACCCGGCCGGGGTGCCCATCGACGCCATCCTGTTCGGAGGGCGCCGGGCCTCGGTGGTGCCGCTGGTCTTCCAGTCGAGGGACTGGGACCACGGTGTGTTCCTCGGTTCCATCATGGCCTCGGAGACCACGGCGGCCGCCGCCGGGGCGGTGGGGAACCTCCGGCGCGACCCCTTCGCCATGCTCCCCTTCTGCGGCTACAACATGGCCGACTACTTCGCCCACTGGCTGACCATCGGCGCCGAGGGCGACCCCGACAAGCTGCCCAAGATCTTCTACGTCAACTGGTTCCGCAAGGACGAGGACGGGCGCTGGCTCTGGCCGGGCTACGGAGAGAACTCCCGGGTGCTCGAGTGGGTGTTCGAGCGGGTCAACGGAGAGGGCGAGGCCACCGAGACCCCCATCGGCTTCATCCCGGCGCCCGGGGCCATCGACACCGACGGGCTCGACGTGTCGGCGGCGGACATGGACAAGCTCCTGTCGGTCAACGCCGACGAGTGGCGGGCCGAGGTGCCGGGCATCCGTGAGCACTACGCCACCTTCGGCGACAAGCTGCCCGCCAAACTCCACGCCGAGGTGGACAAGCTCGAACAACAGCTCGGCTGAGCCGGGCTGCCGCCACCGCCGCCGTCAGCGGCGGGCTACTGCGTCAGATGGTGGGCCAGGAAGGCCAGCGAAGGCGGCTCCTGGGACAAGAAGAACGGGCCGGTGTGGCATCCCGGCGAGATGTCGACCACGGCCCCGACGGGCAAAGCCTGAACCAGGGCCGCGACACCGGGGTGAAACGGATCGTCGTCGCCTGACGCCACCCTGACCGGCTTTCCCGCCAGCATCCGGGCGTGGGTGACGGCATCGGCGGCCTCGAAGTCCTCGGCCGAGGCGTAGGCCCCGGGGTTGGCGGTGCGGGCCTCGGTGTAGCTGGTCCAGATGGCCGGGCTGATGGCGGCCACCGCCGAGATCAGCCGGGGATAGCGCTCTGCGAGGATGAGGGCGCCGTAGCCACCCATCGAGATGCCCATGGTGGCGATCCTGTGGGGCGGCCGGCCGAGTCCCAGCTCCCGGCACCGGGGAATGAGCTCGTTGACCACCATGCCCATGGGGTCGTCACCGGGGTGGGGGTTCCAGTACCCGCCCCCGCCGTCGACGGTGACCATGGCCATCGGTGCCAGAGCCTGGCCGTCCACCCGGAGGGCCACGGCCTGGGCCGGCGACATGCCGGCCAGAGCGTTGGTGTGGTTGCCGCCGAAGCCGTGCAGCATGACCACCAGGGGCAGGTCGATCCCCTTCTCATAGCCCGGCGGATAGCCGATGGTGTAGCCGACGCTCCGGTTGCGGGCCTGGGAGTAGAAGGTGCCGCTGGTCGAGAGGCCGGGCGACGAGAAGGCCAACGGCGTACTCGGCACCGAGCAGCTGCCGTCCAGGCGATCGAGGGTCTGCTGACCGGGGAGCACGCCGTGGGAGACCAACTCGAACCCGGTGGCTCCGGCCACCACCACGGCGGCCCCGCCGATGCCCAGCTTCAGGAACCGCCTCCGATTCCACCGGGTGGGACCGGGGTCGGCCGGTGCTTCCACGGGACGGACCGGTCCGCCTTCGTCGACCCCCGGTTCCGCCACCCAGGGATCATGGTCCACCGGCACCGGATGCGCCAGGTCCCACCGGCCACCAGACCCCCGAGCCCGCCCAAACTGGGGCTCATGGAGCGCACCGCCCAGCTCACGCCGAGGCCATACGGGTCCTCCGCCCCCGCCGGGAGCTCATGTAGGACAGGGCTCCGGTAGCCGCCACGATGGCCATGACCAGGTTGCCGGCTGCCGCCGGCAGGGAGAGCACCACGGGCACGAACGATCCGGCCACCCACATGATCTGGAAGCGGGTCTCGTTCCGGGCAAAGGCCCGGCCCTGATCGGACTCCCGCACGTGTCGTTGCACCAGGGCGTCGAACGAGGGCTTGGCCACCGCCATGGCCAACCCGACCACCAGGGCCACCACGGCCCAGAACCAGCGCGCCGTGTACAGAGCGCCCAGCCCGGTCACACCGGCCACCACCCACAGCGAGCCGGTCAGCATCTGCTGCTCGGTCAGCACCCGGCGGATCCGGGCCACCAACAGCACGCCGATGAGGGCGCCGGCGGTGAAGGCACCCAACACGAAGCCGAACCACCAGGTGGCCGCCCCTTCGCGCCGCAGGTCGAAGGCGAACAAGAAGGTGGTGAATCCCACCAGGGCCTTCAGGATCGACACCGGCATCAGCGCCAGTAGCACTTCGGTATCGACCATCGGCCGCAAGGCCGCCAGGTCCTCGGCGTCCTGCCTCCAGGTGTCGTCCACGTCCGGGGCGAACTGGACGGCCGGAGCCGCCGTCGGAGCCGGTTCCACGGCCGAGCGGCCCGGGCGGGCCGAACGGCCCGAGGACTCCTTGCGCAGCTGGCTGCGGCGGAACGGCACCGGCAACCGGGCCCCGGCCACCGCGGCAGCGATGAACACCACCACCAGCACCCACAGCACGGCCGAGGCCCCGTCCGAGCCGCCCAGTTTGAGGATGGCCACCGCCGGCAGGGCGAAGGCAAACCCGGACAGCGAGGCCAGCAATCCGAGACGGGCGTTGAGGGTGGCCAGGTCCGGCTCGATCTTCTCCACCCCGCTGCCGGGGTCATCCACCCTGACCAGGGGCATGCCGTAGGGAGGGGTGGGGTCCGGGCCCCGGGCCATGGGGGCCGATCCCGTCGACGGCGGAGGAACCGCCGGCTGCCCATCGGCCGGGTCGGGAGGACGGGCGGGGTCAGACGAGGTGCCACCGGTCCCGGTGGCGCCGGTGGCGCTGTCCAACATGCCGAGGGCCGCCATCTCGGGGACCAGCGCCCCCTTGGTCACCACGTAGACCTTGGACAGCACCAGCATGGCGAAGGCCTCGGGGAACAGGAGGAGGGAGTGGATGTCCCGGGCCAGGAAGGGACAGAGCAGGGCCCGACCCAGTGCCGAGGCCACCACTGTGGCCCGGCGGGCCCCCCGGCTGCGATCGATGACCGGGCCCAGGGCCGGAGCGGCCACGGCGAAGGGCCCCACCGTCAAGAGGAGGTACAAGAGCACCTTGTCCTTGGCCGCGGTGGGCGAGATCGAGAAGAACAGCGAACCGGCCAGGGAGACTGCGAACATGGTGTCGCCCGCCGTCATCAGGACGTGGGTCAGAGCCAGACGCCCGAACGGACTGCGCTGGTCGAACAGGTCGGTGAGGGCCGACCGGGCCAAGCGCCGGAACTGATCACCACGCTCCCGAACGCCCACGACCGCATGGTAGGCGCCCCAGGCCCGGCGGTAGCATGCGACCGTCCCCGAACCTGATCTTCCGATCCAGGAGTGTCCAATGCCGGTCAACGCCTACGTGCTGATCCAGACCGAAGTGGGCAAGGCCGCCACCGTGGCCCGCACCGTGGCCTCACTGGACGGTGTGGTCTCCGCCGAAGGGGTGACCGGCCCCTACGACGTCATCGTCCGGGCCGAGTCGGCCACGGTGGACGAGCTCGGCCGCATGGTGGTGGGCCGCATCCAGCTGATCGAGGGGATCACCCGGACAGTCACCTGCCCCGTGGTCAACCTCTGACCCCGGCGCGGCCCGCTAGCGGATGGCTCCCGACTGGCGGAGCCCGACCACGTCGTCGTCGCTGACTCCCCAGTCCGCCAGGGCCTCGTCGGCGTGCTGCCCGGGGTTGGGCGGAGGCCGGCGGATGGAACCGGGAGTACCGAGGAACCGGGGTGAGGGTGACGGCTGGACCACGCCGGCCACCTCGGTGAAGGTCTGGCGGAACTGGTTGTGCGGATGCTCCGAGGCCTCGGCGGGCGACAGCACCGGCGCCGCACAGGCATCGGTGCCGTCGAAGATCTTCTCCCACTCGGCCCTGGTCTTGCCGGCGAAGATCCGGGCGAACCGCTCCTTCATGGCCGGCCAGGCCTCCCGGTCCATCTGCGGCGGCAACTCCTCGCCCTCCAGCCCGAGCAAGCGGATCAGCTCCGCGTAGAACTGGGGCTCGATGGCCCCCACCCCGATGAACCCTCCGTCCGAGGTCTCGTAGACCTCGTAGAAGTGGGCGCCGGTGTCCAACAGGTTGGTGCCCCGGGGCCCGGTCCAGATACCCGCGGCCATCAGGGTGAAGGTCATGGTCATCAGCGAGGCCGCTCCGTCGACCATGGCCGCATCGACCACCTGGCCCTTGCCGGTGCGTTCGGCGCTGATCAGGGCGGCCAGCATGCCGAAGGCCAGCAGCATGCCGCCGCCGCCGAAGTCACCGACCAGGTTGAGGGGGGGCAACGGACGCTCCCCGGCCCGGCCTATCGGCTCCAGGGCCCCGGCCAGGGCGATGTAGTCGATGTCGTGGCCGGCCACCTGGGCCATGGGGCCGTCCTGGCCCCAACCGGTCATCCGTCCGAACACCAGCTTGGGGTTGCGGGCCAGGCACACGTCGGGGCCGAGCCCCAGCCGTTCCGCCACCCCGGGCCGGAACCCCTCCATGAGCCCGTCGGCCGACTCCACCAGCCGCAGCACCAGGCCGATACCGTCGGGGTGCTTGAGGTCCACGGCCACCGACCTCCGGCCCCGGTTCATGAGGTCGACATGGGCCTCGGTGTGGGGCGGATAGGTGGCCCGTTCGGGCCGGTCGATCCGGATGATGTCGGCCCCGGCGTCGGCCAGCATCATCCCGGCGAACGGAGCGGGGCCGAGGCCGGCCAGCTCGATGATGCGGATGCCGTCGAGCGGCCCGCTCACCGGGCACCTGCGCTTCGGGACGGGCGTGGGGGCCGGACCGGGCGGGCCGGGTGGTGCGGTGCGGGGATGGTCATAGGGCGGATGCTGGCCCCCGCGGCCCCCGGGGGTCAAATACGACCCGGCGGGCTGGCAGTAACCTGCCGTCCCGACCACACGGATCAACCCGAGGAGCAGAGGTGTCAGAGGTCCGCACAGCCACCGGGCCCGGTCGGGTCAACCTGATCGGCGACCACACCGACTACAACCTGGGCGCTGGCCCTGCCCATGGCCATCGGGCTGGGCGTGACCGTGGAGTTCCGCCCGTAGGACGGCGCCGAGAGATCGTCGTCACCTCGACGGCCTTCGAGACTCCGGTGCATCCTGCCGCTCGACGGGTCCGCCGACCCGGAGACCCTGGCCCGCCTCGAACCGACCTGGTCCCGGCTGGTCGGCGGCCATGGTGGCTCTGGCCCGACCGGAAGCGGGCGGGACCCTGCACATCCAGGCGACCCTGCCGGTGGGCTCGGGCCTCTCGTCCAGCGCCGCGCTGTGGTGGCCCTGGCCGAGGTGTTCGGGGTCTCCGGCTCGCCCCTCGGTGGTGGCCCGGCTGTGCCAGGAGGCCGAGCACCGGCTGGGCATCCCTATCGGGGCCATGGATCCCCTGGTGTGCGCGGGGGGACGTCGGGGCCACGCCCTGCTCATCGACTTCTCCACCCTGACACCGAACAGGTGCCCGTCCCGGCCGACGCCGAGGTCGTGGTCGTCGAGTCGGGCTCAGCCCCGCTCGCTCGACTCGCTCGCACGTATGCCGCCGGGTAGCCGAGTGCCAGGCGGCCGCAGCGGTGGTCGGCCCGCTGGGCTCGGCCGGCGACGCCGACCTCATCGGCCTACGCGACCCGGTCCTCCGCCGACGGGCCCGCCACGTGGTCACCGAGTGCCGCCGGGTGCGCGAGTGGCCGAGGCCTTCCTCCGCCAGCGACCTGCCCGCGGCCGGTGCCCTGATGAACGAGAGCCACCGGAGCCTGGCCACACGACTTCGAGGTCTCCACCTCGGCCCTCGACGACCTGGTCGAGACGCTGCTGGCCGCGACCCGGCGTGCTTCGGGTGTACGGATGACCGGCGCCGGGTTCGGGGGATGCGTGGTGGCCCTGTGCCGGCCGGGGGCCATCGACCCGGACAGCCTCGACACGCCGGGCGTGGAAGGTCGAGGCCAGCGACGGCACGTTGGCCTCGGCGCCGGATGAGGCCGGATAGCGGGACCGGGTGAAGCCGGGGTCGGGGCCCCGGTCAGCCGAAGGTGGGACCGGGATCGACGTAGGGCTGCAGGCGCCGGTGGATGACCCGTCGGACCACGGCCGGCTTGCGCACGTCGCCAGCCAGCGGAGCTCGATCGTCCCCCCGGACCTCCAATTCGATCCGCCCGATACCGATGATGCGGCCGACCATGGTCTGGACCACGGTGACCGAGGCCACGTGGGCCAGCAGGTCTCGGCCTGCTGGCGGGACAGGACCCCCCAGCGCTCGACGATCCGCATCGACGTCAGGATCACCCGGGTGTTCCGCCACCGCACCACCCGCACGGCCAACCACAGGCAGGGCACCGCCACCACCAGTCCCTCGACCCAGTGAAGGGCCACCGACGTGTGGGGAATGCCGACGTCGAGCGCCACCCCGATGGCGATGACCACGGCCGACACCGCCAACGGTCCGGTCAGGAACGACCAGTGGGGCCTGCACCTCGACCAGCAGGTTCTCGCCCGGCAGGAGCTGGAGCCGGGAGTCGGCCAAAGGCCTTCAGCCCAGCTTGGCGGCGATCGACCCGGCCGACCGGAGGACCGAGCCGTCGGCGCCGGCGGCGGAGTAGGCGTGGGTGGGCCGCTGGCGGGCCTCGGCCAGCAGGTCGGTCGAGCAGGGTGGAGAAGGGCACCGACGGGGAGACCCACAGATAGCGGGCCAGGGAGCCGGGGACGGTGTTGACCTCGTTGACGACGAACTCGGTGCCGTCGGAGAGGAAGTCGATGCGGGCCATCCCTCGGACCCCGGCCAGCCCGGCCACCGTGTCGGCGGCGTGGCGTAGCCCCTTCTCCAGCTCCGAGGGGATCTGGGCCGGGAGCTCCCGATTGGCCCCGGCCATGCCCTCGCCGGCCACGTACTTGTCCCGGTAGTCGAGGATGTCGGCGGCGCCGGTGCTCCGGATGGGCCGCTCGATGGCCGAGAGCTCCAAGAACCGGCCAGGTGCGCACCCCGATCTGCAGGTCGGTCAGGTCGGGCCGGTAGGGCTCGAGCACCGCCCCCGAACGGAGATGGGGGTTGGCGGACAGGCGGGCCTCGGCGGTGGCGAAGTCCTGGACCACGTCGATGCCGATGGACGAGCCCCCGAACCGGGGCTTCACGATGTACGGGCCGTTCGAACGGCGGCGGTTCGGTCCGTCGGCCAGGAGCACC
The DNA here is from genome assembly GCA_963778165.1 of uncultured Acidimicrobiaceae bacterium. GTDB lineage: Bacteria > Actinomycetota > Acidimicrobiia > Acidimicrobiales > RAAP-2 > Bog-756. Next base: position 66,692 of record CAVZTE010000003.1, on the reverse strand, counting down.
CGGGGCAGGGTCGGGAGGCCGGCCGCGGCCACCACGGCGCCGAAGGCCAACTTGTCCATCCCGAGGGCCGCCCCCGACACGGTGGGCCCGGCGTACCGGATACCGGCCAGATCCAGGGCGGCCTGGAGGGTCCCGTCCTCCCCCGGCCCCCCGTGACAGCACACCAGGGCGGCGTCGATCTCCACCGGCCGCGGGCCCGGCCCAGCCTCCCGCCGGACTCGGAGAACCCGCCGCCGGGGGCCGCCGTGAACGCAGCTGCTTGGCCCCCCGGGGCACCCCCTCGAGGAACGACTCGGCCTCCAGGGCCGGGTCGACCTCGTACCACTCACCGGTCTTGGACCAGAACAGCGCCCGGACGGGCCCGACGGGCCGGTCGGGAGCCTCGGCCAGGCCCCGGGCCGCCTGCAGACCGGTCAGCACACTCACATCGTGCTCGGGTGACGGACCTCCGAAGATGACGGCTGCGTCGGGCACGGTGGGTTGACTCCTCCGATCGTGGCGTGGGACCTGGAGCCGACGACGGGCGTCCCGACCGGTGGCTCAGCTTGGTCAAGGGTAGTGGTCCGGTAGGTCGTTCTCGTACAGGACGGCGTCGCCGCCGGACCGAGGTGTTCCCGCACCCAGGCCACGGCCTGCCGGCGGTCGGCGACCAGGGTGGTCCGGACCGGCGAGCCGCCCGACCGAGCCCACCCCGGCCAGCAGGGCCCGCCGGTTGGTCCGGCCCACGATCAGCAGGTCGGTGGCCACCGCGGCCACGGCCGCCCCGAACGCCCGGTTCTCGTCGAACTGCCGGCGCCCGAGCTCGACCATGCCCGGCGTGACCACCACCGACCGGGCCGGGCTCCCCGGACGGCGAGGGGTCGCGCTCGGCCGAGGCCAGGGCGTCCAGGGCGGCCGAGGCGCCGGCCGGGTTCGAGTTGTAGGTGTCGTCCAGGATGGTCGCGCCGGTGCCGAGCCCGCACCGCCTGCAGCCGATGGTCGACCGGTGGGAGGTCACCCAGGCGTGAGGCGATCACCGCGGGGTCGACCTTCGAGGGCCAGGGCCACCGCGATGGCCACGGCCAGATTGGCCGGCTGCACGCCGACCGGGATCTCCACCTCCTCGACCAGCACCGACCCGCGGACCAGGACCGACATCCGGTTCCCGTCCGTCGAGCCGCAGCACGCACACGTCGGCCGAGCGGTCCACCGTCGAACACCGGACCACCCGACTGCCCTCACGCCTCGACCCGGTCGGCCAGCGCCGCCAGCCGCGGGTCGTCCACCTGGAGCACGGCCACGGCGGCCCCGGCGATGATCTCGGACTTGGCCTCCACGATGCGGTCCTCGGAACCGAACCGCTCGAGGTGGACCGGGCCGATGGCGGTGATCACGGAGATGTCGGGTGGGAACCAGCGGCACAGTTCGGCGATCTCGCCGGGGCCGTAGGTGCCCATCTCGGCGATGAACACCTCGGTCCCGTCGGCCAGGTGCTCGTTGACCGCCCGGGCCAGGCCGGCCCGGTTGTTGAAGCTGGCCGGAGTGGCCACCACGGTGCGGGTGGGCTGGACCAGGAAGGCGATGTGGCCCTTGGTGGAAGTCTTGCCGTAGGAGCCGGTGATGCCCACCACGGTCGGGCCCACCCGGCCCAGTCGGGCGGCCGCCTCCTCTACGAAATGGATGGCCAGCCGGTTCTCCAACGGCGAGGCGAGCCCGCAGGCCGCGTCGACCAGCAGGGGGACGGCCAACGCCGCCACCACGGCCAACGGGGCGGCCAGCCCGGTGAGCACGCCGATCACGACGATGACCACCTCGAGCAGGGCCCACACCCCGGCCAGGGTGCGCAGACGGCGGGTCCAGGCCAGGGGGGAGGTCCGGCCGCGCCACGAGAGGCCGACCGGACCGGCGGCCACCACGACCGCCACCACCACCCCGGTGACCGGCCACCACCACGAGGCCACCGCGGCGGCCACGGCCAGTACGGCCAGGGCGGTGTTGACCGGCGTCGCCCGCCACCAGCGACCGGCGAAGCGGCTCACCGAGCCGGCCAGGTAGTGCTCGCGTTGCGCCACCCGGAGCCACCTCAGGCCCGAGGGCGCGCAGCGCCAGCACACAGGTGGCCAGGGTGACCCAGGCCAGGCCGTGGTGGAAGCGGGACAGGGCCACGGCCACGGTGGTCGGGGCGGTACCGGCCGGGATCAACGTGGTCCGGCCATGGGATCGTTCTCCGCCGTCGCGGGAGGCGTCCGCGGCGTCCGGACTGCTGGCGGCCCAACACCGCCTGGCGAAGCTGGGCGGGAGCCTCCGTCGGGAGAAGATGGCCGATGCCCGGCAAGGTGACCAGCTCGGCCGAGGGGAAGAGCGGTCGGGCCCGGTCGGCCACCTCCACCGGCACCTCGGTGTCGTCCTCCCCCCACAGCAGGTCGACCGGACAGCGGACCGCGGCCATGGCCTCTCCGTACTCCTCGGCCAGCAACCGGACGAACACGGCCCGCATGACCCCGGCGGAGGCCCGGTAGTCGGGGGACCCGTACCGGTTCCGCATCACCTCCATCCGCTCCTCCCCGAGCAAGCCCAGGGAGTGGAGCCGGCGGGCCACCCGGAAGGCCGGCGCCGGCTCGGCGCGTCGGCCCGTGCCGATGGAGCAGGGGCGCACCGCACAGCACCATCCGCTCGATCCGGTCGGGCACCAGTCCGGCCAGATGGGGGGCGATCCGACCCCCGAAGGAGTGCCCGACCAACACGATGCGATCAGCCAGCACCCCGGGCTCCTCGAACAGGGGTAGGAGGTGGCGGGCGTAGTCGGCGCTGCCCCAGGGTTCGGGCGGGGGTGGGGTGGCCCCGAATCCGAAGAGGTCCAGGGCCGACGGCGTCGACACCACTGCCATCGGAGCCGCTGCCACCCGATGGTCCGGATCCTTCGAACGCCGGGGCGAAGTCGGCGTGGGTCCGCTGCCAGCCATGGAGGGCCAGCACCGTCGGGACGCCGGACCCCCACGTCCCGCCGAACAGGCGACCGCCGGCGAACGACTTCAGCACCGGCACACCCTACCGATAGCCTCAGCTCCCGTGGAACCATTGGACCGGTCAGAGGGCCCGTCGGCCCCTGCCCCCGGCCCTGTCTCGCCCCCGGCGCCATCGTCAGGGGCCGACTCCTTCGAGCGGGCCGTGGGCGCCCTCACCGACTCCCAACGCCGGGCGGTGGACTCACCCGCTCCGGCCCTGTGCATCATGGCCGGCGCCGGCTCGGGCAAGACCCGGGTGCTCACCCTGCGGGCGGCCCGGCGCATCCGGGAGGGGACAGCCGACGCCGACCACACGGTCATCTGCACCTTCACCCGGAAAGCGGCCCAGGAGCTGCGCCACCGCCTGGGCCGTTACGGCGTGACCGTCTCCACCCCGGCCCCACCCGGAGGGGCGCCCGGCCCCGGCGTCCGGGCGGGAACCCTCCACCAGTTGGCACTCACCCTCCTCCGGCGACAGGCTCTGGACGCAGAGGAGTCCACCGCCGGTGGTGGCCGAGCACCGCTATCGGACGCTCGCCGGCCTCGTCGGCGATCCGGCCACGGCCTCGGCGGTCGATGCCGAGATCGGTTGGGCCAAGGCCAACTGCCTGACCCCGGAGTCCTACGGCCCGGCCGCCGAGCGGGCGGGCCGGCCGGTGATCGCTCGCCGTCGACCAGGTGGTCGAGGCCTTCGGCGCAGTACCAGGCGCTGCTGGAGCGCAAGCGGGCGGTCGATCTGGATGACGTGCTGCTCCGGGCGGCCGACCTGGTCCTCGACGACGCCGGGTTCGCCGAGCGGGCCCACTGGAGGTACCGGCACTTCTCGGTGGACGAGTTCCAAGACGTCAACCCGGCCCAGTTCCGGTTGGTCATGGCGCTCCTCGGGGAACGACGGGACCTGTGCGCCGTGGGCGACCCCAACCAGGCCATCTACGGATGGAACGGGGCCGATCCCCGCCTGCTCCACCGCCTTCCCGGGCTGGTGCCGGGTATGGAGGTGGTCCGGTTGGACGACAACCACCGCTCCACCCCCCAGGTGGTGGCGGCAGCCGCCGCGGCCCTGGGACCGTCGGTGGCTGTGCCGCCCCGTTCGGTGGAGGCCGACGGTCCCATGCCGGTGGTGACGGCCTACGACGACGACACCGCCGAGGCCGAAGGGGTGGCCGCCCTGTTGGCCGGACAGGCCGCCGACGGCCTGCGCTGGTCGGACCAGGCCGTGCTGGCCCGGACCCATGACCAGTTGGCGGTGGTGCGACGGGCCCTGGCCCGGGCCGGCATCCCCCACCGGACCGCCCCGGGCGCCTGAGGCATCGACCCCGACGGGGGGCGGCGCCCGGCCGTCGACCGCCCGGCGAGGACTCGGTGGAGCTGGCCACCTTCCACCGGGCCAAGGGCCTCGAGTGGAGATCGGTGATGGTGGTGGGCCTCGAGGACGGATTCGTCCCCATCGTCTACGCCGAGTCGGGGCCGGCGCGCGACGAGGAGCGCCGTCTGCTCTACGTGGCCCTGACCCGGGCGTCCACCCAGTTGTTCTGCTCGTGGGCGCGGGCCCGCTCCATGGGCCAGGGCCGCCGGGTGGAGCGCCAGCCCTCGCCCTGGTTGGCCGCGGTGGCCCGGGTGTCGAGGACCGGTCCGGTCCGGACTCACGCCCCAAGACGCCGGCCGGCGGATCGCCGAGATCCGCGCCGCCCTGGGCAGCTGACCCCGGTCACACCTCGACGTCGATGAACACCGGGGTGTGGTCGGAGGGCTTCTGCCCCTTGCGGGCGTTCCTGTCGATCAGGGCGTAGCCCGTGCGCTCAGCCAGCACCTCGGTGACCAGGATGAGGTCGATGCGCATCCCCTGGTGCTTGTGGAACGAACCGGCGCGGTAGTCCCACCAGGTGAACAGGTGGTCCTGGTCGTAGAGGCGGCGGAACACGTCGACCAGGCCCCACGACTGCAGATGGGCCAGGGCGTCCCGCTCGGGTTGGCTCACGTGGGTCATGCCCACGAACTTGGACGGGTCCCATACGTCGCGATCGTCGGGAGCCACGTTGAAGTCGCCGCAGACGGCCACCGGGCGGTCCGGAGCGGTGGTCCGCTCCAACAGCGACCGGAGCCCGGCCAGCCACTCCAGCTTGGCCGCGAAGTGCTCGCTGTCCAGGCTGCGCCCGTTGGGCACGTACACCGAGTGCACCCGCACCCCGCCACAGTCGGCGGCGATCAACCTGGTGCCCTGGGCGTCGTCGGTCGAGTCCATCCCGGTCGCCACCTCGGACAGGCCCACCCGGCTGGCGATGGCCACCCCGTTCCACCGGCCGTCACCGTGGTGGGCCGTCTCGTAGCCCCACGAGGCGAAGCTCTCCTGAGGGAAGGACGAGTCGGCCTGCTTGGTCTCCTGCATGCACAGCACGTCGGGCTGGGCGTAGGCGATCCACTCCTCGACCCGGGGTAGCCGGGCGGTGAGCGAGTTGACGTTCCAGGTGGCGATGCGCATCGGGATCGCCCTTCTCAGGCCGGCTCGGGCGGAGCGGCATCCACCAGCACGAACAAGAGGTCGGCCTCGCAGGCCAACTCCCCGTCGACCGTGGCCCGTCCGGACCCCTTGCCGGCCCGGGCCGACATCCGGCCCAGAGTCACGTCGAGGTCGAGCCGGTCGCCCGGTAGCACCTGGCGGCGGAAACGGGCCCGCTCGATCCCGCCGAACAGAGGCAGCTTTCCGGCGAACCTCGGGTCGGCCAGCACCGCCACGCCACCGAGCTGAGCGAGGGCCTCGACCATCAGCACCCCCGGCAGGGTCGGCCGACCCGGAAAGTGGCCGGCGAAGAAGGCCTCCTCCCCGGTCAGCTGCCAACTTCCGGTGGCCGACTGGCCCGGTTCGACGGTCAGGAGATCGGTGACGAAGAGGAACGGGGGGCGGTGGGGCAGGTACTCATCGGCTCGCACGACCGCCGAGGTTATCGGGCCGACCGGATCGACCCGGGCCGGCCGCGGGCGCCCGGTGAGACTACGAGTCGATGTCGGGCAGGGCCAGCTCCGCCCGGCGTCGGGCGGCGTCCAGGGACACCAGACGGAACGGGCGGGTCTCCCCCTTGGCCAGCACCTGGCGGGCCTTGTGCGGGGCCGGCCGGCCCAGGCCCCGCAGGGGAACGTGGGTGAGCATCCCCCCCACGTCGACATGGGCACCGTGGGAGGTGAACGAGACCACTGTTCCGTCGAAGACACTGCCCACCGGGTGGTCGGCCACGAAGGTGAGAAAGGTCATCGGATCGTTGAGGGCCTCCGACGAGCCGGCCGAGCGGGAGCCTCCCCCGCCGGTGTCTGACTGCTCTTCGGGCGCGGTCTTCCCCGGCCGCGGCCTTGGAGGCCTTCTTGGCCGAGGCCCTGGTGGCCTTCACCGGCTCCGAGCCGTCGGTCGGTCCGGCGCCCTTGGCCGCCTTGGCCGCTTTGGTGGTCTTGGTGGCCTTCTCGGCTTTGGTGGCCTTCTTGGTGGCCTTGGCGGCCTTGGCCGGACCGTCGACCTTGTCGGCCTTGGTCGCCTTGGTGGCCTTCTCGGCTTTGGTGGCCTTCTTGGTGGCTTTGGCCGCCTTGGCCGGCGGCTCCGACTTGGCGGCTTTTTTGGCCTTGGTGGCCTTGGCGGCCTTGGCCGGCTTGATCGACGGGCTGGCGGAGTCAGCGTCCAGCTCCAAGGTGGCGGCCCCCACCTTCTGGGCCGCGCCCGTGCCGGTGCCCTTGGCCCGACGCCCGCCCCGCGGAGCTTCGGCGACCTCGGACGGGTCGATCCCGTTTTCGCTCACCGTGTCGCGCTCGACGTCGGCGGCCCGGCCCTCACGCTTGGACCTCGAGGTCACCGACCGGCTCCGGGCCCCGCGTACCGGGGTGCGGGGGGTGAAGATCCAGCCCACGCCGGGTACCGGCTTGCCGCCGATGAGCCGGCCGGGCTCGAACAGCCAGGGTCGTTCGGCGTGGAACTCCTGAAAGGAGTCGTTGGACAGGACCAGTGCGCCCGACTTCTCGGCGATCCGCAGGATGAATCCGTCACCCCGGCCGATGGCGCCGGCCGGCGGGGTGATCATCTCGCCGTGCTCCACGGCCTGGTCGAAGGCGCGGACCTCGGACGGGTCGATGCGGTGGCCGAACGAGGCGTCGACCACCACGGTGACATCCGAGGAGGTGAAGCCGGGATACTCGTCCAAAAAGGCCCGAATGGCCTCGTCGAGCTGGGCCAGGCTGGGGAGGCTGCGACCCTCGGTGGCAATATTCGACCCGTCCACGACGATCCGTCGGCGTTCGGGGAGATCTTCTTCCATGTCGCTCCAGTCAACCATCTGACCAGGCGCGTCCCGACCATCCCCCCTCGGGGAACCCGGAGAACGGCCCGGAGACCGGCCCCGATGCCCTGAGGCGAACGTCATAGGATGGCCCCATGGCCTCCGAAACCAGTCGCAGCGCCGAGGCCACCGACCTGTTGCAGCAGCTCATCCGCAACCGGTGCGTGAACGACGGCACGGTCGCCTCCGGCCACGAACGCCGCAGCGCCGACCTCCTCCGGGGTTACCTGGAGGGCTCGGGTGTCGACATGGAGACCTTCGAGCCCGAGCCGGACCGGACCTCGTTGGTGGCCAAGATCGAGGGCACCGACCCCTCGGCTCCGTCCCTGACCCTGCTGGCCCACACCGACGTGGTCCCGGCCAACGGCGACGACTGGACCCACGACCCGTTCGGGGGCGAGCTCATCGACGGCACGGTGTGGGGGCGGGGCGCCATCGACATGCTCAACCTGACCGCCACCATGGCCACGGCCTTTCGCCACCTGGGCCAGAGCGGGTTCCGCCCGGCCGGCGACCTGACCTACGTGGCTGTGGCCGACGAGGAGGCGCTCGGGACCCACGGAGCCAAGTGGCTGTGCCGGCACGCTGCCGACGATGTCAACTCGGACTACGTGATCACCGAGTCGGGCGGGTTCCCCATGGGCGGGGCCGACGGCACCACCCGGCTGCCGGTGATCGTGGGCGAGAAGGGCGTGTTCTGGTGCATCCTGACCGTGCGCGGCACGCCGGGGCATGGGAGCCAACCGCTGCGGACCGATAACGCCCTGGTCAAAGCGGCCGAGCTGGTGCGCCGGGTCGACGCCTACCGGCCCCAGGCCCGGCTGCACGAGGCCTGGGTGCGCTTCATCGAAGGGATCGGATTCCCGCCGGAGCTGGCCGAGCCCCTGCTGGACCCGGAGCAGATCGACGCCTTTCTCGAGGTACTGCCCCTGGTGGGCCTGGCCCGCCAGGCCCATGCCTGCACCCACACCACCATGGCCCCGACCATCCTGCGCACCGGGTCGAAGATCAACGTGATCCCCGACCGGGTCGAGCTCGAGATCGACATCCGGTCCCTGCCGGGGTGGGACACCGCCGACGTGCGGGCCATGCTCGAAGAGGTGGTGGGCGACCTGGCCGACGACGTGGACATCCACTTCGTCTCCGAGGAGGTGGCTACCACCTCACCCATCGACACTCCGTTGTGGGACGCCCTGGAACGGGCCAGCCGGCTGTTCTACCCCGGGGCGCGAACCGTCCCCTTCCTCACGGCCGGGGCCACCGACGCCCGCTACCACCGCGAGTTGGGCAGCGTGGCCTACGGGTTCGGTCTGCACAGCACAGCCATCGGCTTCGAGCAGTACGGGGCCATGTTCCACGGCATCGACGAGCGGGTCGACGTCGAGTCGCTGCACCTGTCCACCGAGATGTGGATCGCCCTGGCGCACGACTTTCTGGTCTGACCCCGCCCGCAGCGGCACCGCCCCGAGCGAAGTCAGTAGGTCAGCCCACCGCCCGGCCCAGTAGGTCGTCCTGTTCCAGACGGTGCAGAGCGGCGCTTCCCGTGGCCGGGCTGGCCGACTCCGCCCGGCTCACGTGGCGGAGGGTGTGGCTGTCCCGCAGGATCCGGTGGAGCCGGCCGTGCACGAAGGTCCAGGCCCCCATGTTCTCCGGCTCCTCCTGCAACCACACCACCTCGTGGGCGTTGGGGTAGCGGTCGAGGACGGCGGTGATGTTGGCCTTGGGCCACGGGTACAGCTGCTCCACCCGCACCACCACCACGCCCTTGCCGGCGTCGCCCAACTCGTCGCGCCGGGCCATGGCGTCGTAGGCCACCTTCCCCGAGCACAGGACCACCCGGCTCACGCCCCGGGGGTCGAAGTCCTCCTGGGCCGAGATGGGGTCGTCCAACACCTCGGTGAACGAGCCCGAGGTGAAGGCCTCGATGGGTGACCGGGCCTGCCGGGCCCGCAGGAGCGACTTGGGGGTGAACACGATCAGCGGCCGACGGTCGTCGGTCTTGACCTGGGACCGGAGGAGATGGAAGTACTGCACCGCCGAGGTGGGCTGGGTGACCCGCATGTTGCCGCGGGCCGACAGGCTCAAGAACCGCTCGATGCGGGCCGACGAGTGCTCGGGTCCCTGGCCCTCGTAGCCGTGGGGCAGGAGCAGGACCAGTCCGGAGCGCTGAGCCCACTTGTCCTCGGCCGCCACCAAGAAGTTGTCCACGATGATCTCTGCGCCGTTCCAGAAGTCACCGAACTGGGCCTCCCAGGCCACCAGGTCCTCGGTGGCCTCGACCGAGTACCCGTACTCGAAGCCCACGCAGGCGTACTCGGAGAGCAGGGAGTCACGGATGGTGAACCGCCCCCCCTCGAGGCCGGCCAACGGCACGTACTCCGCCCCGGTGGTGTGATCCACCAGCACGGCGTGACGCTGGGAGAAGGTGCCCCGTCGGGTGTCCTGTCCGGTGAGGCGGACGTTGGTTCCCTCCAGGAGCAGGGAGCCGATGGCCAGGGCCTCGCCCAGGGCCCAGTCGATCTCGCCGTCGGCCACGACCTTGTCCCGCTGCTCGAACTGGCGAGCCAGCTTGGGATGGATGACGAAACCCTCGGGGACCGAGCTCACCACCGTGGCCAGCCGGCTCAGGACGGCAGACGGCACGCCGGTCTCCACCGGTGGGATCCACAGGTCCGGCACCACATAGGCCGGCAGCACCGGCGTGGTCCCGGCCAGCGACTCGTGCTCGGCCCTGGTCTCGTCCAGAGCGGCCTGGAGCCGGGCCGAGAAGTCGTCGAGGGCCTTTTCGGCATCCTCCAAGGAGATGTCCCCCCGTCGGACCAGGGACTCGGTGTAGAGCTTGCGCACCGAGCGCTTGGCATCGATCAGGGCGTACATCAGGGGCTGGGTGTAGCTCGGGTCGTCGCCCTCGTTGTGGCCGTGGCGCCGGTAGCACACCATGTCGATGACCACGTCCTTGTGGAAGGCCTGGCGGAACCCGAAGGCCAGTCGGGCGGCCCGGGCGCAAGCCTCGGGGTCGTCCCCGTTCACATGGAAGATCGGAGCCTGGACCATCTTCGCCACGTCGGTGGGGTACACCGAGGTGCGGGCGGCCTCGGGGGCGGTGGTGAAGCCCAGCTGGTTGTTGATCACGATGTGCACGGTGCCGCCGGTGCGGTACCCGGCCAGGCCCGACAGGTTGAGGGTCTCGGCCACCACGCCCTGGCCGGCGAAGGCGGCATCGCCGTGGAGCAGGATGGGCAGCACCGGGAAGGGGTCGCCGGCCCCGTCCTCCAGATGGGGGCCGGTGCCCTGCTCGCCGCCGAGGGCGTCCTGCTTGGCCCGGGCCATGCCCACCACCACCGGGTCCACCGCCTCCAGATGGGAAGGGTTGGAGGACAGCGTCACCGGGATGGACCGGCCGTCGCGGGCCACGAACGACCCCACCGCGCCCTTGTGGTACTTCACGTCTCCCGAGCCCTGCACCGAGTCGGGATCGAGGTTGCCCTCGAACTCCTCGAAGATCTCCCCGTAGGACTTGCCCACGATGTTGGCCAGCACGTTGAGCCGACCGCGGTGGGACATCCCCATCACCGCCTCGTGCAGGCCCTCCTGCACGGCCCGGTCCAGGATGGCGTCGAGCAGGACGATGGCCGACTCCGCGCCCTCGAGACCGAACCGCTTCTGTCCCACGTACCGTGAGTGGAGGAACCGCTCGAAGACCTCGGCGGCATTGAGCCGGCCCAGGATGTGGCGCTGCTCGTCGGGGGTCAGGGAGGTGGACACCCCTTCGACGTGCTGCTGGATCCACCGCTTCTCCTCGGGATCCTGAATGTGCATGTACTCGACGCCCAGGGTGCGGCAGTAGGCGTCGCGCAAGGTGTGGAGGATCTCGTCCAGGGTGGCCATGTCCCTGCCGGCCAGCCCGTCGGCCACGAACTGGCGGGGCAGATCCCAGATGGTCAGCCCGTAGTGGAGCGGGTCGAGCTCGGGATGGAGCTCGGGTGGCTCGGCGTCGAGCGGATCGAGGTGGGCGATCAGGTGGCCCCGGACCCGGTACATGTTGATCAGGGTCTGGACGTGCACCTGCTTGATCAGTCGGGCGTGGGACCCGTCGACGCCGTCGTCACCGGCGTTGCTGTCCTTCTCCCACCGGACCGGCTCGTAGGGGATGTCGAGCGAGTCGAACACCTCGTCGTAGAAGCCGTGCCCGCCCATCAGGCACTCCGACACGTAGGCCAGGAACAGGCCGGACTCCGCCCCCTGGATGATCCGATGGTCGTAGGTGGAGGTGATGGTCACGGTCTTGCCGATGCCCAGGTCGGCCAAGGTCCGCGGGTCGGCGGCCTCGAACCCGGGCGGGAAGCCCAGCGCCCCGACCCCGACGATGAGGCCCTGGCCGGGCATGAGGCGCGGGACCGACTGGACGGTGCCCAGGGTGCCCGGGTTGGTCAGGGTCACCGTGGTGCCGGCGAAGTCGTCCGGTCCGATCTTGTTGGTGTGGATCTTGCGCACCAACTCTTCGTAGGCACTGACGAAACCCCGGAAGTCCATGGTGTCGGCGCCGGCGATGCAGGGGACCAGGAGCGTCCGGTTGCCCCCGGACTTCTCGACGTCGACGGCCAGGCCCAGGCCCACGTGCGGGTGGCGGATGACCCCCGGGGTGCCTTTGCCGTCGGCATCGTCGACGAAGGCGGCGTTCATGACCGGAACGGCGATCAGTCCCTTGACCACGGCGTACCCGATCAGGTGGGTGAAGCTGACCTTGCCGCCGGTGGTCCGGAACAGCTGGTTGTTGACGATGGTGCGGTTGACCTCGAGCAGCTTGGCCGGCACCGCTCGCACGCTGGTGGCGGTAGGGACACCGAGGGAGGCTTCCATGTTGGCCACGATGCGGCCGGCCGCCCCCCGCAACAGGGTGGGGGTGACATCGGGCTCACCGGCCGGCACCGGAGCCGGCGTGGCCCGCGGGGCGACAGCCGGCGCGTGGCCGTTGCCCGATGTGCCGGTTGCCGAGTGGGCCGACTGGCCCTGGATGGACTGATTGGCCGGGACCGGTCCGGTGCCCGCTCCGACCACGGCCGAGGGAACCGGAGACGGGGCCACGGCGGCCTGGAACGGCGGAGCCGGCGACGCCCCGGGGGGCGGTAGTCGGCGAAGAACTCCCGCCACGACTCGGACACCGACGTGGGGTCGGCCCGGTAGCGGTCGTACATGTCCTCGACCAGCCAGGCATTGGGACCGAAGGCGCCGCTACCGGCGGCGGTGGCCGCGGTCGCCGCCACGCCGGGCGAGGTCGCCCGACCATCGCCGAGGGGTGACCCCTCCCCTTCTCCGTCTCCGTGCGCGCTGGCTCTCCATCTCCCTACAAGCCTACCGGTCCAACCCGAATCAAAGGGTCACTGGACCGGCCCCGTGCGGCTCTGGATTAGCGTCCTGAACGTGGCCGACGTCCAAACCAGTGTGACATGCACCTTCACCTTCGAGGCCGCGCACCGGCTCGAGTGGCACCCCGGAAAGTGCCGGAACCTGCACGGCCACTCGTACCGTCTCGATGTGACGGTGAGCGGGCCGCTCGACGCCAACGGCGTGATCATCGACTTCGACCAGCTGACCGAGATGGTCGAACGCCAAGTCATCGACCGCTGGGACCACCGGGACCTCAACGAGGTCCTGGACAACCCCACGGCGGAGCTGCTGGCCCACCGGGCGTGGGAGCTGCTCACCGAAGCCGGCTTGACCCTGTCCGGCCTGCGGCTGTGGGAGACCGAGCGCTCGTCGGTGGAGTTGACGGCGGGAGGCGGCGCCTGACCATGGGAGGGGATCTGGTCGTGCTGTCCGGGGGACTCGACTCCACGGTGTGCATGGCCCTGGCCCGACGAGAGTCGGGGCAGCCGCCGTTGGCGCTCACCTTCGACTACGGCCAACGGCACCGGACCGAGTTGGACCGCTCGGCCGGAGTGGCCGGCCACTACCGCTCCGAGCATCTGGTGGTCCACCTGGACACCACCGCCTGGGGTGGTTCGGCGCTCACCGATCCGTCCATCGACGTCCCGGCGGCCACGCCCGGTCCCGCCAACGGCTCCGTCGGAAGCGGTGACGACCAGGGGATCCCGGTGACCTATGTGCCCGCCCGCAACAGCATCTTCCTGGCCGTGGCCCTGGGGGTGGCCGAGGCCCGGAACCTCGATGCCGTCTGGATCGGTGTCAATGCCATCGACTACTCGGGCTACCCCGACTGCCGGCCCGAGTTCATCGAGGCCTTCCGCGGAGTGGCCGCCACCGGTCAGAAGCGTGGTGTCGAGGGGAATCCCATCGCCATCCGCACGCCGCTGATCGAGTCCACCAAGGCCGAGATCGTCCGGATGGGCCTGGACCTCGACGCCCCGCTGTCCTTGACCTGGTCGTGTTACCAGGGCGGCGACGTCCCGTGCGGAGCGTGTGACGCCTGCGTGCTGCGCCAGGCGGGCTTCGCCGCCGCCGGGGCCGACGATCCCGCCCTGCCGTGAGCAACTCCGAGGTGAGTGGTTCCGCTCCTCCCGACGACATCCTGGCTACCGAGGTGTTCTCGGCCATCCAGGGGGAGGCAGCCCTGGTCGGGCACCGGCAGGTCTTCGTGCGGTTGACCGGTTGCAACATCCGCTGCGCCTACTGCGACCAACCCGAGGCCCTCGATCGCCGCCCGGGGCCGTGCCGGATCGAGCAGACCCCGGGTCGCCGCGACTGGGACATCGTGGACAGCCCACTTCCCATCGGCTCGCTGGTGGCCGCGGTGGACCATCTGTGTCGGCTGCTCCCCCACCACTCAATCTCGCTGACCGGCGGCGAGCCGTTGTTGCAGTCACGCCGGGTGGTCGAGCTGGCCGCGCAGCTGGCCGCCCGCGGACGGCCGGTGATGCTCGAGACCAACGGGTCACTGGTACCCACGTTGGAACGGATGGTGCCGTTCCTCACCTACGTCAGCATGGACGTGAAGCTGCCCAGCGTCGACGGCGAGCAGGTGTCGCCCGAGGTGCAGCGGCGCTTCCTCTGCACCGCTCTGGCCGCACGACTGAGCACGTGGGTGAAGATCGTGATCGGGGCCACCACCGACCCCGGTGAGTTCGACACCGCCATCGCCATGGTGTCGTCATCGGCGGAGAGCGGTGGTGCCGACCGCGGTCCGGAGATCTTCCTGCAACCGGTCACGCCGTTCGGTTCGGTCGAGACCGCCCCCTCGCCGGAACAGGTCCTCGAACTTCAGGAGCGGGCGCTGCGGGTGTACCCGCGGGTGCGGGTGGTACCCCAGACCCACAAGGGGATCGGTCAGCTCTGAGACGCGGTTCGAGCCGTGACCGGCAGGACATCACCGGCCACGGCTCGAACCGAGAGGTGTTTCTGACTACTTGGCTTTGGCGATCTTCGGCGCCGGGGCCTTTCCGTTCACGACGTTCTTGAACGAAGCTCCAGCCGAGACCTTGGGGCTCTTCGAGGCCTTGATGTTGATCGTCTCGCCCGTCTGCGGGTTGCGGCCCTTGCGCGCGGCGCGGCTGAGCGGTCAAAGGTCAAGAAGCCGGTGATGACGACCTTCTCGCCCTTGGCCACGGTGGCAACGATCACATCTTCGAGGCCGGCCAGCACGGTGGCCACGTCCTTCGAGCTCGATCCGGTATGGCCGGCGACGGTCGCTATGAGATCGGTTTTGGTAAGGGGCACTGTCTCTCCTTCATCTTTGGAAGCCACAACAATGCACGATTTAGCGGGCGCGCGGGTGCATTTGGGGCCGAAACCCCCCGAATTCCGGGCGATTCGCCGGTCCGACCCGGCTGGGCCCGGTGCCTATCCGGGGACGTTCATCCTCGTCAGGGGCCGTATGGCGCGTTCTGGTCGGAGCCTGACAGGCTGGATCACAAATGCCGTCGACAATGCCGCTTGCCGTCACCGAACGCCTCCCGGAAGGCCCGTCCGGCCCTGGGCCGGTGGTGGTTCTGGTCCATGGGTCCCTCGACCGCTCGTCGAGCTTCGGCCGTGTGCTGCGGCGTCTCGGCGACCTGCACACCGTGGTCTACGACCGCCGTGGGTACCACCGGTCGCGTGAGGCCCTGCCCCTCAACGGCACGCTCGACGGGCACATCGACGACCTGTACGAAGTGATCGACGGCCGGCCGGCCGTAGTGATCGGACACAGCTACGGGGGTGCGGTGGCGCTCGGAGCGGCTCTCGGTCCGGGAGGGTCGTCGATCCGCAGCATGGCCGTCTACGAACCGCCCATGCCCTGGCTCGACATCTGGCCGAAGCGACCGGCGTCGAGCACCACCCGACGGGATGGGGATGTCGACGATTACGGTCTGGCCGCGGAGGGGTTCTTCCGCCGGATGGTCGGCAACACGGCCTGGGACCGGCTTCCGGAAGCGGAGAAGGCCGCCCGTCGAGCCGATGGGCCGGCCCTGGCCGCCGAGCTCGACGCCATCCGGATCAACGAGGCCCCCTTCGATGTGACGACGATGGCCATACCCAGCCTGTGCGCCCGGGGCGAGAACTCCGCGCCGCGTCACCGGGAGTCGGTGGCCTGGTTGGTAGAGCACATGCCCGGTTCCGAGTTGGTCGAGTTCGCCGGGGCGGCTCACGGGGCCCACCTCACCCACCCCGACGCCTTCGCTGCCATGGTGCGGCGGGCGGTGGCCCTGGTGCCGTGGCCCGAGTCCACCACCAGCCGCGGTATGAACATACTGATCACCGGGTCCTCCGGGCTCATCGGCCGGGCCCTGGTCGACCGGCTGCTGGCCTCCGATGACACCGTCACCCGGCTGGTGCGAGGCGAACGGTCGGGTGCCCCCGCTCCGGCAGGCATCACCGACGTGTCCTGGGACCCGGCTGCCGGGTCCCTGGACCGAGAGGGTCTGGAGCGCGCCGGCCCCTACGACGGAGTGGTCAACCTGGCCGGAGCGGGCGTCGGCGACCGGCGGTGGTCGACGGCGCGCAAGCGGCTGGTCCTCGACAGCAGGGTGGCGGCCACCTCGCTGCTGGTGGGCGCACTACTCCGGCTCCCCGCCCCACCACCGGTACTGGTCAGCGCTTCGGCCGTCGGCTACTACGGCCTCCGGGGTGACGAGGAGTTGACCGAGACCTCCTCGTCGGGCTCGGGATTTCTGGCCTCGGTGTGCCGCTCCTGGGAGGCCGCCGCCACCTCGGAGATCAGCCGGGGCATCCGCACCGTGCTGCTGCGCACCGGAATCGTCCTGAGTGGGCACGGTGGGGCGTTGGGAAAGCAACTCCCGCTGTTCCGGCTGGGGCTGGGGGGCCGGATGGGCTCGGGAACCCAGTACCGCAGCTGGATCACCTTGGACGACGAGGTCGGCGTGATCCTCCACTGCTTGAGGGACCCGGCGGTGGTGGGACCGGTCAATGCCACCGCGCCCAACCCGGCCACCGACGCCCAACTGGCCCGAGCCCTGGGCTCCGTCCTGCACCGTCCCACCGTGCTGGCGGTGCCCTCGGTGGCCTTGAAGTTGATCCTGGGGGCCGAAATGGCCGACGAGCTCATCCTCGGAGGCCAGCGGGTGCTCCCCACAGCGCTCGAATCGCAGGGATACGCCTTTGCCCACACCGACCTGGACGAAGCCCTGCGCTCGGTGCTGGCGGTCAAGGGTTGAGCCGGGGTCCGGGCCCAGGGTTACGCTGACCTGAGGTGGCCTTCGAGCGCGCCGACCCTCACCGGGCGGTCAGCCTTGCGCCTCCAGACCAGACGCCAGAACAAGGGAGCAGTGAAGATGACCGACACCGTCGTGGCCGGCCAGGGCCCGGGAGCCGCCGGAGGTGGTGACACCGTCACCACCGAGCAGTTCGAGGCCGAGGCCAGATCCTTTCTCGACGCCCACGCCTCCAAGCGGCCGACGGAGACCTTCGTGTGGGGTCAGGGCTCCGACAGCGTCGGCCTGTTTCCGGAGCGCACGCCGGAAGAGGAGGCTGCTGACGTCGAGGCCGCCCGGGCCTGGGCCCAGACGGTGTTCGATGCCGGGTTCGGATGGATCACCGGGCCACCGCAGTACGGCGGTCGCGGACTGGGCCGCGAGTACCAGCGCATCTACGCCGCCGTGGCCGCCGACTACCGGACCCCGTCCATGGCCGTGTACGGGATCGGACTGGGGATGGTGGCACCGACCATCCTGGCCCACGCCACCGACGAGGTGAAAGAGGCCTACCTGCGCAAGATGTACCGCGGCGACATCGTCGGCTGCCAACTGTTCAGCGAGCCGTCCTCGGGTTCGGACCTGGCCTCACTGCAGACCCGGGCGGTCCGCGACGGCGACGAGTGGGTCATCAACGGCCAGAAGGTGTGGACATCGGGAGCCCAGGTGTCCGACATCGGCGAGATCATCTGCCGCACCGACCCCGAGCTGGAGAAGCACCGCGGCCTGACCGGTTTCGTGGTGGACATGCACGCCCCGGGGGTCGAGGTACGGCCGCTACGCCAGATGACCGGAGGATCCACCTTCAACGAGGTCTTCTTCACCGACGTCCGGGTGCCCGACTCCCATCGGCTCGGCGACGTCAACGGGGGGTGGACCGTAGCCCTGACCACCCTGATGAACGAGCGGGCCGCCATCGGCGGTGGCGGTGGCGGTGTGGGTGTCCCCCCCACCACCCGGCTGATCGAGATGGCCCGGGCGGTAGGTCGCGCTGGGGACCCCCTGGTCCGCCAGCAGATCGCCGCCATCTACGTCAACGAGCACCTGGCCCGATTCAACAACCTGCGGGCCATGGCCAAGATCGCCGTGGGCCAACTGCCGGGGCCGGAGATGTCACTGGCCAAGCTGTCACTGACCGCCAACATGGTCCGCACCTACGAACTGGTGTCGACCCTCCTCGGGCCGGCCCTGGTGGCCGACACCGGGGCGTGGGGCACCTACGCCTGGTCGGAGTTCCTCCTCGGGGTGCCCGGGATGCGGATCGCCGGCGGCACCGATGAGATCCTGCGAAACATCATCGGTGAACGGGTGCTCGGCCTACCCAAGGACCCGGCCCCCAAGGAGCCGGCCAAGGCCTCCTGACCCGGCCATGAGGGCCTGACCACCGGTTGCGACGCCGACGCCCTAGCGGAACGCCAGTTCGTCCGCGTACGACCAGGAGCGCCGGTGCAACGACGTGAGGCCGAATCCGGCCAGGGCCCTGCGGTGCACCGGCGAGGGGTATCCCTTGTTCGAGTGGAAGTCGAAGGCCGGGAAGCTGGCTGACATCGAACGCATGAGGCGGTCCCGGGTGACCTTGGCCACGATGGAGGCGGCGGCGATGGAGACGCAGGTGAGGTCACCTTTGACCACGTTGCGGATCTCGGGCGTCGGGATGGCCAGGGCCGGCGGGGATGGCGCAGAGCTGGTCGGCGCAGAGCGGTCGGCCGACCCTCCTCCTGGTCGGGGTCGGCCGGTTCACTCACGTAGTCGAACGGACCGTCCATGGCCACCACCTGAGGAGCGGCCTCCAGCCCGGTGAGGGCCCTCTGTGCCGCCAACCGCAGCGCCGCGGTCATGCCCAACCGGTCGCACTCCAGGGGCTCGGCGTGGCCCACCGACCACGCTGTGCACCACCTGGTCACCTTGGGGAAGAGCGCCTCCCGGCGCTCCTCGTCGAGCAGCTTCGAGTCGCACAGCCCCTTGGGCGCTCTCACCCCGAGGGGGATCACCACCACCCCCACCGACACCGGTCCGGCCCACGCCCCGCGCCCGACTTCGTCCAACCCGGCCACCGACTCGAACCCTTCGTCGGCCAGGGCCCGCTCGACCCGGTCGTTGGGCCACTTGCGCCGACGGGTCGGCCCCGGGATGACAGCGGTCACCGCGGTCGAGCGATCCCGTCGATGTCGATGCGTCCTCCCACCGCCGCGAACCTACCTCGCGGTCACGGCGCCAGTTGGCTTCTCATCACTTTTCCCAGCGCATTGCGGGGCAGCTCCTCCACCACGTGCACCACCCGGGGCCGCTTGAAGGGCGCCAGGGTGCCGGCGCTGAACTCCACCAGCTCGGCCAGCGAAGGAGGCCGTCCGTCGGCCACCACGTACGCCGTGACCACCTCGCCCCACTCCTCGGACGGGGTGCCGGTCACCGCCACCTCGGCCACCAGGGGATGGCCGGCCAGCACATCCTCGACCTCGCCGGGGTAGACGTTCATGCCCCCGGTGATGATCAGCTCCTTCGACCGCCCCCGGATGACCAGGTACCCATCGACGTCGGCCCCGATGTCACCGGTGCGGAACCACGCAGGCCCGCCGCCGCCGTCTGGCAGGAAGGCATCGGCGTCGGCCGCCGGGCGCTCCCAGTACCCACCGAAGACATTGGGCCCGCGGACCAGGATCTCCGCGTCGTCGCCCAGGCGGACCTCCACCCCGGGCAGCGGGAATCCCACCGTGCCGGCCCGACGCCGTCCGTCATAGGGATTGGACACGTTCATGAGGGTCTCGGTCATACCGAACCGTTCGAGCACCACCGAACCGATAGCGGCGCTGGCCGAGGCGTGCAGCTCGGCTGAGAGCGGTGCCGAGCCGGACACGCAGAGCCGGAGTCCAGCCAGGTCCCCGGCCCGTCCCGAGGCCACCAGCCGGTGGTACATGGTGGGCACCCCGAAGAACAGCGAGGCCCCACTGGACTGGGCGGCCTCGGCGACGGCACCGGGGTCGAAGCCGGGAAGCAGGACGGCCGAAGCCCCGGCCAGCAGGGTCCCATAGACCCCCACGCACAGCCCGTGGGCGTGGAAGACCGGCAGGCAGTGGACCAGCCGGTCGTCGGCCGTCCACCGCCAGGCCGCCCTCACCGACTCCGTGGCCGCCAGCAGGTTGGCGTGGGTGAGCACGGCGCCCTTGGGTGCGGCGGTGGTGCCGGAGGTGAAGCAGATGAGGGCCGGTTGGTCGGGCCCGGCGGCATCGAGCAGTCCCGGTTCAGCCTCGGGGAGATCGACCTCGGGTTCCACCACGACCACCGGTCCGGGGGCCGCCGACCGCACCCACCGGGCCTGGTCGGCCCGCTCGACCACGGCAGCCACCGGGCGCACGTCGGACACGATGTGCTCCAACTCGCGCTGGGAGTAGGCCGGGTTGGCCGGCACCACCACCAGCCCGGCCCGGAGGGCCGCCACGTGGGCCACCAGGGCCGGCACCGACGACGTGGTCGACCACACCACCCGTCCGCCCGGTGGCAGGCCGGCCCCTTGGAGGCGCCCGGCCACCCTCCGGGTGGCGGCGTCGAACTCCCCGGCCGTCCACCACGGACGACGGGAAGGCGATGACCCCGGTAGCGCCGGTCGACGGTCGCCACGGATGTCCAGCCACAGCGGTGCTCCGGGTCGGGCCTTCCACTGGGCCGACCACGCCCGCAACAGGGTGCCCGACGATGTCAGGTCCGACAGGTCGAAGTCGGAGCCCGCCGGCAGGTGGTCACGCCAGGGGCGCACGGTGCCCTCCTGGCGTCAGGTCGTGGACCGTCCGCCTCGTCGCCGCCACCCGGACCGATTCCACCTGACTCCTTCGCTACGACCTCCCGGGGGCCGGGAGCGACTGCTCCAGTCTGCCCCAGTGGGCTCCGGTCCCCGGAGGTGTCAGAAGCGGTCGAATGGTGCCCCGTTTCATGCAATTCGGGAACCAGATCTGCTACACCGGTGGAGTCCGCGATGAGGGGAGCACCGATGGGACTGATGGACAAGGTGAAGGCGTCGGCCGAGGTCGGTCTGGCCAAGGCCGGCGAAGCAGGCAAGGCCGGGCAGGCCAAGCTGGACGCGGCCCAGGCCAAGCACCGGGCCGATGGCCTGCTCCGGGAGCTGGGGTTGGCCTTCTTCACCGACCACCAGGGCGCGGCGACGCCCACACCACCCAGGAGGCTGAGCGGCTGCTCGGCGAGCTCCGGGCCTACGAAGCGGAGTACGGACCGCTGTCCTCGTGAGTGCCGCCGCGGACGCAACGGGCGGGGGGACGCCGGTGGCTCCCCGGCGGGTGGCCGTGGTGCCCCACACCCACTGGGACCGCGAGTGGTACGACCCCTTCCAGACCTTCAGGATCCGGTTGGTCCGGCTCATCGACGGACTGCTGGACCTGATGGAGCAGGACAGCTCGTTCGCCCACTTCCTGTTCGACGGGCAGCTGGCCGTGGTGGACGACTACCTGGAGATCCGGCCGGAGAACCGCAGTCGTCTGGAGGCCCTGGCCGCGGCCGGACGGATAACCGTCGGCCCGTGGTACGTCCTGATGGACGAGTTCCTGGTGTCAGGCGAGACCATCGTGCGCAACCTGCAGAAAGGCATGGGCCGGGGCAACACCCTCGGTGGCGTGATGGACGTGGGCTACCTACCGGACATGTTCGGCCACATCGCCCAGATGCCCCAGATTTTGGCTCAGGCCGGATTCGAGCACGCCGTGGTGTGGAGAGGGGTGCCCTCGACCGTCGACGGCACGGCCTTCGTCTGGCACGCCCCGGACGGCTCCTCGGTGCGGGCCGAGTACCTGGTGGCCGGGTACGGCAACGGGGCAGCCCTGCCGGGGGACGCCAAGGCCCTGGGCCGTCGGGTGCGTACCCTCACCGAGGAGTTCGCCTCCTTCCTCGGTCCGGACGACCAGCTGCTGGTGATGAACGGCACCGACCACCAACCACCCCAACCATGGTTGGGAAGGGTGGTGGCCGAGTTCAACGAGATCCAGGACGAGTTCGAACTGTCCATCTCGTCCTTGCCGGCCTACCTGGAAGGCGCCCCCCGGGCCGGCCTGCCGGAGTGGCACGGTGAGCTGCGCTCGGGGGCGCGGTCGAACCTGCTCATGGGGGTGGCTTCCAACCGGGTCGACGTGAAGCAGGCCGCAGCGCGGGCCGAACGGTGGATCGAGCGGATGGCCGAACCGCTGTCGGCCCTGTTCCTGCCGCCCGGGGCGTGGCCGGCTCGATTTTTGGACGTGGCCTGGACCCACATGATCCGCAACTCGGCGCACGACTCGGTGTGTGCCTGCTCGGTCGACGACGTGGTCGACACGGTGCTCCACCGCTACGGCGAAGCCCGCCACATCGGCCAGGCCCTGTCCGACGAGGCCATGGCCGCCGTGGGCCGGTCCATGGCCGAGCCCGGGCCGGTGGTGGTCAACCCGTCGGCTCGGGACCGCGGCGGCCTGGTCGAGGTGGTGGTGCCCGCCGCCGGTGAGCCCGGCCCCGACGTCCAGGTGCTGTCGGAGCGGGCCGGACTGCCCGGTTCGATCACCCTCGACGGCGCCACCGTACGAAGCATGCTCGGGCTCATCCAAGGGGCCCGCCTCGACGTCGACACCTACATCACCGATGTGTCCCTGGCCGAGGACCCCACCGGCTTGGACATCACCCTGGTCATCGGCACCGAACCCCGCGACGGGGTGCCCGTGGAAGAGATAAAGCGGGAGCTGTACTCGCGGTTGAGCGCCCGACCGGAGACCGAGGTCCGTCTGTCACTGCAACAGCCGCCCTTCCGGCGGCTGTTGGCCCGCCAAATGGAGGTCCCGGGCTTCGGTTGGGCGAGGTTCGATCCCGCCCCGCTCCTCCACCCGGTCGTGGTGCACCAGGGTCCGGACTCGGTGCACCGTCGACAACGGGCTGGTCACGGCGACCATCGACCCCGGAAACGGCACCTTCGCCCTCAACGGCATGCCCGGATTCGGCCGGCTGGTCGACAGCGGTGACTTCGGGGACACCTACAACTACTCGCCCCCGACCCTCGACACCGTGGTGGACACCCCGGATTCGGTGAAGGTGGAGATCGGTGACCAGGGACCGGTACGGGCCACCGTGACCATCACCTCGGTCTATGACTGGCCCGATCGGGTGGACGAGGCCACCAGGTCGAGGACCGGCAGCCACCAGGTGACCGTGACCACCACCCTCGAGGTACGGGCCGACGAAGAGGTGGTCCGGGTCCGGACCCACTTCGTCAACCCGTCGAGGGACCACCGGGTGCGGGTCCATCTCCCCCTCCCCCGCCCGGACTCGGCTCTCACGGGCCGAATGCGCCTTCACCGTGGTCGAGCGGGGTCTGGTGGCCGAGGGACGGATGGAGGAATTTCCGACGCCCACCTTCCCGTCCCGGCGCTTCGTGTCCAGTGGCGGCCTGACCGTGATCCACGAGGGCCTCCTCGAGTACGAGCTGATCGACATCGAGGGCGGCCCGGACGACGGGAGCATCGCCCAGGCCACCACGTTGGCCCTGACCGTGCTGCGCTCCACGGGCATGCTGTCCCGGATGGGCATGACCACCCGGCCCATGACCGCCGGGCCCATGACCCCTCTGGAGGGGGCACAGATGATCGGGCCGGTGGACGTTGACCTACGCCGTGGCGGTGAGCGAGACCGACCCCTACCGACTGGCCGACCAGGTGCTCGATCCTCTGGTGGCCGCAGCCTCGTTCGGTGGGGGCACGCGGGCCGATCGGGGTTCGGAGCTGACCGTGCGGGGAGCCGAGGTGTCCGCGGTCCGACGCCAGGCCGGCCGCCTCGAAGTGCGGGTGTTCAACCCGCGGCTCGAGCCCACCTCGGTCGAGATCCCGGGTCGGTCAGGTTGGCTGATCGACCTGCGGGGTCGACCGGTCGCTCCCTTCGAAGGACGGTTCGAGCTCGCCGGCCACAGGATCGCCACCGCCCGGCTCAACGGCGACTGAATCCGACAACGGGCGATCGGTGGACGACGCACCGTCGTCGGACCGCCGGGATCCATGCACCACCCGCTCGCCGGCGTCGCGCAGCTCCTCGAGGTCTCGTACGACCTCGCTGAGCCGCTCCCATCGCGTGGTGCGCCGGCGGTCGGCACCGGGCTCCACGCCGACCCGGGACAACTTCCACGCCTGCACCCGGCCGATGTCCTTGAGGGTGCGGCTGCGGATGGCCCGGGCGGTGAACCCGGTGGCACCCTCGGCCTCGAGCGCGGACCGCAGCTCGTCGGAGATGAGCACGGTGCCCGGGTTGGCCACCGCCACCAACCGGCTGGCCAGGTTGACCACCGTTCCGTAGAAGTCCCCGTCCTGGACCAGCACCGGCCCGTAGGCCAGCGCCACCCGGACATCGGAGAGCAGTTGGTCCCCGGCATAGGCCTCGGCCAGGCTCAGCCCGATCTCGGCGGCACCGGCGGCGGTCTGGACCACGAACATGGCCTCGTCGCCGATCATCTTGACCACCCGACCGCCGCGAGCCACCACCGTGTCGTGGGCCAGGGTCTCGAACCGCAACACCACCTCCCCCAACTCGGCGTCGTCGAGGTGTTGGCTCAGCAGGGTGAAGCCGACCATGTCGGCGAAGCCCACGGCCATGATGGGGCTGATCCCCTCATCCCGGCGTCGGCTCCGGGTGAGCATGGCCCTCCGGGTGGCGGCCCCCAGATGGCGGCGCCACACGTACTCCAGCAGCCGACCCATGGCCGGGAGCGAGGTGCCGGCACGTCGGGCGAACTCGTCGGCGTCGATCACACTGTCCCCCGACGAGGTCAGGATGGGCGTGGAGCCCGGTGCCGTCTCGGCCTCGGCGATGCGGGCCATGGACGTGCCGATGACCCGGGCCATCTTGACGGCGCTGTCCACGTCGACCATGTCCATGGCCACCATGGTCTGGAACAGTCGGACCGCCTCGATGTCGAGGTCGGTGAAGACGGCCTCGTCGTCGTCCACATCGGTGAAGCCCAGGGCCCTCCAGAACCGGCGGGCCAGGTCCAAGGGGATGTCGGTGGTCTCGGTCACCTGCTCGGGGGTGAGGCGGACCCTGGACGGCACCACCATCCGGTCCACCACCAAGAGGTCGACCACATCGTCGGCGACGGCCCGGTCGATCTCCTCGTTGGTGCACCCGAGGTCCAACAACAGGGCGCGCACCCGGGCCAGAGCCTGATCGTGGCGCTCACCGTCGATGGGCTCGTCGTCCGGCACGACCACACCCTAGACACCGCCCACGGACGCAGCTTCACTTCGATTCGGTCCCGGCCGGGCAGCCGGCGGCGGGGTCTGTGACCACCCCCCTACACTGACGCGGTGACAGACCCGACCCACCGGTCCCGCCGACCGGGAGATCCGCTGCCGATCGGGCCACGGGCGGTGCTGATTCCGGTCAAGGCCTTCGATCAGGCCAAGCGTCGTCTCCATCTGGCCCTGAGCGGATCGCAGCGCTCCGATCTGGCCCGGGCCATGGCCGATCGGGTGGTGAGTGCGGCCCATCCGCTGCCGGTGGCCGTGGTGTGTGACGACACCTATGTGGCCGAGTGGGCCCGCGCTCGCGGGGCGCTGGTGGTGTGGGAACCGGGACGGGGGCTCAACGGAGCGGTCGAGGCCGGCATCGACCATCTGGTGGCCCAGGGCGTGACCCAGGTCACGGTGGCCCACGCCGACCTGCCCCGGGCCACCGACCTGGCCCTGGTGGGCGAAGCAGTCGGGCATCACCCTGGTCCCCGATCGCAACGGAAACGGGACCAACGTCATCGCCCTGCCCGGCCGGTGTCGGCTTCCAGTTCTCCTACGGACCCGGCTCGTTCGCCCGTCACCGGGCCGAGGCCGAGCGGCTCGGGCTTCCCTACCGGGTTCTCGACCGACCTGACCTGGCCTGGGACATCGACGAGCCCGGCGACGTGGTGCCGGTGGCGGTGTCCGGCTTCCCGGCCCGGTGAACGGATGAGCCAGACGGCGGACGGCGCGTGGAAGCGGGCTTCCCGTGGGCGATCTCCCTGGTCCGGTCCGGTCACCGTCGACCTTCGCGGTGCCGTCCGAGTGCTCTGGCCATCGGGGCCCACCCCGACGACATCGAGTTCGGGTGCGGGGCCACGCTGGCCAAGTGGGCCGCGGCCGGGTGCCGCCTCCACCACCTGGTCCTGACCGACGGGTCCAAGGGCAGCTGGGACCCCGACGCCGACCTGGAGCGCCCTGGCTCGAGCACGCCAACAGGAGTCGGAGGCCGCAGCCGATGTCATCGACGGTCGAACGCGTGGAGCCGGACCGATCGTCACGACCGGGTCCTGTTCCTCGGACGGGTGGACGGCGAACTCGAGCAACGGAGTCGACGAGCGACGGGACGTGGCCAGGATCATCCGCACGCTGCGGCCGTCGGTGGTGCTGGGCCACGATCCGTGGCGCCGCTACCGCCTCCATCCCGACCACCGGGCCGCGGGCTTCCTCACCGTCGATGCCGCTGGTGGCGGCGCGCGATCCGCACTTCTTCCCTGAGTTGGCGCTCGCACCCCACCGCCCTCGAGGCCCTGCTGCTCTTCGAGGCCGACCAGCCCAATCATGTGGAGGACGTCGACGGCTTCGAGCAGGTACAAGATCGACGCCCTGCTCTGCCACCACAGCCAGGGTGAGATCCACCATGGGCATCGAACCGGTCCTGAGCACGGCGAGCCCGGTGCACGTTCCGGACGGCCGACACAGCCCACGCGGTCCAACGGGCGGACTTCGGTCGCCAAGGTGCGCCACCAGTTGGCCGACCACGGCGCGTCTGGCCGGCTTCCACGCCGGTCGAGGCCTTCCACCTGATCGACCGTCAGGTCTGAGCCCGAGCTGACCTGGCCCGCATCGCGCCAGCAGGGGCCCGAAGGCCCCTGCTGACGCAATTCGGTGACGGCACCATTGGTGCCGCCGTCAGCACTTCTGCTACTTGCCGGCCTTGCGCACCGTCCGCTTGGCCACCTTGCGGGCCGGAGCCTTCTTGGCCGTGCGCTTGGCAGTGGTCTTGCGGGCTGCGGTCTTGCGGGCCGGAGCCTTCTTGGCCGTGCGCTTGGCAGTGGTCTTGCGGGCTGCGGTCTTCCGCGCAGTGGTCTTGCGAGCCGGAGCCTTCTTGGCCGTGCGCTTGGCTGCAGTCTTCTTAGCTGCGGTCTTGCGGGCCGGAGCCTTCTTGACCGTACGCTTGGCTGCAGTCTTCTTAGCTGCGGTCTTGCGGGCCGGAGCCTTCTTGACCGTACGCTTGGCGGCGGTCTTCTTAGCTGCGGTCTTACGGGCCGGAGCCTTCTTCACCGCCTTTTTGGCTGTCGCCTTACGAGCTGCTGTCTTTTTGGCCGGAGCCTTACGGACCGTCCTCTTGGCGGCTGCCTTCTTTACTGCCATTGATACTCCCTCCTTAGGGTTCAACGCCGATTTGAACGTCGAACCGGTGGCGAACCGGACACCCTTCGACGCCGGGATCGGTACCACTGCACCAGTCCTCGGATTTCGACCCATACGAGGACCACGAGCGGTCGGGGCTGAATGCCCCGAAACCGATCACCGTGACCTTGCGTCCAGACCGAACCTCGGTGACGATCGTTTCGAACAGGACATCAACCACATCTTCGACGGCCCGGCGAGTCGATGATGTTGACTCCGACTGACGACTTTGACGAGTTGTGACTTGTTCACGATCACCTCCTCAGCGATACGTTAACCACTACTAGCAAAATGGCTTTTTAGCTCCAGGTCAAGCACCATCACGCTTCGCGGACCGGCGCGACGCCATCGAAGCGTGCGGTACCGGCGGCGCTGTCCCGGACAAATGACGTTGCCGTCGATAGCCATCGAATCGACCCATGGACAGAAAACCGTTTGTTTGCAAGGATTATTCGCCACAGTGGTCGCATCGCTGCGTTCGCGGAAGCAACCGATCCGCCGTCTCTCGTCACCACCACAAGAGCCGATTGCGAGATGTACTTCCGATGAAAGATTTTTTTTCGCCAACGCCCCCACAACGCCCATCTGCCAACATATCGGACGTTCTCGACGCGTCGGCGGACGCCGGGCACGGCGCCTATCTGGGCCACAGCCAAGGCCGTTGGTGCTTCGCCAGACCGCAGCAGTCGGTGATGATCCTCGGTCCACCGCGTTCGGGAAAAACGTCGTCTCTGATCATTCCCAACGTGATGGCGAGCAACGGTCCCGTGGTGTCCACGTCGACCAAACCCGACGTGCTCGACGCCACGGTGGCCGCGCGGTCGCGACGGGGCACCTGCTTCCTCTTCGACCCCACCGGTTCGGTGAACCGCACCGAGGGTCTGCAGCGGCTGCGGTGGTCCCCGCTCCAGTCGTGCACCACCTGGCTCGGATCACTCACCATGGCCCGGTCCTGGTCGAGGTGGGATCGGCACCGAGCGGCCGGGTGGGCCCAGCCCGAGGGGATGGCTCCCACTGGACCGAGCGGGCCCAGGCCCTGCTGGCACCGCTGATGCACGCCGCCGCCACTGGGTGGAGCAGACATGCGCACCCTCCTGACCTGGGTGGATAGGCGCCAGGCCCTGCCGGCCCAGCGGATTCTGGCGGGCCGGCCGGGCCGCTCCACCGAACTGGCCCGCAACCTCCTCGACGGCATCGTCGCCACCGATGAGCGGGAGCTGAGCGGCATCTGGTCCACGGCCTCGGGCGTCGCTGACCGGGTTCCGATCCGATCGAGTCGCTGGAGGCCACCGCCGACCCGGATTTCGACCCCGCGCAGTTCGTGCGATCGGCGGACACCATCTACATCGCCGCTCCGGCCCATCGCCAGGCGCATGGTGGCGCCCGATGGTGGTGGGCTCATCGACGACATCCGGCATGCCACCTACGCCCGGAGCGCCGAGCGGCGGAGACGGGTCGACGTACCGGGCCACCGGTGGTGCTGGCCCTCGACGAGGTGGCCAACATCGCCCCGATCCCCGACTTCCGTCGATGATCAGCGAAGGAGGCGGCCAGGGCCTGGTCACGTTGGCGTGCCTGCAGGACCTGTCACAGGCCCGGAGCCGGTGGCCGGACCATGCCGACGGGTTCCCCTCGCTGTTCGGGACCACGGTGGTGCTCCCGGGCATCGGGGACGTGCGGACCCTCGAGGCGCTCTCCACGCTGGCCGGAGACGAGGAGATCCTCGACCCGCACGGTCTCGGCCGGGCGGACGCCGACCGACCACCTGTTGGCCGACCTGGTCACCGGGGGGCGTCCCCAGCGAGGCGAGAGCGTGTCGACCCAGTGGCGGCGGCGGCTTCCGGCCGACGTCATCGCCCGGGGC
Source organism: uncultured Acidimicrobiaceae bacterium (assembly GCA_963778165.1). Lineage (GTDB taxonomy): Bacteria > Actinomycetota > Acidimicrobiia > Acidimicrobiales > RAAP-2 > Bog-756. The sequence continues at coordinate 37,475 of CAVZTE010000003.1, read as the reverse complement.
TCGGCGGGCCACGCGCTTGGCCTTCGACGAGCGCAACCGGCCGGCGTGGATCCCCCTGACACCGGCCCACACCTTCGAGCCGTGGCGTTCGTTGCGTGGTCCCGACCGTACGCTCGGGCGGCAGGCCCGGCCCGGAGCCGAGGTGCGGGGGTCCGGTCCCCGACCTCGGGCGATGACCGTCGCCCCTCACCGTTCCCAGATGTCGCCACGCACCAGCACCGGGTCGGTCGGGACAGCCCGTGTGACATCGCCTTCCGGGGTGATGTCGCCACGGACCTGGTGGAGCACCAGCTCCGGCGACCGGGGAACGACCTCAGCGGGCATGGGAGGGGACCCAACGACGGCAGAGAGGGCCCGGGGCTCCCGCTCCACGGCCCGGGCCACGTCACCGGCGGACCACCGGGGCTCCGGGCCCCGCTGCCGGACGCCCGACCATCCCTACGGTGGTGGCGGGCCATCCCGTCACGTTCCAGCGGGGCGCCGGCCACCTCCACCACCTGGGCGGCCACCGATTCGATGACCTGGGCCGTGGCGCCGCCCGACGAGGCGTCGGCTACTGCGGCCACCAGGTCGCGCCGGGCCACGGTCGGTTGCCTGCGTTCCAACTGACCCAGTCGACGAGCAACCCGATCGGCATCGACCACCTCCGTCGACCGGGCGAACCGTCCGAGCCCGACCACCCGGGTCAAGTCACCCAGGTCGATGCCGAAGTCGTCGGCCCGCTGCCTCCACTCCCCCGTCAACGACTCGACGGTCTGTGACCGGTCCTTCTCGGGCCGGGTGGCATGAAAGGCTCCCCGACGGGTGGGAGCGCCACCGGCCCCGGCCCGGACGGTCATGTACTCGCCGATGGCGGCGGTGCGCCGGGAGAACAGCCGGCGCAGGTTGACATCGACACCGACCACGTCGCCCAGCCCGCTGGGTCGTACCTCCCAGGCCGCACCCAGCCGGTCGGTCAGCTCCATCCGGAGGCGGGCGTGGTAGATGCCCTGGGTGGCCTGGGCGTGGGAGAAGATCCTCCTACTGTCCACCGCCGACCACCCACCGTCCACCCCCTGGGCCACGTTGGCCACCACCAGGTGGGAGTGGAGGTGGGGATCGAGGGCGCGACTGGTCCGGTGCACGAACTCTCCGGCCACCGCACCGGTGGTGGGCAGGAAGGAGGTAACGCCGCGCTGCCTGCGGCGGACGCCCAACGCCCGTCCGCTGCAGATAGTCCACGGCCTCGGCCACCGCGGCGCGGTGGCCGGCACCGACTGCACCGGCGATCTCCCGGGGTGCGAGAAGGTGCAGCAGACTGACCGACTTCGGGGCGCAGAAGGAGAGGTCGTACCCCGACACGCTGTGATGGCCCCGTGACTCCCGCATGGTCCGACCGGACCAGGGATCACGACCCCCGAGCACCTCTCCGAAGCCCGGTGCGTCCACGGGCCCGGTCATCCCGAGGCCGGCGGCGCCATCGCCGGACCACACCCCGGGGGACTCCCCGGCCACCAGGCTTCCCTCGGCCCGGCCCGGGATGAGGTCGTTCACGTAGTAGAGGTGGCCGCCCGGGCGGACCACATGGATCTTGAGCACCACCGGAGACCTCCGCTCCCGGGGGCGGCACGCACCACGAGGGGCGGCTCCACGGGGCAGAGGGCGGCGGTTCCGATTCGAGTGCACGTCCGCCCGGTTGCCAGCGAACCAACCGCGCCACCGTGCACGGCCTGGCTTGCCGGAAACCTTGCCGAGCCGGAGGTGGGTGTCCGGCCGGGGCGACGGGGTGTTTCACCCCTCGACCGGGCGCGCCTGCCCCACTAGGGGGCAAGCTCGAAAGGGCCGGGTCCGGAGCAGGATGACAACGTGCTGTTGGGGGGCTGCAGGTTTTCCCGCTCAACAGACCCGGCTGCTATTCCTTCGGCCGACCCCAGCCAAAACTTGAGGAATTTATTTTTTTCGTGTTTTAGCTGGGGTTTTATCCGAAGGGATCGGAGCATCGGCGCCACGGTACCGGCGAAGAATACGGCTGGCGGCGTCGGCCCCGAGGTGCAGGTAGTCGGGTGGCCCGATCACCCGGGCGTCCGGTCCCAGCCGGAGGAGGAGCCGTTCGAGCCAGGCGTCGCCTCCCACGAAGAGGTCGATCTCGATCCGGCCGTCCACCAGCTCGGGAGGGCCGGCCGAGGGGACCGACTCGACCAGCCACGCCGCGCTGGGCTCGAGGGAGAGCCGGACACGTTGGCTGTCGGGGCCGGGGACGAAGGCCTCGAAGCGCTGCTGATCCGGCGAGGCCTCGCCTGTGGCGTCACGGTCGCCCAAATCGGCGCCCGCCACCGGACCGCCGGCCTCCACCAATACCGCGGAGCTGATCCGGTCGACCCGGAACCTCCTCACGTCGCCGGCTGAGGAGCAGTGGGCGTCCACATACCAGTGGCCCTCCGAGCCGAACAGCCGTAGAGGCCGGATCACCCGGTCGGTCTCCTTGTCGGTGGAGGCCGAGTAGTAGGAGACGGCCAGGTCGCTCTCCGTGTCCAGGGCCTCGGACACCAGAGGGAGAAACGGAGGGGCGTCGAGCTCCACGGCCACCTCCTCCCCACCCAGGGCCCGATCGAGTTTGCCCAAGGCCCGGGAAAGGGCACCGCCCTCGTCGCTCCCAGGCACGGCCAGCAGGGCCCGGGCCGACGCGGCCAGGGCGAACCCCTCGGAGGGACTGAGGCGCCGGGGTCGGGCCAGAGCCGTGCCCACCCTGGTCGACACGGTGGTGTCGTTGACCACGATCTCCATCAGCTGGTCGGGCGAGTAGGGAGGGACGCCACAGCAGGCGGCCATCTCGAGCTCGGTGACCAGGGCCTCGGGTGAGAGATCGAACTGCTCGGCCACCCGGTCGATCGGGGCCTCACCCACCTGGGCCAACCAGGCCAGGATGGCCAGCAACCTGCGGAGCCGACCGGCCGTGTCGATGCTGGTGGTCACCGGCCTCCCTTTCGGTCGGTGGCGGCGAAGACCATGGCCTCGAGGCGCTCGGTGACCAGGGTACGGACGCTTTCTGGCCCCACCACCTCGGCGTGGTCCAACAGATCGAGCACCCACAGCACCAGAGCGTCCGGATCGGTCACCGACAGCCGAACCACCACCGCTCCGAGCTCCCGGCGTTCGATGACGGCGGCCTCACCCAGCTCGCCCACCACCCGGCCGGCCTCGGCTCCGTCAACCAGGACGTCCACCTCGGTGGCCTCGCCGGCTCCGTACTGCCAAGGATCGCGGGCGAAGGCCCCGTCGACGTCGAACCCCTCGGGAACCTGCGCCGACCCCGGCTCCCCCAGCTGGGGCAGTCCGTCGATCCGGTCCACCCGGAAGGTCCGGCCCTCCCCCCGATCGCGGTCGAATCCGATCACGTACCAGTGCCCATTGCGGAACCGGAGCCCGGCCACGTCCACTTGACGGGGCTCGCCCCGATACTCGAAGCGCACCACCGCCCCTTGACGGACGGCGTCGAACACCAGCGGGAGGGCCGACAACCCCTCCGACCAGCGCAGATCCACCTGAGGAATGGAGGTCGGGCGGAGGGGTGATTCAGCTCCCGCTCCCAACTTCGCCAAGGCGTCACGGCCGATAGGCTCACCTAAGTGAACGCCGGCGACGGCCAAGTTCAACGCAGCCTGCTCCTCTGCCTCCAGCCCGAGGTCGGGAAGGTAGTAGGAGTCGGGGTCGACCCGGTACCCGACCTGGTCGTCCCCATCGATGGGCAACACCAGAACCGGGATCCCCTCGTCGCGCAACAGGCGCTTGTCTCGCTCGAAGGCCTGCCGGCGGGCCCCGTGGGTGTCGGGATAGCCCGGTACCCGGTCGGCGATCTCGCGCAGGCTCAGCGGGCGCGGGGCATCCAGAAGCACCAGCAGCAGGTCGGTGACCCGTTCGAGCCGATCGAGGCGTTGCACCGCGGTCGATCTAGGGCGCGACCGGCGGAGATCTGATCGTGCCGGCGCCGGGACCGTACGCGTGGGACTTCCACCTGCCGGCGTGGGTGGCCCTGGCGGTGGGAGCCGGAGTGGTGATTGTCGGTCACCGACGCCTGGAGCGCCGGGCCGATCCCCCCATCCCCTGGACCAGGCGGCAGATGACCTTGTTCGCCGTGGCCTGCGGGGCGGCGCTGGTGGCCCTCACCTGGCCGGTGGCCGATCTTGCCGCTCACTGGTCACTTATCGCCCTGGTCACCCAACGGCTGATCCTGTTGATGGCCGTGGCCCCCATGCTGCTGCTCGGACTGCCCTACGACCTGATCCAGTGGATGACCCGGCCGGCCGCCGTGGACACGGTTCTGGTCCGGTTGCAGCGGCCCCCGGTGGCCATCGCCACGGTCACGGTGATCGTCATCGGCTCGATGACGCCGCTGATGGTGCGGGCCCAGGCCTCGTCGTTCGTGGCCCGGGGCGCCCTCGACCTGGCCATCGTGGCCGCGGGCCTGGTGCTGTGGATCCCGGTGCTCGGACGGATTCCGGGCCTGCCCCGGGCCAAGCCGGTGGTGCGCTTCGGCTACCTGGTGGCCCAGGCCGTGATCCCGGCCTTCCTGTCCTTCGTCTACATCTTCTCCCGCCGGCCGCTGTACCCGGAGTTCGCCCGGTCCCACCAAGCCGTCGGCCTCCGGCCACTGAACGACCAGCAGATCTCCGGGTTCGTCTCCAAGCTCACCATGCTGTTCGTGCTGCTCATCGTGGGCGCGGTGGTGTTGTCCCGGGCGCCGAGGTCCGACGAGGAGTTCGGTTCCGACGAGTTGGTGTGGGCCGACGTCGAACGACAGTTCGAACGGGTGGACCGACAGGGCACCCGGGAGGTGGCGGTGGAGCCGGAGGTCGGTGCGGGGCCGGCCCCGGAATCCACCCTGCCCGAAGACTCCATCCCGGAACACCGACTCTCCGAACCGGGGAAGCCCGAGCCACCGGAGAGCGAACCCTTCGACCACTGAGGCCACCGGGCACGACGGTGCCGGGCGAGGCGAAGCCAGAGCCGGCCGTAGCCGATGCCGGGTCGACGCGGAGAGGTGGCCCCTTCCGTAGCATGGGGCGGGTGACCCTCGAAGCCCCCGCCGCTCCGATCCTCCGACACCTGGTCACCGGCACGGTCCAGGCCGGCGTCGAAGAGTTGGGAGGACGCCCGGCCATGGTGGTGCGTTCGGTATCCACCATCCGACGGGGAGCCCTGTCCATCGAGGACGGCAAGACCATGCGGGTGGCGGCGGCGTCCGCCCTCGAGCTCCGGATCCCCGTGGTCCTGGTGCTGGCCTCCAGCGGTGCAGACGTGTCCGACGGGGTGGCCTCACTGCACGGATGGGGAGAGGCGGCCCGGGCCCTGACGGCGTGCTCGGGCATCGTGCCGGTGGTGGTGGTGGTGACCGGGCCGGCGCTGTCCGGTCCGGCCCTGATGCTCGGTTTGGCCGACCTGGTGGTGATGACCACCGAGGCTTTCGCCTTCGTGTCCGGTCCGGCCATGGTGGAGGAGTTCACCGGGGTGCGGATCGGGATCCACCAACTCGGTGGCACGGCGATGCACGCCCGGTCGAGCGGTCTGTGCGCCATCGAAGCGGCCTCCGAGGAGGACGCCATGGCCCACGTGGACTACCTGCTGGGTCTGCTGCCGGCCAACGCCGACGATCTGGCCCCACTGGGCCCGGTCGACGTTCTCTCCGCTGCCTCCGGTCCTGAGGAGGAGACGCTCCGGGATCTCATCCCCACCCGAGCCACCAGCTCCTACGACGTGCGCCGGGTGGCCGCGGCACTGGCCGACGACGGTGAGGTGACCGAGTTGTGGACCCGGTGGTCGCCCCAGCTGGTGACGGCCCTCGGACGGATCGGTGGGCGGGCCGTGGGGTTCGTGGCCAACCAGCCCCAGGCGCTGGCCGGCACCTTGGACATCGCCGCCTCGCAGAAGGGCGCCAGGTTCGTCCGGTTCTGTGACTCCTTCAACCTGCCGCTGGTGACCCTGGTGGACACCCCGGGCTTCCTGCCGGGCAAGGACCTCGAATGGCGGGGCATGATCCGCCATGGGGCCGAACTGGCCTTCGCCTACGCCGAGGCCACCGTGCCCCGGGTGTGCGTGATCCTGCGCAAGGCCTTCGGCGGGGCCTACATCGTCATGGACTCCAAGGGGCTCGGCAATGACCTGTGCTTCGCCTGGCCCGGGGCGGAGATCGCGGTCATGGGGGCCGAAGGGGCGGTCCAGATCCTCCACCGGCGGTCCGAACCGGACGAACAGGAGACCCTCCGAGAGGAGTACGCCGAGCGCTTCCTCACGCCGTGGCAGGCCGCCGAGCGGGGGTTCGTCGACGCGGTGATCGACCCCGAGGACACCCGGCGGGTGGTGGCGGATGCCCTTCGGGCGCTGGAGACATCACGGGAGTACCTGCCGGGGCGGAAGCACACGGTAGGGCCGCTGTAGGTCCGGCGGCTGCACCGGCTGGCCTGGCCGAACCGGGGAGGTTCAGGGCTCAGAGCGCCGGGGCCAACTCCCGACCCTGATTCACATCCTCAGGCCGGCTGTCGACACGGGTCTGATCCGGTGTCTGCTGCGGCAGCGACGGGATCTGTGCCGCGCTCGGGTAGCCGAGGGCCAGAACAGCCGCCAGCCCTGCAACCACCGGCAGCCACCACATCCAGGGACTCAAGTGGTAGTAGGCGAAGACGGAAACTGCGGCGGTGACCATCACAGCGGCCCCGAACCGACGCCGGTTCGAGCAGGCCACCAATACCATCGCTAGGAAGAGCGGGGGGGCGAGATAGTAGGGACACATGACCGCTTCGAAAAAGCAGCGGGCGGAGAGAATGGCGGCTGCCAGCCACAGAATCTTCATCTGGCTCTGTGGTCGACGCCACACATAGACGCCGACCAGCACCGCGAGGATCATGTAGAGGGATCGTCCCAATCCACCGGTGACGACCACCGCCTGATGGATCTCGCTGAACGTACTTGTCATCATGAAATGGCCGTGGCGTCGCACGACGGATACAACTGATCCCCGCCGAGCGCTCCCGTTTGCGAGTCTGGGGGCCAGGGCCAGCCAAGGAGTCACGTGATTCCCCCCTGGATCAGCCGGTTGCTGGACGACCGAACGGTAGGTGCCCGATGGATTCCCAAGGAATGCGATTGTGACCAAAATCGCGGAAAGGATCGCCGAGCGAACCGCCAGCCTTAGTCGCTGCCCGCTCGGTGAGGCTCCGACCAACAGCGGAAGCAGCAGCAGAACCAATGGCTGCATCACAATTCCGCAGCCCAACAACCACCCGCACCGGGACCATTTTCCGTCGAGCATCGCCACGAGGGCGTAAAGGCAAAAGGTCATAGCCAAAGCATCCTCGGCGTGCCCCCAGAGTGCACCTACCGGAAAGGCAATCAGTGCAACCACAAAACAGAGATACATCCGGCGTCGACCAGGAATACCCAATCGTTCAGCCAAGGCATCGGTGGCAAATACCACCGAGCTGGTCAATAGCCATTCGACAGGCTGAAGGAGTAGGGCAGCGGTCGGTCGTGCGAGAAAGATCGGATTGTACGACTCTGACAGTCCGAGGTGGCCCGACAAAATAGCTACCGGAGCTAGAAGGACTTCCATACCCGGGAAGGCCACGATCTGGTTCGACGGCGTGTAAACACCACCGATGAATCCCCAACCGACGAAGTGGGCACCACGGAAAATCTCCCAGACATCTCCTGGTGTTGCCCAGTAGTCCCCATGTCCGAACAACGGCCCCCAAGCGAACATATAGGCAACGCCGAAGGCAACTATCGCGGCCATGGTCACCAGTGGCCAGCGTCTGCGTGCCATCCGCCCCGTCAACCAAGCCTTCCGCCCAACGGTTACCACCGGTTCGCCGACTGAGCGGCCCACATCCTTTTCGAGGTCGTGGTCGAGAGTAGTGGTGGTCACGTCGCTCCCTTGCTAAGCATTGCCTACAGAACAGTGTGCAGCGATCGACCTGAAGCAGCGTGCCCCTCTTCCGAAGAAGAGGGGCACGCTGTCAGACCGTATGTACGGAGGAGAACCTGCTCTCCTACCGAACTACAGCGGTTACGAAGCCGACGGGAATCCGCCGTTTCCTTGGAACACAGACGCAGTCGCGGTGGGAGCCGCAGGAGTAGCCGTGCTCTGAGCCACACCGGTCGAAGCGGCGCACGAAGCGGCCTTCGACACGCCGTACCAGGTGCCTGCACCCGTGACGGTGACGCCCGCGGTTGAATCGAAGGCAGCCATTACGGTGTCGCCCTCAGGTCCTTGCTCCGTGTCAATCAGGTACCAGCAATTGCCCGTCGTCGACTTCGAAGCCAACACGATACCGTTGCCGTCAGTGGCGACGTAGACGGAAACCTGACCAGAGCTGGTCGATGCGCCGGTGGTCCATTTCAGACTTGGCTCCTGCGTACCCATCGCACTGACGACGGCACTGGCGTTGGCGCCGGCAGCCGTCAAGGTGCCGAAGCTCTGCTGGTTGCTGTCGTAGTAGCTCTTGGCGTTGGTCAGGGCGGTATTCAGATTGGACTGAGCCGCACGGTCATTCGCCGAGCTGGACACCCCGAGGAACGTCGGGATGGCGATGGCGAGCAGGATGGCCATGATCAACAGGACCACCATGAGCTCGATGAGAGTGAACCCGGCATCTGCACCGGACTCCCCCGCACCATCTCGCCTGTCATTCAGGCGCTCGATTACCGATGAAAACATTTGCTGCCTCCTCGTGATTATTGATGCATCAATGTACGACTGTCCGAACGGACACCCGGTGTTAATATCGTCCCGTTTTAGGGCCATCTTTAGAGAGATCCACCTACGATCTCTTCTTCCGTTGGGCCTGAATGGAACGATCCTTACCGGCCCGTGAATCACGGTGTGTTGCACCACACCGTGATTCATTGACCGAGGTCCAGAGGGGCGCACACACATCCACTGATCGATTGCTGATCATCGATGCATTCACAATTCCCCGCCTCCCGACGCGCTGATTCACTTAGAACCAAGACATGCCGAGTGCCCCTCGTCGTCTTGACTCACCTACATTCGGTGAACTGAAACTCCACTATTACCCTAAGGTGACAACTGTAACTTTCGCAAGGCAATTTAAAATTCTTTTCCCGAACGAGAGCGGCCCTCATCCTGCGGTCAACTACCTCCAGTGGGAACCAACTTGATGTAGTCGAACATGGGCAGATACAGCGAGATCACCATGGCGCCGACCATGACACCCATGCACACCGTGAGCATGGGCTCGAGCAGGGCCGTCAGGTTGCTGACGGTCGCCTCGACCTCTTGGTCGTAGAACTCGCCGACCTTTTGAAGCATCCCGTCGAGGGCACCAGTCTGCTCACCCACCTCGATCATCTGGACGACCAGGGGAGGGATCACGCCCTCGTGCTCACGGAGTGGATCAGCCAGAGGACGACCCTCGCGAACACCTTTCTTTGCCTCGAGGAGGACGTCGCCAACCGTTCTGTTCCCCGAGGTGTCTGCTGCGATGTCCAAGGATTCGAGGATGGGCACCCCCGAACCGATCAGTGACGCCAGCGTTCCGGTCATTCGGGCCAGTGCGACCTTGTGGAAGAGCGGGCCGAACACCGGCGGCCTGAGCAGGAACCGGTCCCACTTGCGCCGACCTTCATCAGTGGTGATCCACTTTCTGAGGCCAATGATACCGACGACGATCAACGCGATGATGAGCAGCACCCACGGGCTGGTGATGATCTGCGAGATCTGGATGACAATCCGGGTCGGCAGAGGGAGCTTTCCGCCCAAGCCGTTGAACAGTTTCGAGAACACGGGCACGATGAAGACGATCATGGCGGTGAAGATGACCACCATGACGCTGAACACCACCGCCGGATAGGTCATTGCCGACCGAATGGTCCGATTGAGCTGCGCCTGCTTCTCGATCGTGTTGGCCAGGCTACCGAGGACGTCGTCAAGATTACCGCCGACCTCACCGGCCTGGACCAACGTACAGAACAGATTCGAGAAGATCTTCGGATGCTTGGCGCAGGCAGCTGACAGCGAAGAGCCGTGCTCGAGGTCGAGACGGACTTCGCCGAGAACCCGCGCCATCGTCGGGTTCTCTGCCTGTCCGGCCAGAATGCCCAGAGATCTCACCACCGAAAGGCCCGAGTCCACCATGGTCGAGAGCTGCCTGGTGACCACTGCGACCTCGCGCAGCTTGACCCGATCACTGAAGCCGGGGATCTTGATCTCTTTTTTGAGATTGACGTTGGACTTGGGCGTTACCGAGATGGGCATATAGCCCATCTCGCGCAGGCGCTTGACAACGAGCGCCATGCTGTCGCCATCTAGCTGTCCCTCGACCAGACTTCCGGACCGGTCTCGAACCTTGTAATCAAATGTCAGTGCCACGATTCCCCGCTCTATTGTTCAATGGGTTTGATGGGTTGCATCACGTGTTGAGGTGGTTACGAAGGTCTTCTTCGTTCGAGCTGCGGTCATAGGCGATGCTCTCAGAGATCAGGCCGTCCTTGACCAGCCTGGCCAAGCCCTGATCCATCGTCTGCATCCCGAACGAGCCACCCACCTGCATCAGGGAGTAGATCTGGTGGGTCTTGGACTGACGGATCAGGTTTCGGATCGCCGATGTGCACACCAGAACTTCCGAGCACGGCACTCGACCCGTTCCTTCGGTGTTCACGATCAGCTGTTGGGTGACGACCCCCTCCAACGTGCCGGCGAGCATGACCCGAATCTGTTCCTGCTGATTCGTCGGGAACACGTCGATCATCCGGTCGATGGTCTGAGGGCAGTCTTGAGTATGGAGGGTCCCGAACACCAGGTGGCCGGTCTCCGCGGCGGTCAACGCCATGGAAATGGTTTCCAAGTCTCTGAGCTCACCGACCAGGATGACATCAGGGTCCTGCCTGAGGACCCTGCGCAGCGCCTCCGAGAAGGAATTGGTGTCCTCGCCGACCTCCCGTTGGGTGACGATCGATCGCTTGTGGTCGTGCAGGAACTCGATCGGGTCCTCCACTGTCACAATGTGCAGTGGCTTCGTCCGATTGATGATGTCGACCAGGGAAGCCAACGTCGTCGACTTACCGGAGCCCGTGGGTCCCGTTACCAGCACCAATCCGCGCCGCAGATCGGTGAATGCTTTGATCTCCTCGGGAAGGCCCAACGTGTCGAACGCCGGCATCTCGTGAGGAATCGGCCGCAGCGCAGCTGCCACCGTTCCCCGCTGCATGGAGACGTTGACCCGGAATCGACCCACCCCGGCAATGGAGTGCGACGTGTCCAGCTCGTTCTCCGCCTCGAACCGCTCCCGTTGCGAAGCAGGCAGAATGCCGAACACCATCTCGCGGATCGTCTCATTGTCGAGGACCGGACAGCCTTCGATCGGTCGAACGGCACCGTGCAGGCGGATGGCGGCCGGCATCTGAGCGGTCATGTGCAGGTCCGACGCACCGACCGATACCGCATAGCGCAAAAGATCGTCGATATGCAGGGGCATGCTCCCGTTGGTAGCGGCCGTCGATATCCCTCGCTGGAGCAGGGACGTCGCATCCAGGGCCGGCTCCGCCTCGTTCGAGCCGACCGAAGTGTCGACCAAGGGTGAGTTTGGCGCTGGTTCGAGGATCGGGTCCGACTCTGACGCAGGTTGCGCCTCAACCGAGAGGTTGAGCAGCTGAGCGATTACCGTGGGATCGGCCAGCACCGGGGTGATCCGGTGACCGACCCGCAAGGCCAGTGCGTCCACATCCTCGGCCGAGGGCGGCTCGGCGAAGGCCACCGCCAGCACGTTGCGGTCGAACTGCAGAGCGACCGCTCCGAACTCGTGCCCCAGTTCCTCCGGCATGGCGGCGCTGGCGTCGGCGCTCGGCACCATGACAGCCAAGTCGACCGCCGGCATTTGAGCGAGGTGGGCCAGAGCACCGACTACCACACCGGGCAAGGCCAAATTCCTCGAGATCAACAGTACGGCCAGGCTCTGTCCGGTCGCCTGCGCCTCGGCCACCAGCGGGGCCAGGTTGGCATCGGTCTCGTAGCCTCCCTGCACCAACGCTTGGGCCAGGCGGCTCGACCATTGCACTCGCGTCTCGCTGTGACTGGGCTCATGCCACCACCCGGAGGACTTCCTCAAGGGTCGTCTCGCCCTCGATCGCTTTGCGTATCCCGCTCTGGCGCAGGGTAAGCATCCCCTGCGACACGGCGAGCCTGTGAATTTCTTCCACCGATCCTCCTTCGATAATCATGCGTTCGATCTCCTCGGTCATAGGCATCAGCTCAGAAAGGGCCTTCCGACCCCGGTAGCCGGTATTGGCGCAGGCCGAACAACCCACGGCTCGAAATACCTCGGTCATCCCGCCAACTTCATCGACTTCTTCGATGGACCAACCGGTGGAGGCGATGTCCGCCTTGGTCGGTTTATACGCCTCCTTGCAGTGCACACACAGACGTCTGGTGAGTCGTTGGGCCAAGACACCCGATAGGGACGAGGTCACCAAAAAGGGCTCGATGCCCATCTCGACCAGCCGCATCGGGGTGGAGGCAGCGCTGTTGGTGTGCAGCGTCGACAGCACCATGTGACCGGTCAGGGCGGCCTCGATGGCGATGACGGCGGTCTCCTTGTCCCGGATCTCGCCGACCAGAACGATGTCGGGGTCCGACCGGAGGATTGACTTCAGTGCCGAGGCGAAGGTCAGACCAGCTTTGATGTTGAGCTGGACCTGATTGACCCCTTTGAGCTGTAACTCCACCGGGTCTTCCACGGTGATGATGTTCTTTTCCGGCGAGTTGAGAGCCGTCAAAGTCGTATAGAGCGTGGTGGACTTGCCCGAGCCAGTAGGCCCGGTCACCAGGATGGTGCCATACGGCTTCGTGTACAGGCCTTCATAAGTCCGCAGCAGATCCTCGTCGAAGCCCAGGTCGGCAAAGCCCAGTACCACGCTCGATTTGTCGAGTACCCGCATCACGACCTTCTCGCCGTGGATGGTCGGAAGGGTGGCAATCCGGAGATCGATTCCCTTGCTCCCGACGTTGAGCGAGATTCGGCCGTCCTGGGGGATCCGGTGCTCGGCGACGTTCAGGTCGGCCATCACCTTCAATCGGGTGGTCACCGCAGCCGAAATGGCCCGGGGAGCCGTTGACACGTCGTGGAGCACTCCATCGATCCGGTAGCGAATACGTAGGTCGGTGTCCGTGGGCTCCACATGGATGTCCGAGGCGCGCTCGTTCAGTGCCTGGAGGACCAGCAGATTGACATATCGGACAATCGGAGCTTCCTCGGTGACGGCCTGGATGTCATCGACTTTGTCGGAGCTAGAGCCGTCGAATCCCAGCGAAGCCTCCATGGCCGTGCTGGCGGCATCGCCACCGCTGTTGAATGCCTTGCCGATGTAAGCGGTGATCTGTGTGCGGGTCGCCACCACGACCATGAAGCTGCGACCCATGATGGTCCGGAGGTCGTCCATGGCGAAGACATCAGTGGGATTCGATGCCGCCACCACCGGAGTGCCGTCGTTGTTGCCGATCACCATCACGTTGTGATGGCGGGCCGTGGCCTCAGGGATCGAACCCACCTCGGCGTAATCAACCCCGACCATGTCGAGGTCCACGAAGTCGAGGCCCATCTCCTCGGCCATTCCCCACATGAGGTCGGCTTCGGTTACCAGCTTCTGTGCGGTCAGGATGCGGGCGATACTCGGCTCCAGTGCGGTAGTGCTCCTCCAGGACCGTCTCCATGTCCTCGAGAGAGACCCTTCCGCCGTCGACCAGGCTCTTGGCCAGCGGCGGGAACAGCGATGTCCCCGGCGAGGCACTGAGGCCGGCGTCTTCGTGACGATCCTCTTCCCCCTGCTGCTCCTGGAAGGTCGCCACGGCTTCGGCCACCAGATCGGCGGCCAGAGCCGTCGAGTCGGCACCGGGCACTTCCTCTTCGCCCTGCACCGAGAGGGCCAATTCGGCAAGCTCGTCGACGGGCGCCGTCCGATGCCCGCCTGGCGACACAGGGCCTTCCGGCTCCGAAGTTGCGCCGAATTCCGGCAAGAGGTTGGTGGCGGGCTTGAGGGATCCGACGTCCTCGCCCACTTCCACCGGCGGGGACTTCTCGGCAGCCGGCTTCTCACCATCCAACTCGTCGACGGATGGGTCGGAGGAAATGCCGAGGTTAGGGACCGACTTCGACTTGGCCTCCTCGAGCGCCACCTCCGCTCCGTTCTCGGGCCCTGCATCGGGAGGATCGGCCGCATCCTTCGGGTCCGCCTCGCCTACCCCTCCGGTTGTGGAGGTGGTTTTCGATTTTCGCTCTTTGGGCTTTGGCTGATCCTGAAGGCGACGGCTCTTCCCATTGGCCGGTGCCCGGGTCCGAGCCCGAGCCGGGACCGGGTCCTCGGTACCAGGCTCCTGCCCGTTATACACCTCGCCGACATCCTCTCCGGTGGGCCGGACCTGCTTATCGTTCCCATTCCCAAACAAACGATCGAGATATTCACCAATCTGGTCATTGGACGCCACCACGGAGATGAAATCGCGCCCGATGGCGGTCCGGACGGTCTCCTGAGCGGACAGGTCGTCCGGATCGGCGGTGGCGATCACCGGAGTACCGAACTTCCGCTTGATGGCGACCACATGGTGCTCTCGGGCCAGGGACGCGGGAGAATTTCGCCCGCGGCGGGATCGACCCCGTAGGTTTCGAGGTCCACGAATTCGAGGTCGTGCTCGCTGGCCATCCAGCGTATGGAGTCCACGTCGCTCATATCAGCCTCATCGGCAGACTGGAGAGCTGAGATTGAACCCGAATCCAAATGTTTGGTCCCGGGCGCAGAGGAATCGTGCGCCACTTGTCGCACCTGCCCCCCTTCCTTCTGCCTCGTGGGTCAGTGCTTTTGAATGCTGGAACAGGAGCCCATACACCCCGTTACACCGTGCCGGGTTCCCACTCCGGGCGACGCCGAAGTCGTCCAAACTGCCTAACGCCACGCCGTGGCCCATGAGCAGTGCCCCAGTCAGCGATGCCCGGCGATGCACCGGTCTGCCATTCCAACGCTGTTGAATACATGGTATGAGTTCTGGGTGGCGTTTCGCTACAGGTCGTGACGATTTTGTTTGCGGGTGTCGTCGGGATCTTCGTGGGGTCCTTCCTCAACGTCGTCGTGTACCGGGCCCCTCTTGGCCTCTCGGTCTCCTCCCCTCGATCGTTCTGCCCCACCTGCCACCGGCAGTTGACTTGGTGGGAGAACATCCCGATAGCCTCGTGGGTGGGCCTCCGGGGACGGTGCCGGACATGCGAGGTCCCGATCTCCATCCGCTATCCGCTGGTGGAGCTGTCCACCGGGGTCATCTTCGTTCTGGTCACGTGGGCCTGGCACGGCACCGGTGGCCGCGCGGCCTACTGCATCCTGGCCGCATCGGCCCTAGCGGTCAGCCTCATCGAGTACGGCGGACAACGAGCACCGCTGTCGATCGCCGCCATCGGCACCGGCAGGGCGCGAGGTACTCCTGGTCATCGGAGCCGGATGGCACCACCACTGGCACATCGTCGTGGGCTCGCTCATCGGGACCTGTGGTGGCAATCGTCATCTTCGCCGTCCTGCGGTGGCGGGACCCGGACTGCCTCGATCCCCGCAGCTTACGGCCGGTCCGCCCTGTTGATCGCCGGATGCTGGGTCGGCGGGCTCGGCCTCGTGCCGGCGATCGTCGGCGCGGGGTTCTGGATCGCCACCTATTTCGTGTGCATGGTGGGAGCCTGGATCTCACGAGACAGAGCGCGGCTTCCGGGACCCGCGTCGGTAGCCCGACGACGACGTCCCGCCACCCGTCTTCGCAACCCCGCTGGTATCGGCCCTCGGCATCGCCCTGGCTGGCGTCCCTCATCGCACGGGGGTGACGAACCTACGATGGGGGGATGAGCAGGATCGATCCCGAGGGTCGTGACGTCATCCTGGCACCCTCCGACGCAGGGGATTCCCGGCCGGCGTAGGCGTAGACCCACCGGGTGGTCGTGGTTGACGATCATGAGCTGCTCCGGGCCGGCACCCGCCGCATTCTCGAAGATGCGCCCAGCTTTGCCGTCGTCGGCGAGGCTGGAGACGGCGAGACGGCTCTCCGGGTCATCGCCGAAACGTGGACCCGAACGTCGTGCTGGTCGACATCAGGCTTCCCGACCATCAACGGCATCGAGCTGGCTCGGCGGATCGCGGCGGACTTTCCGACAATACAACGGTTCTGATCCTGAGCGCCTATGACGATGAGAACTATGTGAGAGCAGCACTCGCCGCCGGCGTCTGCTGGCTATCTGTTGAAGACCATGCCCAGCGACGAGTTGATCCGCTCGATCGAAGTCGGCCTGTGATGGTGCCGGGGTGTTCGACGTCGGGCCGACACGGTCGGGGCGAAAAGGCTGAGGATCCGAACCGGGTCGCCAACCGAGTCCCGGCTGACGGCTCGAGAGCAAGAGGTGGTCCGCTTGGTGGCCCGGGGGATGTCGAACAAGGCCATCGCCCGGCAACTTGGGATCAGCCCCAGGACCGTCGAGGGCCACCTGAACCATGTGTTCGACAAGCTCGACACGACCTCCCGGACGGAGCTGGTGCACTACGCCCTGGCCAACAGCTTCTTCGGCTAGGGATCAGTCGGAATGACACGGAGCTGCTCCCGTGAGCAAGGCCACCGTCCACAGGATCGAAAACCCACTCGAGGAGAACGACTCGTCCCGAGTGCCCGGGTCAGCGACGCCGCAGACCGATCCGCCTCAGCGAGTCCAGGGCGGAGCCCATCGTCCGGAGAACGGTCAACCCCAAGCCGTGGGCGAGCTCCCAATTCTGGATCCTGCAGCTGGTCATCCTGGCGCTCTACCTGATCCGCCTGGCGGCCACGGTGTCGTTCCATCTGGATGTCCACTCACACCTTTGCTCGAATTCTCCACCGTGGCACTCATTCTGGTGCCGGTGGTCTACGCCACTCTCAACTACGGCCTGCGACGGTGCTCTCTTCACGGCCGGCTGGGTCACCGTTCTCGCCGTTCCCCGCTTCATGGCCGGCGTCGAACCAACCACAACTATGTGGCGGCCTGGGCCGAACTGGTCCAAGTCCTGCTGCTCGACGCTCTGGCCGCCCTGGTCGGCCAGCGAGTCACAGCCGAACGGGACGCTCGCCGAACCGCCGAGTCAGCGCAAGAGGCGCATCTGGGGGCAGAAGCCCTCTACCGGGACCTCTTCGACTCCAACCAGGCGCCGATCCTGATCGTCGACGGCAACGGCTACGTGGTCGAGACGAACGCCTCGGCCCAACGGGCCTTCGGCTACCCCGTGGGCAGCCGGGGCCGAAGGACAGACGAGGTCAGGCTCCAGGTACTCCGGTCCGGCTGGTGGACATGATCGGTCCCGTTGCCTCCAGCCACATCCTCACCCGACTCATCTCTGAGCAACTACCCCCCTCCGTCGACGGCTCCGAGCATCTCGGGCCATACGGACCTGGTAGAGCCGATGGCCTTCGAGGTGCGAGGGTCATCCGTCCTCTATCGGCCGACCGCAACCATGCTGGGGGTCTCCGACGACGGGACCCGGATGCAGATCGTGTTCGAGGACGTCACAGCCGAGACCCGCCGCCACGACCTGATGGAGGCATTCGCCGCCCGGGTGGTGTCGGGCCAGGAAGAGGAGCGCCGGCACATCGCCCAGGAGATCCACGACGGTCCGGTACAGACGCCTCATCCATCTCTGCAGTCAGATCGATTCCGTGGGCTCAGCTTCCGATCGCCCTACCGAACGGGCACTCCAACTATCCGACCTGCGGGCCATTGTCGAGGACACGGTGGCCGAGCTGCGCTCGATCGCCAAGGGCCTGAGACCCTCGATCCTCGACGATCTGGGGCTGGTGGCGTCCATCAACCAGATCCTGACCGAGGCCGGTGAACGCCACCGATTCGAGACCTCGTTTGGCGTCACCGGCGACGAGCGGCGATTGCGACCCGTCGTCGAGTTGGCCCTGTTCCGCATCGCCCAAGAGGCGCATCTCGAATATCGAGCGTCACGCCGGCAGCCCAACGGGTAGCCGTCGGGCTCAACTTCGAAGAGCAGGGCCTGCGCCTGCTGGTCAAAGACGACGGTGTCGGGATTCGATGCCCAGGCCGATCCCCGAGGCCACGGGCAGCGAATCGCTGGGGCTCCCGGGGATGACCGAACGGGCACGGTCTGATCGGTCCAAGCTGCGCATCCACTCCGAAAAGGGCGTGGGAACCACCGTGGACGTATGGGTGCCGACGACGATTCTCGATCAAAACTGAGGCCCTTTGCCGTCGATTCCGCACTCCAGGGGGCCAGTGACAACGGATTATGTCCGAAAAGGTCGTCATTTCAGAAATCGACCCAGGTGCGAACTGTCACTCAACCGAAATGTATTCCGAGGTTTCCATCTCATCAATTCATGGGATACTGACTTCGTGGAACAGATCATCATCGAGTCGTGCCACAGCACGTGGATCATCGACATGGAGAACTCGCGGTTCCGTCGAGTGGTCAAGGGTTCCGAGCATCGCACGAGTCCTGCCTCGACGGAGTGGCAGGCCTGCTACGGCGTCGAGATCGATCCCTCTGTCGGAGTCGTTCGTCGTGCTGCTGAACCCTGAAGGTACCCGGCTCCTCCGGAGCTGGCGGCACGTCGAGCACTGCTCCCAATGCGGTGGCGAAGCGACCTCGGAGCTTTCGCTGAGGGATCTTCGCTCCGCCGTCCGGGGCTGAGTCAGTCGGGGACTTCAGAGACTGAAGCCCCACAGCCGGAGGCCTTCAGCGGACCTTTCTGGCCGCCAACGAGGGTGGCCAGCTCGAGGGCATCCGGTAGAATTTAGAGGGTGTTCGTCTCACGATGAGCGCCCCGCCCGCTGTCCTGTCGTCGAGAGGTTCCTCGCCCAGATGAGTTCCAGTCCACCGCAGGAGAGCACCGGTCAACCGGAATCCGATCAGCCGGTCGGTCAAGACCCGGTGCCGGTGCGCCCACCACCTCCCACGCCCGAGGCCATTGCACGACTAGCGGCTTCCCGGTCCGATTACGCCGCATCCGCCGCCATGGTCAAGGACGTCCTCGGGGCGGCTAGCCCCACTGAGGTCGACGAGAACGCCGGCGAGGCAGAGCAGGAGCAGGAAGTCGGCCAGAACCCACCCGACACCCAGGCGCCACCGACTCGTTCGAGAAGCACCGATCGCTCCCGACTTCTTCACCTCGGCCCGGCCGAAAAGACGCTTCGGACGCTCGAAGTAACCACCCGGCGTCGCTGGCCGACGCCGGGGAAGGCTGTCAGGCCTCCGACGGCAGAAGTGGATCGCGCTTCCAGATCCCCGAGCTCCCGCCGGTCTTCTCCCACAGCATGAGCTCGCCGATGCTCATGGTCCGGTCAGTGGTCTTGCACATGTCATAGACGGTGAGGGCGGCAACGGCACATGCCGTCATGGCCTCCATCTCCACCCCGGTGCGATCCACCGCCTCGACCTTGGCCTCCACCTCGACGAAATCGTCGCCGATGGTGAAATCGACGTGGACCGCCCCGACCAGGAGCGGATGGCACATGGGAACCAGTTCAGCCGTGCGCTTGGCGGCCTGGATGCCCGCCACCCGGGCTGCGGCCAGCACGTCCCCCTTGGTGATGGCGTTGTTGGCCACCTTGGCCGTGGTTTCGGGCTTCATCGCCACCTTGCAGCGGGCCAGCGCCCGCCGGTGGGTCGCCTCCTTGGGCGAAACGTCCACCATCCGGGTACCGCTGAACGGGTCCAGGTGGCTCAGGCTTCGGTCGGTCATGCGGCGATCCCGTTGGTCACGGCCCTCAGTGTACGGGACCGGAGAACCTCAGGACGGACCTGGCACTCTCTCAACTAGACTGCCAGTATACGGACCCCTACAGGACCGAGAGGAAGACCGGCTTGCCCACCTACGAATACCGCTGCGCACACTGCGACAAGAACTTCGATGTCGTGCAGTCCTTCCAGGACGATGCCCTGACCTCCTGCCCCACCTGTGGGTCGCCGGTGACGAAGGTCTTCGGCAACGTGGGGATCGTCTTCAAGGGCAGCGGGTTCTACAAGACGGACAGCCGGAACGGCAGCCGGCCAAAAAGGAGAAGGAGCTCGGCCACTCCGGCTGGAGGATCCGAGGGCTCGGGCACGAGCGACGGCACCGGTAAGGACACGAAGGACATCAAAGACACGTCCAAATCCAGCGAAGGCAGCACCGTCGACCAGCCGTCGACGACGCCGAACGGCCAATCGGAAGGCGGTCAAGAGAAAGCTGCCACAAGACGCCCGTCGTCGTAGCCGGCCTGAACTCCTCGACACGCAGGTTGGCAACCGGGCCGTCGGTCCTCCGCTGAAGCAGCACTTCGGCGATGCCGAATCCGGCAGCAGCGAACGGGTTGCACGAAATCCTCGCTAACGCGCGCATGTGCTGCCCGTACAATGGTCCGCGTGGACAAAGCCGATCTCGATCGATTTCTCGTGATGCTGGCCGAGCTTGATGGTTCGGACCTGCATATCAAGGCAGGTGCGCCACCTCGGATGCGGGTGGCCGGAGCCCTGCGGACGCCTGGACGATGAACCGTCCTTCACCGCCGAGGAGACGCAGGAGCTGGCGGAGTCGATCATGCAGCCCCCATCCTCGAGACCTTCCGCGAGAAGCACGAGGTCGACTTCGCCTACAGCCTTCATGGCACCGGGCGATTCCGCGTCAACGCCTACTACCAGCGGGGCTCGGTGGCCCTGGCCATGCGTCGGGTGCGGTCGGGCGCCACCTCAGTCAGCGAACTGGGGCTGCCCGAAGTGGTTACCCGGCTGGCCGAGGAGATGCGGGGCCTCGTCCTGGTCACCGGGCCCACTGGCTCGGGCAAGACGACCACGCTGGCGGCCATGGTCGACCACATCAACCACATCCGTTCCTGCCACGTCGTCACCATCGAGGATCCCGTCGAGTACCTGCACACCGACGACCTGGCCGCCATCGACCAGCGTGAAGTGGGGTTCGACACCGATTCGTTCTCGTCGGCGATGCGGGTGGTGCTACGGCAGGACCCGGACGTGATCCTGGTCGGCGAGATGCGGGACATGGAGACGGTGTCGGCGGCCCTGACCGCGGCAGAGACCGGCCACCTGGTGTTCTCGACGCTCCACACCATCAACGCCACCGAGACCATCAACCGGATCGTGGACTTCTTCCCCCCGCACCAGCAGACCCAGGTGCGGGTGAGCCTGGCCGGATCGCTGAAGGGCATCATCTGCCAGCGGCTCATCCCCACCGCCGACGGGAAGAGCCGGGTGCCGGTGCTCGAGCTGCTGGTGGTCAACGGCAGGATTCAACAGGCCATCATCGATCCGGTGATCACCGGCGACATCGAGGGAATCGTGGCCGACGGCGAGTACTACGGGATGATGACCTTCGACCAGTCACTGGTCACTCTCATCGCCGACGGCACCATCGACCTGGCCGAAGCCATGGCCACGGCCTCCAATCCCCACGATCTCAAGGTGATGCTCGAGCGCAAGGGCATCATGCAGACCGGGTCAGTTCGCCGCCGCCAACCTGTCCTGACCTGACCGCCTACCAGGCCTGCTCCGGCCCCGACCAGGGGTTACTGCGCCGATAGCTTCGCCTGCTGACTCTGAAGCAGTGTCGGTCCTGAGGAACCCGCCCGACGCGGCCAGACCGAGGCCACACAGAGCCTCAAGGTGCCGCCGATTCCGTCCGATAGACCTTCGTACAGTCTGGTGCACTTCAATCCAGATCTGGTCGATTCATTGCCGATACATTCGAACATACGGAGCGGAGATAGATACATGGCACAGCTGACCGTCGGTCTCGACATCGGCACGAGCGCGGTACGCGCCGCCGAGCTCGATGTCAGCCATACCCGCCCGGTTCTGCACACCTACGGCCAGGTCGGGCTACCCCCCGGCTCCCTCGTCGACGGCGAGATCCGCGACAGCTCCGCGGTCACCGAGGCCATCACCAAGCTGTGGAAGAACGGCCAGTTCTCGTCCACCTCGGTAATCGTCGGGATCGCCGGACTCCGGGCCATCACCCGTGAGATCGACCTCCCGTTCGTCCCCGACAGCGAAGTCGACAGCGCGGTGCGCTTCCAGTCCGAGGAGATCATTCCCTTTCCGCCGGACCAGACCATCCTCTCCTCGCAGATCCTCGCCGACTACACCTCGCCCGAGGGCGACAAGATGCGCCGGGTACTCGTGGCCGCGGCCCACGTCGATCTGGTCAACGGCGTCATCGAAGCCGTCGAGAAGGCCGGGCTGACCGTCGACGGCGTCGACCTGATCTCGTCCGCGCTGGTCCGGGCCATCGGTGGACAGGAGGCATCGGAGCAGCCCGAGGCCATCGTCTCGGTCGGCGCCGGGCTTGACCGTGGTGGTCGTCCACCAACAGGGGCGCCCGCAGTTCGTCCGGACCATCGGCTCAGGCGGCAACGCCACCACGGCCGCAGTCTCAGCCGCCCTCGACCTTCCGCATCACCGACGCCGAAGGAGTCAAGCGGCGGATCGGTGAGCCGATGGCGCAGATGCAGGCGGCCGAACGGGCCGCACAGGCCAGCATGAACGAGCTGGTCGGAGAGATCCGCAACTCGATCCAGTACTTCGCCTCGCTTCCCGGGCCGGCTGCCGGTCTCGCGGGTGCTGGTCACCGGCGGTGGTTCCGACCTCGCCGGACTGCGCAAGATGCTCGAGGACCAGGTGCGGCTGCCGGTGCTCACCGTTTCTCCGCTGGCCCGGCTCGACACGTCGAAGCTGGACCTCAGCGAGGAGCAGGCCAGTGAAGTCGGGCCCGTGCTGGCCACGCCCATCGGCCTGGCCCTTCCGGAGCCCGACAAGGCCGTCAAGAAGTTCAATCTCCTGCCGCCCGAAGTTGCCAAGCGGATGAGGATGAAGAAGATCCAAGAGCGGACTGTCCTGGCCGGTGTCGTCGTCATCATGCTGCTGGCCCTGTTCGGCGGCTGGAAGTTCTACCAGGTTCACAACGCCCAGAACGACGTCGATGCCACTGCAGGCCAACATCGCCTCACTGAACGCCCAGGTGCCCAAGTACGACCTGGTTGTTGCCGCCCACGAGTGCCTACTCGGCCGGTGTAGCTCGGCGCGTGCCTCGGTCCTCAGCTCGGCCGTGGACTGGCCTCTGGCCCTCAACAACCTGATCGCATCACGCCGGCCAACGCCAAGGTCCAGACCTTCAATGGCAGCCGTGCGCGCCACGGCCACACTCGAACAACGGCCAGCGGGCCACGACGGCATCGACATCGGCCAACGACCGCAAGCAGCGGCGCCAGAACGCCACGACGTCGGCCGCCATCGGCACCATCCAGACTCACGGTGACCGGCCCCGGCCCCAGCCTCTCCATCTCCGAAGCGTGGATCAACGCCATCGCCGGATCGCAGTTCTTCGCCAATCCACTTCAAGGGAGCACGGTGGTCAACCCCGACACCACCATCTCGTTCCCATTCGAAGTCTCGATCACTCCCAATGCCAGCCTCGAAAAGAATGCGAGCCTGAAATGAACACCGTCCGCGAGTACCGCATGCCCCTGTTGATCGGCGCCGGAGCTCTGGTGGTGGCTCTGCTCCTCTACGCCATCCTGGTTTCGCCGCAGGCTTCGAAGCTGTCGAGCCTGCAGAGCCAGCAGACCCAGCTCCAGGCGCAAGCAGACGGCGCTGCAGGTCAAACTCTCGCACTCAAGACCGAGAAGCAAAACCTCACGAAGAGTTGCGCTGATCTGGAGAAGATCGCCACGCAGATCCCCAGCGTGCAGAGCCCGACTGATGTCGATGCCGAAGAGTCCTCGTTCGAGAGCCAGTTCAATGGCTCTGGCCGAGACCTCCGGCGTGACACTGACCCAGTTCAGTGGGTTCGCTCCCGCCTCGACCGCCTCTGCCGGTCGACGCCACGACAGTCGGGCAACAAGTCCCCCGCAGGTGTCGTGGCAGTGCCGACCACCCTCACTGTCACCGGCGACTACGGCCAAGATGACGTCATTCATCAACGGACTGGACAACTTCCCTCGGCTGTTCGTGATCCAGACCTTCGACTTGGCCTTCGGGCGCCAACCTCGAGCAGCCAGCGCGCGGTGGGGTCTCGCTCACGCCCTCATCGCTCTGGGAGCGGTTCGATCGCTCGGCTCCAGCGCCACCGCCCTGTGGGTCGGAGGCACGCGCGACCTCACCGTACGGCCGGTCCGTACAGCCTGTCCATCACCGGCTCGATCTACTACACCTCGACGCCCAACGCCCTGAGCGCCTGCACCAAGGCCACTGCTTCAGTCATTAGATCGCTCAGGGGAGAACCCAGCCAATCGACCCACTCACGGCCGGCAGCGCAATGGAGCTTGTCAGATCCCGCTGATCTGCATGTCGCCGACGGCCAGGGTCTGGCCGGCGGCGATGCCGGGGAGCCATTCGACGTCGGCTCCCACCGCCACCAGTGACAGCAGCATGCGCTGGAGGGTCGAGGCCACGGTGATCTCGCGGACGGGCTCGGCCAGCTTGCCGTCCCGGATCATCAGGCCCTCGGCCCCCACCGAGAAGTCACCGCTGATGGGGTTCACCCCGGAGTGGACCCCGGTCATCGACTGGACGAACAGACCCTCCCCGACCGCGGCCAGCAGGACCCTCCTCGTCGTAGCCCTCCCGACCGGGAGCCAGGGTCAGGGCCCGACACCCCGGCCCCGGAGTACCGGCGAACCCACCCCGCACCGCCGAGCCGGTGGAGGTCACCCCTGCCCGCGAGCCGGAGACGGTGTCGTAGAGAAACCCCCGCAGAACCCCGGCGTCGATCAGGGCGTTCCGCCGGCAGGCCAGACCCTCGGCGTCGTAGGTGGCAGGCCCCGTAGGCCCGGGGATCGGTCGGATCGTCGACCAGCGTCAGGGCAGTGTCCCCTACCAACTCGCCGATCCGGCCGGCAAAGAACGAGCGGCCCTTGGCCACCGCCTCCCCCGACAGGGCCTGACGAGACGATCGACAACAGCGTGGAAGCGACCCGCCGGTCGAATACCACGGTCGCCCGGCCCGAGGTCCCCTTGGTGGCCCCGAGCAGGCGCACGGCCCGGTTGACGGCGTCATCGTTGGCCCGTGAACCGGGTCGAGGTCGGCGAACCCACGCCCCACACTGAATCCTCCACCGGTCTGGCTGTCGTCACCGTCGCCGGCGATGACCCGCACCGAGATATGGGCCGAGGTCTTGCGGCTGGAGGCGCGGATGCCGGTGGTCGACACCAGGGCCACCTCCACCGAGCCGTCGCCGTAGTCCGCCGCGTCCACCTGACGGATCCGGGGGTCGGACCCTCGGGCCTGGGCCTCGAGAGCCAGGGCCATCTCCACCTTGTCGGTGGTGGGCACCGACGGCCAGGGCCTCGTCCCACAGATCGACAACGGTCGGGGCCACGCCATCGGGTACCGCCAGGCGCATGTGCTCGTCGGGGGTGGCGAAGCTTGGCGTTGTCCCTGGCCTCGGCCAGGGTCTCCTCGAACACCGACTCCTCCAGCGAGCCGGCCCAGGCGAATCCCAGCCGATGGTCCACCACCACCCGGATCCCGATGCCGGCCGAGGTGGCCGAGGTCAGCGACTCGACCTCGCCGGCGAAGGCCCGGACCTCGGTCTCGTCGCCGCGGGCCACATAGACCTCGATGTCCTCGCCGGTCCGGGCCCATCCGGCCACCCGCTCGGCCACCGCCATCAGCTCGTCGGGGTCTCCCCGTCGCGGCCCTCTGGCTCGGTGATCGTCGACCACCGTGCTCACTCTGCCGTCCCTCCGATGGTCACGCCGGTCAGTCGCAGGGTGGCCTGGCCACAGCCCGACCGGCACGCTCTGGCCGTCCTTGCCGCACGTGCCGGGGGTCATGCCGAAGTCGCCGGCCACCGCGTCGATCCGCTTGAGGATCTCGGGACCGTTGCCGATCAGGTTGGCGTCCCGCAGGGGCTCGGTGATCCTGACCACCTTCGATGAGATAGGCCTCCGTGGTCCCGAACACGAAGTCGCCGGTGGTGGTGTTGACCTGCCCGCCGCCGAGCTTGGCCACGTAGACGCCACGCGGGGTCTGCGCCACGATCTCCTCGGCATCCTCCTCACCGGGCAGGAGGAAGGTGTTGGTCATCCGCACCATGGGCAGGTGCTGGTAGGTCTGGCGCCGCCCATTGCCCGAGGACACCCGACCCTCCTTGCGGGCCCGGAGGTAGTCCCACAGGTAGTCGGTCAGCACGCCGTGGTCGATGAGCACGTTGCGCTGGGCCGGCCGGCCCTCGTCGTCGACGGCGAAGGTCCCCCACTCGATCCCCACCGTGCCGTCGTCGACCAGGGTCACCAACGGGCTGGCCACCAGCTGGCCGACCCTGCCCGGTGTACACCGAGGCGTCCTTGACGATGTGGTCTGCCTCGAGCCCGTGGCCGCAGGCCTCG
The DNA here is from genome assembly GCA_963778165.1 of uncultured Acidimicrobiaceae bacterium. Lineage (GTDB taxonomy): Bacteria > Actinomycetota > Acidimicrobiia > Acidimicrobiales > RAAP-2 > Bog-756. The sequence continues at coordinate 11,090 of CAVZTE010000003.1, read as the reverse complement.
TGGAAGAGGATGCCGCCACTGCCTCCGGCCAGGACCACCGGCAGCTCGCCGGACGGAGCCGGGCCGGGCCGTGAGCTTGGACAGGGCCCGCTTGGCGGCCAGCTCCGCCAACTCGGCCACCGATACCTCGTCGAACATCTCGAATCCCATGGTGCGGGCGGCCGACTCGTAAGCCGGTCTGCAGTCCGGTGTCGGCCGTGGCCACACAGGAGACCGAGAACCGGGACCTGGACTGCTCGTCACCGGCCAACAGGCCGTCGGAGTTGGCGATCAGGACCCGGCGACTCGACGTCCCGCATGCCGCCTGGACCTGGGAGATGGCGCCCCCGGCCGAACGGGCCGCCTCGTCGGCCTGGCGCAGGAGCTCCAGGGTCTCCCCCTTCGACCCCCTGGTGGCGCCCGACCGGTCGCCCCCGCCGCTGTCCGGGCCCGATCGCAGGGGTCCCACCGCCACCCCGGTGGCCCCGCCTTCACCCGAACCGGGCCACGGCTGAGGCAGCCTCGGCCGCCCGGAGCAGGCCGGCCTCGCTCAGGTCGGCGGTATGGGCGAACCCGGTGGTGTCGCCGGACACCACCCGGATGCCGGCCCCCCGCTCCCGCCCCGAAGACAGCTCCTCCACCCGCCCGTCGTCCAGCATGGCCGACGACGTGGACTTGTCCTCGGCGAACACTTCGGCGAACTCCCCGCCGTGGCGGAGTGCCTGCCGACAGCACCCGTTCGAGAACTGGGGATTCGATCACAACAGCCTCCTCGATGCACCGCCAGGCGCTAGGTGGCCGACGTCTGCTTTGTCACGTATCGTACCGGCGTGGCGCCACACACCGGTCTGTCTGCCCGAATCGAGCTGAAGGTGACCGAAGCCGATACCGCTGAGTCCTTCCGCACCGGGACCGTCCCGTCCTGGCCACCCCCCGCCTCATCGCCCTGTGCGAGGAGGCCGCCTGCCTGGCCATCGAGGGCCACCTGACCGACAACTGCACCTCGGTGGCCAAACGGCTGCAGTTCGACCACCTGGTGCCCGTGGGGGTGGGCGGCGTGGTGTGGGCCGAGGCCACGCTGGACCGCATCGAGGGTCGCCGCCTGGTCTTCACCCTGTCGGTGTCGGAGAGCGCCGGGTTGGTGGCGGCGGGCAAGCTCATCCGGGTCATCGTCGACCGCGAGTGCGTTCCTCTCCAACGTCCGCTGAGCCCAGCGCCGGCGACGAGGGTCCCGCCAGACGTCCCGGTCGCCCACAGGGCCCGGCTCAGAGGTTCTTGCCGATCATGCCGCCGATGACCCCGCCGATGCCGGCATCAGCGGCCGGATGCCCGCCCCCGTCGTCCTTGCGCAGGTAGGGCTCGAGGGCCGTGGCCAGAACCGGGACCGGCATGCTCTGCAGCCAGATGTTGCCCGGCCCGGTGAGGGCCACCAGGTGGAACCCGTCGTCACCGAAGACCATGTTCTTGATGCCCGGGATCCGGGTGATGGTGAAGCTGACCCGGTCCTCGAACAGCCCGACATGGCCCGGGTGGGCCAGCATGGTCTGCCCCGCGGCCAGCTCGTAGGTGGTGATCTCGCCGGAGAGCTCGATCCAGGCCTGGCCTTCCCCCTCCAGACGCTGGAGGATGAAGCCGTCGCCGCCGTAGATCCCACCCCGGAAGCTCTGCTGCATCCCGACGGTGGGGACGATTCCGTCGGTCCCGCACACCCATCCGTGCCGGTGGACCAGATAGCCCTGCCCCTGGCGTGATGGTCACCGGGAAGATCCGGCCCGGGAGCTTGGCCCCGAAGGCCACCATCCCCTGGCCACCCTGGGCCTCGTACCTGGTGAGGAAGACGCCACCCCCGCCGATGGCCCGCTTCAAGCCGCTCATCAGGCCCTTCTGGCCCCCGGTGGACGTCGACTGGGACATCTGGATGTTGGCCGACATCCACGAGAGCTCGCCGTGGGTGGAGACGATGGACTCGCCCGGCTCGAGGACCATCTCCAGGAGGGGCATGGTGGTGCCTTTGACTTCGGCTTGCATCGGATCTCCTTCGCGCCGGGGAGCCTGGAGGTCAAGCTCGTCGACCAGCTCCATCTTGCCCCATCCGGTGCTCGGCAACGGGATCCCGCGGGGCTCACATTCCCCCCGGTCGGTAACGAGGGGTAAGAAGAGTCACCAGGGCTATGCGCTGGTAGCCTGACGCGTAGGTACAACTGCGCTCATGATCCTCGAACACATCGACAGTCCCGCCGACCTGCGGAACCTCAGCCCTGACGAGCTGACCGTTCTGTCGGCGGAGATCCGGGGCTTCATCGTCGAGAGCGGTGACTGCCACCGGCGGCCATCTCGGATCCAACCTGGGTGTGGTGGAACTTACCCTGGCCCTCCACCGGACCTTCGACTCGCCCAAGGACGCAATCCTCTGGGACACCGGACACCAGGCGTATGTGCACAAGCTGGTCACCGGGCGCCGGGACGAATTCACCCGACTCCGCCAGGAGGGTGGGCTCTCCGGGCTACCCGAACCGCACCGAGTCGGAGCACGACTGGGTGGAGAACAGCCATGCCTCGACCATCCTGAGCTACGCCCATGGACTGGCCAGCGCGTTCGAGCTCCAGGATCAGGACCGTCGGGTGGTGGCCGTGGTGGGCGACGGTGCCCTGACCGGCGGGATGGCCTACGAGGCCCTCAACAATCTCGGGCATTCGGGCACCCCGGTGATCATCGTCCTCAACGACAACGGTCGTTCCTACTCCCCTACCGTGTCCCGGCTGTCCTTGAGCCTCACCCACCTGAGGCTCCACCCGTCCTACGTCCACGCCCGCCAGCGGATCAAGCATCTGATCCGCGAGCTGCCCGGCGTCGGTGACCTGGCCCTGTCCGGGGTGCACGGCTTCACCAGTGCGTTGCGGGAAGTGGTCACCCCCCACACCTTCTTCGAGGCCCTGGGCATCCGGTATGCCGGGCCTATCGACGGGCACGACATCGCCGGTGTGGAGCAGGCCCTGTCCAACGCCGCCCAATGGCCGGGCCCGATCGTGGTCCACGTGCTCACCAAAAAGGGGCGGGGGTACGCGCCGGCCGAAGAGGACGACATCCAGCGGCTCCACGACTTCAAGGTCAGTGCCGCGCCGTTGCCGTCCGAGGGGACCGGTGACACCCCCCTGCCGGTAACTACCTTCACCGATGCCTTCACCCGCTCGTTGATCCGGCAGGCCGAGTCCGACTCCCGCATTGTGGCCCTTACCGCGGCCATGGCCGGCCCCACCGGGCTGCTGCCCTTCGAGGCCCGGTTCCCCGAGCGGTTCATCGACGTCGGCATCGCTGAGCAGCACGCTGTGACGGCCGCGGCCGGGCTGGCCATGGCCGGTATGCGACCGGTGGTAGCGGTCTACTCGACCTTCTTCAGCCGAGCCTTCGACCAGGCCAACTTGGATGTCGGACTCCATCGGCTGCCCGTGGTCCTGGTCCTGGACCGGGCCGGCATCACCGGAGACGACGGCCCCAGCCACCACGGAGTGTTGGATATGGCCCTGGCCCTATCCATCCCGGGCATGACGGTCTTCGCCCCCTCCTCCGCTCCTGAAGTCGAAGTCATGCTGGCCGAGGCGCTGACTCTTGACGGGCCCTCGGTCATCCGGTTCCCCAAGACCCCAGCACCCTGGGTGGAACGGGACTCCGTCGGTTCAGGGCTGCACGCCCGCCGTACCCGCAAGGGCGACGGGTCGGTGTGCATCCTGGCGGTGGGCAAGATGCTCACTGCGGCCCAGTCTGCCGCGGATGAGTTGGCTGCCGAGGACATCGAGGCCACCGTCTGGGACGTACGGGTGGTCTCGGACCCCGATCCGGCAATGTTGGCCGATGCCGCCCGTCACCGATTGGTCATCACCGCGGAGGACGGTGTCCGGATGGGAGGGGCCGGCATGTACCTGGCCGACGCTCTCCATCGCCGAGTGTCGGAGGGCACTGCAGCGAGCCTGGACGCACCACCGCCTACGATCATCTCCTTGGGCATCCCCCGGTCGTTCATCGCCCAGGGTAAGCCGGACCGGATCCTGGCAAAACTCGGACTGGACGGGCCCGGCATTGCCAGTTCGACCCGAGATGCGCTCGAAGCACTCGGCGGGGACGGATTCAAAGGCGTCGGCTCCGGAGCAGGGGCGGGCGCATCATCCGCCCTTCCGGCGACGGCGATCTCCAACGACACCCTCGACTGACTTCGGGCACGAGAGCGACTTCGAGCGCTTTCCAGTACCGGTCTGCCTCTCTCTGACCAGCACACCCTGCCGGTTCGGGGATAGCCCAATCAGTCAAATTGATCGAGGAATCAGTGCAAGGTCAGCGAAGATGACCCTGGGCTTCAGGGGCCACGAGCATGACCTTCAAGGTGCAACGCTCACCCTGCGAGCTTGCTCATCGGACCGACCCGACTAGGTCCATGGCCACTGCGGCTTCTATTGGGTCCGTCGGGGTGACCACATCTTCGATCACCAACCGGAGCCGCGGACGGAGGGATGGGCGACGGCCAACAGCATCCACTGGATTTGTCGTCGAAGCTGCTTTTAGGGCTTTCGAGGACGATTCGGCTGGCAAAATAGGTGCCCGACCGATACTCACCTGGGGCGTGTGAACGAAAGGCAACTGGGTGGCAGCTCAACCGGGCACACGTCGTTGCCAACGGCTGTAGCGATGGTGACTCCTCGAAATACGAGAGAGAATATGGGTCGACCGCAGACTGGAGATATCACGGTGACTTCGATCCTGGACTGGTTTGGCTGCTCCACCTTCCGGCTTCGCTCGGCGGGAGTCACCGTCCTTCTGGACGCCTACATCGATCGGGTGACCGGTGCGGCGGGACCCGGGCTGACAGCCGATGACGTCGACAGCTGCGATTGGATCGTCATCGGGCACTCGCACTTCGACCACCTCTGGGGCGCCGACCGGATCATCGCCAACACTGGGGCCAAGCTGATCGGCAGCTACGAGACAGTTCGCCTGCTGGAGCATGCCGGGGTCCCCCTTGATCGGATGATCTGTGTTGCCGGTGGTGAGAGGATCGAGCTTGGAGATGGTGTGAAGGTGTCCGTGTATCCGAGCTTGCACTCATGCCTGTGGACTGGCACCCACCAATCGGGTGCCGGAGACGTATGCATCGGCGACCTCGGTATCGGCTGGCACGAGCGTGCCCGGAGAATGAAGGACCTCGGAGCACGACTAGCGCACACCCTCGATGATCGGGCCATCGAACATCTAATTCTGGCTGCCTCCGCCCATAGCGATCGGGGAGACGGCGGGGCCTTGCTCTATCTGTTCGAGTTGTCGGATGGCACCCTGCTGTTCCAGGACACTTCCGGTAACTGGACTGCTGTTCTCGAGTCGCTCAGTCCTGACGTGGCGATCCTGGCTGCTGCCGGGCGTGCAAATGTCGACGGAGAGCCCGTGCAGGGATCGCTGGCCGGGTTCCTAGCTGATGAGGCAAAGGCCCTGGGCGCAAAGCGCCTCGTCCTCGGGCACCACGACAACTGGCTTCCTGGCTTTTCGTCAGCTCCAGACATCGAACCAATTCGCCGTGCTCTCAGGGAGCGGGCACCAGGGGTCGAACTCCTCGAGCCGTCTTACATGGAGGCGACGCCCATCTTCAGCGGCCTTCCCGCCTGATCTTCGCTCCGGGCCCCTACGTGTCACCAAAACGCATTTATCGATCCGTCTCGTGGGAATGCGAGATTGTTTTGGCGCGCCCATTGGTGCTGTGGGGAACCGGTAACGCGTTGCGTCAATCGTCTTGACTGCGCGACGGCGCGCCTTTTCTGCGCATTTGGTGAACGACGTAGCGGATGGAGCCGGCGGCCCAGGACCACAGCCCCACGTGCCCGGAGGGCTGGGAGATCGGTCCAATTCGACCCTGTTCCACCTGATGCTTGAACAGAAACTGGTCCAGGCCATCTGATTTGATCTCAGCCAAGATCCGCTCCAATGGGGGCGAGACCGTGATGCCGTCGTATGGGCCTTCCCGGTACAGCTCTCGGCTTCGGGATGGATCTTCGATCACGATATCCCGCTTGAGATCTAGCTCGTCTAGGACATTGAGAATGATCCTCAGCAGGGTCACCACTCGACCCTTACGTCGACGGAGATCGATAAGGACTACCCCTCCGGGGACCTCTATCCCACCGGCTGGCACCTGGACACCGTAGGCCACGGGGCCTTCCGTGCCCCCCCCCCGACGTCAGGGGGTGACCCTGCCAGCAGTTGGATATGCCGCCTGTCCTAGCCCCGAGGTGCGAAGAACTCAAGTGCGATGTTGTCGGGGTCTCGAAATGACAGTGCCGAGTAGGAAGGTGTGTCCACGATGCCACCGTTGGGAATGCCGAGCTCGGTCAGACGGATTTCCCATTCCCTTAACTCATCGCGGTTGGCACAGCCGAAAGCCAGATGATCGAGGCCCGGCCGGCGCTCGTTGAACGGCTGAGTGCTGTTCAAATCAGGAAACTGAGTCAGACCGACAACTGTGCCGCTCGTAAGCCAAGCGACGCGCTGGAAAGGACCTGTGTCATCGTCAAGGATCGGGTCCGAGCCGAACAGAGCTTTGTACCAAGGCACACTCCGTTCGAGGCTCGTAACCGTTAGCGCCACGTGAGTTATCGCAGGGAACTCTTGCATATTATTTCGGCTCCTCGTCAAGGCAGCGGATGCCACGTCCTTTGGCTGGCAACTATCTGGGAGTAGAAGCTATCTGGCAGCACAAGTCCCCGTCGCTAATTGAGACTTCAGTTCCGGTGATCCCCTGCGGATTGCTGGTGAATCTCAAGAATGCAGACGTAGATCGACGATGCCTGCGCCCGCCCCTCCTGATTCGGTGATCAGGGACAGGACCGGTGCAGGTGTCAATGCCTCACAAGTCTGGCCGTTGTCAGCGTAACGACCATCGGTCTGGTGACGACGCCGCCAAAGTCGCTGCGTACGAAGGACTCGAGATCATCGAGAAGACCTAAGCGATCGGTCTGCTCCATCATTTGAGTCCCGGAGTACGAGAGCATGAGGGTTCGGTAGCCCGTGGCGCTGTACGTATGGTTCCAGTCGTACTGGCGCACGGCAACGGAGTCGAAACGACGATCTGCGTCAAACACCGAGCGAATCGCCGGATCGACGTTTCCACGGGTCGGCGCTGGGGGTCCTGTATGACCCTCTCCGTATCGCTCGTAGATTGGCTGGGCAGCGGCAAAGAAGCCCGCGTCGTCAGGCGAGTCGACTTGTATAGCGTCGACGATGGCCACGAGGCCCCCCGGTCGCAGGATCGCTGCAGGCCGATCAGTCTGTGCCCGTCTGAAGATCCAGTGGTAGGCAGTGGCGGAAAATATGGCGTCATTCTCACCGGCCACGACCTCAAAGGCCTCGAAGTCTCCAACGCCGATACTCAGTCGGTCCGACGGGAGGTTCGAGCGCAGCTTGGCCGCCATCTTCGGACCGATCTCGATGGCATGCACAAATGCTCCCCGAGCAAGGAGGTCCTTGGTGGCCTGGCCCGTTCCTGGACCGACCTCCACAATCTTCGGCTCCACGGGCAGCATCTGGAACAGTGTGTCAAATAGGTCAGCCGGATAAGAGGGCCGCACCCTGTCGTAGACCTCTGGGTCTTCGTTGAACGAGAACCGAATGTCGTCAGGTCGGGCCACTTTGAGATTTTGCCAGAGGTTTCAGCACTACCACCGATGTGATTATCGGTGGCAGCGATGACACCCGCTGACCCGGTGATTAGGGACGCTCTCGACGTTCCGGTTCGGGCACCCCAGGGAGAACAGGCTCCGTTTTCATCTCGCTAGTTCCACAGCCTCCCCTAGCCGGGTCAGCTTCCGCGGGTTCGCCACCGCGAAAATTTTAGTTATCAGCCCATCTTCCACCACGAGACTGATCACGGCGAGTTGGCCGTCGATCTCGATTCGGGCACCTGGTGCGCCGTTGAGCCAAATGGTCTCCACCTCCATGGCGGTCGCCCTGCGGCGCGCTCGTGCAAGTGAACTTGCCACACGGGGTGCCCCTTGAACGGGGATGCGCGCTGCTGGTGCAATACCCCCACCATCGGCAGTGAAGACGACATCTGGCGCCAACGCCTGCATCAGCGCCTGGACCTCACCACTGCGCACTGCCGCCAGGAATCGCTCCACCACGACTCGCTGCTCCGACTGATGGACCCGCACGCGGGGCCGTCGAGCCACTACGTGGTCGCGAGCGCGCCGTGCGATCTGTCGAACTGCGACGGTCGACTTCCCGATGGCCTCGGCGATCTCGTCGTATGGCGCCCCGAACACCTCGCGAAGCACGAACACGACACGCTCGGTAGGCCCAAGTGTCTCAAGCACCGTCAACATGGCAATGGAAATATTCTCCGCGAACTCGACATCGTCAGCCACATCTGGGCTGGTGAGGAGCGGCTCGGGCAACCATTCACCGATGTAGTCCTCGCGACGACGAACCTGCGTTCGCAGACGATTGAGGGCCTGTCTGGTAATGACCTGAAGTAGATAGGCCCGCGGGTCGTGCACCTGCGAATGATCGACGTGGGACCATCGGAACCATGACTCCTGTAACACGTCTTCCGCATCGGCCGCCGACCCAAGCATCTCGTAGGCCACGGTAAACAGGAGACCGCGGTGCACAACGAACGGGTCTTCGGTCACCTGATCGACCTTATGGGCTTCTCAGAACGCTCGGCCAGCGGAACTGCGCACCCAGAGGAAAACCCCTGCGATTCGACCCCCTGCGCGACGTTAGCCCTGGCCGCAAGGTTGGAAAAGGCGATGAAGACCGTAAGTTCGACCATCGCCGCCGGCCCAAGGCACTTCAGCAAGCTCGCTGAGAGCTCATCGGTCACGGTAGGCGGGGTATTCGTCATGGCCTCGGCATACTCCAGGACGTTCTGTTCCAGTGGCGTGAACACGTCAGATTCACGCCAGCGGGGCACTTGGCTCGCCTTTATCGGGTCCAGCTTCTGGTTCATTGCCTGGAAGTAGCCGATATCAAGGCAGAAGCTGCAGCCGATCTGGGCAGCTACAGCCATATGGGCGAAGGACTTCAGGCTCTCGTCAGCCGCATCCCACGCACCGACCTTCCCTCCGAACTCGAGATTGTCCAAGGCGACCTGCGGGTTATTCCACATGACCTCGACCGGTTCGGGGACGGCACCCAGTTGCTGCATCATGCGCTCGCTCAGGTCAGCATTGAGTTCTGCTTTCGGAATGCGCAATGTCACGAGATTTCCTCCTCGTTTGTCGGTTCGACATAGAGACACCGCTCGCCATGCGAACGTGACACTCGAGTACCTGCTGGACCATGACAAGCGATTATTTCGCTACGATCGCGCTCTGGGGACCGCGTGACCCGGGGCCTCCCAGGAGCTGGCCCCATTGGAGAACATGGGGTACCTATCCGGCGTTGGTAGATACCGACTCGGCAGGTCGTGGCCTGACTAGCCTCGGCTTGCGACGATTGCGGGAGGCATGGGAACGCGATCGCGCTCCTGGCCGAACTCACCCCGAATGGGACCGCTACAGTCCAGAGATGGAGGCGGACCCGATGATCCACCGCTGCACCGCGTCGGACGGGGTGGAACTGGCTTACCGGCAGTTCGGCGAGGGCCGTTGCGCCCCGCGTTCTCTGCCCCCGGCCACCGGGTGATCATGCCTGACCTGCGCGGCCACGGCGCCAGTGGCCGTCCCCATGAGGCGTCGGCATATCCGCCCGACGTTCTAGCCGACGACGGGTTGGCCGTAGTGTCAGCGCTTGGCCTGTCGAACAACGGCTACGACTTATTCGGGTACTCCATGGGCGGCCGGGTGGTGCTGCGAATGCTCGTGCGGGGGGCGAGGCCGGCTTCGATTGATCGCACCCCCACAAAGGGGTCAGTCATCATGGCGCCCGAGAAGGTGGGGGTAACTCGGGCGCCAGCTTGGTCATGGCTCCTTCAAAATCGCCGGAAAAGCTCGGGTTGGCTCCCTGAAACGAACCCAGCCTTCCGTTGTCGAGCGCCTGGCAACCGCTGGCTGAATACCAGAGTGCGACGTCGGCTCGTGAGGCGTATGAAAATCCGATCAATGCGACTGTGCCAACATCGCCAGCGCAGCTGGAATTACCCCTTGGTGGGCGGAGACTCAACTTCATCACTGAATTGGCCAGCACGGCCGCCTCTCGGGAGCTGAGCCGCACCTGTCTTACTAGAGACCCCAGATCGGGGAGATTGCTGCCGTTGTACCAACACACAAGTCCACTGACCGGAGCGGCCTGGGGAACAAGCGGCGGCCCGGGGAAAGTGATGACAACGTCCTCGTAGTGGGCCAGTGAAGCAGGGCAGCCTGAGCTGACATGCAGACTCAGCTTTGGTGACCTCGATAGATGCCAGGGCGTCACGGTCGAGTGGGAGACGGAGACGGATTGCGGGCTCGTGCCGCAGCTCGTCAGGGCAAGAACCATTCCAATCAGACAAACCGTCCCCACACTTGGCCACCTGTGCACGACCTTCATTATGCTGCCAGCAAAGCCCAGTCGGTGGCGTCGCTCCCTCCATCGCCAAAGGGGCACCGCTCAGCCGAGATTGCCGGTACCGCTCGGGTGCAGTTGACCCACATGCCGGTAGATGACGCCCTGCTCCGCCCGGCTCCCTTCCTCCACCTGGGGGCTTTGCGGGGCACCTGAGCGATCCTGGCGGGCCACTGCCTAGGCCAGAACCTTGGCGGGTAACCGGTGTTCTGAGGTACCCCCAAGGTAAGCCGACCGGAACGGATGTATCGTTCCGTGATGGCGGTAAAGCCCGAAACAGGTTCTTGGTCCAGCCTCGAATCCATCGATCCAGTACAACAGCCGAGGCTCACGACTAGGGCTGATGTTCCTCATTTCGGCGACCGAGTCAAGCAGGTGTTGAGTGATTCTCAGCATCGCTCGGGATGGGAGATCACCTCGTCGCTGGTTACTGTTGTCCTGTTGATGGCCGCTAGCTACATCATTTGGCACTCAGCTTCAGGGGTTGCGCTGAAGCTGGTAGAGACTGTCGCCGCCCTGCTCGTCATCGGGTTTATCGGCACGGCCGTCTTGGTAAAACTCCGCTTTAGGAGCTAACTCGCACAATCCCACC
>CAVZTE010000002.1:0-497065 GCA_963778165.1 uncultured Acidimicrobiaceae bacterium | reverse complement strand
GACAGTACTCGGCTCACCGAAGGTGAGGTGAGGTGAGGTGAGGTGAGGTGAGGTGAAGATCCGACGTTGAGCGCGAGCAGGTCCTGCATGGTGGATCACCGAACGCCCAGAGCTAATCGGCCATTCTGTCTGTCCCGCTCATGCTGGGCGGCGCTGAGCTCCCGGCGACATCATCCCAATCCCGGTGCATCCGTAGAGAGCTGCCGCTGACTAACGACCTTCCCTGGTATCCCCACAACGACCGCTCCCGCCGGCACGTCATGCACTACAACCGCGTTGGCCCCTATAACTGCGTCGTCACCGACGGTGATAGCGCCAAGCAGCTTCGCTCCAACACTGATCACAACTCGATTGCCGATGATCGGGTATTCCGGTGCGTCGATCTCCGAAACGCCGAGCGTCGCTTTTGGTGCAGCATCGTTACATCGTCGCCGATGAGCGGCACCCATTCCAATCACAACGCCTTTGGCCTAGGTGGTGAAGTGTAATCCACTCCCGATATGCGGACGGCTGGTGGATCTGGAGTGCGTGTGGTGAGGAAGAAGGAGAATGCATGTACGGCAAGGGCGGCATCAACCCACCCACGAAGGTGCAATTTCTGTGGCAACTCTGTGAAGAGCGATTGCGTAGCGCTGAGGATCCGCTACTAGGAAAAAGACCCAAAACGGTCGCCGCAGCAATCTCTTATCCATGCGAAGAAGGTTACACCGCTAGAGCGATTTGAGTTAATTGATCTGGCACGACCACTACTCGGCGCTCGACGCCGAAGACGACTGCAAGTTAACCGACAGGTGACGCAAATTCGGCGAATTTATCGGATGCTATTCGGCTCCGCCCTCAAGCAAAGACTCCCTCTCCCCGACTCGAAATATCGCACGGATCCGAACGCGATCATTGCCTTCCTGAAAAGTCCAGTGGATCCTTTGAACCGCAGAACTTGGCAGTACCGAGTGACCCAACAGGATCACACCATCCCGGAAAGACAAATGCTTGCGACTGCGCTTAGGTCCGACAGTCACGTTCATGAGTGTTTCGGGATCGGGCCCTCTCTTCGCATCTCGAAAGACCGATTTGGCTGAAGAATACAACGTGAGGCTCGTCGGCCGATCGTGCTGACGGCCCTCCGGGACCGTCATTCGGTACTTCGCAGAAGATCAATCCTCCCGGCACAAGCAACGTTTTGAGCCGGGACAGGAAGCCCACTGGGTCAACAACGTGTTCAAGACAGTGAGAAAGACTAATAACGTCCCATTGGCCCTTCACCTGATCTAGGGACTGATAGAGCTGGTGCCCACGTTTTCCGCAATCAGTTCGCCCCGCGAAGGCCCCGGCTCCATTCCCGCCGTTGACCATCCTGCTGCCTGAGCGGCATCAAGCAGAAAACCGTATCCCACGCCGACGTCCAGCCAACCTCCTCGGCGAGAGGTCCAATCTAGAAATCATCTGAACCTGAGCGGCAGCCCTCGCTGGCCCCACATCCCAAGAGTTTGTACCAAAGGAGAGCGTTGAGCCCTCGACCGATTCGTATTCGTCGGAGCTGTAATAGCGATCCAGCGCTTCATCTGTTGGCATGGGGAATGCTCGACCTGTGCCGCAATCGCCGCACGAAATAACGGAAAGGCCTCCCAATGGCTCGTTACTGTCAAAGGGGTACGGCCGTGAACCGACAGCCACCACGACCCGCAAGACGGGCACACTTCATCCAACTCCGTACCTTCGGATCCTAAAGAAATCGCCACAACTCTTCTCTTCTGGTTGCTTTATTGGACATGGCCGATGTTCAAAGGTACCTCTCCAGGCGGTCGAGGGCGATCCAAAAGCCCTCGCCGAGGTTCTGATGGCCCTGCCAGATTTCGGGAATGAAGCTCGCAGTTGGGGCGAGCCATCGAGTTCCACCTGCTGAGAGAACACGCGGAAGTCGACCTCCCCTTCACCGATTTGGAAGCCCTTCGTCGTCCAGGCCGCCAGCATCCACGACGTGGAGATGGGCTGCCACCGGCGCCAGGAGCTCGACGGCATCGGAGAAGGGAGTCGTCGGTGGTTGCAAGCAAGCTTGGTGTGGGCGACATCGAGGCAGAGGCGTACGTTGTGATAGCGAGCGAAGGTCGCCGTATCTGGTAGGTCCGACAAAGAGATTGCAATACAGCTGACCACCCAGGTACCAGGGGAACGGGGGAAACGTCTGCGGGAATGATCTCGACACCTTCAGAGTCGATCGTTCGAGGGCCGCGGCAACGCGCTCGTAGAGGCGAGGGAGCTTCTCGCTCGACCGCATGGGAGCCTCGGTCGAGAAGCCGCCGAGGCTTGCGACGATCAGGGTGTCTCCCTGCACTCGAAATCGCGGAGTGAGCTCTCGGGTGAGGTCCACGACCCGCTGCAGTTCACTGGATCGAGCGCTTCCAGTAGCCGTCGTCCTCGCTGGCTAGGTTCAAGATATGGTCACCGGGGAACAGATCGGGGCTGTGCACGACCAGGCCTAGGGGCATCACGTCAGGGACCATGTCGGCCACCGGAACAGATCGAGATCCTGGTAGCTCATGTGGAATTCGATGAAATCAGGATTGGAACGGGCGGCCAATTCCCGGAAATCGTGATACCGCACCGGGAGTCCCCATCGCCTGCGGAACGAGTAATCCCGGGCGACTACCGCACTGTCGACGAGGTCGCTGGGGAAGAAGAAGTCACCGGGTGCAAGTCGGCGTGGCCCGGCGACCAACGAGCGCATTCGACGGTTCGGCTGCATGCCACGGCCAGGACTACGCACCTCAGGATGTCATCGGTGATCTCGTCGCCCTGACGAATCTCAACCTGGCCACGAGACTCTTGGCCAGATTGACGCGGTTCATCATTTCGCCCTGTGTGATCTGCGGGTTACGTCGGTCCCGAGGCCTCTTCGAGTTCACGGATCTCCCGGACCATCGCTACCAACTCTTTGGGTTCGAGGCTGACCTTGTGGTCGTTACCCTCCACGTCCGGTCGAGCGTCATGTGTTTCTCAATGATCTTCGCCCCCATCCCGACGGCTGCGACCGCAATGTGGTGCCCTCGTTCATGGCCCGAATAGCCCACCACGCAGTCTCCGAAATCGGCGAGTCGGTTGAGGTAACGGAGGTTGATGTCTTTGAACGGAGCTGGATACGTCGAGTTGCAGTGGAGTAGGGCAAAGGGCGCACCCGCCGACCTGAGGATTCCCGTGCTCTCCACGATTTCTTCCTCGGTGGACATCCCGGTCGACATGATGATCGGCCGTGCCGTCTGGGCCAGGAAGGTCAGCAGATCATGGTTGGTGAGGTCGGCCGACGCGACCTTGAAACCGGGTATCCCATAGTCATCGAGCACCTTGGCGCTTGCGAGGTCCCAGGGCGTGCAGAGGGGGATGATGCCCACGCTTCGACAGTGATCGAATGCCTCAATCATCTCTTCGGTTGTCAGGGAGAACCGATCCAGCAAGTCCAACGTGTACTGAGGCCCTAAGTTTCTCTCGATGGTCTCCGAGGCACCCGCATTGCGATAGAGCGAGCTCATGTCGCGCATCTGAAACTTCGCGCTGTCGCTCCGGCGTTAGCTGCCAACTCGATGAGTCGTTTCGCAGTCTCGAGACTGCCGTTGTGGTTGATACCGATCTCGGCGACGATGAACGTGGGACTGTCGTCCCCGAGAGTCTTGCTGTCGATCCAGAATCCTCGCGTGTGCGGCCGGGCAACGGCCACCAGCCGTCCCCGTGTGTCGACTAGGGGGACACAAGTCACCGACGCGGAAAACAGTGGATCGACCACTCGGTCCGGACCGAATGGAGCGGAGATGAGATTCCGGTTGGCCACCGTCCCGCGGGAGTCGAGAGGGATGAACCAGGATTTTCAAGGAACCACGACGGAAATCACCGTCGGTGATGATCCCTACCAGCATGCCCGACTCTCCGACACAGAACACCACTCGGCGACGATTTATAGTGATTTGGCGGAGGGCGTTTTCAACGGTCTCGTCGGGAGCGACTGATAGCGGGCCTATGTCTCTTTCAATTAGCACGGTACCCCGCATCTGGCGGTCGGCGACCCAAAGATCGAATTCGGTATCTATGTCGATTCCTTCGTGTGGTTTCATTATAAACATTGTGACTTGGCCGCTGAGGCGATTTCTTGGTTTTCTCCAGAAGGTCGGCATCAGTGATGTAAATGCTCCCATTTTCGATATATCGGCGGGCCCCTTCGGGGATTCTTGTCGCCGCGGTCGCCGATCAATTCATAGAGGGGTTCGGGACCGGTAGGTCCCGACGCCATTGGAATGGTGATCCCTCGACGACGCTGACGAGGGAGTCCGCCCCCGACTGTTCGTACTGCTCAACCGCGGCATCTAGCGAGCCATCGTCTCGTATGGGCGATGTCGGCTGCAGCAGTACGACGTGCCGAACGCGGACGACTGGTGGGCTCTTTCCAGGGCGTGAAGGACCGCAGGCTCCGTAGGCGACTCGTCAGTGGCGAGATATCAGGCCGAAGCACTGGTACGGCCGCTCCGCCTCCGCAGCCGCTTCAGCGATGTCGGGTCGTCAGTGCTCACGACCGTTGCATCGGAGTCTGGCACCGGCGAACATGTTCGATGACCAGGCCCAGCGGCGCCCGCAATCGGGCGAAGGTTCTTCCCGGGGACACCACGAGATCCACCCCGAGCTGGGATTACGGCAAGGTAGGGCGTTGCCTCCGTCACGATCACGGAAGGAATCCCGTCGAGGCGGCAGTCACGGATCGGGGAGTTGCGCCCAGAAGTCACTACGCACTTGTCGCGTGTCACCTCGAAAACCCCACAGTCATTCCATTGATCGATCGACCAAAACTGTACCCAAGCACGGGGTTTCACGCCAGATCGATTCAGGGCATTTAGCTGGACCTCAAGGGTATTTCACCGACTGTTCACACGGTTCTTCCCAGCCACCACGGGCACCGACAGGAAGAAGCACACCGCCTGATGGACGTCACGCAATGGACACTTGATCAAAGGATTGCTCGATCACAAGGGATATGTGACCCGGTGGGCCACGCCCAGTGGCAGACCCACTTGTCTGTGTGACCTAGCGGATCACGAATCACGATGCCGCCTATCACCATCACGGTTCAGGTGTCGGGTGGCCATGCGAGGCCGACGAGTCGTCAAGAACGTGACGACCAGCGAACTCAGGCGAGTCAACCCCGTCGCATGGTCATGCCACCTAGACGAGGCTCCCACGGCAACCAACTCTTCTTGCCGCTCCCCAGGGTTGTTAGTTACCCTGTGATCGGGATGGCAAACGACGACCGGCCTACAGGGATCGACGCACGAACGAAGTTGGTGCGGGATGGGTTCGTTGTCATGCCGGGCGTGCTCACCCAAGCCGCAGGTACGCAAGCTTCACGCCCCAGGTCAATGACATCCTCGACTCACAAGGGATCGCAAAATCCGGCGGCGCAGTCCTTCCGAATGCCGCCGGCGAGAGGCACCTGCTCTGGCATGGATCTTCAGCCATCCAATGATCCTGGCAGCGGTGCGCCAAGCTACCGGCCTGGACGAGATGGTATTTACCATGGAGGCTGACCTACACCGCAACTATCTAAACGCCAATTGGCATAAAGACACCGGTGAGCAGGTCATGGAGGATGGCTACTTTGGGTGCGAGGCCATTGGCTCGCCGGACTGCCGGGTCTACAAGGTCGCACTTTATCTCCAGGATCACAGCCAAGGCGTGGGCGGTCTTCATGTCAAGCCCGGGTCACTTTCTTCACGCCTCGACTCGATCAGGGTACCGACACGGTCGTCAATACCCATGAGGGCGAATATGGTCATCTTTGACGTACGGATTACCCACCGCGGCATCCGCCCGGGGGCTCTGGATTGGGCGCTGATGGGCACCGCAAAGTTGCTGTCGCCGAAACATCCGAATCCTTTGGCAGCACCGCTACGCCGTTCCAGAGTGCCGCCCGTCACCGCGGCCAGATCGATCACCCCGTGCTTGCCGTTTTTGATGCCGAACCGCCTCACCGAGCAATTCGCGCAGCGAAACATGGAACGCCAACTTTCCCAACTGGACAAGAAGTCAGCCCCACTTCCCGAGCCGTTGATCGAATCTTTCACTGGGTCTGGTGTCACAACGGTATCGCTTTGACCAACGATTCACAGGGCCACTGATCATTTCGGGTCCATAGTTCACGCCATCTCCAACCGATGGGACCACAAGACACCCAAACCTCACTAGGTGAGCGGACGTTGACCCACCGATTCCAATGTCAGGGGACGGACCAAACGCTGGTGAGAGGCAAGTTTGCCAGGTCTCACGTCTCAAACCGATAGTACGGTCCATCCCGCTCATCGGCCTGGTCGAAGAAGGTGGGCACCTATCCGGCGCATTCCGTCATCTACTTCTGACGTTAGAGGCCGCACCTCCCGACGATGGGATCTTTCATTCGCACTCTCGTCACACCTCTGGCAAGGGGTGCTAGCCGATGTGCCCTCTTGACTCGACCTTGATCGGGGCTCCGCGCACGAAGGTCCGAGGCGGCGCGGCTCGCCGAGGACTTGATCAGGGTGCGAGCGGTGCGCCGAGCATGGTGGCTTCGGATATCTCGACCGACAAACCTCTTCCAGCCTTACAACGACACATGCGAAAACCGATATCCGGACGTATTCGACTACCTCCAGCGTGGGATCGAAGACAGCTCGGACCTGCGACTTCTGTCCTTTGGCTGTTCAGTCGGAGACGAAGTGTTCTCGTTGAGGTCCTATTTTCCGAAAGCCACGATTATCGGCATCGACATCAGTCGCGGAAATATCTCGGAGTGCCGGCGGCGCTGGCGACAGCGAGGCGACGAACGGATCCGCTTCGTTCTCGCTGGCACCCTCGACCGGCAGCCGCAGGGGTTCTGCGACGCAGTGCTCTGCATGGCGGTCCTTCGGCACGGTGATCTGGGCTATCAACAATGCGATTCATGCGGGCACCGCATCACCTTCCAGGCCTTCAACAAGACCGTCGAGGAGTTGGCTCGCAGCCCGAAGGTCAGCGGTTTCCTGGTAATCGAACATCGCAATTTCCGATTCCGTGACTCGTCGTCTGCGAGTCACTTCACGCCCGTCTTCAGCCGCGAATCCCTCCCTTGCCCTCCAATGCCCGAGCCACCCCTCTCTTCGGTACTGACAATCTCAGACTGGAAAATAGGAGTATCGAGAGGTCATCTTTCGCAAGGAGCGGTGACTCCCACTGAGGGTCATGTTTCCCACGTGCTGGACCAACGGTCGCCGTGCCCGCCGACCATCAGAGCCCCCGGGGGTCAGCCCAACCGGCTACTTCGATTGCAGCGACGAAACGGCAGCTCGACTGCGGCAGCACACCGGCCAGTGACCAGTGCTCCCGCCTGCCGGAACTGGTCAACATTGCGATCGGCCGCACCGTTCTTCACGTAGCGCCCAAACCCATGGACCAGCGTGTGCCGTATGTACACCTGCTCATCACCAGATCGCTGCCACCATCGTTATTCCACGCTAGCTCGATCTTCCCGCGACCTTCGAGGTAGCACCGCCGGAGAAAGAATCGAAAGCGCGAACGCTCCGCTCCCACGTGATGATCCACGACTGCACTCGGTACGTACATCAACGACCCGTCCGGAGTGGCTCTCCCCATGCGGATGCACAGATCCGTGTCCTCTGGACGTGAGACCACTCCGACCTTGCCAAAATCGAGACGGAAGCCCCCAACTTTCGCGAACACGTCGCTCCGAACAGCCATGTTCTCGCTCCATACATTGCGGACCTTCGCCGCCTCCACAGGCAGCCCACGATGAGACGCCCCGACCGCCCAGGCGAATTCGTCGGGAAACCAACCGGGCCGCGGACCTGACCAGTCTGGGGCCACGAATCCTCCTGTACAGAAAACGAGTGGATCCCTGAATGGCTCGATCAGAGCCGACAGCCATCCAGATCTCGCACGCGCATCATCATCCAGAAATGCAATCAATGGCGTATGCGTATCCGCGGCGCCCGTGTTTCGATTCCCGGACGCTCCTCGTTCGAACTCGTTGTTCACGACAATCAGGTCGGGATACTTCTTCGAAAGTATTTCAAAGAGAACCGGCTCGTGGTCGACGGTGATTACGATGGATCGGGGTTGGAGTTCTTGAGCCTTTACTGATTCGATCGCGGCGTGAAGAAACTCCAGCCTCTCCTGCGTATGGCAGGCGATCACGACCGATACCTGCGACGGCCCAGCCTCCATGGCCCAAGTTTGGCCCAGTCGACTGCCGATGTTCCAATCCGCTCTTCAGTTTTCACCCCTCGGTGCCGGTGGCACACACCTACGGCAGGGCCGGACACCCCTTCTGACAGATGGCACGTGGATCCCGCAACGGAAGGTGCGCCGGAGCCCTGAGCTCCTGCGGTCGCCCCTATCTGGCCTTGGCGCTAGTTGTTGCCTCCTGCCATGATCGTGGCGTGCGGATGTTGACAGCCCCCGATTTCTTTGACCGTGCCGGAAAGCTCCGTCGTCACTTCGAAAATTGGTCGGACCCAGCCGCAACACCGAAGACAGCCGCTTCGTGTGGGACTACTGGCACATACCCGGCCAATCCCTATTCAGAACTCCGGCGCTTGGCGCCGTCCCCCCACCCTCTTGGCCCACTTCACCGAGGCGCTGCGCATCTGGGGAAAGGAGCACCTGGGGGCCACCCGGGTCACCGTTCCCTGGCTCAGCTACTACATCGAAGGATGCCGGCAGGAACTGCACACCGACGTGGAACAGGGCACCTGGTCCTATGTCTATTCCCTGACCCCCTGGGAGAAGAGGCAGTTCACCGGAGGAGAGACCTTGCTGGCCGGGGAGCATCTCCTCGACTACTGGGGCCGGTTCGATCCCGAACACTCACGAGAGGCCCCCCACCTCATCGAGCGCATCCCGGCCCGATTCGACCAGTTGTGCGTGTTCGACTCGCACCTCCCCCACGGCGTCGAAATCGTTGAGGGCACGAGGGATCCGCTGCAGGCACGGGTGGCGCTGCACGGTTGGTTCCGCCCTGCCGAACCTGTGGTCGATGGTCCCCTCAGCCTGGAGGAGGCCGAACCGGTCCTCACCAGCATCGGGAAGAGATGGCGTGAGGAGAACAGCCGGCTCGGGCCGTTCTTTGGCGAGGGTGTTTGGCGATTGCTGGTGGAGGAGGACGGACAAGTCGTGGACGTCAAGCTGGTTGTCGACAACCTGATGCCATCTCGTGGCGGTACAGATTCGTCCTTGCTCAGAACCGCCACGGAGACTCTTTTTCCAGGACACGTCTTTTCCTCCGAGCACGGGACCTTCGACGATCCTCGTCCCGCTACGGACATCCTCCGGTCAGCCCCGGTCCTGAGGCAATAAGTTCTGTCGGAACGGTAATTCTCGATCAAGTCCCGCCGCGTTGAGACCGATGACAGGGCTATGGGATTCACCAGGCGATCTGGGGCCGGGGAGCAAGCTGAAGGCCGCGTGGACTCCGACGGGCTACGGCACATGCGTCACGGAACCTGCCATCGGTGTGGATGGGCCGGTCCGGTCGGCACTCTCGCTCGTCATGACCGAAGGCATCTGTCCAACGTTGCTCAGTACCGGAGGCTGTGCGCCGATTGCGCCATCGATCTGAGGAAGGCTACGGAAGGGCCTCGAACGGCACCGCAACATCAGAATTCCGATCTCCGCCTGATGCCAACCCACCGCGACGTGGCCTGAATCGAAACGCAGCTGTCAGGAGGCGAATGAGGCGCCCGGACCTCGAGGGTCACCTCGTCGGGACCTGGCGATGATGGCGGTGTCGGCAAGAGCGAAGACAATGCCGTAGGCCACCTCGTTGGGCATGCCCTTCGGTGACTCGTTCTGAAGCCCGCGGTGGATCCGGCTAACCAGTTCGGGAAACGCGCTGATCCCGAGGAAATGCTCGATGGGCTTGTCCAGGTCCAGTAAGACCGCTCCGACCATGGCAGCCACCGTCGACAGCCGGGCCTTGCGATCCACGCTCAGAGCCACCGTGGCCATGGCGGTCAGGCCCAGCAATCCGTCCCTGCGGGCGGCCTGAAAAAACCGCTCCTGACCACCCTCCACCGCAAAATCGCAACCCCAATGAGGCATGGCGTCGAGCACCAGATGGGACCCGACACCGGCCAGAAAGGCCGCCAACGGTCGCCTCTCGAAGGCCTTTCCGATGACCACACCGGAGAGCACATGATTGGTCACGAACATTGCTCCACTCTTGCAGACGGATCGGCGACGGCGACACAGGTCAGCGATTGAAGGCGGCAAGATCCAGATGACTACTAATTGGAAAGATCGAGCTGTATAATTCCGCCACGTCGAAATTGACCATTCAAGGTGTCGGCTCATTGGCGTGGGGGACGTGAGGTCTATGAGCAGCAGTCGGTCAGGTGGGGCTCGCCGCGGTCGGGTCGGTGTTTGTCATAGGTGCGGTTGGACCAGGGTGGTAACGAGGATTCGGCGGCGGGACCGACGGCTCCTCGACACAGGCCGAACCTATGGTCGCCTCTGCGAGGAGTGCGTAGGCGAGCTGGCTGGACTGGAGAAGGCCACAGGGTCAAAGCAGGGGAAGACCTCCGAGTCCACAAAAGCTAGACATCGGCACGTAGCCTGAACCTCGGCTGACCGAGGGCGGACTAAGGCTGACCCTTCATCGGGCTAACGGCGTCGTACGATTCGCCGATGCCGAGCGACTTGCCCAAGCGTTGGCCGGGCGAGCACCCGCACCGTGGCCGACGGCTGCCGCGCTTCGTCAGCGTCCTGCTCTGGGTCGTCACCGCCGCTCTGGGCCTGGTGGTCGTCATGCGCCTGGTGGCCTGGGACCACTTCCAGCCCTTCGTCGTGCTCGACGCCTTTACCGCCCTCATCTACCTGCCGGCGTGGATTGTTCTGGTCGTCGCGGCGCTGGGCCGCCGCTTCCTGCTGGCCGGAGCGGCGCTCCTCATAGTGGTGGCCCAGGTGGCCTTTCTCCTGCCCGAACTGACGGCAACAGAGCCCGTTCCAACGTGGGCCACCAAGGCGCCCACCCTCAAGCTCCTCGACGCGAACACCGATCTCCCGAATAAGAATCTGTCGGGCTACGCCAAAGAGATCAGCCAATTCCGGCCCCAGCTGGTGACCATGGAGGAGACCAATCGGGTAGTGGCCAGCCAGCTCCACAGCGACGGGGTGCTCCGCGATCTTCCCTACCAGATCAACATCATGCAGTACGGCCCGGCCGGCTTCTTTGTGGCGTCCCACTACCCGCTGACGAAGACCCACATCGTCTACCTCTACGGCCGTCCCCTCATTGTTCAGACAGTCGTCCAGCTGCCATCCGGGCCTCAGCCCCTTTGGGTGGTCCACACCATCGCTCCCCTACCGTCGTCGTTCTCGCAGTGGCAGGGCGGATCGCGACCATCGGCCAGCTCCTCCGGGCCCGCGGACCGTCAGATCTGCTGGTGACCGGCGACTTCAACTCCACGTGGGGTAATCAGCGGCTTCCGGGCCATCCTCGACACCGGACTGACCGACGCCGCCGCGGCACGGGGCCAAGCCTTCGACATGACCTGGAACCAGTTCGATCACCCCATCCCACCCCTGGCCCGGATTGACCACATCCTCACCGGACCAGGTGTGGCGGTCACCCAGATCCGGACTGACGCAGGTCCGGGCAGTGACCACCGGGACCTCATCGCCACCGTGGCCTTCGACAGGCCGACCAGGCGTCAGTAGGGACCGATGCGTTGATCGGGGTTGGTGTCGATCAGGTGGTGCCCATCGGTCGAAACCTGGGAGGTCCACTGGGTCCCATCCCACCAGCGGTAATGGAACCTCCCGCTGGGATCAGGGTGCCAAGCCGGAGGATTTTGGGTCGGCGGCACCTCCGTTGCCTTCGGCGTGGTCAGAACTTCCACCTCGTCGGGCTCGGGGTCAGTCCGAGGCTGGGAGTTGGCCGGCCGCGGATAGGCCGGGAACAGCTCGGATGCCGTGGCCGGTCCCCTTGGCCGCTCCATGGCCGAAAGCGTCGGAGCCCCATTGGGGGTGCGGGCCATGGGCGGATTCTTCTGAGTCTGGCGCCCGCTGGTGAAGTACGCGATGACGTAGAGGACCGTGCCCAGGGGAAACACGAACCACAGCAGGGCCCACAACGCCGACGGGATCCCCCAGGGCGTCCTGCCCAGCCCTTTGCGGTAGCTCTCGGAGAGCCGATAGCCGATGAAGGCGCAGATGAGGTCCAGTACAACCCCGATGATCAGATTGGAGGTACTGGGGTGCTGCACACCACAACTCTAATGCCGATGTGGGCCGCACCTGGTATGACCTAGGGATTCGGCGACCGGCGAGCCAGCCGGTTCACAGCCCAAGGGAGCTGGTCCGGCGGGTCCGGCTCCGGTACGCCGAGTTCAGATCGTCCACGGAGTACCGGCCCGGGGTCTGGTCGGTGACGGCGAACCAGTAGAGGGCGGCGTTGAAGGCCGCCGAGGCCACGGTCACCACCAGCACGATGGCCACCAGTCCGATGGCCCCTACTGCCACCCCCAGGGGAGCGAATACCAAGCCCAGGACCACCGCCACGATCACGTCGAGCACCACGGCGGCAAACCCGATGATCCCGATGGTCGAGTTCCCGATCACGTTCTCGCCCCACCGGGCCCGGCACAGCTGCACTGAGCGCTTGATGGACGAGGCCGCACCGCGGTCCTCGAAGAGGATGACCGGCACCACGAAGAAGCTGGCCAGCATCCATCCGGCCCGCAGGAGGGAGCCCACGCAGAAGCCCGAGGATCCCTCGGCGCCCGATGCTGCGGAGCACCCGGATGACCACGTAGTTGATGAAGGCCCAAGCCAGTAGGTGCGGGCTCTTGGTCAGCGCGGCCGCGGCGGCTCGCACATTGGAGATCCGATTCCCGTGGAAGCGGGCCATGACCCTGGCGATGATGGTGGCGTGGGACACCACGGACACGAAGGTGACCGCCACTCCCACCGCCACCACCACCAGCCACTGGGCCGGGCTCAGATGTATGGCGTTGGCCGTCGAGCCGTTGGCGGCATCAGCGGCTCGGGTGGCGGACCGGATGACCGGAAGGAGCACGACGGTCCCGATCCCGATGATGGCCAGCTGGATGAGGAAGGCGAAAACAGGCACGGCCATGAGGCCCGGCTCGTCGCGGACCATGGAGAAGCCGATGCCAACCAGGCGGAGGCCCCGCCGGACTCTGCCGCCCGTCGCTGGGGTGGGTCGGACCATGGTCTGGGTCCCCCACCCCGAAAGTGCCGATGTCGCTCCCCCACCCGAGATGGGGTAGCCCGCCAGGGTCGGCATCCCCGGCCCGCCCGTGATGCCGATCTCCCACGGTGGGATGGGGGTCGCCGTGGGGGCCCAACCGGCCAGGCCTTGGGCGTAGCTCCGATGCCCCCCGGCTCCGGCAATCACTCCCCCGGCCCCGGCTGTTGCTCCTTCACCCTGCTTGCGGATGTCCTGGTGCTGAAGATCCTGTTGTTGAAGCCGATCGGGGTGGAGCTCTGGCGGATACCACTTGAGGTCGGACGCCAGCCACCACCCCGGTCCCTGCGACGTGTCACTCATGCCTGCCCCCAAGTCATGCCTGCCTGCCCCTTCCGCCCTTATCCCGCTGACCACCAGCCTACGGGCCAATTCTGCCTTTCGGCAACGGGTGGGTTCCCGTCCGCCTGGGACCGATCAGGGCGTTATCACCGCAGCCTTGAGCGGATGGGCCACAAAGAACGCCCACATGGTGTTGTTGGCGCTGACGGCCGTGGTCTGGGGGCCGAGGAGCTTGGTGACGGACCTGGGCAAATGCGGGCCTCCAGGCCACTCGTGGCCCTCGCCGGCGATGGAGTACAGCTCCACCGCTGAGCCGCCGGCGCAGTTGGGGTAGGCGGTGAGGGTCACCCCGGGGTCCGGTTGGGATACCGCCGCTTTGGACGAGCAGTGATTGTGGGCGGCCCATCGCTGGGCGGCTACCGGAACGCTGTAGGTCCAGTACTTCTGGCCGTTTCCGTTGTAGGGGTCGACCGGGTCGTCGAGACCGTGGAACGAGATGACCGGCACCGGACGAGTGGAGGGGCAGGGAGTCGGGAGTCGCAGCCCGCTGACCGGGGCCACTGCGGCGAACACCCCGGAGGCGTCGCAGCCCAGCTGGCTGGACATCCGGGCGCCCCCGGAGAATCCGGTGGCATACACCCGTTCGGGGTTGATGCAGTAGTGGTGCTCGAGCAGGGTGATCAACTGCTCGAGAAAGGCGACATCGTTCGGCGCGGTCGGCCGGCACGGGAGCCCCGCCAAACAGCGGTTCGTTGGGAACGTTCCACTCGAATCCGGTGCCGGCGGGTATCTCCCCCTGGGGATACACCACGATGAACTGGTCGGCGTCGGCGGTGGCGTCCATGCCGGTCAACGCCTCCTGCGCCAGAGCGGTCGACTGACTGCCGTGCATATTGAGGACCAGGGGCAAAGCAGTAGTCGACCGGTAGCCGGTGGGCACGTGGACGATGGCCACCCGCGACTTCCCGTCGATGGTGGGGTTCAGCGTCACGGTCCCAGGCGAGACCGGTAGGCCGCATCCAGGGCTGAGTGACTTGGCCTTCGCGGCCACCGTGGTGGTCGGGCCGGACGAGCGGGTGGTGGAGGTGGCAGATCCGGATCCTCCACATCCGGCCAGCGCCAAGACCAGCCCGCCCAGGGCCACGGCGATCATCGACCGGTACCGATTGGGTCTGCGCATATTCGGATCAGACATGTCCAGATCAGTCCCTTGCTTCGGCGCCGTACCTGGTACCGGCTCCCACCACTCGGACGAAATGGTACGGCCTGGGGGCGCCGGACGTGAGAGATCGTCCCCCGCTCTTGATCGGGGCCGCTGCGGGACTTCGAAGGCTGTCCCGTCCGGGACCCCCGAATCTCATGGATTATCCCATTTATACGGAACTCCCTATACTCTTCAGAGACCGCTATACTTCTGACATGGACCCGGTCAGGAACCCCTACAGCCCGGGGGCCGGTACCCGTCCACCGGCCCTGGTCGGGCGGGAGCGAGAGATCGAGGCCATGGACATCTCCCTGCAGCGCCTGCTCCTGGGCCGCGATGGGCGCAGCGAGATGCTCACCGGCCTGCGAGGAGTGGGCAAGACCGTGCTCCTCAACGAGTTCGAGCATCTGGCCGATGCCCGGGGCTACTTCCACGAGCACATCGAGGTGTCCGAGGACGGTGACCTCCCGGGTCGACTGGCGG
Organism: uncultured Acidimicrobiaceae bacterium; assembly: GCA_963778165.1. GTDB lineage: Bacteria > Actinomycetota > Acidimicrobiia > Acidimicrobiales > RAAP-2 > Bog-756. The sequence goes on along the minus strand of CAVZTE010000002.1, from coordinate 481,823 downwards.
CGGCGTTCCGTCGGGTGCTGCTGTCGATGGACGCCCGGCGCCGCATCGGCGAACGGGTGCGACGGGCTCTCGGAATTCTGAAGGCCTTCAGCATCCGCCTCCCCAACGGACCAGAGCTCAGTATCGACGTGGAGGCCGTCAACGGACCCGCCGACTCCGGCGATCTGGCCACCGACCTGGCCGGGCTCTTCATCGAGTTGGGAGAAGTCGCCCGCGACCACGGCACGGGGGTGCTGATCACCATCGACGAGCTGCACTACGTCAAGCTCGAGGTCCTCGAGGCCTTGGTCATGGGTGTCCACCGGGCCACCCAGTTGGCCCTGCCCATCACGGTGGCCGGCGCCGGTCTCCCTTCGTTGGCTTCTCTCACCGGCGAAGCCAAGTCCTACGCCGAACGGGTGTTCACCTTTCCGGTCATCGACTCGCTTACCGGAGACCAGGCCGCCGAAGCCTTGGAGGTACCGGCGACCGACGAAGGAGTCTCGTGGGCTCCTGCGGCCCTCGAGCGGGTCATCGAAGTCACCCGGGGCTATCCCTACTTCCTGCAGGAGTTCGGCAAGCAGGCCTGGGATGTGGCCGACGGTCCGGACTGGATCACCCTCGACGACGTGAACCGGTGCATCCCGGTGGCCACCGCCGAGCTCGACGACGGATTCTTCCGGGTACGGACCGGTCGCACCAGCGACCCCGAGCGCGCCTACCTGCGGGCCATGGCCGAACTGGGACCCGGACCGGTCCGGTCCGTGGACGTGGCAGAACTGTTGGGCAAGCGGGCCACCGCCCTCGGACCCGTCCGCGACGGCCTGTTGAAGAAAGCTCTGTGCTACTCACCGCGTTGGGGCGAGATCGAGTTCACGGTGCCCATGTTCGACACCTTCATGCGGCGCTGGATCCCCGACTTCCGCTCGCCGAAACCCGATCGTTGAACGCCGACGGTCCGTTCAGTCGGTGCTGCGAGAGCCGGCGGCTGAGTCGGTGCCCTCTGCCTTCTCGCCCTCATCCGTTTGGTCAGCCGAGCCAGCCGGCTCCGAGGCCATCGAGCGGTAGACAGCCAGCAGGGCCCGCTTCTGGCCCTGGTCGAGCCGGGGGTCCCGACGGATGGAGGCCTCGGTCGTCGACGGTGCCTCCTCGCCGGTCACGATGTCGGCGGCATGGGCCAACAGGTCCCCCACCGAAAGGTTGAGGGCCTCGGCCAAGGACTTGATCACGCTGATCGACGGCTGGTGGAGCCCCCGCTCGATCTGGCTGAGGTACGGGTTGGACACCTTGGTCAGCTCGGCCAGCTGGCGCAGACTGAGCTGGGCCAGCTGACGCTGGCTGCGTAGATAGCCGCCAAATGTGTCCCAAGGCTCGTTACCGGGCATAGCGCACTGTACCTAGTGCTGTTCCTGCCGCCCGAGCGGGGCGCCTCCCGGAACAGGCTCTATCCCCCAGAGGAGTTCTGCCCTCACATGAGTTCACACAGCATTGACGTAAATCCCCTCCGCCCACCCCGGGACCTGTGGTTCACTGAGTCCCAGACCGTCGTCGGATCGTCCACTAGCGGGCAAGATGTCGGGGCGCGGAGGGTTGTGAGCAGGATCGCCAGTACGAAAGCGGGTCCCGGCACGGCGTTGGTGGGCCGGGTGCTCCGGAAGGTGGACCCCCTGGGGCTGGTGGACGCGGCCGTCCGGGTGGGCGTGCGCATCCCGGCCCGTGAGCTGCCCCGCACTGCCGCCACCCTGGGCGCCGACCTGGCCAAGATCACCATCGGCAAGTCGGCCATCGCCCCCGAGCCCAAGGACTGGCGCTTCGCCCACCGGGCCTGGCGGGACAACTTCGCCTTCCGCCGCCTGGGCCAGTCCTACCTGGCCTGGTCCCGGATCCCCCTGACCCTGGTGGAGGCCTCGACCGTCGACTGGCGCACCAAGGAGCGGGGCCGCTTGGCGGCCAATCTGCTGACCTCGGCGCTGGCTCCCAGCAACGCCCTGTTGCTCAACCCCGAGGCCCTGTCCCGGGCCTTTGACACCGGCGGGCGCTCCGTGCTGGCCGGCGCCGCCAACATCGGCCGTGACTTCCGGACCCACAAGGGACTGCCCCGCACCGCCGACCCCGATGCCCACCAGGTGGGGCGGGACGTCGGGGTGACCCCGGGAGCTGTCGTTTTCCGCAACGAGGTCTGCGAGCTCCTGCAGTACCAGCCGTCCACCGACGTGGTGCGGACCACCCCGGTGGTCCTGGTCCCCCCGCAGATCAACAAGTACTACTTCATGGACATGGCCCCGGGTCGGAGCCTGGTCGAGTACTCGCTCTCCCAGGGGCTCCAGATGTTCGTGATCAGCTGGCGCAATCCCACCGCCGAACACCGGGACTGGGACCTCGACACCTACGTGGCCGGGGTGGAAGAGGCCATGCGGGCCGCAGCCCTGATCGCCGGCACCGAACAGGTCAACACCATCTCCCTGTGTGCCGGGGGCATCACCACCGCCGCCCTCCTGGGCCGGTTGGCCGCCCTCAGCGACCCCCTGATCAACTGCGCCACCTTCGCCGTCACCCTGCTGGACTTCTCGGTGCCGACCATGATCGGCATGTTCGGGAGCCCCACCATCGTGGGCAACGCCCGGGCTGCAGCCCAGCGTCGGGGGGTCCTGCCGGCCCACGAGTCCGAAGCCATCTTCTGCCTGCTCCGGCCCAACGACCTCATCTGGAACTACTGGGTCCGGTCCAACCTGTTGGGCGAGCAGCCCCCGGCCTTCGACGTCCTGTCGTGGAACGCCGACCCCACCCGCCTGCCGGCCGGCCTCCACCTCGACTTCCTGGACATCTTCGAGCACAACACCCTGGCCAAGGGGGAACGGACCGTCCTGGGCACCCAGGTCGACCTGGGCAAGGTGAGCTGCGACACCTTCGTCGTCGGCGCCCGGACCGACCATCTCACCGCCTGGAAGGCCTGCTATGCCACCACCGGGCTACTGGGCGGCGACAGCCAGTTCGCCCTGTCCACCTCGGGACACATCCAGAGTCTGGTCAATCCCCCGGGGAACCCCAAGATGAGCGTGTCGGTGGGCCCGGCGCTGGACTCCGACCCCGAGCGCTGGCTGACCGGAGCGGAGACTCTCCCTGGCTCGTGGTGGGAGCCGTGGGCCCGGTGGGAGTCGGAACGCTCGGGTGACCTTCGCCCGGCCCCCGCTCAACTGGGCCATCCCTGTCACCCGGTGCTCTACGCCGCCCCCGGCGAGTACGTCCTGGCTCCGTGATCACCGGGCGGGATCGGGGGAGGATGGGGCGATGATGGAGACCCCGCTCAACGCCTGGCTGTTGTTCGAGAACGCGCCGGTGCACGCTCCCCATGGCGAGCTGGTCAGCCGCTCGCCGACGGGCGAGGTCGAGCGCCACACCTACACAGAGTTCGGGGCCCGGACCCGCCAGCTCATGCGCGCCCTCGACCACCTCGGGCTGGAGAGCGACGCCACGGTGGGCACCCTGGCCTGGAACAGCGCCCGCCACCTCGAGGCGTACTTCGCCGTGCCCTGCACCGGGCGGGTACTCCACACGCTCAATCTTCGTCTGTCAGCCGAGGATCTGGCCTTCATCATCGGCGACGCCGGCGACCGGGCGGTGCTGGTCGACCCGGACCTGCTCCCGCTGTTGGAGGAGGCGTTGGCGCATCTGCCGCCCCTCGACCACGTCATCGTGCTGGGGCCCGAGGTGCCCGACACGTCGATCCCCGGGGTCATCGCCTACGAGGACCTCCTGGCCGACCAGCCCGCCGAGTACCCCCGCCGGGACATCGACGAGCGACGGCCCATGGGGCTCTGTTACACCTCGGGCACCACCGGCCGACCCAAGGGAGCCCTCTACACCCACCGTTCGACCTTCCTCCACGCCCTGGCCTGCACCTCGCACGCGGCCATGTCCATCGGGCCCGGTGATGCCGTCCTCCCCCAGGTGCCCATGTTCCATGCCAACGCCTGGGGCATGCCCTACGCCGCCACCGCGGTCGGGGCCAAGCAGGTGTTCTTCGCCGGGGCCCTGGACCCGCCGTCGTTCATCGACCTGTTGGCCGACGAGCGGATCACCGTGGCCGCCGGGGTGCCCTCGGTGTGGCTGGGGGTGGCCGACGAGTTGGCCAAGCGGGAGGATGGGCTCCCCCACCTTCGTCACATCGTGTGCGGCGGGGCGCAACCACCACGGTCTCTCATCGAGCGGTACCAGGCCGAGTTCGGGCTGCGGATCATCCAGGCCTGGGGGATGACCGAGACATCGCCACTGGCCTCCATGGCCTGGCCCCAGGAGCACATGCGGGACTGGCCCGAGGACCGGGTGACCGAGGCCGCCCGCACCAAGGCCGGCCTACCGCTGCCCGGGATCGAAGTCAGCGTGCGGGACGACCACGGGGTCGAGGTGCCGAGGGACGACGAGTCCATGGGCGACCTCTGTGTCCGCGGCCCGTGGGTGGTCGACGGGTACCTGCACGGGCTGGGCGAGGAGGCCTTCACCCCCGACGGCTGGTTCCGGACCGGCGATGTGGCCACTTCCTCGCCCGACGGCTACTTCGTGATCGCCGATCGGACCAAGGACCTCATCAAGTCCGGCGGTGAGTGGATCTCCTCGGTGGACATGGAGGCCAGCGTGATGCAGATGGACGGGGTGGCCGAAGCCGCGGTGATCGCCATCCCCGACCCCAAGTGGCAGGAGCGCCCCCTGGTCTGCGTGGTGGTCAAGCCGGGTGTGGTCGTCGGCGTCGAGCACGTGCGTGACCACCTGGCGGCCCATGGGTTCGCCCGGTGGCAACTCCCGGAGCGGGTGGAAGTCATCGACAGCGTGCCCAAGACCTCGGTGGGCAAGTTCGACAAGAAGGTACTGCGGGCCCGCTTTCCGGAGTGAGCTCCATCTCAATGAAGGGCCGTCAACTCCCTGGCTACTGGTCCAGCTCGACCGAGCGATTGCGGAGGTTCAGACGGGGCTGGCCGTTGACTTGCTAATTTCGTGGTGCTTGGTAAAGTAAGCACACCCCCAACAATCCCATGAGAGGACCCACCATGAATGCACTCGAGGTCACCGGCAAGGTGCAAGACGGCGTGCTCAAGGTCGTCGAGACCAGCCAGAACTGGACGCTGGGCGCCCTGCGCTCCACCTCCTCCGCCTTCGACACCGTTCGCCCGGACCTGGCCCGCATCCCCTTCGCCGACAAGCTGCCCACCCCCAGCGAGACCGTCGAGACCACCTTCTCCTTCGCCGACCGGCTGCTGGCCGCCCAGCACGCCTTTGTCTCCGGACTGGTGGACATCTCGACCCCCGCCCCTGCCGCCACGGTGGTGACCAAGAAGGCCTGACAGCTCGGGCTGCCCTCAGCGCGGACCTCCTCGGTGAACTCCGGTTGGTACTGGTGCGTCGGACCCCGGTGCCCTAATTTGATGACCACGCAGCGCGGTTCCCGAGCGTCCTCTCCCCCCAGGGCGCCGGGGCAGAGCCCAGACCCCGCGTCGGAGGAGTCAGCCGTGGCCCAGGCAGTCCTGACCATCAACAGCCGCAATTACGGGGCGTGGTCGCTCCGGGGCTGGCTCTTGTGCCGGTTCGCCGGACTCGACTTCACCGTAGAGACCGTCGACAGCCAGGACCCAGGTGCCCGGGCCGAGCTGTTGCTGCTCTCCCCGTCATTTCTGGTTCCCCGGCTCAGCCACGGGGACGTGCGGGTCTGGGACACCCTGGCCATCGCCGAGTACCTCCATGAGCTCGTTCCCGAACGTGGCCTGTTCCCCGACGACCAGGCCACCCGGGCCCTGTGCCGGTCGGTGTCGGGTGAGATCCACTCCGGCTTCGCCAACCTGCGGTCGTCGCTCCCCATGAACATCAAGGGACGGCACCCCGGAGTTTCCGGTGTGGGCCGGGGCCCAGGCTGACATCGACCGGATCGAAGCCATCTGGAACGAATGCCTGGCCGCCACCGACGGTCCCTTCCTGTTCGGGGCCACCCCCAACGTGGCCGACGCCATGTTCGCCCCGGTGTGCACCAGGTTCCGGACCTACGACATCAAGCTCGGGCGCCGTGGCCTCGTCGTACCTCGACACGATCCTGGCCCTCCCCGAGCTGGTGGAGTGGACGGCCGAGGCCGCCAAGGAGGCCGACGACGTCGAAGAGCTCGAGATGGAGTTCTGACCGACTCGGGTGCTGGCTCGGCGCTGTCAGGATCTACGACGGTTCCCGATTTCTCCAGGCCGTCCTTCTGGGCATCCCACTCGAAACCGTCCCGGACCGATTGGAGCAGCACCCCTTGAGTGCAGGTCAGGACTCGCAAAGCCAGTCTCGGAACCGCTGAGAACGGGGTCCGAGTGCCGTGGGAACCGGTACTCAATCATCAGGCGGGAACCGGGTTCCGCACTGAGCCGCGTGGTTGCGGCATAAAAACTCTGCGGTAGACCTGCTTACTTCTTCAAAGCCTTCCGGAGCTTCTTAATCTCCCGTCGGAGTTCAGCCAACTCCGAACTGCTATCGACGGAATCCGCAGGAGAGTCGAGCCCATCCAATCGGTCATCGAGGCTATCGATACGGCTAGTGACGCTGTCGATACGGCTAGTGAGACTATCGATATGGCTAGTGACGCTGTCGATACGGCTAGTGAGACTATCGATACGGCTAGCGAGATCTCGGAGGGCAGCGAATGCGGAGCCTCCGACCACCTCAAATTCGGGCGGAACGGCCGTTCGTCGCTTTGAGCTCGGCAAGGCATCTGTCCAACACAACGTCCATTTCTTCCCGGGCAGTCATGGCCAGACCATAGAACGCTCCGCAAAACGATGCGTGCGTGAGGACAGACCGTTCAACAGGAACTATCCGAGAGCCGGGTTCATCTCGGGGCCTCGCTTGCTTTCGTCGTTGTGCGGCTTCGAATCGTGGCGAACCGGTGCTTTCGGGCTTGGCAAGCCTGCCATGCCGAAAACGCCAAAATACCCGCTCGGCAGGATGAAGAGCCCAGGTCGCGGCCAGAAACATGGCATGGCCGTTGGCGTCTGGCTGAACATGATGGGCTGAAGTTGCCGGTGCGCCGAAATTCCAAAGAACGGAAGTGGGAGTGCTGGGCCTTCGTTCTTCAGGGCATCAAGTTGGTGGTCAAAGACAGCGCAAGGCTGACCCGTCAAGGTTGAAACTGCACAGTCACGGTACTAGTTGGAACTGCCTGACGCTTGGAGCAGAGTTTTCAGATCGGCTCAGGAAGACCCTGGTTTACCATCCCATTCCCCGTTTGGTTGGGGGTTACGTTCATTTCGAGGAGACCGCCAACTCCGAGGATATTGAGGTTCAGAAGGTAGGTGTTGCCGCAGTTGGTGCAGACAGGGGCTAGGTTACCGGGCTGCAACATGGAAGCTGCGGCATGAGAGAAGACCGGCAGGATTCGGTCCTGCGCCGTGTGTGACAACGAGGTTGATCGCTCGATCAGCTGCGCCGTGTGTTTGGGGGAGAGGGCCGGCTACGGGTAACCAACCATGTATGGCGTGTCCCTATATATGGCTTCGGACTCAATGTGCCGAGCAAATGACCGCCACTCCACCAGCCTTCAGATGGCCAGCTCTCCGGTGGGGGCCACCGGCTCCGGCTCCGCTTCCGGTGACGCGGTCGGCCGGCGTCCCGGAATGGTGTGGGCGGCGTCGGCGTCACGGATCGACAGGGACCAGGGGATGCCGCCCAGGCACATGGCCGCGGCCACCAGAAAGGTGACGTGGTAGGCGGTGAAGTTGGTCACTGATGTGGCCGGCGACCACCTGGGTGGGGCCGACCAGCACCAATACGGTGGTCAACAGGGCGACGCCGATGGCCCCGCCCAGCTGGCGCAGGGTGTTGAAGAGGGTGGAGGCCCGGCCGGTGGCCGCCGGGGAGATGGTGGCGAAGCCGCGGCCTGGGAGCGGCACGAACACCTGCCGCCATCCCGAAGCCCAGTGACGAACAGGAACAGCCCGGACCCACCACAGGCTGGTGTGCGCGCCCATCAGGGACAGCAGGGCGATGGGCGCCGGCCATCGACGACCAGGCCGAAGGTGATGTCCCGCCGGGGCCCGAGGACCGGGTACAGCAACCGGCTGGCCAGTTGGGCGCCGGCCATCACCCCGATCGCCTCGGGGAACGTGCTGCAGCCCGGAGGCCAGCGGGCTCAGCCCCCGCCCGTCCTGGAAGTACAAGGACGACGACGAACAGGGTGCCGAGGAAGGCGATGCCGCTCATGACCAGGACGCCGTTGGCCGATCGGAACAGCCGGTTGCCGAGCAGCCGCAGGGCGATCATGGGCGGCGGTCGCGCAGCTCCACGAACACCATGGTCGACCAACAGGACCACCGCGCCGACGACCATGGTGGCCAGCACCCCGGCCGAGCCCCACCCGACGTCTGGGGCCCCTCGGACACGCCGTACATGAGCGACCCCAGGCCGGCGCCGGACAGGACGAACCCGGCGCAGGTCGAAGCGACCCGGCTTGGCTCTCGGCGCTGGTCTGCAGGAACAGCAGGCCGAAGACGAGCGCCGCGATGCCGATGGGGACGTTGACGAAGAACACCCACCGCCACGACAGGTCGGTGACCAGCAGCCCACCGAGCACCGGCCCGAGGGCCGGGGCGAGCGCCGTGGGCACGGTCAGGATGGACGACGCCCGGACCCGCTCGGCGGGAGGGAAGGCCCGGAACAGCATGGCCATCCCGACCGGCGCCAGCATCCCGCCGCCGACGCCCTGGAGGATCCGGAACGCGCACCAGCTCGGCCGAGGCTCGACGCCACGCCGCACAGGGCCGAGGCCGACGGTGAACACCACGATGGCCGTCAGCAGGACCCGTCTTGCCGCCGAAACGGTCACCGAGCCATCCCGAGGCGGGAATGAAGACGGCCAGGCTGACCAGGTAGGCGATGGAGATGGTGTCCGACCGACGTCGGGCTGACGCCGAAGTCGCGCCCGATGGTCGGCAAGGCGACGTTGACGATGGTGATGTCCATGATGCTCATGAACATGGCGGCGACGAAGACCACGCTCGACCGCCACCTTCTGGCTTATTCGACCCTGTTGGTTCATGAGCATCGGGGTTGGTTCCTCACGTGTCGGCCCTGGTGGGCCCGGGCCCGTTGGTCAGGCTACGGGGAGATCAGGCCAGCCGGGTCAGGACGATAGCGTCCTCGGGGCAGGCCACCACGCAGAGGCCACAGGCCCGGCAGTCATCGGCGTTGGGGGTGTAAGCGGTGAGCATGCTGTGGGCCCGGACCTTGAGCCGTGACATCCGGCCCAGCGCCTGGTAATCAGTGTCCTCGATACGCCGCACTTCGAAGACGTCGTTGGGGCAGACGTCGATGCACTCCCGCTTGCCCTCGCACCGGGCATGGTCGACGACCGGCAAATAGGTGCCGGCCGGAGCGGAGCACCGCTCACCCGGGCGATCCGGGTGAGCGGCGGCACGCCGCTTCTTCTCCAGTGGTCCGTCGGCTCGGCTCATGCCGAGGCTTGCGACCCGGTCTGGCCGGCTGAGGTGTTGGCCTCAGGGTCGCCCCCGGTGCCGTCCTCTCCCGCCGGGCCGGCGCTTCCGTCTGCCAGCACCAGGTAGATCCGGCGCCTGGTGTCGGTGAGGATCTCGCCGACCGCCTTGATCTGGCGATCGCTTCCGGTTCTCCCTACCTGGAGGATGGCCGCTCCGACCTCGAACATGAGGCCCCGTAGGTCGACCAGCGAGCGGTTGGCTCCACGTGCGGCGTCCTCCCACGGAGCCGGTCCGTCACCGGCCGCTTCGGCCGCAGCCTTGCCTTCGTCGGTCAGGCTGAACACCCGACGTCCTTCAGTTCGGTTGGCTGTGACCAGGCCCTGGTCCTCGAGGGCTTGGAGGGTCGGGTACACCGAGCCCGGGCTCGGATGCCACACTCCCCCGCTGCGCTCGGTGAGCTCGGTGATGATCTGGTAACCGTGCATCGGCTCCTCAGCCAGGAGGGCGATGATGGCCGCCCTCACGTCACCTCGTCCGACCTTGGGCCCCCGGCCGAACATCGGGCCTCCGAATCCGGGTCCGAAGTCACCGCGACCGAAGCCCGGACCGAACCAGTCGCCCCGTCCCCGGCCTCGGCCGCGGCCGTCACTCCGGCCCCGATCGGACTCGCCGAAGCGGTCACGACGGTTGCCGCGTTGGCCGCGCCCGCCGCCCCGGGAAAATCCCGGTCCGAAGGGAGGTCCGTCTCCTCGTTGCTCATGGTTGTGTTCGTGATTGTGGTTGTGTCCACGCATAAGTAGTTCTCCTTGTTTTCGTGTGTCGGGACCGATCTCAGGCCGGTCCTCGTTGACTTGGGAGCATCTATCTTGACTGCTCTTGTACAGTCACGATATATCGCAATACTCTGGAAGTCAACAGGAACCGCTAATATGCAGGTCAGAGGCGGTGTCCGGGTGGTTCGTCACCCTTGCGACAGGCGCCCTCAGGCCAGATATGCGCTTCCTGGGGTTCGTTTGGACACCTCCGCCTGGGGCTGGCACCTACCCACCCCACCACCCACGGTCGAACATGGGAGAATTCGTCGATGTCCCGTCCGTCCATTTTCGAGTTCGCCGGCGGCGAAAAAGCGTTCCTGCAGCTGGCCACCGCCCACCACGAGCGATGCTTGGCCGACCCGGAGCTCAACCATCCGTTCTCCCACCCGGGCCATCCGGACCACGTCCAGCGCCTGGCCTGGTACTGGGGCGAGGTCTTCGGTGGCCCACCCCGCTACTCCGATGTGTCCGAGGGACAGACCTTCATGCAGGCCCTCCACGCGGGGATGGGGGCGCAGAGCGACTTCGGGGATCGCTTCGTGGACTGTTTCGTGAGGGCGGCTGACGACGTTGGGCTTCCCGACGACCCCGACTTCCGGCAAGCTCTCCGTTCGTACATGGAGTGGGCGGTGGCCGACGTCCACGTGTACAACGCCCCCGGATCGACCGTGCCCTCCGGTCTGGCCGTCCCGCGGTGGTCGTGGGACGGCCTGCAGACCTGACCCTCTTCGTCCTAACGGGAGTTGCCGTCAGGCAGAGGCGAGAAGGTCGCCCGACCCTTCACAACCATCCCGTCAGCGCGGTCGACCGTCCGTGGTGCCTCGGACGGGCCGATCCTCTGTCCAAATCGCCGAGCGTCGACGAATCCCTGCCCAGGCGTGGTGGGAATGCATGGTTGAGCGGATGATATTCACCACCCGTTGCGAGAAGTCGAGAATGCGGTACTCGTCCGGTGGGTCAGGAACCTCTCCTGTCGCTCGCTGGGCGAGGACTTGGCGGACGCTCGCCACCACGACCTCGGGCTCCAGACCACAGCTGACAATCGAGCCGGATTCGATGGCCTCCGGCCGCTCAATGGCATCACGCAGGGTGACAGCTGGGAATCCGAGGATGGCTGACTCCTCGCTGATGGTGCCACTGTCGGACAGCACACATCGGGCGTGGGTCTGGAGGTTCACATAGTCGAGGTATCCGAATGGCTCGTGGAAGACGATTCCCTGTCTCTCACTGATGCCTGCGGCGTCGAGACGTTGGCGGGTCCTCGGGTGGGTGGAGACCAGCACCGGGCAGTCCAGTTCATCAGCGACGTGGCTCAGGGTGTCGACCACGAGAGCCAATCGGGCAGCCTCATCAACGTTCTCCTCCCGATGGATGCTGGCCACGGCGTAGGCGTTCGGCTCCAGCCCGAGCCGGTCGAGCACGTTGGAAGCCTCGATTCCCGGACGGTAATGGTCCAGGACCTCGGCCATCGGTGAGCCGGTCAACGCAATGCGACGAGCGGGCAGCCCTTCGGCTAGCAGGTTGCGCCGGGCGTGCTCGGTGTAGACCAGGTTGAAGTCGGCAACGTGGTCCACCAGGCTGCGATTGACCTCCTCTGGGACATTGGCGTCGAAGCAGCGGTTGCCGGCTTCCAAGTGGTACACGGGCACTTGTAGGCGCTTGGCCATCACTGCGGCGATTGCGGAGTTGGTATCGCCGAGCACCACCAGAGCGTGGGGTCGCACCTCCAGCAATGCCGCCTCCACCCCGATCAGCGTGCCGGCCAGCACGTGGCCGAGTGACGAGGTCTCCACACCCAGGTTGCGATCGGGAGGTCGAAGCTCCAACTCGTCGAAGAATACTTGGGACAGCGTGTGGTCCCAGTTCTGGCCGGTGTGAACCAGAAAGTGATCGAAGGTGGCGTCCAGCCGGACGAGCGTACGTGACAGTCGGATGATCTCTGGCCTCGTCCCAACCACGGTCATCACCCGTTCGCCTCTACTCATGAGACCGCCTCGGCAAAGGTGTCAGGGTCAGCCGGATCGAAGAGCTCATTGATCCAGAAGACGGTATAGAGAGTGTCCTCCCCGACATTGGTGATGTTGTGGGTGTGGAGCGTGGGCATGTCCACGATGGCTGGCTGGTCTCCTGTAACCTCGAAGGAGGCCACCTGACCGCCCCAAACGGGGCGAATGTCGATGCGAGCCCGGCCCCGGACCACGACGAACCGCTCCACCTTGCGGAGGTGGAAGTGATTGCCACGTGTCACCCCAGGTTCGGTGGTCGAGAACGATGATTGAGACGCGCCGCCGAGGACCTGGGTGGTCTCAACGAAACTCCCCCGCTGGTCGTGATGGGCCGTCAACAGAATCGGGAATGCCTGGGGGTGAAGGTAGAAGCGGTAGGTGTTGAAGAGGCGGAGTGTGAGCGGATCCCCCAGATCTGGAAAACTCCCACTCCGGTATATGGCGGCCAAGTCCTCAAGACGACGCAGTATCTCGCTTACTTTGACCCGGGTTCCCGAAGGACGGACGACCGCTCCGGCCGAGCCGTCAATCAGGTGTTCGATGATCACGGCGGCGGCGTCTTGAGCATGGAGTAGGTCCAGCTCCCGGTCGACGGCAATCTGGGCTCGCCGTCTCCGGTTGCCAGTCGATAGCAGAAGGTCGCGACAACGGAGTTGTAGTCAGGCCTCCCGCCTTCTCCGTAGAGGTTTGGGAACACCACATCGACGTATGGTGCGCCCGCCTTCCCCGCCCACTCGGCCAGGATCTCCGTGGCCCGGGCCTTGCCCCGGCCGTAGGGGGTGGCTTGGCCCACTTGGAGCGAGTTGCCGAAGATCAGACGAGGTGAGTTGCCCACCCGGAGAAGTCCCGCCACCAGACGTTCGGCGGCGCTGACGTTGCCCTCCTCCACCTCCACGTCCTCGCCCCGGTTGACGCCAGCCAGGTGTACCACGGCGTCCGCCCCGGCGAGGGCACGGTCGAGCGCATCCCGTTCATTCAGTGTCTGGCGTCCGATGCTCACCACCGTCGTACCCGGTGCGAGGGCCCGCAGCCGGACCCGAAGATGACGAGCGAGGAAGCCGTCTGCTCCCGTGATCGCTACTGTCATCAGGCTTCCGAAATAGTCCGGCTCACAGCCTCCGGGGCGGTTCGGCCGGCCCGGGCCAACTCGCGACGGACTTCAGGCACGGTCACAAGCAACGCCTTGAGCCCTTCGACGTCCAGCTGTTCGGTCGAGGCCGAGTCGTAGTCCGGCTTGGCCTGCGACCCTTGGTCGCCCTCGTCGACGTATACGCCGTAGTCCAACCCTCGGGCATCCAGGCCGATACAGAAGTACTCCGGACTTTCGGTACTTCGGGCCAGTTCGGCACTGGATGCCAGCGTCTCGTGGAGCTTCTCGCCGTGGCGGATCCCAATGGTCTGGATAGTGGGTCGGATGTCGAACAGGTCGCCAAGGGCCGCGACCAGTGTTTCCACCGTCGCCGCCGGCGCCCGGCGAATGAACAGCTCTCCAGGCTGACCATAGGCAAAGGCGTGCTCCACGAGGTCCACCGACTGAGCAAGGGTCATCATAAAGCGCGTCATGGATCCAGCGGTCACGGTAACGGTCCCGCTCGAGGTCAGCTGGCGAACAAATAACGGGATGACGGATCCCCGTGAGTACATCACGTTGCCGTAGCGAACCAAGCAGACGGTGGTGGCCGAGTCCGGGTGATTCCGGGCGAAGGCCTGGGCCGTCTTCTCCATGAGCGCCTTGCTCATCCCCATGGCGTTGATCGGGTACACAGCCTTGTCGGTGCTCAGGCACACCACGGTGCGCACACCTGCCCGGTGGGCCGATTCAATCACATTGCTGCTGCCCAACACGTTGGTCTGCACTGCCTGCAGGGGGAAGAACTCGCAGGACGGCACCTGCTTGAGGGCTGCAGCATGGAAGACGTAGTCCACCCCGGCCATGGCCTGGTCAACACTGTTCGGGTCCCGCACGTCTCCGAGGTGGAAACGGAGGCGCTCGTCAGCAAGGTCATGGCGCATCTGGTCCTGCTTGGCTTCGTCCCGGCTGAGTATCCGAATCTCTGCGCAGTCGCCAGCGAGCATCTTCCGGGTGACCGTAGTGCCGAACGAGCCGGTCCCTCCCGTAATCAACACAGTGGCGCCGGAGAGGGCGTCGCTGACCGAATTCGGGCTCATGGCAACACCGGTGGGAAGGACCTTGACGAGGCCAGCTCCGTGAGCAGGGTCTCGATCCTGTCGACCCCCCGTTCAGTGGACAGCTCCCGCGAGTAGTACTGACGACCCGCGGCCCCGAGCCGGTCGGTCCCTCCCGACCGACGGAGTAGGCGTGGCGCAAGGCGTCGACCAGACCGTCGCAATCGCCGGGAGCGACGGTCCAGCCAGCTTCGGCCTCACGCACGATTCGTGCGGTCTCGCCGGTGGCGACGGCCAGCACCGGACGTCCGCTGGCCAGGGTGCTGAGCAGCTTGCTCGGCATGGTCATCGAAGCGAGCGGGTGATCATTCAAGCTCACAAGATGAAGGTCTCCGATCGACATCAGCATTCCCATCTCGGCCGGAGGCCGCCGTCCGAGGAACGTCAGATTGCGCAGTGAAAGGGTAGCAGCCAGGGCCTTGAGCTCCTCCTCCGCCGTGCCCGACCCGGCCACCAGGCAATGAAAGCCGGGGAGGTCACGCAGACGAGCGCAGGCTTCGAGCAGAGTGTCGAGACCCTGGGTGTACCCGAGATTTCCGGCGTACAGAAGGACGAATGCGTCTTCGACACCGAGGGACCGAGCGAGATCACGGTCACGGGGACGGGGATAGTGGCGACTCTCGTCGGTCCATACCGGGACATAGTGCAGCTTGGATCGGGGACCCCGCGGGCGGCAAGTTCCTCGCGGACCTCTTCCGAGATGCACGCGATCGACGCGGCACGGCCATAGGTGAAGTCGCACCATCGCCTCAGGAGCGGAGCCATGGTGGCGTACGACCGGCCGCTGGCCATCCCAGAAAACTCGATGCTGTCCGGCCAAAGATCCAAGACATGCATGAGATGTGGCGGCCCGCCTGCTGCGCTGGCCAGCCAACTTGGCAAACCCACCGTCGCCGGCGAGTTGTACACCCAAAACGCATCGACGCTCCGGAGCATTCCGAGTGCACTGGATGTGGCGCTCAGCGCGAATGAGCCGTAATTGGCGATGCGGTGCCTGCTGGAGCCGTCGTGACTGGGATAGAGGGCCACCCGCCGGATCGAAACACCACCTTCTGCCACCTCGTCCAAACGTCGTGAGAGGCGGTATCCCGCCATGATTTCACCCGTCGGATAGTTGGGAAAGCCCGTGACGACTTGTACCGAGTGGCCCCTGGCCGCCAGGGACCGGGCCAGGACGCCCGGCACCGCGGCTGAGCCGGGCTCGGGGTCGTACCACTGACTGAGGATGCCAAATCGGAGGGGAACTGCCTGGCCTCCAGCTCGCTGGCCTCAGCGGCCGGTGAAGCTGCACACGCTGCCGACGGTAGCCAGCATGATTCGAAGGTCAACACCCAGCGACTGCTGCAACACGTAGTACAAGTCTCGCTCCAACTTCCGGACGGTATCGTCCCGGGAGGCGCCGTAGCCCTCGTGTACTTGTGCCCAACCGGTGATTCCAGGCTTGATGAGGTGACGCTTGTCGTAGAAGGGGATCGCCTCGGAGTAGGTTGCCACAAACTCCGGGCGCTCCGGGCGGGGGCCAATCAACGTCATCTCCCCGCGAAGGAGGTTGATCGCCTGGGGAAGCTCGTCAAGGCGACAACGACGTAGCCAGCTTCCGACCCGGGTGACACGGACGTCGCCCTGCTGGGCAAACTGGGGGCCGTCAGCCTCGGCATCCGTCCGCATCGTTCGCAGCTTGTGGATTCGGAACGGCCGGCCTCCCTGGCCGACACGCTCTTGGGAGAAAAAGATCGGCCCCGGGGAATCGAGATGGATGGCCAGTGCGACCAGCGGGAGAAGGAGGGCCAGGGCCACCGCGAACAGGACGCTGGCCACCAGATCGATCACGCGGCGGCCGAACCGATAGCCGAGCCGGTGCCACGGGCCAAGTCCAAAGAGGAACCACGAGGAATCAATGCAGGTCAATGGCACGACGCCAAAGCTCGCCTGAAAGATGCTCGCCACCGAGCACACCTCGACTCCCTGCTCGTTGACCCTGGCGAGATCGCTGCGGAGGGTGACATTGGTGAGCTGTTCCGTGCCCACCGCCACCTTGGTGGGCTTCAGACGATCACAGCGCTCAGCGATCGGCGATGCTCCATCCTCTGGTCCGTGGTCGACTCCAGTTGGGCCGAGGGATGCGGGTGACACGTAAACGAAATGCTCCGTCGAAGGGCGCTCCGTGGTGGCGGTCACGAGTCGGTCGTATTCAGCCTCGCTGCAAACGGCCAGCACGCAAGCGGGCGGGCCGACAGCCCCGAACACCCGGTCGATGATGACGGCCGCCAGCGGCCTGGTCACCACCAACGTGAGCGCCAGCGACAAGAAAAGGACCCTGGACAGGGTCCGGTCGAGTAGGAAGCCACCGACGGCCGTGATCAACAGTGCTACCACCGCAACTTTTGCAGCCAACACCAACTCCTCCACGTATCCGCGCTCCAAGCGGACATGGAAGGCGTCGGCCATGATGGCAACCACGACGAACCCAAGTGCGAACAAGCACTGCAAGCGGGGCGGTCGACCACTCCACGCCCAGAAGATGCCCAGACCGACAGAGACAGCGACAACGTCGGCAACCAGGTGGGGCAGGAGCCGGCGGGCGAAATTGGCGGCAGAAGAGGAGTCTCCAGCTCCGGCTGGCGATCTACGGGATCCGACAACGAGAGGGCGGCGCGCCGCGAACCAACATGCCGCAGGTTCCCCAAACTCGTCATCGCCATTGCCACCGCCGCCTTTGTTCCCCAGACGCCCTAAATGAACGAGTACGAAAAACACGCCCGTCGTACCCCTGGGAATGACCATCCCGCACGCCCAGAAAGCGAACCCTAGGGATCGCTACCGACGCTGTCAATTGTTGCATCGCCTCAGTTCCTGGGCACGTCGATGGCCGTTCGCGTGGGATTGAATCGTGGGGTGAACCGAATCTGAGAGACAGCAACTCTCGAGCCGCTTTTTCAACACTCACAGTGGTCGCACCCCGCCGAATAGTGAGTGATGGCCTGTACCTCTCGGGCCACGGTCAGAGGATGGCGTGTGCTGATCGAGCGCCCGTCGTGGTCATGATGGTCCCACGGGCGCGTCGATCTCGGTCGTACGATTCGGCGGTCCAGTCGGGCAGGCGGGACCCCCGGAAAGCACTCCTTGCGTTGCCGTTGGAATCTGACGGTCGGAGCCCCGAGGGACCACAGGCCCCGGCTTCGGCTCCCTTTAACCGCCTTCAGCCACGCCGGCCGGGGACGACCGGCGGACCCCGCAGAGGTCCAGTCCGGCAGGCCTCGAATCGCTGTTCGCTTCTCCCTTCGTCCGGTTCCAACCGGGAATCCGCAAGCCCACACTCACTGCCGCATCGAGCACAGAGCTGAGGCGTCTGACGTTCTCCGATTGACCGACCGACCGGTGAATCCCCCTTCAGCGTGCGACAGCCAACTGTTGTGTTGCGATGTCGTCCTCTACGTCGGTCCGCCCGGCAACGGGTTCGATCCGGACGTCATCAAAGCCGGCCTGTTTGAGTCGGCTGGTCATCGCAGACGAGGAGCGCCCGAAGCAGTTCAATCCGAACCGAAGTTTGGCTCTCCCCGTGAGACTTCTGTCGCTCCTCCACTCCTGTTCGGTGCGCCAGCTCTCTTCCGGCAGCGCGAAATGAAGGAGCAGAGTTCCGTTGGGTCGTAGTCGACGTCGGAGCATGGCGAGAACGTCGACGAGTGTCGCGTCGGGTAGGTGCTGCACGACGGCAAAGGAATACACGAGATCGACCGGTTCTGTGCGACGCCCGCACTCGAAAGGAGTTTCAAATTCGATGTTCGGTGCGCCGTTCAATACCTCGGCGCAGGCGAGCACACCGGTCGAGATATCGACCGCCTCTACCGCCGCTACTTCTGGTGCGACGGCATGGGCAAAGAACCCGGGGCCGCATCCGTAGTCGATTACTCGCATTCCGGGTTCGAGGTACGGCGCCAACAGGTCATCGACCAGTTCAGACCGAGATCTTCGATTGCGATCTGCCTCAGCTTCTCGCTCCGCATAGAAATAGTGCGGAGAAGGGCCAGGAGTTTGAGAGCGACGTTCTGTTGCAGCCGCGGAGGGGTGTGGCGGACCATCGGAGCAACCCACCTGGCGCCCAAGAAGTTCTGGTTGCCGCCCACGGCCAAGACACCCACAGCTGCTCGCATTCGAGAGGATGGCATCCGTCAAAGTTTGGCGTATACCTCCGAGATGTCAAACGCCGCTCGAATCCGAAGTGTTGCTTTCGGACATCGGATGTTCCGCAGTGGTGATTCAGGCGCGACACAACTCGACCGCGTTTTCAGCGCAAAGCCAGTGACCCGTTCACATCTGAGCGACTTCCTGTTCCTCCGCGGGCGGGTCCGTGGCTCTCCGCTACCGGGTGCTGCCAAGGCCTTGGCGCCTGCGGACACGTACCAGCATGGCCAGCGGGGCCAAGAACATCCGAGGGCTCTCTGGGTGGCTGCCACGGCGTGGCATCGGAGGCTCAGACGGTCAGGGCGAGTGCCCTTCGCCTCCTACTGGGCCTAAGGGGTAGCCCCCGGGACTGGGACTCCCCCAGGGAGGGCAACCGCTCTCCCGAGGTGTATCTCTCCTTGGGACCAAGTCACGGGACAGAATCGGTCTGACCTCGAGCGCCTACTCTCAGTGGTGTTAGGGCCACGCAGTGTCCCTCTGCGGGGCCCTAAACGCCCAAAATATCCCCTGGGCTGATCAGCACCTGCCTAGTACACTCACCCCTGGGCAACTGTCGGGTGGACCATAAGGGCAGTCATCGGCGGTGCCCAATTGACCAGAGCCAAGCAGATCGTGAGCGGATGACTGACCCCAACGACAGCGACGCGCCGACCGTCGGAACCACCCTCGGCATCCTACGACGGCGGAAGTGGTGGGTGATCGGAGTTACCCTGCTGGGCCTGGTGGGCTCGCTTGGGTATTCGCTGCACCAGGCCAAGACATACTCGGCTTCGGCGCAGGTCTTGGACAGCCCGGCGAACGCGGCGATCTCCGGGAGCGCGTCACAGATCACTCCGACTGACGTGCTTACTGAGCTGCAGCTGGTCACGAGTGCCCCGGTACAAGATGCAGTAGCCCGAAAGCTCGGGAGCACCCCTGATGTCATCGCCGCCCAGGTGGGGCAGACGAATGTCATTTCGATAATCGCAAACGCGCCCAATCCTAAGAGCACCGCATTGATCGCCAATACCTACGCGACGGCATTCGTCAACTACCGACAGGCGGTTAGTAACAGCAATCTCACCGCGGCCGAAACGCAACTCTCCCAGCAGATCGCCACGATCAATGCCCAGGCCACTGCCCTCGGGACGGGTACGGCCGTATCTGGCGAGGTCGTTGCACTCCTCAATCAGGAGACGACGCTCAAAGAGCAATTAGCCCAGCTTCAGGTAGCTGGGGTTACCGGCGGCGGGGTCGCAGTGATCACCCCGGCGACCGCACCGAGTGCGCCGAGCTCACCGAAACCGGCACACGATGCATTTCTGGGTCTCATTCTCGGATTCCTCCTCGGGATCGGATTGGCTTTGTTGGTGGAGCAACTCGACGGCACCGTCCATCGAAAGGATGAGGTGGAGCGGCTCACGCTCGGTGCTCACGTGCTGGCCTCCGTCCCGGTGGTGAGGTCACGGAGGAACAGGCCTTTCATCGTCACCATGACCAAACCGAATTCGATGGCCGGAGAGGCCTATCGGTCGTTACGCACTTCTCTGCAATTCGCCGCCCTCGACACTGAGGCACGGGTGATCCTTGTGACCAGCCCCGGAGAGGCCGAGGGAAAGACCACCACGGTGGTCAACCTGGGTGTGGTACTGGCTGAAGCGGGCCAACGAGTGGCCATCGTCTCATGCGATCTCCGGCGTCCCCGGGTCAGTCAGTACTTTGGTTCGACGAACGCGTGGGTCTGACCACGGTGCTGCTCGGCGAGCACTCGCTCACCGAAGCGCTCCGGCCCGTACCTGCGGTCGACGGACTTTCGATTTTGCCTGCCGGCGAGCGGCCGACGGATCCAACGGCCGTACTGGGCAACGAGCGGCTGGCCGACGTGTTCGACCAACTGCGCCAAACATTCGACATCGTCCTCCTCGACAGCCCTCCCGTGCTCCTGTTCACTGACGCAGTAATCCTGGCCCAAGTGGTCGACGTCACCTTGTTGGTAGTGGCCTTCGGGCGCACGCTGCGCAAGGACCTCCGCCGAGCCACGGAGATCCTGTCACTCGTGCGGGCCAGCATCATCGGGGTAGCGCTGAACGAAGTCGCAACGCCGTCGGGGCGCCGAAACGGCTACCGGTACGGGGGTGGCAAGCGGTACGCGGTCAGTAATCGGGTAAAAGCCGGCGACACTTCGACCGGGAAGAGCCGGCGAAACCAGCACAGTGCCCACGTTGTCGTAAACGGCAACGGCAACGGCAACGGCAAACGGCAACGGCAACGGGGGAGCGCCTACGGCCACGGCTACGGCGTACGGGCGATTCCGGTGCCAGCGATTCCCATAGCTCTCAACGAACTCGAACAGGCTGTTAGCGGGTCAATAGATATCCAACAACTAACCAAGGCAGAAGAATCGCCAAGCGATGAGGCGGATCACCTTTCCGAAGCAGAAAGAGACTCCACGCACTCGGTTCGATAAGTGGGCGGCGCACAATCTCCAGTGATTCGGCGGACGGAGCCCTGCTGATCTCGATCTCAGGGACACGCGGCGTGCTATCCACTCGTTCCGGCGGTCACTTCACGACGGTGGCAAGGCCAGGACGCATTCCATCCACCCAAGGCGGAGATCGGGGCGGCTCTATCATGAGCCCCACTACTCGCCACGGTGAACGCCCTGGGCATCGTCATGTGCCACTTTTGTCGAGAGTCGGTGAAGGGGCCTGGGTCGGACAGGTGTGATCAATCAAAGCGAACCGGTGGGCACGAGGCTCTCCCGACGTGGACAAATCTAAGATGTATTCGTGGCATCAAGCGCAGATCAGCAGAGCGGTAGTTTTCGAGACCCGGTTGCGCAACCGATCGCCTTCGAGGCCTCGGTGAAGCCAAGGATCACCGTGATGGCTCCCTCGTACCCTCCTGCGTTTCTTGCGGGTGGCCCCGCTCGCAGTCTGCATGCCCTCGTGGAAGCCCTCGCTGATGAGTTTTCCTTCTTCGTCGTGACGTCGGCAACGGACGCCTCGGCCCCGGGTCCGATGCTGACAGTCACGCCGGGCCGGTGGAGCGTGTTCGGCCGAGCGCTGGTCTGGTACGGGCTCAGGCGTCACATGACCCCGACCACAGTGGCCAGACTGTTTAGAGAGTCCAATCCGGAAGTCATCTACCTAAACAGCCTGCTCGACTATCGGTTTGGGATCCTGCCCCTCCTTGTTACACGCACATTGTTCCGGGACATCCCCATCGTGCTGGCCCCGCGTGGTGAGCTATCACCTGGAGCTCTGGCCTTGAAACGCCAGAAGAAACGGGTATTTATCACCACGTTCCGCCTTCTGAATCTCCACAATGCGGTTGCCTGGCACGCGTCAACTGACCGGGAGAAGGCAGACATCGAGCGTGTGTTCGGCTCGAAGGCGAAGGTTCATGTCGCCATCGACCTTCGAGCTGGTCTCTCCGGCGAAGGGCTGGACCCGAGCCACAGGCAATCGGGGTCCGATGGGCAAGGAACATCGTTGGTTTTCTTGTCCAGGATCGTCCGAAAGAAGAATGTTGCCACACTGATCGAAGCGATGCGTTTTGTGCGGGGCAGTGCCCAACTCTTCATAGCCGGGCCTGTAGAGGACCCGGCGTATTGGGGCGAGTGCCAAGGGTTGATCAATGACCTGCCCGACCCACGAACGGTCACCTACCTGGGACCGATCCCTGGCGACGAGGTGCTCAGCTTTCTCAATGGCTTCGATCTGTTCGTTCTCCCGACCCTCGGGGAAAATTTTGGGCACGTCGTGCTGGAGTCGCTCGCCGCCGGCACCCCGGTCATCGTGGGCGACGACACACCTTGGCATCAGATCGAGCCGTCAGGAGCAGGTTGGTTGTGTGATCCAGCCGACGCTCGGGCCCTTGCTGACAAGATCGAACACTTCCTGTCGTTGGGCGTGCCCGCGCAGGAGCGTATGCGGGCGGCGGCCCGCGAGGTCGCTCGGGAAGTCCTCAGTGACCCCAGTGGCGTGGACGCCAATCGATCGATGTTCCAGACAGCTTCCTCCAGCAAGTCATTGTGAAAACGAAGCACCCGAAACTAGTCCTCCTCATGCGCAAAGAGGCATCTGGCTACTACAGCATTGAGCGTTTGTTCGAAAGCCTCGTTCCCCTACTATCGGAGCACTTCGAGGTCTCCATCGTGCAGGTCCCTTGTCACAGTCGAGGCATTCTCCGATGCCTTCGCAATCTCGCCTTCACCGCCCGATTACGCGCCGATCTCATTCACGTGACCGGAGACATTTACTACTGCTCCTTGGCCGTTCCACGACGGCGGTGTGTCTTGACCATTCACGACTTGGTCTCGCTGCCCCGCCTTAAAGGTGCACGCAAATTCGTGTTCTCGCTGTTCTGGTACTCGCTCCCACTCCGATGGGCTCCTCGGGTGACCGCTATCTCTGACGAGACGAAGAGGAACCTTGTACGTGAATTCCCGTCGGCTGCCGGCAAGGTCGAGGTCATCCCCGACTGCGTCGATGCCGAGTTTGCGGGTAACTACAGGCCCCCGCGGGGGGCCACATCTACGCTGCAGGTGCTTCAGGTTGGAACCACCGTCAACAAGAACCTCGAGCGTGTCGCCGGGGCGTCTTCGAGCCTCCCTCTGCATCTCCGAATCATTGGTCCGCTGAGCAATGCCCAGCGAGGCCTTTTGGACTCACTTGATCTTGCCTGGAGCTCGACCGAGCAACTCTCGACTGAGGAGTTGATTGCGGAATACCGTCAAAGCGACGTTCTGGTGTTCGCATCGACCTACGAGGGTTTTGGGCTCCCGATCGTCGAAGCCCAGGCAATTGGGCTTCCGGTCATCACGTCGAATATGCCGCCCATGAACGACACCGCAGGCGACGGAGCCCTGTTGGTCGATCCGCGGACGAGGGTGAGATACGAACGGCTCTCCAACAGCTCTTGCACTCACCTGATGTAGCCCGGCAGCTAAGCGAAAAGGGCCGACGTAACGCTGATCGCTTCCGCGCTGATACCGTGGCACACCAATACTCTGACGTCTACACCCGCTCTTGCCGGAGCGGAGCGTCGTCCATGACGACAGGCAACCGGACCTCTCCCCGGTGTCCGGGAATAGGCTCAGGTATCTACCGCTGAGTGGACTGAGGAGCCTTGATCGGACGGTCGTGTGACAGATCCACGTCGTTGTCGGTGGGCAAGGGAAAACCGCAAACATCAATCATCTGGCGGAGCCGAACTTCATAGGAATACTCCCGGTGGGCCCGAATCGCCGCTCGGTCCCCCATTTCACGCGCCTCCGCCTCGTTCCTCTTCACCCACTCGATGCACTCGAGCAGTTCCTCGTAGGAGTTGTAGACCAATAGTTCTTTGCCGTTTTCAAATAGATCATCTACGTCAGGGCGAGCTTCAGTGATTACCGTTGCCCCCGATCCGCAAGCCTCAAAGAGACGGCAATTGGCACTGGAGTACTCAGCCGGACTGAGGGTGTTCAGCACCGCCAACCCCGACCTGAAGGCCGACGCCTTGTCTTTTCGGGCGAGATACGTGCCGGAATGAGCTCGCCTCAACTCGGTGCTTACCGGTGCCCAACGCGGGAACCCTGGACCGAACAGAGCCAACCGAACGCCATCGTGCTGCAGACGTTCGAGGAGTACCGTTCGATAGGGATACATGTTACCGGCTACGACTAGCTCCGAGGACAGATCCAGAGGGCGCGGTCCCTTCGGGCCGATGCCAGAGCGGATTGCATGCTTCCGGCAAATAGTGGGCGGGGAGATCCAGCATTTTACGACTGCGATCAACCAGGTGCTGCTCTTTGAAGAACAGATGGTCGTAACCGGCTGCAAACATCAATTGGCGACCCATAGTCCCGACATGATCCGGGAACCAAAGGACGACAGCCGCACCTCCTCCTTTGAGTGCCCGAACGGTAGAGGGGAGAAGGCCGCCTTGCACCGACACAATCAAGTCGGGCTCATCTTTGGCTGCTTGGCGAACGAGTCGCCTCTGCAGCCCGGTCTCGACGGCCGCAGATTTGGCGGCCACCTCTACACCCGCATTGAGGTATTGGTTTCGAAGATTGGGCAACGACTCGCCCAGGTGGGTTACGGGGTACCCCAGGTTCTCGAAACCTGAAAAGAGGTTATCGGCAAAGGAGTCGGGGTACAGGGGGCCGATGATGCCAACTCGTGGTATCGCCATGTTGCATCGAGCCCTTCGTGTTCCGATCGACACAGGATCTTCGCGGTGCCAATGAGCGCCACCAGATGTTACCCGAGCCTGCAGGCTCAAAGGGCTGGTCGCTCGAGAAGGGTGCGGAGGCGGGACTGTGGGAACGCTCTATGGCAGGGCGCCCTGAGGGAGACCCGGCCACGATCGGCGGTAGTCATATTCGCTGCCACCCGCTGGGCGCCGGACCTGTGCTATCTCACTGGCTCTTCTCTATGTACTCCAGTACGCTGGCTGCGGCTGCCATTTGGCCACTGACGCCATCGTCGATGGAATTTGGCGCTGGGTCATTATCTCCATAGCATTCCTTCGCTGGGAGGCGGGTTTGAGGATTTTGTCGGGTGGTCGTCCGGAGATATTCACCGATCGAGGGTGGCCAAGGTTCAATGTTCATGTTGCCGGGTTGCCAACTCGATATCACCACTAGGCGTTAAGTCCCGTTTTCCATGTCGGTCCTCGTCATTCTGGGCTTGCTAATCCAACTAGCCGCTTTGGTCCTTTTGTTCCATAGGCTCGGCCACACCTGGTACTCCCACCTTGGTGCAATCTTCATTCTGATGGCGGTGCTTTACCACGGCGTCAGCGAGGTTTTCATAAGCTATTTTCGAGCCAAGACGCGTACCGGTCCCTGTTCGAAGCAAAGTACGTCGGCCAGTTCGTCTTGTTGATCAGCATCGCCATCCTGGTCTTCACCATTGCCTATGTATGGGCCGTCGGCCCTCGGCAGGGACCAGTCTCGGTAGCGGGCAGACCAGACGCTGCTCTCACAAGGCAAGTTTTCGACTATCGGCTCATGTTCCTTATCACCGCGCCCCTGTTGATCCTCACACTCGGCGGTCAGGGGTTCCATTCAGGAGGTGGCCTGACAGGCGGAGGGAGTGTGGGGGCCACTGTAGGCCTGACAAGCGGTTCTTTGTCCTGGGGATTGTCCTGTCAGGGTTCGGTTTCGTAATGCGGTTCGGCGACCGGTGGACCGTCCCGGTGCTCGTCGCCCAATCGGCGGTTCTCGCCCTGGTAGCAGAGCGGCTGCTCATCATTACCGGGGCTTTGATGCTCATCTATGCACTGTCGAGGATGGGAACGAGGCTCAAACGAAACCACGTCGTCGTCGGGCTCGTGCTCCTGGCGCTCTTCGGCTGGGCGATCACCGCGGCCCGGGGAGCCGAAGGAAGGTATGCCCAAAGTTAAGGGGCATCCTGTGCGGCTGTCGTTTATCACGACCGGCATGACCCACCTGTTTTCCGTGTCGACCGGGGAGGAATTGGCCTACACCTTCGGGTACCGGGTGGATGGAGACAGTTACGGCGCCATGTCCCTTCAGGCCCTCGACAATGGGTCAGCGCCTGTGGGGATCACCCCATTGAAGAATGATCTGCTTTTGGCGATACCAAGCTTTCTCGAGCCAACCAAGGACCAGTCGAACATCGAGAACCGAAGCGACAAGCTCTATGTGGAAGAGAACCTGCCCAATACCTAACTTCAGACGAGCTCCGGCATCTATCTCGACATCCTGCCTCTCAGCTCGGTGGATTGACACCGATGTTAGGACCAATCGGCCTGATGTTCGCCGCCCTTGTACTGGGATTGGGATTCGCCAGTTGGATCGCTGGCTCCGCCGTGGCGCCGGCCCGGCCCGGATGCTGATCTCACTAGGAGTGCTGTACTCCGTACTCGACTATGAAGGGTCCTGGGATTCGTACACCACCACGGCCCGAGGAATTTGTTCTTGGTTGCTCTCTTGGTGCCCGTCTTCCTCATCAAGCGGGCGGTCCAAAATACCTACGGGCGACCGAACGCCAGTGATCACGGGATGATCGGCCTCGCCACGGGAAGTGAGCATTCGAGATAGGGCGAAAGTGGTGGTGTCTGGTACGAGATGGCCTGCGAGAATACGTGGCCAA
Organism: uncultured Acidimicrobiaceae bacterium; assembly: GCA_963778165.1. Classification (GTDB taxonomy): domain Bacteria; phylum Actinomycetota; class Acidimicrobiia; order Acidimicrobiales; family RAAP-2; genus Bog-756. The sequence continues at coordinate 455,114 of CAVZTE010000002.1, read as the reverse complement.
GGCCCCACCGACACAGTGCCCGACCCCACGGACCCCGGGCGAAGGCTTTACGAACGTCCCGACAGATAATTATCACCGCAACACCCTGTTCACTGCTGACTCGATGCCGTGGGCCGTTGCAGAGATCCCGTACTCCGCCGAACGTCTCTTTGATGCGGCGCGTCGATCGGTCAGGGCGCCTGGACGGCAGGCCTCAACAATGGCCCTGGCCAGCCCGCCCACATCGCCGGCGGCGTACGTCCAGCCCACATCAGGAGTGACCAGGTCAGGGGCACAACCGACGGCGTCGGACACGATGGGCACCGCCCCGGCTGCCATCGCCTCGTTGACAGCCAGACCCCACGGCTCACGGTCAGATGGAAGTACGAACAGGTCGGCAGCGCCATACCACTCCGCTATTTCGCTCTGATTCACAAATCCGAGCGTCCGCATCCATGGACGCACCGCCGCCGATCTGTCCAGGTCCTGTCGGAGCGGACCGTCCCGATCACAATGAGGTTCGCCGATTGCTCCAGTCGATCGATGGCCATCACCACATCAAGCGGGCGTTTCCACGGCTGGAGTTTTGCTGCGAACAAGACGAGTGGAAGGTCGGGGTCCAAGCCTAGGGACCGCAACATGGTCGTACGCTGGTGGCGGCCGGCGGCGCCAGCTACTTCGAAACGATCGGTGTCGACCGAGTAGGGAGCGAAAAAGATGCGATCTGGGGCGGCTCCGTACAAGCGATAGAATTCGCGGTTCTCCTCTCCAATGGCCAGGCATGCACCAGCCTTCCGCACAAGAGGCCGGATTAGTGCCCGCTTCGCCATCAGTTTTGCGCCGTTGGCCCCCGGTTTATCCGGTCGGGACTCACCTCTCAGAAGATAGGGGATGCCAGAAGTGGCCGCGGTGGCGAAGGCCAGCCACAGGGAGATCCTGTCGTACCCGTGCATCAAGAGGACATCGACATGTGAGCGGCGTATGAGCGCTGGGAGTGACGGATTTACCAAGCCCACGGAGTTCCTACGCCCGGCCTGGGGCTGCGGTTAGGAACGATCCGGTGCTCGTACCCACCCAACAACGACACATCGAACTGGACCGCCCTCCCGAATCCGTGATCGAACGACTCACTAAGACCGTGCTCTGACAAGAAGAACACCAGCGGATCCACCGACGACTGGGAGGCCAGGTAGCGAAAGAGTGGAACCTGGTACTGGATGGGGTGGGTGACCACAATCCCAAGGCGTGCCCGAGTCATCGGGATTCGTGCCGTCCCTCACGGAATGCCGTCACCAGTTGTCGGCCATAGCGATCCCACCCACCAAAGGACTCCATTCTGCGCCGGCCGGCCGCTCCCATGGCCGCGGCCCGATCGCCGTCGGACAACAGGTAGTCCATCGCTTCGGCGAGCTCCAATGCATCCGGCGGAGCAGAGACCACAATCCCCTCCACCCCATCGGTGATCAGCTCCCGAATGCCGGTGGCTTCTGTAGCGATGACGGGGAGGCCACACGCCATGGCCTGGGCCAGCACAAGCCCGAAGCCATCATGGACGGAGGCCAGAACGAAGACCGACGCACGCTGAAGCTCCTCGATCACTTTGCCCCGGCTGACCGGGCCTGTCGCCCGGACCCCGGGACGGTTCAATTGAAGCCGCTTGTCCCATCCGGGCGTGATCGAGCCGACCAACGTGAGGCTCGCCGTCTGCGTATGCAATATGTCGAAGGCTTGCAGCAACTCGTGGTGGCCCTTCTGGAGTCCCACTGTGGCCACGGACACCACAGCACCAGGGAGCCGACCCACGGTCGGTACCGAACGCGGAGATATCGACCCCGTATGGGACCTTCACCACGCGAGCGGGATCAGTACCCCGCCGGATGAACGATTCCCTGGCCGGCTCGGACGGGACCAGGATCCTGTCTGCGAGATCGTACTCGCGGAACTCTCGGTCGATCATGAACGGATCAAAGTGTTCTCTCGCGGCACCTATACGTTCCGCCTCCTCGTCAAGGACACGCTTTTGCTCGAGTATGTGCCACGACCCCCGATCGCAGAACACCGTGACCCCGCGGGTCGAGGCTCGAGTGAGCGTCTCGGTGGCGTAGCCGGACATACCATTGACCACGGAGGGTTCACCAAGTCGGGATAGGGCCCACCGATCGAAGTCGCTGACTACCCTTCGATTCAGCACCGGATCCGTCCGCGGCACGGCGCGGCCAACTAGCCGTCGGAAGCCGCTCCACCGCAGTCGGTTGACAACCAGCCCCGGGGGCAGTCCGACGCGACTTCGCGGAACGGCTGTGACCATGCGCTCGAGAACCCCGCGTCATGGAGTTGATGAGCCTGATCCACCATATGGAACGGGTACGGGCTCACCACCGTCACCTTGAGATCTTCACGCACTCGCACCTCGCTGATGACCCGGGAGAAGGGCGATACCTCGTACCGCCAGCGATTTCGCTAGGGGCCACGTTGGAATCACCAGTGAGCGAGCGCTCTGGTGTGTCGACCGGCTGATGACCACCAGAAGGAAAATCGCAACGGTTGAATACCCGAGTAAGGAGGCCACGGCTGCTCCAAAAATACCATGGGTGTGGAGCAATACCGGCAGCGTCCCGACAGTAACCACAGCACCCACCGCTTCCGCGATCAGGACGATGGTCGGGCGGCCAAGGCCCCGCAGTCCCTCCTCGGCGATCCCTCCCCAAGCCAGGACTGCTCCCGCCGGGACCAGCACGATCGCAGACGCTACCGACGGCTTGAAGCTTGAACCGAAGACAAACGGCAGGCCGAACGGAGCGAGCACCATGAACGGTACCGACGTCACCAACCCCACGAGAGTCCCACCTTGTAGCGCCGTGGCCAGCATGCTTCCCTGGCGCTCGGGGTCCCGTTCAGCCGACACGTGAGGAAACAGGACAATCCCCACCGCTTGGAGCAGCGGAGCAACGGCACCGCTCCAGGACACCGCCACGACGTAGAGGCCAAGGGATCGAGCGGGCAGAAATGCCACAATCAGGAGCTGATCGAACCGGACGTTGATTGTCTGGGGGATCGAGGTCAGGACCGAGGGAAGCCCGAAACGCAGCATCTCCGGAGCCAGATGAGCGTCCGGCCTCAGCGAACCCTGAAGCTTTCGATTCACCACCACAAGAAAGGGAAGTCCGCAGAGCAGGATTGCTCCCAGATACCACTGAGACAGGGGAATGGCGTTTGGGTGCCCGAGGATCCATGCAACGACGAGTATGCACAGCCAGGCAAGGCCGGGGGCGATGCGGAAGAGATTCCAGGCGGCAATTCCCGAGCGCCGCGCAAAGCCCCATGGGGAATGCCGACCACGGCAAAGATGCACCCGATCAACAGGAACACACGCGCCGCGGAAACGACCTCGGGCTGCTGCGCCGAAAGCAGGAATGGCATGGCGAACCATGCCGCCGCCCCCACGACCAGGGAGGACAGCAGGCCAATGAGGACGGCCGTGGTAGTGAGCTGCTTTCCTCTCTCGGGCTGGCGGGCGATGAAGTAGGTCAGCGCTTCGGGGAGTCCAAGCATGGCGAGCGTCCCCAAGAGAGCCGACCAGGTCATGATGGCAGCCAACTCGCCCTCGCCGGAGGGCCCCAAGAGGCGAGCCGCGAGTATCCCCGTGGCCACCGCCAACCCCGCCAGGACCATATTCGTGACGAAGGTGCTTCTGAGCGCTCGATCCGGCCCCGTTGCGACCACTCATCTCCTCATCACGTCACTCTGTACTCACGCCTACCACGCGGAAAGTGCTTCGCCAGGCTACGACAAGGCGGAGAGCCTCCCCGGATCCGCCGTCCAAGGACTTTATCCAAATCGCCTGGAGACGGGCCATTTGTGTTCCTGGCCATGGGTCGTGCCTACCCAGGCGGTCGGCGAGCACGATTTGAGTGCGCTTGAGCACTGTCACCACGCCAGGGGCAGTGCACCCCACTTCCTGGCCACCTGGCGCAACGAAAGCCCCCGACCTCTCAGACGGTGGATCGCTCGCTTCTGCTCAACGCTCAAATGTGGGGGTCACTGCTAACTCCTCCGGTCGGTCGACGCAGCGTCATCGACTCACCGAGAAATTGGACGCGGTGACGCTTGGCTATCGAGGATTCGGGGATGTACCTCCGTTCGGCTGCCACCCACTCGTCGTGGACGTCGACCGAGGCGAATCTACCCAGCCTGATGACCAACGTCTCCTTTGGAGGCTCCCACCACCCGGCTCCGACGCTTCAGATCCGTGAGCCGTTCGACTGGATTGGTGAACCAGATCTGGTGCCGAGTGCTGAGTGGCAACACAGGCGCCCTCCGGTTTGCCGATCCCCAGTGGCCTGGTATCAAGTCACTTGTAGGTGTATTGACTCAATGCGGAGGAAAGGCTTCCTCCAGCGAAAGTGGTCACCTGAACGTTGACCATCCCCGCGCTGTGCGGTGGCACGAGGGCCCGGATGGTGTCATCCCCCGTCACCATCACTGACGAGGACGGCGTCCCACCGAAGGTCACCGTGGGTGCCGGAGACCCGGAGAAGGCCAACCCGCGAATGATCACGGTATTTCCGCCGGCGACCGGGCCGTGGTTGGGAACCAGCTGGAGGATCCGCGGGAGGTAGTACGTGTACTGGTCCGCGGGAGTGTTGATGGGGCTGGTTCCTGCTGGCGTAGTCACGGTTACATCAACAGTGCCAGCCGGTTGCTCTGGCGGGGAGGCCAGGATCTGGTGGTTCGTGACCACCTTGAAGCTCCCGGGAGTGGCCGCCACGGAACCGAACGTCACCCCGGTGGCACCCGAGAGGCAGTTCCCGGTGATCAACACCCTGACCGTCTCCAGCGCCGCATTGCCCAGCCGGAACACGTGGCTGACAACGGGTGTGCTGCACCCCGTAGTCGTCCCCTTTTGCACCGTCACCGTCTCAGCCGGGATACCGCTACAGGCTGTGGTCACCGGTGGGTTGTGGGTGTCCCCGCTGTAGAGGGCCTGCCAGCTGTAGGTCCCGACCGCAGTGGGCGTGAAACTCCCGGACGAGTAGTTGCCGGCCCCGCTGACCTTCTGTGAGGGTGAGACAAAGGCCGGAGCATGACTGCAGTTACCATCGTTGGGCCCGAAGAGCTTGAAGACGAGCGAGCCGGTGGGCGAGTGTCGGTTCGTGCCCTCGGTGATGGTCGCAGTATCGGAGGTGCGGCTACCGAGCGAAATCGACTTGCCCGAATCGGTGGTAGACACCGTGGCCCCCGTCCCCGATGGTGGTCCGGCGACGTAGACACCCTCTGGTCCTACGAACCCCGTGTTGGAGCCCACGATCGAACCGCTCGGGGCCACGTTCCCCGTGGCCCCCGATGCGTATTCGAGCACGCCAGTACCTAGCGCGGATTCGATGTCCGTCACGTAGATGTTGCCGGCGGTGTCGACGGCCAGGTCGTCGGGATCGCCGAGATCGGTGTTCGATCCGGCAATGTCCTGTGTGGGGGTGGCGTTCCCCTTGGCCCCAGGGGCATAGACCGTCAATGAGGCGCCGCCGTTCGATACGTAGAGCTCTCCGTCAAACCCGACCACGACGTCGTCGGGTTCGGCCAGACCGGTGTTCGAACCCGAGATCGTGTAGCTCGGGGCCACATTACCGTTGGCCCCGGCCGGGAATACCTGGATGCTGTTGCCATCGGTGCTGTCCGCGAAGATGGTTCCGGCGGCATCGGTCCCCACCCCGTCGACCAGGTCGAGCCCGGTGTTGGATCCGGCGATGGTTTCCACGGGCTTCACGTTGCCGCACGAGCCGGGCGAGAAGACCACGACCGAACCGCCGGATGCGGTGGTGTCTTCGAAGTTGCCGACGACGAGGGTGCCGTTCGGCTCCAGTGACATGTCGTCGTTTTCGTCCAAGTTGGTGTTCGATCCACTAATCGTGCAGATCGGCGTAGCGTTGCCCGACGCTCCTGGGGCGTACTCGGTGATGGTGTCACCGTAAAAGTTCGACGCGTACACCACCCCGCTGGCGCTGACCTTCACGTCGGCGGGGCCGTCCAGACCCGTGTTGGTGCCCTGGATCACCCGCTCGGGGGCAATGTTGCCGTTCGTGCCCGGCGGGAAGACGTTGATTGCGTTGGTTTCGTAGTCGGCGACGTACACCGTCCCCTGGGGGTCCGGCGATTTGGCGAAGGCCACTCCAGTGGATACGGCGATCGCCGATATGCACGCACCAAAGATCAGGCCACGCAGAGGCCCCCACGAAGGAGCCTCGTCTCCATCGACCTCCCACTGCCGCTCGAATCACGGAATCGGTGCACACCCATGACTGAACCTCCGCACTTTTCGTGAGAACGATCAGCGCCAGCCCTGCCCCACCGAACTCGCGTTCTCCGCCTGTCGCACATCCTGTAATCGAGCGGGCTCAATGTCAAGTGGTCGGTTCGGCCACTACAACCAGATGCGGCTCCGGCCCAGCGTCTACTGGGTTGGTGGCTGCCGGACTCTAGCTGGCGACCGGCGAGGTCGGCTCCGGCCCGGGTCATCGGTGGTCACAGATTCTGCACCGACCCGCCGCGCCCAGCCGATTCCGCCTCGGAATCAGTCGTTGGCGGCGATGAAGTTCCGCACGATGGGGTACACCTGGTTCTCCCACCGGCTCCCGCTGAACACCCCGTAGTGCCCCACTCCGGGCTGGAGGTGGTGACGCTTCCTGGCCGGCCGGATCCCGGTGCAGAGAGCCTGGGCGGCCATGGTCTGTCCGACCCCGCAGACGTCGTCCTTCTCGCCCTCCACCGTCAAGAGCCCGGTCCGCCTCAGGGCGGCGGGTTCGACCGGCCGGCCCTGCCAGGTCAGTTGGCCCTGGGCCAGCAACTCCCGCTGGAATACCCGGTCGATGGTGTCGAGGTAGAACTCGGCGGCGATGTCCAAGACGGCGAAGTACTCGTCGTAGAAGTCGGCGATGACCCGGGCCTCCTCATAGTCCCCGCGCACCAGGTCGTTGTAGAGCTCGATGTGCTGTTGGACGTGGCGTTGGAGATTCATGGCCACGAACCCCGACAGCTGCAAGAAGCCGGGGTAGACCCGTCGCATGCCCCCCGGGTACCGGAGGGGCACGGTGGTGATGACGTTCTGTTCGAACCAGCTGAGCGGCTTGGAGTGGGCCAGGTCGTTGACCTTGGTGGGGTTGACCCGGGTGTCCACCGGGCCGGCCATCAGCACCAGGCTGCGCGGTTGGGCCGGGTTCCCGTCGGCGGCCATCACCGAGGCTGCCGCCAGCGAAGCCGGGCACGGCTGGCACACCGACATCAGGTGGGACCCGGGTCCCATGAACTCGAGGAACCCGATGATCTGGGCGATGTAGTCGTCCAGCCCGAACGGGCCGTGCTCGACCCCCACGTCGCGGGCGTTGAGCCAGTCGGTCACGTACACGTCGTGATCGGCCGACAAGGACTGGACCGTCGATCGGAGCAGGGTCGAGAAGTGCCCGGCCAGGGCCGACACCAACAGCACCTTGGGCTGGGGCTCGGCGGTGTCCTTGGCGAAGTGCAAGAGGTTGGAGAACGGTGTGGACAGCACCACCTCCTCCCGCACGTCGGTGAGCTCGTTGCCCACCATCACCTGGTTGATCCCGAAGGGCGGCCGGTCGTGGGTCAAGCGGGCCCGGCCGACCATCTCCAGGCCGGCGGCCAGTCGGCGGGTCAGCCGGTTCTGGGTCCAACTGTCGGGGAACTCCCCCAAGCGTCCACGAGGCCAGGCCGGCCCAGGCCCGGGCCGGGGCGGTCAGGTCCCGTTGCGTCTGGTAGGCCTGGTAGAGCATGGGTTCACCTGCCCGCTACTGGACATCCAGCGCCCCCGTTTCCCCGTGGAAACGACGGAGAAGCGCCTGCTCACCGTACCCCCGACCCGGATGGTGAACGCACCTGTCACGGCCGAACGGTCACGCCGGCCGCCCCGGTCACTCCAGCAGGTCTTGGATGTCCCGGGCGGTCAGGGCGCCCGACTCCAGTCCCCCGGCGTCCATCACATCGGCGAACAGAGCCGACTTGCGGGCCTTGAGGGCCATCACCTTCTCCTCGATGGTGTCCTTGGCCACCAGCCGGTAGACCATGACCTTGCGGGTCTGGCCGATCCGGTGCACCCGGTCCACGGCCTGGGCCTCGGTGGCCGGGTTCCACCACGGGTCCAGCAGGATGCAGTAGTCGGCCTCGGTCAGGTTGAGCCCGAACCCGCCGGCCTTGAGGCTGATCAGGAACACCGGGGCATCCCCAGAGCGGAACTCGTCGATGACGGCGTCGCGCTTGCGGGTGCGGCCGTCGAGGTAGCAGTGCCCGATGCCGGCGGCCTCGATCCGCTTGCGGGCCAGGGTGAGGAACCGGGTGAACTGACTGAACACCAGCACCCGGTGCCCGTCCTCCACGATGTCCTCCAACATCTCCATGAGGGCGTCGAGCTTGGTCGACGGGACGGCGCGGTACCGGTCGTCGATCAGGGACACGTCCAAGCTGGCTTGGCGCAGCAGGGTCAGGGACCGGAAGATGGCCATGCGGTTCTTGCTCATGTCGCCCAGCAGGCCGAGCACCTTCTGCCGCTCGCGTTGCAGGTGGGTCTGGTACACCCGCCGGTGCTTGGGGGACAGCTCCAGTTCGAGCACCTGTTCCTGCTTGTCGGGTAGGTCTGACGCCACCTGCTCCTTGGTCCGGCGCAGCATCACCGGTCGGATCCGGCGCCGCAGCTGGGCCAGGCGCTCGGTGTCCCCGGCCCGCTCGATGGGCAGCCGGTAGTACTCGCCGAACCGGTCCGGGTTGACGAACAGCCCGGCCGCGGTGATCGAGAGCAGCGACCACAGCTCCATCAGGTTGTTCTCGATCGGGGTGCCGGTCATGGCCACCTTGAACGGCACCGGTAGCAGCTTGGCCCGCTGGTAGGTCTGGGAGCGCCGGTTTTTGGCGAACTGGGCCTCGTCGAGGAACAGCCCGGCCCAGGTCACCGCGGCGTACTCCTCGTACTCGATCCGGAACAGGCTGTAGGAGGTGATCACCACGTCGGCGCCGCCCGCCACCTCGGCCAGGAGCATCCCCCGCCGGGCGGTGGTCTCGGTGACGGTGGCCACCCGGAGCCCGGGGGCGAACCGCCGGCACTCACTGGCCCAGTTCCCCACCACGCTGGTCGGCGCCACCACCAGGTACGGGGCGTCGGTCAGGCCCTGGTCCCGGGTGTGGCAGATCAGAGCCAGGGCCTCGAGGGTCTTGCCCAGGCCCATGTCGTCGGCCAGGATCCCGCCCAGGCGGTGCTCGTAGAGATAGGCCAACCAGTTGAAGCCGGTCACCTGGTAGGGCCGGAGGGTGGCGTGCAGGCTCTCGGGCACCGGGTACACGGTGAGGTCGTCGGCGTCGGCCAGGGCCCGCACCGACTGCTCCCACTCGCCGGCCTGGGCCGTGACCACCCCGATGCGCTGGAGGTCCTCGAACAGGCTGGCCTGAAAGCGGCTGAGCCGGATGGTGTCGTCGGTGGCGTCGAGCAGGGCCCGGGCTTCGGCGATGAGCTGGGCCAACTCGCGGAGCTCCTCCCGGTCCAGCGAGAAGTAGGTCCCCGACGGCAGGATGAGGTGGGAGCGCTCCTCGGCCAGCGCCACGAAGAGATCGGCGAACGGGACCGCTTGGCCGCCAACGGTCACCGACACGGTCAGATCGAACCAGTCGTTGTCCTTCGACCCCGCTCCGGACAGGCTGACCACCGGGGCGGCCACCTCTTCGTGGTACTCGGGAACCGGGCCGTCCTCTACGACCTCCACCCCGGACAGCTCGGCCAGCAGCGGCAACACCTCGGTGGCGAAGCGCACCGCGGCCATGCCCTCCAGCTCCGCCGACGCCGCCAGTCGCCGACCACGCGAGGTGTACTCGAACAGCTCGGACACTGAGGCGGCAATTCGGCCCACCTCCACCATGGCCTCGGCGATGACATCGCCGGGGACTCCGTGGCCCAGGGCGGCGTTCTCGAGGGCACCCACCCCGAAGGCCCGGTTTCCTGCCGCCCCCGAACCGATGGCGTCGGAGCCGAACGCGCCGTAACCGAAGCCGCCGTAGCTGCCGGTGGTGCTGTCGTCCCACAGGGCCTCCCGGAACTCGGAGCCGACGGTCCCCCGAAACCAGGTGAGGACGATCCGGTGGGCCTCGCCGTAACCGACTGACAGCACCAGTACCGGGGCGGCCTCCTCGGGCAGCTCCACCTCCGGGTCCGCGGAGCGCACCGGCAACTTGCGCCGGAGGGTGGGCAGGAACGAACGGAGGAAGCGGTCCTCGTCGTCGGCGGGAACGTCGAGGACCCGGGTCTCCAACAGCTCGCACATGGCGTCGTCCAAGGGGCTGGTCAGGGCGGCCAGTTGGAGGCTGGCCGGCCCGAAGTTCGCCGACCGGTCGTCCCACCAGGCGATGCCGTGGGCCGGCCAGCCCAACAGCACCGACGAGGTCAGCGGGATGGGCTGTCCGTCCAGCACCAACGAGGCCGTCAGGGAGAGCCCCGACGGATCGGGGCGGCTGACCTCCATCACGGCGGCAGCCGACGAGGAATGGACGATGACCGGCGTCGGGGGGCGGGTGGCCCCGACCAGGGCCATCCCCAAGTCGCGGGCCTCGCCCAGCAGGTCCCACAGCCGCCTACTGGTGATGGACTCCAGCCACACCACGTCGTCGCCGTACCGGTAGGCGCTTCCCCGACGGGAGAGCCGGCTGAGGGCCAGGAGCTCGCGGGCCACGGCCACCTGTTCGACGGCCCCGGGGGTGCGGGCCCGCCCGTAGTGGAGGTACTCGAGGTTGGACCACGAGACGCCGGTCCTGATCCAGTTGCCCTTCTGGCCCGGGAGCACCGGTCGGACCCGGATGCCCGGCCCGGCCCGGCCCGAGCGGGGGGCCACGTCATTGGTGCGCCGGGGGCTCATGACCAACTCGAACTGCAGGCCGATCTGAAAGGGCTTGGCGCCCCGGCCCCCCGACCCGTCCCAGATGTCGGGGTCGACGCCCCGGTACTCGGGTTCGGTATCGGTGCCGGCGGCCAGGAGATCGAGCAGCGGGAGCTCCCAGCCGGCCGTCTTGCGCTGGGCGAGGGAGGAGTCCCCGGCCCGTTGGGCCGGGACCCGTTTGCCCCTTCCGGCCCCCCGCGGGGCCTGATCGGTCCCACCCTCGACCAGGGTCAGCGACCGGGCCTGTCCGGAGGCGTCCTGATACTCCCCGGCGAGGACGAGGGCCACGGCATGCTTGCAGTTCCATCCGACGGGACAGGTACAGGTGCCGTCGAACGACGACAGCCGGTCGCCCGACGACCGGGTCAGCTGGACCGAGGCGTAGTACGGCCGCTCCTCACCGCCCTGGATCTCCCCGACCACCCGGGTGCCGCCGGGGCTCCAGGTGGCCTTCCTCACCGCGCCGGTGCGGGCGTAGCCCACCCCGCGCTTGAAGGTGCTCTCCCCCACCAGTCGAGCCAGCAGCACCCGGTCGGCAGAGGTGATCATCGTGGACAGTCCCGTCGGGTGCTTATGGCGATCCCCTCACGGTAGCGGTCGGCTGTATCAGGCAGGACCGGTCGCCCGGGCCCGGGAGGGCCGAGTCGGGCGGCGCCGGGTGGGCGACGGTTTGGGGGCCGGAGCCGGCCTTTCCGGGCGGGGGGCGGCGCCCCAGGGGGGCCGGCCGGTCCGGCGATCAGCTCATGGCGGCGATGGGCTGTTTGGGCGGGTACCGGCCGAAGGTCGAGAAGTGCTTGGCGATCCCGCTGGTGAAGCTGTCGATGTAGGCCAGCTTGCGGATCATGTAGCTCCGGCTCTCCTTGGGGTCGAGATACAGGTTGTAGAGCCGCCCATGGGAGTACTTCTGGGTCACCCCGGTGAAGCCGCCCAGGTTGAGGCAGTCCCGGTCGTCGTCGGAGGTGGAGGCCACCATGAACTTCCACTCCCCCACCCGCAGGGCCGAGAACACATTGGTCAGCCAGTAGTAGAGGTACTTCCGGTTGGACTCCCCCATCGGGTCGAGCAGGAACGACGTCTGGTCCACGCCGTCGATGTACCGGTCGTCAGGAATGGTGTCGTCGGCCGACGGCCAGGGTCAGGAAGGTGTTGAACAGGTCCATCTGGGAGAACAGGCCGTCGGTGGCCCGGTCGGCCGGCACCATCCCGGGCCACGACACGATGCCCGGCACGCGCTGGCCCCCCTCCCAGGTCGAACCCTTGGCGCTCCGGAACGGCGAGTACGCCGCGTCGGGCCAGGTCTCCATCTCGGGCCCGTTGTCCGAGGACAGGAAGATCAGGGTGTCCTCCAGCTGCCCGGTGGCCTCGAGCTCGGCCACCAGCCTTCCCACGATGTCGTCCAGCTCGATGATGGTGTCCTTGTAGGGGTGCTTGGCCGGGGAGGTGCCGAGGAACCGCTCGTGGGGGTAGTTGTCGAAGTGGGCGCCGCGGGTGCAGTGGTAGAGGAACCACGGGCGCCGGTCGGCCGCGCTCACATCGGGGCTGGCGGTGCCGCCCATCTTCCGGATGAAGTCGAGGGAGTACTCGGCCCACTTGTCGTCGAGCAGCGAGAGGACCGGGACCGTCACCTCCTCCACGTTCTCGACCTCACCACCCCGGCTGGCGTGCACGAAGCACTTGTTGAAGGGCAGGTTCTCCACCCACTTGGTCCGCTCCTCGCTGTAGACGATCTCGGGGAAGAAGTTGGGATCCCGCCACTCCGTGTACATGTCGGACACCGAGAGGAAGCCGTAGAAGTCGTCGAAGCCCACGTGTTGGGGCTGCGACTCGCGGTTCTCGCCCATGTGCCACTTCCCCACCGCCTGGGTCACATAGCCCGAGTCGGAGAGGAGTTGGGCCACCGTCACCTCCCCGTCGAGCCCGCCCGGCTGTCCATACATGGGAGGTCGGAGGAGGCCGTGGCGCATGGGCAGCCTCCCGGTCATGAACGAGGCCCGTGACGGCGTGCACGACGGCTCCGAGTAGCACGACGTGAGGAGGGTGCCGTTGCGGGCCAGTCTGTCGATGTTGGGAGTCGGGCGCCCCCACCGCCACCCCTCCCCCGTAGCAACCGAAGTCCCCCCAGCCCACGTCGTCGAAGAGGATCATCAAGATGTTGGGGCGCTTCCCGTCGGCCCCCCGGTACTCGTTCAGGGCGGCGTTTGCCCGTTGCTCCTGTTCTGGGAGCGTGAAACGCGGCTCTCGGCTGTCGGAGGTGCGGATCGCTTCAGCGACCACCGGGTCATGGGCCATGCCGTTGCTCCTTCGTTGGTTGAGTCGGGGTGCGGTGTGTCCTCGGGTCCTCGGGTCTCGTCGGGTCCTTTGGGCTGCCTCGGGTTCGGGCCCTTTGAGCATGCCATCCGGGGGCGGTTCGCCTCTGTCTTCTCGGTCCGGCCGGGTCGGGTTCCACCCGGGGCCGGGTCGGGCCGGGGCCGAGCCAGAGAACCCGTCTCTCGCTCAGTCGCCGATTTGCCCGTCCACCAGCTCGCGGATGAGGTCGGCGTGGCCGTTGTGGCGGGCGTACTCCTCGATCATGTGGTTGTAGATCCAGCGCAATGAGCAGGGCTTTCCCCGGCGGACGCCGGTGTAGTCCAGGTCCTTACCCGCCGCAGCCAGGCGGCCGGCCTCGCATTCCGCCTCCCACGCGGCCAGGTCGTCGTCCCAGTCCGCCTCGTCGAGCGGCTCGAGCTCGCTGTCGTCGATGGCGGGATCGAACCAGATGGGCCCGGCGTCCTTTGACTCCAGCAGCACCCGCTGGAACCAGTTCCGCTCCACCTCGGCCATGTGTCGGACCAGGCCGTGCAAGGACAGCTTCGAGGTGGCGATGGGCCGGCTCTTGCGACCGGCGTCGTCCAGGCCCTCGCACTTCATCAACAGAGTGATGCGGTGGAACTCCAGCCACGCTTCGAGCATGTGGCGCTCGTCCGCTACGAAGGGCGGGTCCACCCGGCGCGGGTCTTCGAGTGAGTCAACCATGGAGTGGCCTCCTGTTTGGGTGCATCGTTTGGGTGCGTCGTTTGGGTGCATCGTTTGGGTGCGTCGTTTGGGTGCGTCGTTCGGTCCGTCGTTTGGGTGAGGCGTGCGGGTTGGGTGCCTGTCGAGAGGGGATCGTGACTGTTGAGGATATCGGTCCATGTCTCGGGCAGTCGCTGGCAACGAGGTCTTCGGGATCCGATCGGGTCGTCGTTGTCACACCCTCCTGGAACACTGGTGTCCATGACGGGTTCCACCGCCACAACGACCAAACAGAAGAACGACAGCGCCGGCTCCGGTCAGGTAGCCGGCTCCGGGGAGGCCGCCTCGTTCTTCGCCGCGGTGGACGATCTCGCCACCTTTGTGGCCGACTTCGAGCCCGGTCGCTACGGGCCCGAGGACTCTGTCCTGCTGCTTTCCGCCTTCGACCGGGTGGAGCGCCTGGGGAGGGCGGGCAAGACCCTGGCCGCCGCCCGGGCGGCCGAGTCCCATCCCCATCTGCGCACCGGGCACCGTTCCCCGGCCGAGTGGTTCGCCGCCCAGACCGGGGCGGGGTTGAGCGAGGCCATCGACCAGTTGAAGTTGGGCGAGGCCCTGGCCTCCCAACCCGAGGTGGAAGAGGCCTTCCGGGCCGGGAAGCTGTCCGGGGCCCAGGCCTCCCTGATCTCGGGTGCGGCCAAGGCCAACCCCGACCAGGAGCACGACCTGGTCAACGGGGCCCAGCACGACACCCGTCGCCAACTCAAAGACCGTTGTCTGAAGGCCCGCCAGGACGGACGCTCAGCCGAACAGGCCGAGCGGGCGGCCGAGGCCATCCACCAGGCCAGAAGGCTCCGGACCTGGACCGACCAGGAGGGGGCCTTCCGACTGGACGGCCTGTTCACCCCCGAGGCCGGGGCCCGGTTGCTGGCCTCCCTCGGGCCGGTGACCGACCGCTTCTTCCACCAGGCCCGCAGAGACGACAACCACCAGCCCAGCGAGGCCTACGCCGCCGATGCCCTGGTGGCCCTGGTCACCGGGACGGGCATCCCGGCCCGGACCAGGAACACCTCGGGCGGGTCCTCCACAACCGGTGGGACCTCCACGTCCACCGGGTGCGGATCCCCACCTCCACATCCAGCGGGACCACCACGTCCAGCGGGTCTGCTCCATCCACCGGGTCCAGACGGAACGGACCCCACCCTCAGGCCGACCTGTTCGGCTCCCTGGCGGGGGCCGGCTGGCCCGGCACCGAACACGCCAACGGCTCCGACGACCGGGCCGGCCCTGGCGCAAGCCCTGGGTCCACCGACCCCGAGGACCTGATCGGGTCCATCGAGGATGCAGGCGAACGGCACCGGGCCGAGTTCCCGACCCCCCTCCACCACGGTGCTGGTGCGGGCGGACCTGGAGGCCCTGCGCCGGGGCTCGCTCGGCCCGGGGGAGATCTGTGAGATCCCCGGGGTCGGACCGATCCCGTTGTCCCGGGCCCAAGCGCTGCTGGGGGAGGCCCTCTGCTACCTGGTCATCACCGACGGGGTGGACGTGACCACCATCTGTCGGATGGGACGCTCCATCCCCTGGGCCCTGAAGGTGGCCCTGTGCGAACGGGACCAGACCTGTGTGGTGCCGGGCTGCGATGTGCGCAAGGGCCTCGAGTTCGACCACTGGAAGACCGACTACAAGGACGGGGGCCAGGTCAGCCTGGACAATCTGGCCCGGCTCTGTCACTTCCACCACTACCAGCGCACCTACCAGCGCTTCGTGCTCTCGGGGGGAACCGGCCACTGGCGATTCGACCCCCCGGCCCGTCCCCAACCACCCCCGGCCCGCAGGAAGCGGACCAAACGGCCGACCACCGGGGGCAAGGGGCGGCGTCGGGGGCCACCGGGGAGCTGACCTGTCGAGGAGGCTCGCGTCGATCGGCTGATCCTGCGGCCGACGAAGACGATCGTCTGGGTTCGACCGCCGATCTTTGGAAGAAACAGTGTGAGGATGGTGTCGAATGAGGCTGAGCTGTTCGTAGCAGGTGTGAACGGCCACCTACGTGGGGCGGCGACCAACACAGGAGATGATCCGAAGATGCAGTACCTGTTTTCCGTGATCCACGACTCAGCCGAGCTCGCCACCCCGAGCGAGATGGCCGCCATCGACGTCTTCAACGATCGGCTCCAAGCCGATGGCCATTGGGTCTTCGCCGCCGGCCTCGGGTTCCACGACACGGCCACCGTCATCGACAACAGAGGCGAGGAGCCGGTGCTCACCGACGGGCCGTTCCTGGAGTCGAAGGAGTACATGGCCGGGCTTCTGGATCATCGAGGCGCCCGACCTCGACGTGGCCATCAAGCTCGCCACCGAGGGATCGAGGCACTGCAATCGCAAGGTCGAGGTCCGGCCGCTGCTGGCTGAGTGAGCGCAGACGACGCGCGAGCGGCGATCACCCAGGCCCTCCACGACGAGTGGGCCAGGGTGGTCGCCTCCCTGGCCAGACGGTTCGGCGACCTCGACATCGCCGAAGAGTCGGCGGCCGAGGCCTTCGCCGCGGCGGTCGCCCGCTGGCCGGCCGACGGCGTCCCGCCCAATCCCGGCGCCTGGCTGACCACGACCGCCAACCGGAAGGCCATCGATCGGATCCGGCGTGAGAACAAGCGATCGGCGAAAGCACTTGGAAGCTCAGATGTGGCACGAGGACGAGAGCCCGCCTGATTCGCCGGACGAAGGAGCCATCGACGACGAGCGACTCCGGCTGATCTTCACCTGCTGTCACCCGGCGCTTTCGATCGAGACCCGGGTGGCGCTGACGCTGCGGATGGTCGGTGGTCTGACCGTGCCGGAGATCGCCCGGGCCTTCCTGGTACAGGAGACCGCCATGGGTCAACGGATCACCCGGGCCAAGGCCAAGATCAAAACGGCGCGCATCCCCTACCGGGTACCGGCCGCAGAGGATCTCCCAGGACGGGTCTCCGGCGTACTCGCCGTTCTCTACCTCGTCTTCAACGAGGGCTACCTGGCCACCGGCCCCCACACCGATCCGGTACGTCAGGATCTCACCGCTGAGGCCATCCGGCTCACCCGACTGATCCGTGCCCTCATGCCAGAGGACGGTGAGGTAGTCGGGTTGCTGGCCCTGATGCTGCTCACGGAGTCCCGCCGCACGGCCCGGGTCTCGGCGGACGGCGAACTGGTCACGCTGGACCAGCAGGACCGAGGGGCCTGGGACGCGGCACTCATCGCCGAAGGTCATCAGCTGGTTCGCCAGCGCCTGGCCACCGGGGTGGCTCCGGGTCGCTACCAGATCCTGGCGGCGATCAATGCCGTGCATACCTCGGCCCGCCGGGCAGGCGACACCGACTGGTCCCAGGTCGTCGCCCTCTACGACCAACTGGCCCGCATCGACCCCTCACCGATCGTGCGCCCTCAACCGGGCCATCGCGGTGGCCGAGCTCGACGGCCCCGAGGTGGCGCTGGCCATCGTCGACCCTCTCGAGGACGAGCTGGCCGACTATCACCCGTTCCATGCCACCCGGGCCGACCTGCTGCGCCGGCTGAGCCGCAATCGGGAGTCGCGGGCGGCGTACGACAGGGCCATCGAACTGGCCGGCAACACCGCCGAAACCGCCTACCTGACCCGCCGCCGCCAGGAGCTGGCATAGGCATTCACACATTCAGTTCGTAGAGGCGAGCCGTTCGCTGACGAGCCTTCCGGCCGAGGCTTCAACCGCCAGTTGTAGGTCCCAACAGAGAACCCACTGGCGTTTTCCGATCTTTCCTTATTGCGTGTCCTCGATTGCTTCGACCATCTGGGCGTCGATAGCTTTGGCCCGCGCCTGGTACAGCCACGAAGAGTGATGTCAAGGGGGCTGATTCTCTACGAGGCCCTGGTGCCCGTGCTCGCCCGTTCGGAGATGACGTCGACCGAGAGATCGTCGAGGGAGAGGTCGAGGACCCGGGCCAAGGCCACGACGGTGAAGAACGCTGGGGTCGGGATTCTTCCGGTCTCGATCTTGCGGAGGGTCTCGACCGAGATACCGGCGGCGAGTGCCACGTGGCCGAGGCTTGCCGGTCCACGCGCCTGCCGCAGGATGGAGCCGAGTTGCCGGCCGCGTTCGATCTCCCACGGCTTCAACGGGTCTCGGACCACGCTCGAATAGTAATACCGGTATGATCATTCGAGCAAGCCGGATACCGAGGAGCAACCAGAAACGTGATCGAGCTCAAGACGTCAAGAGAGATCGGAGTGCTGCGCGAGGCCGGTCGAGTGGTGGCCGAGGCCCTGGCCGCTGTTCGCGAGCGGGCTGCGGTCGGAGTCACATTGGCCGAACTGGATCAGGTGGCAGCCAAGGTCATCAACGGGGCTGGGGCCACGCCGGCCTTCTTGGGCTACCACCCGTCCTGGGCACCGACCCCCTACCCCGGCGTCATCTGTGCCAGCGTCAACGACGCTGTGGTCCACGGGGTGCCGGATCGGACCCGCTTGGCCGACGGCGACCTGGTGAGCATCGACTGCGGGGCGTTCGTCCAAGGCTGGTGCGGCGACGCCGCCATCAGTTTCATCGTGGGCACACCACGCCCGGGCGACACCGACCTGATCGCAGCCACCGACGCGGCCTTGGAGCGAGGTATCGCCGCGGCGCTGCAGGGAAACCAACTCGGCGATCTGGGGAACGCCATCGGAGGCCCGGCCCGGAAGTCCGGCTACGGCCTCCTCGAAAACCACGGGGGTCACGGGGTCGGGCGGGCCATGCACGAGGACCCATTCGTGCCGAACGAAGGCCGAACGGGTCGGGGCTACCGACTCCGGCCGGGCCTGGTCATCGCCATCGAACCCATGCTGATCTCCGACGGCACCGATGAGTACGTGACCGATCCCGATGGATGGACCCTTCGCACTGCCAGCGGGGCCCGGGCCGCCCACAGCGAACACACCATCGCCATTACCGAGGACGGCCCGGTCGTTCTGACCACCCTCTGACCGGCCAGCCCCTTTATTTGGGATCGCCGTTGTGCCTCGGCTCGAGGCTCAGCTCCGCCGAAGAATCGCAAAGCAGTCCGACGAAATTTTCGTGGGGACGGAGGGACTCGAACCCTCACTGGAGGCGGTTTAAGCGCCCTGCCTCTGCCGATTGGGCTACGTCCCCGTTGTGGTCCAGATGCCAGGTACCAGGTACCAGGGCAAACCATAGGTGGTGGCCGACTCCGCCGCCGCTCCGTTGAGTGGGTCACGACGGTCGTCGAGGATCGAATCGACCGGAACGGCACGCTTCATGCTGCCGGTCGAAAGGATCAGGCCGGCCGACGCAGGTCAGCCGACGCAGGGTTCAGGACGAAAGGTTCAGGACCAAGGGCTCAGAGAGCCACCCGGGCGGCGACCAGGGCCGCCATGGCTTCGAGCTCCTCGTCCCTCGGCCGATCCGACGAGATGCTCGAGTCCCCCGCTCCCGGGCCACGGCCCGAGCACCTTGGTGGGACGGTCGATCGGTCCCACCCGGGCCACGCCCCGGGCGACCCGGTTCGGGCGAACTCGGTCCAGGCACCGGCGCATGAGCGACGACAAAGCCAGGGCGTCCTCTCCCCCGCCGGAGAAGGTCTGCACCGCCGGGTTGTGGACGGTCCCGAAGACGAACGGGATCTCCAGGGCGTGGCACGACCCGAGGACCCCGCCGAAGGCCGGCGACTCCCAGGTGAACAGGTAGTTGTAGGTCCCAACGCCCGGCCCCGCCGCCGCGGCGTGGGCGTCGGCCAGGCGGATCGCTCGGCAATCGGAACACGTACTCGGTGGCGATGGCCACCCACAGGTCACGGGGCTCGACCGACTCGCCCCGCGTGGCCCGCGCCTCCTGCACCGAGGCGATCAACTCGTCGCCCAGTTTGTCGGCCGGCCCGCCCGGGGCGCCCACCAGCCTGCCGCCGAACCCGTTGGAGGCAGAGGACCCGTTGGAGACGGCCGACCCGTTGGAGGCAGCCGACCCACTGGAGGCAGAAGACCCACTCGAGGCAGCCGACCCACTGGAGTTGGACCCATCCGACAACCCCTCGGGCACCAGCCGCCCGACCCACCTCCGCAACCCCTCATCGTCCAGCGCGCTCAGTGCCGTATTCCCGACGGTGAAGAAAGCCGACTCGTCCCGGGTGGTCCCGATCAGCAGCGGCACGTCGGCCGCCGACCCGCCGGCCACCGCCGCCTCCGGGGCAGACGGGAGCAGGCCGCCGTCGATCACCGGCATCATCAGCAACGCCGGGTCGTCCTTGGCCGCCACATCCATCCCGATCTCCGCGGCGGCCCCAACACCAGAGTCGCCGGCGGGCACCTGCTCCAGTGCCTCCCTCGCTCATCGGGACGCCGAGGTGGGCGGCCACCTGCTCGGCCCGGGCCGCGCCCCGGTCGGCGGTGTAGGTGTAGGGCGGGCCGCTCTCCACGATGGCCCGGTGGAAGAGGCCCCGGGCGGCCGGCACTCCCAACAGCGCCGAGACGCTCATCCCGCCGGCCGACTCGCCGAAGAGGGTGACGTTGCCGGGGTCCCCGCCGAATTCGGCGATGTGGTCCCGCACCCAGTGCAGCGCCGCCACCTGGTCGGCCAGGCCCCAGTTCCCGAATCCGGACCACTCCTGACCGTCCAACCAGGTCTGTCCCGGCTCCCCGAGCGCCGGGTGGGCCAGGAACCCGAGGATGCCCAGCCGGTAGTTGAGGGTGACTACCACGACGTCGCCCTGGCGTGACAACATGCCACCTCGGTAGAGGCTGCCCGGCCCCGGAGCCCGAGACGAACGAGCCGCCATGGACCCAGACCATCACCGGCCGCCGGCTCCCGTCGGGCGCCGGCGTCCAGACGTTGAGGGTCAGGCAGTCCTCCGGCGTGCTCGTCGGGCTCGCCGCCGAGCGAGAGCTCGATCAGCCCGGCGATCTGGGGGGCGATGGGTCCGAACCGGTCGCACTCCCGGACGCCCGTCCACGCCGTCGGCCGGGCCGGGCGGCCGCCAGCGGCCCCCACCCCGCCGGGAGAGCCGGCATACGGAACGCCGGAGAAGGACCAGTACCCCTGCCGCTGGACACCCCGGATCCGGCCGCCCCGGACCTCGACCACCCCGTCCATCGCTTGCCCTCCCGTCGTACGCCGTCCAGCTTCAGTTAGCCGGCCCGAGTGCCGATGACTCAGTGGCAACTTAGCGAGTCAGACGTCCGGCATGCGTTGGCCCCGTTCCCACCCAGCCCTACCGGGAACCTAGGCCCAGGCCATGGTCCGTGCACTACGTGGCTGCAACAACCGGGGTGAGCAGCACTATTCACCCGTTTCGACCTCTGGGCAGGGAGAGTAAAAACGTGTCAAAAGTGGCTTCTGTCGGGGCCCGGCGATCCACAGGTCGTCAAAGGTCCGGCCAGAGCATCAACCAGGTGAACTCCGAACGAGGGGCCGCGGCCGCTCGTCCGGGCTGGCGTGGCGTACGCAGTCGGCGGAGCCACGGGGGCGGTCCCCGGGTCCGAGCCGGGGTGGGCGTGTGTGCCGCCGTCAGTGTGGTGTGCTCCCTCACCGGCATGGGGCTGACCCTCGGGCCGCTGGGTCCGGGAGTGGCCGGTGCTGCCGGGTCGGGATCGGCGAGCCCGAAGGCGACCACGACGACCGACTTCAACCGCCCAGTCACAGATCAATGCGGCCGAGGCCCAGGTGGCCAAGCTCGAGGCCCAGATCTCCACAGGAGCAGAACACCCTCGACCGGGCCGACGAGCAGTACAACCAGTCGGTGGTCAACCTGACAGCACCCGTCCGGCCTGCAGGCCACCCAGTCCTCCCTCGACCGCCCTCAAGGACAGCTGGTCACCGAGCGCGCCCACCTCCGCCACGACGCCGTCCAGGCCTACATCAACGACTCCTCCTCGGCTCGGCCTGGCCCAGCTCTTCTCGGCTCCCACCAACGGGACCCAGATCCGCGACCTGTACCAGAAGCTGGGCGCCGGGACGTGCGCCCCGATGTGAGCCAAGATCCAGGCCGGCCAGAGAAGCTGTCCGTCACCCGCACCAAGCTCCTCTCCGAGCAGCAGGACGAGACCAACCAGCTCGGGGCCAGGAGAACCAGACCCGCCAGCGGGCCCAGCGCCGCCAACGCCCTCTCCGAGGCCACACTGGCCCAGGTCAAGGGATCCCTGGCCCAGGAGATCGCCCGAGCAGGCCGCCACCCAGGCCGCGGCGGCGGCCAAAGCCGCAGCCGAGCCTCCTCCCGGGCCGCGGCCCAGGCTGCGGCCGACTCCGGCCTCCAGGCGCGCCCAGGTGGCCACCACGGTGAGCGGGGGCAGCCAGGCCGCCGACCTCGGCCACCACCTCGGCGGCCAACCAGGCGGCCCTAGCGCCGGGGCGCCGCCTTCGCCTACGGCGGAAGCCCCACGGCCGCCGGCCTGGCCGCCGTGCACGCCGCCATGCAGTACCTGGGCGTCCCCTACGTGTGGGGCGGCCCAGCTCCGCCGGCGTGGACTGCTCCGGCCTCACCATGCTGGCGTGGGCCAACGCCGGCGTGTCCATGGACCACTCGGCCGCCGACCAGTACGCCGATGTTCCCCCATGTGAGCCCGAGACGCCGCTCGAGCCCGGCGACCTCCTCTTCTACGACTTCGGCGGGACCGGCATCGACCACGTGATCATGTACGTCGGGCCCGGCGCTGGACGGGCAGCCCACGGCCGTTCGGGAGCAGCACCATCATCCAGGCGGCCCACACCGGCACCGTGGTCACCTTCGACCCGGTCTGGTCCGAGGGATTCGTCGGAGCCGCGCAGCCGTAGGGGCTGTCCGTCGGGGCTGTCCGTCGGGGCCGGGGCCGGCGTCAAGGCCCGGCGGAGGCGACACCCCATCGACGGCTCTGCGCCCTAGGGTCGGTGCCCCAGAACCATGACTCCCGAGCTCACCATCGTCGTCCCCGCTTTCAACGAGGCCCACCGGCTGGCCGACGGCATCAAGCGCTTCGACGCCGCCGCTGACGCCGGAGCCGTGGACATCCGGCGGACCGAGGTCCTGGTCGTCGACGACGGCAGCACCGACGGGACGGCGCAGACCGCCCGCACCCTGCTCACCCACCTCCCCCACCACCGGGTCGTCAGCCATCGCCGGTCAACCGGGGCAAGGGCGCACGCAGTGCGCACCGGGGTCTCCCTGGCCCGGGGCACCTACACCGCCTACATGGACGCCGACATGGCCATCGACCCCCGGGCCATCCCGCTGCTGCTCGACGGGCCTCGGACGCCAACGACCTGGCCATCGGATCGACGCCCCTGGCCGACTCCATGGTCGACGAGCTCCTACGCCATGCGCTCGGTCATGGGCCGGCTCTTCAACCGGCTGGTCACCACCGGCACCGGCCTCGAGCTGCACGACACCCAGTGCGGCTTCAAGGCGTTCCACACCTCGGTGGCCCGGCTCCTGTTCCACCTGGTCCGGATCGATCGGTTCGCCTTCGATGTCGAGGTACTGGTCCAGGCCCAGCGCCTCGGCCTCCGGATCACCGAGGTACCCGTGCAGTGGACCCACGTTCCCGGGAGCACCGTCCACCCCCTCCACGACTCGATCGCCATGCTGGCCGACGTCTACTCCTCGAGGCTCGGGCTCCTGCCGGTACCGGCGGTGCCCACGGTGACGGTGCTCAACCCTTCGGGAGCCCACGGCCTCACGACCCTGGTCGAGCAGGTGAGCTCGGTGGTGACCGACTCCACCGAGGGCATCCCGCTGCCGGTGACGGTCGACGGCCCCTCGGTCATCACCCTGCTCCCGCTGGTCGAGCCGGCCGACGCCGCCGTCATCGTCTCCGCCCTCCGCGCCGAGTTCGGTGCCACCCGTGTCACCCGTACGGCCATGACCGCGGCCGCTCTCGGTCGTCTGGGCCCGCTGTCGGGTCGGCTCGGCGCACACCACTTCTCGATCTGAGGTCGCCCGCCCTCGCTTGCTCCCGGCTCGGCGGTTGGCGGTTGGCGGTTGACCCTTGGCGTTGGCGGCCGGCGCCGGCGCTGGCGCCGCCGGGGACCGTCAGACGGGGGGAGGGCTGAGGCCGCCGGAGTGACCGACGCCGGAGTGACCGACGCCGGAGCGACCGACGCCGGAGCGCTGGCCGGGACCGCCGGCCCCGCTACGGGACCCGCCTCATCCGTCGCCGCCTCGACGCCTCGGTGGCGACGGGCCCGACGACGGGGACGCCGGCTCGAGCCGATGGCCGCGGCCACCAGGTACACGGCGCCGGCGACCAAGAGCACCACCCCGACGGCGCCGTGCCCGGTCTTCCACCACTCCCCGTTCACCAGGGCCATGTGCCGCCGCAGGAGGAGGATCTCCCCCCAGATGGGCGACCACACCAGGTGGAAGTCGATCTGCGCCGACCGCTCGGCGGGGGTCATCCCTCCGTGGATGTGGAAGATGCGACGCCAGTAGGGATTGGCTACCGCTCCCCACCATTCGCCGTAGGGAACCCGGACCGAGAGGGCGTTGACCAGCACACCGGCCAGGAACAACAGCGCAGTCACCACCCGCACCACCACCCCGATGATCCTCCGGGGATTGGTGGCCTGCAGGACCGGGATGACCGCCAGGGTCAGCACCGGCACCACCGGAAGCAGGAATCGGGGACCCCACGACACCCCGGCGTCCCAGATGCCCCACTTGGCGAAGAACAGGGTCCGGGGCACCACCAGGAGAAGGCACAGCACCCCGAAGGGTCGGTTGCGCACTCCGGCGCGACCGACGAACAGCACCACCAGCCCGATCACCCCCATCGCCGTCAACGGGTCGAACACGAACAGGCTCTTGCCCGGACTCAACAGGAGCCCGTCCAAGCCGTGCCACAACGGGGTGACGAAGCCCCCGTTCGGCCCGTACGTTCCGACCAGGATCTTGTGGAACCGCAACTCGTTGTACCAACCGAGCAGACCCAGGCTCACCACCATCGGGACCAGAACCAGTAGCAGCGAGCGCCGCGACCAGATGGCCGCCCACGGCACGAACAACGGGATGGCGAGAAAGGCCACCCACACCGTGAAGATCGAGTCGCTACGGAACTGGATGGCCGAGGCGGCGGCGAGCCCGATCCACAACGGGGCCCACGCCCTGCCCTGACCCCATCGGATGATGCCGAGCATGATGGCCAGAACGCACAGGGTCACGCCCGGCTCGCTCAACAACTCCGTCGAGTACCACAGGGCCATGGAAGCCAGGCCGAAGCCCACGGCGGCGATGAACCCGTGGAAGGCCCGCCAACCGAGGGCCCGGGCGATCCGGAAGACCAGGATCACGCAGAAGGCGGTGAGGATGGGGTCGATCACGTTGGCCGCGATGGTGAACCCACCGGTGACTTTGGAGAGGGCATACGCCGGCACGGCCAGGAGGCTGTCGGCGATCCCGTAGGGGGCGTACTTGGTGTCGACGTGCCAGGTACCGCCGATCGACACCAGCGAACCGTGGTTGACCAGGTGCTCGGTGACCCCCATCATCGATTGGGTGTCGTAGACCTCGATGCGGCCGTGGAACACGGCGATGTAGACGCAGAGCACCCCGACGAACAGGGCCGTGGCCGTCAACCGATCAGACCACACCGTCTGGTCGGGGTCCGCCCCGACGGTCCGGTCCGGGTCCGAATCGATGGTCCGGCTCTGGTCGGGCCCAGACCTCTTGTTCTGGTCGGGCCCTGACGTCTCGCCCTGGTCGAACCCTCCGGTCTGGCCCTGGTCCGACCCCAAGGTCTGGATATCCACCCTCTCCACCCTGCGGAACTTAGGCCCTCCGACCGACCCCAGGCATTCATTACCTACCGCACGACCCACCGTACGTCCTACCGCACGTCCTACCGTACGGTCTCCACCCCGGCAATCGGTGCCTGTGGCGGCGGTACACTCGATCAGATGAGCGCGGACCCCTCGGACGGCACCCGGACCGCACCTCGTTCGGAGCCCCGAGCCGAGGGGTCGAAGACCCGAGCGGAGAAGTCGGAGCCCCGAGCCGGGCGGGCCGAGCCCCAGAATGAGCGGGCGGAGCACTGGGTCGAGACGGCGGAGCCCCGGGCCGAGCGCACCGAGCGCACCGAGCGGATGGAGCCCCGGGCCGAGAAAGCCGAGCCCCGGGGCGACCGGACCACCTTCCTCCCCGAACACCCCATCGACGCCAACCTGATCGGATCGAGCACCGGGATCGACGACGAGGACGACCTCGATGTCGAGGACCAGGACCAGGACCAGGACCAGGGCCTGGGCCGGAACGGGGTCCGGGACCCGCGGTCGGACTCCAGCCCGGCGGCGGAGGACGATCCCCCCGGGGCCGGCGCCAGGTCCGCATCCATGTCCATCCTCCCGGTGGCCCGCATCCGGCCCGACGACCGAGGCCCGGACACCGCCCGGCGGTCGGACGTGGACGAGTGGGGTCGTTCCGAGCACATGCGCTCCATCGTCCGCCGCCTCTACGACCCGGTCTACAAGTACTGGTTCCGGGTGGAGTGGGACGGCTTGGAGAAGATCCCGCTGCATGGCGGGGCCCTGCTCATCTGCAACCACGCCGGCGCCATCCCCTCGGACGCTCCGGCCATCATGCACGGCATCGAAGAGGAGCTGGGCCGCCCGGTCTACGGGATGGCCGACTACTTCTTCCGGACCATCCCGGTGGTGGGGACCATGTGGTCCCGGACCGGCGGGGTGCCGGCCCACCCCGACAACGCCTACCGGCTCCTGCACGACCAGCAGCAGCTGGCCCTGGTGTTCCCCGAGGGCACCAAGGCCACGTCCAAGACCTACTCCGACCGCTACCGGCTCCGTCGCTTCGGACGGGGCGGCTTCGTGGAGATCGCCATGCGGGCCGGGGTCCCCATCGTCCCCATCGCCTGCGTCGGCGCCGAGGAGTCCATGCCCATCCTCTTCCGGGTCAACAGCGTGGCCCGGGCCCTCAAGCTCCCGTACTTCCCCGTCACCGTGAACTCCTTGCTCATGGGCCCCATCGGCTACGTGACCTACTTCCCGGTCAAGATGAAGTTCCGGGTGCTCGACCCCATCTACTTCGACGTGGAGCCGGGGCAGGAGCGCTACTCCCGGAGTCGGGTCATGGACGAGGCGGAGAACATCCGGGCCACCATGCAGGACTCCATCCACGACATGCTGCGGGAGCGTCGCAGCGTGTGGTTCGGCTGACCCATGGGGCGCAGGGTACTGATCACCGGGCTCGACACCTTCTGGGGCGGTCGGATGGCCCAGGCGCTGGAGTCCGAGCCCGAGGTCGAGATGATCCTGGGCCTGGGCGCCGACGAGCCCAAGGTCCCCCTGGAGCGCACCGAGTTCGTCCGCTCCGACCAGAAGTACTCGATCCTCAGCCGGATCGTGCGGGCCACCCAGGTGGACACCATCGTGCATACCTTCTTGGAGACCAACTCGGTCAACGTACCGACCCGGGCCCTCCACGAGATCAACGTCATCGGCACCCTCAACCTGCTGGCCGCGGCGGGCTCGGCCGGATCCTCGGTGCGCCAGGTGGTGGTCAAGTCCTCGACCCACATCTACGGCTCGGCCGAGACCGACCCGGCCTGGTTCCGCGAGGAGGACCAGCGCACCAGCCCGGTCCGCACCCGGGTGGAGCGCTCCCTCATCGAGGTCGAGTCACTGGTCCGGGACTTCACCGAGGACAACCCCCACCTGGTGGTGTCGGTGCTCCGCTTCGCCAACGTCCTGGGCACCGACATCGTCACCCCGGTCAGCTACAACCTGCGCCACAAGCTGCTGCCCTGCATCGCCGGCTACGACCCGCTGGTCCAGTTCATCGAGGAGGACGACGTGGTGCGGGCCCTCGAGTACGTCACCAGCCACCAGATCCCCGGGGTCTACAACGTGGCCGGCGCCGGCAAGCTGCCCTGGAGCGAGGTGTGCTCCATCTCCAGCGGGCACCTCTTCCCCTGCCCCCCATCAAGCCCCGGGCCTTCGTGGCCCCGCTGCGCCGGATCGGGGCGGTCCAGTTCCCGCCCGAGATGGAAGGGCTGGCCCGCTACGGCCGGGGCGTCGACACCTCCCGGCTGATCGAGGCCGGCTTCGAGTACCGCTACACCAGCGCCGGCGCCGTGGAGAGCTTCGCCCGGGCCAACAACCTGCGCCGGGCCACCGGGTCGGGCGAACCGGCCTACCGGTACGAACAGGACGTGGAGCAGTTCTTCCGGCACTCCCCGGCGGTGGTGCGGGGCATCGAC
This sequence comes from uncultured Acidimicrobiaceae bacterium, assembly GCA_963778165.1. Lineage (GTDB taxonomy): Bacteria > Actinomycetota > Acidimicrobiia > Acidimicrobiales > RAAP-2 > Bog-756. The sequence goes on along the minus strand of CAVZTE010000002.1, from coordinate 427,043 downwards.
GCCTAGCCGGTTCGCTGCTCTGCGAGTGCGGCGACCAGGTCGGGGTGCTCTGCCGCCAGGCTCTTCGCCGCCAGGCTCCCCGCCGCCAGGCCCGCGGGTCGTGCTCCAGCGGAGTGGGCTACCCCGGGTTGTGGCCTACTCCGGGTTGGGCGTGGCCTCGACGATGAACTGGTAGCCGAACATCGTCGGCCACAGCGTCGAGAACATGTGTCCACCAACCGCAGCCACCGCGCCCTGCCACCCTCCACGCCCAGGGCGTCGAGGGGCAGGCCCACCGGCTCGAGGCGGCGGACGGTGAAGCCCTGGCGCTCGATGAGCTTGCGGATGCTGCGACGGGTGAAGAACCGCAAGTGGGTGGAGTCGAGGATCCCGCGCTGGTCGTAGTCGAACATCCCAGCGTCGAGCGGAACCTCGGATACCAGTGGGCGATATTGGGCACGCAGAAGATGGCCATGCCCTCGGGCGCCAGCACCGGCGCGGGCCTGCCTGATCAAGGCGCCCGGATTCACCAGGTGCTCGATGCACGTCGGCGGCCAGCACCATGTCGTAGCCCGGTCCCCACCTCGGCCGGGATGCCGTCGTTGAGGTCCGCCTGGAAGAACTCGTCGGTCCGCTCCTCGCACCCCGGCGATCTCGATTGAGATCGACGCCGGTCACGTGGTGGCCCATGGCGCGGAGTCGCTCCGACAGCAATCCGCTCGAGCAGCCCAGGTCCAGCATCCTGCCGGGGCGCACGGGACTTGAGCAGGGTCGAGATGCGACCGTGGGAGCTGTCCTCGCTGGGCTTGAGCTGGTACTCCTCGTTGAGGGCGATGCGGCTGCCGTCCCCGAACCCGGCCTTCTGGAGCCGGTAGGCCGACCACGTCCTTGGTCACATCGGCGGCGTAACCCAAGCCGTCGACGTAGCAGATCTCGTCGCCGTAGTAGGTGGGGATCGGGACCTCGGCGATCCGCATGCCGGCATCGTGCATCTGGATGATGATCTGGGTGTCGAAGTTGAACCCGTCGGAGTTCTGGTCGAAGGGGAGCTGCTTGAGGGCAGCCACCGAGTAGGCCCGGTACCCCGAGTGGAACTCGGTCAGATCGGTGCCCAGGGCGGCGTTCTCGAAGCGGGAGAGGATGCGGTTCCCCACGTACTTGTACAGGGGCATGCCCGCCCTTGCGGGCTGCGCCCTTGATCATGATGCGTGACCCGAAGACCGCATCGGCCTCGCCGGCCAGCAGCGGGGCCACGATGTCGGGCAGCGACTCCGGGGCGTACTGGCCGTCGCCGTGGAGCATGACCACGATGTCCAGCCCGTGCTCGATGGCCAGGTGGTAGCCGGCCTTCTGGTTGCCGCCGTACCCCAGGTTGGTCGGCTGGCGGATCAGGGTGATCGGGAGGTCGGAGACCTGCTGATAGCCCAGGCCGACCAGGTAGGTCGAGTCCTGGCTGTGGTCGTCGCTGACGATGACCTCTTCGATGTCCGAGCGGATCTCCGGCGGGATCCGGTCGAGCACCTTGGCCAGAGTGGTTGCGGCGTTGTAGGCCACAACGAGCACCCCAATCCTCTTCACTGCAGATGTAGTTGACAAGACCAACCCCCCAAGGATCATCGCACCACTTGCTCTACAGCGTATTCCCTGTTTGGGCGCATGGAAAGACCGAGGTCAGGATGAGTGCGCCGCAGAGGCCCAAATGACCCGGCTGCGGGGTCCTGACGGGCTTTGGTGGCTCGGGGCTCGGGGCCTGGGCCTGCTCGGGGGGCCTGGGCACGCTGCGCCTACCCGGGCTGGGCTCTACCTGCCCGGACTGGCACCAGGACTTACCGGACCGGACAGTCGGTTCGGAGCCGGATCAGCCGGTTCGGGGCCCGATTACTCGGTTCCGAGCCAGCGGGGCCCCAGGTTGTAGCGCTGGAGGGACCATTCCTCGGCGGTCATGGCGTAGCGGACGTGATCCTCCCACTCGCCGTTGATCTCCAGGAACCCCAGAGCCACCCCCTCGGTCCGCATGCCCAGCTTGTCGACCACCCGGCGGCTGGCCCGGTTGCGGGGGATGATGGCCACCTCGATCCGGTGCAGCCGGAGCGTCTCGAAGGCGAACTTGAGGACCACCACCACCGCCTCGGGGATCAGACCCTGGCCGGCCACGTCCTGATCGATCCAGTACCCGATGGAGCCGTTCTGGAACGGTCCCCGCTGGATGGACGACAGCGTGACCTCACCGACGAAGCGATCGCCCACGAAGATCCCGAATCCGAACCCGCTCCCCAGCTGCCGCTCGCGCTCCCGCATCCCGCAGCGGGCGGCGAAGCTGGCCGCATCCTCGGGGGCCAGCGGCGCCCCCTTGGAGCGGGGCTCCCAAGGGACCAGCCAGTCGCGGCAGCGGTCCCGAACCTCGAACCACGCCTCATAGTCGCTCTCGACCAAGGTGACCAGGCGGACCCGTAGTCCGCAGAGCTCGAGCGAGCGGACGGGCGGTGCAGGCGTGTGACGAATCATGATCCCGCCATGCCTATCGCCGCCGAGACCGGGCCGCAAGCGAAAGCCGCCGCAGGAGATCACTCCGTGTGTCCATTCCACCTGGGCATCGTGCCCGATGGCCGATTGTGGGCGCTAATCCATGTCCGTCGGGGTGACGAACCGGCCCTGCGAGACGAACAGGACCCACTGTCACCGCATCGAAGCTGAGCGTCACCAGATCGGACCCTGAACGTCAGCCCGACGCCAGCTTGGCCAAGGTGATCTCGCTTGACCGTGATCTGGCCGGTCCCGCTTGGATACTGCACGCGGGCGGACACCTCCTGGGTGGAGTCGAAGCACGAAGGGCATGGCGGCTGCTCTGCCTGCTCAGGGCAGAGCTCGGTGCTGTGCAGCAGGCCACGCGGCCCGTGGGGCGGATGCTCGGTACCGATGACCTGCGCCCAAGGCCCCGCCCGGGTCATTGCGGCCCGAGAGCGTGTAGTAGATGGTCGTCTGGTACCTGCCCGGCAACAATTGCCAGTAGGGACCGAGCACCACGTGCCTCGGTGACGGGGCCGGGCCACCACCGATCCCGCCCTCCACCTTTCCGGAGGGGGCGGGGAAGTGCCTGGCCGCGAAGTTCACCGGCGCCGGAAGCTGGACCGGGCGAGGCCAAGGTCACCACCAGGCAGATCGCCGTGATCACCACCCCGGTCCGGACCGAGCCGGGGCCGGATCCCGCTCGGGCGCCGGGCCAGCCCCACCAGGCAGTACACCAGGGTGGCCGCCGCCGCAGCAGCAGGCAAGCCAGTCCCCACAGATCCCGGGCGTTGTGCCAGGGGATGGTCCCGGGCAGGTAGGTGGGGATCCCGGTCCCGAGGGTGGGGTCCAGCTGGGTGCAGGTTGTACAGCTCGGCGGTGGGGAGATAGCCCAGGATCGGCGATGGGTCGAGCCCTCCCCACCATCCTCCGTACGCCATGGGGTCCCAGGGACCTGGCTGTAGTACAGGTGCTCGCTGAGCAGTACCGGCACCGCCTGGATCACCGACAGCACCGCGCCGACGCCGACCACCACCGGCACGGCCCTGCGTCTGACCCTCCACAGCTCGAGCAGATAGAGGGCCGCCAGGGCCAGCCCCAGGGGGACCACCGGCCACTGGTAGCGCCCGGAGAAGCTCCCCCCGGTCTGGGAGAACGTTTCGGTGGCGTTGCCGTAGATGGCCGCGGCCGCCACGATCACCGCAGGCGACCACGGTCAGTGGCATCCGGCGGCGCCAGATCCACAGAGCGGCCACCCCCAGGAGGATGATGGGCAGCTGGATGAGGATCCCGCTGCGCCGGTCGAACATCAGGGCCATGGCCCGGGTGAAGGTCTCCGGGCCGACCAGGGCCACCGGGTTCTTGATGCCCAGCGGCTGGCCGTAGGCCCACAGGTTGAAGCCCACGGCCGCCACCACGCTCGCCGCGGCGGGACCGGCCAGAACCACCAATTGCCGGAGGCTCATGACGGCCCGGCGCTGCGCCACCACCAGCAGGACCAGTATCAGAACGGTGAGGGGGATGTTCTTCTCGGCGAGCCAGGGCATGACGGCCAGGAGCACCCCACCGGTCACCAACTGGGCCCGGGTGCACTGACGCCCGACCTCGAGCATGGCCAACAGCAGGACCGCCACCGCCACGATCATCCCGGTCATGAGGTCCGGATAGATCTGGGTGGTGGCCAGCACGAAGACCGGGCACAGGAACACACCGGCAGCCAGGAAGCGCCGCGGCGACCGGGCCCCGGCCACCAGGCTCACCAGATGGATGACCCCGACGGCCAGCGCCGCCAGCATCAGCGCCCAGGCCACCTCGGCCACCTTCAGGCCGGCCAGCACCGGCACGGCCAGCAGCACCGACACGCCGATCGAGCGGATCGGGAGGTACAGCCCGTGGCTGAGGTGGGAGTTCCCGAGGGCCGCGGCCACCGTGGGGCCGGGCTTGGCCACGAACGGGTAGATGATGTGGTGGTTGATGATGTAGCTGTAGCCCGGGCTCATGTTGACGGTGAAGAACCGGCCGATCGACTCCGCCTCCACCAGATAGTGGGGCTCGTCCCCGTTGATCGTCACCCCCTGGTGCCGGATGAGTAGGAGCGCCAGTAAGGACGACAGGGTCAGCCCGGCCACGGCGATGAGGGCCGCCCACACGCCCGAGGGACGACGGCCGGGCCGCCGGGCGTGGCGGGGACGTACCGGCGGGTCGGTACGGGGATCGAGTAAGGACCGGCCCCGGTCGGGTTCCTCCGGCCCCCCTTGGACCCGGTCGGGTCCGGGTGCCCCGGTCAGACCATTCCGGTCAGCTCGATCGGTTTGGCCCGTTTCGAGGCCCAGATCGGACTGATCAGGCTGTTCGGTCCGGGCAGTCCGAGCGGTCCGGGCAGTCCGGGCGGTCCGGGCGGTCTGGGGGATACCGAGCATGTGGCAAGCCACATTAGGCCAGGGGATCGGGAAAAACGGGGTGGCTCAGGCACTTCGCTGGGGAGGTCGGGGCCATCCGCAGGGCGCCCTATCCGATCCGCCCCTCTCCCCCACCGGCGGGCCATCACCGGCACCGGCCCTCCCCAACCAGCCGGCCTGTCCGACCTGCCGAACCTACGACGTGAGCGAGGCGGGCAACCGCTCCAACTCCATCCGCCGGGCCCGGCCGGCCCGCCGGGCCATGGTGTAGATCTCCTGGTGGTCGGCGACCACCCGGGGCCACCGGAACCGACGGGCGGCGTCGAGCCGAGCGACGGGCCAGGTCCCGCTGGAGATCGGGGTCCAACAGGACCCGGCGCACCCCGGCCTCGAGGCCGGCGGGATCCCCGCGGACCACCAACAGGGCGTCCCGTGAGTCGTTGAAGATCGGCGAGTCGGTCACCACCACCGGCCGGCCCAGCGGCAGGATGAACCGCAGGGCGGCGCTGGAGGACTCACCGGTCTCCTGGTAGGGCAGCACGATGACGTCGGAGGCCCGCAGCAGGGTCCGGGCCATCTCGTCGGGGAGGTACTCGGTGATCAGCAGGACCGAGTCCTCCATGCCCCGGGCGGAGATCTCGGCCCGGATCTCCTCCTCGTACTCCTTGGACTCGACGTGCGGGTAGCGGGCACAGGCGGCGATGAGCAACAGGTCCGGGAAGTCCGCCCGCAGGGGGTCCAGCGCCTTGACCAGCTCCAGGGTCCCCTTGTGGGGCAGGAGGAACCCGAAGGTGCCGACCACGGTCCGATCTCCCAACCCCAACCCGGCCCGGACGGTCTCGGGCGACAGCGCTCGGCGGCGCGGCGGCCCCGATCGGGATCACCGACACGTTTCCGGCAACCCCAGTCCGCCAGGTACCGGGCGTCGGACTCCTGGTGGACGATCAACCGGTCCACCCGGGACAGGGTCGAGGCGATCTGGTCCAGGCTCAACAGCTTGCCCTGGTCGTTGTAGTTCGAGGGTGCGGTGCAGGGTCACCACCACCCCCGCGGGTCTCCATCTGCCGCTCCAGCAGGTCGGCCAGGCGCTGGAACTCGAAGAAGCCGAAGTTGAACTGCACGTGGAGCACCTCGGCGTCGGTCAGGCGGAGGGCGTCCTCCAGGCTGGCCAGGTCGGGGGTCCAGCGGTCCTTCCAGGTGCGGCTGACTCCCAGTTCGACCAGGGGGTCGATGACCTCGGCGTCGACGTCGGCGAAGAGGTCGAACTCGAAGACGTGGTGGGAGTGCTCGACGATGTAGCGGGTGTTCTCGGCGATGCCGCACCGCGAATTCCAGGTGGTGACCATGGCCACCTTCTGCCGGCCGGCCGACTCCTCCAGGTCGTCGATGAACTCCTCCCACCGGTCGACCACCGCCTCCCAGGAGAACCGGGTGGCGATGAGGTCCCGGGCGGCCTCGACCCGCCGGCGCACCTCGGGCCCCTCGGGGTCGTCGGCCATCCGCTCAGCTCGAGGGCCAGTTGCCCGACCATCGGGCTCGGCCCAGATGGAGTCGTCCAGTCCCAGGTGGGTCCGGGCCTCCTCCAGGGTGAAGGGGATGGTCATCGCCGTCTCCTCCGAGACGAAGTCGGCCAGCCCCGAGTAGGCCACCGCTGATCACCGGCACGCCGGCGGCCATGGCCTCGGCCACCGGCAGCCCGAACCCCTCCCCCCGGGCCGGGTGGACATAGCAGTCGGCCAGTCCGTAGAGCGCTTCGATCTCCCGGTCCTCCAGGTCCCGGTCGATCCACCGCACGTCGGGCGGATTGGGGTGGCCGGCCCGCAGCCGCTCGAGGATCCCCTCCACCTCGTTGTGGGGGTTGGGGAAGGTCTTGAGGATCAGCGAGACGTCGCTGCGGCTGTCGAAGGCGTCGAAGTACGCCTCCAACAGGACGTCCACCCCCTTGCGGGGGAAGGCCGAGCTGATGTGGAGGAAGGTGAACCCCTTCAGCGCCTCCAGCTCGGGGGCGTCGACGGTGGCGGCGGGATCGGGAGCCTCCACGCCGATCCCCACCACCTGGATGGGGATGTCCACCCCGCAGTCGCGGAGCACGTCCCGGACGAACGTCGACATGACCCCGACCCCGTCCAGGTACCGGTTGAAGTCCGAGCCACCACCGACTCGGGGACCCGGCTCTCCTCCCACCCGAAGTACTCGACGGTGATCCCCCCGGGGCTGTCGATGACCCGGGGCGGGTACATCTGGCGGATGACCACGTCGGGGAAGGGGACGGCCTTCGACCGGGCGAACAGGGCGGCGGCCTCGGGGTACCGCTCGAGGTCGGAGGGGGCCGGCTCGTAGTCCCCCGGTCCTTCGGTGGCGTAGAGCGAGGCGGCCAGGCCCGGCCGCTCATCCAGGCCCAGGGCCAGGTTCCGGTTGACCACGGCCAAGCTGTAGCTGGTCTCGAAGGGCCCCTGGACCTGGACCTCCAGAGGCACGGCCGCCCCGGAGGCCCGGGCGATGATCCGCTTGAGCAGGGCCCGGGTGTCGAAGGACTCCACTTGTCGGATGCGGGCGAACTGGCGCTCGATGAGTCGTCGGCGCAGAGCGGGGTCGGACTGGATCGCCTGCACCGTGGCCGCCACCACGGCGGGGTCCTTGGTGTGCAGGAGCACGCCGGCGCCGCTCATGGTCTCGGGGATGGCGGCGGCCCCGAAGGCCACCACCGGAACACCGGCAGCCATGGCCTCGAGGATGGGAACCCCGAAGCCCTCGTGCTCGCTCATGGAGACGAAGACCCCGGCCCCGGCGAACGCCGACCGCAGGAGGGCGTCGGAGACCTTGCCCACCATGATCACGTGGTCCTCGACCCCGAGGCGTTCGGCCTCGGCCCGCACGGCGTCCACGTACTCGGTGGCCTGGGTGTCCCCCACCAGCACCAGACGCGCCTCCCGGTCGAAGGTGGCGCGGTAGTGGGCGAAGGCGGTGACCAGGTCGCGCTGGCACTTGTTGCCGATGACCCGGCCCACGTACAGCCAGTCGGTGGACGGTGGGGTGCCGGTCTCGGTGTCGGTGTGGCGGGCGGTGAGGCTGAGATCGTGGAACTCGGTGAAGTCCACCCGGACCGGCATGACCTCGACCCGGCGGAACCCCGCGGCCAGCATCTCGCGCCGGTTGAAGTTGGACACGGCCACCCCGAACAGGGCCCGGTAGGCCAGCACCCGGAGCTGGTCCCGGCCGAGCCGGATGTGCCGGCGGGAGCCCTCGTCCTCGAAGTACTGCTCCGGCGTGACGTTGTGGTACACCACCACCACGTCGTTGGGCAGGGTCACGACATCGTCGAAGGCCGAGTACCCCATGGAGTGGTGGAGCAGGAGCAGCTCCGACTCCGAACCGGCATAACTGTCGATGGAGCGGACGCGGTCCCGGAGGCTCGGGGTGATGTGCTCGGCGTAGATCTCGGACTCCATGCCCAACTCGCGCAGCAGACGCTGCAGGTGGAGCATGTGGTTGGTGATGGCATCCCCCTCGGCGGTGCCGGAGTGGAACTGGTGGACGGCGCGGTACTCGATCACCGGCGGGCGCCGCTCCCCTCGCCGCCGATCCCGTCGCCTCCGCACCCCTGGCCGCCGCACCCCTGGCCACCGCTTCGCTGGCCGCTCCACCCCGTGCCGCCGATTCCCTGGCCGCCGTACCCCGCGCCGCCGACCTGATCCTCGAACACGTACAGGCTCACTTGGTGGCGACGATCACGTAGTCCTGGTACCCGAACACGCTCTGGAGCAGCGCCCCGACCGCCTCGCCCACGGCTCCGTCAGGAAGTTCGCCGGTGGTCTTCAGCATCGGGTGGGGAGATCGCTCCTCGAGTTGCACCCTGGAGAAGCCCACCTGCTCGCAGATGTAGCGGAGCGTTTCGGGGTGCACCGGTCGAACATGCGAGGTGTCGGCGTAGAAGTGGTTGCCGAGAGCATAGGAACTCCGCGGATTGATGGTCTCGACGACCAGCACCCCACCCCGCTTGAGCTTCTGTTGCGAGAGGGAGATGAGCCGCTCCAACTCCGGGGTGATCAGGTGCTCGACCACCTGGGCGCAGAAGATGCCCTTCAGGGTCCCGTCATTGGCCCGGGACAGGTAGTGGATCCCGTCCTCGACCAGGGCCGGAAGTCCCTCGGCCTGGCAGGCGGCCACCATGCCGGCATCGGTATCGACGCCGATGACGTCGTGACCGGCCTCCCTCAGCAGCGACAGCATCTCGCCCCGGCCACAGCCGATGTCCAGAACCAGACCCGGACCCGACGGGAAGAGGGTCGAGGTAACGCTCCTGGGAGGCCCGGAGCTCGTCGTGGGATCCCCGGAACCGGTCCTCGAACCCCACGTAGTCGATGTCCGCCCCGGTAGTCCCGATGGCCCCCAGGCGATCGAGCACCGAGGTGATCTCCTTGGTCAAGGTGTCCACGTCTTCCCGCGACACCACCTGGGACGTCGCCAGCTCCACGGCGTCGGCCCCGCTCTCCACCATGGCGGTCAGCGTGCCCATGGTCCGTCGGAGCTGGCTGGTGCGCTCGTTGGCTGCCACCAGCTGCATCCTCAGCCGGGTGTTCTGCTGGCGGAGGTCATCGAGCTCGCGGTCGAGTCGGTAGACGTTGTTGAAGGCCCGGGCCGCGAACTCGATCATCTGGGCATCGAGCTGCTCCTGGGTGATCCATCGGGGCTCGACGTACCACCGGGTCAACTTGCGTACGATCCGCTTGCCGGTGGTCGAGACCCGCCCACGCAGCCCACCCACCCCATCCAGGATCGGGGGGTGGAGGTCGCTGTGAATGACCCGCATGGAGTGAATCGGTGCGTCCAAGGGGTCCGGGGTCCCCCGGTTGGCGCCCCCGTGCAGGCCCGTGGGCCCGCCGGCCTGATCGCCGGCCTGGACCGCCTCGAGGAGGTTCTCGATCCGCTGCACCAGCACATCGGCGGAAATCACCTGGCCATCGACATCAAGCATGGGCACTCCTGAGCCAAGATCACGGCTCTTATCGACGGGCATCCGGAAGAGTTTATCTTCCACCAATTGTGGCTCCTCCGGGCGGATCGGGGGGCGCGGCCGGGCCATTGCCGGGGCCTTACAGGGGCTCGGCGCGTCGCTCGGCCGAGGTCAGCCGCCGGATCAGCCGCCGTCAGCCGGCCAGCAGCCCGGCCACCATGCCGTCCAGGATGTCAGCCTCCGACACCAGGCACTCGTCGAAGCCGAAGCGCGTCATGACCTTGGCCAAGATCAAGGCCCCGCCGACGATCACGTCTTCCCGGCCGGAGACCATGCCCGCCCGGTCCAGGCGGGCCTGGCGAACCTCGGCGGCCAGGGTCCGGTACCAGTCGTACGCGTTGACCAGGGTCAACACCGAGTGATGGACCCGGTCGCGGTCGTACTCGTCCAGACCCATCTGAAGCGATGACAACGTGGTCACGGTTCCCGCCAACCCCACCAGACGACGGGCCTTGACCAGGTCGGGCTGTTCAGCGATGGCCGCGTCCAACAGTTCCAGAACGGTTGACTCCGCACTGCTCAACTCCGCCGCGGTGGGTGGATCGGAAGCCAAAAACCGCTCGGTGACCCGGACGCAGCCGATCTGCATGGACACGGCGGCCAGGTCCGGGTCGTCGGCCGACCTTCCCTCCACCAGTTCCGTCGAGCCCCCTCCGATGTCCACGACCAGGAAAGGACCGGCGGCCTGATCGAGATCAGAGACGGCGCCGGCCATGGACAGGCGGGCCTCGTCGATCCCCGTCAACAGCTCCGGCTGCACTCCGGTGATCTCCCCGGCAGCCCTCAGGAAATCTTCGCCGTTCGACGCGTCCCGAGCCGCCGAGGTGGCCACCAGGCGGGCCCGGCCCACGCCCAGGCGGTCCATCACCTCCCGGAACTCCGTCAGCACCGACAGGCAGCGGTCGACCGCCTCCGGGGAGAGCTTGCCGGTAGCGTCGACCCCCTCGCCCAGCCTGGTTATCCGCATCTGGCGCTCGAGCGAGTTGCCCTTGGCATCCACCACGAACAGCCTCGTGGAATTGGTACCGCAATCGATCGCCGCCACCGGTCCGCCTGCTTGCATATGTCCTTGCTACCACGGCGCGCGCTCCAATCACCACCACCCCCTGCCAAGTTCGCCGCCGGACCTGGGCCCACGGTGGGCCTACTTGCAAGCCGCTCGGGGTGCGCACGTGGTGTGCGGATGGTGCGCAGAACGCGGTTCAGGAGGGGTGGAGGCCGATGCTCCGTGCCGTCCACTCCCCGACCGGATCATCGGCCCCGGTGAGCCACCAGGCCAGATGGGCGTGGAGGCACTTGACGCCCTGGCGGGTCCCGCCCACCCCTCCCGACGGTCGGGGGCCGGCCCGGTCCGGTTCGATCAGCGCGTCCCGCTCAGCGGCGTAGCGGGCGTGGGCGTCGGTGATGCGATCCATGCCCACGGCGGCCTCGGCCTGGCGGACACCGCCGGTGGACTCCAGCCGGCTCACCGCATCGCGCAGGTCGGGGTCGACCAGCCAGTAGCGGGTGGGCATGGGTGTGCCGTCGAACAGGAACGGAGCGTTGGCGATGACCGCCGGGGTCCCGTCCTCGCTCCTCACCACCACCTCGAACGCTCCGCCCGGTTGACGACCGATCAGCTCGGCCACCGCGGCGATGTCCGACGCCTGTTGGCTCGGCGCTTCGCCGGCCTGACCCTCGCTGTCCTGGGTCCGGGAGCCGCTTTCGTCCGCGGCCCCACCCGGTGACCCGGGCCCCGGGGTCACTTCCAGAATTCGAGGGTGTTCGCCACTCGCGACCAGTAGCTCGAGTGGCCCGACGTTGCCGCCGACCCGCCCGCCGATGAGCCGCCCGAGCCCTTCTGGCTCGAACGCCGTGGCACCGCCCGTATCGGTGGTCGCCGACGAGCCGGACGAGACCGAGCTGGGTGGGGCGGAGAGGGAGGCCTGGGCCAGACCGGGGTCGGGAGACATGTCGGGAGCTTTCGAGGGTTCAGACCAATGGTTGGCTGCCCGGATCGCCCGAGATGGGCTCTCCCAGGGTCGTGGCAGTGGCCTTGCCCGAGGCCGGCAGCACGTCATAGAGGGTCTGGCCCCGACCCACCATCTGGTAGTCCTGCCGGGCCAAGCGATCGATGGCGGCCGTCGAATTCAGCTGACGGTCCTGATCGGCCAGGAGCCGGTTGGCGTTCTGGGTCTGTTGGAGCTGGGAGGACGCCGCCGACAGCTGGTTGTGCTGGGACAGCAACGTCGTCAGTGGAAAGTTGGTGGCCAGCACGACCAGGGCGAATAGCGCGGCCAGCGCCACGGGTATACGGCTGCGTCGGGTCAGAGCGGAGACCGGCTCCTTGCCCGACTGGCCTCCCGACTTGGTGCCGGAAAGCCGGGCCCTCCCGGCGCCGTCCTGGGCCCGTTTGCTGCCACGTCCGATCGGTATCCAACGAGTCAGGTGACGGCTGCGGTCCGGCCCTTCGGACCCCTTGGAGCCCGATGAGCCCTTGGAACGACGGAGGAGCTTGGATCGCCCCGATCCGGACGATCTCGCCGCGTCCATCGTTTGCTTGAGCTTCTCCAACCCCTGAAGCTCCTTGGGAATACCCCGGCCCGTCGAGCCTGTGGCGGCTTTCGCGCTCTTGAAGGATTGCTTCTCCTTAGCGGTGCGGGCGCCACCCTTCACTCCCGCCTTGCCTTCACGCGCCGCGCTGATCCCCCGGGCCTCTTCCGGCGAGGCCCGGAACACCGAGGAACCCCGGGGCTTGGAGCCCGGGCCCTTGGATCCCTTCGAACGGGCGTGGGGGTGGGAGCTCACTGGTTGGTGCTCCAGGAGGCCAGGGCCTCTCCGCCACGGAAGACCGCCGTCTCGCCCAGCATCTCCTCGATCCGAAGCAACTGGTTGTACTTGGCCACCCGGTCGGACCGGGCCGGTGCGCCGGCCTTGATCTGTCCGCAGTTGGTGGCCACGGCCAGATCGGCGATGGTGGTGTCCTCGGTCTCGCCGGAGCGATGCGACATCACGCTGGCATAGGACGACCGGGTGGCCAGGCGCATGGTGCCCAAGGTCTCCGTCAGCGTGCCGATCTGGTTGACCTTGATCAGTACGGCGTTGGCGGTACCGGCCGCGATGCCCCGCTCCAACCGCGTCCTCGTTGGTCACGAAGAGATCGTCTCCCACCAGTTGGACCGACCCACCCAGGGCTCCGGTCAGCTCGGCCCATCCGTCCCAGTCGTCCTCGGCCATACCGTCTTCGATGGACACGATCGGATACTTGGCCGCCAGCTCCACCCAGTACTCGACCATCTGCGACGAAGACAGCGACCGCCCTTCGCCGACGAGCTCGTAGCTCCCATCCTTGTAGAACTCGCTGCTGGCCGGGTCCATGGCGATGGCGATGTCCTCGCCGGCGACCCGACCCGCCTCTCCGATGGCCTCGACCAGAATCTGGATGGCCACTTCGTTGGAGGGGAGGTTGGGGGCGAACCCACCCTCGTCGCCCACCGTGGTGGACAGGCCGCGGCCCCTGAGCACGCCGGCGAGCGAGTGGTAGGTCTCGGCCCCCCACTGCAGGGCCTCCGAGTACGACGCCGCCCCGATCGGCATGATCATGAACTCTTGGAAGTCGATGGAGTTGTCGGCGTGGGCGCCCCCGTTGATGACATTCATCATGGGCACCGGCAGCACGTGGGCGTCTGATCCCCCGACATAACGGAACAGGGGCAGGTCGAGCTCGTCGGCAGCAGCCTTGGCCGTGGCCAGCGACACCCCGAGGATGGCGTTGGCCCCCAGCCGCGACTTGTTCGGCGTCCCGTCAGCATCGATGAGCGCCAGGTCGACGGCCCGTTGGTCGAGAGCATCGAACCCTTCGAGGATGTCGGCGATCTCGCCATTGACGTTGGCCACCGCCTGCTCCACGCCTTTGCCCCCGTAGCGGCTGCCACCATCACGGAGCTCGACCGCCTCGAACGAACCGGTGGAGGCGCCCGAGGGCACGATGGCCCGACCGACGGAGCCCGAGTCGAGCACCATCTCGACCTCTACGGTTGGATTGCCCCGGGAGTCCAGAACCTCTCGGGCGATGACCTGCTCGATCATGCTCACTGTATGTCGTCGCTCCTGTTGCCGGACTGGGCAAAGTTACCACCCGCGACTCGCCGGACCAGGGAATTCATCCGCCTTCCCGCCACACCGGCGGCGCGGGCCATGCGACAGCGCAGCAGCAGCTTGCTGCGGTCCGCTCAGCCCCGTTGCTCGACCGATGACCGGAAGGCGGCCGCTCGGGTCCGCAGGGCCGTCTCGGGGTCGACGCCGAGCAGACGAGCCAGATTGACCAGTGCGAAGAGCAACTCTCCCACCTCGGCCGCGTGCCCGGGTCCTCCGCCCTGTCCGTCAGAGGTGCCATCGGCCGGTCTCAACCGGGCCACGCCGTCGGCCACGCGTGCTGCGTCCTCGGAGACCCCCGGGAGCACCATGCCCACCGCCAGCGCCTTGCGCTGCAGCTTGGCCGTGAGCGACAGGGACGGCAGGGCGGCGGGGATGCCCTCGGTCACGCTGGTTCGGTTCTTCTCCGCCTTCTTGATGGCTTCCCAGTTGGTGGCGACGTCACCGGGCGTCTCTGCAGTCACATCCCCGAAGACGTGCGGGTGGCGGGACACCAGCTTGTCGTGGATGCCGCGGGCCACATCGGCCAAGGTGAACCGGCCGGCCTCGGCCGCCAGCGTGGCATGGAAGTACACCTGGAAGAGGAGGTCTCCCAGCTCCTCTTCCAGGTGTGCCACCGCCTGCTCCTCGGCGGTGTCGTCGACCGCCTCGATCACACCGGTCGCTTCGATCTCGTCGATGGCGGTGATCTCATCGATGGCTTCGAGGACCTCGTAGGACTCTTCGAGGAGGTGACGGGCCAGAGAGCCGTGCGTCTGCTCACGGTCCCACGGGCAACGCTCCCGCAGGGTATGGACCAACTCGTCGAGATGCACCAGCTCGGCGGCCACCGGAGCGGCCAGTTGCGGGATCCACAGCGAGGTCAGGTGGTCGGGAGAGAAGGAACGGTCGAGCTCGTCCCAAGGGACCTCCCACACCCGCTCGTCATCCAGGCCCAGATGATGGAGGACGGTCACCGGGTCCAACGGTGTCGATTCCACCGAGAGCTTGATCGAGGACAGGACGGCCTTGCTCCAGCACTGGGCCACCAGCAACGGCCCCGACAAGCCGGCGGCGTCGACGGCGAACGACTCACCATCCACCACGGTGACAGCAGTCGCCACCGGGTCCACTCCCAGACGGGCGAAGGCCAGATCGAGGAAGGACACCGCCGGGTGCACGACCAGAGTGACCTCACCACCGGCGACGGACCGTTCTTGGCGGAGCAGAACCACTGTGTGCTCGGCCACCATCGGTGAGCCGGGTACCGCGTAGACCACCCGTGCTCCGCGTCCCCCGGACCCGTGGCCACCAGTCGCCGCAGCCACGACGTCGGCGGCCACCGCTTCGTACACCTCGTCGAAGGTGTCGGCCCGTTCGTAGTGGTGGTCGAAGGTGTGGGCATGGGAGAACGCCGCCGCCGACGGGTGTCGACCGGTGCGTAAGAAGACCACGTCGGCCCGGTCGATCAGGCTCAAGGTCCCGGCGGTGATCAGCTCCGGGCCGGCCGGGCCGAGACCTACGACATCGATCCGGGGTGTACCGGAGTTGGCATCGGCCTCGATGGCCGTCACGCCTCCGCCATAAGGGTCAGCCGCTGGACGTACTGGAACCGGAGGTCCCCGAGCCCGTGCCCGTCGAACCCGTAGAACCCGTGGTGCCGGTGCTCCCGCCCTGGAGCACGGTGGCGGGAGCCCCCGACACGGTCGGGAGGAGGTCGGCCGGAGGGGCCTTCGGGGGCACGATACTGAGGCTGCTCCAAGTCCCGTACTGGGGATCGATCGACACACTGGACCGGTGGGCGAACGCCACGATCTCGCTGTTCACCCGGTTCACGTTCGCCGTGGCCTGAAGAAGCTCCTTCTGCACCAGGGACTTGGCCGCCGTCAGCGGCTCCACCGTCTGGCTGGTCACTTCGTAGACCGACCACTCACCGGTGCTCGAGGTCTCGACAGGAGCCAGTGGCTTGCCCACCGAGATGTTCTGCTGCTGCAGCTGCTGCACCAGGTATGCCTGGGTGAAGGAGCAGCCCAACGATCCGCCGGTCTCTGCGGTCTCGGTATCAATCGACTCCGACCGGGCCAACGACGGGAACGAGGCGCCTGCATCCAGTTGCGCCTTGACCTGGTTGGCCTTGGCCTCGCTGGCGGTCACAATGCCGCTCAGACAGTCCAAGGTGAACTGAGCTTTGTTGGCGGCGTAGTAGTCGAAGATCGATGCAGCAGACAGATTCGCCCCGTCGGCCAGGAGCTTCTCGTAGTAGGCATCGTCAGAGAGTTCGGACGAGCCGATCGACGCCGGCAGTTGCGACAGAAGCGCACTGGCAGCAAGGGAAGAGCCCGTTGCCGTCTCGCAGGGCGACGTGGTGCCCTCCGAGGTTGCATTCTGCACCGCGGTACTGATCTCCCCGCTGAGGGCCGACGTGAGGTCGCTCCTGGCGGCGGACAGATCGGACGTGGTTACGTCGAGTCCTTTGGACTGGGCAAACTGCACGGCCAGCAGGTCCTCGATCTGGATCTTGAGGACAGCATTGGCATAGGACATCGAGTAGGTGCCGGGGCCGCCATCTCCCAGATTGGAGGTCGACGACAGCTGGGGTTCCTCCAGCTGGAGCAGGCATTCCCCCGCTTCGGTGTTGGCGTAGGCGTTGAGCTGCGAGTTGAGCGTGGCGACCGAGATAGTGGTGCCGTTGGCCGAGGCGGCCGGAGGCGTGACGTCGCAAGCGGAGGCCGTGACGCCGGCAGCTATGACAAGGAGAGCCACCAGGGGCCCAGGAAGATGGCGCTTCACGGCGGCGATGCTACCGGCTGGAACAGCGGGGGCGGCTGCGCTGGACCCGCTTCGACCTCGCTCGACCCACCTGCGGCCTCTGTCATCGGTCTCGCCGGCGATGGTGTCCGTCGATCCAGGCCCTGGCCGCCAGAGTGGGCGTCCCCGACCAAGGGGCAGGTGCCGGGGACGTCAGGCCCGGAGCCGAGGCGTGTTCGCAACCCCACTCGACAGGTTTGGCCAGATAATTGTACGCCTCGAGGGTGAGGAAAACTAGTGCCAGGCCCGGAGCGGAGAGGCGGATCTCCGCTCGACGGGCCCGGCGGCCCAGACAGTATTCAACCGAACGATCGCTCGGTTGGACCCTATCGCTCGGTTGGACCGAACGCCGAGGATGAAAGGGCCAGGCCGGGAGCCAGGCGGCGGAACCCGGCTCAACCGGCCCGACAAGGTACATATTACTTGCCAGTAAGTAGAATTCGGGTCAGGGTGACCGGGTATGGCGAGCGAAGAGCCGGCTCCTCGGCACACATGTTTTTCGGAACTGGCCTTTTTATCGCCTGTAGCAGCTAATTAATGATCAGACCACGACAGACCACGACAATCTCGCGGGCGCCATGCATCATGCGAGGCGTCAAGCCAGTTGACGCTACAAATGATTGCAAATGCAAGCACCTCCGGTAGCCTTGGTGGTGCTGGGGCCGTCGAGCAAAGGTTCCGCCACCTGCGCTCCGGTCCTGGCACCTTTTCCCTCAAGATCCCTTTTGGATCCCGACATGGCCTGGTAGGTCCGTCCACTGGCCTGATCTGCCCGGTAGCCAGATTCCGATAGCCAGATTGGAGAGCGGTCCTTCGAGCTCAGCGGACTCATGAGCGGCGTCTCGATCCTGGCCCGGCAGATTCGAGTCCTGCAGCGGGCTGTCGACCCTTCTTGGTGAGCAGAGGTCCCACCGGCATCTGTCAGCCGCGTCGACCCGTCGGGAGACGAGAGCGGCGCCCAGCCCCTCAAGCGGCGGGCGGCACCAACTCGCTGAGCAGATCCACCAGGACCGGGGCGTACTCCGAACCTCGATCGGGCGAGGCCAGAGGCGTCAACAAGCGATGGAGATCGGGCTGATAGGTGGCCCCGGGGGCCAACCTCCGCAACCTCACTTCCGCCGAGGCCGGCAAGGTGAGTGGGGACAGCTTGGCGGTGGCCCGGTCCCCGCTGCGGCCACCGGCACCCGACGCGCTCATCCCCCGCCGGGGCACGGTCACCGCCACATCGGTGATTCCCAACCGCAGGCACTCCACTCGCAACCGGGCCACGTCGAGCAGGGCCTTGGCCGGCTGGGGCAACGGACCGAAACGGTCCTCCCACTCGGTGCGCACATCGTCGATCTGCTCCACGGTCCGCACCGCGGTCAACCGGCGGTAGGCCTCGAGGCGCACGTCCTCGGCTTCGACGTACTCGGCCGGCAGGTGAGCGGCGTCCGGCAGGTCCAAGGACAGCTCCACCGGTTGGGGTCGGGGCTCACCTTTCAATTCGGACACCGCCTCGGCCACCAACTGGACGTAGAGGTCGTAGCCGATGGCGGCGATGTGGCCGGACTGATCGCGCCCCAACAGATTGCCGGCTCCCCGAATCTGCAGATCGCGCAAGGCGATCTTGAACCCGGAACCCAGCTCGGTGTGGTCGCCGATGGTCCGCAGGCGCTCATAAGCCTGCTCGGAGAGCACCCGGTCCACCGGGTGGAACAGATAGGCGTAGGCCCGCTGACCGGCCCGTCCCACCCGGCCCCGCAGCTGGTGGAGCTGGCCCAGACCCAAGAGGTCGGCCCGGTCCACCACCAGGGTGTTGACCAGCGGCATGTCGATACCCGACTCGATGATGGTGGTGCACACCAGCACGTCATAGCCACCCTCCCAGAAGTCGAGCACCACCTTCTCGAGCGATCCCTCGTCCATCTGGCCGTGGGCCACCGCCACCCGGGCCTCGGGGGCCATCCGCTGCACCTGGGCCGCCACGGCCTCGATGTCCTGGACCCGGTTGTGGACGTAGAAGACCTGGCCTTCGCGCAACAGCTCGCGTCGGATGGCCTCGGAGGCGGCCCCCTCCTCGAACTCCCCCACGTGGGTGAGGATCGGACGCCGCGCCGCAGGCGGGGTGTTGACCATCGAGAGGTCGCGGATACCGGTGAGGGCCATCTCCAGGGTGCGGGGGATGGGGCTGGCGGTCAGGGTCAGCACGTCCACCCCGTCGGCCAGAGCCTTGATCGACTCCTTGTGGCTGACCCCGAAGCGCTGCTCTTCGTCCACCACCAGGAGGCCCAGCTTCTTGAAGGTCACATCTTCGCCGAGTAGCCGGTGGGTACCGATGACCACATCCACCGAACCGTCGGCCAACCCGGCCAGGACCGCCTTGGCCTGGGCGTTGGTGAGGAAGCGGCTGAGCATCTCCACCTTCACCGGGAACGGCGCATAGCGGTCGGCGAAGGTCTGGGCGTGCTGGCTGGCCAACAGCGTGGTGGGCACCAGGACCGCGGCCTGATAACCGTCCTGCACCGCTTTGAACACCGCCCGGATGGCCACCTCGGTCTTGCCGAAGCCCACGTCGCCACAGACCAGCCGGTCCATGGGCTGGGGCCGTTCCATGTCCGCCTTCACCTCATCGATGGCCCGGAGCTGATCCGACGTCTCGACAAAGGGGAACGACGACTCCAGCTCGGCCTGCCACGGGGTGTCCGGGCCGAAGGCGTGCCCGGTCACCTGGAGCCGCCGGCGGTACAGGGCCACCAGCTCCTCGGCGATCTCGTGCACCGCGGCCCGGGCCTTGGACCGGGCCCGCTGCCACTCGGAGCCACCCAGCCGGCTGACAGAAGGCGAGTCCCCACCGGCATAGGGGGTGAGCAGCTCGATCTGATCGGTGGGCAGGTACAGCTTGTCGTCGCCCCGGTACTCCAGGAGCAGGTAGTCGCGGGTGGCTCCACCCATGGTGCGGGTGACCATGCCGCCGTACTTGGCCACCCCGTGCTGGCGATGTACCACGTAACTGCCTGGGGCCAGGTCGTCGAAGAAGCCGTCGACGGGACGGGCCCGGGTCCGGGCCTGGCGATGGGGGCGGCGGCGCCCGGTGACGTCGGACTCGGCCAGCACCGCCACCCTTGCTCCGGGAAGGACGAAACCGCGGTCCACCGGAGCCACCACGATGCGAGCGCCCGGGGCGGTGAGGTCGACCACGTCGCCCCCGCCGGACGGGGTCGAAGACGTGGTGCGTACCACCGGCACGGTCACACCCTCTTCGGCCAGGATCCCCGACAGGCGCTCTGCCGCTCCAAGGGAGGACGAGCACAGCACCACCGAGTAGCCGTCGGCGGCCAAGGTCGAGACCTGGCCGGCCAGCTTGGATCCGTCCCCGAGGATGGGCTCCCACCCCCGGCTCTCCACCAGGGGCACATCGGGTCCCTCGGCCGTGGGCACCAGCGAGACCACTCCGGCGGAGGTGTCGGTGAGCAGCCGATCGAAGGCCACGTGCAGCCTTGGAGCCCCTGCGCCTTCGTCCAGTCCCCAGGTGGAGGCCAGGGCATCGGCCAGGGCCGACTCCTCGTCGAGGAGCTCGCCGGCCCGGTCGCGGACCCGACGGGGCTCGACCAGCACCACCAGGGCCCCGTCACCCAACAGGTCGGTGATCAGCTCCTCGGAGTCGGCCAGCCAGGGCAGCCACGACTCCATGCCGTCGAACTGCTCACCGTCGGCCAGGCGGTTCCACTGGTGGCGTCCCCACGGCGCCGAACCGACCAGGTCGGCCGCCCGCTTCATCATGGTGTCGTCCACCACCAGCTCGCGGCAGCCGAACAGCTCGACCTCGGCCAGGTCGTCGATCGACCGCTGATCGGAGACGTCGAACCGGGTCAACCGGTCCACCTCGTCACCCCACAGGTCGATCCGGACTGGCTCATCGGCGGTCGACGGGAACACGTCCACGATGCCGCCCCGCACGGCCAGCTCCCCCCGGTGCTCGACGATGGACTCGCGCCGGTAGCCCATGGACACCAGCTGGCCGACCAGCTCCTCGACGATGATCTGGTCGCCCTTGGCCACCACCACCGGCCGAGCCGCCGTGCGCCATGGGCCCGAGGCGCTGGAGCACCGCTTTGATCGGGGCCACCACGATGCCGGGGCTGTCAGCGCTCGAATCGGGGTCGGACCCGAGCCGGAGCTGGGACCCCGGTCGGGGCCGCCGGCCAACTGCCACAGCAGTCGGAGACGCCGCCCATGGTCGCCACGTCCGGGCTGACCCGCTCGAAGGGCAGCGTCTCCCAGGCCGGGAAGACCTCGACCTTGGTGGCCTCGTCGGTCCGACCGCCAGCCGACGACCCGGCCGGACCCTCGTCGCCTCGGGCAGAGCTTCCGTCGGCCCCGGTGAAGGCCTCGAGGTCGTGGGCCAGCTGATCGGCCGCCGCCCCGGTAGGCGTGACCACCAGCACCGGCCGGCGGCTGCCCAGCCGGATCAGACCGGCCAGCACGAAGGCCTGGGCCGGCGTGGCCACGGCCAGGGTGGCGTTGGACGCGCCGACGACCCGCGCCATGGCGGGCTCGTTGCGCAGCAGTGGGGGAAGCGAGCGCAGGCTCACCGGTTCAGGGTACCGGGGCTCGGTGGGGTCGGGGCTCAGCGATGCCGGGGTTCCCACCGGAACTTACGGGCCGTGAACAACAGGGCCGCCGCGGCCCAGATCGGCATCACCACCAGATCGTGGATCCGGAAGCCCGACCCGGGCCCGCCTTCGAACGCACTGACCAGGGCCAGGATGAGGTGCCGGATGGGGAAGTCGTTGGCGATCTTCGACAGCACCGAGGTCCCTCCGAGGGGATAGAAGACGCCGGAGATGAACACGATCGGGACACCTGGCCCTGGTCGCGCTTCCGGTAGCCCTCCAGGTTCTCCACGCAGGTCGTCTTGCCGGCGCCGTTCGGGCCCAACAGAGCCAGCACCTCGCCCCGGCGGACCTCGAAGTCGATGCCCCGGACCGCCTCGAAGCTCCCGTAGAACTTGGTCAGGCCCTTGACCGAGATGGCCACGTCGCCCGCCCGGCCCGGACCCGCCGGCCCCGGCCCCGTGGGCCCCGGCCGTGGTCCCCCCGACGTGCGCCCTGGCTCAACCACCGGCGCCGTTGAACCGACTCATGGCCGCATCCACTCCCTGGGTGACGATGGTCTCGACGGCATCGGCGGCCTCTTCGAAGGCCTGGGCCAGGGTGGCCCGCTCGGCGGCACCGGGCCGTCGGAGCACGTAGTCGGCCCCGGGCTGCCGGCCCGGCGGTTTGCCGATGCCCACCCGGACCCGGAGGTACTCGTTGGTATGGAGGTGGCTGTTGATCGACTTGAGCCCGTTGTTGCCGGCCGTGCCGCCACCCGACTTGACCTTGAGCCGGCCGGACGGGAGGTCCAACTCGTCGTGCACCACGATCAGGCGCGAGGCCGTACCCGGAGAGGTGGGCTCCTTGGCGGGCTTCGCCGTTTTGGCCACCTGACCCTCTTCGTTCCCCTGGTCGGGCCCGCCGGCCCTATCGGGCTCGTCGTCATGGTCGTCGGCAGGGTCGCTGGTGACCTCGTCGATGCCGGACCGTCGCACCAGGGGCGCCACCGCCAAGCCGGACTCGTTCATGAAGGTCAGCGGAACCGCGGTGAGCACGCGCTTTCCGCCGATGCGGATCTCACTGGCGAGCGAGCGGAGGCCCTTCTCGGATTTGAGGCGACCACCGTGGCGCTCGACCAGCAGCGCGGCCACCTCGGCCCCGGCATTGTGCCGGGTGCCCTCGAACTCGGCCCCGGGATTGCCCAGTCCCACGACGAGAAAATCGACCGGTGTCCCTGTCCGCGGGCCCACCGGCGCCCGCCGGTTGCGGAGCAGGGCCTAGCCCTCGCTGGACTCGGCGTCGCCTGACGGCTCTCCGGCGGCCTCGCCGGCCTCGGCAGCTGCACCCGCGGCGGCCTCGGCCTCTTCCTCGGCTGTCGTCTGCACCCGGGGAGGCTGGCCGGCGACCACCGTGGCTTCGACATCGGTCTCGAGCTCCACGCCGCGCGGGATGTCGATGTCCGACACGTGCAGGGCGGCCCCGATGGTCAGACCGGAGATGTCGATGTCCACCGAAGGGGGGATGTCGGCCGGCTTGGCCTTGATGTGGAGGGTGAACAGCTGCTGGTCGACGACGCCGTCACCGTGCTGCACCTCGATGGCCTCGCCGACCAGGTTGATGGTGACCTCGGCGGAGATGACCTCGTCACGCCGCACGATGAGGAAGTCGATGTGGGTGACCACGTTCTTGAACGGGTGGTGCTGGATGTCCCGGGCCAGGGTCAGGAAGTTGTCCTTGCCCACTTCGAGGGAGAGCAGGGTGTTGAGACCGGCCTCGCCGGACATGGCGATCTGGAACTCCCGGGCTCCGACGGCAACCGGGATGGGATCGGCACCGTGGCCGTAGACCACACCGGGGATCTTCCCCTGGGTCCGCAGGCGGCGCGTCGAACTCGTTCCGATTTCGCGGCCGGCTTCGGCGACAAGCGTGACTTCGGGCATGCGGAAACTCCTCGGGAGATGCTGACACGGGGGCAGTGCCGCTCCGGTCGATCACGCCTGAGGGTGGCGATCTCGGAGGGCCGCTGCTGACGGCCCTTCATGATAGACGAGCCGGCGCCCTACGGGCCACAGGCCAGGGGCGACGCACCGGGGGCCCAGGCGGATGGACGAACCGGGCACCTGGCGGATGATGGACTGACAGGCGGAGAGCGGGGTCCGGATCCAGAGAGAGGCGGGTCTGGAGCAGGGGGGCGATAGGAGTTGGACGGTTGGCGGATCCCCTGCTCTACAGACCCGTTGACCCCCCATCGGCACGTTCGGCTCGGACCTTTAGGAAAAGTTTTGAAAAGTTTCGAACGATTTCGAGACGCTTCGCGGCGGTCCGATTCCCGACCTGTGCCGGCCATCAAAGGAACCAGAGGGGGCGGCAACCAGCGCCCGCCACAAACGGAGCTTGCCCAATTGTTATCGGCACGTCCTGAGCTCGACTTGAGCAGAAATCCAAACTTTTTTCTGGCGGCCAAACATGCAGGTCAGGGCCTATATGAACGACGGAGAGTCCCTCCCGGGGCTCGCCACCGGCGCCGATCTGACCTCCCAGGCCGACCCAACCGACCTCTGGGACCGGTAGGCCTCTCGACTCGACCCACCAAACCAGACACCTTCCATCCCGATCAGGCCGGACTCAGCCGGCGGAGTCCGGACCTGTCTGTTTGCCGCCACGCCGAATTGGCCAAATTATCGGTTGTAGACGGTACTTGCCCGATCAAGCTATCGCCTCCAGCCGATGATTCGGCCAATCCGGTAATCCGGTTATCGGGATGGGCGGTGGCGGTGGCGCTGGCGCTGGCGACTACAGAGTGGCGCCGGCGAGGACGGAGTGGCGCCGACGAGTACAGAATTGATGGGAGTCCGCGAGCCACCCGGGTCAGGCCAGGTTCTCCCCACCGAAGATCTCGGATACCGAGGAGTCCTCGAACACCGCGTCGATAGCGTCGGAGATGATCTTGGCCACCGAGAGGACCTCGAGCTTGTCGAAGTGACGATCCTGAGGAATCGGCAACGTATTGGTCACCACCACCTTGGTGAGCGCCGAGTTCTTCAGCCTGTCCACCGCCGGGTCCGAGAGCACGGCATGGGTGGCCATGCACCAGACCTCGGAGGCGCCCCGGTCGGCCAGCAGGTCGGCGGCGGCCACGATGGTGCCGGCCGTGTCGATCATGTCGTCGATGAGCACGCACTGGCGCCCGTCGACATCACCGACCACGTGGAGCGCCTCCACCTGGTTGGACGTGTCCCGCAGCCGGCGCTTGTGCACCACGGCCAGATCGGCGGTCAGGTGCTGGCTGAATCGTTCAGCCACTTTCACCCGCCCGGCGTCCGGAGCCACCACCACCAGGTCGTCACTCCGCTGGGTCCGCAGGTAGTCCACCAGCACGGGTGCTGCCGTCAGGTGGTCGAAGGGGACATCGAAGAAGCCCTGGATCTGCCCGGAGTGGAGATCGACGCTGACCACCCGGTCGGCCCCGGCCACCGACAGCATGTCGGCCACCAACTTGGCCGTGATGGGCTCCCGGCCGGTGGCCTTGCGGTCCTGGCGGGAGTACCCGTAATACGGGCACACCGCGGTGATCCGCTTGGCTGACGCCCGCTTGGCCGCATCGATCATGATGAGGTGCTCCATCAGCGAGTCGTTCACCGGACCACAGTGGGTCTGGATGATGAACACGTCGCTGCCCCGGATGGACTTGTCGAAGCGGCAGTGGATCTCGCCGTTGGCGAACTCCCGGAGATTGGCCTCGCCCAGCTCCACGCCCAGCTGCCGGGCGACATCCTGGGCCAGCTCGGGATGGGACCTCCCCGAGACCAATTCCAAACGCCGTCGGGGAGTGAATTCCATGGCCAAGACGCTACCGCCTCCCGCCGGGCGGATTTCCGGCTGCCGAACCGCCCGATCCGCCCGAGTCCCCCGAGTCCCCCGAGTCCCCCGGGCATCCACTTCGCCGTCGAACCGTCCGACCACCGCGCCGGGCGGGACCTCGGTCCCCTCCTCCAGGACCGCGAAAGGACCGACCCGGGCGTTGGCCCCGATGACCGACCGGCGCCCGACACTGGAGGCCACCACTGCTCCCTCTCCCACGACGGTGTCCACCAGATGGACGTCGGGCCCGAGCTCCGCTTGGGCGCCGATCACGCACGCCCCCTGGAGGATGACCCCCGGCAGCATCACCACATCAGGGTCGATCACGACGTCGACGTCGATGTAGGTCCTCTCGGGATCCCACATGGTGACCCCCCGGCGCATCCACCGTTCGTTGATGCGGTCCCGCAGCTCGGCTTCGGCCACCGCCAGCTGGGCCCGGTCGTTGACCCCGGCCACCTCCATGGTGTCGGCCACCAGCACCGAGCCCACCTTGTGACCGGCTTCGTAGAGCACGCCCACCACGTCGGTCAGGTAGTGCTCACCCTGGGCGTTGGCCGGGTTCAGCCGGCGGAGCGAGGGGGCCAGCACGCTCCGGCGGAAGCAGTAGATAGAGGTGTTGATCTCGTGGACCTCGAGCTCCTCGTCGGTGGCATCGCCGTGCTCGACCACCCGGGCCACGGCGTCGTCACGGCCGCGGACCACCCGCCCGTAGCCGGTGGGGTCCTCCAACTCCGCCGTGAGCAGAGTGGCGGCGTTGTCGCTGGCGCGGTGGGTCTGGACCAGCGCGGCCAGGGTGGGCGGGCGGAGCAGGGGGGTGTCACCCGGGAGCACCACCACGTCCCCATCCTCGTCGCCGTCGTCATCGGGCAACCCGGTGAGAGCCACCGCCATGGCGTCCCCGGTTCCCCGCTGCTCGACCTGCTCCACGAACTCGATGGCCATGCCGGGCGGGGCGTGCTCGATGAGGGTCTTGGTCACCCACTCGGCGCGGTGCCCGACCACCACCACCACCCGGGCCACCGACAGCTGGGCCAGGGCGTCGAGTACATGGAGGACCATGGGCCGGCCGCACAGTCGGTGCAAGGGCTTGGGACGGGCCGAGCGCATCCGGGTCCCCTCACCGGCCGCCAGCACCACCGCCGACAGCTGCCTCCGGGAGCCCGCTCCCTGACCCTGATCGTCGCCGGGGTGAGGGGCCGGCCCCCGGCCCGAACCGGTCCCCGAGGGACCGTCGTCCTCGTCCAGTGGTACCTGGGGGTAGGTCCGGATCACCATGGGACACCCCCGTCGACCACATCGCCCCGGAACCGGTCCCCGTCGTGGCGCGGCACAAAGCTCATGGCGCCTATTCTTCCCACGTCAGCCGGAGCAATGCGACCCGGTGGCCAACCGACCACCTGACCTGCGCTCCATCGACCGCCCGAATTCCGTCACCGTCCTGTCACACTCCCGTCACCGTCCCACCGCACCGTTCATCGAGCCCTCCCTGTGCCCACCCTCAAAACCACCATCGACCCCCAGTCGGCAACCTTCCGGGCCAACCGGCGCGCCCTGACCGAGGCTGTCCACCAGATCGACGAGCAGTTGGCCGTGGCCCGGGCCGGGGGTGGCGAACGGTACGTGCAGCGCCACAAGGACCGGGACAAGCTGCTGGCCCGCGAGCGGATCGAGCTGCTGGTCGACCGGGACACGGCGTTTTTGGAGCTGGCCCCCTTTGCCGCCTGGGGCACCGAGTACGCCGTCGGGGCCTCCTCCATCGTCGGGATCGGGGTGGTCGAAGGGGTCGAGTGCCTGATCTCGGCCCACGATCCCACCGTGCGGGGCGGCGCTATGAACCCGTACTCCTTCCGCAAAGGCGCCCGAGCCGCCGACATCGCCCTGCAGAACCGCCTGCCCATCATCAACCTGGTGGAGTCGGGCGGTGCCGACCTGCCGGCCCAGGCCGAACTGTTCATCCCCGGCGGGCGGGCGTTCCGGGACCTGACCCGCAATTCGGCGGCGGCCCTGCCCACGGTGGCCCTGGTGTTCGGCAACTCCACCGCCGGTGGGGCCTACGTACCGGGCATGAGTGACTACATCGTGATGATCGAAGGGCGCTCCAAGGTCTTCCTGGGTGGACCACCCCTGGTCAAGATGGCCACCGGCGAGGAGTCCACCGACGAGGAGCTGGGCGGGGCGTCCATGCACGCCCGGGTCTCCGGCCTGGCCGACTACCTGGCCACCGACGAGGTGGACGCCATCCGCCTCGGACGCCAGATCGTGAGCCGGCTCAACTGGCGCAAGCACGGGCCCGGTCCGAGCCAGCCGGCCGACGAGCCGCGCTACGACCCCGACGAGCTGCTGGGGATCGCCTCGTCCGATCCCAAGGTGCCCTTCGACCCGCGTGAGGTGCTGGCCCGGGTGGTGGACGGGTCCCGCTTCGACGAGTTCAAGCCGCTCTATGGATCCAGCCTGGTCACCGGCTGGGCCTCCATCCACGGCTATCCCATCGGGGTGCTGGCCAACCACCGGGGTGTGCTCTTCTCCGAGGAGGCTCACAAGGCCACCCAATTCATCCAGCTGGCCAACCAGATCGACGTCCCCCTGGTCTTCCTCCAGAACACCACCGGCTACATGGTGGGCAAGGAGTACGAGCAGGGAGGGATCATCAAGCACGGGGCCCAGATGATCAACGCCGTGTCCAACTCCTCGGTCCCCCACCTGACCGTCAACATCGGTGCCTCCTACGGGGCCGGCAACTACGGCATGTGCGGTCGGGCCTACGACCCCCGGTTCCTGTTCGCCTGGCCCAACGCCCGCTCGGCGGTTATGGGGGCGGCCCAGTTGGCCGGGGTGCTCTCCATCGTCAGCCGGCAGTCGGCCGCGGCCAAGGGGGTGCCCTTCGACGAAGAGGCCGATGCCACCATGCGCGAGCTGGTCGAGGCCCAGATCGAGGCGGAGTCGCTACCGCTCTTCCTGTCCGGGCGGCTCTATGACGACGGCATCATCGACCCTCGGGACACCCGTACGGTGCTGGGCATCTGCCTCTCGGTCATCGACAATCAACCCATCACCGGAACACGCGGCTACGGCGTGTTCCGGATGTAGGTGCGCACCGATGGACTCCTGCCCATGAGGCCCGGACGATCGATGAGGTGGCTCCGATGACCACCATCAACCCGATGCCGGCCGGCAACCCCGGTGCTCTCAACCCCATCCGCACCTTGTTGGTGGCCAACCGGGGCGAGATCGCCCGGCGGATCATGCGGTCGGCCCGGATGATGGGCATCGCCACCGTCGCCGTGTACTCGGATGCCGACGCCGGCAGCCCCCACGTGCGGGAGGCCGACCTGGCCGTGCAGCTGCCCGGGGTGTCGCCGTCGGACACCTATCTGCGCTCGGCCATGATCCTCGACGCCGCCTCCCGCTCGGGGGCCGATGCCATCCACCCCGGGTACGGCTTTCTCTCCGAGTCGGGCGACTTCGCCCGGGTGGTCACCGGGGCCGGCTTCACCTGGGTGGGCCCGGGGCCCGCAGCCATCGACGCCATGGGCTCGAAGATCGGGGCCAAGGACCTCATGCGCTCCGCCGGCGTGCCCACCCTCCCGTCGGTCACCGTCGAGGACGGTTCCCTGCCTGACGACGCCGAGCTGGACTCTCTGGGCTGGCCCTTGCTGGTCAAGGCCTCGGCCGGGGGTGGGGGACGCGGGATGCGGGTGGTGGGAGGACCGGTCAGCCTGCGCCAGGCGGTGGCCGACGCCCGCCGGGAGGCTGAAGCAGCCTTCGGTGACGGCACGGTGTTCCTCGAGCGCTACCTCCGTGATCCCCGCCACATCGAGGTGCAGGTGCTGGCCGATGCCTACGGCGACACCGTGGCCCTGTTCGAGCGGGAGTGCAGCATCCAGCGCCGCCACCAGAAGATCATCGAGGAGGCCCCCTCCCCCGTCGTCACCCCGCTACTCCGGGCCCGGCTGGTCGAGGCGGCCATCGCCGCGGCCCGGGCCGTCGAGTACGTCAACGCCGGGACGGTGGAGTTCGTGGTGGACCAGAACGGTGAGCCGTTCTTCTTGGAGATGAACACCCGGCTCCAGGTGGAACACCCGGTGACCGAGGCCGTGACCGGCCTGGACCTGGTCCGCCTGCAGCTGCTCATCGCCGGCGGCGCCGCCCTTCCCGGCGAGGTGCACGATGCCGTGGCCGCCGGCCCTCAGGGGCACGCCATCGAGGCCCGGCTCTACGCCGAAGACCCGGCCCAGCGATGGATGCCGTCGACCGGGATGCTCGAGCGGTTCGAGATCGGCCCTCCCATGGGCGCAGGTGCCGATGTCGGTCCCGTTGCCGGTGCGGGAGCTGTGGTCCGGGTCGACAGCGGTGTCGAGTCCGGTAGTGAGGTCAGCCCGCACTACGACCCCATGCTGGCCAAGGTGATCGTCCACGCGCCCAGCCGGACCGAAGCCACCGCGGCCCTCTCCGGTGCGTTGGCCTCGGCCCGTCTCCACGGGGTGGTGACCAATCGCGACCTCTTGGTCCGCACCCTCCGACACCCGGGGTTCGTGGCCGGGGAGACCGACACCGGCTTCCTCGAGCGACACGACGTGGCCCGACTGGCGGCGCCACTGGCCGACCACGACGCCGTCCGGCGCCACGCCGTGGCGGCCACCCTCGCCGATCAGGCCTGGCGCCGGGACCGGGCCTCGGTCCAGCCGGCTGTGCCCTCCGGGTTCCGCAACAACCCGTCCGGCCTGCAACAGACCTCGTATGTGGCGGGTGACCAGACCGTCAGCATCGGCTACCGCTTCGAGCGATCCGGCCGCGCCCTGGCCGAGGTCACCGTGGATGGAGATCCGTTCGACCTGGATGGAGCGGTGGCAGCCGCCGACCAGGTCAGCCTCACCACCGCCGGAGTGGGCCGTCGGTACCTGGTCGACCGGGTGGGCGCGGTGCACTACGTAGATGGGCCGGATGGGAGTTCGACCCTGGTGGAGGTGGAGCGCTTCCCGCTGGGAAGCGATCAGGTGGCCGAAGGATCGGCCCTGGCCCCGATGCCCGGGGGCGTGGTCCGGGTCGCCGTGGCTGTCGGGGACACCGTCGAGGCCGGCCAGCTGTTGGTGGTGCTCGAAGCGATGAAGATGGAGCACACGGTCCACGCCACCTCGTCGGGCACGGTCGCCGAGGTGGACGTGGTCGAGGGGGACCAGGTGGAGACCGGGCGTATTCTGGTGGTGGTGGACAGCAGTGACACCATCCCGGACGGCAGCCCGGACCTGAGCTCGCACCCTGAAGACGGGCGGGGCGTCGGCTCCAGCGATCCCGAGGCCACCTCGTGACCGAGCCCCTGCGCATCGCCAACTGCTCGGGCTTCTACGGCGACCGGCTGTCGGCGGCCCGGGAGATGGTGGAGGGCGGGCCCATCGACGTCCTCACCGGCGATTGGCTGGCCGAGCTCACCATGCTCATCCTGTGGAAGGGCTACCACAAGGACCGGACCAAGGGCTGGGCCCACACCTTCCTCACCCAGATGGAAGAGGTGCTCGGGACCTGCGTCGACCGCCATATAAAGGTGGTGACCAACGCCGGCGGCCTCAACCCCTCCGGTCTCGCCGATCAGGTCCGCATGCTGGCCGATCGACTGGGCTTGGCGGTGTCGGTGGCCCACGTCGAAGGGGACGACCTCCTCCCCCGCATCGCCGAGCTGCAGAAGGACGGGCACAACCTGGCCCACCTCGACACCGGTCGGCCCCTCGACGAGGCCCGTGGTGAGGTCATCTCGGCCAACGCCTACCTGGGTGGATGGCCCATCGTCGAAGCGCTCTCGGGAGGAGCGGACGTGGTGATCTGTCCGCGGATCACCGACGCCTCGCTGGTGGTGGGCCCGGCGGCCTGGCACCACGGATGGTCGCCGACCGACTGGGACCGCTTGGCCGGTGCCGTGGTGGCCGGCCACGTCATCGAGTGCGGTCCCCAGGCCACCGGCGGCAACTACGCCTTCTTCACCGAGGTGGCCGGGTTCGACCATCCCGGCTTCCCCATCGCCGAGGTGGCCGCCGACGGCTCGTCGGTCATCACCAAGCACCCCGGAACCGGGGGCGAGGTGTCGGTGGGGACGGTCACCGCCCAGCTGCTCTACGAGATCGCCGGGCACCCTTACCCCAATACCGACGTGGTGGCCCGCTTCGACACCTTCACCGTCGAACAGGAGGGTCCGGACCGGGTGCGGGTCGCCGGCGCCCAGGGGCTGCCGGCGCCCGATGAGGTGAAGGTCTGCCTCAACCTGCTCGGCGGGTGGCGCAACTCGATGACCTTCGTCCTCACCGGGCTCGACATCGAGGAGAAGGCCGCCCTGACCCTCCGTTCCCTGGAGGAGTCGCTCGGTGGGAGCGACCGGTTCGCCGAGTTCGACGCCCGACTGGTCCGCTCGGACAAGCCCGACGCTCCCGTCAACGTCGAGGCCACTGCCCAGCTCCGGATCACGGTCAAGGACGCCGATCCCGAGCGGGTGGGCCGGCGCTTCTCCAGTGCCGCCACCGAGTTGGCCCTGGCCGGCTACCCCGGCCTCCACCTCACCGCCCCGCCCGGTTCCGGGACGGTCTACGGCGTGTACTGGC
Source organism: uncultured Acidimicrobiaceae bacterium (assembly GCA_963778165.1). Taxonomy (GTDB): domain Bacteria; phylum Actinomycetota; class Acidimicrobiia; order Acidimicrobiales; family RAAP-2; genus Bog-756. The sequence goes on along the minus strand of CAVZTE010000002.1, from coordinate 395,200 downwards.
CGGCGCTGGTTCCGGCCGACCTGGTGGTCCCCGAAGTGGTCCATGCCGACGGCCACCGGGTACCGGTTCCCCACACCGCCTACCTGGCCGCCCACCAGACCGGCGCGGCCGCCACGGCTCCATCGCTCGCGGACCCAGCCGCCTCCACCCACGCACCCTCCGACGAAGGCGGTTCCAGCTCCGCTTCGCAGCTGACCCGCCCGGTGCCGCTCGGCACCATCATCGGTGCACGCTCCGGTGACAAGGGAGGCAACGCCAACGTCGGACTGTGGGCCCGGACCGATGAGGCCTGGGCCTGGCTCCGGACCTACCTGACTCTCGAAGAGTTCCGGGCCCTACTCCCTGAAGCCCACGCCCTGGAGGTCCGACGCTACGAGTTCCCCAACCTGCGGGCCCTCAACTTCGTGGTGGTAGGCCTGCTCGGTGAAGGCGTGGCGTCGTCCACCCGTCCCGATCCCCAGGCCAAAGGACTGGGCGAGTACCTTCGGAGCAGGCTGGTCGACATCCCGGTCGAGCTCCTGAACCCCAAGGACCACACCGCCTCAGTCACCGCTACCGCCCGATCCGAGAGGCAACCCCATGGACTTCATCGAATCCGAAGAGCAGCAGATGCTGAGGGAGGCCGTGGGCTCCATCGCCTCCAAGTTCGGGCACGAGTACTACGTGAAGAAAGCCCACGCCGACGAGCGGACCGACGAGCTGTGGAGCGCGGTGGGCGACGCCGGGTTCCTCGGGGTCAACGTCCCCGAAGAGTACGGCGGGGGCGGCGGCGGGATCGCCGAGCTGGCCATCGTCCAAGAGGAGCTGGCCGCGGCCGGCTGCCCGCTGCTGGTCATCGTGGTGTCGCCGGCCATCTGCGCCACCATCATCACCAGGTTCGGCACCGAGGCGCAGAAGCAACGTTGGCTCCCCCGGTTCGCCACCGGCGAGCTCAAGATGGCGTTCGCCATCACCGAGCCCGACGCCGGGTCCAACTCGCACAACCTCTCGCTGACCGCCACCAAGGACGGCGACATCTACCGGCTCAACGGATCGAAGTACTACATCTCCGGGGTCGACGAGTGCGAGGCCGTCCTGGTGGTGACCCGGTCCGGTGTCGATCCCGACACCGGACGGGGACGGCTGTCCCTCTTCGTGGTGGACACCGACACGCCCGGGCTCGACAAGCAGGTGCTGCCGGTGGAGATCACCGCGCCGGAGAAGCAGTACACGTTGTTCTTCGACAACGTCCAGGTCGATGCCGACCGGCTGATCGGCGCCGAGGGCGAGGGCCTGCGACAGGTCTTCGTGGGGCTCAACCCCGAGCGCATCCTGTCGGCGGCCACCGCCAACGGCATCGGCCGCTACGCCCTGGACAAGGCGGCCGAGTACGCCAAGGGCCGCGAGGTATGGGGCACGCCGATCGGCCGCCACCAGGGGATCTCCCACCCGCTGGCCAAGGCCAAGATCGATGTCGAACTGGCCCGGCTGATGACCGACAAGGCGGCCTGGCTGTGCGACTTCGCCGGGGACACCCCCGAGGCGGGTGAGGCCGCCAACATGGCCAAGTTCGCGGCGGCCGACGCCGCCCTGGCCGCGCTGGACCAGTCCATCCAGACCCACGGTGGCAACGGCATGTCGAGTGAGTACGGACTGGCCGACATGTGGGGCATGACCCGGCTGCTGCGGATCGCCCCGGTCAGCCGCGAGATGATCCTCAACTTCGTGGCCCAACACTCGTTGGGATTGCCCAAGTCGTACTGACGGCGGTCGGTGGGTCGGCCGTCGTGCTAACGGCGACCGCGCGCAGGACAAGCGGTAGGGATCGGGCGCGACCGCCTCGGTGACCGGTTGGTTCGGCGCGCACCTCAAGCAGGCCGGGCCTGCCTCGTCGAACGCCACAACCCTCCACCCGTGGTTGGACCGGGTCGAACACCCCTTGAATCGCCGCTTCTGAAGCCGTCGTTGCTCGCTTCCGAGCACGCGTTTTGCCCGTTCGGCCGGTTGCGTCGTGCCTAATCAGGCTGCTCAAGTCCATTCTCAGTCTGGTCGATAGGACGCCAGGTGGAATTACGCCTAGGAACGAAACCGATCCCGGTCTTACTCTGCCGAAAGAGCACCATGTTCCCTTCCAACGATCGACACCGCGGTCCGACCACGAGTCGGAGGTGCGGGCTGGACCCAGCCCGTTGGAAGGGTCGCGCCGACCACGAAATCGACCGGACGAGGGGGTGTCGTTCGTCGAGGTCATGGTGGCCGCCGTGCTCCTGGTCACCATGATCCCGATGGGCTTCCTTCTCACCAGTGCCACGGCGGCCGTTGCACCAGGCAGCACCAGGCCGCCCTGCAGCTGGCGGACTCCTGGGTTGAGATCCTCTCCAACTCGCAACCCTCCGCTCGATTCCGATGGGACGACGCCGCTCCTGGGTGGGATCAACCACCCTCGACGCGGCCTATGCGACGAGCCTCGGTGTCCAGCCTCCGCCCTCGAGCCTGGCCGGCACCAACTTCACAGTCGCTGCCACCTACACCTACGACTCGGTCAACGACGTGGGCCAGTCGGATCTCTGTCTGGCGGGCACGCCGCCGAGCGCCAGTCATCCCGCCGTTCTCCAACTACAGGTCACCGTGAAGTGGGGAAGGCAGCTCCAAAATGAGGTGTCCGACGACACCAATATCAACTGGCCCTCTCCTGGGACCACCACGGACGGATTCATTGCCATCACGGTTAGGGAACGAGGGAGCCTACGACGTAGCCAGCCCCCCCAACAAAGCTGTCGTCCGCCTGCAGGCCATCCCGGTCGAGGTCACGCAGACCTCGGGAACCCCGGCGATTTCGCCCCTCACGCTGAACCCGGACGCCAACGGCTGCATCTTTGCCGAAGTGCCCGGAGGGACGCCTGCGTCTCCCGACACGTACACCATCGCGCTCGAACAACCCACCTCGGGTATCCCCGGCTACGTCGGCACCCCGCCGTTCGTCAACGCCAACAACCAGACGGCGTCCGCAATCACACCGCAAACGGCCTCGGTGGTCTCCGGACTCGAGGCCGTGGTGTCGTTGGGTGCTTTCGACGAGGCCACCCAGGCGACGCGAGCTACGGCGGCGGGTCAGCAGTGGATGCAGGAGTCCAGTGCCCCGGGGCCGCCGGCCTGACCTGCTTGACGCTGGGCAGCGGCACGACGGGCGCATCGGCGGCCTGGGGCGGCGCCAGTTCCCCGTGGACGTCGACCACCTTGTCCAGCGGTAGCCATATCAATCAGGTCGCCTGCACCACCGCCACGTCTGCCAAGTGTGTCGGGGTCGGTTACTCCGACAACAGTGGATCCAATGTCGGTCTGATCGTCAGCACCACCTCCGACTTCAGCTCGACCAGTACGGACGGCCTGCCCGGAGGCATCACGGACATCACTCAAGTGACCTGTCCCACCAGCCAGGGCTGTTATGCCCTGGGCCTCAACGCCTCCGGACCGGTCCTCCTGGCCGGATGGGTCGGAACGGGCACCGACGTCTGGCAGACCGTGGCGACGGGAGTGACCTTCACTGCGCTGAACTCGATCGCCTGCCCGTCACCCACCACGTGCGAATTGGCCTACGCCGGCAGTGGCGGGTCCGCGGGAGTCCTCCGTCTCGGCGGCGACCCTGCCGGCGTGCAAGCCAACCCCTCGTGGACGCCGACCATGACGTCCGACATCCTGCCCAGCACCGGGAACGGGTCCACCTACTCGTTCACATCGGTCGGCACCATCACCTGCCCCTCGGCCACGCAGTGCCTGGCCACCGCGGTCGGCGACGCGGCCAGCCCCAACGATGCCACCATCGCCGACGCCACCATCGCCGCCAGTGGTGCGAGCACCTGGGCCGCCGAGCCGACCTTTCCCGACCGGAGCGACCAGCGTCACGGGGATCTCTTGCCTGGGCACGACCTGTGTGGCCATCGGCACGACGCGCCAGTCCCCGACTTCCACTGCGGCGGTGTGGACCGGGGACCTCACCTCGACGCCCGACAACTGGGTGCAGTCGAACCGGATCCCCAACGACGCTGGCGAAGTCAGCGGCGTGGCCTGCGGAGCGCCCGCCGCGGGCACCGACACCGCCGACTGCGTGGTGTCTGCTGCGTCGTCGAACGGTGCCGGCTCCGGGCAGCTCCTTCTGGGTTCGTTGAAGGCAACTGGGCGTGGAACCCCATTTCCACTCCGGCGGGCATCTCACCTCAGTACTACCAGGGGGTGGCTTGCGAAGATCTTCCGCCGCGGCGACATGCGCCGCGGTCGGCGAAACCGCCACCGGGCCGGCGGTCCTTGCCTCGCCGGGCGGACCCGTGGGAGCTGGTCCGTCACAGACACCTTTGCATGTGCCGGCGGCGCCACCAGTTGCTTCAGGCATCCCAGTTCAAGTCGCCCTCGACTGGCCACGGCGGCCTACGTACACGAATGCCCACGCTTCCGACCCGCCTACTTCTGCTACCCAGTCCGATCCAGCGGCTATTCGGTGGCGGCGGCCAGTGCGGCACGAAGCGACCGTCCTTTCTCAACCTCCCGGCGTGCCCGGAGCGACCGCCTCGGCGACCGTCCCCCTGGGGATGCTCCCACTGAGCCTGACTAACTCGAGCGGAGCGTCGGTCGCTGGCGCCACCGTCACGCTCACCGACACGACGTGCGGAGCAGGTGGATCGACCTACAACATGCCCCTCACCGACGCCACCGGCACCACCATGACCTCGGTCCCTTACGGCACCTACTCCTACTCGGTAACCGAAGGTGGGGTCGCAGTGGCGCCGACCGACCTGACCTTGACTGTTGGCCCCGGGACGGTCGGCAGGTTGCCAACAGCTCGAACATACAGTCGACGTCAACTATCTGCCCGGATCGATTTAGCGGTGCCGGCATGATTGCCTCACTGCGCGAGCCTCCGCGACGACAGCGGCATGACCCTGATCGAACTGCTCGTGACCTCCACCATCCTGGTGGTCGTCCTCGGCCATGGTCCTGGTCTCGATGAACCTCGATCGAGACGGTGAGCGGCGGTGTCACGTCCAGTACCAAGAGCTCGACCAGGCCTCCCCGTCTCTCGCGATCATCAGAACGTTGTCGCCGAGGAGGCCGAGCCCGCTCCGGTGACCGGGGGTGTCCCGACGCCGGCCTTCTCATTGTGGGCGCGGCCGCGCCAACGTCGGCACCTCTACGGGACCTACGGTCTCCCCCATTTCTTGAACTTTGCCGTGTCCTGGTACGCCAACATCGGCACCTCGGATACCAACGTTGTGGGCGCAAGCAGGTTGCCAACCGATGTGCACCGCGGGACCCCCGCCAAGGTCGTAGCCCTTGAAGTCGACGTGCAGCGGGCACGCCAGCCACCGATTGCAGCACCACTCCACTGTGCACTCAGGTTTGGATGTACCTGCCGTTGGTCGGATATCCGTGGAGCGGGCAGCCGGCACCTCCACCTGCCCTGTTCCGGTGGCGGCACCTCGGGCGGCACCTGCGAGTACGCGCCGATGAACGCCGACGGGACGCCCTGCGTGGGCCCCGTCCACCTGCTACTACTGGCCGACAGACGCGGACGGGACACCCGCCGCACTTCAGGCGAATTCGCCGCAACCAGTCCGGCTGATCGCCGACATCCAGGGCGTGACCAACGACCCCATCCCAGGGCTCGCGGACCCGCTCTTTCGCTACACCGTGTCGACACGGTCACCGGCTTTCCTATCCACTCCTCGCCTCAGACCTGAATCAGAACCCGCCGGTTGCTTCGACTGTGCCCGGCAGTCCTTCCCTCCTCTCCTGCACCGGATTGACGGTCGAAACCTGCCCCTTGGACGCCATCCGCAGCGTCGGCATCCACCTTGAGGTCGACCGACCCGGTTCTGGCACCAACGGGGAGGTCGAGGACCAGATCATCGACTACCGCCAACCCTTCACCCTCCAGCCGCAGGCAGCGTACGGCTGTCTGCCCTTCCAGTACGACCTCACCCAGCAGTGTGACCCCTACCAGTCCTAGGTACAGGAAGACAATGAAGCCCACCAGGCGGAACGACGGACAGCAATCCAATGCACGATCGAGCTCGGCAGCGTCGTGCTGACCGCGCCTCCGACCTGGGCCAGACGGCGATCATGGCGGTCTTGGCCTCTCGCTGATCATCGGAGTCATCGGCGTCACCCTCGTGGCTCCGATCACCCAATCGGGCCCGATCCAGCAGTCCGCATCAGCGCACGGACTACGCCGATCGAGGCGGTGGAAGCGGGGGAGAACGGCTACGTCACCGCCCTGAACACCAATCCCAGCCTCGCCTATTGCAGCAGCACCACCAACGGATCGGGAACCTGTGGGTACGGCATCAACTACGCCCAGTGGAACCTGGTCGTCGGCTCAGCCGCCGGCAACACCGGCGCTACGAGTATTACTCCTTTGGCAACCCTCAGCCGACCTTCGGTCCCACCACCCACGCGCTCACCAACTCTGGCCGTGGAAGTGGTCGGCGCGGCCCAGGACCCACAGTCCACCGACAGGATGGCATCTTCGCCCACAAGATCCTCAACCTCGCACCGAAAAACGGATTCCTCTCCAATGTCTGGTGGTCCAACTACGAGTCCTACAGCGAACGGTAACTACTCGACCTGCGCCTACAACTGGAGCACGCGATCGGCTACAACATCGACAACAGCAATGCCAGTTGCACTCCGGTCTACTTCGCACCTGGTGACTACCTGTTTGGTCCCACCTTTACCAACGACTCGGTATTCGTGAGCGGCGACGGCACCAAGTCGGGCTCGCCATCGTTCGGAAACCCTTCCCTCCGCCCCTCCGGTTCCTTCGCCTGTCAAACCGCCGACCCCAACTGCCTGTTTGTCGACGACGCCAATGGGATGTCGGGCAGCGATACCAACTGCGCTAAGCGCCAGCAGCGAGGTGTACCAGTACGACACGGCCAACAGCTCGTACGGCAACGCGGTGCAGGTCCCCCCCAGAGCGACTCTCGCTCGGCACCATTGCCAGCCCCAACGGATGCCTCTACTCCGGACCGACACAGATCACCCTGGGCACCAATGCCTCCGGAGTGGGCCAGATGACCGTGGTCAGCCCGGACACCCCGCAGAGCACTACCGGTCAACGGGAACACCCTCGACCAACCAACACTTGATCGCCAAAACGGATCCGTTCGGGCAACACCAACAACTGCCCGAGCAACGGGACGCCCCCTCCCCGCCAATGGAGTCGTCTCGTCGAGAATGCCACCGCCGGGCATACGGTGCTGGGTGCCAATCCGTTCGACGCCTACATGGCCAACTCGGTCACCAACCTCACCTCCGACGACCCCGGCACAGAACACCTCGGTGACCCTCACCGCCACCGTCACCTCGTCCAGCAACCAGATCAACAGTGCTGCCACGGTCGCGTTCAGCCAGACCACCAGCACCACCAACTTCGGACACACCACCACTCGACCGCCGTCATCCCGACCTGCGCGGCCGTGACCATGTCCACGCCGGTTGCCGTGGGAACAACTACCAGTCCACCGCCGTTTGCACGGTTACCGAGGCGAGCAACGGGACCGGGGCCTTCTCCGCCACCTACAGCGGCAACAGCTAGGTTAGCACCTCGCAGGACAACCTGGGCGGCTCAGACCAATACCTATACGCCGTCAGCGTCCTACGGCGCCAACTCGCAGACCACCGCCGGCGGTTGCTCGAGCTGCTACTACGGCGAGACGTCGACTCCTGATGCAGAGGGCGACGCCTTCGTAAGCGGGAACCTCTCCGGGCTGCTGACCATCGGCACCGCCAACGACGTCATCGTCGACGGCAACATCACCTATTAGGACTGCTCCGGCAAGTGGATCGCCGGCCAGAGCGGGGGGAGCCGCAATCCCAGGGCCTGTCGTCCCGTACGCGCGCGGCGTGACCAACGACTCACTCGGCCTCATCGCCAACGAGTATGTGGAGGTCAACCGACCGGTGACCTCGCCAACGGCGGATCGGTGCTGCCCGCGTGCGCCGGCACCCCGGCCCGCTGTGCGATCCTTCCACAGGTGACGGCACCATCCAGGACCGGGGTCTCCATCGATGCGGCCGTGCTGGCCCTCACCGAGTCATTCGTGGTCAACAACTACACAGTCGGCGGCAGCGAAGGGCCACTGAACATCTACGGTTCGTCCAGCAGTACGGGCGTGGGCCGGTCGGTACCTTCAGCGGACAACTCTCTCCGGCTACCTCAAGCACTACACCTGGGACCCGCTGCTGAACTTTCTCTCCCCACCGAGCTACCTGGTGCCCTCCACGGCCTCGTGGGTCCTGACCTCGATCACCGACGACTGCGAGCACTCGACCTACGAACTGCCGTCCCGACCCTTCACCGTGCATGGCACCCCGACAACCCTGTCGCAGTACTGCGCCGCCACCCCTGGAGGGCTGCCCGGCTACCCGAGCAGCACCGCTCCGGCACCGCCCACCAATGTCACCGCAACCGCCAATGCCGGGGGTACCGCCGCGGTGACCTGGGCCGTCCCCGCCACCAGGCTCGCCGATCACGAACTACACCGTGTCAGCGCCAGCCCTGCCTGCGCCAGCTGTACCGGACTGACCGCGACGGGAGCCTCCACCACCTCGGCCTCCATCCAGGGGCTCACCCCCGGCACCAGCTATGTCTTCACGGTGACCGCCACCAATGCCGACGGCACTAGTGACCCGTCGCAGCCGAGCCGCGTCGGTCCATCTCTCCCACCAGTCCGTTCGCCCCCAGCCTGGTCTCCGCCGTCGGTAACGCCAACGACACGGTCACCGTGAGTTGGACGGCCCCGTCCTCCGCCGGCTCCCCGATCACCGGCTACACCGTGCACCCTTCACCTGCCTGCCCCGGCCTGCACCGGCGTGACAGTGTCCGGCTCATCCCCACCTCGGCAACCATCAGTGGGCTCACCGTCGGAAGCACCTACACCTTCACGGTCACCGCCACCAACGCACTGGGCACCGGACCGGCATCATCTCACGTCGAACGCAGTAGTCGTCCCGCACCAGGCCCGGCTGCCCCCACCTCCGTGGGTCAGCGCCACCTCCAATGCCAATGGCCAGTCGGTGGTGTCCTGGAATGCACCCAGCTTCACCGGTGGTCTGCCCATCACCGCCTACACGGTGACCTCCTCACCCGGCATAAGACCTGCACCACCTCGGGCACCACCACGTGCACCGTCAACGGCCTCACCAACGGCACCAGCTACACCTTCACGGTCACCGCCACCAACGGCATCGGCACCGGCCCCGCCTCGGCCCCGTCACCTGCGGCTACACCCTCGACGGTGCCCGGCGCCCCGACCATCGGACTGCCACCGCCGGCAACGGCTACGGCACGCGTCACCTTCACCACCCCGGCAGCTAACGGTGGGCTCCCATCACCAGCTACATCGTGACCTCCACTCCAGGGGGAGTGACCGGAACGTGCACCGGCTCGCCCTGCACGGTGACGCGGACTCACCAACGGGACCACCTATACCTTCACGGTCGGCCATCAACGGCGTCGGGCACCGGGCCGTCATCCGGCTACTCGAACTCGGTCACCCCAACCGGACCCCCCGGCACCCCGACCAATGTGTCCGCCACGTCGTATGCCAATGGCCAGTCAGTGGTGTCGTGGACCGCCCCCTCCAACGGCGGATCCGCGATCACCGGCTACACCGTGACCTCCAGCGGCGGCCAGACCTGCACCACCACCGGGACGCACCTCCTGCACGGTGACCGGGCTGACCAACGGCACCACTTACACGTTCACCGTCACCGCCACCAATGCCCTCGGTACCGGTGCCGGCGTCGGCGCGGCTTCGGCCACCCCCGGGGCGGTCCCGGGCGCCCCGACCGCGTGGTGGCCGTACGGCGGCTACCAGTCGGCCACCGTCACGTGGACTGCGCCGGCCTCCAACGGCGGATCTGCCATCACCGGCTACACCGTGACCTCGAGCCCGGGCGGCCAGACCTGCACCACCACGGACCACTACCTGCACGCTGACCGGGCTTACCAATGGCACCACGTACACGTTCACCGTGACCGCCACCAATGCCGTCGGAACGGGCGCAGCGTCGGCGCCTCGAACGCCGTGTATCCGTCGATAGCGTCCCGAGCGCACCGACCAACGTCACGGCCACCTCGTTCGCCAACACCCAATCGGTGGTGACCTGGACCGCGCCGGCCTCCAACGGCTCGACCATCACCAAGTACACGGTCACCTCGCAGCCCGGCGGCTGCACCTGCACCACGCCCGGAGCGACCACCTGCACGGTCTCCGGTCTCGACCAACGGCACCGCTACACCTTCACCGTCACCGCCACCAACGGCATCGGCTACCGGCCGGCCTCGGCACCCTCGGCTCACCGGCCACGCCGTCGACCACCCCGGGCGCACCGACCAGCGTCACCGCCACCTCGTACGCCAACGCCCAGTCGGTGGTGTCGTGGACGGCGCCCGCCTCCAACGGCGGAGCCGCGATCACCAGCTACACCGTCACCTCCAGCCGGCGTGGCCAGACCTGCACCACCGGCCACCACCAGCGTGCACGGTCACCGGGCTGACCAACGGCACCAGCTACACCTTCACCGTCACCGCCACCAACGCCTCGGGCACCGGGCCGGCCTCGGCGGCCTCGGCGGCCGTCACCCCGGCGCACGACGCCGGGCGCCCCCACCAGCGTGTCACCGCCACCTCGTACGCCAACAGCCAGTCGCCGTGTCGTGGACCGCCCCCGCCTCCAACGGCGGGCGGCCGATCACCAGCTACACCGTGACCTCCAGCACCGGCGGCCAGACCTGCACCACCACCGGGCACCACCACCTGCACGGTCACCGGCCTGACCAACGGCACCAGCTACACCTTCACCGTCACCGCCACCAACGCCGCCGGGACCGGGCCGGCCTCGGCGGCGTCGGCCGCCGATCATCCCGGCGACCGTCCCGGGCGCCCCCACCGGCGTGATCGGCCAGCTCGAACGCGAACAGCCCAGTCGGCGGTCACCTGGACGGCCCCGGCCTCCAACGGCGGGCTGCCCATCACCAGCTACACGGTCACCTCCAGCCCGGCGGGCAGACCTGCACCACGCCACGGGACCACGACCAGCTGCACGGTGACCGGGCTGACCAACGGCACCAGCTACACCTTCACCGTGACCGCCACCAACGCGGCCGGCACCGGCCGCGCCTCGGCCCCCTCGGCACCGGCCATGCCGGCCGCCACCCCGGGCGCCCCGACCGGGGTCACCGCGACGCTCGTACGCCAGAACAGCCAGTCCACCGTGTCGTGGACCGCCCCGGCCGGCCAACGGCGTCGCCGATCACCAGCTACACCGTCACCGCCAACACCGGCCAGACCTGCACCACGGCCAACGGGTCGACCACCACCTGCACGTTCCCCGGGCTGACCAACGGCATCACCTACACCTTCACGGTGACCGCCACCAACGGCTCGGGCATCGGCCCGCCCTCGGCGGCCCGGCGACGGCGACCCCGTCCACCACCCCGGGCGCACCGACCGGGGTGACCGCCACCTCGTACGCCAACACCCAGTCCGTCGTGGCCTGGACCGCCCCTGCATCCAACGGCGGGGCGCGCCATCACCGGCTACACGGTGACCTCCGCACCCGGCGCCCAGACCTGCACCACCACCGGGACCACCACCTGCACGGTGACCGGGCTGACCAACGGCACCACCTACACCTTCACGGTGACCGCCACCAACGGTTCGGGCACCGGGCCGGCCTCGGCGCCGTCGGCCGCCGCCACCCCGTCCACCATCCCGGGAGCCCCCACCGGCGTGACCGCCACCTCGTACGCCAATGCCAAGTCGGTGGTGACCTGGACCGCCCCGGCCTCCAACGGCGGTGCCGCCATCACCGGCTACACGGTGACCTCGTCGCCGGGTGGCTTCACCTGCACGACCAGCCGCGCACCACCTGCACGGTGACCGGGCTGACCAACGGCGTCGGCTACACCTTCACGGTGACGGCCACCAACGGCTCGGGAACCGGTCCTGCTTCGGCCGCCTCGGCTCCGGCCGTCCCGGCCACGGTGCCGTCGGCACCGAGCGGCGCCACCGCGGTTGCCACCGCGTCCTCAACGACGGCGTCCGTCACCTGGACCGCACCCAGCTCCAACGGCGGGGCGGCCATCACCGGCTACACCGTGACCTCCAGCCCGGGTGGCCAGACCTGCACGACGACCGGGGCCCTCACCTGCACGGTGACCGGCCTCACCGCGGGCACGACGTACACCTTCACCGTGACGGCCACCAACCCGGCCGGCACCGGTACGGCCTCGCCGGCATCCAACTCGATCGTCCAGGGCACGCCGGGCGCTCCCACCAACGTGTCGGCGACCTCCGCCAACGCCCAGTCGGTGGTGACCTGGACGGCGCCGCTCAGCGGTGGGTCGGCCATCACCAGCTACACGGTGACCTCCAGCGGTGGCCAGACCTGCGTCACCCCCAACGGGACGACGACGTCCTGCACCGTGACCGGGCTCACCAACGGCACCAGCTACACCTTCACGGTCAAGGCCACCAACCTGGTCGGATCCGGTCCGGCCTCGGCCCCCTCGGCGCCGGTCATCCCGGCCACCGTGCCCGGTGCACCCACCGGGGTCACCGCCACCTCCAACGCCAACGCCCAGTCGGTGGTGTCGTGGACGGCGCCGGCTTCCAACGGTGGGGCGGCCATCATCAACTACACGGTGACCTCGTCGCCGGGTAACTTCACCTGCACGAGCGGCACCACCAGCTGCACGGTCACCGGCCTGACCAACGGGACGGGCTACACCTTCACCGTCACGGCCACCAACGCGGCCGGCACCGGTGCGGCCTCGGCCCCGTCGGCCACCGCCACGCCGTCCACCACGCCGAGCGCGCCCACCGGGGTCACCGCCACCTCCAACGCCAACACCCAGTCGGTGGTGTCGTGGACGGCCCCCTTCAACGGCGGGGCCACCATCACCAAGTACACGGTCACGTCCAGCGGTGGCCAGACCTGTACCTCGACCTCGCCGGTGCCGCCCGCCACCACCTGCACGGTGACCGGGCTGACCAACGGGACCAGCTACACCTTCACGGTGACGGCCACCAACGTCGACGGCACCAGTGCGGCCTCGGCGCCGTCGTCGCCGGCCACGCCGGCCACCGCCCCGGGCGCGCCCGACCGGGGTCACCGCCACCTCGTTCGCCAACACCCAGTCGGTGGTGTCGTGGACGGCTCCGGCTCCAACGGCGGCGCGGCCATCTCCGGCTACACGGTGACCTCGTCGCCGGGTGGCTTCACCTGCACGACCACCGGGGCCACCACCTGCACGGTGAGCGGGCTGACCAATGGCACCGGCTACACCTTCACGGTCACCGCCACCAACTCGGCCGGCACCAGCGCGGCCTCGGCCCCATCGGCCACGGCCACCCCGGCCACCGTCCCCGGCGCGCCCACCGGCGTGACCGCCACCTCCAACGCCAACGCCCAGTCGGTGGTGGCCTGGACGGCACCGGTCTCCAACGGCGGGGCGGCCATCACCGGGTACAAGGTGACCTCGTCACCGGGTGGCTTCACCTGCACCACCACCGGGGCCACCACCTGCACGGTGGCCGGTCTGACCAACGGCACCGGCTACACCTTCACCGTGACGGCCACCAACGGCTCGGGCACCGGCGCGGCCTCGGCCCCGTCGGCCACGGCCACGCCGGCCACCGTCCCCGGCGCTCCGACCGGAGTGACCGCCACCTCCTACGCCAACGCCCAGTCGGTGGTGTCGTGGTCCGCTCCTGGCTCCAACGGCGGGGCGGCCATCACCGGCTACACGGTGACCTCGTCACCGGGTGGCTTCACCTGCACCACCACCGGGGCCACCTCCTGCACGGTGAGCGGGCTGACCAACGGCACCGGCTACACCTTCACGGTCAAGGCCACCAACTCGGCCGGCACCAGCGCGGCCTCGAGCCCGTCGGCCACGGCCACGCCGTCCACCGTCCCCGGTGCGCCCACCGGGGTGACCGCCACCTCCAACGCCAACGCCCAGTCGGTGGTGTCGTGGACCGCTCCGGCTCCAACGGCGGGGCGGCCATCACCGGCTACACGGTGACCTCGTCGCCGGGCGGCTTCACCTGCACGACGACCGGCGCCACCACCTGCACGGTCACCGGGCTGACCAACGGCACCGGCTACACCTTCACGGTGACCGCCACCAACGGCTCGGGCACCGGCGCGGCCTCGGCCCCGTCGGCCACCGCCACCCCGGCCGCCGCTCCGGGAGCCCCCACCGGGGTCACCGCCACCTCCTTCGCCAACGCCCAGTCGGTGGTGTCGTGGACGGCGCCGGCCAGCAACGGCGGGGCGGCCATCACCGGCTACACGGTGACCTCGTCGCCGGGCGGCAAGACCTGCACCACCACCGGAGCCACCAGCTGCACGGTGACCGGCCTGACCAACGGCACCGGCTACACGTTCACGGTGACGGCCACCAACTCGGCCGGCACCAGTGCGGCCTCGGCCCCGTCGGCCACGGCCACGCCGTCCACCGTCCCCGGTGCTCCGACCGGAGTGACCGGCACGTCCAACGCCAACGCCCAGTCGGTGGTGTCCTGGACGGCGCCGGCCAGCAACGGCGGGGCCACCATCACCGGCTACACGGTGACCTCGTCGCCGGGTGGCTTCAACTGCACCACCACCGGGGCCACCAGCTGCACGGTGACCGGGCTGACCAACGGCACCGGCTACACCTTCACGGTGACCGCCACCAACGGATCGGGCACCGGGCCCGCCTCGGCGGCCTCGGCCACGGCCACGCCGTCCACCGTGCCCAGCGCACCCACCGGGGTGACCGCCACCTCCAACGCCAACGCCCAGTCGGTGGTGTCGTGGACCGCACCGTCAACCAACGGCGGGTCGGCCATCTCCAGCTACACGGTGACCTCGTCACCGGGTGGCTTCACCTGCACCGCCGCCGTCACCACCTGCACGGTGGGCGGGCTGACCAACGGCACCGGCTACACCTTCACGGTGACGGCCACCAACGGCTCAGGCACCGGGCCCGCCTCGGCGGCCTCGGCCACGGCCACCCCGGCCACGTTCCGGGTGCCCCGACCGGTGTCACCGCCGCGGCCACCACCCTGTCCACCACCGCAGCCATCAACTGGACGGCGCCGGCCAGCAACGGTGGGGCCACCATCACCGGCTACACGGTGACCTCGGCGCCGGGTGGTCTCACCTGCACCACTACCGCGGCCACCAGCTGCACGGTGACCGGGCTGACCAAGGGCACCACCTACACCTTCACGGTCAAGGCCACCAACGCGGCCGGCACCAGCGCAGCCTCGGCCGCGTCGAACTCGATCATCGTCGGGACCCCCGGGTCGCCGACCAACGTGACGGCTACCTCCAACGCCAACGCCCAGTCCGTGGTGTCGTGGACCGCTCCGACCGTCAACGGTGGCACGGCCATCTCCGGCTACAAGGTGACCTCGTCGCCGGGCGGCTTCACCTGCACCACCACCGGGGCCACCAGCTGCACGGTCAGCGGGCTGACCAACGGCACGAGCTACACCTTCACGGTGACCGCCTCCAACTCCGTCGGCACCGGTGTCCGCCTCGGCCCCCTCGGCCGCGGCCATCCCGGCCACCACCCCGGGAGCACCCACCGGCGTGACCGCCACCTCCAATGAGAACGGCCAGTCGACGGTGTCCTACACGGCGCCGGCCATCCAATGGCGGGTCGGCCATCACCGGCTACACCGTCACCGCCACCGACACCACGACGCCGGCCAACGGCGGCCAGACGGCCACGACACCGCCAGCCCGACCGTGGTCACCGGGTTGACCAACGGCGACGCCTACACCTTCACCGTGACCGCCACCAACGGCGTCGGCACCGGGCCCGCCTCGGCCGCCTCGGCCCCGGCCACACCGGCCACCGCGCCGGATCCGCCCACCGGGGTGACCGCGGTGGCCACCACCTCGTCCACCACGGCCTCCATCAGCTGGACCGCACCGGCCAACAACGGCGGCGCCACCGTCACCGGCTACACGGTGACCTCGGCGCCCGGCAGTCTGACCTGCACCACCACCGGGGCCACCACCTGCACGGTGACCGGGCTGACCAGGGGCACCACCTATACCTTCACGGTGACCGCCACCAACAGCGCCGGAACCGGCACGGCGTCCGACCGCGTCCAACTCGATCACCATCGGGACGCCCGGGCGCCGACCGGCGTGACCGCCAACGCCACCACCGTCGACCACCACGGCCACCATCACGCTGGACCGCTCCGGCCAACAACGGTGGCTCGGCCATCACCGGCTACACGGTCACCCCGTCACCCGGCGGGCTCGACCGCAGCCACCACCGCGCGCCACCACCTGACGGTCACCGGGCTGACCACTCGCACCTCCTACACCTTCACGGTCACCGCCAAGAACGCCAACGGCACCGGCCCGGCCTCGGCACCGTCCAACTCGATCACCGTGGGCGCACCCGGGGCCCCGACCATCGGGGCCGCCTCGGCCACCGCCTCGGCCACCACGGCCACCGTCACCTGGACGGCTCCGGCCGTCAACGGAGGCGCAGCGGTCACCGGGTACACGGTGACCCGTACCAGCCCGTGTGGCCCAGCCCCACAGGTGCTCGACGGCCTCACCGATCGCCGACCACCGAGACGTTCACCGGGCTGACCACCGGCACCGCGTACACCTTCACCGTGTCGGCCATCAACACCAACGGCACCGGACTGCCGTCGGCGGCCAGCAACTCGATCACCGTCGGCACCCCGGGGGCGCCGACCGGTGTCTCGGGCACCCAGGGCCACAACAACTTACTCGGTGATCATCCTGGACGGCTCCGGCCTTCAACGGCGGGTCGACCATCACCGGCTACACCGCCACCTCGAGCCCGGGCGGACTGACCTGCACCTCCACCGGGACCACCACCTGCCAGGTGAACGGGCTGACCAACAACCAGCCCTATACCTTCACGGTCACCGCCGCCAACAGTGTCGGGACCGGACCGTCCTCGGCGCCGTCAGGCACCGTCACCCCCTGACCCGGTCGGGCGCCCCGGCCGAAGCCGGTGGTCCCTGCATGGGCCCGGTCAGCGGATCGGCGGTTGGCCACTAGCCTTGAGAGTACCATGCCCCATGCCTCTGACCCGCGACGACATCCGCAACGTGGCCATCGTGGCCCACGTCGACCACGGCAAGACCACCCTGGTCGACGCCATGCTCTGGCAGTCCGGGGCCTTCCGGGCCAACGAGTCGGTCAACGAGCGGGTCATGGACTCGGGCGACCTCGAGCGGGAGAAGGGCATCACCATCCTGGCCAAAAACACCGCCGTGATCCACAACGGGGTCAAGCTCAACATCATCGACACCCCGGGCCACGCCGACTTCGGCGGGGAGGTCGAACGGGGCCTGACCATGGTCGACGGGGTGCTGCTGCTGGTGGACGCCTCCGAGGGCCCGCTCCCCCAGACCCGCTTCGTGCTGCGCAAGGCCCTCGAGGCCCGGCTGCCGGTGGTGCTGGTGGTCAACAAGGTGGACCGGGCCGACGCCCGCATCGACGAGGTGGTCCACGAGGTGGAGGAGCTCTTCCTCGACCTCGATGCCGACGAGCACCAGATCGACTTCCCCATCCTCTTCGCCAACGCCCGGGCCGGCTGGGCCAGCACCGAGCAGGGCGTCGAGGGCACCGACCTCGAGCCGCTGTTCCAGGCCATCGTGGACCGGATCCCCGCCCCCCACTTCGACCCCGAGGCCCCGCTCCAGGCCATCGTGTCCAACCTCGACGCCTCCCCCTACCTCGGACGGCTGGCCCTGTGCCGCGTCCACAACGGCACCCTCAAGAAGGGCGCCACCGTGGCCTGGTGCAAGCTCGATGGGACCATCGAGCGGACCAAGATCACCGAGCTCTACGTGACCGACGCCCTCGACCGGGTCGACGCCGCCGAAGCCGGCCCCGGCGAGATCGCCGCCGTGGCCGGCATGGCCGAGATCACCATCGGCGAGACCCTGGCCGATCCCGACGACCCCCGGCCCCTTCCCGGTCATCACCGTGGACGAGCCCAGCCTGTCGATGACCATCGGCATCAACACCTCCCCGCTGGCCGGCAACGACGGGAACAAGCTCACCGCCCGCCAGATCCTCAACCGGCTCGACGCCGAGTTGGTGGGCAACGTGTCGCTGCGGGTCAACACCACCGAGCGCCCTGACACCTGGGAGGTCCAGGGCCGGGGTGAGCTCCAGCTGGCGGTGTTGGTCGAGACCATGCGACGCGAGGGGTTCGAGCTGACGGTGGGCAAGCCCCAGGTGGTCACCCGCGAGATCGACGGCAAGCTCCATGAGCCCATGGAGCGGGTGGCCATCGACGTCCCTGACGACTATCTGGGCGTGGTCACCCAGCTGCTGGCCTTGCGCAAGGGCACGTTGGTGGAGATGGTCAACCACGGGACCGGCTGGGTGCGCATGGACTACCGGGTCCCCGCCCGCGGGTTGGTCGGCGTCCGCACCGAGTTCATGACGGAGACCCGGGGCACCGGCATGCTCCATCACGTGTTCGACGGTTGGGAGCCCTGGCACGGGGAGCTCAAGACCAAGCGGAACGGATCGATGGTGGCCGACCGTCGCGGCATCACCACCGGCTACACCCTGATGAGCCTGCAGGAGCGCGGCGTGCTGCTGGTCGGCCCGGGCACCGAGGTCTACGAAGGCATGGTGGTGGGCGAGAACGCCCGCGACGACGAGATGGACGTGAACCCGGTCAAGGAGAAGAAGCAGACCAACATCCGCTCCGCCTCGGCCGACGAGGCCATCCGGCTCACGCCACCGTTGCTCCTCTCCCTCGAGCAGGCGCTGGAGTTCATCTCCGATGACGAGTGCGTCGAAGTGACACCCAAGTCGGTCCGCCTGCGCAAGGTGGTGCTCGACCAGGCCACCCGGGGCCGCAACCGGAGTCGGGCCCGCAAAGCTGCCGGCTGAGCGTAGGCCTGCCGGTCGAGCGTAGGCCGCGGGTTGCGTGCAGGCCGCCGGTTGATCTGACTGGAGCGGTCGCCTGCTGTCGACGCTGAAGTGCCGATGACGTCGTACATCACTTGACTGCATCCGCAACCTCCTTGACGCAGCCTTACCACGTTCGACGCTCCGTCCCATGCGGGCGCGTCGTGATTGGCACGACACCATCCGGGCAATCACCAGAAGCGGTGGTGCATGCGCCACGATCAAGAGTGATGGTGCCTTAGGCAGATTGCCTTCGAGGCAGCAAATATGTTTACAGGACAAAGGCGGGAGCCGCCGTCCCGTCGAGCGAGCGACCTGTAGCCCAGGCCCCGGCAACCTTCCCTTGACCGTCTTTTCTACGGAACTTTCTCAGGAAGCTCACAGAACCCCCGCCACCGGCTCCCCGGGAGGCCGAGTTGAACGCCTCCGATCGACCTTCAACACCTGTTACAACCAGGACCTCACCATAATTGACGATGGTGCATTCTGGCGTGGTGCTTTAGGTTTAGCCCCACGGAAAATTCCGGAAGGGGGGCAAGAGCGTCGGCGGTCTGCTCACTGTGGTGCTGGGGATTGCGGGCTTGACGCCCGTTGGCGGTATCAACAGGGGGGCTGGCGGCCGGCCGAATTACACGCTGAACATCAGCTGAATTTCAGCCGAATTACACACACACTCCAGGAGGAGAATCTTCATGAACACCAAACTGAAGCGGTGGGGCCTGCGCGGCTCCGCCATCGGAATCGTCGCCTTGGCGACCACCCTCGGACTTGGCGCAGCCGTCAGCTCCGCCGCACCCAAGCCGGCCGCTCGCACCGTGGCGCACTCCGCGGACACCGCCGTCGCCGCGTACTCCAACACGCTGGCCAAAAACACCTCCGGCTGGTGCACCTACGCTTCGGGTTGCAACGGAGTCCAGTCAGACAGCACCTACGGCACCATCGACGTGGTGCCCAGCACCTTCTCCAACTACGGCGGGTACGCCGCTTCGGTCAAAGGTCCGATCGACCAGAACGCCAGCTACGCCCGCGTTTCGGGCTCAGGTGACACCCTCACCGGCTGCTACGTATCGGGCACGTCGTCACCCGGGGACGAGAACTGCAGTGGGCCGTACACCACCTTCGGCAGCGATGAGAATGCCACGTCGTTCCCGACCCACGGGTTCACCACGACGCTCAAGATCTTCTTGAGCCCTTCGTGGGCGGCATCCAACCCCGGTCAGGTTGTCGATTGGGACACCGCGCTGAACAACAGCTCTGCTGCGTACCTCGAGGACTTCATCTTCAACCTGTGCACGACGTCGGCCGGCGGCGGTGGCTTCTACGTGAGCACCAGCAACAATGCCGGTGGCTGCACCACCGGTCCGAGCGAGATCACCGCCCAGGGCTGGTACACGTTCAAGATCAACTTCCACCCGGTCTCCGGGAATGTGGCAGCCACGTACTCGATCGTCAACTCGCTCGGCCACAGTGCCATCACCGCGGTCGTTGAAAATAGCGGCCATGCGACGTCGACGGTTGGAGGACCCGCCTACGGATGGCTTCCGGACGAGGACATCCTGGGCTTGCCCATTGCGGATTCGGCGTTGTCGATCAACTCCTGACCGCACCTCGGTCCTGAGCACGACGGAAGCCCCACCACTGGGTCGGATCCACGGATCCGGCCCAGGGTGGGGCTCTTCCGCGGAGAGGGGCGCTACACCGAACAGCGACCGGACAGCGAGCGCTCCGAGGGGAGGGCTCGAACCTCCAACATCTGGCTCCAAAGGCCAGCGTTCTGCCAATTGAACTACCTCGGAATGGGCGTAGGCCGGAACCCGGCCCACGGCGCCCACAGGCTACCCCTGGAGTCGGATCATCAGGCCCGGTCAGGTCCAGGGACATCGGCTCCGCCATCGGGGCAGACCCCCCTCGGGGGCGCCGCTGAGGCCACCGCCGGCATCGGCGGCCAACTCCCCCATCAGCCAGGCCAGGACGCCGCCTGACTCCGTGCCACGGCTGGGCCCCACCGCCCCGGTAGGCTCCCGGCCCGATGAGGGTCCTCGTCGTCGATGATGATGCTGCGGTCAGCGGGGCGCTCAATCGCGCCCTCCGGCTGGAGGGGTACGAGGTGTCGGTGGCCCTGGACGGGCCCGAGGCGCTCGAGGAGATCGCCGTCCGGCCCCCGGACGCCGTCATCCTCGACATCGGCCTGCCCACCCTCGACGGTCTCGACGTGTGCCGCCGGCTCCGGGCGGCCGACAACGACACGCCGGTGCTGATGCTGACCGCCCGAGACGCCATAAACGACCGGGTCCAGGGTCTCGACGCCGGGGCCGACGACTATCTGGTCAAGCCGTTCGCCCTGGCCGAGTTGCTGGCCCGGCTGCGGGCCCTCCTGCGGCGCCGGCCCGAGGACTCCGACGAGGTCCTCCGCTTCGCCGACCTCAGCCTCGACCCGGTGACCCGCGAGTGCCGGAGGGGCGAGCGCCAGTTCACCCTGACCCGGATCGAGTTCGATCTGCTGGAACTGCTGTTGCGCCACCCCCGCCAGGTGCTGACCCGTGAGCTCATCCTCGACCGGGTGTGGGGGTACACCTTCGACTCGGGCACCAACTCCCTGGCTGTCTACGTCGGGTACCTGCGACGCAAGACCGAGGCCGGTGGCGAGCCCCGACTGATCCACACGGCGCGGGGCGTCGGCTACGTGCTGCGCGAGCCCTGACCGGTGCCGGCGGCTGAGGAACGGTCGTGACCTTCCGGGGCCGTCTGGTGTTGGCCGCCACCGGTGCCGTGCTGGTGGTGGTGGTCCTCGGGTCGTTCGTCACCTACATCGTGGCCTACAACTCCCTGATCGGATCGGCTGACGCCACCCTCTCCACCGAGGCCCACGAGCTGCTCTCGTCGACAGACGAACCACCTCCCATTCCCAATGCCTGCGGATCTCCCATGGGCACCTGCACCCAGGTGGTCGTGGGTGGCGGGACCACCGATCTCACCGGGGGGGACCTGGTGCTGCCGGTCGATGCCACGGTCAAGGCTTCTGCGGCCAGCGGGGGCCAGGCGCCCAACACCTTCAACTCCACCACGGTCACCGGGATCGCCGTCCGTCAGATCATCGCCTCCCTCCCACCGGGCTTCACCTACAACGACGGCACAAGATACGTGCAGCTCCCGGCCCCCGGTGGCGCCCTGCAGCTGTCGACCTCACTGACCGGGATCAACCTCGAGCTCCGCCACCTGGCCCTGGCCCTGTGGCTCATCGTGGTCATCGGGGTGGCCCTGGCCGTCCTCTTGGGCCTGGCCGTGGGACGCACCGTCCTCAGGCCGCTCAACAGCCTCACCGGCACCGTGGAGGAACTGGCCGAGACCACCGACGTCTCCCGTCGGCTCGACCCCGGCGGTCCCGACGAGCTGGGACGACTGCGGCGGGCCTTCAATCGCCTGCTGGTGGCCCTGGACACCTCCCGGGAGAGCCAGCGGCAGCTGGTACTGGACGCCTCCCACGAGCTGCGCACCCCGCTGACCAGCCTCCGGACCAACATGGAAGTGGCCCGCCGCCTCGAAGAGCTGGCCCCCGAGGAGCGACAGGTCCTGATCAGCGACGTCCTGACCCAGATGGACGAGCTCACCACCCTGGTGGGTGGCCTGGCCGAGCTGGCCCGGGGCGAGCAGCCCCAACTGACGGCGGGACCGGTCCGACTCGACTCGATCGTGCTGGAGTCCGTGGAGGTGGCCACCACCCACGGACGGAGCCGCGGCGTGGTCTTCGACGCCAAGGTCGCACCGACCTGGGTCTCGGGCTCCACGGCCCGCATCGGGCGGGCGGTGGACAACCTGCTCGACAACGCCCTCAAGTGGAGCCCGGACGGCGGGGTGGTGGAGGTGGCCTGCTCAGGCGGCACGGTCATCGTGCGCGACCACGGGCCCGGGGTGGCCGACTCCGACTACGCCTTCATCTTCGACCGCTTCTACCGGGCCCCGAGCGCCCGGTCCAAACCCGGTTCCGGCCTGGGGCTGGCCATCGTGGCCCAGGTGGCCCAGGACGAGGGGGGCAGTGTGAACGTCTACCAGGCCGACGGTGGAGGGGCGGTCTTCCGGTTCAGCCTCCCCGAGGTGCCGGCCCCCTCGGTCGGCCCCGACGAGGAGTGACCGCCGGCCACATGGCGAAAAACTCCCTGGTCGACTAGGGTGCCGGTCGACATGGGATCCCTGATCAAGAAGCGCCGCAAGCGCATGCGCAAGAAGAAGCACAAGAAGATGCTCAAAGCCACCAGGTGGCAGCGGCGGGCCGCAGGCAAGTAACGGCTGGTACGTAGGGGCAGGCCAGCAGGGGCGTCAGACCATCGGCGGCATGGTCCGAACCGATACCAGCACCGCACTCTCCTCGCCGGAATGTGCCGCCACCCCCTCGCCGTCGGCCAGCCCCAATTCCTCCGCCGACCCCTCGACGAACCAGGTCGAGCCGCTGCCGGCCAGGTGGGCCCGCCGGCCGGTGAGCGCTTCCAGGTATTCCTTCCACCGGCCCAGACGGGGCTCGACCGTCAGGGCTGCAGCCTCCAGATCGTTGGTCGACGCCTCAGGATCCGTGGGACCTCCCTGGGCGGCCAGCCGGTCCCACGCCCGGTAGACCGCACCGGTATCCACTCCGAACGGCACCAACAGCAGGGTGAACCGTCGTTCCTCGTAGGGCAGCGGGAGGACCACCTCCCCGACGCCCCCGACCATGGCCCGCCCGCCGGTCACGCAGAAGGGCACGTCGGCTCCCAGCCCCGCCGCCAGCTCCAGGTCGGAACAGCCGGCCCAGCGGAGAATGGCGGCGGCATCGGCCGAACCCCCGCCCAGGCCGGCTCCGGGTGGGACCCGCTTGACGATACGCACCGAGGCCGGGCGATCCACCGCCGCCAGGGCCCGGTTCACCAGGTTCTCCGGCCCGAGAGGAATGGCATCGGCGCCCCGATCGACCCAGGGCCCGTCCGGGTGGGGATCGATGCTCAGCACGCCCCCGGCCCCCGGATTGGATCCGCCCGGTCCGCCGGCGGCCTCCTCGATGACCAGGGTGTCCGCCAGGTCCAGGGAGACCATCTCGGACTCCAGGAGGTGGTAGCCGTCGGGACGGACTCCGGTGACCCGCAACGAGAGGGTCAGCTTGGCCGGGGCCAACACCGTGGCCGTTCCGCTCACGGCTCCGCCTCCGCCGCCGGCCGCTGGACCAGCCACTCGGCCGGCCAGGCCGCCAGCCTCTCCCATTCGGGGAGCGAGAGCTCTTCGGCCCGGGCGGTCGGCCGGATGCCGACGGCTTCGAAGGCCTCCGGGGACACCGTCCCGTCCAGTGACCGGCGGAGCATCTTGCGTCGGTGGGCGAAGCCCGCCCGCACCACGGAGAACAGCCGCTCGTACCGTTCGGAGCCCGGGCCGTCCGGCTCGGCCCCGCCCGGCAGTCCGGTGGTCGAATGGCGATCGAGGCGCACCAGCGCCGACTCCACCCGGGGCCGGGGGATGAACACCGAGGCCGGAACCCGGCCCACCAGCGCCGCGGTGGCCCAGTAGGCCACCTTCACCGACACCGCCCCGTAAGCCTCGTCCCCGGCTCCGGCCACCAGCCGCTCCCCCACCTCGCGCTGGACCATGACCAGTAGCGAGCTCACCTGAGGAGCCTCCTCCAGCACCCGGACCACCAGGGGAACCGCCACGTTGTAGGGCAGGTTGGCCACCAGCGACCAGGTGCCGGGACCATCGCCGAGCAGCTCGGACCAGTCGAGCTCGAGGGCGTCGGCCCCGACCACCCGCACCCCCAGGGGCTCCACCTGGGACTTGAGCACTGCCAGGACGTGCCGGTCGATCTCCACCGCGGTGACCGACGCCCCCGCCTCGACCAGGGCCAAGGTCAGAGAGCCCAGGCCGGCCCCGATCTCCACCACCCGTCGGCCGGGGCCCACGCCGGAGAGTCGGACGATCCGGCGCACGGTGTTGCCATCGGCCACGAAGTTCTGGCCCAGGGCCCGGCTGGGGCGGAGGTCGTTGGCCTCGAGCAGCTGATGGATGTCCGCTCGGCCGTGGGTCACCCGGTCAGTGTCTCACCTCCCCGTCGTGGCCCGGTCGGCTCCGCCCCCCCCGGCCGCGCCCCGGACCTGGGACGCCAGCGGCGGCGCAGCCGGCGGCCGGCAGCGGGCAGCGGGCGGCCACGACCGTGGGATGTCTAATCTGGGTGGGTGCCGGATGAGATCGCCTGCAGCCTGGCCGGGGCCGATGCGAGGTCCCAGGTCGAGGAGTGGCACCGCCTGCTGGCCCATCCGTCGCTCGAGGTGGGCCGAACCTCGCCCACAGTCCTGGCCGTCCGATGGGACGGTGGGCCAGACCGCGCCCCCAGCCTCGATCAATTCGAGACGGCGGTGCAGCTGGCCCGACGGGAGAAGGCCTGCTGCCCCTTCTTCGGCTTCACCTTCGAGGTCGGAGTCGACGGGGTCACCATGCGGATCGAGGTGGCCGACGACGCCGTCCCCGCCCTCGACACCCTGGCGGGGCCCCGCTACCCCGCCGATACCGGACCGGGAGCCGTCGTCACCAGCTGACCTCGGCATCGATCACGCCCTGTGACAAGGGTGCGATCTCGGCGAAGGTCGCCGTGGCCAGATCGATGGCCCGGGCGGTGTCTGCTTCCCGGTCGTTGACCACACAGGTGACCGACTCCTCGTTGGCCGGATTGGTCACGGTGACCACGGTCCCGAAGGGCAGCCAGGGACTGGCGCAGGTGCCCGGCGCCGCGCCGTAGTAGGTCACCTGACCCCAGTAGACCGGACCCGAGGGTGGTGTCGGGGCCGGTGGTGCCGTGGTCGTGGTGGTGGGGGGCGGCGGCGCCGTGGTCGTGGTGGTGGGCGGGACCTCCCGCTGGCGGTCCACCACCACCTCGGCCGGGGCGGTCACCTCCACCTGGCCGTCCGACCCGGGGGTGGTGGCGCCGTTCCGCCCCGACGCCGGTACCCGGGCCACGGCACCGGAACCCGGGGGCGGGGCCGAGGCCGCCACGGCCTCGGTACTCCGGATCAGCCAGGCCGCGGTGGTCTCCGGGCTGGTACCGACGGTCAGGGCCGGAGCAGCCACCGCCGACGGGCGGGCCCGGCTGGCCATGGCCCGACCGGTGACTGCCGCGCTCCGGGCCGGAGGCGACGCCTCGGCCTGCTGCCCGTTCTGGATCAAAAGCAAGGGGACGATGAGCACGGCGCCGCACAACAACACGGCGGCGCCGGGCCGGCCGCTCTTCTCGAATCTGGTCCTCAGGGCTCCACTCCTTGTGAGACTGACAGGGCTGCCCGGTGGGGATGCATCCCCTGGGGCATCTCCATCCCTCCCGGGATGGATCGGACCGGATCCTCCGAACCGGTCCTGGGAACGCGCCCGACAGTCGCACTCCGAACTAATGCGTGAGCTACAGCACTAAAGCGGTGAGAGAAAGCAAAACGACCGCTATACAGCGGCCGCAGGCACGAGGCTAGGCGGGGTGTCCGCCAGAGATCAAACTCACGCCTGCGCCGCCGGCCCACCGGCGGTGGCCGGACGGGGGGCCGCGGCCCTGGGCGAGCTCCGTTCTCAGATGGCGAACATGGTGCGGGCGTTCCGGGTGGACTCTCTGGCCAACCGTGAAGTCTCAACCCCTTTGACCTGGGCAATTGCTGCGCCCACCAACGGAACCCTCGATGGCTCATTGAGGGTTCCGCGATGGGGCACCGGGGTCAGGAACGGGGTGTCGGTCTCCACCAGCAACCGGTCGGCCGGACAGAGGACGGCAGCCTCCCGGACGTCGGCGGCGTTCTTGAAGGTGACCACCCCGCTGAAGGACAGGGAGGCCCCCAGGTCGAGGCACCGTCGGGCCTCCTCGGGCCCACCGGTGAAGCAGTGGATGATGGTCCGCTCCGGCACCCCCACCGCGCTCAGGATGTCGAAGGTGTCGTCCCAGGCCTCCCGGGTGTGGACCACCAGGGTCAAGTGGTGCCGGTTGGCCAGCTCCACCTGCAGCCCGAAGGCCTCCCGCTGGACCGGTCGGGGCGAGTGGTCGTAGTGGTAGTCGAGGCCGCACTCGCCGATGCCCACCAGGACCGGGGCCTGGCCCGGGGTCCCCGGCCCCAGCTCGGCCGCCAGTAGCGAGTCGAGCGAGTCCACCCCGTCCACGGCGTCATGGGGATGGAGGCCGACGGTGGCCCACAGTTCGACGCCCTCGGCCCGGGCCACCGAGCCGGGTTGGCGCATGGCCCGGGCCAGCGAGACCGCCTCGGCCGAGGAGTCGGCACCGGTCCCGACGCACACCATCCGGGACACCCCGGCCTCGGCGGCCCGGGCGATGGTGGCGGCCAGCCGGGTGGCGTGGGGGTGGCCGAGGTCAGCCTCCGAGTCGGTGCCGGCGAACTCCTCTTGGAGATGGCAGTGCGAGTCGAACCACTCGATGACGGGGTCGCCCACGACAGCTGTGCCGGTCAGCTCTTGCGCCGCGGGAACAGCGGGGCGGCCTTCTCCACCGGCCGGCCTCCGGGATAGCCGCCCCAGTGGCCCGCGGCCGGGAGCCGCTGGTCGGCCGGGCTGCCCTCGAGGCCGATCCGCCTCCAGATCTCCCCGGCCGTGGTGGGCATGGCCGGCACGATGAGGATGGACACGATGCGGAGCACCTCGAGGGCACTGCCCAGGATGGCGTCCACCGCCGGACCGGGCTCGGCCTTCCACGGCTCGGCCACCTCCAGCTCGGCGTTGGTCTCGCGGATGAGCCGCCAGGTGGCCTCCAGCCCCAGGTGGGGAAGCCCATTGCCCCACGCCTCGGTGGCCTCCGCCAGCACGGTGGCGGCCACCGTGGCCAGCCGGCTGTCGGCGGCCGGGGCCGGGCCGGTCCCCCCGCACTTGGAGCCCACCACCGTGGCCACCCGGGACAGCAGGTTGCCCAGGTTGTTGGCCAGGTCGGCGTTGTAGCGGCTGGTCATGCCCTCGGCCGAGAAGTCGCCGTCCGATCCGAAGGGGATGTCCCGCAACAGGTGGTAGCGGACCGGGTCCACCCCGTAGTCGGCGATGAGGTCGCCCGGGGCGATCTGGTTCACACTGGAGTTGGACATCTTCTCGCCGCCCAGCAGGAGCCAGCCGTGCACCTGCACGTGGGCCGGTGGCTCGATGCCGGCCGCCATGCACATGGCCGGCCACCACACGCAGTGGAACCGGATGATCTCCTTGCCGATCAGGTGGTGGACGGCGGGCCACCAGGTGTCGAACCGCTCCTGGTCCTGGCCGTAGCCGATGGCGGTCAGGTAGTTGATCAGGGCGTCGTACCAGACATAGAAGACGTGCTCCTCGTCCCAGGGGACGCTGACGCCCCAATCGATCGAGGTGCGGGTGATGGAGATGTCGCGGAGGCCACCCTTGATGAAGCTGAGGGCCTCGTTGCGCTTGGACTCGGGCACCACCGCGGTCGGATTGGACTCGTACCAGTCGATGAGGGCCTGCTGGTACTGGCTCAACCGGAAGAAGTAGTTCTCCTCCTCCAGGTGCTCCACCGGCATGCGGTGGATGGGGCAGAGCAAGCCGTCGAGGAGGTCGTCCTCGGCGTAGTACTGCTCACAGGGGACGCAGTAGAGACCACGGTAGAGGTCCTTGTAGATGGCGCCGTTGTCGTTGATGCGGCCCAGGAACTCCTGGACGGCCCGGTGGTGGCGGGGCTCGGTGGTGCGGATGAAGTCGTCGTTGGAGATATCGAGATCGGCCCAGGCCGCGGCGAAGCGGGGGGCCAGCTGGTCGGTCCACTCGGCGGCGGTCAGTCCCTGCTCCTCGGCGGCCCGGGCCACCTTCTGGCCGTGCTCGTCGGTACCGGTGAGGAAGAAGACCTCGTCCCCGATCAGACGGTGCCAGCGGGCCAGGGCGTCGGCGTTGACCGTGGTGTAGGCATGGCCCACGTGAGGGGCGTCCTTCACGTAGTAGATGGGTGTGGTCACGTAGAAGCGGGGCACTTCCCGGTAGCGTACCGACCTGGGCGAACCCTGCCGACACGCCGGGGCTGCTCCCGACCGATCCGATGGAACCCCCTACTCCGAAGGTCAAGGACCCACCCAGGCGCGAGCAACGGGTGGCCGTGTACGGCCTGTGCGAGGACGGCGCCGGCCAGGTGCTGCTGGTGCGGGCGGCCCGCTACCTCACCGTGGCCGGCAACTGGTTTCTCCCCGGGGGCGGAATCAACCACGGCGAGCACCCGGTGGCGGCCCTGCAGCGGGAGTTCGGCGAGGAGACCGGGCTGGTGGTGGAGGTGGGCGAGCTCCGAGGGGTGCTCTCGGACGAGATCACCCTGCCCAACGGCACGCTGCTGCACACCGTTCGGATCATCTACCGCATCGACTCGTGGTCGGGGCAGCTCCGCGACGAGACCCACGGGTCCTCGGACGCCGCCCGGTGGCACCCCCTCGATCAGGTATTCGGCCTCCCGCTGGCTCCCTACGTGGCCCGGGCGCTCACCGAGCTGCGCTGATCCAGCCCCAGGCCTCATCCGCCAGCCGGCCCGGGAGAGGCGGACCGGAGGGGCCGACCGTGCTCGGCCCGGCGGCCGGAACAAGTTCGGGACTTTTTCTGAAATCCGGTGTTTGAGCCGTGAGGGGCCGGGTACGTCCACTTCAGACGGACCTGATGTACAGGGAATCCCGCCTCCCGGAATCCAGGTCTGATTGCGCCAGCCCTTGCCCCTCGTGCTGGCGCGCCCGGATACAGGCCCCGCCTCTGCCCGGGCTACCGGGCCGGTGCCCCGGAGCCGGATGGCCCGGGAGGTTGGCCAGGGGACCCGGTGCCGACCGATCCACCCGGCTCGGCGGAGTCCCCCGCCGATCGGGCCAGGGCCAGGTCGTAGACCCGTCGCCGGGGCACCCCGTACACCGAGGCCAGGTCGTCGACCACCCCTCTGGTCCGCTCCCCCCGATCCAGCCGTTCGGCCAGAGCGGCCGAGAGCACCTGGTCGCTCACCGGGCCGTCCTCGACCTCGGGGGCGCCGGCCAGCACCAGCACCACCTCCCCCCGCACCGGATGGGCCGCCACCCACGACTCCGCCTCGAGCAGCGATCCCCTCCAGACCTCCTCATGCACCTTGGTCAGCTCCCGGACGATCGACACCTGGCGACCAGGGTCGCCCGCCTGGGCCAGGTCCCGCACGGTGGCACCCACCCGCCCCGGAGCCTCGAAGAGCACCGTGGTCCTGGTCTCCCCGGCCAGCGCCCCGATCCGCTCCTTGCGGTCCCGGCCCGACCGGGGCAGGAACCCCTCGAAGCAGAAACGGTCGGTGGCCAGGCCGCTGACCACCAGGGCGCCGAGGACCGCCGACGGGCCGGGGACCACGGTGACCCGGAGCCCGGCCTCAGCGGCCGCCGCCACCAACCGGCGTCCGGGGTCCGAGATCCCGGGCATGCCGGCGTCGCTGACCACGGCAGCGGTGCCACCCCGCTCCACCAGGCGGAGCACCTCTCCGATCCGGCCTGCCTCGTTGTGCTCGTGCAGCGACCGGAGCGAGGCACCGGTGAGGCCGGCGTGGGTCAGCAGCTTGCGGGTGTGCCGGGTGTCCTCGCAGTAGACCACGTCGGCGGTCCGGAGGGCCTCCACGGCCCGGGGTGCGAGGTCGCCCAGGTTCCCGATGGGGGTCCCGACCAGCACCACCGCCCCCGGGCCCGGCGGGACGTCCGGATCGGGATCGTCGGGATCTTCGGGATCTTCGGGATCGTCGGGATCGTCGGGATCTTCGGGATCTTCGGGATCGTCGGGGCCGGACCACAACTCCAGCTCCTCGAGCACGTCCGGGTCGACCTCCGGGTCTGTCCCCCCGTCGCCGAACCCCGGGCTCACCGGACCTCCAACCGGTCACCGACCCGCAGGCCCCAGCGGTCGAAGGCACCGGCCTGGGCCTCGACGATCAGGCGGCAGCGCCTCCGGGGGAGGCTCATCCTCCACGGCGCCAGGGTGGCCACGTCCACCACCACCATGTCGCCGTCACAGAAGGCCACGTCGATGGCGAACCGCATCCCGATGGTGTGGACGGACCGGGTGCGGGGCAGCACCATGGCCCCCTCGTAGCTGGACTTCCCGAGCAACCCCTTGGCCCGGTGGCCGAAGCTGTCCGCCAGTTCGGCCGACGCCAGCACGTCTCCGTCGCGCAGCAGCCAGGTCACCGGGGTCCTCCGACGGCCGGAAGGCGGCGGGGCGGTTCAGACGGGTCCACCACTGCGAGTAGGATCGTCAAACTGTGTCGAAACGAACCAACAAGCGCAAACTCCGGGCCAAGAAGAAGGCCAACCACGGCAAGAAGCCCAACTGCGGTCGGGGCTGACCCCACCGGGCCTCGGCCCCCCGTTGATCGGGCCGTCCTGATCAATCCCCCGGATGCCATGCACTGCCGAGACGATCGAGCACGCCGGTAAGCGCCGAGGGGCGGTCGGTGATGATCCCGTCGACCCCCAGGCCGCAGAGCCGCTCCATCTCCGCCTCCTCCTCGATGGTCCACACGTGGACCACCAGGCCCTGGTGGTGAGCCACGTCCACGAACCGCTGGTCCACCAGGGTCAGGTCGCCGAAGCTGGCCGGAACCTGTAGCGCCACGTGGCGAAGGGGTGCGGGCGCCTGGCCGGCCTGCACCGCCTGGTAGAAGGCGGCCACCGCCGCGGTGCCCGCCGACGTGGGCACGTCGGGGGCGAAGGTGGAGAAGGCGTCGGTGGCGGTGTCGAGGAACGAGGCCACGATGACGTCATCGACCCGCCCGAACCGTCGGAGCATGGCCGCCAGCGCTTCCTCGTAGGGGGCCACCGCCGGGGCGGTCTGCTTGATGTCGAGGTTGAGCACCACCCCGGGGAAGGCCTCCAGCACCTCTTCGAGGAGAGCGATCCGGAACCGCCGGTCGGCCGGGGCCAGCCCCCGGAACGGGTACCGATCGGGCTCGAGCCCCGGAGTCACGTCGGCCCCGGGGGCCCACCAGTAGGCGTTGTCCAGGGTGCGCACCACCTCCCAGGGGAGATCGGCGATCTGGCCGGTGGCATTGGTGGTCCGGTCCACCGTGGGGTCGTGGCCCACCACCAGGCGACCGTCGGCGGTGGCATGGACGTCCAGCTCGATGGCGGTGGCACCGGCCCCGAGGGCGGTCTCGATGGCGAAGAGGGTCGAGGACGGCGCCTCCCAGGCTCCCCCTTGGTGCGCGTAGTTGATGACCCGGCGGCGGAGCCACGGCGAGTGTTGGCGCGAATCGGGAGAGACGGCCATGGAAGAACGGTAGCCTCTGCCCCGGCATGCTGGACCACGTCTTCACCCAACTCGTCACCTCACACCGCCATGCCTTCGAGTCGGCGCTCCTGCAGCGCCAGGCGGTGGAGGAGCGCTTCCAGGTGGACGTGTTCCTCGGCGACATCAGCTTCGAGACCTCCTACAGCCTGCCCGGGGAGGACCGCCCGGCCCGCATCCGGGTCGACACCAGCCTGGACTGGCCGACCTGGAGCCAGACCGCCTACCGCAGCTGGGCCATCGGCGAGGAGCCCGACGAGCTGCCCGAGGTGCTGGTGGAGATCGCCTTCCGGGTCCAGGGGCTGGTCGAGCTGCCCGAGCAGCACGAGATCGGGGCCCTCCTCGGCGTGCTCCCGCTCCAGCTCGAGGTGTTGGGCGACGAGCCGTTGGCCCGGGGCCCGACCACCGTCGAGCAGGTGATCGGCACCGGGATCGACGGTCCCGAGTGCGCCATCGAGGTGTCCTACGAGGGCTCCTGCCAGCTGGACGAGACCATCCTCGAACGGCCCGAGAGCCTGGACGACGCCCTGGCCCCCCTGGGGCGCTCGGTGGCCTCGGTGCTGGTGCGGATCGGAGACCTGCCCTTCACCTTCCGACCGGTCGACAGCTCGCCGGGCTGACCGGTCCGGCGGCCCGGAGCCGATCAGGCGAACAGTCCGGCGGCCACGGCCAGGCTCCGCAGGTCGGCTTGGGGGCGGGCCCCCACGTGGGAGATGACCTCGGCGGCACACACGCTGCCCAGCCGGGCCGACTCCTCCGGCGACAGACCGTTGGTGATCCCGTAGAGGAAGCCGGCGGCGAAGAGGTCGCCCGCTCCGGTGGTGTCCACCACCCGGTCGACGGGTGCGGCCGGAACCTCCAAGGGGCCGGATGCCGTCACCACCACGGAACCGGCCGCCCCCCGGGTCAGCACGGCCAGCACGCCCGTCTCCGTGACGGCCTCCACCGCATCGTCGAAGGTGACCACACCGAAGAGGGACATGATCTCCTCCTCGTTGGCGAAGAGCATCTCCAGATCGTTGTGGACCAGCTCCAAGAACTCGTCCCGGTGGTTCTGGACACAGAAGGGGTCCGACACCGTGAGGGCCACCGAGGCCTCCGAGGCGTGGGCCAGGTCGATGGCCCCCCGCATGGCGGCCTTGGCCGACGGCTGCTCCCACAGATAGCCCTCCAGGTACAGCACCTGGACCGAGGACAGGTGGCCCTGGTGGAGGTCGGCCGCCCCGAACTCGGAGGCCACCCCCAGGTAGGTGGCCATGGTGCGCTCGGCATCGTCGGTCACCAGCACCAGGCAGTGACCGGTCACCGAGGAGCCTCCGGCCGGAGCGGGCGTGGGATCGAAGGCCACCCCGATGGTGCGGATGTCGTGGGTGAAGGCCTGGCCCAGCTGATCGTCGGCCACCCGTCCGAGGAAGGCCGCCCGGCCCCCCAGAGCGGCCACCCCGGCCATGGTGTTGGCGGCCGAACCGCCGGAGGCCTCGGTGGTCGGGCCCATGGCGGCGTAGATGGCCTCCGAGCGCTCGTGGTCCACCAGGGCCATGGTCCCCTTGACCAGGTCCAGGGCGTCCAGGGTGGCCTGGTCCGCCGAGGCCAGCACGTCGACCAAGGCGTTGCCCACGGCTACGACGTCGAGCCTGGGAGTCCGGTCCCCGGCCGGTTGGCCGTTGCCAGCAAATTCGGAGCCTGATGAATCACGTGGTTGCACGGCGCGACGGTAGCCTGCCCACCATGAGCACTTTGACAAACGAACCCGCTGGCAACGACACGGCCGGAGGAGCCCCTTCCTACCTTCTCCCCACGTCGGTCCGACCGCTGGCCTACCGCCTGGTGCTCACCCCCGACCTGCCGGCGGCCTCCTTCGCCGGTGATGTCGAGATCGACGTGACGGTGGTCGAGGCCACCGCCACCATCACCCTCAACGCCGCCGAGCTCGAGATCACCTTCGCCGAACTGAACGACGGGAATCCCGACGGTGGCTACGCCCTTACCCCGGTCAGCATCGACCTGGACGCCGACGAGGAGCGGGCCATCCTGACCTTCGCCGAACCGGTCCCCCCGGGGCCGGCCACCCTGCATCTGGGCTTCACCGGCATCCTCAACGACAAGCTCCACGGGTTCTACCGCTCCACCTTCACCGACAACGACGGGGTGGAGCACGTCATCGCCACCAGCCAGATGGAGTCCACCGACGCCCGCCGGGCCTTCCCGTGCTGGGACGAGCCCGAGCTCAAGGCCACCTTCGAGATCACCCTGGTGGTGGACGACGCCTTCGCCGCCTTCTCCAACAGCTCGGTGGTCGACGAGTCCCCCGAGCCCGGCGGCAAGCGCCGGGTGCGGTTCGCCCCCACCATGGTCATGTCCACCTACCTGGTGGCCTTCGTGGTCGGTCCCCTCGAGGTCACCGACCCGGTGGATGTGGACGGGGTGCCCCTGCGCATCGTGCACCGGCCCGGCCAGGCCGGCCTCACCCCCTTCGCCCTCACGGTGGGGGCCCACGCCCTCCGGTTCTTCACCGAGTACTTCGGGCTCCCCTACCCCGCCGACAAGTTGGACCTGGTGGCCATCCCCGACTTCGCCTTCGGGGCCATGGAGAACCTCGGGTGCGTCACCTTCCGGGAGTCGGCGCTGCTGGTGGACCCGTCCCAGGCCGCCCGGGTGGAGTTGGAGCGGGTGGCCGACGTGGTGTGCCACGAGATCGCCCACATGTGGTTCGGGGACCTGGTCACCATGCGGTGGTGGAACGGGATCTGGCTGAACGAGGCCTTCGCCACCTTCATGGAGGTGCTGGCGGTGGACGCCTTCCGGCCGGAGTGGCAGCGGTGGGTCAGCTTCGGGGTGGAGCGGGAGGCGGCCATGGCCGTCGACGGGCTCTACGCCACCAGGCCGGTGGAGTTTCCGGTGGGCCGGCCCGAGGAGGCCCAGGGCATGTTCGACGTCCTGACCTATCAGAAGGGCGGCAGCGTACTGCGCATGCTGGAGCAGTTCCTGGGGCCCGACGTCTTCCGTGAGGGCATCACCGACTACCTGACCACCCACAGCCACGGCAACACCGAGACCTCGGACCTGTGGGACGCCCTGGAGCGCTCCAGCGGCCGAGCCGTGCGCACCATCATGGACACCTGGATCAACCAGGGTGGCTACCCGCTGATCCGGGTGGGCGAGGACGGGTCCCTGACCCAGGCCCCCTTCTCCTACCGCGGGGAGCCGGGCGGGAACATCGGCTCGGAGTGGCTGGTGCCGGTACTGACCCGCTCCCTCCTGAGCCGGGAGGCCGACTCGCAGCCCACCCTGTTGACCGGGGCCGGAAGCCCGGCCGGGACCATCCCCACCG
Source organism: uncultured Acidimicrobiaceae bacterium (assembly GCA_963778165.1). Classification (GTDB taxonomy): domain Bacteria; phylum Actinomycetota; class Acidimicrobiia; order Acidimicrobiales; family RAAP-2; genus Bog-756. The sequence goes on along the minus strand of CAVZTE010000002.1, from coordinate 359,656 downwards.
ACCCGGCCACCCAACTGGTCAATGCCGGGGGGTCCGGGTTCTTTCGGGTGTCGTACCCCACCGGGGTCGTGACCCAGTTGGCCGACCGGCTCACCGACCTGGCGCCGCTGGAGCGCTACAACCTGGTCTCCGACACCTGGGCCGCCTCCCTACCGGGCGACGCCCCGCTCTCGGACCTGCTGCGGTTGAGCCAGGCCCTGGTGGCCTCGGCCGAGACCGACCCCAGCGTGTGGTCGGTGGTCCTCGGCGCCCTCGGCCTGCTCGACCGGGTGATCCCCGACGGGGACCGACCGGTGCTGTCCCTGGCGGTTCGCACCCTGCTCGGACCCCTGGCCCGCGAGCTGGGCTGGGACCCCCGTGACGACGACGGCGAGCGCACCCCCTCGCTGCGGTCGTCGGTCCTCCGCACGCTGGGGACCATCGGCGAGGACCCCGAGATCCAGGCCGAAGCGGCCCGGCGCTTCGCCGACACCGCCACCACCCTGCACCCGGACACCGAGTCGGCCATTTTGGACATCGTGGCCTCGCAGGGCGGGGAGACCGAGTATGAGGCCTTTCTGGCCCGCTACCGGGCACCGGCCAACCCGCAGGAGGAGAACCGCTACCTGTACGCCCTGACCTCGTTCCGGAGCGAGGAACTGGCCCAGCGCACCTTCGATCTGGCCCTGTCCGAGGTACGGACCCAGAACGCCCCGTTCGTGTTGCAGCTACTGGTGGCCAACCGGGTCACCGGACCGGCGGCCTGGACCCGGGTCACCAAGGAGTGGGACACCCTGGTGGCCACCTTCCCCTCCAACATCCTGCCCCGCATGCTGGACGGGGTCCGGGGCCTGTGCACCCCACCGGAGTTGGCCCAGCAGGTGACCACCTTCGTCGAGACCCACCCGCTGGCCGCCGGGGGGCGCACCGTGGACCAGATCCTCGAGCGCCTGGCCATCAACGTGGCCTTCGGGCAGCGCGAGGCGCCCGGACTGGCCGACGTGCTGACCGAGACCCTGGGGCTTCCCGCCACGTAGACTCGGCCGCGTGGCGGCGAAGAAGGTGAAGGGGCGCTCCGTAACGTGAGGGGGGCCCGGGCGTTCTCCTTACCGTGATGGGATCACGGGGCAGGCGGTCGCGCTCGGTGGCGCGCCGGAGGGGCACCGGTGTCGTGCTGCTGCTGATCGTGGCCTCGCTGGCCCTGTTGTGGCTGTGGGTGGCGGTCCATCGGGACCGTACGGGCTTCGCCGCCCTGTCGGTCCGGGGAGCCCTGGTGGTGGCGTTCCTGGCCTTCGAAGTTCTGGTCCTGGTCATCACCGAGCTGGCCAGCATCGGTCACCACTACACGGCCGGGGTCACCGCGGTGGCCTGGGGCATCGTGACGGTGGCCCTGTTGCTGGCGGACCGGAGGCCTCTGCTGGCCATGGTGTCGGGCCTCCGACTCCATGGCCTCGGCCACCTTCGGATCCGAAAGGCGCTCGACGTCCTGAGCATCGAGGACCGCGTCTGGCTGGGCGTCCTGGTGGCGCTGTTCGGAGTCCTGGTGGCGGTGGGCTCGCGGTACCTACCGAGCAACGCCGACTCCCTCGTGTACCACCTGGCCCGGGTGGAGCACTGGATCCAGAACCGGACCGTCTCCCCGTTCGCCACCCACTATCTGCCCCAGGTGGGATTCGCTCCACTCGACGAGTACAACCTGGCCCTGGTGCACCTGCTCTCGGGCACCGACCGATTCGACGCCGGCATCGCTCTGACCGCCGCCGTGATCAGTGTGGTGGGTGTCACTGAGTTGGCCCGGCTGTTGGGGGCGTCCCGATCGGTGCAGATCGTGGCCGCCGTGCTGTGCGCCACCATCCCGTCGGGCGTCCTGTTGTCCACCAGCACCGAGAACGACTACTTCGCCGCGGCCATCGGGATCGGGCTGCTGGTGGTGGCGGCGTCGTTCACCCTCGGCGCCGGGTGGCCGGCCCGGGCGGTGGCCCTGGGAGTGGCGGTGGGACTGGGCTACATGACCAAAGCCACCATCCCGTTGATGCTCGGGCCCGCCGCGGCGGTCCTTCTGGGCGTGGCCGTTTACCGGCTGCGGAACACGGCGGAGCCTGAGGAACTGTTCCGGCGGGTCCTGGCTCTGTTGGCGGTGAGCGGTGTGGCCGCGCTGGTAATCGTCGGCCCCTTCACCGCGCAGAATGTCGAGCTGTTCGGTTCACCGTTCGGTCCGGCGTCATCAACGGCGGCCAGCTCGCCGTTCTCCTTCCAGGCGGGGGCGGCCAACGTGGCCCGGAGCATGGCCAACAACTTCCACATCGGGAACGGTCATTCGGGGCCGGAGTACTACGTGAGCCGGGCGGCCCTGGGGACGCTGTCCGAAGCGTTCAACCTGTTCCATGTGGCCCAGGACAACCCCAACTACAGCGTGACCCCGGCGTACCGGGCCTTCACCGTCAAGGACTACTCCTCGGCTCAGAAGACCGAGACCCTGAGTGCCAACCCGTGGGAGGTGATCCTGGTAGTGGTGTCGTTGGTGGTGCTGGCCGTGGCGGTCTGGCGCGGCTCTCGCCGCCTGCGGATCGTCCTGTTGCTGGGCCTGGGGCTGTCGTGCGGCTATCTGTTGTTCACCTTCATCGCCAAATGGGGCATCTGGGACTCGCGCTACGCCCTCCCGTTGCTGGTGGCATGGAGCGCAGTGATCGCGGTGGCGCTGTCGAGGTTCTCGGTCTGGGTGAGCCGGGTGGTCCTGGTGCTGCTGGTGGCGGCGTGCCTGCCGCAACTGCTGGACAACACCACCCGGCCCCTCGTACCCAGCCGCAGCTATGACGCGGCCTACGACGCCTCGTATCTGGAGCCCTACTTTGCCGCCTGCTGCCGAAAGACCGCCGGCAAGGTGGCACCGGCCTACGAGTCGGTGACGGCTGCCCTGGCCCAGTCGACGTGCCGACACGCCGCCATCGACAACTCGATCGAATTCGAGTACCCGCTGTGGGTGGGGTTGAAGCACAACGGTTGGACCGGGGTCCTCACCGACGAAAATGTGCACAACCAGTCGACCAAGCTCGAGTCCTCCGTCCGTCCCTGCGCCACCATCAGGCAGGTGGGTCCTCACTACCGCACCCCGAAGAACGGGACCGTCACCCTGCGGTACCAGATCCTGGCCCTATCCATCGACCCCCGAGAAGCCGCCTCGGTCACCACCCCACTGGCCGGCTTCTCCAGCTCTGTGCACGGCACCCGGGTGTACCCCGGCGGCGGATGGAATCTCGCCACCCCCGATCACGACCTGGTGATGGCCGGGAGTGGGACCCTGTACCTGTTCAGCGATGCCAGCCGCCGGGTGGCGATTCAGCTCCACCTGGCCAACCACAGCCAGCCGGCCGTCGTGGTGACCGGCTCGAGCGGGACGGCGGTCCACTCGGCCCGGGTGGGAAACTCCGTGCTGGTCGCCCTGACCTCGCACCCCGGCATCAGCCGGGTCACGGTGGCCCGGACCGTCGGGGGACAGGAGGCGGGCCAGCCGTTGGTACTGACGGCCATCACGGTCGGATCCGCCGGCCACTGAGGGCAAGGAGTTGGCCGGCCCGGGTGTGCCCGGGCGGGCCGGAGGCGTGAGAGGCTGCACCGATGGATCGACCGCTGACCGCCCCCGCCGTCTCTCCGGCCTCCGGACCGACGGACGAGCGCAGGGACCGTCGTGACCAGCTCTTTGCCGCGGCCCGGGCCGCCAACGGCTTCATGCCCGACGACGAGGGCGAGGCTCTGTACCTGGCGGCGCTGCGGGCCGGGGCTTCGTTCGAGGACGCCACCTTCGTGGAGGTCGGGGCGTGGTGTGGCAAGTCCTCGGTCTATCTCGGGTGCCGCCGCCGAGGAGACCGGGGCCGTGCTGTTCAGCCTCGACCACCACCACGGCTCCGAGGAGAACCAGGCCGGGTGGGAGCATCACGACACCACCTTGGTCGACCCGGACACCGGCCGGATAGACACCCTCCCCCACTGGCGCCGCACCCTGATCGGGGCGGGGCTGGAGGCCTCGGTGATCGGCGTGGTGGGCGACTCCCCCACCGTGTCGGCCCACTGGGCCACCCCGTTGGCCTTCTGCTTCATCGACGGGGGCCACGGCGAAGAGCCGGCGTGGGCCGACTACCGCGGTTGGGCCTCCAAGGTGGTCGAAGGCGGATGGCTGGCCATCCACGACGTGTTCCCCGATCCCGCCGACGGGGGTCGCCCTCCCTTCGACATCTGGCAGGCAGCCCTCAACGACGGTGCGTTCGCGGAGGACGGCGAGTGTGGCTCGTTGCGGATCCTGCGCCGGGTCCCGTAGCGGGAGACTCTGCGCCGAGCGCTCAGGCTCGGGGACCCGTCCGAGCCCGGGTGGGACTCAGGAAGGCCCGCTCTGACCGTGGGCCCGCACGGCCGGCTCCACCGGAGCCTCGGGAGCAGGCTCGGTCAGGTCCAGATGGCTGGGCAGGCCCTCACCCCGGAAGAGCCCCGAGGCCGGAGTGGTCCGGCTGAGGGCGTCGGCGGCCAGCACCATGGCCCCGGCGGTGTACGTCGAGCGCTCGAGGGGCGGGTAGGTGGCCTCCTCGGGATAGACCATGCCGGTCCAGTAGGAGCCGTCCTCGTTGCGTAGGGCCTGGACCCAGCGGAGGAGCCGGAGGGCCTCCTCGTCCATGCCCAGGGCGTCGAGGGCCAGCACGCACTCGGCGGTCTCGGCCGCGGTCACCCACTCGCCGGTGGACACGCAGCGCACGCCGCGGCCCTCCATCACGAAGGTGTCCCACGATCCGTCGATCCGGCTGCGGGCGGCCTCGCCGCCGAGCGCACCGGAGAGGACCGGGTAGTACCAGTCCATGGCGAACTCGACCTTGGGTGCGAAGGCCTCGGGCTGGTGGGCCAGGGCATGGGCCAGCCGGCCGGCGGCCAACTCCCAGTCCGGTCGTTCGTGCTCCAGCCGCTCGGCGCAGGCGATGGCACACCGGAGGCTGTGGTAGATCGAGGAGGACCCGGTGAGGAGGGCGTACTCCTCGAGGAAGCCCGACGGGTCCACGGACCAGTGGATGGCGCCGTCGAGCCGTTGCCACCGCAGGACGAAGTCCACCCCGGCCTCGACCGCCGGCCACAGGTGCTCGAGGCCATCGATGTCACCGGTGGAGATGAAGCGGTGCCAGGCTCCGGTGGCCAGGTAGGCGCACACATTGGTGTCGAGCCGGGCATCCTCGATGCCGGTGGTGAGGTAGTAGTTGAACCAACTCCCGTCAGGGAGCTGGGTGTCCACCAGCCACTGGTAGGCCCGGTCGGCGCGGTCGTCCAGGCCGGCCGCGGTGAGGGCCATGGCGGCCTCGACGTGGTTCCACGGGTCGCAGTGGCCCCCGGGGAACCACGGGATCATCCCGTCAGGCCGTTGGATGGAGGCGATGGACTCGGCGGTGGCCACCACCTGGCCCGCGCTCATCACTCCGGGAACCTCGGGGATCGACCTCACACCAACACCTCGTCACGGGACGACCGGTCACCGGAAGACTCGTCGACCGACACCTCGTCGGCGGAGGCGCGGTGACCGGGTTCGGAGGGCTTCTCCAGGTAGACCACCAGGCTCTTGCCCACCAGCGGGTTGAGCACCCGGTCGGCGTAGCGGGTCACCTTCGGGGCCTTTTCGATATCCCACACCAGCAAGCGGTGGTAGGTGGCCACGGCCGGATGGGTGTCGTTCTTCGGGCCCACCAGGCAGCGGAGCCACCAGTACGGAGCGTGCAGGCCGTGGGCGTGGTGGCTCCCGACCGCCTTCAGACCGGTCCCCTGGAGCCGGCCGACGAGCTGGCTCTGGCGGTAGATCCGCACGTGACCACCGGGCACGTTGTGGTACTCGTCGGAGAGGGCCCAGTTGACGAACTCCGGCCCGCACCGCGGCACGGTCACCGCCATGGTCCCGCCCGGGCGGAGCACCCGGGTCAACTCGGCCATGGCCGTCTCGTCATCGGGGATGTGCTCGAGGACCTCGGAGGCGATGACCCGGTCGAACGACCCGTCGGCGAAGGGCAGCAGGAGGGCGTCGCCACGGGTGGCCCCCACCCGGGCCGATTCCGCGTCCAACTCACCGGCCACGGCCATGGCCCCGAAGGTGTCCTGGACGTTGCGCACCTCGTCGGCGCCGGCGTCGAACGCCACCACCTGGGCCCCCAGTCGGGCTGCCTGATAGGCGTGCCGGCCGAACCCGCAGCCCAGGTCGAGGAGCCGGTCCCCGGGCCGGACCCCGAGCTTCGAATAGTCGACGGTCAGCAAGGCTGGACCTCCGTGCGCAGGTTTGGAGCGTGGTCCTGTGGTTCAGGAGTGGGTGCAGAGGATGAGGAGGAGTCGACGACACCGGGCCCGGACGGTCCCCGGTCCCGGTCCCGGTCGGCCAGGAGGGCCTGGTACTCGGCGGCGGTGCCCGAGGCGGTGACCTGCCAGGTGAAGCGACCGAGCACCCGCTGGCGGCCGGCGGCACCCAGGCGCTGGCGCAGCTCGTCGTCGTCGAGCAAACGGCCGATGGCCAGGGCCAGGGCCCCGGGGTCGTCCGGCGCCACCAGCAGCCCGGTCACTCCGTCGGTGCCCACCACTTCGGGAAGGGCACCTCCGGTGGTGGCCACCAGAGCCACACCACAGGCCATGGCCTCGATGGCCGGTAACGAGAACCCCTCATAGAGGGACGGGACCACCGCCACCTGGGCCCGGGCGTAGTTGCGGGCCAGCTCGTCGTCGCTGATCCCGGTGACGCACCGCACGATCGGCGTCAGATCGAGGCGCTTGATGGCCTTGGCCACCCGGCCGTCGGGCCGGGGGTTGCCGATGACCACCAACTCGATGTCCCGCTCGGTCCGCAACTTGGCCACGGCCTCGAGCAGCGGCACCAGACCCTTCATCGGTACATCGGACGACGAGGTCACCATGATGCGGCCGGGCACCGGCTCGACGTCTTGACGGGGCCGGAACACGGTGTGGTCCACCCCGACCGGCACCACGGTCATGCGGTCCAGGGCCACTCCCATCTGGGTGGCGATGTCGGCCTTGGACGACTGGGACACCGTGACCACCCGGGGCAGGGCCCGGGCCACCTTGACCTGCATGCGCAGGAAACCGAACCACCGGCGTTGGGTGAACTGCTGCCAGGGATTGGTGGCGTGGCTCAGGGCCAGCTGCCGGTCCACGGTGATCGGGTGGTGCAGGGTGGTGAGCACCGGCCATCCGTCGTCGATCATGCCCATGATCCCGTTCCCCAGGCACTGGTTGTCGTGGACCAGGTCGAACTCGCCGAGCCGCTCGGCCAGCATGCGGCGAACCCGGAGACTGAAGGTCCAGGGCTCGGGGAATCCGGCTGTGCACATGACCCCGAACTCCAGGGCGGCCACCGACGTGGGGTAGGAGTTGCGGAACTCACGCAGCTTGGGGATCCGGAACGGATCGGGGTCCCGATAGAGGTCGAGGCTGGGCACCGGGGTGAACCCCACCCCTTCGTCCACCTCGGGCCACGGCTGGCCGGCGAACACCTCGACCGAGTGGCCGAGGGCCACCAACTCGCGGGTCAGGTGGCGGGTATAGACCCCCTGGCCGCCGCAGCGGGGATTGCCCCGGTAGACCAGGAAGGCGATGCGCAGGCCGCCCGGCTCCGGCGGACGGGGGGCGATCCGTTCGGGTACTGGAGGTGGGTTGGCGGGTCCCTTGATCTTGTGTCGCTTGAGTCCGAAGCTAGGCATGGACAACCGAGGCGTGCGGACACATGGGAGCCAAATACTCCCCCGGCCAGGTACTTCGGCGCAAACCGGGCCCCTTCAACCCTGGCCACAGACCTGGTGGGGCGGTCGATGGGGCCCTCCTTCGACCTGGCGGGGCCATCAAACGCTCACGCCGACCCATCCGAGCACGGACAGGACGACCAGCAGGGAGGCGAAGGTCCCCACCGCCACCACGGTGATCAGGCCCACCGTGCGGGCCAGCCTGCCGTTGGCGGCCAGACCGAGCAGGTCCCGGCGGTTGGCCAGCACCAGGATGAAGATCAGGGTGATCGGAGTGACGACACCCTCGAGTACCTGGGTGTTGATGATCAGCCGGAACAGGTTGCCGGGCACCAGCACCACACCGGCCCCGATGACGATCTGGGCGGTGAACAGCCCCAGAAAGAGTGGAGCCTGTCGGAAGCTCTTGGACACCGAACGCTCCACGCCGACAGCCTCGGCCACCGCGTACGACGTCGACAGGGGCACCACCGCGGCGGCCAGGGCCGAGGCCCCCAGCAGCCCGATCCCGAACAGGTATTCGGCGTACCTTCCGGCCACCGGCTCGAGGGCCTTGGCGGCGTCTGCGGCCGAGCTGAGGGCGCCGGTTCCACCGATCACCGCGGCGGTGGCGATGATGATGCACATCGAGACCAGGTCGGAGAAGATGGCCCCGCTGACTGCGTCGACCCGCTCGTACTTGTACTCCTCGGGCCCGATGCCCCGGTCGACCACGGCGCCGGCGGTGTAGAGCTGGATGTAGGGCGTGATGGTGGTCCCGATCAACGCCACCGCCACCAACAGGTAGGCCTTGGACCCGAGGACGTGGGGCAGGAAGGTGTCGGTGGCCACGTTCTTCCAGTTGGGGTGACCGAGGAACATGGCGATGGGATAGCTGATGAACACCAGGCTCAAGAGGAGGAAGACCCGCTCGGCGTAGCGGTACGAGCCCACGATGACCAGCATCCAGATGGCGACGGCGGCGATGGGCACCGACAGGTAGCGGGACACCCCGAACAGCTCGAAGGCCGTGCCGATGCCGGCGAACTCCGTCACCACCAGCCCCACGTTGGCCACGGCGAAGGCCACCACGGCGAAGGCCGAGAGACGCAACGAGAACTGCTCCCGGATCAGCGCGGCCAGGCCCTTGCCGGTGTGGGCGGCCAGGCGGGCCACCATCTCTTGGATGCAGACGTATCCCACGGTGACCAAGACCATGAAGAAGAGGGTCCGGTATCCGAACTGGGCCCCCGCCGAGGCATAGGTGGCCACCCCGCCGGCGTCGTTGCCGGCGTTGGCGGCGATCAGGCCAGGGCCGGCGGCGGCCAGGTAGATCAGGAAGCCCCGGATCCATCGGCTGCCCAAGATGGCCTTGGCGGGCCCGATCGACGGATCCCGGTGGGATTCCGATCGGTCGGTCCGCGTGGTCATCGGCTCGACGCCCTCACTGCAGCAGCCGCGGGAAGTGGAGCCGGCCCCGCTCGGGCAAGAGGGCATCGATCACGTCGTCTGCGAGGATCCGCCCGACCGGTCGGTCATCGTCATCGACCACCACCACCGACATGCGCCGGGCGTCGATGAGACGCTCGGCCACCTCGCGCACGTGGGCGCGGATCCCCACGGTGACCGGCTCCGCCTCCCCGACCAGATCGCCGAGCACGGTGTCGGCCGGGTTGATCAGCAGCGCCAGCAGCGCCAGGTCCCAGACCATTCGGCCCTGGTCGTCGACCAGGGCCACCGCATCGAGCTCTTCGGGGCAGTCCTCGTGGCTGGCCAGACGCCCCGCCAGGGCCCCCACCGTCTCCGAGGTCGAAGCCACCAGGAAGGCCGTGGTCATGAACCCCCCGGCCTCATCCTCGGGGTAGCCCAGCAGCCGGACCAGGTCGGCCACCTTGTCCTCGGGCATCACCGACATGAGCTCGGCCCGCTCCTCGCTGGTCAGATCGCGCAGCGCGTCGACCGCCTCGTCGGGCTCCATGGCCCCGACCAGTTCGGCCGCCCGGGCCGGTTCGGCCTCGCGGAGCAGGGACGCCAGCTCCTCGGGGTCCATCTCCTCGAGGGCGTCAGCTGCCTCATCGGCGGTCAGGGAGTCGAGCAGGCGCTGTCGTTCCGGCCTCTTCAGGTCCTCGAGCAGATCGGCCAACTCGCCCGGGCGCAGTCGCTCGAGCCCCTCGTTGGTGGTGCGCAGGCGCACCTCGGGGGCCGTGCCCTGCTCGGTCTCGCCGAAGGGCTGGATGGCCCCCCAGTCGATGACCCGATCCGGGGTGGGGGTGTGTCGCCACCGGGCGGGGCCCAACCGTCGGAGCAGGCTCTGGACGGACACGTCCACCCCCACCAGGCAGTACCGCCCGAACAACGGGGCCAGGTAGAGGTCCGCGGCCCGGATGACCTGCACGCCGTCGACGTCCACCAGCTGGTGGTCGAGAACCTGTTCGGCGAGGGTCACCTCACCGGCACGGGGGGCAAAGTCGTTGAGGTCGAGCCGGGCCGTCTTGAGCAGGACCTGGGTGTGCTCGATGCTCTCGATGGCCGAGGCGTCGACGAAGGCCAGGCGCCTGCCCACCCGGACCACCAGTCCGGTGACCGGCGGGTAGGTCTCGTCGCCGGTCCACCGGCACACCACGTCCTCCAGCCGCCCGATCTCCGCACCCCCCTGATTGCGGACCGGGCGGCCCACCACACCGGCCAGGGAGATGATGGCGTCGCGTATGGCCCGGTTGGCCAGCAGGCGCTGGCTCCGGTGCCGGAGTCGGGGTCGGGCGGAGTGGTGGCGGCCCGGCGTGGCGGTCGCGGCCGCCGGGCCCGAGCCACCCTCGTCGGGGGGGTCGGAGCGGCGGCGGGTGGGCACGGCGGTCAACCGGTTGAAGATTCGGGACATCGGACACCTCGGGTTCTCACAGGTGCAGCGCGCCGGGGCACAGGAACCGGGCTAGGCGCAAGGCCGATGGCACGGACCTTGAGCTCGGAGGGGGCCGGGTGGCTGCCAGGATCGGGAAGCACAGCCTCCTCCTCGATGCGCACCGAGAGAGCGGCGTCCGGTCACGACCGGGACGGCCGGAGTGCCCGGGCCGCGCTCAGTTCCACGGCCGAATCGGCGGGGACTGAATCAGCGGGCGTACAGGGGAGGCTGTGGTACTGCTCCCGGTTTACTAGGGGGTTCTCCCCGGTTCATGGGCCACACCTCCCTTTTCGTGAGCCTGGATGTACAAGCCATCGTGCCGCGTAGCGTCGGAGCCATTGTAACCCGGGGACCATCGGCAGGGCACTGACCTGGGCGCTCCTGCCCGCCCGGCCTTTCTCGTGGCCAGAGTCGGACAGGTAAGGTCGGCCTATGGATCTGAAATATCCCGCCGACACCGAGCCCTTTCGGGCCGAGATCCGCCAGTGGCTGGCCGACAACCTGCCCGAGGGCTGGGGCACCCCCGGCTTCACCATGACCCGCGAGGAGAAGAAGGCCTTCAACCAGAGTTGGACCAAGAAGCTCTTCGCCGGGGGATGGATCTGCGCCTCGTGGCCCAAGGAGTACGGAGGCAAGGGCCTCTCCCTGATGGAGTCGGTGGTGCTCAACGAGGAGTTCGCCCGGGCCGAGGCTCCGCTCCGGGCCGACTTCTTCGGCGACACCCTGGTCGGGCCGACCATCCTGCAATGGGGTACCGAGGAACAGAAGCAACAGTTCATCCCGGGGATCCTCAAGGGCACCATCGCCTGGTGCCAAGGTTTTTCGGAGCCCGACGCCGGCAGCGACCTGGCCTCACTGAAGACCAGGGCCGAGCTCGACGGCGACGAGTGGGTCATCAACGGCCAGAAGGTGTGGACCACCCAGGCCCAGTTTGCCGACTACATCTTCTTGTTGGCCCGTACCGATCCCGACGCTCCCAAGCACGCCGGCATCTCGTACCTGCTGGTGCCGATGAAACAGCCGGGGATCGAGGTGCGGCCCATCGCCCAGGTCGACGGGAGCGCCGACTTCAACGAGATCTTCTTCACCAACGCCCGCTGCCCGCGCCAGAACGTGGTGGGCGGGGAGAACAACGGGTGGAAGGTGGCCATGACCACCCTGGGCTTCGAGCGGGGCTCCTCGGCCACCACCGGCCACCGCCGGTTCGCCCGGGAGCTCGACCAGATCATCGCCACGGCCCAGAAGAACGGGAGATCGACCGACCCGCAGATCCGCCAGCGGTTGGCCACATCGTGGAGCAAGGTCAAGATCATGGAGATCAACGGCTACCGGTCGCTGACCGACTCCCTCAACGGCACCCACCACATGGCCGCCCTGAACGTCTGCAACAAGATGTTCTGGTCCGAGCACCATCAGGCCACCATGGACCTGGCCATGGACATTTTGGGCATGGACGCCCAGATCCTCACCGGCGACCCGGCCGACATCGTCGACGTGCGGCTCAAGCGAGGTCGGGACGACTATCCGGTCAGCGACCTGCAGGCGTCCTACTTCTTCTCGCGCTCCGAGACCATCTGGGGTGGGACGGCGGAGATCCAGCGCAACATCGTCGGCGAACGGGTGCTCGGCCTGCCCAAGGAGCCCAAGCCGGCGGGAGCCGCCAGCTGACGGGAGATCGTCTGCCCCGCCGCATCGAGAGTGACGCGTCGAAGCCGGCCGGCCACGCTCAGTGCCCTTCGCCGACGGGGAGTTGGATCGGGACCTCGGCCCTCGGCCACTGTCGACTCTGCTTGGCCAATCAAACGTTTGGGTCAAGGTTGGGGCCGGGTATACAGCCCTGGCAACCGGAAAATGTCCGGTTGAGACCTCACCAAGGGGGATGTACATGCGTCGAATGATCGTTGCGGCTGCCGCACTGGCTGCACTGGCCACACCAGCATCACTATTCGTAGTCGGGGGATCCACGGTCGCCGGGGCCGCCACGCCGAAGAGCCTGGTCTGCAGCAAGGTGTCGGGTTCCGACAAGAGCACGGTGACCATCTCCGAGTGCGCCGTGCCCAAGGCTGACGCCAAGACCTACGCCAGCGCCAGCGGTAAGGCATCGGCCCTGGCTTCGGGCGGCACCATCACCTGGACCTCGAGCAAGAAGACCACGGTCTTGAAGCTCAAGGTCACCAGCAGCACGGGCTGCCCCACGGGCGACCTCACCGAGAAGGCCACCGGGTCGGTGACCGGCGGCACGGCTTCGACCGCCGTTACCTCCAAGGGTCAATTGGTGAACTTGACCGTGTGCATCAACAAGAGTGGCGCCATCAGCCTCAAGCCCGGAACCAAGGCTGACATCTAAAGCCTTGCGCACCTGAACGTGGCGTCCTCCGGCGCGACGTTCGTTGACAAACACCGCCGATGCCCTCCCTTCCGGGGAGGGCATCGGCGCGTCCGGATGGCTACAAGCAACCCGGATATCGATGCTCCTTCAAGGAGTGAGCAACCGGCCACGGTCCGCAGTAGCGAAACCTTGGAGTCTCCTATGAATTCCACAAATGGCACGAACTCGCCCCAACGGACCGGGCAACTGACATGACCGTCAGGTACGTTGGTACTGCCCAGACAACTGGGTGAAGATTTCACGGACACTCAACCCAAGGGGGAAGAAGCATGCTTCGTTTATCCACACGTGCAGCCGCCATTGCGGCGATGGTGGTGGTGAGCTCGCTCGGCACCGTCGCTCTGACAACGGGGGTGGCGTCAGCCAGTGCCCCGGCTGCCACCTGTACCAAATTCACCGCTACGGCCAGCGGGTCGGCAACACTCGGTAGCTGTACCCCGACTGCGAATACCGGTGGCGCCGGCAAAGAGGTGGCGAAGGTCAAGGGTACCGGCGGCACCGGCACGATCACCTGGGCCACCGGCCACGGTACGACCCTCACGAAGTTCACGTACACCATCGTGACGCCGAACAAGTGCCCCAAGGGTGACACCGAGATCAAGGAAGTCTCCACCGTCACCGGCGGCACCGGGAAGGCCGTCAACGTCATCAAGAAGGGCCAAGTCGCAACCCTGCTTGTGTGCCTCAAGGGCCAGACGGTCACCCTCCTACCCGGGCAGAAGTACCAGATCTGACCGGGTCGTCAACACAACGTCGTATAGACACCGCCCTCCCGGCAACGGGAGGGCGGTGTCGCGTCCGGCCGCCGAAGGTTGAGCCTCAGGCCACGTTGGACTCGACGTCCCGCACCGCCCGGGCCTCGGCCTGGCGGGCGACGGCATCACCAGCCGGCCCCGACCCGTCCCGCTTGAGGCCCACCTGGTGCCGCCACATCAGCACCCCGGCGGCCAGCACCGTGGCCACCGCTCCGGTCAGCAGGGCCACCCGGGGGTTGGTCCACTGGGCGATGGCCCCCACCAGCGGCGCCCCGATCGGCGTGGTGCCGAGGAACGCCATGGCGTAGAGCGCCATGACCCGACCCCGCATGTGGGGTTCGGCGGTCAGTTGCAACGTGGCGTTGGCCGTGGCGATGAACCCGATCGATGCCGCCCCCATGAACACGATGAAGATCGACGCCGTCAACAGGCTGGGGGCCAGAGCCACCGCAGCCAGCAGACCCCCGAAGATCAGGGCCAGCACCTGCAGCAGTCGCGGGGTGGGCCGGGCCCGATGGGCGGCGAGGAGGCCACCGACGACCGCCCCGAAGCCCATGCACGACGTGAGCAGTGAGTACGTCCCGGCCCCGCCGTGGAAGGTGACCTTGGCCAACACGGCCAGGGTGACGGTGAAGTTGTAGGCGAAGATGCCGATCAGGGTGATGGCCAGCAGGGTGTTGCGGAGGCTCGGGGTGCGCCACACGTACCGGAACCCCTCGCGGATCTGACCCTTGGCCCGGGCCACCCTCTCGGTCGGGAACAGCTCCTTGGGCCTCATCATGGACAGCCCCACCAGCACCGCCACGTAGGAGGCGGCGTTGATGAAGAAACAGGCCCCCAGCCCGAACACCACGATCACCACCCCGCCGATGGCCGGCCCCACCACCCGGGAGGTGTTCATGACCACCGTGTTGAGGCTCACGGCGTTGGGCACGTCGTCGCGGCCCACCATCTCCATCACGAAGGTCTGTCGGGCCGGGTTGTCGAACACATTGACGAAACCGAGCAGCAGGGCCAGCAGATAGACCTGCCACAGCTCGACCGAGTGGCTGACCACCAGGGCCCCCAGCACCAGGGCCAGGATCCCGCCCCCGGTCTGGGTGGCGTAGAGCAGCCGGCGCTTGTTGGTCCGGTCGGCCACCAGCCCCCCGATGGGCCCGAACAGCAGCATGGGGAGGAACTGCAGCCCGACCACGATGCCGAGGTCGACACTGCTCCCGGTGAGGTGCAGGACCAGCCAGGCCTGGGCCACCGTCTGCATCCAGGTGCCGGACACCGAGATGATCTGGGACGTGAAGTACAGCCGGTAGTTGCGGATCTTGAGCGAGCTGAAGGTCTGGGCGGCAGCGGCGCGGATGGAGTTCACGATCACTCCCCCTCCACCAGTCGTTCGAGCAGCACGGTGAGTGACCCGAGGTCCCGGCGCTCATCCGGCGACAGCCGGTGGAACTGCTCGGTCAGGAAGGCCGTCTTCACCGAGCGGCTCTCGCTGGAGTACCTGCTCCCCCGACGGGGTGATGGTGACCCGGGCCACCCGTCGGTCCTCGGGGTCCACCACCCGGGTCACGTAGCCCAGCTGCTCCAGGCCGCCGACGATGCGGGTCATCGAAGGCGGCTGGACCGACTCCCTCTCGGCCAGCGCCCCCAGCGTGGGTGCGCCCAACCGGTCCACACTGGCCAGCGCCGACGACTGCGACGGTGTCAGCCCCGGGAACCCCTGTTGGCGGAGGCGACGATGTAGCCGGGTCACGGCCAGACGGAGGCGGGCCGCCAGCTCCGTGTCTTCACCGCTTTCGATCCCCGGGCCGTCGACGGGCCCGGACGACCCGGCCACCGCCCCACCGTCTCCCCCTTTCGTCCCGCTCAATCCAATTGCCATGCCTCCATACTAGTTAGTTTTGCAAACTAATGCGACAGAAGGCGCGCCCATCGGGACCCGTGCAACCCAGAATTGCCCCGCCGCCCCGCTCAGAAGCTGGGGACGTAACCCCCGCGGCCCATCGACTCGCTCTCGAAGGGATCCACTGATTCGTCGACCCCCCCGAGGACCTCGGTCACCCAGGGCAAGCGGTCACGGAGGATCCGGTCCACCCCACCCTGGAGCGTCGAGGCGCTCACCGCGCATGAGCTGCAGGCCCCCTGGAGCTGCACCTCCACCACCCCGGTGACCACGTCCGCCGACAGGAGGGCCAGGTCCCCGCCGTCAGCCTGGACCGCCGGTCGCATGAGCTCGATGATGCCGTTGAGCTGGCTCAGCCGCTCCCCCCGCTCCTCGTCGCTGAGGGTGACCCCGGCATCAGCAGACTCCTCGTCCCCCTCGGCGCCAACCTGGTCTGCGTCCACAGCGTGTCCTCCCTCTCTGAGGCCGGCACCGGCGACCGGTGACCGACCCGACTACCCCACCAGTCTGCCGCGTCGGGCCTGCTCTCCGAACATCCGACGGTCACCGGACGCGGGGGAACCGCCTTCCCACCGCCCGGGCCGGGGAGGCGGCCGCAACCGACGACCTCAACGCCGACCCGACCGCCGACCTCACCGACGGTGGCCACGCCAGGTGACAGCGGAGGTTACGATGCGTTGTGCCCATGGAGCGACCCGCCACTCCCCCGGGGCCGATCGGACTCGTCCTACCGACCTTCGTGCAAGACACGGTTCCCCAGTGGGCGGAGCCCCCTGCCACAGTCAGACCGAACGACTCCGACGCCTCCCACCTGACCGGCCTCACTCCCATCGGCGAGCTGACCGAGGTCTGCAGCCGGGCTGAGCAGATCGGGGCCGACGCCCTGTGGGCCTGCGACCACCTCTTCTGGCACGGACCCTCCCTCGAGTCCATGCTCAGCCTCACGGTGGCGGCCACCGCCACCACCACCGCCACCCTGGGCACCTGCGTGGTCCAGCTGCCGCTCCGCCAGGCCCCGGCCGTGGCCAAGCAGGCCGCCACCCTGCAGACCCTGTCCCACGGGAGGTTCGTCCTCGGCGTCGGGGTCGGGAGCCACGCCGGCGAGTACGAGCAGGCCGGCAAGGACTACCGGACCCGGGGTCGCCAACTCGATGCCGGCATACGCGAGCTCCGCCGTTCGTGGGCCACCGGCCAAGGGGTCACCGCCGGCGACATCGCAGCCTCGGGTGCGGCCCGGTACCGGCAGCTGCCCGAGCCCGCGTCCATCCCGGTATGGGTGGGGGGATCGTCCGAAGCGGCCCTGCGCCGGGCGGCCACCCTGGCCGACGGCTGGATGCCCCTCTTCGTGCCGCCCGCCGAGTACCGCGAGGCCATCGAGCGGCTGGGCAAGGAGATCGACCGGGCCGGGCGGCAGGCCGAGGCGGTCACCCCCTCCATCGTCTTGTTCGTGTCAATCGACGACGATCCGGGTAAGGGATTGAGGAAGGGAACCGGGTGGATGTCCTCGCTCTACGGGATTCCGGCCAAGGCCTTCGAGCGTCACATCGTCAGTGGGACTGCGGCCGAGGTGGCCGCCGTGGTCGATACCTACCGCAGGGCCGGGGCCCGTCACGTGGCCGTCTACGTGACCGAAGACCAACCGTTGGAACAGTTCGAGCGTCTGACCGCGGCCTTGGCCACGGTCGGGGCGCCGGCTCGAGGATAACGAGGACACCGTGGACAGCACCGTATCCATCGTGGGGGCGGCTATGACCCCCATGAACCGTCGGGACCGCACCGCAGAGGACATGGCCCACCAGGTGGTGACCGAGGCCCTGGCCGACTCCGGCACCGACCCCGAGGACGTCAACCTGGTGGTGTTCGGCAACGCCACCGCCGGGCGCCTGATCAACCAGGGCTGCATCCGGGGCCAGACCTTCCTGCGGGGCACCGGGCTCCGCAACGCCGGCATCGTCAATGTCGACAACTCCTGTGCCGGGGGAGCCTCCGCCCTCCACCTGGCCACCCTGGCCGCCCGGGGTGGCGCCGGCACCGTGCTGGCCGTCGGCGTGGAGAAGATGTGGACCGGCGACCGCAGCGCCACGCTGGCCGGCATCGAGGACGGGGTGCCCCTGGTCGACCGGCTCCGGATGCACGAGCAGCTCGAGAACCCGTCGGGGTCGGTGCTCATGGCCCTCAACGCCTCGTGGACCATCATCCAGATGGAGGAGCGCGACGCCACCCTGGAACAGTTCGCCGCCACCGCGGTCAAAGCCCGGCACCACGGCGCCCTCAACCCCAACGCCCAGTTCCAGTCCGAGGTCACCCTGGACGAGGTGCTCCAGTCGCCGTCCATCGTGTGGCCGCTCACCCGCCTCATGTGCTCGTCCTTCACCGACGGGGCCGCCGCCGTGGTCCTGTCCCAGGCCCCACGGCCGGGATCGCCGAAGATCCGGTCCTCCACCGTCCGGTCGGGCAACGGCGACATGGACTACCACGAGAGGCTGGCCGAAGCGGCCTCGGCGGCCTGGGACGATGCCGGGGTCGAGCCCGGCGACGTCGACGTGGTGGAGCTGCACGACGCCACCAGTGCCGAGGAGCTCTACGCCCTGGAGTCGCTGGGCTTCTTCAAGCCGGGCGACGCCGGCCCGGCCACCGTGGCCGGGGACACCACCGTCGGGGGCCGCGGGGTGACCGTCAACACCAGCGGCGGCCTGGTGGCCCGGGGCCACCCCCTGGGAGCCACCGGCATCGCCCAGGTGGTCGAGCTGACCGCCCAGCTGCGGGGCCAGGCCGGGGCGCGCCAGGTCGAAGGGGCCCGACTGGCGGTGTCGGCCAATACTGGTGGCATCATCGGTAAGGACGCCGCCTTCATCGGGATCCACGTGCTGGAGGCCGACTGACCTTGTCCGTGACCACCAACCACCCGCCCACCACCTCCACGATCGGGACCACCACCATGAGGACCAGGCAGCCATGAAGACCACCCGCGGCGGCATCGTGACCGGCTGGGGGATCTCCGTGCCCGACAAGGTGGTGACCAACGACGACCTGTCGGTCACCATGGACACCAGTGACGCCTGGATCCAAGAGCGAACCGGCATCCGCGAGCGCAGGATCGGCGGTACCACCTCCCAACTGGCCATCGAGGCCGGCATCGCCGCACTGGCCAGTGCCGGTCGCCGGCCCGACGAGATCGACGGCGTGGTCCTGGCCACCACCACGCCGGACCAGATCGTGCCCGGAACCTCAGCCACCGTGCAGGACGGCATCGGCATCACCGGGGGCGCCTTCGACGTCAACGCGGCCTGCTCGGGGTTCGTCTACGCCCTGACCGTGGCCCACGGGATGCTGGCCATCGGCGCCGAGCGGCTGCTGGTCATCGGCTCGGAGACCCTCAGCAAGATCACCGACTGGGACGACCGGTCGGTGGCGGTGCTGGTGGGCGACGGGGCGGGCGCGGTGGTCCTCGAGGCGGTGGACGGCCCGGGCCAACTCCTGTCCTGGAAGCTGGGGGCCGACGGCTCCCTCCGGCACCTGCTCAAGTGCGACCACGGCGGGTACCTGTACATGGACGGCAAGGAGATCTTCCGCAAGGCCGTCCGGGTGGTGGTGGAGTCGGCCGAGGCCGCCATCGCCGAAGCCGGCCTGACCCCGGCTGACATCGACCTCATGGTTCCCCACCAGGCCAACCTGCGGATCATCAACGCCGCCTGCCAGCGGCTGGGGATCCCCGACGAGAAGGCCGTGGTGGTCATCGACCGCTACGGCAACACCTCGTCGGCGTCCATACCCCTGGCTCTGGCCGACGCCCTGGAGACCGGCCGGCTCCGGGAGGGCCAGCATGTCCTGCTCACCGGATTCGGCGGCGGCATGACCTGGGCCAGCGCTGTCCTGCGCTGGGGCGGGTGAGCGAGGGCATGGCACCAGCCCTGGTGGTGCTGGCTGCGGGGATGGCCCGCCGGTACGGAGGATGCAAGCCCCTGGCGCCGATCGGACCGGGCGGCGAGGCGGTCATCGACCTACTGGTCAGCGACGCCGTGGCGGTGGGCTTCGGCCGGATCGTGCTGGTGCTCCATCCCGAGTCCGGGCCGTCCATCCGCTACCACGTGGAGCGGTGCTGGCCCGACTCCATCGAGGTGGCCTTTGCCGAGCAGCGGCTCCCGCTGGGCACGGTCCACGCCGTGCTGGCCGCCCAGGGGGTGTTGGGCACCGACCAGTCCTTCGCCGTGGCCAACGCCGACGACATCTACGGCGAGGCCGCCATGGCCCTGTTGGCCGGGCACCTGACCGAAGAGGTCGATGAGCACTTCCTGATCGGCTACCAGCTGCGCTCCACCGTGGCCACCGACGATCCGGTGACCCGGGGCATCTGCGTGGTGGACGACAGCGGCCATCTGTCGGCCCTCACCGAGCGGCGCCTGGTCACCCGGCACCAGGGCAGCTCCACTCTCACCTCCGAGGACGGACGCGGACCGGTCGACCTCGACGGCGATCTCCCGACCTCGGTCAACCTGTGGGGCTTCCGACCGGCCATCTGGGAGACGTTCGAAGCGGCCATGGATGCCTCGGGTCTCGACGAGGAGGCCCTGCTGGCCTCGGTGGCCGCCGGCGCCGAGCCGCCCAAGGCCGAGGTGCTACTGCCCGAAGTGGTGGCCACCATGGTCAGCGACGGCAAGGGACTGCCGGTGAGGGTGGTCACCACCGACGCCAAACTGGTGGGCGTGACCCACGCCGCCGACCTGCCGGTGGTCAGTGCCGAACTGGCCCGCCAGGTGGCCTGGGGGACCAGGCCCAGCCGGCTCTTCGACACCGTCGGCTGACCGGCGGACCCTGACCGTCACCCACGGTCGGCCGGGGCACCGGTCCGACCTCAGCCGATCAATGCGAGCCGATCAGGCTCTGGCACAGCGTGGGCTGGGGCGACGCCGCCGTCACGTTGTCCACGGACAGAGCCGAGGTCAACCCCTTGGGACCCCGGGTGATCGGGTGGACCACGATGGGACCGGTGTTGACCATGGTGGCCGACATGAACGGGTGCTTGTGGAGCACCTCGACGTAGTGCTTCACCGGATCGGTGATGATGACCACCTTGGTGGTGGTCCCGATGGGTATGGGCAGGAAGTAGCTGTGGTAAGGCGCCAGTCCACCTCCCTGGCCGGTGAGCCAGAACCTGACGGTGACCTCTCGAGGGTTCGGCGAGGGAATGGTGGTGATCGAGACCGTGCTCGATCCCGAGCTGACCAGGGGCACCAGTGGCGCTCCCCCCGGCGAGGCGTGATTGGCGGTGACCTCGAAGGTGTGCTGGAAGAGGTGGCCGCGCTGGGCGGCCATCCAGGTCGTCCGGGAGAGTTGTTGTTGGGGGACCGTGGCGTAGGACTCGCCGTTGGAGATGTAGAGGCCGTCACAGTCCCCGACCACGTAGAGCTGGCCGGCCGGTGCCCACGGGGGGAGCGAATTCCCCCTGACCACGTTGGCCGACAGGGGGTGGCCGGTGATGTCACTCAAGGCTTTCTGGACCGAGACGAAGTTGTACACCTGGTCGGTGGTCCACTCCTCGTTGGGGGTGATGCCGATCCCGATGTTGGCGGCGATGGTGAACAGGGCCACCAAGGCGATGACCGTGAACGCCCCTATCCGGAACCCACGCTTCTTGCCCTCCAGCCGGCGCCAGATGTCGGCCATGGCCACCGCACTGGCCAAAACCAGGAAGGGCACGAAGTCGGCCAGATAGCGCGGCGCGATATAGCCCCACAGGAGTAACGCCGCGCCGGCCGAGCCGGCGGCCAGCAACAGGATCCGGGTCAGGGCCACCCGGCCGATGGGCCGGGGACGGAACGCCGTGACCAACCCCCAGCAGCTGAGAAGGAAGAGCAGCGGCATCGATGACGGCAGGCTGGCGGTGCGGTAGCGACGGTCGAAGAGCTGCCCGTGCACGGCGGTGGCCGGGGCCGCGGGAAGGGACAGGTACGGGAAGACCGACTGGAAGCGCAGGCCGTCGAGGCGGAGGTAGGCCAGGGCGTCGCTCGGGATGAAGGCGATTCCCTCCTCGGCGTTGTGGTTGGAGGCCAGGAACTTGCGGCGGTAGGCGTTCTCCAGGGTGTACACCTGGTCCACCACCGGCAGCCCGAACGGCACGCCGAACTTGAGGTAGTTGACGTAGCACCCCACCGCCAGCGGGATCAGGCCGGCAGCGGCCACCGGCAGCCACCACCGACGGTTCTCCTCCCCTCCCCGGCCGAGCCCGAACCACGCCGCTATGAGCACGGCCCCGACCACGCAGGCCCACCCGGTGGTGAGGCGGTCGAGGTTGGCGCACAGGATCAACACCAAGCTGGCCAGCACCCGACCACGTGTCGGATGCTCCAGCACTCCCAGCAGGCAGAAGATGCTGCCCACGGTGAGGCAGATGCTCCAAGCCAGGTCCTCGGCGAACACGTAGGGCAGCGAGGCCAGCACGGTCCACACCGAGCCCACCAGGGTGGTGGCGATCAGCACACCGAACCCCGTGGCCTCGGCCCGGCCCATGGCCACCGGGCCGCGGATCAGGATCCGCACCCGCCACAGGAGCAGTGAGGTGAACAGCGCGGTGAGCAGCCAGGCCACCATCATGAAGAAGACGGTGAGCCTTCCGTCCAGATGGCTGGTGACCAACAGGATGGGCATGCGGATGATGGACGGGAACAGCCCGAAGTAGGTGTACTGGCGGTGATCGTGGATGAACGCCTCGATGCCGATGGCACCGTTGGCCAACCACAGGTGACCGTGGAACATGGCCCGGGCCTGGAGCTCGTAGAAGTTGTCCTCGAAGGCCGTCCCCCGGATGGGGTCGGGGTTCTCCCAGGCCCCGAACAGGATCCACAGGAACGGAAAGGCGGCCAGGACCGTGCCGATGATCGCCGCGGTGGTGAACCGTCGACGACCGGCTTCGACCTCGGTGGTGGACCCGTCGTCGCCGGACTCCACGCTGACCGCGCCGTCCGGCGCCCGCGCCGCCCCTGGTGTCACTGCTACCGATGCGGCCGTCATGCCGTTGCCCCCGTGATGGACGGTGCCCGATCCGCCATCCCTGTCTTCCCCATGGCGAGCGAGTGTAGCGACAAGCGTACCTGGTCAATAGGCACCCGGGCCCCTCATGCCGGCGGTCGAACCCGAGGCCACCGACGGTGGCACGGTGCCGAATGCCCATCTATCGGGGTAGCTTGGATGTTGATGAGAAACCGGGTGGTGCGCCTGTGGGAGTTCGCCAGGACACCCGCCGGGATGAAGATGATCAAGTACACCATGGTGTCGGTGATCTCCGCACTGACCTCGCTGGTGGTGCTGAGCATCGTCTACGGCGTGCTGCGGCTCTGGAGCGAGGTGCCGAGCGTCCTGTTCGCCAATCTGACGGCAGGCATCCCCTCCTACCTCCTCAACCGCCGGTGGGTCTGGCGTAAATCGGGCCGGTCCCACGTGAGGAAGGAGATCCTGCCTTTTGTGGTGATCTCGGTCTCCGGCATCGGATTCTCCCTGTTCACCGCATCGCTGGCCCATCACTACGCCGATGCCCACCACCTCCATCACCTGGTCCGGACGGCGCTGGTCCTGTTCACCAATATCGCCTCGTTCGGAATCCTGTGGGTCTTCAAGTTCTTGATCCTCAACCGGATCTTCGCCACCGCCCCCGATCCCGAGTTGGCCGCCGAGGGGTGAGCAGAGGCTCGGCCGGGGCTCGGGGAGTGCGACCGACCGGCGTCGAGCCAACCACGTCAATATTGATGAGGCCGCCGAAAATTGGGGGATGTCCGATGGCGGGATATTCGGGTAACCTGGCAGCCGGTAGCACCGCTGGATACCGTGTCATCCGCAGTTGCGCAAAAGGGGGCGTTGGTGACCGCAAAGAGAGTGACGCGGCAAGGAACCCGTGGGGAGAGGCCGTCCCCGTGCCTGGCTGAGCGGACGCCGTCGACCGGGTGCGGTCCGGCGTGACCACCGACTCGATGAGCAACACCGAGGCCCCGGTCGTGAACCTCGACCGGCTGGAGGGAGAGCTCGACCACCTCAGTGCCACCTACCAGTCGGCTACGCCCTACCCGCACATCGTGCTGGACAACTTCCTCGAGCCAGGCGTGGCCGAGGCCGCCATGGAGGAGTTCCCGCCTCTCGATCCTGAGCAGTGGAACAACTACCTGCACGCCAACGAGCGGAAGTTCTCCAATACCGACCCGGAGACCTGGGGTCCGACGCTGCAGACCATCCTCGCCGAACTCAACTCCCCGCGGTTCGTGCAGTTCGTGAGCACCCTGATCGGCGTGGACGACCTGGTGGCCGATCCGACCCTCGAAGGCGGCGGCCTGCACCAGTCGGGGAACGGCGGCTTCCTCAACATCCACGCCGACTTCACCGTCCATCCGCACAACCGGAAGTGGCAGCGCCGGGCCAACATCCTGCTCTATCTCAACGACAACTGGAAGCCCGAGTACGGGGGCGACCTCGAGCTGTGGAGCGCGGACATGAAGGAGTGCGTCGAGAAGGTCACGCCGGTGGCCAACCGGGTGCTGATCTTCTCCACCGATGTCACGTCCTTCCACGGCCATCCCGAGCCCATGCACTGCCCGGAAGGTACGGCGCGACGCTCCTTGGCCCTCTACTACTTCAGCGTCGAGAAGGATCCCCTGGTTCGCTCAACCGAGTACCGGGCCCGGCCGGGTGACGGAGCCCACTCCATCATGATCTACGCCGACAAGCAGATGCTCCGTGGTTACGACTGGGCCAAGCGCAAGCTCGGGCTGTCCGACCAGACCGCCAGCAAGATCCTCGGCTACCGCGAGCGGAAGCGGCGAAGAGGCCACAAGGACTCGTAATGGCCGTCCCCACCATGGCTCCCCCCTCGAGGGCGCCGGACCTCGGGCAGGGGTCCTCGACAGCCGGCCAACTCCCTCCACGCACGCCCTACGAGCTCAGCCGCCGGCGTTTCACCCGCGCCGTCCTGATCGGCATGGGGTTGATGGCCATTCCCATGCTGTACCTGCTGTGGGACCTGTGGTCGGGCTCTCCCAACCCGCTGCGGGGCGTGCCCTACGACAACTTCTACGACCTCCAGGCCCGGGCCATGTTCCACGGCCACCTCAACCTCGCCCACGGGCGAGATGGGCATCGAGGCCTTCCTCCACGACGGGCGGTCCTACACCTACTTCGGCATCTTTCCCTCGTTGATCCGGATGCCCATCTTGGCGGTCACCAACTCGTTCGACGGCGATCTGACCGCAGGGTCACTCCTGGTGGCCTGGATCATGACCGGTCTGTTCTCCTCGCTGATGCTGTGGCGACTGCGGGTCCTGATGCGGGGGCGCGCTCTGGTGGGTCGCATCGAGGCCGTGGGCTACGGGGTGTTCATGGCCACGGTCATGGGCGGATCGGTGATCATCTTCCTCACCGCCACCCCGTTCATCTACAACGAGGACTTCGCCTGGAGCATCCCACTCACCGTGGGCGCCCTGTTCGCCATGATCGGGGTCATGGAGCGCCCATCGTGGGGCGGGTTTGGGCCAGCTTCGCTCCTGGTGCTCTGCGCCAACCTCAACCGCACCCCGACCGGCTACGCCTGCACCATCGGAGCCGTCCTGATCGCCGGCTGGCTGTTCCTGGGCCGGGGCGGGCAGGCCAACCGCCGATGGGCCTGGCCCATGCTGGCGGTGGGGGTCATACCGTTCCTGATCAACTGCGCGGTGACCTACGCCAAGTTCGGCCTGCCCGTGGGGTTGCCCATGGCCGACCAGGTATGGGCCACGGTCAACGCCCACCGGCGCTACTTCCTGGCCGCCAACGGCGGCAAGGCCTTCAGCTTGGCCTTCCTGCCCAGCACCGCGGTGGCCTACCTGCAGCCGTTCGGCATCCACTTCACCGGGGTGTTCCCCTTCATCACGCCACCCACCTCGCCGGCGGCCTGGTACGCCGGCTCGGTGATTGGACCAGACCTATCCCACCGCCAGCCTGACCGCCACCTCACCGCTCCTGCTGCTGCTCACCCTGTGGGGAGCGGTGACCGCCTTCCGGCCCAAGGCCCTGGGTCAGATCCGCTACGCCCGGATCATCCTGATCGCCGCGGCGGCCGGAACGACGGGGGTGTTCCTGTGGGGATACATCTCCCAGCGGTACCTGGCCGATCTCATGCCGCTGGTCATCGTGGCCGCCGCCGTGGGACTCATCGACGTGTGGCGCCGGCTGTACAAGCTTCCCCGCCGGAGTCGCCGGGCCCGGGGCTGGTTCCTCGCACTGATCTCCGCGGTGGCGGTCTACTGCGTGGTAGCCAATGTCGCCGTCTCCCTCTGGCCGGTGTCGACGTTCACCGAGCCGCAGGCCGTGCAGTTCGTCAAGGCCGAGAAGGCCCTCAGCTTCGACTCGCTGGCGCCCACGGTGCAACACGGGACCCACCTTCCCTACTGGGCACCGTCGGGCCAGCTGTTCATCGCCGGCGACTGCTCCGGTCTCTACCTCTCCACCGGAAACACCATGAAGGACGTGCCCGGCCAGCAGATCCAGCACCTCACCTGGATCCCGGTACAGCAGGCCACTTCCATCACCCACATCATCGGCTACTCGTTCAACCAACCGATCAGCAACCTGACCCATCCCGTAACGTTGCTCACCTACGGAGGAGCCACGCTGATCATGCAACGGGAGCCCGCTCATGCCAAGGAATTCATGTTGGTGGTGGAGAACTCCGGGACCAGCATCCCGTGGCCACCAGAATTACTCGGCGGGCATTCCGGTCGGGTGACTTGCACGGGAACAACCACCTCACCGTGGTGACCGATCCCAATCTCAATCAGATCGTGATCACCTGGGAGGGCCGGAAGGTCCTCGGCCACTACATCAGCAGCTCCGGGCCCACCACTCCACCGGCTGTGGTTCATTCCACGCCGGCCTCTTCGGGCGGACCGGAGCCGGTCGTCACCATCTCCCAGCTGCCGACCCCACCGTCGAACATGAGCCTGTGCCAGAGCCTGCTGCCGGGCAGCAAGTGACCACGCCCCACCTCGAGCGTCGTCGATAAGGCGTGCCACCAGCCGATCCTCCTCCGGGAGAGCCGGAGGAGCCCTCCGACACGCCGCCCACCGGTACTTTCTCCTGCGTGGTCGACGACCACCCCCGGTTTCATCTCGAAGCCCTCCGCTGGTTCACCACCCTCACCGAAGTGGCCGGCGTCGACTCCGGCGACCTGGTGGTCCACACCGTCAGTTCGGAGAGCTCGGAAGCACTCGACTACCTCCAGGGTCGGGGCGTGGCGGTCCGGGCCGTCGACCGCTTCGACCCCCGGTCGCCCCACTGCAACAAGATCTCCGGCGCACTCCGCCTGGCCGACGAGCCGAGGGTCGGGACGGTGGCGCTGTGCGACACCGACACCGTGGTACTCGAGGATCCGCGTCTCCTGGATCTCCCCGCCGACGCCATCGGCGCCAAGCTGGTGGACGCTCCGGTGCCACCCCTGCCGGTGATCCTCGGGATCTTCGAGGCCGCGGCGCTACCCGCTCCGCCCGTGGTGCCTCTGCCCTGGGGCAACGAGCAAACCGTGGCCGGCAACAACAACGGAGGTCTGTACCTGATCCCCGGTCCCCTCCTTTCGAGGGTGGTCCCGC
Source organism: uncultured Acidimicrobiaceae bacterium (assembly GCA_963778165.1). Lineage (GTDB taxonomy): Bacteria > Actinomycetota > Acidimicrobiia > Acidimicrobiales > RAAP-2 > Bog-756. Next base: position 332,395 of record CAVZTE010000002.1, on the reverse strand, counting down.
CTGGGCCCAGTGGGCCCGATGGCTGCTCGACCGGGCCGAACTCCTCGGCACATGGACCGTTCACATCGACCAGGTGGCCATGGCTTTGGCGCTGGCCGACACCGGTGTGGGTTCGGTAGCCCTCGACGTCCGGTGGAACACTCCGACCCACGACCCGAGTCGGTTCCCCTCCCAGCCTCAGGAGCCGGCCATCATCCACTACCACCAACAGGTGGACCGACAGGGCAGGATCCTGCCGACCGGGGTTGGTCCCCTCGACCGTCGGATCGCACTGGCCAATGGCGCCATCGATCATCTGTGGCCTGACGGGTTTCCCGACTCCACCTACCAGAAGTGGCTCAAACTCCTGGGTCCCGAGCCGACCGAGGCTGCGCGGAGCCAAGCGGGCTGGGCCCTCTGGGCTCAGGAAGGCCCTACGGTCAGCTGCAGGTCGCACGGTGCGGCGCCAGCGGTATCCGAAGTGACCACCCCGGATGGCCGGGCCACCTTCATCCCGTCGGCAACAGCCGGACAGGACCGCGGGGACCGGCCGCTACTCGGCGGTGGGCTGATCGGTGGGTGCCGGCTGAGCCGCGGGAGCCGGCAGTTCGGTGGGAGCCGGAGCCTGGGCGACCTCGGGAGTGGCGGGAACGTCAACCGGAACAGGAGCAGGAGCGCTGGCGGCCAAGGCCCGCTTGTCGGCGCTGCGGATGCGGAAGAACAGATACCCGGCTCCGACGAAGGCGATGACGGCGACCAACACTGCGGCGGCTCCGCGCTTCCGGTAGTGACCTCTGCCGTGGTGACGACCCATCCAGGTCGGCACGGCGTGAATCGAAACCGTAAGGTACTCGGCAGCTACCAGCGCCGCAATGACGCCGATAATTACCAGAACGATCACCCAGAACCATTTCATACCAATGACTGTAGCGAAAAAAGGGCAACTGTGCATAGCCTTTTTGCCGATCACCACGCTCCGTCATCAACGTGTTCAGCCATTGTGGGTAGCACGTGCAACACGATCAGTAGGGAACCACGAGCGGTCGGACAAACCGCCGACGGCCGGCACAACCACCGCCAATGGCATGGCCACGGACCCCACCTGGCAGGGCCGCAACCCGACACCCATCGAACCGGTCGGCCCCCGTTGCGCCGGTCGCCGAAGACAGGGCGTCTAGGGTGAGCGACCTCGCGGAACGACCCGCGGCGCCTCCGGAGGCGGCAGGGGCGTCGTCGTCGTCGGCCGGGCGAGTGTGGGGTTCACCTGCCTGGATACCCGACGTGCTGGGAATCGGTTGGGTCCTGGTGGCAGCGATCGCGGTGATGCTTCCCGCCCTTCACCACGGGCTGTCCCTGGGCGAGTACGACTGGCTCTCGAGCTTCGGGCTACTGCAGCAGCACGGGGTCTCGATCCACAACAATTTCGCCGGCGATCAGATCGACGAGATGATCCCTTGGACCACCCTGGCATGGACCCAGGTTCACCAGGGTCATCTACCCCTGTGGAATCCCTACAACGCACTGGGAATGCCGCTGGCCTTTAACTGGCAATCGGCCACCTTCAGCTTGCCAAATCTGGTGGGCTATCTCTTTCCTCTTCGCTTGATGTTCACGGTGCAGGTATTGACCACCCTGTTCATCGCCGGAACGGGCGCATACGTCCTGGGACGGGTTCTCCGGCTCTCCATCTTCGCCTGCGCACTGGCCGGCGCCGTGTTCGAATTGAGTGGACCCTTCTTCGTTTGGCTGGGCTGGCCGATCGCTTCCGTAGTGGCTTGGACGGGCTGGCTGCTGGCCGCGGTGGTGCTCATCGTCCGCGGCCGCCATCGCATTCGCCACGTGGCGTTCTTCGCGGTGGCCTTCGCCTTCGCCGTCTACGCCGGCGAACCCGACACGCTGGTGCTCCTCATCATCACGGTGGTCATCTTCGCCCTGGTCCTGCTGGGAGTCCGCATACGGCAAGCCGGATTCGGCCCGATGGCCCGGCCGGCCGGGGACCTGGTGTTGGCCACGGTGGCCGGGCGTCTTCCTCGGTGCCCCACTCATCCTGCCGGGCCTGCAACTGGTGAGCAGGTCGGTCAGGAACACCGGCGGTGGGTCGTTGAACTCCCAGAAGGCCTTGTCCGTCAAGTACCTCTTCCGCACGGCGTTCCCGTGGCTCATCGGAAGCCCCATGGTGCACGAGTACAAGTACATCGGGATCATCGCCATCGTCCTGGCCCTCACCGGCATCGCCTTCCGGATCCGGGTGCCCGAGGTGGCGGCCCTGGTCGGGGTGGCGCTGGTGATGGGAATCCTGGTGTTCGTGCCGGCCGGTATCCACGTGGTCAATGCCCTGCCCGGGCTTCATGCCGTCCGCCTGCCACGCGCCCTCAACTTCTTCACGTTCGCCGTTGCCATGCTGGCCGCGGTGGGGCTGCATGTGTTCATGCGCTCCGGAGAGGACCGGGCCGGGCGCCGGAGAGTGGTCACCTTCGTGGGGCTGGCCTTCGGCCTGTGCGGGTTGGCTCTGATCGGGTTCTGGGTGACCGGCTGGGGCCGTTACTCCCGACTCCACACCATCCGCCACCGGGGGCTCGAGTGGCTGCTGATCGGGGTGGTCGCCGGCCTGGTGGCGGTGGTCATCGACGTGGCGGTGACCCGGTACCGCCGGTCGAAACCGTCCACCCCTGCCGTCGGCCCCGAGTCCGGCGCCTTCCTCCGGCGACACGGCGTCGGCGTGTGGACGGGGGGTCTGCTGGTCGTGGTGGAGACGGTCTTCCTCATCACCAGCGGATCCGGGCTGTGGACCTCCACCTCCACGCCCTTTGCCCCCACTCCGGCGGTGTTGGCCCTCAAGCAGGCGGTGGGCAACTCGCTGGTGGCGCTGGGCTATCCCAGTTGCTTCTACCCACCGGGCCTGGGCATTCCGGTCAACGACAACATCCCCTACGGGGTCCACGAGTTGGCGGTCTACGACCCTCTCGTTCCCGAGGCCTATTACACCGCCTGGAGGGCCAGCACTGGACAGGTGGGCGGCCAGCCGTCGGTGTCCCACTACTGCCCCGGCGTCACGTCAGCCGGCCTGGCCCGGGAGTACGGGGTTTCCTACGTCATCGAACCGCTCGGATCCCTCGGCCCCATCGGAGGGGTGTTCGACCAGAAGATCGGTGGGGAGCTCTTGTACCGCATCCCCGGGTCGTCCGCGGCCACCCTCACCCCCTTGTCGCCGTCGGGTGCCCTTCCCGCCGGCGACGCCGCCGGGGCGCCCATCCCAGTGAGCCACCCGGGCCCGGCATCGTGGCGGATGGAGACACGGTCGGGAACCGCCCAGGTACTCCGGCTGCACCTGACCGACACGCCCGGCTGGCACGCCACCATCGACGGTCGGGCCCTTCCCCTCCAGAAGTACGACACCATCATGCTGCAGGCCAAGATCCCCCCCGGTCGTCACGTCATCGAGCTGAGCTACTGGCCCACGTCATTCAGCGAAGGTATCTTCCTGGCGGTCATCGCAGCCGTGGCCCTCATCGCCGCCCCGTTCATTGCCATGATCAGACGCCGACGGCGCGCCGGCCCGGGAACGCCGACCCAGATCACGACCGCTGAATGAGGCTTCGGCACAACCGGCTGTGCCGGCCCTCGACCTTCAACCAGGTCCGGATGCCGTTGGGGGCGTAGAGGTACAGACCGGCGCAGTTGCGGAGCACGAACAGCTGGTCGCGAGGCGCAGTGGCGGGCAGCTTCGCACCCCGCCACACATAGTGCGACAGTGGGTACCCGGTCAGATCGCCTAACGACTTCTCCGCCTCGACGAAGTTTCGGACCTGGGTCGTCGACCACCAACCGGTTGGCGTGCTGGCCATGGCGGTGTTGGCGGCGACACCAAAGACCGCCAGCAGCGCCACGATTACGACTACGAGTGCTTGCACCCGTCGTCGGGAGTCTGCCAACCACCGCCACATGGCCACCACGCCGGCAGCGCTGGCCACGATGAGAAACGGGACGAAGTCGCCGAGGAAACGCTCGTCGAGAAACCCGAAGATCAGGATGAGGCCACCGGGTGCGGCGGCCGCAATGACCGGTATAGCCACAAGCCGAAAGCCGGCCACCGTCCGGCGCCGGAACACTGCCACTAGGCCCCACAGGGAGAGCAGCAGGAGCAGGAGCATCGATCCGGGAACGGTGGCCACCTCCTGCGTTCCGAAAAGCGGCACTCCTCCCACCGCCCGTGCCGGAAACAGCGGCAACGTGATAAAGGGAAAGACCGGGCTCAGATGCATCCCGGTCCCTGCGAAGTAGGCCGCCACGGTCGAGGGCACATACCGGAAACTGAAATAGGAGCCCTGGAATCTTACTCAGGTAGTCCTGGTAGTACACCTGGTCGTGGAGCGGGTAGCCGAAGGGGACCCCAAACTTTGCCCAGCTCACCGCAGAGCCCACCACGAGCGGCACGATCCCGGCCAGCAGGACCGGCCACCACCAACGCCGGTTCCGGTCACCGCCGGCACCCAACCCGAACCAGGCTGCCGCCAGCAGTGCCCCTAGGACGCATCCGTAGCCTGAGCTTCCACGGTTCAGGCTGGTAGCAAGGATGAGCGCCCCCGCCACGACCACCCTCGGCCATGTCGGCCCCTCGAGCACACCCAGTAGGGCAAAGAGGCTGCGCCACAGAGAGGGCCACGCTCCACGCGATGTCCTCCGAATACACCCAGGGGCTGGCGGCCAGGTTCATCAGGACCGACCCGCCCAGGATCGTGGCAACGAGCAGGCCGTATGTCGCTGCTTCCCCCCACCCGATCGACACCGGGCCCCGCACGAGCACCCGCACCCTCCACAGCAACAGGGAACTGAACAGTCCGGTGACCAACCACGCCAGCAGCATGGAGGGAGCGGTCAGCCGACCATCCAGGCTGTGGGTGAACAGGAGGACCGGCATCCGCAGTATCGAGGGGAACAGCCCGAAGTACGTGTACTGCCGACCGCCATGGATCCAGGCCTCCTGGCCGAGGGAGCCTTTGGGGACGTACAGGTGGCCTTGGAATATCGCCCGCGCCTGCAGGTCGTAGAAGTTGCTCAGCGAATGGTTGGCGATGACCGTTCGGAAGAGTGTGGGCGACTTGTTCCAAAGATCGGTCAGGAGCCACAGGTAGGGGATGGCAACAACCAGTCCCCCGACAGTTACGGCAATGGTGAATCGTCCGACTCCGGATCCTCGAGCGGGGGCGCCCTCTTCAGAGCCAGGCGCCGACTCGAGAACCGCAGCCGTGGCCATTAGCTAAGAACTCCCCTTCGTGTCGCACGCACCCACCCCATCTTCTCACGCTACCGCTGGGCGGTGCCTCAGAGGCAAGGATGCTCGACTGCCGTGAGGTTGTGCCGGCGCTGCCGAGGCGATGAAGGATCACGGCGCAACCAAGAAGAGGCCGACGCACGGCAACCGGTTCGGACGCCTGACGGAATCTTCGCTTGCTTCCGTCGGCTTGTCGTTCCGCTTGAGGGGTCTAACCTGTAGGAAGTCTGTTGGTTTCCGACGGCGCCGCAATTGATCCGTCCCTTCTTTTCCACGATCGTTCCTGTTCCTAACTTTGTTTCCTCTGATAGAACTGAACGGTGAGGACGATCGTCTACGACCTGCTCGAGCGTCTGAGCCAAGCTGTCGACCTTCCAGAGCCGGTGGTCGAGTTCGGGGCCGCCCGGGCCGCCGGGCAGGCACACCTGCCTCCACTCAAATCGCTGTTCCCGGGACGAGACTTCACCGGTACCGACATGAGCCCGGGCCTCGGAGTCGACCAACTCCAAGATCTGCACACGTTGGGCCTACGAGACGGCTCGGTGGGCACTGCGCTGTTGATCGACACCATCGAGCACGTAGAGCACCCGCAGGCGGGCGTTGACCGAACTGGCCCGTTGCCTGAAAGACGACGGCGTGCTGCTGCTTACGTCCCACTTCTTCTTCCCCATTCACAAATTCCCGTCCGACTATTGGCGGTTCACCGCGGAGGGCATCGACTTCCCTGCTTGATGGGTTCGGTCGCTCACACGCCATCGAAGCCGGTCTCCAGCTCTTTCCCCACACCGTTCTGGGATTGGCGAGCGGACCGGCCTACGACCAGCGCAACTGGAGCCAGCTCACGGCCATTGTGGATGCCTGGCAGAAAAAGGGGCGCCTCCTCCTGGAAGGAGCGGGCGATGGACTGGCTTCCACCGTTCTGGTGCAGCGCGGCTATGAGCGCTACCGGGCGGCAGCGGTCGGCAACGCAGGCAAATCACTCCCCGGCGGCCACTAAGCGCTAGAGACCCTTCAGCCGTACGCCGAAGCGGCCTGGGCTATTGACCTGACTCTGGGAGGATCAGCCGAAGGTTTAGGGCCCTGAGCCTCTGGATGTCACTCCCCGAGGAACCACCGGGTGGTTCGAGTGGCGAACCCGGCGGCCGGGCCCGATCGCATGGAGTACGACATCCTCCGAAACACCCGCCGGCGTTGCTCGAGGGTGGTGAGGATGTAGATCCCGAAGACGATCAGCAATGTCCCCAGGATGGCCAGGGGACGGACGTCAGCACCGGTGAAGGGCAGCTGAGCTGTCGGTGGTGCGCTGGTGGTGGAGGCGTTCACCGCGGCTGTGGCTGCAACGGCGGCGACGGTGGCCGGGGTGGTGGAGGAGGTGAAGGGCAGCTTCACGGTCGTGGTGGTCACGACGTGGTGCTTGGGCTTCGTGGTAGTGGTGGTGGATCTGGGCCTGGTGGTGGTGGTGCTGGTGCTGTGGGGTCTCGTGGTGGAGGTGGAGTTGGGCGGGCCCGTCGTGGTCGTCGTGTGGGGATCGCAACTCCCGGACTTGATCATCTTCTGGTGTCCGTACTCGAGGAGCCATGGCGAAGGGCCGACGATGGCATCTGCCTGGAGCACTCCGCAGAAGTGTTCGGGTAGTCCACCATCAGAATGCCCGACGAACCCGTGGCGATGCCCACGACCGTTTGGGCGGGGATATCGGGTTCGTTGACGAAGAGCTCCCATACGCACTTCGGCTTGGACTTCGGACACCACGCCCGGGCCGGGACATTCAGGGTGACCTTGTGATAGGCGGGCCAGAACCTGATCACCGGAAAGTGAGCTATCGGGGTGGCCGCCGATGCCGTCCCCTCGATGACCAACATGGACCCGAGCGCGACCATCACCGAAGCGGCTACCGCCAGCCACCTGTTGGCCCTCTTCCTTCGACTCGTCATCCTCGCTGCCTTAGCTGCCGGTTCACCCTTGCAACGGACGAACGCCGTCGGCCAGGGCTCATCGAGCTCGTCCCAGTCCTATTCTCACCGCGGGTAAAGCGCCCCCCACTAGCACAACACTCTGCCGCCTTCGTCATGGTAGTCTGCCGCGGCGCATAAACACCTGTTCGACTACGAGGAGCAAGCAGGCCGCTACTCTCAGCGCTTTCGGACCCCGGGAGCAAGCTGCTCCCGCCGTCGTCAGCGACCAGACCCTTGCAGTCGGTCTCCGAGGCTCTCGGCGCGCTCCAGGGCGACCACCACAGCGTCGACGGCCTCGGCCACCGAGGTGCCAGATTCGATGACCAAGTCGGGTGATTCCGGCACCTCGTAGGGGTCATCAACCCCCGTAAACGATTGGATGGTGCCGGTCGTTACTTGGGCATACAGACCCTTGGCGTCCCGGGTGGCGCACAGGTCCACGGACGCCTCCATGTAGATCTCGACGAACGGCAGCCCGGCGCTCTCGTGGACCCGGCGGGCCGCCTGTCGGGAGGCGGCGTAGGGACTGATGAGAGCGACGACCGCCACCAGCCCGGCGTCTGCGAACAGACAGGCCACTTCGGCCGTCCGCCGGGCATTCTCCTGTCGGGACTCGCGAGAGAACCCCAGATCCGAGTTGAGCCCGGTCCGGAGGTTGTCGCCGTCGAGGCGGTAGGCCCCGCGGCCCTCGAGGACCAGCCGCTTCTCGACTGCTGCGGCCAGGGTCGACTTGCCCGAGCCGGACAATCCGGTCATCCACAGTGTGGCTCCCCGGGACCTGAGGATCTCCGACCGCTGGTCGGCCGCGACCTGCCCCTCGTGCCAGGTGACGTTGGAAGAGCTCATCGCCGGCCCGCAGTCTCAGTCGGGGCCAAGCAACATGCCGGCTCCCACAGTCACGTTGGTGTCCTCGGCGGCCAGGATGAACGATCCGGTCTGCCGGTTGCGCCGATAGCTGTCGTAGAAGAGCGGCTGGGTGACCCGGAGGCTGAGCCTACCCACGTCGTTGAGGTTGAGACTGGTGGCCGACTCGTCCCGGTGCAGGGTGTTCACGTCCAACCGGTAGTGGATGTCCCGCACCACGGCCCTGACCCAGCGGGTGGTGTGCTTGAGGGCGAAGAAGTCCCCGACTGACACCGGCCGATCCTTCATCCAGCACACCATGGCATCGAGGTCCTGCCCGACGGTGGGCTGGTTGTGGGGCCGGCAGATCATGTCCCCCCGGGAGATGTCGATGTTGTCTTCGAGCCGTACGGTGACCGACATGGGCGGGTAGGCCTCGTCGATGGGTCCCTCGAAGGTGTCGATGCCGGCCACGGTGGTGGACAAGCCCGACGGCAGCACCAGCACCTCGTCGCCTGGCTTGAACACCCCCCCGGCCACCCGTCCGGAGTAGCCGCGGTAGTCGGGCTGGCTGGTGGCCTGAGGCCGAACCACCCACTGGACCGGAAGCCGGGGATCGATCAGGTTGCGGTCGGAGGAGATGTAGACCTGCTCCAGATGGTGGAGAAGAGAAGCCCCCTCGTACCAGGGCATGTTGGCCGAACGTTGGACGACATTGTCGCCCTCGAGGGCCGAGATGGGGATGAAGCTCAGGTCGGTTACGTCGAGCCGACTGGCGAAGGCGGTGAACTCGGCCCGGATGGAGTCGAAGACGCTCTGGTCGTAACCGACCAGGTCCATCTTGTTGACGCACAGCAGCAGGTGCGGGACCCGTAGGAGCGAGGCCAAAAAGGCGTGGCGACGGGTCTGCTCGACGATCCCGTTGCGGGCATCGACCAGCACGATGGTGAGGTCGGCCGTCGAGTTCCCGGTCACCATGTTGCGGGTGTACTGGATATGGCCGGGAGTGTCGGCGATGATGAACTTGCGTGCCGGGGTGGCGAAGTAACGATACGCCACGTCGATGGTGATTCCCTGCTCCCGCTCGGCTCGCAGACCGTCGGTGAGAAGAGCCAGATCGGTGTACTCGTCGCCCCGTTGCCGACTGACCCGCTCGACCGATTCGAGCTGGTCCTCGAAGATGGCCTTGGAGTCGTAGAGCATCCGGCCTATCAGGGTGCTCTTGCCGTCGTCGACCGAGCCGGCGGTGGCCAGGCGAAGGAGTTCCACTAGAAGTAGCCCTCTCGCTTTCGATCCTCCATTGCAGCCTCACTCACCCGGTCGTCCGCCCGGGTGGCGCCTCGTTCGGTCAGTCGGGAGGCCGCCACCTCGATGACGATCTGCTCGGGGGTGGCAGCCGAGGACTCCACCGCGCCGGTGCACGTCATGTCGCCCACCGTCCGGTACCGCACCGTGGCCTCGAATGTCTCTTCGTTCTCCCTCGGGGTGACGTGGGGCCCGACCGACAAGAGCATGCCGTCCCGCCGGAACACCTGGCGCCGGTGGGAGTAGTAGATCGAGGGCAGTTCGATCTGTTCGTTGGCCACGTACTGCCAGATGTCCAGTTCGGTCCAGTCCGACAGGGGGAACACCCGGATGTGCTCGCCGGCCCGGTGGCGGCCGTTGAACAGGGACCACAGCTCCGGCCGCTGGTTCTTCGGGTCCCATTGGCCGAACTCGTCCCGGAAGGAAAAAATGCGCTCTTTGGCCCGGGCCTTCTCCTCGTCCCTCCGAGCTCCCCCGAAGACCGCATCGAACTTGTGCTCGGTGATGGCGTCGAGCAGGGTCCTCGTCTGCAGGCGGTTGCGGGACGGATCGAGCCCGCCCTCCTCGGCCACCCGGCCGGCGTCGATGGACTCCTGCACCGAGGCCACGATCAGCGTGGCCCCCAGCTCGCCCACCGCACGGTCGCGAAAGTCCAGCACCTCGGGGAAGTTGTGGCCGGTGTCGATGTGCATCACCGGGAAGGGTATCCGCCCAGGCCAGAAGGCCTTTTGGGCCAACCTCAGCATGACCACCGAGTCCTTGCCGCCGGAAAAGAGCAGCACGGGGCGCTCGAACTCTGCGGCCACCTCACGGAAGATGTGGATCGACTGAGATTCGATGTTCTGCAGCTGAGACAGCTGATACTGGCCCGTTCCGGCCACGCCCCGACCCCTATCCATAAGGCACCAATCTAACCATGGCCCGCGCCATATGTACAGGTCGTAGACTCAATTGGACGTGGGACGAGGTGCCCGCCGGTGATCCTGACCAGCAAGGTTGGGTCGGGGGAGACGAACATGGGGCCCAACGGGGAAGGACGCCGCACGCCGCACATGGAAACGGGTCTGCCCCCTTCCCCCGACGCCGGGCCCACCTCCGCCGGGTCGACGGAAGAACGCCCCCGAAATCCGGGTGCGGACGGCCAACAGGGCCGACGTGCGGGTCTGTGCCAGCCTCCACGCCAGCCAGATCTCCCAGGGTTTCCTGTCCATGCTGGGCACCGGGTTCCTGACCAGGCTCTATGGCCGTATCAGCCGCTCGGAGCACTCCTTCCTGCTGGTAGCAACCAGGGGCGAGGCAACCGTGGGGTTCGTGGCCGGCTCGACCGACGTGGCCCGCCTGTACCGAAGCTTCCTGTGGCACGACGGGTTCGTGGCGGCCCTCCGGGCGGCCGGCCCCCTGCTGGTGGGCTGGCGCCGGGTCATCGACACCCTGGGCCATGCCTCCTCGGGCGGAGCCGGGGTCGGCCGGGGGCCCGAGCTGTTGGCCATCGCCGTCGACCCGGCCTGGCAGGGCCACGGCGCCGGTCGCCAGCTGGTCGCAGCGTTCCTGGACCAGGTCGAGGCCCGGGGCCACGAGGCCGCCCATGTGGTGGTGGGAGCGGAGAACACCCCGGCGGTGTCCCTCTACGAACAGTCCGGTTTCGTGCCGGTCGAGCGGTTCGAACTCCACGCCGGGACCGAGTCCCTGCTCATGCAGTGGGACCGGGTACACCCCGAGGACCGGACCATCGACTCCGATCACCTGTGACCGGCCCGGAGATCGCCGTGGTGGCGGTAGCGGTGACCCTGGTGGCCACGCCCTTGGTCATCGTGTTGGCCAAACGGAGCGGGATCGTCGACCGTCCCGGTGCGCTCAAACCGCAGAGCGAACCGGTGCCGTATCTGGGAGGGGTCGCCGTCTTCGCCGGTGTCGTGGTCGGCGCGGCGGCCGGCAGACCCACGGTGTTGGTGCCGCTGGCCGGGGCCCTGGCCCTGGGGGTGGCCGACGACCGGTTCGATCTCCCTCCAGTTTTCCGGTTGGTCGGGCAGGTGATCATCGGTGTGGCGGTGGTGGTGACGTGCCCGGTCCATCTCCCCGGAGCTGCCGCGGCCATTCTCATCCCGGTAGTCGCCGTGGTGGTGATCAACGGCGTCAACCTCATCGACGGGCTGGACATGCTGGCCGCCGGAGTGAGCGGCGTGGCCGCGGCCGGTTTCGCCGTGGTACTCCACGGGGCCGGGAGGCAGCTGGCCCTGGCGCTGGCGGCAGCCCTGGTCGGGTTTCTGGCCTACAACCGGCCGCCGGCCCGGGTGTACCTGGGAGATGGAGGCTCGTACCTACTGGGGGCGGGACTGACGGTGCTGCTGGCCGAGTCGTGGGGTCCGGGCGTGGCCCTGCCGGTGGGCGTGGCGGCGCTGGTGCTGGTGGCCATACCGGCCGCCGAAGTGGCCTTCGCCGCCGCCCGCCGCTTGCGGGGCCGTTCCTCGCTCATGGCCGGCGACCGCGGCCACCCCTACGACCGACTGGTGCAGCGGGGCTGGCCCCGTCCGGCCGCCAGCGGTGCCTACATCGTGGCCGAGGCGGTGTTGGCAGCGGCGGCGGTTGGCGCCGTACACCTGGACTCCACGGGCTGGGCGGTGGCCGTCGGTGGCGTTCGGTGCCATCCTCTTGCTGACCGGGGCCTTGGCCACTGGCGCCCTCACCCCCGATCAGGAGACCACACCATGAGTCGGATCTACCTCTCCCCACCCGAAGTCGGTCCCGAGGAGCGGCGGATGTTGCTGGAGGCCTTCGACTCCAACTGGATCGCCCCGGTGGGCCCGGACATCGACGCCTTCGAACGCGAGCTGGCCGATCGGGTCGGGGTGGGACACGCGGTAGCGCTCTCGAGCGGGACGGCGGCCCTCCATCTCGGACTGCTTCTGACCGGGGTCGGTGCCGGCGACGATGTGCTGGTGCCCTCGTTCACCTTCGTGGCCACCGCCGCCGCGGTCACCTACCTCGGGGCCAATCCGGTGTTCGTCGACAGCTCGGCGTCGACCTGGAACATCGATCCCGACCTGGTGGCCGAGGAGCTGGCCGCCCGGGCCCGGCAGGGACGGCTGCCCGCCGCAGTGGTGACCGTGGACCTCTACGGCCAGAGCGCCGACTATGACGCTCTGGTCCCCTTGTGTGCCGAGTACGGCATCCCCCTGATCGAGGATGCCGCCGAGGCGCTGGGGGCGACCTACCGGGGCCGCCCGACCGGATCGTTCGGCGCGGCCGGGGTCTTCTCCTTCAACGGCAACAAGATCATCACCACCAGTGGCGGGGGCATGCTGGTGTCCGACTCGGCCGATCTGGTGGACCGGGCCCGGTTCCTAGCCACCCAGGCCCGTGATCCGTTCCCGCACTATGAGCACTCAGTGCTCGGGTACAACTACCGGATGAGCAACCTGCTGGCTGCGCTGGGTCGGGCCCAACTGGCGGGGCTGCAACACCGAATGGACCGCCGGCGCGCCATCAACGAGATCTACCGCCGAGCCCTTGGCGATCTCCCGGGGATTGAGCTGATGCCGGTGGCCGACTACGGCGAACCCAACTGGTGGCTGACCTGCATCATGGTGGACCCCGACCGGTTCGGAGCCGATCGAGAGGAGATCCGGTTAGCGCTGGAGGCCGTCGACGTTGAGTCTCGTCCCACCTGGAAGCCGCTCCATCTCCAGCCGGTCTTCCAAGGGACACCGACCGTGGGAGGGTCGGTTTGCGCCGGCATCTTCGACCGGGGACTGTGCCTGCCAACCGGATCGGCGCTGTCCCCCAGCGAGCAGGCCTTGATTGTCGAGACCATCAGCTCCGTGCGGCTCTGACCGTCGGGACTCCAAAGTGGCAGGCCGATCACCCTCGGTGATGGACATCAAGGTATTCAGGACGACACCGCCAGAGACCGAATCCACGTGGTGGTGGCATCGAACCGTCCGAGTGGACGGCCCCATAAACAACTTGTGATCACCTGTGTGGCGCCTTCCGATCGCCTGCGGAGCAACTTTTGATGCCTGTGTGGGAATTGCCCTGCAACCAGCGAGGACAGAACCGCATGGTTAGCATTGATCCCTCGGGAGTCGACTCGGGCGGCCGTGATGCAGAAGGGGCGGGTATGGCCGGAGTGGATATTGAGTCCTTCACGGCGGATGTCCCGAACGACCGACTGCTGTCGTCAGGGGACGAGGCGGGCACGGCCCCGGGTGATCGCCGGTTCCGCCCTGATATCGAGGGGCTGCGGGCGGTCGCGGTCCTCCTCGTGGTGCTCTTCCACTCTCAGGTGTCGGCGGTGTCGGGTGGCTACGTCGGTGTAGATGTTTTCTTTGTGATCTCCGGTTTCGTCATCACCGGTGTTCTTCTGCGGGAGCGAACTTCCTCCGGCCGAACGTCAATTCTCTCTTTTTACGCACGGCGTTGTCGTCGGATCATTCCGGCCGCCACCCTGGTGATCATCGTCACCGTGGGATTTGCCTACTGGCTTCTCGGCGTTGCCGGTGGAATCACGACAGCTACGGACGGGCGGTGGGCGGCGGTCTTCCTGGCCAACTTCCACTTCATCGCCACGGGGACGAACTATCTGGCGTCCCAGCAGCCTTCACCCCTGCAGAACTTCTGGTCTCTGGCCGTGGAGGAGCAGTTCTATGTTGTCTACCCCACGTTGTTTCTTGTGGTGGCAGCCGTCAAGGTGTTCTCGCTCCGGGTACGACTGGCCGTCTTTCTGGTCGTTGTCATTGGCGTCTCCTACGCCTACTCGGTCGTCGACACACACAACAATCCCCTTGATGCCTACTTCTCCCCGTTCACCCGAGCGTGGGAGTTGGCACTGGGCGCGCTTGTGGCGGTGTGCACCCCGTGGCTTCTGAAATTACCGGCGCGCCTGGCTGCCTCGGCCACCTGGCTCGGGCTCGCAGCTATCCTCATTGCCGCCGGGTCCTTCAACGCTCAGACCGCCTACCCCGGATCTCTGGTCGCCATTCCGGTGGTCGGAGCGGCCTTGATCATCGCCGGAGGGATGAAGGCTCAAGCCATGGGAACGGAGGCCCTCTTACGCCTCACCCCGATCCGTTGGCTGGGAAAAGTCTCCTACTCGTTCTATCTATGGCATTGGCCCATCTTGATCCTCGCCGCCGAGTATGCGGGCAAGACGAGCCTTTCGGTCAAAGACAACCTGGGGTGGGACGTGGTGGCGCTGGTTGCATCGGTAGTCACCTATCGACTCGTCGAGAACCCCATTCGGCATGCCAAGGGGCTCATTGGCAACACCTGGGCGAGTATCGGCCTCGGTGTCGGGCTGATCGCCTTGACTCTCGCCTCCACGACGGCCGAGTCCCACCTGGCATCCGGCGCCGGATCGGAGTCCGGCGCCGGGAACGGGGCGACCGCTGCTCTTCCCAAAGGACCTTCCGTCCCGCTCAGTACCGTTTTGTCCGCCGTCGCAAGCTCCAGCCGTATTAAGGAGCTGCCCTCCAATCTGATGCCGCCTCTGGCGAAGATGGTGGCGAATCCGCACCCTTACGTCGCCCCCGGCTATCGGGTCGGACGTTGCTCGCCACAACCAGCGGAGGTCACCGTGCCCGCCTGCGTCTTTGGCGACCGCAAGGCCCAGCGCACCATCGTCCTCTATGGGGATTCTCACGCCGGCATGTGGTTCGAAGCACTGAACCGGATAGCCTCGCGTCAGCATTGGAAGCTTGTGCTGCTCTTCAAGAATGGATGCCCAGCTTCGCTGATCTCCGTCACCACCTTCGAGGGATCCCGATTGACGGTCTGCGACAAATGGCATCAGTTCGCCACGACTCGCATCCAGCAGATAGACCCAGCCGTTCTCGTCATGTCGCAACAGGAGGGTTACACGGGGCCCGGTGGCACCCAGTACAGCCCGCAACAATGGCGGCGGGCCTTGGAAGAGACGCTCAAGAAGTTCTCGACGCCCAAGACCCGAGAGATAGTCATTGGAAACCTGGCTGCGACTGTGGACAACGGGCCGTCGTGCCTCTCCCGCCACACCGACGATGTTCAGGCATGCGCCGCCCCACCCGAACCGACCTATCGGCCATTTGATGACGCCGAGAAGCAAGCCGCAAAGACGGTTGGTGCCAAGTACATCGACGTTCTGCCTTGGTTCTGCGCCCGAACCTGCAGCCCGGTCATAGGTACTGACGAGGTCTACTGGATCAATCATGTGACCGTGAGATACTCGCTCTTTCTTGAGGGTGTACTGGAGAAATCCCTTGATCTCCGGTGACTTTGGCGGCCCGGACGACCCGGCAGGCGCGTCTCGCAGCACTCTGAGCGGACCGACAGGCAAGAAGCGGGCGTATCAGTGCCGGCCAGTGGGCTCGAAACAGCTTCTCCGGCCACCGATGACGCCGAGAAGTCCACTACCCACCTGTCCCCCGGGGCTACAGGTGTGAGCGAACGGCCGAGGGGGCCCGAGGAGTCATCGGGGTGCCCGCGGTGCCCGAAGCCACAGCCACTCGATAGGATTGCGCTCTGTCGAGCCTTTGGGGGGTGCGTTGCCAGGCAGTTCTGATCTCGAAGAGGCCACGCCCTCGAGCTACTCAGAGCCCGAGGACGAGGCAGGAACAGCACCGGAAGATCGAAGGTTTCGTCCTGACGTTCAGGGGCTCCGAGCGGTAGCGGTGGTCCTCGTGGTGCTCTTTCACGCCAACTGGTCCGTCGTGAGCGGCGGCTATGTCGGCGTGGACGTGTTCTTTGTCATCTCGGGATTTGTGATCACAGGAGTGTTACTCCGAGAGCGGGCTTCGTCCGGCCGCACCTCGATTCTTGCCTTCTATGGGCGACGATGCCGGCGGATCATTCCCGCCGCCACGTCCGTGATCATCATCACCATCATCGCGGCCTACGTCTTCCTCGGAGTGTTGTCCGGCAATCGAACCGCGGTCGATGGACGGTGGGCCGCCATTTTCCTGGTGAACTTCCACTTCGCGTCCGAGGGAACCAACTACTTGGCCTCGCAGCAACTTCCGTCACCGCTTCAGAACTTCTGGTCCCTATCGGTCGAGGAGCAGTTCTACCTCGTCTACCCGACCTTCTTCCTTCTGATAGCGAGTCTTCGCTCGTTCCTCTCACTCCGGGTGAGGCTGGCCATAGGGCTCGGACTCGTGACCGTGGTCTCGTTTGCCTTTTCGGTAGCTCAGACGTGGTCGAATCCTACGGTGGCGTACTTTTCGCCTTGGACCAGGGCCTGGGAACTGGCCCTGGGCGGACTGGTGGCGCTGGGAGCCAGATGGCTGGTCCGGATTCCCCCCTACTCTGGCCGCGGCAATCACGTGGATAGGACTTGGCGCCATCCTCATCTCGGCCGTTGTCTTCAACAGCCAGACGACCTATCCGGGCTCGCTGGTCGCATTCCCTGTGGTCGGCGCGGCGCTGATCATTGTGGGAGGAACGGCGGCCCCTCGCTTCGGGGCGGAACTTCTGCTCGGCCTGTCTCCATGTCGTTGGTTGGGCGACTTGTCCTACTCGCTCTACTTGTGGCACTGGCCAATCCTGATCATTGCCGCGGAGCACAGCAGCAAGACCGGCCTTACCTTCTTGCAGAACTTGCCATGGCTGGCCGCGGCCCTCGGCATCTCCATCGCCTCGTACAGGGTCCTCGAGAACCCCGTCCGCCATGCCAAGATCTTGTTCCGCCACCGGGCTGCTTCAGTCCTGATGGGAGTGGGACTGATCGCACTCTCGGTGGTTGTGGCGACCGCGTACCTCCAGACCCAGACCAGTGGGGCCGCCGTACCACCATCGAAGATCAAGCCTGCAACTGCTGCCCAAATAGCGAAACTGGTCGCGGCCGCCTCGCAGATTCAACAGGTACCTCACAATCTCGATCCCCCTTTGCAGATTGCGGAACAAGACTACGGTGCACCGCCCGCGAGATGTGTCCCGACCACCAATCAGGTGAAGGAACCGAGCTGCGTGTTCGGCGATCCGAATGGAACCCGCACCATGGTGCTCTACGGTGACTCCCACGCCCTGATGTGGTTCAAGGCCATGAACGAAATAGCCACGGCGGCGCAGTGGCGACTGGTGATTCTCGGCAAGGGCTACTGCATGGCCAATAAGTATCCAACGAAGAAGCAGATTGGAAGAAACGCCATTCTCTCCCTCTGCAATCGGTGGCAGGAGTTTGCTTACCACCGAATAAGACGCCTCGATCCAAATCTCGTGATCGTCACCCAGGAAGTCCAAAACGGCCCTCAGGGAAAGCACTACACGGCTTCGCAATGGCAAAAGTCTCTGGAGACCACATTCACCCGGATCAGAGGTGAAGGGACCAAGTTCATCGTCCTCGGGAACATCCCGAACCTCGGCTTTAGCCCACCGGACTGCCTGGCTCAGCATTCTGATCAGGTTCAACTGTGTTCAGCGCCAGTGCATGCCCTGGACAAATACAACCTTGCCGAGCAACGCGCCGTGACGGCTCAGGGTGGTCGCTATATCGACGTGACGCCATGGTTCTGTACCACTAGATGTGGCGCAATCATCGGCCATTACGAGGTCTACCTCAATCAGCTGCACCTCACGGGCACGTATTCACTGTTCTTGGAACAGGTACTGGCGGAGAAGCTTCAGCTCTCCAAATACTGAGCAGGCCTCAATGACATCCATTCGCAGGTGCACCTTCGGCAGTGAAAGGCCGCCGAGACCACTGGACTCCGGGAAGATCCACGACGGCCCTCAGGATGCGGATGGGTTGCGCTCCTATCGGTTCGGGGCCAATTCGGTCGTATGATCGACACCATGGATTCGAAGGGGGGAGCTCGGCAGCCGGGTTCAAGGATGCCGCGGGCCCTGGCCTTCTACCTCCCACAGTTCCATCCCATTCCGGAGAACGACGAGTGGTGGGGTCCGGGCTTCACCGAGTGGAACAACGTCACCCGGGCCCGCCCGTTCTTCCCCGGCCACTACCAACCCCACGTCCCCGGGGAGCTCGGGTACTACGACTTGCGGGTACCGGAGATCCGCGAGGCCCAGGCCGCTCTGGCCGCGGCTTACGGCGTGTCGGGGTTCGTGTACTACCACTACTGGTTCCACGGACGCCGACTGCTGGAGCGACCGTTCGACGAGGTGTTGGCCTCCGGCTCCCCCGACTTCCCCTTTGCCCTGTGCTGGGCCAATGAGGAGTGGAGCCGGAACTGGGACGGCACCGGGCAACTCCTGATTCCCCAAGAGTTCAGCGACGAGGACGACCTGGCCCACATCCGGTGGCTGGCCACCGCCTTCGCCGACGACCGGTACATCACCATCGATGGCCGGCCGCTGATGCTGATCTACCGGCCCAAGCTGCTTCCGAACGCCAAGCGGACGGCGGAGATCTGGCGGACCGAGGCGCAACGGCTGGGGTTCCCCGATCTCTACCTGTGCTGGGTCGAGAGCTGGGGACCCCCCCGGGGTGGGCCCGAGGCCTTTGGGATGGACGCCGCCGTGGGGTTCATGCCCCTGGCCCGCGACCGGGTCTACACCCCGCACGAAGGCACGCGGGGGCATCGGATCCTCGACTACAAGTCCGCCTACGAGACCTCCCTCAAGCGGGCCGCTCCACGCTGGAAGCGCTTCCCCTCGGTCATGGTGGGCTGGGACAACTCGGCCCGACGCCCCCAGGGGGCCACCATCTTCACCGGATCGACCCCCGAGGCCTACGAGACATGGCTCCGGTTGGCCGCCGACTCGGTCAGCGATGTGCGCCATGAGGAGAACTATCTGTTCATCGTGGCGTGGAACGAGTGGGCTGAGGGCAACCACCTCGAGCCCGATCAGCGCTACGGACGGGCCTACCTCGAGGCCACCAAGGCCGTGCTCCTCGACCCCTCCGGGTCGTCCAGCTCGAGCTCCGGAAAAGAGCCCGCCGCTCCCGGCGTCACGGCAAAGGGCACGACGCAGGTGACCCTGGACCACGAGAGCGCGCTGGCCAATGCCGCGGGACTGTTGCGGGCCCTCAATCTGGCCGACGGGGCGACCGTCGTGGACCTTGGCGGCGGCGGCGGTGCCATCGGGCCGAGCCTGGTCCAGTCGGGCCACCAGTACCTCCGGCTCGGCGGCCACCCCTGTGCCGGCAACGCCCACGGGGAATCCGGCGTCGACGCCCCCGGAGACCTGTCGGCTTTTGACACCGTGCAGCCGCGGCTCGACGAACTCGAGTCGGTCGGGGCCTTGTGCCTGATCGACATCATCGAGCATCTGGCCGGGCCCCAGGAGCTGCTGGCCTCACTGTCGGAGTGGTCGCTCAAACACGGCGAGCCGTCCCTGGTGGTGTCGGTTCCCAACGTGGCCCACTTCGACGTCGGCCTGCGTCTCCTGTGCGGCCAGTGGGACCAGTCCCCCGGCGGGCTCTTGGACCCTGGCACGCTCCGCTTCTTCACGGAGTCCACCCTGCAACGGATGTTCGAGCGGTGTGGCTGGAGCGTGGTCGCTCGCGACGACTTCGTGAACCTGCGGACCGACCAGTACGACGCGGTACTCAACGACAATTTGCCGGTGGAGATGATCGGCGCTCTCCGGACCCTCTCGGGGACCTACAACCCGAAGGCATCCGTCCAGCAATTCGTCTGGGTGCTCACTCCATTTCCCGTCAGTTCACCGCCGACCACATTCCTCGAAGCCATCGGTGCGCAGGACGCGGCCGAAGGAGCGGCTGAGGAAGGTGTCCCTCCCACCGACAACCGGGCTCTGCAGGAGTATTTGGAGGCAGTCGGGCTGGTCTCCAGCGAGACCAACCGTCGAGCCGCCAAGCAGATGCAATCCAGCCTCAAATGGCGGCTGAGGATGGGCACCATCAAAAAGGTCAGCGAATCACCCCGGGTGGCGGTGGCCTTCAGGAAGTTCCACGGTTGGCTTCGTTGAGGCACCCATGACCGGGACCCCCGGTCCGTGGCTACTGGTCGTGGGCATGCACCGTAGCGGCACATCGGCGGTGACCGGCGCCCTGGGGGCCCTGGGACTGGGCGTGGTCCAGGCCGGCGACCGGATGGAGTGGCCAGAGAGCAATCCCGAGCACTGGGAGAGCCTCTCCCTCACCCAGCACAACAACGACCTCCTGGCCCGGCTGGACGGTGCATGGGATGCCCCACCGGAACTATCCCGTGGGTGGGAGGAGCGCCCAGAGGTCGTTGGTGCCCCCGACCCCGGTCCCCTGGTGAACGCGGCCTACCCGAGCGCCGGCCCCAAGGTGTTCAAGGATCCACGGCTGTGCCTGCTGCTGGACTACTGGCGGAAAGTTCTCGACCCGCCGGTGGCAGCGGTGCTGGTCTGGCGCTCGCCCATGGCCGTGGCCCGATCGCTCCTGAGTCGGGACGGGCTTCCCACCGTGGAGGGACTGGCACTGTGGGAGCGGTACAACCGGGCCGCCATCGAAGGGCTCGCCGGGGTCGACACCTACGTGCTCGATTACGAGTCGGTGGTCGGCGATCGCGATGGAGCCATCGGGGCTCTCGTCGCCTGGCTGGGCACACTGGAACAGTTCGAAGGCGAAGCTGGTGGGTGGGACAGGGCGGCAGCCGTCGGGGCCATCAAGGGTGAACTGCACCATCAGGCCGGTGACCGTCCTGGCGACGGCGAAGCCCTCCTACCCGCCGAGCTGCAGCAACTGGCCCGGCGCCTTTCATCCCTGGCTGGAGGGCACCGTCCACTCGGCCCCGAGCCCCTCGGTCTCGAGTCACCGTGGACCACATCGATCCTCCGCCTACGCCAGGAGCTCAGCGGTCCGAAGCGGGAGCTCGACGCCACCAAGGACCTCCTGCGGATCACCCGCCACGAGCTGGAGAGCACCAAGGACGGAATGGTCAGGCTCCGGGCGTCCACCAGTTGGCGGATCACCGGGCCGCTGCGCTCGCTGACCACCGCGGTCGAGGGTCTGAGGCACCAGCCGAGCACTGATCCGCCGTCCGGCACCGACCGATGACCAGCCTCGACTCGGCGGCCCGATCGGCGTTTCGCTCGCTCCCCGAACCGGTACAGACCCGCATCCTGCACCGGATGGGCCGGTACCCACCGTGGGCCGACGGCCACGCGCCGGTCCCGCCGCCGTTTCCGGCCGGCATGGCCGTAGGCCCTCCCGACTTCGTCGGGGTGGGGGTGTCCAAATGCGGGACCTCGTGGTGGTTCAATCTGATCCTGGCCCATCCTGACGTACAGGGCCCGGTCAAGAAAGAACTGCTCTTCTTCAACCGGGTCTTCCTTCAGCGCAGTCGAAGCCAGTCCATCACCGAGGACGAAATTCAGAGCTACCACGGCTGGTTCCCGCGTCCCTCCGGGACCAAGACGGGCGAGTGGACCCCTTCGTACGTCTTCTCCCACCGGCTGCCGCCGATTCTGCACCAGGCCGCCCCTGACGCCAAAATTCTGGTGCTGGTACGCGATCCCGTAGACCGTTACCGGTCGGACATCTCCCGCCAGATGCCCCGGAGCCGGTTGCGTAACGTCCGCTACCGGGGTCTGGTCCACGGGTTCTACGCCGCTATCCTCGAACCGTGGGAACGGGTCTTCGATCCCTCCCAACTGTTGGTTCTGCAGTTCGAGGCATGCGTCCGCACTCCCGCCGAGCAGCTGGCCGCCACCTACCGGTTCCTCGGGCTGGACGACACCTTCTGTCCGACGGTCCTGCGCCAGCCGGTCAACAAGACCCGCACCAAGCGGGCCCTCGACGCCGGATTCGAGCAGCTACTGGTGGAGTCGTACGAGGCCGACGTGTTGGCCTTGTCCGAGCGCTACCCCCAGATCGACTTGGCGCTCTGGCCTCACTTCGCTTATCTCGCCGACCGGTAGCCCGAGGTCAGCCGCCTGCCATTACGGCTCTGGTGCGATAGTCCGTTCGGCCATCGGTTCCACCGGGTAGCGGACCCCAAGCCTGCCGCGGGCTCCATCGGCCAGGCCCCGGCCGATGACGGCCAACCGGGTCAGACGGCCGCCCTTCTCCCGCACCACCGCCCGGGCCAGGAGCTTGGACAGATTCCGCGGATAGCGGCCGATCCGGTGCTTCACGTGCAGGTGCACATAGAGCATGTTGCGGGCCTCGTAGTAGTACTTCCACAGCGGGACTCCGTCCCCCTGGCGGATGCCGTCGTGATCGACCACGGCATTGGGCACGAACTGGCGCTCGAAGCCGGCCTCGGGAATGCGCCATTGGAGGTACTCGGTGTCCTCGGCCCACCAGAACAGCTCGGTCATGGGCAGCCCTGCCGCTTCGATCACCGGGCGGGCCACGATGAACCCGCACCATGACGGCCAGTTGCCCCACGAACCGTCGGACTGTCGCGACGCCGGAAACACGAAGGCCGACCCGGGATCACGCTCGGCCACGTCCCACAGCCGTTCGAGGCATCGATGCTGAGGGCGCATATCGTCATCCAACACCCAGGCGTGGAGGTAGCCCGATTCGAGGAAGCACCCCAGGGCCTGGTGATAACCGCCCGCCGGCCCGGTGTTGACCTCCGACCGCACCAGGGTGGTCTGGCCCGACCAGGTGGCCAAGGACTCACGGGTCACCGGGGGTTGGCTGGCGTTGTCCACCACCAATACCGCCTCGGGGCGGACGCTCTGGTCTGCGATGGCCGCCAGGCACCGCTCCAGCGACTCGGGGGCGTTGTGGGTCAGCACCACTGCCATGATGCGCCGCTCAGGTGCCGGTGCCACGTTTCTCGTCCCGCTCACTCAGGGCCTGTGGGCCAGAATGAACCAGCCGGTCTCGTCGCGGGCGGCGTCGACCACCAACCCGGCGTCAGCGAACCACGGGGCCAGATCCTTCCAGACGTACCGATGCTCGACCGGCGCGCTGAGGCGGTCGAAGGTGTCGAGGACCAGGCTGCGAAGGGGCTTGCCCCGGTAGGCGTCCATAGGGAGCCCGGACAGGGCCGCCACCCCGGCGCGATCACCGTAGGCCCCGGGTGCCACCACCCCGTAGTAGAGACAGGCGGCGATGGGGGTGCTCAACAGCTTGAGTAGCCGGTGGGGCAGCCGCACCGTGACCTTGCGCAGTGCGGCAGCCGCGTCAAGGGCCACCGAGCGCACCCCCAAGGTCGAGGGGCGGCTGTAGAGGTAGAGAAGGATCCGCCCACCCGGAGCCAGGTGGTCGAGGAGACGGACGAAGCCGGCCCGGGGATCAGCGAGGTGGTGGAGCACACCCAGGCTGGAGATGAAGTCGAAGCTGCCCGGGGCGAACGGCGCATGGCGCAAGTCGGACTTGACCACCAGCACCGAGTCCCTATCGGCCAGATTGCGGGAGGCCGCCTCTACCGCGGACGACCCGTCCAGGGCGGCGGTGGCTGCCAGGTGGGCGGCCAGGAACCGCGTGTAGCGGCCCTTCCCGCAGCCGGCATCCAGGCCGACCTGCCCCGCCAAACTGGTCAGATCGAGGTCGCGGAAGTAGACCTCGGCGAAGCCTTCGTCCTCTGTTCGCACCTCGTCGAAGTTGTTCCACTCGAAGCCGAAACTGGCGAAGGTGCGCCCGGTGGTCTCGTCGACATGGCCCTGCTCGGAGCAGTCGAGGTAGCCATCTCGCATGGGGTAGTGGTGACCATCGGCACAACGAATGCCGTGACGGTCGCCGTCGACCGGCTTCCCACAGGCTGGGCAGCGCAACCGCTCGATGATCTCCTTGGGTATCACACTCATCCCCCTCGTGCGCCGGCTGCCCCTCAGGCGCGCAACGACCGAGAGACTACTGCGGTCCGACCGAGTCTCCGTGTGGGGTGATCCGTGCGGGTCTGCCATGACCTGGCACCCGGTTCGTTAACATGAGTAGCTGTGAGGGGGGAGCTCGACCACGGGAGGCGGCGCGCCCGGCATTCCAACCTGCGGAGGGGTACGGCATGCCCGCCAACCTCCTGAGCGTCGTCCTACCCACCCATGATCGCCCGGAGCAACTGGAGCGGGCGGCCCGCTCGGTGCTCGATCAGCGGACCGGGGAGCTGGAGCTCCTGATCGTTGACGATGCCTCGACCTCCGGCACGCTCGAGGTCCTCGATCGCCTGGCCAGTGACCCCCGGGTCCGCGTCCTCCGCAATGAGGCCTCGCTGGGGCCGGGTGGCAGCCGCAACCGTGGCATCGCCGCAGCCACCGGCGACCTGCTGAGCTTCTGCGACGACGACGACGCTTGGTTGCCGGGCGCCGTTTCGGCGGTGCTCGACCGGTTCGAGGCGGACACCGAGGTCGGCGTGGTCACGTCGTGGCACCGGGTGGTCCACGACCGGACCGGACGTACGGCACTATTCCGCGGGCCGCTGCAGTACGAGGCGCGCCAGCTCTTGTGGTTCGACTTCGTGGCCATCCCCTTCGGCGTGATACGCCGACCGATGTTCCCCGACGACCTGGCCGTCGATGTCGGGCTCCGCACCGGTGAGGATTGGGACCTCTGGCTCCGCTGCGCACAGATCAGGCCCATCGTGACGTTGCCCCAGGCGTTGTACGCCTACCACCAGCACGGTGGTGAGCGGGTGACTCGCGAGGGGTCCGGCCCCCACGCCGGGAGACGGGCGTTCATCGACAAGCACGGTCCGTCGATGACCCCGGCCTGCCGGATGTACCACCAGTTGGTGCTGGCCCGGCTGGCCGGAGGCCGCCGCGGCGTTGCGGACCAACTGGCGGCGGGCGTGTCGACACCGGTCTCCACGGCGCTGGCGGCATCGGTCCTGGCGGCAGGGTCACTGGCCAGTGACATGGGAACCCGCCGCCAGGATCCGGGGCTCCCCGCACGTATGATGCGGATACTGCTGGAGCGAGCCTCGCCGGCGGAACGAGGGGGAGGGACGTACCCATGACCGCCGTCAACCGGCCGATCGTGATTGTGGGGTCCCCCCGGTCGGGCACCAGTTGGACCATGCGGGCCCTGGCCAGTGCGGCAGGCACGGTCAACGTCCTCGAGCCCGACAGTGAGGACAAATGGCCTGCCGCTATCCATGCCAAGCGTCAGTTGGGAAGGTACCCCGTCCTCCAGCCCGGGGAGCGGTCCCCTGCCTACCGCAGGTTGTGGGCCTGGACCCTTCAGGGGGCCCACGAGCCCCAGCGATCGGTGTGGGCCCGACACATCCTCGGTCCCGGGGCCGAGGACCGGATCTACGACGGTCGGCAGGACCCGGTCACCTGGTTCGCCTCCACACTGGCCCGCGACCCCCGGGTGCTGCCGGCCTCGGCCATACCCTCCGACAGGCCGCGCATCGTGGCCAAGTCCATCCACGCCCAGTTCGCCATCGAGTGGATCGCTGGCGAGTTCGACACCGACGTCCTGTTCCTGCTGCGCCACCCGGCCAGCGTGCTGGCCAGTTGGATGGAGCTCAATCTCAAGGACTCCCGGTACTCCACCCTGGAGACACCGCGAGGACATCAGGGCCCGCTACGTCGAGCCCTGGAACGTCCCGCTACCGGGCCCGGACCCCATCGAACGCATGAGCTGGATGATCGGGCTGTTGATGGCGGCCATCGAGGACACCTCGGCCCGCCATCCCGAGTGGCACATCCGGACCCACGAGCAACTGTGCGCCGATCCCTCCGGCGAGTTCCGCCGGCTCTACGAGGACCTGGCCCTCCCCTGGGGTCAGGCCACCGAGGAGTTCCTCGATGCCCACAACGCCCCTGGCTCCGGCTTCATGGTCAAGCGGGTGGCGTCCGAGCTCACCGACTCGTGGCAGCGGCGACTGGACGACGAACAGCTGGCCACGTTGCGCCGGGTCCTGTCGTGGTTCCCCATCACCACGTGGGGCGATCCGGACTTCGCCCGTAGCCGCGAGTCGTCCTGACAGGTCGGGCTCAGGCCGGACGGCGGAAGTGAACCACGTATCCCGCTCGGTCCAGCGGAAACGTCTCGGCCACCTCCAGCCCGGCGGAGGCGGCCAACCGACCGAATCCGGAGGCGGAGTAGCCGTGAACGGTGACGCCCCGTGCACCGTAGCGAACCTTCCGCAGGCTGGTTCTGATGCCGGGCGAGGGGAACGAACCGACCACATGCGGAGCGGCGCGGCCCATCCGGGTGAGAAGCTCGGCCGGCGTGCCCACGTAGTCGAACACCCCGAGGGCCACGGCCACGTCGTAGGCGTCGACCTCGGCGATCTGCTCCCATCCTCGTTGCTCCACCTCGACCAGGCCCGGGAACGACTCGGCCTGCTTTTTGGCCAGTTCGACCATGGCCGCGGCCGGATCGATGCCGGTGACGTGGATACCGGCCGCGGCCAAGGGAGCGAACAGCGGCCCGCTCCCACACCCCACGTCGAGCACCCGCTTGGCCCCCAGGGCCTCGCTGGTGTCGACGGCCATCCGCAACCGGTCGAACAACGGGCCCCGACCCAACATTCTGGCCACCGGCTCGCTCGAGTAGAACGCCGCGAACCGATCGGCCCGGCGCTGGAAGTACGTCTGGAACTCACCGCTGGACATGACCACACGCCTCGCTTCCGTACCGCTTGAGAATTCGGGAGAACATTCCGGCAATCCTTCCCCGGCCCACCAGCTGCTTGGCCACGGCCACCGATCGAATGGATCGGGTGCTCGGGAGGGTGGCTCCGAAATCGTAGGAGTGGTAGTAGAGCACCGCGGGGTCGGCGGTGGTTCGCACTGCCGCAGTCAGGGCACTCGAAGGGAGCAACCGCTGATAGCTCCCACCACCGATGGGGAAACCTCGAGTGGTGAGCACGGGAAGCTCGGCTAGGGCCGAGCCCTCCCCCAGCCGGCTGGTGTCGGACACATAGCTGAAGCCCGCCTCACCCAGGAGCTCCCGGTAGCCGGCCAGACCCAACTGGGCAGGGACGTCGAAGCGGGGCGATCGGAACCCCCGGACCGGCTGTTGGACCACGTCTTCCATCATCTCCCGTCCGCGTCGCAGCCACTCGAGCAGCGAGGCCGGGTCCTCGGGCAACCGCCCGTGGTCCGGTCCATGGCTGGCAATCTCGTGGCCGCAGGAGGCCAGCTCGTTGAGCTCGGACCGGACGGTCGAGGCATAGTTGCCCACCACGAAGAGCGTCACCGCCGAGTTGCCTCCGGCTGAGGCCAGCACGGCGGCCAGCCCCCCGAGGCCGCTGCGGGCGGCTTGCGGGCGCGAGATCGGCTGGCCCAGGACTTCCATCCCGTCGTACCAGTCCTCGACGTCGATGGTCAGGCACACCTGGTCGGTCACGCCGCCGATCCTGTCATGTCGGCGTAGACCTTCCGCAAGCGATCAAGCACCAGGTCCTCGGAGAAGCGAGAGACGACCCACTGGCGGCTCCGGTCCCCGAGTTCGGAGCAACGGCCGGGATCCTCCAACAGGCCCCGGACCACCCTGGTCAGCGCCGACTGGTCCCCCCGGGGCACCAGCAGGCCCAAGGTCGGATCGATGACTTCACGCATGCCGCGGATGTCGTAGGCCACCACGGTACGGCCCATGGCCGCGGCTTCCATGGCAACCCGGGGGATCCCCTCCCGGTAGGAGGGGAGCACCACCACCGTCGCCGAGGCCAGGTACGGCCGCACGTCGTCCACCTCGCCGATGAAATGAACGGTGCCCGAGTCCGACGCCACCGCCACCTCCTCGTCGGTCAGGGCATCACTCTGGTCGTGCTCGAAGGGGCCGACATGGACGAACTCGGCCTGGCCGGACAAGGCCTCGGCCAGGGTCAGAAAGTCGGCGCAACCCTTCTCCCGGACCAGCCGGCCCACGGTCAACACGACGGGATGGTCCTGGCGAAGTGCCGGGGCCACCGGCTCCGTGAACCGGTCCATCACGATCCCATTGCCCACGTACTCCAGCTTGCCACGGCCACAGATCCGCGCCGCCGGGAGGGTCTGCTCATCCTCGCGGCTCTGGAGCAGCACCCGGTGGGCCCATGCACAGCACCAACGCTCGAAGCACCAGCCCAGCAGGTTGGCCTTCCAGCTGTTGTCCTTGAAGTAGAGCGCCCCGTGGATGGTGTAGACGGCACGGGTCCCGGACAGCCGGGCGGCCGGCAGGCCCAGGAACGAGGCCTTGGGGGTGTGGGTCTGGACGAACTCGAACCGCTGGCTCCTCAGGTAGCGCCAGAGACCGATGAACGACGTCACATCGCTCCAGGCGAACTCCCGACGGATGGGTATGACCTCGACCGCCACCCCGTCCGGAGGCTCGGGATAGGGATCACCGCTCACCACCGTCCAGTCGATCTCACGCAGCGAGTGCAACTGGTTGGCCAGGAGTACCCGCGCCGTCAGTGAGGTGGTGACCACCCGGCACGCCCGCGGACGTCGACACGGGGTCTGGCCCACGCCCGTTGTCCTCGACGTCATCACGCTCCCCTGTCCCCTACCTCGCGCCTATGTCGGCTGTCGGCCCAACTCTGGATGATGGCCCTGGTCATTGGCGCGCCCTGGCCCTGACAGCCTACAACCCAGGCGCGCCGACCAGGCGATTTTGTGCTCCGAGCGACGAACGGCGGAATCACAGCCGCGGTCCAGTGGACCGGGCGGCTTTCGAGAGTCTTCGAATGGCGGAAATCGGTGTGCAGTTGTTCTCGCCACCGACATGTGTACCCCCACCGGGCCCAGGCAGCACTCGGACCACCGCACCGTCGACGCCGATCAAGTCCGGTGGGTGCGGCGACCAACAGACCTGTCCTTCCACGGTGTCCGCCCATCCTGCTGGCCGAAAGAATGCGATAGCACTGCTCAGGCGACCGCCCCCTCCGGCAGCCAGCGCTCCAACCATGCCTGCAGCGCCAGCACAGTCCCACAGCTCGAGGGCCAGATCGCGGCGCCCTTGAAGGTGCTGGTTCCAGGCCTGGCGGATGGGCTCAGGGTCGAGGAGGCCCTGGGCCTCCAACCGCTGCTCGGCCAGCAACTCCTCGGCCCACGATCGCAACGGGCCCCGGAGCATGGCCCCCACGGGGAATCCGAATCCCATCTTCGGCCGCTCGATCAGCTCTGCGGGCACGTGGCGGTAGAGCACCTGGCGCAGCAGCCACTTGGTGTGACCGTCGTGGAGCTTGGCCGACAGGGGCAGTCGCCAGGCCAGATCGAACACCGCCCGGTCCAAAAAGGGCACCCGGGTCTCGAGCGACACGGCCATGGATGCCCGGTCCAGCTTGGTCAGGATGTCGTCGGGCAGGTAGCCGACGGTGTCCAGCCACAGCATCTGCTCGGTGATCCCGCCGAGCTCCGGCCACTCCGAGGGGCGCGAGGCCACCGACACCGTCGGGCCGGCGCCGAGGACCATCGACTCGGCATGGTCCCAATAGGACACCAGGGACAGATAGGCGTCCTCGGGGCCGGAGGCCGCCAGCACCTTGCCAACCTTGGACACCTTGGACGCCGGGTTCCGGATCACGGTGTGAGGTGGCACCGCCGACATGGCGCGTGCCCCACCCTCGATGAGCCCGGGAGGGATATGACTCAGCACCGTACCGGCCGCCCGGCGGACCGGTTCCGGCAGCACCGAGGACCGCCGCCACAGCTGGTCCAGCCAGGCGTGGCGGTTGTATCCGGCGAACAACTCGTCCCCACCGTCTCCGGACAGGGCCACAGTGACCTCGGACCGGGCCAGCTGCGACACCAGGTGCATAGGGATCTCCGATACGTCGCCGAAGGGCTCGTCCCAGATGTCCGGCAATCGGGGGATGACCTCGGCGGCGTCGTGATCGGTCACCAGCAACGGGGTGTGATCGGTGCCGAGGTGTGCGGCCACCGCTGCGGCCTCGGCCGACTCATCGAAGGCCCGGTCGGCGAAGCCCACGGTATACGTCCGGACGGGCCGGTGGCTGCGCCGCTGCATGAGCGCCACCACCACGCTGGAGTCGACCCCTCCGGAAAGGAACGCCCCCACCGGCACGTCGGCCACCATCCGGGCAGCTACCGAATCGGACAGCGCCGACTCCAGTTGGTCGGCCAGGACCTCGGGGGGACCATCCAGGGGACGGCGACGGGCCTCCTCCACCGCCCGTCGGGCCGACCAGTAGCTCCGGACCGCCAGGGTGGCACCAGGCCGGGCCTCAGGGCCCACTGTGACCACTTGCCCGGGCGACAACTTGGCCACTCCCCTGTAGATGGTGTGAGGCGCCGGGACGCAGTTGTGCCGGAGGTACAAGGCCACGGCGTCGCGGTCGATAGTGGCATCGAATCCCGGAAGGAGGGCCAGGCTCTTCAACTCGGAAGCAAAGGCCAACCGGCCACCCACCCATCCGTAGTACAACGGCTTCTCACCGAAGCGGTCCCGAACCAGGTGCAGCTCCCGTCGCTGCCGGTCCCACAGGGCCAAGGCGAACATCCCTTCGCAGGCGTCGAGGGCCTCGGTCTAGTCCCCATGCCTGCGCCGCGGCCACCAGCACCTCGGTGTCCGACCCTCCTCGGAAAACCATCCCCTCACCGGCCAGGCGACGCCGAAGGTGTGCGTGGTTATAGAGCTCACCGTTGTAATTGAGGATCCAGCGACCGTCGGGAGACACCATGGGTTGCGACCCATCGGGCCCGAGTCCCACGACGGCCAGCCGGCGGTGCCCGAAAGCCAGGCCGCTTTGCGGGTCTGACCAGTACCCTTCGGCATCTGGTCCACGGTGGGTGAGAACCTCGGCCATGGCCCGCACCTGCCGGGCCAGCCCGTCAGGGTCGGTTCTCCCCTCTGAATCGAACAGGCCGGCGATCCCGCACAAGGGTCAGACCCCCGACCGCGACACGAGATGCCTTTCGGGATCGGGGCGCGCTCCCCAACTGCCCCCCGACTCGACCATGATCAGATCATCGGCGGTGTCATCCGGTGGTGTCAAACAGGACCCGACGCCACAGTGCACCCCGAACCGACCGGCACCCCGTCAAGTAGTTGTGGCAGCGTTCTGCGTGTGGCAACCTGCTGCGTGCCCTCGACCGAGCCATGACCTCCGCCCGAGACCACCTGCGGTCCGGCTTCGCACGGCTCTCTCCGAGCCTCCGGCGTCAGGTACTCCGCCGGTTGGGTCGCTATGCGCCCTGGGAGGTGGAGTTCGACTTCACGCCGCCACCCCTCGGTCCGGGCGAGGAGACAGGCCCGCCGGCCTTTGTGGGCATCGGCGCCCAGAAGGCCGGCACTACCTGGTGGTACGACTTGATGCTCACCCACCCGGGCATCACCACCCATCCGGACATCCACAAGGAGCGACACTTCTTCGACCGCTTCGGGGCCAGGTCGATGGGGCCGAAGGACGTCGAGGCCTACCACGGATGGTTCCCCCACACGGTGGGAACCGTGACCGGAGAGTGGACACCGGACTATCTCTCCTACCCCTGGGTGCCGGCGCTGCTGCGGCGGGCGGCCCCGGAAACCCGTCTGCTGCTGTGCGTCCGCGACCCGGTGGAGCGCTTCCGATCGGGCCTGGCCCACCTGGACCGGATGGGACAACCCCGCGACGGCACCGCCATCGCCGACGCCGTGCAACGCGGCCTCTACCACCGTGCCGTGCTGGGCTGGCTGGACCACTTCGACTCCGAGGCCCTTCTGGTCCTGCAACACGAGCGGTGCGTAGCCGATCGGAACGGTCAACTCGACATCACCTTCGAGCACCTCGGACTAACCACTCACCACCCGCCGGCTGAGACGAGATCGGCCCAATCGGAAGGCCCACGACGCCACCCGTTGGACGACGATGTCCGCCGGCAGTTGGTGGAGTTCTATGCGCCCGATGTGGCCGCGCTGGCGATGCGCTTCGACCACCTGGACCTGACCTTGTGGCCCAACTTCGCCTACCTGGCTGGACCGGCCGGGTCCTCATCGGAAGGTCCGTTGCCCGACAGTCCGAACTCACCCACCCGCCGGGCGTAGCGCGGGTTTTCCCCCATCCGTCCCCGGAGGCCATCCCACAACCCGTGGGCGATGGCCGACCTGCCGGCCCGCCCACGGGCAGCCTGAAGTTGACGGACGGAATAGGCCAGGTGCCAGGCGTACCAGCTGCTCCGGCCGTGCTGTCGGATCAGTGCGAACGAATTACCGCGTGTGGTAGTAAGACCGCCAGGCCTCGACCTGGTCATCGGGGCGCCGGTCGGCCAGCGCGGCCCGCCGGCCGGCCGAGGTCTGCTGCCCGGCCACCCGTCGGGCGGCCTCGTCGTCGACCACTACTGCGAAGCCCGCCTCCCGGACCCGGCAGAAGAAGTCGAAGTCCTCCAGTCCGAAGAACCACTCGGGATCGGGCATCACACCGGCGTCGACAACCGAGCGGGACAACAACGTGGCCCCCCAACAGGCCACGTCCACCGCGGTAAACCCGTGGGGAGAGCCGGGGGGCGGGACGAGGTTCTCGGTGTGGGCTCCGCGTCCGACGAACGTTCGGCCGTAGGCCACGGTCGCCCCGACCGGCACCGCTTCTCCCGGCAGTGCCTCGACCCGGGCCACCAGGTCCGTCAGCCGTTGCGGGGGCAGATCGAACAGACTGATGTCGTCCTCGCACAGGTAGGCCCACCGGACCGAGGGGTCGGAGAAGGCCTCGACCATTCCGGCGCGGAAGCCGCCGGCCGGACCGGTGTTGGTGGGCAAGCGGACGGTGCGGACCTTCGCTTCCAGCAGCGGATCGTCGAGGCCCCCGACGCCGTTGACCACCAGGATGATCTGGTCCGGCCGCAAGCCCTCGGACTCAATGAGGGAGCGGGTGACCTGACCGGCCAGACCGGGGCGCATATGGGTCAGCACCACCGCAACGACACCCTCGAGGGCTGGTTCTCCGTCGCCCGGGCTCACTGCGCCCGACTCTGCACTCACGCTCACACTGCCCTCACGACGTTAGGCTAACCGCGCCCGGTGCCGATGGCTACCGGACAGTCGAACGGGGGCCGTGATTATGGTGGCAGGCCGGGCAGGGGCCCGACGACAGGAGCGCCGGTGGGCACGGCTGTGATCAGTGTCGTGGTCCCGGTCCGCAACGCCATGCCCTGGCTGGAGGAACAGCTCCAGGCCCTGGTTGACCAACAGGGCGTCCACGAGTTCGAGATCGTGGTGGTGGACAACGGCTCGGTCGACGGCAGCATCGAGGTGGCCCAGACCTGGGCCGATCGCCACCTTACGGTGCGGTGGATGGACGGGTCTCAGATTGTCGGTCCGGGTGCCGCCCGCAACGTCGGAGTGGCGGCCGCCCGGGGGAACCTGCTTGCGTTCTGCGACGCCGACGACGTGGTCCGGCCGGGGTGGCTGGCGGGCTGTGCCACTGCGCTCGCCGACTCCGACGTAGTGGCTGGCGTCTTCGATTTCTGGTCGCTCAATGGCCACCCGGCATCACCACTCCGGCCCGCGGCGACCGCTCAACTCGGGTTTCTGCCCGCCGGCCTCGGTGCCAATCTGGCCATACGCCGCCAGGCCTTCGACGCCGCAGGGGGCTTCGCCGAGGACCTGATCGTCGGGGAGGATATCGATCTGTGTTGGCGCCTCCAACTACGTGGCTGCCACTTCGAGATCGCCCCTGGCGCGGTGGTGTCCAAGCGGGATCATCCAGGTTTCGCCCGGAGCTTCCGCCACGGATCGACCTATGGCCTGTCCGGCCCCGCCCTCTATCGCCGCCATCGCTCTGACGGTGCCCGACCCGACGTGCGGGGCGCAATCAAGTCGTGGTTGTGGCTGGTCGCCCATGCGTGGCTGGTCCTCACCCGACAGCGCGACCAGTGGGCCCATGCCGCGGGGATGCGCACCGGCAGGGTGCGGGGCTCGATAAGGGAACGGGTACTATTTCCATGATTAAGAGCGCGAGCCGAAGTGCTCTTCCTGAGCGGCCCAGAGGATGACGACCCGCCGATTGGTGAAGAAGCGATCCTCGGTCTGACGTGGTGGTAGGCGCGCCGATGCCGCTGTTCACGTTGCGCTGGTCAGCCCCAGAACACGGCCGTGGGGTCCATCCCGAGTTCGTCGAGGATCACGCCGATGGGTTGGTTGGCGTCGAGGTCGAAGTACTCCGTCCACTTGCCATAGCGGTCGCCGAAGTAGAGGGTCCAGGTGCCGTCACCTTGGTAACGGATCTGGGCGATGGCCATCTTCGTCCACTCGCCTGGCGCACCCTTCCAGATGGGACGGCACTCGTGGATGGAGATGGACTTTCCCCGTGTAGTCACCTCGAGGCGGACCTCGTCGGCGAACTCGGCGGGAACCCGGTCGCGGCACCGCTGCCAGGCCGATCCCACCATCACCGCCTCGATGGCCTTCTTTAGCCCCAGGTGCTGGTCAGAGATGACCAGGCGCACCCCCTTCAGCCCCCTGGCCCGCAGCGAGCGGAGGAACTCGGTCCAGAATGCTCCGTCTTCTGAGTGGCCGACGGCACAGCCCAGCACCTCCTGGTCCCGTCCATCGACGCGCCGGTCGCCACCGCCACAGCTCGGGAGACGACCTGGTGGTCGACCCGGCCCTTCTGGTAGGTGGCGTCCAGGAACATGTAGGGGAACGCCACATGGGCCAATGACCGGGCCCGGAACGCTCCGAGCTGCTCGTCGAGCTCGCCACAGATCCGGCTGACCTCGGACTTGGAGATCCCGGACTCGAGGCCGAGGGTGGCCACCAGGTCGTCCGCCTTCCTGGTCGAGACCCCGTACACGTAGGCCTCCATGACCACGGCGAGCAGGGCCCGGTCCCGATCTGGACGGTGGCCTCGGCGTCGATCAGGGCCTGGAGCATGAGCTCCACACCCCGGCGCACGACGTCGATGTCTCCACCGGCGCGGACAGCGTCGAGCAGTTCATTCAGGTCAGCATGGGTGATGGTCACTGGGTATCTCCTTGGTTGAGCTTGTCGGTTCAACCGAAGATCACCCGGTGGCCGCCTCAAAGCGGTGGACCCTCGGGGACTACACCACGCGGGCGGAAATCAACACTCAGAGTGGTCATGCATCCTCGCCGGCGCCTGCTACGGCCCTTGGCGTCAGTCCTTTCAGAACGGCAGTCGAAACCGCGATCCGTGGTCATCCAGCCGAGTCGGTTACATGACGGACGTCGGAGGGTAGGGGAGGACGATGGTTACACCGAAATTCGAAAACGGAGTTGTTGTGGAAACGGGTGATCTTTTGGTCATCGCCGGTTCGCTTAGACCGGTCAGGCCGCCGGGCAGGCGACACTTTGGGCGACTCCCGATCCCTCGTGTTCGGTTTTTGGGGTGAAGGATCAACAAAGAGCCGAGCGAACCAGGCACAGTCCCCAGGACTTCGAGATGAGCCGGCCGCAGTGTCTCACTCTCGGCGACCGTCCGGTCTGGTTATCAGTCAGCCGAGCTCAAGCGGTTCTCTCCCGATCCTCCAACCGCTCCCGATGCCTTGAGCGATCGAGTGTCCGGTACCCCCGAGCCTGATCTCGCAGCCTTCTTGCCGGAAGGCTATAGCGGGCCGTCTCGCGGAGGCTGGAGCCTCTTAGACATCCCGGGACTGGCTTGGGTCGTCGTCGCAGGCGTGTTGGTAGTCGTGCCTGCTCTTTCTCACGGAACCTCCCTGGGGCCATACGACATTCTTCAGAACAGCGGCCTAAACAAGGTTCCCAACGTCCAGGTCCACAACCCGACGGTCCTCGACCAGATTCGACTCTTCATACCGTGGACCAATCTCACATGGACCCAAGTCCATCAGGGCCACCTTCCCCTGTGGAACCCCTACAGCGTGCTGGGGATGCCCTTGGCATTCAACTGGGAGTCTGCCCCCCTGAGTCTTCCGGTGCTGGTCGGATACCTGTTCCCGGTCCGGCTCGCTTACACCGCCCAAGTTGTTGTCACCCTCATCATTGCCGGCTCGGGCGTCTATGTGCTCGGGAAGGTGCTTCGCCTGGGGACGCTCGCCTGCATGATGGCGGCTACGGTCTTCGAGCTGAGCGGCCCGTTCATTGCACTGCTCGGATGGCCCGAGTCCTCGGTTATGGCATGGGGAGGGTGGGTTTTCGCCGCCGTACTTTTGGTCCTGCGCGGCGAAAAGCGGGCTCCGGCGATCGTGCTTCTCGCGGTGGTAACCGCGTTCGCCATCTATGCTGGCGATCCCGAGGGACTGGTCTTGCTGGCACTCTCGGCAGCGGTCTTCGCTTTGGCCATGCTCCTGCTCCGGGTACCCGCCCTCGGAGGCTCCGGTCCCATCCTCCGGCCTGCCACGGACCTAGGGCTATCCGCGCTCGCTGGTACCGCTCTGGCTGCACCCCTCATCCTGCCGGGCCTTCAACTTGCCAAGGGCTCCAACCGTACCGTCGTGGGACCAACTCTGTTACCGAAGGCTCTTCCTCCCAAGGAGTTGGTCAACCTCATCTTCCAGGGCTTTTACGGCCTGCCTTTGTTGCACGACCAAATTTTCGGCCTTTCTCCCTACGAGGGGACCTCGGCCTATGTTGGAGTACTAGCGCTGGTGCTGGCAGGGACGGCGCTCGTCCTGCGTTGGCGACGACCCGAAGTGCGCTCCTTTGGTCTGGTAGCGCTGGTAATGGGGATACTGGCGTTCGTTCCTCCCTTGGCGTCCCTCATGGACAACTCCGTCGCTCGCATCTACTGGGTTTTCGCCATCATGCCTTTGGCCCTTGCGTTTTCTGTTCTCTCAGGTGTGGGGATGGACCTCTTGGTTCGGCACTACAACGAGCAGAGGGTCAGGCGGGCGCTAGGCCTCGGATTCGCCGTGATGGCGGTGGTGCTCGGGATCATTTGGATTGCGGACAGAGGAGGCCTGACTCCATCACAAGTAAACATCCGCTCGCGCAGCTTTATCTGGCCCATCGTCGCCGTGATAGCGGGGCTGGCCGTTGTCTGGGCGTTGGCGAACCGGAGTACGCGAGCTTGGACACACCGGGCTTCACCCTCTGTCGGTACCGGAAGTGTGGCCGGTCTGGTGCTCCTGTTGGTAGAGACGGCATTTCTTGTGGCTTCGGGTTCCTCCCTTACGTCGTCCAGCTCCCACTACCCGACGTCGACCCCACAGGTCACCGCGCTGAAGCGCGCCGTCGGCAATGCGGTCCTGGGTTTTGGAGCCTCACCGACGTTCGCCTCGAAGTCGGGAATCCTGACAAATGACAACCTTCTTTACGACGTTCAGGAATTCGCCACCTACGACCCGATGACGCCCCATGCGTACTTTTCGCTGGCCAAAGCACGAGGCTCCGAAGTGGCGGAGGCCGAAGACATATTCAGCCCGGCGATCACTTCGGTGCAAGCCGCTCGACTGTACGGGATCAGCTACTTGCTCGAGCCAACCGGGGTGCGCGCCCCCAAGGGCGCCGTTTTCGATCGAACGATCGGCCGTGAGGAGTTGTATCGAGTACCGGGTGCGGCCGTCCGCCACACTCGTCACTACGCCGCCGAACGGGCCGTTGCCCGGCAAATATGCTCCTGGCACACCCGTCAGAGTTGCTCATCCTGGCCCGAGCACGTGGAGGATGATTACTTCCACCACCGCTCCAAGCGTCCTCCGCTTGAGACTTACTGACGTGCCGGGTTGGCAAGCGACAATTGATGGCAAGCCGGTCGAGGTTCGCCATTTCGCCGGAATAATGCTGGAACTTCGAGTACCGGCTGGCCACCACGTGGTCGAGCTCCGCTATTGGCCGACCACGTTCACCATCGGAATCGTCTTGGCCATCTGTAGCGTCTTCGGCTTGACGATTGCCCTGATCGTTCCTCCAATTCGACGCCGACGCGTCCGCGGCCCGCAGAAGTCCGCAGAGTGCGGTGCCTTGACCTCAGACCCTGAGGGGCTCAGGGGATAGTGAGATCCGACCGCGCGTGGGCGATTGGAGCAACCCGAGAGGGGCAGGCGCCTTGACGACGGATGGAAAGTCCGTTCGTGCGGAACTAGGCATCGAGGCACGTTTTCCCTGGTTGACAAGGCATTGGATCCTCGACAAAGGTTTGCCGACGGCCGAGGGCCGGGTGAAGGTGCCTGAGATAGGGGCAGGGGGGGTACAGGTTGATTAAGGAGGGACCCCCGGAGCCGACAGCCAATTCTGACCTTGCGCGTCGTCTCACTATTGGTGACACGTACTCGTCGAGGCATAACAGCCTGAACTTTCTGCGGCTGGTGCTGTGCCTGACCGTGATCATCTCGCACGGCATCACGCTCGGTGGTTTCGGTGACGAATGGATCTGGGGACTTACCACCATCGCCCTCCCGACCCTCTTCTGCTTCTTCGCCCTGAGTGGATTTCTCCTGGCCGGTTCAGCCAAGAGGGAGAGCGTTGGCCGCTACCTTTGGCAGCGGTTCCTGCGCATCATGCCGGGCTACTGGTTCTGCCTCATCGTTACGGCATTTGTCTTCGGGGCGTTGGCGTGGAGCCACGAACACCACTCCGCCTCCTGCAATATCTTCTCCTGCTACTACTACCTTCCTCGCGCCGGCCCCTTCGACTACCTGTATCACAACTGGCTCTTAGCACAGAACCAAGTCCACATCGGACGGACACCTGTGGGTGGCCCGGTGCCCTACTTTTGGAACAACTCCGTGTGGACTCTTCTCCCTGAGGTGTTCTGCTACGCCATTCTGGCCTCCTTGGCCGCTCTAAGGCTTCTCCGCAACCGCGGTTTCGTGATCGGACTGGCATGCGCCGCATGGCTTTTTGAAGTGGCCATCGCCGTCTGGGGACCGGCAAACAACCTCTCTTACCTGTTCGGGCCTTTCGCCGTGACTCCAGTTTTTCTCTTCGGCGTCATCATGCTCACCCCGACCTTTTTGGCAGGAACCCTTATCTACCTGTATCGCGACAACATAAGGGACTCGGGCTGGATCGCCATGGGGTGCGTTGCCTTGTTCGCGGCGGGAGCATGGCTTCCGTTCTTTGGCCAAGAAATGACCCGGTTCAATCACTACCTTCCCAGCTCGATCAGCGTTATGGCGCCATTGCTCGCCTACCCACTGCTCTGGCTGGGCATCCACCTTCCGTCTCCGTTCCAACGAGTCGGAGCCCGCAATGACTACTCCTATGGCGTGTACATCTACGGCTGGCCGGTGCAGCAGCTACTGGCTATCTGGGGCGTACAGCATTGGGGGTATGCGGCCTTCACTCTGGCAGGAGTGGCTGGTGCTTTGGCCTGCGCTTTCATCAGCTGGCATCTGGTCGAGAAGCGTGCGCTCAGTTTGAAGAAGCTCAATCCGCGGACTGCCTTTGCCTTCTCGACAGGGAGCCTGAACGCGCCCGCGGGTGGCACCGGGACGCCTACTGAGGATTGACCCACGGCTAGGACTCTGGGACCCGCTGCCATGGCCGGGCCCGACGGACCGTGGACATCGGTCAAACGGCAATGGCCCGCAGGAAGTTGCGGAGTTCTCGACCGAGAACCGGTCAGTTGACCTGCCAGTCGGCACCCACGTACACCGGTGAGAGCACCATGACCCCTTCGGGGAGTTTGGGGAGGTCGGGGCCCATGACGTCGAAGGTGGTCACCGGGCTCCAGGCCAACAGGGGCTTGCCCTTGCCATAGAGGTGGCCGGACATGGCCGGCCACAGGGAGTACCGGCCGTGGGCCAGGGGGACGTTGCGGAGCCGGCAGTGCACCTCGAAGTCGCCGGCGGGGAACGAACCGGCGTAGCGGACGATGAACATCGGGAAGGCGGTGCCCTGGGAGACGCCGATGAAGAAGTTGGCGTCGTGGGCCTCAGGCGAATTCGAGGGTCAGCCTGACGTCCAGGTCGCACTCGGAGCGGATCTGGCCACCGTCGGCCGCCTCGATCTCGGCCTTCAACACCTGGACCTCACCCTCCGTGGAGGTGGCGAGGGCGGCGTTGGTCTGCACTGCGCTGCGGTACTTGGCCACCACGTCCTTGGTCGGTCCGGCCGCCATGACCACCGAGTCGGCCAGCCACACGGCCCGCTCGCACGAGGCCTCCACCGAGGCCAGGTCGTGGGAGACGTAGATCAGGGTGGTGCCCTGGCGGACCACCTCCCCGATCCGGTTGAGACACTTCTGCTGGAAGGTGGCATCGCCCACCGAGAGGACCTCGTCCACCAGGAGGACATCAGGCTCGAGGAAGGCGGCGATGGAGAAGCCCAGCCGCATCTGCATTCCCATCGAGTAGAACTTGACCTGCCGGTCGACGGCGTCGGCCAGACCGGCGAACTCTACGATCTCGTCGAACCGTTGGCGGATCTTCTGACGGCCCATGCCCAGCACCGCGCCGTACAGGAAGATGTTCTCCCGGCCGGACAGCTCCGGTTGGATGCCGCTGGTCACGCTGAGCAGGGCCCCGATGCGCCCCTTGACCACACACCGCCCGGCGGTCTGGTAGGTGACCTGGCTGACGATCTTGAGGAGGGTGGTCTTCCCCGACCCGTTGACCCCCACCAAGGCCAGGCTCCCGCCTGGCGACACCTCGGCGTTCACGTCCCGCAGCACCCAGCGGTAGTTGTGCCTTGCCCCCGTACCCATCGAGCGCCCGATCCGCTTGATCTGGTCGTAGAACTTGGGCACGGTGCGGTCGGCGCGGAACTTCTTCCACACGTGCTCGATCTGGACGGTCCCGTCAGGCAATGTCGGCAAAGTGCACCTCCAACCGCTTGAAGATGCGGTAGCCGAAGGCCAGATACAGCATGGCACCCAGGGCGGCCACCCCCACCAGGGGCCAGTTCGGCGACTGCCCCAACAACAGGGTGCGCCGGGCGTTGTCGATCACCGGGCCTAACGGGTTGAAGAATCCGTAGACCATCTGCAGGTTGATGGTGAATCCGCCCACATAGTGGGCGTGGACCAGCACATGGCCGTCGACCACCTTCTTGTGGATGTGGGTCCCACCCACCTGGTAGGCCGACGGGATCTTCGAGAACGACCAGATCACCGGGGTGGCGAACAGGCCCAAGGAGATGATCAGCGGGATGACCTGGACCAGGTCGCGCATCTGGATGATGATGCTGGCCACGGCCAAGGTGATCCCGGCGGCGAAGACCACTTCGATGATCATGAACAGCGGGGTCCACAGGGTGGTGATGGCCGGGGCGCGTCCGTAGATCACGAAGAGGATGGTCAGGGGGATCCACGAGATGACCACGCTGAGGGCCCCGACCAGCATGGTCTCGAGGGGGAAGCACTCCCGCGGGAACTGCGTCTTGGCCAGCAGGGCCTTGTTGGTCAGCAGCGAGCTGCCCCCGGTGCCCAGGGCCCCGGCGAAGAAGCTCCAGCACAAGATGCCTACGAAGGAGTAGAGCGGATAGGGAACCCCCGGAATAGCCAGGCTCTTGACGTGGGAGAACACCACGACAAAGACCGCCAGGGTGAGCACCGGTCCGAGCACGGCCCACAGGACCCCCAGGGTGGCCTGCTTGTACTGGGCCCGGAAGTCCCGTTCGGCCAAGGTGTAGATGATCTCGCGGTGGGCCCACAGGGTCCGGATCGAATCGCTGAAGCGGACCTTGTGGTGGTACAGGATGTCGTCGGTTGGCTCGCTGGGCACCGGATGCTGCTCGGTCACCACGGCCGCGCCAGCCTCAGATTCCAGTGCTGTCATCGGCCGACACTACCCCCCTCGGGTCGCGCTCCAGGACCCGTCACGATGCACGAGCGCCCCACAAGATTACCCCGCCACGACCCCCGGAGGCCACGTCAGGGCTTATCGACCACCGCTAACATCGCCGCGTGCCGGCACCCGACCAGCCCAGCACACCCGACTCGACGGACCAGATCCGGGTGCTGCTGGCCATCAAGACCCTCGGGCCCGGGGGAGCCGAGCGCCTGCTGGTGGACCTGGTGGCTGCGGCCCACCGGCAGTCGGTCGAGTACGAGGTGGCCTACGTCCTGGCCGCCCAGGACGCCCTGGTCGCCGAGTTGCGGGGTGGCGGGACCCCGGTCCACTCCCTCGGCGCCACCCACAACCTCGACCTCCGCTGGATGTCCGCCTTCCGCAGGCTGCTGATGGCCGGGGAGTTCGACATCGTCCACTTCCACCTTCCCTACACCGCGGCGCTGGGTCGTCTGGTGGTGGCCACCCTCCCACGGGCCCGACGGCCGGTGACCGTGTACACCGAGCACAGCATGTGGAACAAGGTGGCCGTGCTGGTCAAGGCGCTCAACCGGTCCACGGTCCGGCGCGATCGGGCCCTGGTGGCCGTGTCCCAGGCCGCCTACGACGCCCTCCCCTCCGCCCTCCGGCCCCACGCCCGGGTGGTGGTGCACGGCGTGGACCTGACCCGCTCCCGGGCTGCCGCTGACCGTCGTGATGCCACCCGGACCAAGGTCCGGGCCGAGCTCGGTGTCCCCGCCGGGCAGGTGCTGGTGGTAACCGTGGCCAATCTCCGCTCGGAGAAGGGGTACGACGTCCTGTTGGACGCGGCCTGGCGGCTGGCCCAGCGGGGTGTGCCGGTCCGGTTCGCCGCCGCCGGCCAGGGGAGCGCAGGCCGACGAGCTGGCCGAGCGCCATCGTCAGCTGGCGCTGGGCGACCAGTTCACCTTCCTCGGCCACCGCCAGGACGCCCTGGACCTCGTGGTAGCGGCGGACGTGTTCGTGCTCGCCTCCCACCAGGAGGGCCTGCCGGTCGCCCTGATGGAAGCAGCCAGCGTGGGAACAGCCATCGTGGCCACCGCGGTCGGCGGGCGTCCCCCAGGTGGTCACCGACGGGGTCAACGGGTTGGTGGTCCCGCCCGGCGATCCGAACGCCCTGGCCGCGGCCCTCGAGCGGATGAGCTCGGACCCGGCCCTTCGTGAGCGACTGGGGCGCCAGGCCATGGCCGACAGCTCCCGCTACGACATTGCCCGGGCCGCCGCAGAGATCGAAGGCATCTACACCGCAGGTGCTGGACTCCGGGCCGTGATCGTTCAGCGGGATGGCGGGCCGCAGCCCCGGATGAGCTCGGCCTGTAGCGCCTCGAGCCGGCCCAACCCGAACTCGGTGTCCGGCTCGAGGTAGTTCCCCTCGGCCCACTCGTTCCACGACTTGATCACCACCACCTGTTCACCAGGGGGGTTGGCGCCAGGCCAGCTCCAGGGCCCGGCGCACATGGCGGCCGAACCGCTCCGGGGTCGAGCCCGTGGCCACCAGGCCGCTCCGGCGCCGATCCGGGGCGTGTTGTCCCAGTTGGGATAGACGCTCGGAAACAGCAGGCCGCCCAGGTCCGCAGGCCGCTCGGGCAGGT
Organism: uncultured Acidimicrobiaceae bacterium; assembly: GCA_963778165.1. GTDB lineage: Bacteria > Actinomycetota > Acidimicrobiia > Acidimicrobiales > RAAP-2 > Bog-756. The sequence continues at coordinate 289,092 of CAVZTE010000002.1, read as the reverse complement.
CGTCCGGATAGGGATAGCGCATCGGGCCCCGCCCGAGCCCGCGACCCAGGCAGCCGTCGCCGCACCCAGGTGGCGGCGTCCGACCCGAAGGGGAACTGGTAGTGGACCGCCGCATCGAAGCCGTCCTGCACGTGGGAGCGGTAGCTCGACTCGCCCAGCGATGCCACCAGGTACAGACCGCCCAGACCGGCGTCGTGGGCCATCTTCTGCCACCGGTCGACGAAGCGGGCCGGTTCGGGCAGGTGGCCCGGCTGGTAGATGAACAGCACCGGCCGGCCGGCGATCCGGATGTAGCGGGGATCCTCGAAGGCCCCCTTGAGCGAGGCGAAGTGCTCGAGGTCGTCGTCCGGACCCGGGATAGGTCTGCTCGATCAGGACCCGGTCAGGCGACTCCGTGCCAGATCCCCGACCAGCTCTGGTTGGCCCAGCCAGGCAGAAGGGGAAGTCGGGCTGGCCCGACGAGCCACGCACCTCGTCGAAGCGGTCGTTGGAGGAGCCGGTGGCCGGCGAACCAGTAGTGCCAGTAGCAGAAGCCGGTGACGCCGTACCGCCGGGCCAGGTCGGCCTGGGCCTGCGGACCTCGGCGACCCGCAGGTCGTAGAAGCCCAGATCGGCGGGCAGGCGGGGCTGAGCGTGACCCCGGAAGAGCGGCGTGGCCCGGGTGACGTTGGTCCACTCGGTGAAGCCCTCACCCCACCACCGGTCGTTCTCGGGGATCGGGTGGAATTGGGGGAGGTAGAGGGCCAGGACGTCCATCGGAGCGTCATGTTAAGTGAGCGCGCCTGCAGACCACAGGCCCGGAGTGGACCGAGCGGTGGCGGCCACCGGTTCAGCGGATGCCGGTCGGCGGCCACCTCCCGGGCCAGCCGGGCGATGTCCTCTTCGATCACATCGCCCGAGAACCGTTGCAGGAAGAGGGCCTCGGCCCGGCTCACCACGGCCTGGCGGAGCTCGGGCTCACTCAGGAGGCGGGCACAGGCCGCGGCCAGGTCCGAGGCGCTGTCCCCCAGGAGCAGATGGGTGCCGTCCTTGCTGCCCAGTCCCTCGGCCCCGAGGGTGGTCGATACCACCGGCACCCGTTGGGCGAAGGCCTCGAGGATCTTGAGCCGGGTGCCGCTGCCGTAGCGCACCGGCACCACCACCAGGTCGGCCCGGGCCAGTTCGGCCACCATGTCGGGGACCCGGCCGGTCACGGTGATCCGGGGGCGGTCGTCCAGGGCGGACACCTCGGGGCCGGCCTCCCCGACCAGCCGGATCTGGACGTCGGGGAGCAGCCGGCGCAGGGCCGGGCCGACATCGTGGGCCAGCCACCGGGCGGCGTCGATGTTGGGCGGGTAACGGAGCAGGCCCTGGAAGAGCACGGTGGGCGGGGATCCGACCAGGCTCCGACCGACCGGCTCGGCCACCACCGGGTAGCCGTTGGCGATCACCCGCACGTCGCGGACGCCACTGCCGGTGGCCCGGCGGGCGTCGAGCTGGCTGCACACCACCACGGTGGCCCGGTGGCTGGCGCGCCGGTGGAGCCGGCGCCACCGGCGGACCTCCTCTTCCGACACCTGGGTGGCCCCGATCCGTCTCACCCGCTGCCGCACTCCTTCCGGCGGTGGGGCGGGCATGGACAACCGGGCCAGGATCTTCTCGTCCTCCAGGTCGTCGACATCGAGGATGGTCGGCCCGAAGACCGGCTCGCCGGCCAGCGCCCAAGGTCGCGTCCCGAAGAACCACACCAGGTCGTAACGACCGGCCATGAAGCGGGCCAGGGCCCGCTGCACCTGGACGCGGTCCCGCCAGGGCAGTCCGATGGGCATGCCGGGACGCAACAGGGAGGGCACCAGCCCGAGGCCCGACGGCGTGCGATTGTCGAAGCCCACCCGTCCCACATTGGCCAAGCCCAGCGCCTGGTCGGGCTCCCCGAACTCCTCCCGGAACTTGGAGACCGCCGAGAACAGCTCAACCGGGCCGCACCGCCGCAGGCCCCGCAGGGTCATGGCCAGCCGGAGACGCGAGCCACGGTCCTCCGGCCAGGGGTACTCACCGGCTATCACCAAGGTTCTCATCCATGTCCCTCAGGTCGGGGCCGGGTCCACCGATCGGGCGGCCCGGGCATCCAGACCACCCCCCGTCCGGGATCCGCCGAATGCTAACGGCATCGGGGTGGTGAAGGGGTCGGATCCCGCCGAAATGAGCAGATCGACTGGTAGGGTCTCGGCGCCGGGTGGGCCGGCAGCGGCAGGGGGCCCGCAGATGACCGAGCGCACAACCGGACCGAACACCGAGGTGGCCGAGGCCACCGACCTCCCTTTGGTGCTGCACGTCATCCCGACCACCGTGGCCCGGGGGGCCCAGCTCGAGGCCCGGGCCCTGGCCGACCAACTCGACCGCCCGGGGGTCCGGGTCCACCGGGTGCTCAGCCTGTTCGACGGGCCGTCCGATGTGGTGGCCGACCTCTCCCTGGGCCACCGGGGAGGATCCACGCCCGGGGTCGGATACTCCCTCTCCCTGGTCCACCAGGTGCGGGGCGCCCTGGACCGTTTCGACCCCACGGTGGTGGTGGCCCACGGGAGCGAACCGCTGAAGTATCTGGTGCCGGCCATGACCGGGCGCCGTCGACCGCTGGTGTACTACGCCATCGGCACCTACTCGGGAGGGGGCCGGGGCATCCAGCGCCGGCTGTGGAGGTACCTGTGCTCGCGGGCGGACCTGGTGGCGGCCGAAGGGCGACGAGGTCCTCGACGAGTGCGTGACCACGTTGGGTGTGCCGTCAGAGCGTGCGGCCCTGGCCCCCAACGGTCGTGATCCGGATCTCTTCCATCCCCCTTCCGATAACGGGTCCGACCCGGTCGAGGGCGCCTCTGGTCATCTTCGTGGGCGCTCTCACCGACGGCAAGCGACCCGACCTGTTCATCGACCTGGTGGCCCGAGCTGCGGGCCCGGGGAGTTCCGTTGCGGGCCGAGCTCTTCGGGGACGGGCCGCTGCGCCACGCCTTGACTGACGCTGCGGCGGCGGCCGACGTGGAACTCCTCGGCTCGCGGTCAGACGTGGCCGACCAGATGCGGCGGGCCGATGTCCTGGTCTTCTGCAGCCGTCCGGCCGGCGAGGGCATGCCGGGGGTCCTCATCGAGGCCGGCCTCAGCGGCCTGCCGGTGGTGGCCACCGACGTGCCGGGGGTGCGCACCATCGTGGACGACGGCGAGACCGGCCTCGTGGTGCGGGGCCGAGGACCGGGACGCCCTGATCGAGGCCACCGCCCGGATGATCGGGGACGCCGACCTCCGATCAGCCATGGGGCGGGCGGCCCGGCAACGGTGCGTGGAACGGTTCAGCCTGGCCGCGGTGGGTGACCGGTGGCTGTCGCTGCTCGATCCGTGGCTCGGTGTGGACCGCCCCGGCCGGGTCGTCCGATAGCCTCCGCATCGATGACGAACCCGGAGACGGTCTGATGGCCACCTCGCCGTCGCCCAAGAAACGGATCCCCAAACAGGTCCTCGACGGTCTGCCGGATCCGCAAGGAGTGCTCCAGTGGGCCAAGCTCTACGCCTCCTCGGCGTTGGGCGCACGACGGAACCCGGACTTCTCCGATCTCGAGCACTTCTGCCTCTTCATCGGCTATTCGCGAAGTGGCCACACGCTGATCGGCACCACTCTGAACGCCCATCCCGAGGTGGTCCTGTCCCACGAGCTCGACGCGGTGCGCTTCGTACGGCACGGGTTCCGGCGGTCGCAGCTCTTCTCGCTGATCCTCCAGCGGGACCAACACTTCGGCACCATGGGCCGGACCTGGTCCGGCTACGCCTACGACATCCCCGACCAGTACCAGGGCCGCTTCGAGCGCCTCCGGGTCATCGGCGACAAGCGGGCCCGATCCACGGTGTTGCAGATGGCCCAGGAGCCTGGACTGCTGGACCGGTTGCGCAAGGAGGTGGCCGTCCCCATCAAGGTCCTCCACGTCACCCGCAACCCCTTCGACAACATCGCCACCGAGGCCCGGCGCCACCAGATGTCCCTCAGCGAGGCCACCTCGTGGTACGAGCACATCTGCGAGGCGGTGTCCGTGGTCCGTCCGCGGCTCGACCCGTCCGAACTGGCCGACGTGCGCTACGAGTCGTTCGCGGCAGATCCGCGGGGGACGTTGGCCGACATCTGCCGGTTCATCGGCGTCGAGCCGGACCAGGCCTATCTGGACGCCTGCGCCGGCATCGTGTGGCCGAGCACCAACCGCACCCGCGACGCCGTCGAGTGGAGCCAGGACGAGCGTCGTGGCGTGGAGCGCCTCATCGAACGCTTCGAGGTGCTGGGCCACTACACCTTCGACGATTGACGGCAACGCCGGTCGGTCAGCGGGGCGACAGGCTCACTTCCGGGCGTGCGCCGGTAGGTGGGGATTGCGATGCATGGCCTCCTCGTTGGCCCTCCGGGCTTTGAGCCGGTCACGGCGGCGCAACTCCCACAGGTAGCGCGGGGGCTGTCCTTTGGGCGCCCGCGGGACGCACAAGAGCACCAGCATGAACGGCAGCAGCATGACCCGCTCCCGCTCGATCAGACCCAGGTTGCCGAGGGCGGCGAAGGTGTAGATGAACAAAGCGGAGTAGACGGCGCACAGCATCACGTAGGGGCGGGCGAACGCCGCCCGGGGCACGATCCGAGGTTGCGCAGCGACGTGAGGATCAACACGATCAGGATGGTGTTCTCGAGCCCTGCCACCCGCTGGGCGTTGCCGTGGGCCTTGATGATCAACGGGTTGAACAGGACCTCGTAGATATCCCGCGGGTAGGTGATCGGGCTGGTCGAGTACGGCACGCCGCTGCTGCCGAACCCGGTTCCCACCCCCTGATTGTTCTGGTGGGTCTGCTCGAGGGAGAGGGTGCCCCCGCCGCCCTTCAGATAGTGGACCGTCAGATACACCGAGATGAACAGGAGGCCCAGGAGGAACGACGAAGCCGAAGAACCGCCGCAGCCCGCCAAGGTTCTGCCGGACGGCCGCCGGTCGGCACCATCATGGCCACGGCGAAGCCGCTCAGGACCAGCAGAAGCTCGTTGGGCCGGATGTAGTACCCGAGGGTCACCCCGGGAATCAGCAGCATGAACCCGCCTCGCCGCCGGGAGAAGATCTTGGCCCCGCCGTAGGCGACCAGCCCGAGCGACAGCATCATGAGCGATTCCTTGCTGACGTCCGCGGTCCAGAAGATCAGGGAGGGAAGGAAGAACAACATCAGGCGTAACGCGGTGGTCGGCACCGGCGAAGGTGAGCGTGAAGGCCCGGTAGAAGAAGACGCAGCCGATCCACGACAGCCAGCTGAAGACCAGGAAGGTGAGCGTCAGGTTGACGCCGACGATGGCCATGACGATCCCGGTGGCGATGCTGACCGATCCGTCGTTGACGATCTGGCGGAGATTGGCCCCGGCCAAGCGTGAAATCGAAGCGATGGAAGTTGGGGGCCAGGATGGCGCCCTGGTGGGTGTACCGGGTCCAGTCGGCGATTCCCCCGTAGACGTGCTCGACGACGAAGATCTGGGCCGGGGCCGCCATCAGGTGGAGGATGAGGCCCGGCGGTCATGATCCTGATCAGCCATGGGCTGTCCTCGGCAAACCCCACCCGCTTGATGATCAGCCGCCCCAGCCCGAAGAGGACCCCGGCGACGATGATGGCGAAGACTGGCTGGGTCGGGATCTCCGCGGCGAACAGCGTCACCGGGTCGCCGGAGTACGTCGTTCATGCCGGTGAGTGGGCCGGAGCCTCGGATGCCTCGACGTCGGCGTCCTCGGTGGTCCCCGTCGGCATCCTGGCCGAGGCCCGAACCGCTCGTCAGCTGCCAGCTGGCCCAGGGACGGCAGCTGCCGGGCGTCGCGGGATTGCAGCCTGACGTTGGTCAGCACCACACCGAGCACCGGGGCCCCATGCGCCGCAGGAGGTCGCCGGACCGCCGGGCCTCCTCGAAGGTCGTCGTTCCGCACTCCCCCACCACCAGCACCACGTCGACCAGCTGCGAGAGGGCCTCCACATGGTGGACGGCCAGCAGGGCCGGTGCCTCGACGATGATCACGTCGGCCAGGGACCGGGTCGCTTCCAGCACCGCCGGCATCCGCAGTCACCAGCTGGCCGCTGTTCTCGATGAAGTGACGCAGGTCGAGCCGGAACACCCGGTCGACCCACGACGGCTCGAGCCGGGACCTCGACGTCGTCCGGCTGATCTGACCGGTGAGCGTCCGTCCTCCGGCCGCTGCAGCGGGCCGGCGCCGAGCTCGCCTGGTGCCGATGACCACGACCCGTTGCCCTGGCTTCCGCATAGGCGGCGGCCAGGTTGGCGGCGACCTGGGGCCGGGTGGCCTCGGTGCTGGCGACACCACCAACACGACCTTGCGGGCTGACCAGGGCCGGCAGTGCCGAGGGCTCCGACTCGCCCTCCGGCCTCCGCCTCGTCTGGGCCGCTCGGTCTGGCTGGCGTCCCCTGGCTGCTCCGCCATCCACGACGAGATAGCTGAAGTCATCGGACGGCAGCACACCCGAGGCCAGCGCTTCGAACAGCACCGACATCCGCAGCATCCGGTAGGCCTCCGCGGCGGGCGATCTGGGGACTGTTGACCACGTCCACGTTGGGGCCGGTCGCCCGATGGCCCGCAGCGCTGTCGGGATCTCCACCACCACCGGGTAGCCGAACGTCGCCTCCGCCCGTGCCGACGTCCGGAGCCGACTTGTTCAGGACCTCTCGCATCAAGACGATGGCCGCACCCAGGACCACGCCGACGCCCAGGCCGATCAGAGCCCGCATCTTCCGGCTCTTTACCGGCCCTGGCCTCGGCCGATTTCGGAACTTCCTTGGTGGCCTTGAGGGCCGGGTGCACGACCACGTAGCCGGACCCGGCATGGACCGCCCCGGACGACCGCTACGGTCTGACATGGGCGGCGGCGATCCGGTTGAGAGTCGGCCCCGACCTGTTTGGCGTAGTCATTGGTCAGCTTGATGGCCCGCCTGGCGGTCGTGCCGTACCCGGAGGACTTGACCACGCTGACGTTCTGCGCCTCGCCGCTTGCCGGCCCCTGCGGGCACGATGAGGCTGCGCCTTGAGGTAGGCACCCACGTTGGCGGTCAGGACGCGGCGCATGGCCGACCGCGTTTAGCGGCGCCTCCTGGAGGGCGGTGCTGTCGGCGTAGAACAGGATCTGCTGGCCACGGCTCCACCCCCGCCCACCAGGGTGTTGTTGCCTGGGGGGGCGGTGCGCCGACGGTGGCGCTGGCCGAAAACGGATCGGGGCCCTTCTTGAGTGCTTCTTCCCTGTGGCCGCTCACCCACGGGGACGAGCACGGCCAGACGACACCGATGAGGGCCAGGGTCAGCAGCAGCCGCCAGCTGCGGCGCAGCGCCCCCAGATAGTCGATTGGCTCCATGCTCTCCCACTCCCTGCCCAACGTAGAGCGCGCAATAATACACTCGCATCTACCCTTCTGAACAGCGGCAATACCACTTTCTGCAGGTAGGAAGCGGGTAGAAGATCCTGCCGGCGGGATGCGGGCACCAGAGGGCCGGCCCTTCTGAGCGACCCTTCGCCATGATCCTCAATATTGAGGATGATCGGGTCGACACCTATCTCGGTATAGTCCGATCGCAGCTTCGACCGCGATCAGGCGCGACGACGTGCGTAGCCCAGAGTGTGGGTTGTGCCATGGGTCAGCAGTGACACGATGGGGGATCCTCGCTCGTCAGAAATGGCCTCGTCCCTTGCACGGGGACTTAGGCTGAGAAGAAATCCTGCCGAATTCTGTGGGTTTGGGGGACATGTTCCGGGACCGTCTCCGGGCCCGTTTCGGACCTGGGCACCTCGGCGTCGGGGCGCGATAGAGTCTTTCGCGGGGCAAGAGGGTCGAGTGTCGAGCGGGCGGCTTACTGGAGCAGGGGGGCTATCGCATGGGTCTGACGGTGCCGGATGACCGAGTTCCCACGGGAGCCGCAGCATTCGTCGAGGGTCGCGTCCGCCGAGAGGAGCCAGAGACCAACGTCGCCATGCGGGCCAGCCGGATCCGGTCCCGGCTCGTCTTTACACTGATCGACGCGTTCTGCATCTTCGTCGGATACGGCCTGGCGGAGATCGCCTACTTCCGCGATAAGGCCCCGGGCCTCTACTGGCAGCACTTTTGCGCCATTCCTCGGGTTGGTCATGGTCCTCACCCTGGTGGCCAACCACATCTTCGGCCTCTACGGCCGGATGTGGCGCCACGCCGGCGCCGAGGAGGCCCGCCAGCTCGTGCTCTCGGCCGCCACGGTGGTGAGCCTGCTCATCGTGGCCTACCCCCTCGGTCGCTAGCGCCCACATCGAGTTGGTCCCGGTGGCGGTCATCGTGGTCGGCTGCATGTTCGCCACAGCCGGGCATGGGCGTCCTCCGCTTCCACTCGAGGCTGTTCGCCTGGCAGCGGGGTTCGCGCCGGGTCGGGCTGCGGGTGGCCGTCGTCGGTAGCCGCGACGCCGGCGCCGCCGCCATCAGGGAGATGCTGCGCAGCCCGGGGGCCGGTCTGGTGCCGGTCGCCGTGTTCGACGACGACGCCCGGGCCCACGGGCTGTCCATGCTCGGCGTCCCGGTGGTGGGATCCATCGACGACATCCCCGAGGCCGCCGGCCCGGTACACGCTCCAGCAGGTGCTCCTGGCCATCCCCAACCCACCTCCGGAGTTGGTGCAGCGGGTCCTGCATGCCTGCGAGACGGCCGGGCTGACCATGAAGGTGCTGCCCGGTGGTGAGCGACCTGGTCGACGGGACATCCCACATGGCCTCGCTCCGCCAGGCTCGCGAGCCCCAGATCGAGGACCTCCTGGGCCGGACCCCGGTGCCCATCGACCTCGACACCGTGCGCCGCTCGCTGGCCGGGCGGCGGGTGCTGGTCACCGGGGCCGGCGGCTCCATCGGCTCGGAGATCTCGCCGCCAGGTGGCCGAGCTCGACCCGGACCTGCTGGTCCTCCTGGACCACGACGAGACCCACCTCCACGACACCGCGGCCACGGTGACGACCCCCTGCGAGCAGGCCCTGGTCGACATCAACGACCGCTCGGCGGTCATCGCCGTCTTCGAGCAGTTCCGACCCGAGGTGGTCTTCCACGCCGCCGCCCACAAGCACGTCCCGGTCCTCGAGCACCACCCCATCGAGGCGGCCCGGACCAACGTCTTCGGCACCCTCAACGTGGTCGAGGCGGCCATCGGTGGTCGGGGCCCAGCGGTTCGTGCAGATCTCCACGGACAAGGCGGTGCGACCGTCGAGCGTCATGGGGGCGTCCAAGCGCATGGCCGAGCAGATCGTGCTGTCCCGGGCGCCCGTACGGCGCCTCGTACTGCACGGTCCGGTTCGGGAACGTGCTGGGCAGCCGGGGCAGTGTGATCCCCACCTTCACCCGACAGATCGCCAGCGGCGGGCCGGTCACCGTCACCGACGCCCGGATGACCCGCTTCTTCATGAGCGTGGAGGAGTCGGTCCAGCTGGTGCTGGAGTCGTCGGTCCTGTCCGACGGCGGCGGCGAGGTCTTCATGCTCGAGATGGGCGAGCCGGTGCGCATCCTCGACCTGGCCGAGCGGATGATCCGGCTCTCCGGGCTACGAGGTGGGCACGACATCCCCATCCGCATCGTCGGCATCCGGCCCGGGCGAGAAGCTCGACGAGGAGCTCCGCACGCCCGAGGAAGAGGTCCTGACCACCCAACACCCCTACATCAACCAACTGATCCCCATCACCGCGCCCGCCCGACCAGTTCGCCACCGACCTCGAGCGACCTGCGCCTGGCCGTCGTGCGAGCGGGAGGCCGATACGGTGCGGCAACCTGCTGTTCACGCGTGGCCCAGACCAATGCTCCGGCCACCTCGGCGAGCCCCGCACCCAACGGGCACGACCACACGGCCAGCGGCAAGGACCACGCCACCAACGGCCGCCACGGCCTGGCGTCCGGATCCGGGACCTCGACAGCCGGAGAACCGACCACCAGCTCAGAGCAAGTGCCGGCATGAGCCCGCGGCCGAGCCTCCGACCGGTGAGCCCGACCGGCGGGCCGCGCCAAGCTCGTCGTCGTCGGCCAGGGGTACGTCGGGCTTCCGCTGGCCCTGCGGGCTGTCGAAGTCGGCTATCGACGTGGTGGGCTTCGATCTGGATGCCGGTCGCATCAAGCTCCTGGCCGCCGGGAGCTCCTACGTCGAGGACATCGACGACGCATCGCCTGGGCCGGCCCTGGACTCGGGTCGGTTCGAGCCCACCGACGATCCCGACCGGATGGCCGGGTTCGACGTGGCCGTCATCGACGTGCCCACCCCGCTGCGACGATGGCGTGCCCAACCTGTCCTTCGTCGAGGAGGCGGCGGCCACGGTGGCCCGCCACCTCAGGCCCGGGGCCACGGTGGTGCTGGAGTCCACCAGCTACCCCGGGACCACCGAGGAGCTGGTGGCACCCATCCTCGAGGAGGGGTCGGGCCTGTTGGCCGGTAGGGACTTCCACCTGGGCTACAGCCCCGAGCGCATCGATCCGGGCAACCCCACCTGGAGCCTGGAGAACACCCCGAAGGTGGTCTCGGGGATCGACGCCGACTCCCTGCAGGCGGTGCAGGCGTTCTACGACCGACATCGTCGACCACACCGTGGCGGTGTCGGGGACCCGCGAGGCCGAGCTCACCAAGCTCCTCGAGAACACCTTCCGCCACGTCAACATCGCCCTGGTCAACGAGCTGGCCATGTTCGCCGCCGACCTCGACATCGACGTGTGGGAGGCCATCGACGCCGCCTCCACCAAGCCTTTCGGCTACCTGCGCTTCACATCCCGGGCCCGGGGTGGGCGGTCACTGCCTGCCCATCGACCCGAGCTACCTCTCGTGGAAGGTGCGCAGCAGCCTCGGCCAGCCGTTCCGCTTCGTGGAACTGGCCAACGACGTCAACGAGCACATGCCCGACTACGTGGTGCGCCGCCTGATCCTGGCCTTCAACCGGATGGGCCGGGCGGTCAACGGCTCGCGGGTCCTCCTGCTGGGACTGGCCTACAAGAGGAACACCGGGGATGCCCGCGAAGCCCCCGGAACGGTCATCGCCCAGACGCTGGCGGAGTTGGGGGCCGAGGTCCGGGTGGTCGATCCCCACCTGTCCGGCCAGGCGGTCGGCTACCCGCTGGTCGACCTGACGGCCGACGAGCTCGCCGGGGCCGACGCCGTGGTCATCGTCACCGACCACGACGCCTTCGACTTCGACCTGGTCCGGGCCAACGCCACCTACGTGCTCGACACCCGCAATCGCTTGGATGGCCCCACCGTCGAGCGGCTGTAGTCTGCGCCGGTGCATCGGACAGCAACGGCGCGGCGCCGGTCAGATGCCAGATCCGGGCCTACACCTCCGATGGCGGCCGTCTCGGCATGAAGGTCGTGGTCACCGGTGGGGCCGGCTTCATCGGGGCCAACCTGTGCCGATGGCTGGGTTCGGTTCCCACGGTCGATGAAGTGGTGGCCCTGGACGACCTGTCCACCGGGCACGCGGAGAATCTGGCCACCCTCAGCCACGTCGAGCTGGTCGAAGGGACGATCCTCGACCCGCCCTGTTGGACAAGGTGCTGCCCGATGCCGACGCGGTGGTCCACCTGGCCGCCCGGCCTTCGGTCCCCCGGTCGCTGGCCGACCCCATGGCCAGCCACACCGACCAACGCCACCGGGACCATGGAGGTACTGGAGGCCGCCCGACGCCACGGCCGGCCCCAGGTCGTGCTGGCCTCGTCGTCCTCGGTGTACGGGGCCAATCCGGCCCTGCCCAAACGCGAGGACATGGCCACCATGCCGGCCAGCCCCTACGCCGCCGGCAAGCTGGCCGCCGAGTCGGCCACCCTGGCCTACGGCCACTCGTTCGGACTTCCCGTGCTGGCCTTCCGATTCTTCAACGTCTTCGGCCCGCTGCAGGACGCCGGCCATGCCTATGCCGCCGTGGTGCCGGCCTTCGTCGACTGCGCCCTCCGTGGCGAGCCCCTCCCGGTCCACGGCGACGGCACCCAGACCCGGGACTTCACCTACGTCGACACGCGTCTGCCGGGTCCTGGCCGACGCCGTCGCTCAGAACGGTGACCGATCCGGGCCCGGTCAACCTGGCCTTCGGCACCCGGGTCTCGCTCCTCGAAGTCATCGACCTCCTCGAGAAGATCCTGGGTCGGCCCCTCGAGCGCGCCCACACCGAGCACCCGCCCGGGAGACGTCCGTGACTCACAGGCCGACCGGACCCGGATCTCCGCCCTGTTCCCCGATCTCGACACCGGTCGCCCTCGAAGACGGACTGCGGGCCACGGTGGAGTGGTTCCGGACGCTCCCCTGACCGCCCACGCCGCCCCGGCCAGAGAAGTCGCCACAATGACGCACACGGCAGCACGGCGGGAGACCGCGGTCGGCGTGGCCCTGGTTGGGGTATCGATCGTCAGCGCAGCCATCATCCACCTGTACCCCGGGATGAACCAACTGGATCGGCGGGGATTCTCCGCCATCGTCAAGTCGCCGGGCTCGACGGTCCTGCTCCGGATCGCCGACCTCGGTAGCCCGGTGTCCCTGGTGATCGGCACAGTTGTGGCGGCCACGGTGGCCGCCACCTACGACCGGTGGCGGGCGGCCGCCTGCATAGCGGGGCCGCTGGCGACAGCGGTCCTGGTCGAGTACGTGCTCAAGCCGGCAGTCGGCCGTCACTTCGAGGGGGTCCTCAGCTACCCCTCGGGGAACGTGGCCGACGTCGCCGCGGTGGCCACTGCTCTCTCGGTGGCGGCACCACGTTGGATCCGGCCGGTGGTCATGGTGGCCGGGGCTCTGGCCGTCGGCCTCATCACCGTGGCCGTGATCGGACTCCGGTGGCACTACCCCTCGGACGCTCTGGCCGGTGCGATGTTGGGTGTGGCGCTGGTGCTCCTGGCCGACGGTGCGGTTCATCTGGCTCGGCCCTCCCGCTCGGGCCCGTCCGTCACCACCGGTCCGCCGGCCGAACTCTGGTGACTCCTATCGGGTAGGTCGGGAAGCCCGGATTGTCGACCTCCCTCCTCAAAGATGATGAGAGCAACTGGTGCGTTCGGAGCCGGTAGGGCTAGGGTGTGGGTGCTGGGGCAGGGTACCGCGGGGGCACGGACTTGTGCCGTTGGGCGGTTGCGGTCGGGGTGCGTGGGGGTGCCATGACAACTGATGTACGGATGACCACGGAATGGTCGAGTGACCTGGGGGAAGAGTTGCCGCTGACGGTGGCTCGGGTCGATCTCCGGCCGAGGGCGACATCGGGAGCCGGGGTCGGGCCCGAAGCGGGTGCCGGCGCCGCTCACGACATCGCCCTGCGGAGCATTCAGCAGACCGTCCGCTCGGATGACCGGATCTGCCCGTACGGCCTCTCACGGATCGCCGTGGCCTTCGGCACTGACGCCGAAGCGGTGAGCCCGAGGACCCTGGGAGAGCGGCTGGCCCGGGCGGTCGGGCAGGGCGCCACCGCCAGCCGACGGTCCCACGACACTCGCCGCCCCCGTGCGGCCGGAGCGGGCCAGCATCCCGAGGTGACGAACGGAAGGACCTCCGCCCCCAGCCGGGGCCAGGTGGCGACGATCCCCTCGGTGATGGTGGTCACGGTCGACCGGCTGCTCGGCACCGGCGGCCTCCCGGTCGACGCACGGGTGCGAACGCTGATCTCATCGATCGAGGGATCGATGCCGTTCACCCGCTACGTGGCCGCACCGCTGCTCCGCCACCGGACGGTCGTCCGGTACTCGACCTGTCGCTTGGCCGGCTACGGCACCCGCCACGATGACAACTTCCCCGAACCTGGGGACCCGGGGACCAGGGGAACGGTGTTGATGATCGACCCGGGTGCACCGGTCAACGGAACTGCCAGTCTCTCAGCCGTAGCGGCATCGTCCATGGCGCATCGCCTGGGGTTCACCTCGGCGGCGATCCCACTCACCGCCGATGACAATTTGATCCTCGACATCGGCGGCACCCCGGTGGATCTGGTGGTGCTGGTGGTGGGCGGCGAACCGGCCACCGATCAGGCCACGTGGTCATCGAGCACCTGGGCGGTTCCGGCCCGCTTGGCCGGCGCCTACCACTCCTTGGGAGTCGACGTCCTGGCCGTGAGTGCCGGAGCGGGGGCGGCGGCCCTGGCGGCCTGCGTGGAACAGGGAGCATTGATCGCACTCTCCGACATCGACGAACTACCGGCCGAGTTGCACTCCCTGCTCGGTGACACCGGCCAGCGGGGGGCCACCAAGGAAGAGCTGCGACGCATGCCGGCCAGGTTCGAAGCACTGATGCAACTGACCGCCAGTGAGCGCCGGGTCCTGTTCTTCCTCACCCGGGGACGATCGGCTCAGGACATCGCCGTCGAACTGGTGGTGTCGCTGGCCACGGTCCGCTCCCACATCCGTTCCATCCTGCGAAAGCTCGGCGTGCGATCACAGCTGGCCGCGGTGGCCATCGCCAACAGCCGCGACCTCGATCACGTGGCGGCGGACGCCTCGCTGTAGCGAGCAATCGGCAACCCGGGTAGGCCCGACCGGGCCTCGATCAAGCGTGACATGGGCCGGATTCAGCCGTGTGTCCGTGCGACTTCGGCCACCGACGGGGTAACCGCTTCCCCTGCGCTGGATCGAGGCCGGCACATCCGGTTGGGACCGGAGCCCGAACGGCACCCGGTCCGCAGAGACTCACCGGCGGCGGGGAGCCGGTGGCGTAACGGGCAGCCCTCGCATCCTCCTCGACAGGCGCCGGACCTCCATCCGGCGACGACCCACGAACCCCCGGGCGTAACGGTAGGCGCGGGATGGGCCGGATTCCGGCGCCACTACCAAGTCCGTGGCACTGGCGCCCCGGATCTCTTCAGCCATCCGCAGATAGGCGCGTCGCCGGTAGTGCCGGATATTCTCGTTGACGTCGTCTTCGGTGCGTACGAAGGTCCGCAGGTCGCACACCGAGGCTCGTGGCAGGGAAGCCACCACGCGGTCGAGCGCCTCGTTCATGGTCCGGTGCCGGAGATGCCGATCGGGCTCCCTGGGGTTGTCCAGCTCCACCTCGGCGCCGTTCAGGAAGATGATCCGGGCGCCGGAGGGGATCGAGGCGGCCAGCCATCGGATGTTCTCCTCGAACTGCTCGACGGTGATCCCGCCGGCGAATTCGAACTCGTCGGCGAACCACTCGAAGAACGAGTCATCCATCCCCTCCCGGGCAAAGCGGGCGGCCAGCACCGGACGCACGGCCGGATTCGTGACATCCACGGTGAACTGGTGCCACGGCACCACCAGGCCCAGCCGGCGGTGCCGGTAGAGACCCTGGGTGTAGTCGGTCAGGACCGAGTACACCAGGACGTCGTACTCGGGGGACACCACGGCCGGCGACCGGAACACCTGGTCGTCGAGGAACGGGATCCGGTCCACCACGGCACGCTGGGCGGAGGTGAGCCCGGCGGCGGACTGTCGGAGCAGTTCGGTGTGGCCGACGTGGATGAAGGCACCGGTCGGCCCCACATGGGAGAACTCGGTGGTGATCGGGCCACCGAGGAACTCGGCCGTGGTGGTCAGGTCGCAACCGCCCACCATCAGGATCCGGTCCGACCCGGCCCGAACCTCGGCGTCACCACCGGGATCGTCGATGAGGCCAGGCGGCCCCGACCGGTCCTCGGTGATCCACCCGCTCTCTCCTTCGAGCGAGGACACCACCTCGCCGACCACGGCAAGCGGAGGGCTCCCGAGGCGGCGATAGAGCCACTGCTCCACGCCCATATCGAGCACCCGGCACGAGAACAGGAAGTCGACCAGCGCTCCGTCGGAACGGGAGATCGAGTAGAAGCCGCAGATGCCGTAATCCCCGTAGCGGTCGGTCACCCGCACGTAGCCGGTGTCATACCCCGGGTCGGCGATCATGGCATCGAAGGCCTGGCGACCCTGTCGCCGTTTGGTGAAGTTCAGCTGGTTGGTCCGCTCCGCCAACTCGAACAGTCGGTCGGCCTCGGCCCCGGTGTCGTGGTGCACGCCCACCCGGATGTCACAGGACCGGAGAAACTCCTCGTTGGACTCCGGTCCGGTCCGCCGGTCGGCCAACTTCTGCTCCAGCAGCCGGTACTGCTGCAACCGGGTCAGCTCCCGGTCGTCCTTGCCGGTCAACTGGGGCAGCTCCAAGAGACGGTGGAGGATCTCCGGTCCCGCCGTCTGGATGCCGGGGACGAAGTGGCCCACCTCGGCCCGGTTGATGGCCAGGTCGTCCAGGAACAGGACGTTCTCCGGGCGCAGCTGGGCGTCATCCACGATCTGGGCCACCCGCGAACCCTTGGGCGTCCAGTCGACGCTCGGGAACACGAACTCGGACCACAGGTCGTCCTCCTCGAGCCGGCGCCGGGCTTCGGCCTGGGTGTTCTTCGAACAGATCGAGTTCACGATCCCCCGCCGATTGAGGGTGCGGATGAGTTCGGTGACCGAGGGGTCGATGGTGACCGGGCCCTCGCTGAGCGTGCCCGCCCACAGGGTGTCGTCCAGGTCCCAGACCACCAACTTGACGGTGCCGGCCAGCGGGTTCGCAGGCGTAGCCGTCCCGATCGGATCAGCGTGCTGCGGGTCCTCGTCCAGCCGACCGTCCCGCTCGGCCTCCTCTGCCCCACTGCGACCGACCCCCACCCACAGATGATCCCACAGCACCCGAGCCTGCTCAATACACCGGACCGGGCCACCGCCGGTGGTCGGCCGATGCCTGACCGCGACAAAGATCGAGGTCAGAGCCAGTTTTCTGCCGAGACAGGTATGATGCCGGCGTGAACACCGGGCCGGGAACAGCTGAGGCGACCTCGGCCCCACCGCGACGTAACGCCTTGGAACGGGCAGAACTGCGCTTCCGTCGGGGGGTGCGCCACGCCCAGGAGGAGTGGATGATGCGCTCCGACCGGTCCTACCGCCGGCTGGCCCGTACCTTCGAGCTGCCCGACGGCAACCGGCGCATCTACTGCCATCACATCCGCAAGACCGCCGGAACCAGCCTGTACCTCAGCTTCCTGGCCCTGGGCGGCGAGGACCCCATGGATGTCTGGCGCCGCATCACCAGCTCCCGGCTGCCCCGGACCACCAGCGGGCGGTACAGCTTCGTCTCCAACAACCGCAGGCTGCTGGCCGAGGGGGCCTACTTCTTCGGCCGGTCCCACCGGGCGGTGGCCAACCAACCCCTGCCCCCGAAGACCTTCACCGTGACCATCCTGCGGGACCCGGTGGAGCGGGTGCACTCCTACTTCGACTACCTGGTGGCCGGGGACCATCCCGACGCGCCGGGCCGGGTGGCCGACCGGGAGCGCCGGCTGGCCCAGGACGGCTTCGACGCCTTTTTGGTCCGGGTGCCCCCCGAGGACCTGCTGAACCAACTGGCCACCTTCTCGACCAGCCTGGACGTGTCCGAGGCGGTCGACCGGCTGGCCGAGTGCTCGTGCGTCATGGCCGCTGGGGACTTCGCCGGCGGCCTGGCCGGGCTGGCCCACCGGCTGGAGCTGCCCCTCACCCCCCGCCGGGAGCGGGTAACGGGGTCGAGGTCTGTCCTGACCGACACCCAGAAGGAGCGGCTCCGGACCAGGCTGGAGCCCGAGTACGAGCTCGTGCGCCGACTGGACCAGGCCGGGATCACCACCGCCGGGCCCACCCCCGCTGACTGAAGGCCCAGCCACCACCACGGGTCGCTGAGACCCTGCTTGGTAGAGTGGGGGCCGAGGAGATCGCATGGACCGAAGCCGCAGACTCGCCGTCAGCCTGGTCCTCACCGCGGCCCTGGTGGTGGTGGAGGTCGGGTTCGGCCTGGTGGCCCACTCGAGCGGCCTGCTGGCCGACGCCGGCCACAACCTCTCCGACGTGGGGGCGCTGGCCCTCTCACTGGTGGCGGTGCGGCTGACCCTACGGCCCCCCAGCGCGGCCCGTTCGTTCGGCAACCACCGGGCCACCATCCTGGCGGCCCTGGCCAACGCCGCTCTCATCGCCGTGGTCACCGTGCTGATCGTGATCGACAGCGTCCACCGGTTCGGCCACCCCGAACACGTGCGGGCCGGTCTGGTGATCGCCGTGGCCTCCTTCGGGCTGGTCATCAACGGGCTGGCCGCCCTGACGCTCCGCGACGGCTCCAACGATCTCAACATGCGTGCCGCCCTGGTGCACATGGCCGGCGACGCGCTGGCCTCGTTGGCCGTGGTGGCGGCGGCCGTGGTCCTGCTCTTCGTGCCTTCGGCCACCTGGCTGGACCCGGCGTCGGCCATGGTGGTGGCGGGGGTGATCGTGGTCCAGGCCGTCCGGGTCTTCGCCTCCAGCATCGCCGTGCTCCTCGAGTCGACCCCGTCAGACCTGGACCTGGCCGAGCTCACCGCGGCCATGGCCGCGGTGCCCGGGGTCGGCGAGGTGCACGACCTCCATGTGTGGAGCTTGTCCAGCGAGATGCGGGTGCTCTCGGCCCACATGGTCCTGACCGGGCACCCCACGCTGGAAGAGGCCCAACTGGTCGGGGATCGGGTCAAGGCCACCATCGCCGGACCCTTCGACATCGCCCACAGCACCCTCGAGCTCGAGTGCGAGCGGTGCAACGACGAAGACGATCCCTGCCAGATGGAGAGCGTCTCGATCTCCTCGCACGGCCACGGCCACCTGCACTGAGCCATCAGCGGCGATGGTGGCCGTCCGGGCCCGGACGCGACGCAGCCCCGAGTAACCGAACGGCCGAAACCGCCCAAGCTCCTCGGGGCCACGCACTAGGTGGACTCGGTCTCTCCCGCGCCGGGCCGTGTCGGACGACCAAGCGGCGGGCACCGAACCTCGGCGCTCCGGAGAGCACCTCGGCCCGTCACCGGACCACCATTTCGGTCACCTACGGTCCCATCGTCACCTGGATCTCGACCGCCGGTCCGAGCCTTGCGACCCGGTCCTTCGGCCTCCTCCGGTTCCCGGTGGAGCTTCGGCTTCCCGAACAATTGACACTGTGAACGGAGCCTGATCCGGGGTCAATAGCCGCACGCGAAATCCCTACCTTTTCCGCCGGATTTCTTCGGCTGTCCCCAGCCCGCCCCTAGATGTCCACTGTTCGTCCCCAAAGGCCGAGATCGGGCGGTAGCCTGATCGGGCCGTCAACCGGGGGCCGGGGCCGCCTTCCGGTAGCCCCCCGCCCAGAGGTCATCCGCCACGTGAGCACCGTCCCGAACGATGACGCCGCCCCGGGTGAGGTCCGCGGCCCTCGAAGCCGTCGCCTCCCGGTGGGTCTGGTGGTGGTGTTGACGGTGGTGACCGCCACGGTGGCCCTGATGGCCACGGTGGGACGGGCTCCGGCAGCCCGGCACCGCGCCCGGACCAACCTGGTGGCCATCCCGGTGGCCGACCGTCCGCCCCCCGATCCCCATCCGGCCACCCCCGGCGCCATCGTGGCCTCCGGCCAGGACCAGTCAGACCCGGTGCTCTATCGGATCGCCGGTCGGTACTTCCTGTTCACCAGCGGCATACCCGGGTCGGCCCCGGACAACGTACCGGTCGCCTCCGCCACCGGGTTCTCGTCCTGGGGCCCGGTCACCGACGCCTTGCCGGTCCTGCCGGGGTGGGCCACTCCCGGCTACACCTGGGCCCCCGACCTCCACCGGTTCGGGTCGACCTACAGGCTCTATTTCACGGCCCTGCTCAAGGGATCCTCGCCGGCCATGGAGTGCATCGGAGACGCCTCCGGTGCCGCACCGGACGGCCCGTTCCATGCCGCGGCCCGACCCTTCATCTGTCAGACCCAGCTGGGTGGCTCCATCGATCCCCGGGTGTTCAGCAACGCCCACGGCACCTGGATGCTGTGGAAGTCCGATCAGAACATCGGGGGCGACACCACCCCCACCACCATGTGGTCACAACCGCTCTCCGCCGACGGCCTGCTCACCGGCAGGCCCCATGCCCTCATGGATCCCGACGAGCCGTGGCAGGGCACCATCGTCGAGGCCCCCGACCTGGTGGAGGTAGGGGGAAGGTACTGGCTGTTCTACTCGGGCAACTGGTTCAATCAGGACGCCTATGCCGTGGGGGTGGCCCGGTGCGCCGGGCCCACCGGCCCGTGTGCCGATACCTCCGCCCTCCCGTTCCTGGGCTCCAACGCCCAGGGAGCAGGCCCCGGTGAGGCCTCGGTGCTCTCCGACCCCGATGGGACGTGGATGCTGTACTCCTCGAGCCACTCGTCCATCCCGCGGCCCCAGATCCCGCCGCGGCCGGTGGTCATGACCCGCATCGGCTTCACCCCGGCGGGGCCCTACCTGGCCGCAGGAGGCCCGCCTCCGAGCCTCGAGGCCCTGGGACCGCCCCTGTGGCCCCAGTAGAGGGACAGCGGAGCGTCAGCCGCGCAGGCGGCGCAACTCGTCCGCCACCGCTTGGCCATCGGCCTGGCCCTTGGTAGCCTTCATGACCATCCCGGTGAACAGCCCGGCCAGCTTGTCCTCCCCCTGGCAGTAGCGCTCCCACTCGTCGGGGCGGGCCGCCACCACCTCGGCCACCGCGGCGACCAGGGAGTCCGAGGACATGGCCTCGAAGCCGTGGGCGGCGGCGATGGCCGCCGGATCCCCACCCCCGGCAGCCAGCAGCTCACCCAGGACCGTCTTGGCCTGGGTGGGGGTCAGCGACTTGGAGTCCTCCATGGTCAACAGGGCCACATAGGAGGCGGGATCGAGCCGGCGGGCGGCGGCGGCGTCCTTGGCGGCCTCATTGGCCGTGCGGGCCAGGGCCAACGAAGCGGTCACTCCCTCGGCCACCGCCAGGGTGACCAGTTCGTCCAAGCCCAGGTCCACCACCGTGGCCACCTGCTCGGCATGGTTGGGACCACCGGTTCCGGCCAGGTGCTCCACCAGGCGGGCCCGGCGCACCGCCGGCATGACCCCCATGGTGTCGTAGACGGCCCGGATCCACTCGGCGTCAGGGACCAGGGGCACCAGGTCGGGCTCGAGGAAGTACCGGTAGTCGTAGGCGTCCTCTTTGGAGCGCAGGGCCACCGTGCGACCCTGGTCCTCGTCCCAGTGCCGGGTCTGCTGCACGACCCGCTCACCGGCCTCGATCAGCTCGATCTGGCGCTCCGCCTCGTACTCGATGGCCCGACCGAGCGATCGGACCGAGTTGAGGTTCTTGATCTCGCAGCGGGTGCCGAAGGGGTCGTCCGACGAACGCCGGACCGACACGTTGGCGTCCACCCGCATGGACCCCTCCTCCATCTTGCCGTCCGAGGCCCCCGAGGCCACCAGGATGGAGCGCAGCTCGGTGGCGTAGGCCCGGGCCTGGTCGGGCGAGCGCATGTCCGGGGCCGAGACGATCTCCACCAAGGGCACGCCGGAACGGTTGTAGTCCACCAGCGAGTAGTCGGCCCCGTGGATGCGACCGGAGGTGCCGGCGTGGGTGGTCTTCCCGGTGTCCTCTTCCATGTGGGCCCGCTCGATGCCCACCGTGGTGCCGTCGGGGAGGTCCAGGTGGCCGTTGACGTTGATGGGCTCGTCGTACTGGCTGATCTGGTAGTCCTTGGCCTGATCGGGATAGAAGTAGTTCTTCCGGTGGAAGGTGGACGGCCGGATCTCACAGTTGAGGGCGGTGCCGATGGCCATGGCCAGCTCCACCGCCTTCTGGTTGAGCACCGGCAGCGAGCCGGGCAGCCCCAGGCAGACCGGGCAGACGTTGGTGTTGGGCTGGTCGCCGAACATGTTCGGGCACCCGCAGAACAGTTTGGTGGCGGTCTTGAGCTCGCAGTGCACCTCGAGCCCGATGACCATCTCCCACCCCGGCTTCACGACCGGGCTCCTGCCGACAGGCTCGGTGCCGGAAGGGGAGGCGCGGCCGCCTCCACCACCGCGGCCACCTTGAACAGGGTGCTCTCCCCCAGGGCCGGCCCGA
Source organism: uncultured Acidimicrobiaceae bacterium (assembly GCA_963778165.1). GTDB lineage: Bacteria > Actinomycetota > Acidimicrobiia > Acidimicrobiales > RAAP-2 > Bog-756. Next base: position 267,243 of record CAVZTE010000002.1, on the reverse strand, counting down.
GGAGCTGCACCCCGACCGGAAGCCCGTCGTCACCGGCGCCGAAGGGCACGCTGACCGCCGGGTGACCGGCCAGGTTCGACGGGATGGTGCACACGTCTGAGAGGTACATGGTGAGGGGATCACTGGTTTTGGCGCCCAACTCGAATGCCGTGGTCGGGGCGGTGGGACCGAGCAGGGCGTCGTAGCGCTGGTAGGCGTGGTCGAATCCCTCGATGATCCGGGTACGGACCCGGAGAGCCTGGTTGTAGTACGCGTCCATGTACCCGGCCGAGAGGACGTAGGTGCCCAGCATGATCCGCCGCTTGACCTCGGCCCCGAACCCTGCCGACCGGGTGGCGGTGTTCATCGCCGCGGTGTCCTCCGCGTCCACCCGCAGCCCGTAGCGGACCCCGTCGTAGCGGGCCAGGTTGGACGAAGCCTCTCCGGGGGCGATGAGGTAGTAGGCGGACAGTCCCAGCACCACCTCGGGAACCGACACCTCCTCCACCCGGGCCCCCGCCGCGGTGAGGGCCTCGGCCGCCTGGCGCACCCGGGCCACCACGTCGGGGTCGGCCCCGTCGAGGAACTCGGTCAACACCCCGATGGTCAGGCCCTGGACCCCGTCGTCCAGGACCGACAGGACCCGGGGCATGGGCCGGTTGAGGGAGGTGGAGTCGGCCGGGTCGTGCCCGCCGATGACGTCGAAGAGCAGGGCGGCGTCGGCCACCGTGGTGGCCAGGGGCCCGATCTGGTCCAGCGAGCTGGCAAAGGCCACCAGGCCGTAGCGGGACACCGTGCCGTAGGTGGGCTTCATGCCCACCACCCCGCACAGGGCCGCGGGCTGGCGGATGGAGCCCCCGGTGTCCGAGCCCAGGGCCAGCGGGGCGAACCCCGCCGCCACTGCCGCCGCCGATCCCCCCGAGGACCCCCCGGGGACCCGTCCGGTGTTGTGCGGGTTGCGGGTGGGGCCGAAGGCCGAGGCCTCGGTGGACGATCCCATGGCGAACTCGTCCATGTTGGTCTTCCCGACGGTCACCGCACCGGCCCGTCGGAGACGGGTCACCACGGTGGCGTCGTAGGGCGGCAGCCAGCCATCGAGGATCCGGGAGGAGCAGGTGGTGGGCACGCCCCGGGTGCACAGGTTGTCCTTCAGGGCCACCGGCACCCCGGCCAGCAGGCCCGGGTCCTGGCCGTCGGCGACAGCCCGGTCCACCTCGGCGGCCCGTTCCCGGGCCTGATCCGCGGTCACCAGGTTGAAGGCGTGGATCTCCGGCTCACCGGCCTCGATGACGGCCAGATGCTCCTCGAGCACATCCACCGCCGAGCGGGACCCGGCGCGAACGGCGGCGGCCAGATCAGCTGACGGGCCTGGCGAGCTCACGGGGCCTCGCCGAGGATGCGGGGCACCTTGAACCGGTGGTCCTCGACAGAGGGGGCCTGGGCCAGCACCTCGTCACGGTCGAGGCAGGGCCGGACCTCGTCGGCTCGCAGCACGTTGGTGACGGCCATGGCGTGGGCGGTGGGCTCCACGCCGGCCAGGTCCAGGGAGGACACGTCGGCGGCATGGTCGAGGACCTGGGCCAGCTGGCCGGTGAAGAGGTCGAGCTCCTCCTCGGTCAGCTCCAGGCGGGCCAGGTCGGCCACGTGGGCCACCTCCTCACGGGTCAGGCGGGGGGGCTCGGCCATCAGGAGCGCGGGGTACCCGGTCCCGACAGGACCTCCAGGGCGAAGGCCACCACCCGCTGCTCGACCAGTGGGCCATCCCAGTCCAGGGTGGCCACGTGGAAGCTGCGCTCCAAAAAGACCCGCTCGACCGGGCCTCCAACCGAGCGCTCCAGGACCTCGCCGGAGATCGGGTCCACCACATGATCCTCCCGGCTGTTCAGCAACAGGGTGGGGCAGTGGATCTCCCCCAGCCGCTTCCCCACCACCGCCGTGGCCTCGAACAGCGAGAGCGCCGGGGCCAGGGGCGTGCCCGGGTAGGCGGCCTCGACCGCTCCCTCCATGGCGATGTCCGAGCCGATCCCGTCGAGGACCTCGGTCCCCCCGTCCAGTATCGACCGGACCCCGTCCAGGAACTCGGCGGTGGGCGGCTCGACCAGCGGGTTGATCACGGCGATGCCGGCGATCTCGGGATGGTCCTCGGCCAGGGCACAGGTGAGGGTCCCACCCATCGACAGTCCGGCTACCACCACCCGGTCGCACTGGGCCGCCAGCTCGAGGTAGGCGCCCTCGGCCGCCGTCGACCAATCCTCCCACCGGGTGGGGACCATGTCCTCCACCGCCGTTCCGTGCCCGGGGAGCAGGGGCAGATCCACCGTGAACCCCGCGGCGGCCAGCGCCTCGGCCAGTGGCCTCATGGACTGGGGGTTGCCGGTGAAGCCGTGGAGGACCAGTACGCCGTGCGATCCACCCTCGGCGGACCAGGGCTCGGCACCAGGGATGATCGGAGCGGTCACGGGGTGGGATGCTACCGGCTCGCACCGGGGCCCCGGCTACGAGGACCGTCGGAGGCCCCGCGGTAGAGTTGGCGCCCACACGCCACTCATCCGACCCCCGGGCAAGGAGCAGCACATCGATGGCCACCTATCAGTTTCTGAGCGACGAATGGCTGGCTGAAGCCCGGTCCATCCGGGAGGAGTTCGACGGCCGGGGTGCCACCATCGAACACTCCATCCGGATGAACCTGGTCATCGGTTCGGTCCCCTTCGGCGAGGGGACGGTCGAGGCCCATGTGGACACCAGCTCCGGCGAGCTGCTCCTCGATGTCGGTCACATCGATCCGGTGGACCTCAAGGTCTCCCTGGACTACGACGTGGCCAAGGCCATCCTGGTCGAGGGCAACCCCCAGGCCGGGATTCAGGCCTTCATGTCCGGCAAGATCAAGGTGGAGGGGGACATCGCCAAGTTGATGGCCCTCCAGTCGCTCTCGCCTGACCCGGTGGCCGCCGAGATCGGCGCCCGGATCCTGGCCATGACCGAGTAGGGAGCTTCGCGAGCACCCCGTCCTATCCGGGTGCCCGCGACCTCCCGTGCCCGGGGGTGTTGCGCATGAACAGGCCGCACACGCCGGCCAGGACCGCACCGATGGCCCCGACGGCGTAGGCCCGGTGGAACGACGCCAGTGAGCCCACCCCGCCGTGGCTCGAGGCCTGCACGGTGACCATGACCTGGATGCCGGCCACGATGCCGATCTGGGTGATCAGTTGCTGGGCCGCACTCATGACCCCGAGCTCATCGGGAGCCACCTCGTTCGATGCCGATGCCGCCGTGGCCGGCGTGGACAGCCCGTTGCCCACACCGGACAGGGCCAGGGCCACCAGGATCACCACCAGGGACGGCTCCGCCCCGAGCTGGGTGAAGACCAGCATGGACACCAGCAGGGCCACGGCACCGGCCACCGTCGAGAGGCGCTCCCCCACCTTGACGGCGGCATAGCCGGCGATGGGAGCCACCACCGAGAACAGCAACGGCCGGGCCGTCGACACCAGCCCGGCCCGGGTCTCGCTGTAGCCGTAGACCCGCTCCATCAGGATGGGGAAGAGAAAGAAGCCCCCCATGTAGGAGAAGTTCACGAAGGTGCGGGCCCCCAGGGGGAAGACGAAGTTGCGCATCTTGAAGTAGCGGAGGGGGATGAGGGGCCTCGGGGCCCGTCGCTCGTGGAACACGAAGGCCACGGCCAGAGCCGCGCTCAGAGCGAAGACGGCCAGGGTGTCCGGGGCGTCGAACCCCCACGACGGAGCCACATTGAGGGCCAGAAGTCCGGCCGTGACCGACCCGGAGAGGGTGATGGACCCCAACCAGTCCATGCGGGCCCACGGGCTGCCCTCCTCCGGCTGGCTCTGGCTTCCGGCGGGACCGCTGCCCCCCGGGAGCACCACCACCGCCAGCACCGCGGCCACCGCCATCAACGGGAGCTCACCCCAGAAGAGGGCCCGCCACCCGAAGTACTGGATGACCGGGGCGCCAATGGTGACGCCGAGCACCGGGCCGCCGGCTCCGACCAGGGCCCACCACCCCAGGGCCTTGACCCGGTCCTGGTGGGAGAAGACCTGCAGGACCAGGGCCATCGACGCCGCTCCGGTGGCCGCACCCTGGATGCCGTCGAAGAACCGGGCCGCGATGAGCACCCCGGCGGTCGGGGCCGAGGCCGTGAGCACCACACTGACGGCTGCTCCGCCCAAGCCCCACAGGTACAGCTTCCGGTAGCCCCGGAGGTCGCCGAGCTTGCCCAGCACCGGGGCGGCCACCCCGAAGGCCAGGAGTGGGCCGGTGGAGGTCCAGGTGAGCGTGGAGATGGAGGTGTGCAGCTCCTTGGCGACCTGCGGCAGGGCCACCACGAAGACCGTGAACGTGATGTTGACCGAGAGCAGTCCGGCCAGCACCGTCCACAGGACCCACCACTGGTAGCGCTCGGAGCGGGCCACCCGGTGGTGGATCCGGTGGCGGAACAGCAGGGGCCAAGGGACGACGATCCCGCCCTCGGCACCGGCACCGGTCCCGCTGAGCAGGGCCTCCGCTTCGATCACCTCAGCGGCATCGAACCCCTGATCCCCCGGTGGGCCGCCCGGTCCCCCGGCCGGAGCCACCTGCTCAGCCCACGAGTGGGTGCATCTGGGCCTGGAGCTCCGCCACCGTCCACCGGTCGCCCTTTTCCAGGGTGTCGGTCATGGTCCAGGGTTGGAACAGCCTGATCTGGCCGCCCTGCACGAAGTACACCCGGCCGGTGGCCGGGCAACCCTCGGTGGCCAGGTACGCCACCAGGGGTGAGACGTTGGCCGGGTCCCAACTGTCGAACACCGAGGCGTCGGCGGGGGCACGCACGATGTCGGAGAGCCCAGGGGTCTGCTCGGTCATCCGGGTACGGGCGGCCGGGGCGATGGCGTTGACCCGGACGCCGTAACGCACCAACTCGTCGGCGGCAATGGTGGTGAATGCGGCGATGCCCGCTTTGGCCGCTCCGTAGTTGGACTGACCGGGGTTGCCCAGCAGGCCCGAGGTCGACGAGGTATTGATCACCGACGCCTTGACCTCCTTGCCGGCCTTGGTCTGCTCGCGCCAGTAGGCCGCGGCGTGCCGGGTCGGCACGAAGTGGCCCTTCAGGTGGACGTGGATGACCGAGTCCCAGTCCTCCTCCGACATGTTGACCAGTACCCGGTCGCGCAGGATGCCGGCGTTGTTGACCAGCACGTGGAGATCGCCGAACGACTCGACGGCGGTGTCGATGAGCCGCTTCCCACCGTCCCAGTCGCAGATGTCGTCGGTGTTGGCCACGGCCCGGCCCCCGGCCGCCGTGATCTCATCGACCACCTGCTGGGCCGGCGACCGGTCGTCCCCGGAGCCGTCGACGGCACCACCGAGATCGTTGACCACCACACTGGCCCCCTCGGAGGCGAACAACAGGGCGTGCTCGCGCCCGATGCCGCGGCCGGCACCGGTGATGATGGCGATCCGTCCGTCCAGTGCTCCCATGTCGTCTCTCCCCTTGTCGGCCCGTATCGGGGCCCGATTGTCCACGAAGCGGGCACCGCGCCCGGTTCGGGTGGCCCGCTGACGGGCGGGACCACATGGGCCAGAACCCTAATACCCGGGTCAAACCGGCAGAACATCCTCTGATCGATCCACCGTGGGCACGACCGGACGGTCGACCGTCGACCCCAGACCTGCCTCCACCACGGCGGACACCATGGAACGGACCCGTGGTCGGTCGCCCGCCACCACCAGGTACTCGGTGTTGCGGAGGTGGGACACCGAGCCCACCTTGCGTCCGGTCTGGTCGTGGATGCCGATCCTCGCCCCCACGTAGCGAGCCGAATCGAACGCCAGCACCTGCACGTGGCCGCGGCCGCGGCACAGCTCGTGGAGCTCGTCGAAGCTCAGCCACGACTCGTTGTTGTAGGACAACACCACCACCTCGGCCCGGACCGACGCAACCACCCGGGCCAGGGCTTCAGGCATGGTGCGGCGACCGTTGAAGGCGCTCTTGCGCTCGGGGTCCCGAAGGTCCTCCCGTTTGCAGGCCACGCCATAGTGGGCCGGGGCGTCCCAAGCCACGATGGTCTCCCACACGTGGTAGTTGGAGTCGTAGCGGTGCTGGTTGTAGGGGGGGTCCAGGTAGGCCAGGTCGACGGGACCGAGCTCATCGGAGCCGGCCAGCTCGGCCGCATCGCCCTGCACGGCCCGACCCGGCCCGGGGATCAGCACCGGCACCCGCAGGGTCAGAGGCTGGGCAGCCCGCGGCGCCCACTGCTTGAGGTAGGCCATCTGAAGCCCGGTGGTGGAGTCGACCCGGTCGGCCGCCTCCACCAGGCTGGTCATCAGCACCGGCCACAGGTCGTCCCCGGCGTACTCCTGCTCGATCAGGTCCCGCACGGCGTCGATCCGGGCTCCGTTCTCCGGGCGGAAGTATCTCGCCGCCTCGCAGAAGGTGGCGGTCACATACCCGGGGTGGCCCGGGAGGGCATTCAGGCGCTCGACGGCGTCGGCCACCCGGTCGGTGAGACCCGGGAGGGCCTCAGGATCGCTGGCCACGTAGCAGCGGGCCAGTACGTGGGCGAACCGGGCGCTGTCCACCGCCGTCACCTCGATCCCCAACCGCTTCCAGGCCTGGGCCACCCGGGTGGTCCCACAGAACAGGTCGAGGGCGGTGCGGGCGCCAGAGGCTTCGGCCAGGGCCGTGAGGGCGGGGACCAGCCGGCGCTTGGACCCCAGGTACTTGATCACCGTGGTGCCGGGCGCCGCGGCGGGCTCACCGGCGACCGAACCGGCGGAACCACCAGTTCGGGTCGCGGGCGTGGGCGTGGAAGTGGTCCGGGATCTGGCGCATCACCCGGTCGAAGGACCACACGCCGGCTCCCAGCTGAGCATCGGCGACCAGACCCAGCTGGTCCAACATGTGCTGCACGTCGGCCTCGGGGGGCTGGTCCCCGTGGTGCTTCCACACCACCATGGGCACGTCGCACACCTCGCAGGCCGCCACCCAGCACACGTCGTCTTCGTGGAACCACTCGGTGATCCGGGCCGCCTCGCACAGTTCGCAGCCGGGGTGGGCGCTACTCACTTGGGGAACTGCGAGTAGAGGGTGATGGTGGTGCCCGGCAGGACCGAGACGCCCTGGGCCGGGATGGTCTGGAACACCACGGACGATCCTCGCGGTCCGAAGGGCCCGGCCACCACGAGGCCCAGGCCTTCGAGCGTCTTTTTGGCCGCCTTCACCGACTTGCCCACCTCGTCGGGGATGATCACCGGCCGGGGCCCGATCGACACCGCCACCGCCACGTTGGATCCGAAGGGCTGCGGTACGGCCGACGCCGGAGGCGTGGTGCCGATGACCCGTCCGGCCGGAAGCTCGTCGCTGTACTCCTGGACCTCGGAGGGCACGAAGCCGGCGCGGGTCAGGAGGATGGCGGCGGCGGTGTAGTTGGACTCAGGACCGGTGAGCGTGGGCACCAGCACCGGGGCGTGGCCCTTGGAGAGCACGATGACCACCTTGGATCCGTACGGGGCGGTGACGGCGGGCACCGTTTTGATGATGGCTCCGACCCCCAGGGTCGAGCTGTACTGAGCCACCGAGGTCGGGCACACGCCGTCCAGTTTCACGGCCAGCAGGACCTGGATGGCCTCGGCACAGCCGTTGACATGGGCCAAGTTGGGGATGGTCACCGGTGGCAGCCCGCTCGAGCACCACCGCGCCGATGGTCGAGCCCTCCTTGAGGTTGTCCGGCTTGGCTTTGGTGCCCGGACGCGGGCTTTGGCTGATGATGAGCCCGGCCCGGACGGTGGTGCTGGTGGCATGGCCGGTGACGCGCACCACGAAGTGGTCGGAGCGGACCGCCTGGTCCGCCTGGGCCAGGGTCTTGCCCACCAGCTGGGGAACGGGATGACTCGGGGTGAACACCCCCGAGGCGCTGGCCAGAGCGGCGCCGGCGATGAGGGCCACGACCACCACCACGGCCGCGGTGATCCACGGCCACCGGCGTCGGCGTCCGGTCGGGCCGGCCGCCCCTTTCGGAGTGGGAAGTCGCCGCGCGGATTTGGCCGGAACGGCCCCCGGATCGGGGATGCCCAGCTCGGTGAAGTCGCCCTCGTCGACGCCGCGGGGGAGCCGGCGGACCCGGCCGGCCCCGAGCTCTTCCAGCGCCGCACCCTCCACGATGGGCAGCGGCTCGGGGCGGGGCAGGGACGCGGCCAGCTCCTTGAGCTCCAGCCCCAGCTGGGCGGCGTCGTACCGCTCGGAGGGTTCGGGGGCGGCCGCCCACACCAGGATGTCGTTGAGGGGTCCGAGCGCCTCGTGCTCGGGAAGCAGGACCCCCACCCGGGCCATCAGGGTGGACAGGGTGGTGTCACCGATGAAGGCCGCCTCGCCGGTCACCCCTTCGTAGAGCACCAGGGCCAGGGCGTAGACGTCGGCCTTGCCGTCGAGGACCCATCCCTCGACCTGCTCGGGGGCCGAGTAGCGGGCCGTTCCGAGGATGGCCCCGTCCGGCTCGGTCCACGAGGCCTCGGCCAGGGCCCGGGCCAGGCCGAAGTCGGCGATCCGGAGCCGCCCGTCGGCGTCGAAGAGCAGGTTGGCCGGCTTGATGTCCCGGTGGACCAGGCCCCGCCGATGGGCGTAGTCCAGTCCCGCCGCAGCCTCGATCCCCACCTGGACGGCCTGCTCCGGCGAGAGCAGGGCCCCGGTGTCGAACACCTGCCGGAGGCTGCCTCCGGCCAGGAACTCCAGTACCAGGTACGGGACGCCGTCCTCCTCCCCCCAGTCGTAGACCTGGAGGATGTTGGGATGGTTGAGGGCCGCCACGGCCTGGGCCTCAGCCCGGAAGCGCTTGAGAAAGGCGGTATCGCCGGCCAGGGCGGGATGAAGCACCTTGATGGCCACCCGACGGTGCAGGGAGACGTCTTCGGCCAGGTAGACGTGCGCGGACGCACCTGTGCCCAGGGCGGTAACCAGTCGGTAGCGGTCGCCGAGGACACGCCCGATGGAGTCGGTGATGCTCGGCATGGTTCTGCGGTCAGGCTAGCGAGTGGCGACGCCTGAGCGGTGGAGGGTGGGAAGGGGCTCTGCGACCCCTCGGTCGGACCGGCCGATGGCCGGGACCGGTCGGCGGCCCAACCCGAGGTCATGGCCGGGATTGCGCCCCGGAATGCGGTGCCGGACATGACAAGGACGGGGCCGAAGCCCCGTCCTTGTCGGTACGGCGTGATGCCCGATGACTCGGGCGGTTCCTGCTCTTCGGGTTAGCCGAGGCTCACCGCATTCTTTCCAGACTCGGTGGTGATGGCGATGGAGGAGAGCCCGCTCTTCTCGCAGGTCGCGCCCAGTGACGAGGCCTTCAACTTGGTCTGCGACGTCGAGGTGTCCGAGGCACCCTTGTTACTGCCCTCGAACGATCCGTTGGCCGTTCCCTTGACCGAGCCCGGGATGGTGAAGAACCCGTAGCCCCCACTGGTCGTTCCTCCGGAAATGCTCTTGACGTTGAGGCCCGAGTTGGGGACCGTCGGAGTGGCACTCCACTTGACGGTCAGCGTCCCCGTATCAGTCGAGCTCTTGGATACCAGACCGGCGCAGGTCCCGGCGGGACTCTTGGTCGTTCCCTTGGCCCCGGTGATCGACCCGGTCACGGTTCCCTTGGTCACCGTCTCCTTGGTGCCACCTGACGCGGTGCAGCCCGAGAGCGTGGCGCTGATGGTCGACTTGACGGCTTGGCCCACATATCCCTTGGCGTCCTCCTTCGGCGAGAAGGTGACCGTCCCGGTGATGGCCTTGCAGATGATGGTGTCGGTGGCGGCGGTGTGCGGGCTCGACGCAGTGGCGGTTCCGCTACTGACGGCAATGGCGCTCACCGGCATGGCGATCGCCGCGGCGACCACTAGCAACTTGCGAATCATGTAGTGCTCCTTAGTTCTTCCATGTCTCCATGGATCCGAAGTCAGGCGACGTTTGCCCCCCAACGCGAGATTCCTTGCGGACGGCGAGAGCGCTCAGGCTCAGAACTCAGGTCCCCCCTTTCGATCCACTTGCTGGACCCGGCCCCTTGGACGGAATCAACAGCCCAACGATTCCGTGCAACCGCAGATCCCCCTGCCTGTGCACGCTCTCGTCAACTCGCAATTTGAACAATAAGCCGAGCACGCTCGCAGAGCAACCACTTGGCCCTTTTCTCAAAGGACTCCTGGTGAGGGGCCGATTTCTCATAGCACGGGTCGGTTGAACGCTCGTTTGGGCAAGACAAAGGACGGGGCAAAAGCCCCGCCCTTTGTCTTCACAGCCTGCCCGATCACTCGGGCTCAATGCACTGCTTCTGCCACGAATGGCGGCTCAGCTGATCTTGATGGTGCTCGTCGTCTTGTCGATGGTCGCCGTCTTCAACGTTCCCGGTCCATTGATGTCCTTGGCAAAGTTGGTGGTCGAGGTGAGTCCGGTGCCGGTGACCTTGCCCAGGCAGGCAGAAAGGGTGCTGGTAGCCCCCTTGTAGGCCGTGGGAGCGGTCACTTTGCCGGTGATCGAGAACCCGACCTCGCTGTCCTTGCACGACAAATCAGAGACTTTTGACGTCGTGGCGGTGAAGCTGTTTCCGTTCAGGGTGAAGGAGAGCGTCGGAATGGCCTTCTGGATGCTCGAGGTGCCTTCGCTGATATATCCCGACCATGCGTCGTACCCGTAATCACCCGTCTTGCAGGCGGTGTAAGGCGACGGTTTTCCGGCGCCCGTGCACTTGGTGGCGGCGGTGGTGATCGAGTGACCCGCTGCCGATCCACTGCAACCCGTTCCGCTGAACGTGAGGCCACCAGTTTTGGTCGTGGAGGTCTTGGCGGTGCTGACCGATCCGGCCTTGGAAAGTCCGGGGGCGGCAAAGGTCACGGTGGAGGCCACCGCACAGCTGATGGCTTTGCCGGCCTGGGGCCCTGCCGCCGAGGCGATACCACCACTGACGGCGACCGCTCCGACCGGCATGGCGATGGCCGCGGCCACCAATAGCAACTTGCGCAACATGTACTGCTCCTTGTTCTTCCATGTCTCCATGGAGGCGAAGTCGGGTGACGTGTGCCCCCGACGTGAATTCCTTGGCGGAACGGCAAGAGCACTCAGGCTCAGAACTCACTTCCCCCTTTCGATGACTCAGCTGATGCTCTCCCGGTCAGGCAGATCAGCAGCCAATGATGCGGTACGAGGCAGATCCCCCTGCTTCATACACTCTCGCCTACCCGCAGTTTTCAACTGTAAGGGGCCGCAGTCCGAACGGCAACCGGTTGCAGATTCGAGGCAAACCACCTGGTCGTCGGTCGTGATCGGACCGGGTGCCCGCCAGTTGGACCGTCGTGCCGACGCCAAGAGGACGGGGCCGGAGCCCCGTCCTCTTCGGTACGGCTTATGCCCGATGACTCGAGCGTTGATGCTTTTGATTAGCCGAGGCTGATCGGGGTGGTTCCGGGCTCAGTCTCGATGGCCAAGCGAGCTGAGGCCGCCCTTGCTCGAACAGGCCGCGAGCCAGCTGGCTCGTGGTGTCGGTGGTCTGCGCAATGGTCTTGTCCGAAGCACCCTTGTTGGCGCCCTGGAACGAGCCGGCGGCAGTGCCCTTGACGTGCCCGGGATGGTGAACGTCCCGTGGTTGTTCTTGACCCCTCCGGCGATGCTCTTGATGTTGAGCCCCGAGTTGGCGGTGGTGGCGCTGGCCTTCCACTTGACGGTCAAGAGTCCGGCGTCGGTGATGGTCTTGGCAGTCAGTCACCGGCACACGTGCCACCCTTGCCCTTGGTGCTCTTGATCGTGCCGGACACTGTGCCGCTGGTGATCTTGTCGGCGAAGGTGCCCTTGGCGGTACAGCCGGTCAGCGTGGCCGTGACCGTCGTGGTGGTCACGCCGCTGGTGTAGCCCGTGATGTTCAGCGCGGGCGAGAACTTGACCGAGCCGGCGATCTTCGTGCAGCTGACGGTGTCGGTGGTGGCGCTTCCGGCATGGGGGTCCGAGGCGCCGGCCATAGCCGCCACTGACGGCGACAATGCTGACAGGCATAGCGATCGCCGCGGCGACCACGAGCATCTTGCGAATCATGTATTGCTCCTTGTTCTTCCATGTCTCCATGGATGCGAAATCAGGTGACGTGTGCCCCCCGACATGACATGCGCGCTGGCGCCGCGAGAAATGACCGTACTGAGGATGTAGATGCCCCTTTGCCCCAAATGCCCCACCGTCGACTGATGCGACGAGTCCGGCAATTCGATGTTGCCAAACGGAAACTAACTTCCCCCCTCGCATACTCTCAACGAGCCAGCACCTAGAACCATAACGGCGCGGGCCTTCCATTACAAGGCAAGCGATTTTGTCTCAGGAGTACTAGCCGGATAACTCTCCGTGCTCGAGGAGGTAGGCGAACCCGTCCTCACCGATAGCCGGGATACCCAACTCCTCGGCTTTGGAGACCTTGGAGGCACCAGGTGCGTCCCCCACCACCACGGCGAAGGTCTTCTTGGAAACCGAGCCGGGCGATTTTCCCCCCCGGGCGGTGATGGCGGCTTCGGCCTCCTCACGAGTCCAACCCTCGAGCGTGCCGGTGACCACCACCGATTTCCCATCCAACGTTTGTTCGAGCGAGGCGCCCCCATCCGATCCACCCCCGCCGGGTTCGGTCAGGTTCACGCCGGCCGCACCCAACCGCTCGACCACCGACCGGTTGACCTCGGAGGCGAACCATCGGGTCACGCTGGCGGCAATGACCGGTCCGACCCCGTCCACCGCGGCCAGGCTGGCCTCGTCGGCGGAGACAATGGCGTCGAGATCGCCGAGGGATTGGGCCAGCGCCACCGACCCGACCTGACCGAGGTGGCGGATGCCGAGCCCGATGAGCACCCGGTGGAGCGGGCGGCTCCGCGATTCGTCGATGGCGGCCAGGAGGTTGGCGATGGACAATGCGGCAAATCCCTCCAGACCTTCGAAGGTGGCGGGAGTGAACGAATAGAGGTCGGCCACATCGTGGAGCAGGCCATGCTCGATGAACAGCTGCACCCGCTGCTCCCCGAGGCCTTCGATGTCCATGGCCGAACGGGAGGCGAAGTGGGCGATGCGCTGCACCCGTTGTGCCGGGCAGTCGAGGTTGGTGCAGAACGTGTCGCTCTCACCCTCGAGCCGCTCCAGTGGGGCCCCGCAGCTGGGACATACCGTGGGGAACTTCCACTTCGGCTTGCGGCGCTTGCCGCTGGCCCCGATGACCGGGCCCACCACCTCGGGTATGACGTCGCCGGCCTTGCGCACCACCACGATGTCACCGGGCCGCACGTCCTTCAGCCCCACCTGGTCCTCGTTGTGGAGGGTGGCCAGCGAGACGGTCGAGCCGCCCACGAAGACCGGCTCCAGGACGGCGAACGGCGTGGCCTTGCCGGTACGACCGATGGAGACGGCGATATCCCTCAACGTGGTGGTCCGTTCCTCGGGTGGGAACTTGTAGGCGATGGCCCAGCGCGGGGCACGCGAGGTCGACCCGAGCTGACGCTGCAGGGCCAGGTCGTCCACTTTCACCACCACGCCGTCGATCTCGTAGTCGAGCTCGTGGCGGTGCTCTTCCCACCGTTGACAGAAGGCCAGCGCCGAGTCGAGCCCATGGACCAACTCCCGTTGGGGGTTGACCGGGAACCCGGCCCGGTCCAGCCATTCGAGGGTCTCGCCGTGGGTGGGAGCCAACGCCCCTGGCAACGACGAACCGCTGGCCGAGCGGGCAGGGTCACCTTCGACCAGCTCGAGCTGACCCACTTGATAAGCCCAGAACGACAAGGCCCGTCCCGCGGTGACCTTCGGGTCCTTCTGCCGCAGCGAGCCTGCGGCCGAATTGCGGGGATTGACGAACAGCCGCTCACCGGCCTCGGCCTGGCGGCGGTTGAGGTCCTCGAACGCCGAGATCGGCATGTAGACCTCGCCGCGCACCTCGATCACCACCGGAGGCGTGCCGATGGTGGCGCTGAGCCGATCGGGGATGTCGGCGATGGTGGCCACATTGGCCGTCACGTCCTCACCGGTGCGGCCGTCACCGCGGGTGGCAGCTTGGACGAACCGCCCGTGGCGGTAGGTGAGGGAGATGGCCAGCCCGTCGATCTTGAGCTCGCAGACGAAGGCGGTGTCTTCAGGGATCTGCTTGGCCAACCGGTCGGCCCAGGCATGCAGCTCCTCCGAGCTGAAGGCGTTGTCGAGGCTCATCATGGGGACCTGGTGGACCACGGGAGAGAACAACGTGGACGGAGCGGCCCCGACCGTGGTGGTGGGTGAATCGGGCACAGCCAAGTCCGGGTGCTCGGCCTCGATGGCCCGGAGCTCGCGCACCAAGGCATCGAACTCGCCGTCGGTGATCTCCGGATCGTCGAGCCGGTTGTAGCGGTCGTTGTGATACTCAATGAGCCGACGCAACTCTTCGGCCCGGCCGACCGGGTCCCCACCCGGGGGCGGCTGTTCGGTGCTCATCGGGCGATGCCCGAGCCGATCACCACATCGGGCTCGGTCGGATCGTAGAGAGCCACGGTCTGTCCGGGGGCGATGCGCCGCTGACGGGCGTCAAAGACCACGCTCAACCCGGACGGCTCCGCTCCTGGTCCGGTGGCTCGGCGCACCGAGCACGGCACCGGCCGGCCGTGGGCGCTGCACTGGGCCACGGCCGAGATTGCGGACCCGCCACCGCCCGACGGGGTGACATCGTCACCGACCGGGCCCGTCGGGTCACCGTCAACCCAGGTCACCGTATGCAGCTCGACCTCGGTCGCCAGGGCATCCTCGGCCGATCCCAATGAGATCCGGCGGGCGGGCACGTCCACCGCTGTCACGAACCGGCGCTTCCCGTCGGCGCCGTGGCCCATCCCCCGCCTCTGGCCTACGGTGACCAACTCCACGGCGTCCACCGCCCCGAGGTCCTGGCCGGTGTCGTGGTCCACCAGTCGTCCCGGATGTAACGGCAGTCGGGCCCCGAGGAAGCCCTGGCGACCTTCATCGGATCGGATGAAGCAGACGTCCTGGCTGTCGGGCTTCGCCGCAGTGCGCAGACCGAGCCGGTGGGCCTCCTCCCGCACCTGGGCCTTGGTCATCTCCCCCACCGGGAACATGGTGCGGGCCAACTGGGCCTGACCCAGCATGGCCAATACGTAGGACTGGTCCTTCAAGGGGTCAGCGCCCCGGCACAGTCGGAACCGACCGCCGGGAGTGTTGACCCGACGGGCGTGGTGCCCGGTGGCCACGGCTTCGAATCCCAGAGCCCGGGCCCGCTCCAACAGCCGGTCGAACTTGAGATGGCGGTTGCACTCGATGCACGGGTTGGGCGTGCGACCCTCGGCATGACCGCGCGACGTACGGGTCCACCACCCGCTCCTCGAACTCGGCGGCGAAGTTGAAGACGTGGTGAACGATCCCGAGCTGCTCCGCCACCCGCCTGGCATCATCCACGTCGGCCACCGAACAACAGCCGGAGTCCGAGGTGCCGCCCCACAGCTTGAGGGTGGCCCCGACCACCTGGTCACATCCGAGTCGCTCGACCAGGAGTGCGGCCGCCACCGAGGAATCGACACCACCGGACATAGCCACCAGTACTCGCACCGGATCAGTCTCGCAGCTGGGCGACGGCGTCCGGCACGACGGCCAGAGCGTGGTCGATCTCTTCATCGGTGGTGGTAGAGCCCAGCGAGAAGCGGATCCCACTGGCCGCCTCGTGGCCATCGATCCCCATGGACAACAGCACGTGGCTGGCCTCCACAGCCCCGCTGGAGCAGGCCGCCCCGGCCGATACGGCCACGCCGGCCTCGTCAAGCAGGATCACCAGGGCTTCGCTCTCGACGCCGGCGAACCTCAGGTGCAGATGTCCGGGCACCTTCTCGTGGCGGAGTCCGGTCTCCGACACACCGTCGACCGCGCCCACCAGCCCGTCTCCCAATCGGTCCCGCAGAGCTCGAACCCGACTGCCTGTGCGGTCCTGCTCCGACACCGTGGTGGCCAACGCCGCGGCCATGGCCACGATGCCGGCCACGTTGAGAGTGCCGCTCCGGCGCTCCCGCTCCTGGCCGCCCCCGTGGACCATCGGGTCGAGGCGGGTTCCGCCCCGAACCACCAGCGCCCCCACTCCCTTGGGCCCACCGAACTTGTGGGCGCTGACCGAGGTCAGATCAGCCAGCGCGGTGACCGGCTCCATGGCCAGCCACGGCACCGCCTGGACGGCGTCGGTGTGCATCACGGCGTGCGGGGATCCCGACCGGACCACGGCTGTCACCGCCTCGAGGGGCTGGACCGTGCCGATCTCGTTGTTCACCGCCATCACCGACACCAGGCCCACGTCGTCGCTACACGCCGCGGCCAGGGCCTCGAGGTCGACGATCCCGTCCTTGTCCGGTGGCACCAGACGGAGCTCAACCCCGGTGCGGCGGGCCAGAGCCGTGCAGGTGTTGAGCACGGCATGGTGCTCCATGGCCGTGCACACCAGGGCCTGCGGCGTGACCGGGCTGGCCGACCCCGCGGCGGCTGCCTCCCAGGCGCCGACCACCGCCAGGTTGTCTGCTTCGGTCCCACCCGAGGTGAAGACCAGCTCCCCGAGGTCGACGCCCAAGAGCTCGGCGATCTGCTCACGGGCCTCGTCGACGGCCATCCGGGCCCGGCGGGACTCGGTGTGGCCCCCCGAAGGGTTGCCGAACTCCCCGCGCAGGTACGGGAGCATGGCCTCGATGGCCTCGGGCCTCATCGGCGTAGTAGCCGCGTGGTCGAGGTAGGCCCTCACGATCAGGCCACCCACACCGACTTGATATTGCAGAACTCCTGAATGCCGTGCGTGGACAGCTCGCGGCCGACCCCCGAGCTCTTGATGCCACCGAAGGGGAGCTCGACCATGGACACCACCATGCCGTTCACGAACACCTGGCCGGCCTGGAGCCCGCTCACGAACTGCTGCTGTTCGTCGGCGTCGGTGGTCCACACGCTCGAACCCAGACCGAACTCGCTGTGGTTGGCCAGTGCCAGCGCCTCATCGGCATCGGCCACGGTGTAGAGCAGGGCCACCGGTCCGAACACCTCTTCGGTGGCCACCCGCATGGCCGGGGTGATGTCGGTGATCACCGTGGGCCGGTAGAAGTTCCCGGGGCGGTCGGGGCCCTCAGGTCCCACCACCCGCTCGCCCCCGCACAGGATGGAGGCGCCGTGGGCCCGGGCGTCCTCCACCTGGTCGGCGATCTTGTCCACCGCCTCCGCCGTGACCAGGGGTCCGACCTCGGTGGCGGGATCGAACGGATCGCCCACCGACAACGCTTCCATGCCGGCCACGAACCCCTCGATGAACTGCTGGGCCACCGCTTGGTGGACGATGAACCGCTTGGCCGCGATGCACGACTGGCCGGCGTTCTGCACCCGGGCCTGAACCCCCACGGCGATGGCCTGTTCGAGGTCGGCCGACGGGAGCACGATGAAGGGGTCGCTCCCACCGAGCTCGAGGACGATCTTCTTGCCCACCGCTCCGGCCTGGGCTGCCACGGCCCGCCCGGCCCCCACACTCCCGGTCAGGGTCACGGCGGCCACCCGCGGATCGGCGATCACGGCCGACACCTGATCGGTCCCGATCAGCAGGGTCTGGAAGACCCCGTCAGGGGCGCCGGCCCGGCGGAACAGGTCCTCCAACAGCAGGGCGGTCCTGGGCACGCTGGGTGCATGCTTGAGCAGCCCGACATTGCCGGCCATCAGGGCGGGAGCGGCGAACCGGACCACCTGCCAGAGGGGAAAGTTCCACGGCATGATGGCCAGCACGGCGCCCAGCGGCTGGTAGGTGATCAGTCCCAGAGAGGCGTTGACCGGTACCTCCTCGTCAGCCAGCAGGCTCTCGCCATGCTCGGCGAACCAGCGGAAGGCGCTGGCGCACTTGGCCACCTCCCCTTTGGCCTGGGCGAAGGGCTTGCCCATTTCGGTGCTCATCACCTGGGCGATGTCGGGCAACTCGGCCTCGAGGAGCTCGGCCACCGTGATGAGCAGGCGCGACCGCTCGGCAAAGGTGGAGGCGGCCCACACAGGCACAGCTGCCGCCGTGGCGGCCAGCCGGGACTCGACCCCGGCGGCATCGTAGGGCTCGAACGACTGGAGAAGCTCGCCGTTGGCAGGGTTGATGGTGGCGATGGGGGGACCGGAGTCGGTAGGGCTCATGCCTTCAGTATCGCTCAGGTCGCCCTCCGGCCGAACGTGGACGGGAGCCCCGGGCTGGGGATTATTCCCCGCCGACCAGCCCGGGGATCAGGTTCCTCTGCACCTTGCCGGTGGCCGTCCGGGGAAGCTGGCCCAGCACCAGGTACTCCTTGGGCCGCTTGTACCCGGCCAGCCCGGCGGCGGCGCGGGCCCGGACGGCCTCGATCAGTTGCGGAACCATCTCCGGGCCGGCCGGAGCGGCAGGCACCACCGCCACGCAGACCCGTTGCCCCCATCGGTCGTCGGGCAGACCGAATACCGCCAGCTCGGAGACCCCGGGCACCTCGCAGAGCACAGCCTCCACCTCGGCCGGGTAGACGTTCACGCCGCCAGTGATGATCAGGTCGTCACGCCTGCCGTCGAGGAACAGATAGCCGTCGGCGTCAATCCGACCGAGGTCGCCGACGGTAAAGCTGCCGTCCCGCCAGGCGGCTGCGGTCTTGTCCTCGTCCCGCCAATAGCTGAACCGGGCGAAGCGCGGGGCTTGGCACCAGATGGTCCCGTCATCGTCCACCGACAGGATCCGACCACGACGGGCCATACCGACGGTGCCGGGCCGGGCCAGCCACTCGTCAGGCGAGCACACGGTGAACTGTCCTTCGGTGGAGCCGTAGAACTCCCACAGCACGCCGGGTCCCACGGCTGCGAGGGCACGGTGCTTCAGAGCCGGAGGGCACGGAGAACCGGCGTGGACCAACAGCCGTAGGGCCGCCAGCGCCTCGCTCCGCTCACCAGCCTGGTCGAGGAGGCGCGAGAGGGCTGCCGGAGCCATGAAGGTGGTAGAGGGCACCGGACCACCGGCCCCGTACAAGGCCTCGAGGGCCAGGCCGGCATCGAAGCGGCTCAGGATCACGCAGCTACCTCCCCGGAGCAACGTCCCGCCGGCGAAGCGGATGGAGACGGAGTGATACATCGGCGAGCAGACCAGATGGACGTCGGCTGGCCCGAACGACCACAGGTCGGCCTCGTCGCTGAAGGCCGCCTCGGCCGTGGCGGGGTCCCACACTCCCGACCACACCCCTTTGGCCCGTCCGGTGGTGCCCGAGGTGTAGTGCATCGGTCGGACCAATGGGTACGGCGCCAGACCCACCGGCGGGCCGGAGTCCAAGGAGGCCAGTCCATCGTTGTCGGTGAGCACCAGCCGGGGCTGACAGTCGTCGATGAGCTGATCCCGTTCACCTTCGGTGAGCGTGGCATTCAACAACACGGGAACCACCCCGGTCCGAACCGCTCCGAGCACGGCGCACAACAGGGCGGCCGAGGAGGTGAGGCAGAACGCCACCCGGTCGCCCGGGGCCAGACCGGCCGTACGCAGGGCGCCGGCCGCCCGCCGTTGGGCAGCGTCGGCGACGTCGGCCGTCAACACCTCCACCGTGGCCGGGTCGCTCACCGTCGGAATGGACCCGCTAGATCAGCGACGATCGCCGGGAGGCCGCCGGCCGCCATCGCTGCCCCGATCAGGATCCGCGCCGTGACCGGTGGTGGACTACTGCTGGCCCTTGTGCTTCCGCCGGGGTCTGAGTGCGAACCACCAGATACTCGCCATCGTGGCCAGCACGCCAAAGGCGGCCGCCGGTTTCGCGATCTTGCGTGAGCGATCAGACATGCCGACGACGTTACCCGGCCCGGAGGGCCACAGGAACCGATCAGCGGTCGGTCGAGATGAAGACGTTCTTCACCTCGGTGTAGGAGTCCAAGGCCTCCAAGCCGAGTTCGCGTCCGAACCCCGACTGCTTCATCCCGCCGAAACTGGTCTGCACCCGGACCGAGCTGTGGGAATTGACCGAGAGGTTGCCGGACCGCACAGCCCGAGCCATACGGAGGGCCCGGGCCCCGTTGCCGGTCCAGATCGAACCGGACAGTCCGAACGGGCTGTCGTTGGCCAGGCGCACCGCGTCGTCCTCGTCGTCGAACGGGATGACGGCCACCACCGGTCCAAAGATCTCTTCGCGGGCCATCCGCCACCCGGGACCGGCCGGAGCCACGACGGTAGGCGGGAACCAGAACCCCGGGCCTGCGGGGACCGACCCTTCGGCGAACGGCCTGACCGCCCCTTCCCCGGGCTCGCCCATGCCCTCCGCCAGAAAGCTCCGGACCCTGGCCCGGTGGGCCTCGGTCACCAGGGGTCCCATGTTGGTGGCCGGGTCGGTGGGGTCACCGACTTTCCACGAGGCAACAGCATCGGCCAGCAACGAGAGGTAGCGGTCGAACACCGGGCGTTGCACCAGAACCCGGCTCCGGGCGCAGCAGTCCTGGCCGGCGTTGGCAAAGACGCCTCCGGGGGTGGCGGCCGCGGCCCGCTCGACATCGCCGTCGGCAAAGATCACCGAGGCTGACTTGCCGCCCAGCTCCAAGGTCACCCGCTTGAGGGTGCGGGCGGCCCGGGCCATCACCTCCCGGCCTACGTCACTGGAGCCGGTGAAGGCCACCTTGGCCACGTCGGGATGGTCGACCAGCCTGGCCCCGACCACTGGACCGGTGCCCACCACCACCTGGAGCACCCCTTCGGGAATCCCGGCGGCCAGGGCCAACTCGGCCAACCGCAGGGCGGTGAGCGGGGTGATTTCGGAGGGCTTGACCACCACGGTGTTGCCGGTGGCCAGAGCGGGTCCGATCTTCCACGAGGCGATGGCGATGGGGAAATTCCACGGGATGATGGCAGCCACCACCCCCAGCGGCTCGTGGAAGGTCATGTCCACCCCTCCGCTCACCGGCACGGTGGCCCCCCGGTGCTTATCGACTGCTCCGGCGTAGAAGTGCAAGACCTCCGCCACCATCCCCACCTCGTCGCGACTCTCGGAGATGGGCTTGCCCACGTTGCTGGTCTCGAGCTGGGCCAGCTCCTCGCCGTGCTCCTCGACCTGGGTGGCGAACCGACGCATCAGGCGGGCCCGGTCCGCCGGGGCCACTGCCGCCCAAGGGCCCGCAACCTCGAGCGAACGGGCCACGGCGGAGTCGGTTTCGGCCACCCCGGCCAACGACACCTCGGCGATGGTCGACTCGGTGGCCGGATTGACGATGGTGGCCAGGTCGGTCATGCCGCCTCCACCAGTGCCTCGAACAGCCTCGGGTCGCCGGACTCCTCGGGATGCCACTGCACACCCACCACGAACTGGGGACCGGGCAACTCGACAGCCTCGACGACACCATCCCCGCTGCGGGCCGTCACCACCAGGTCACGGCCGAGGGTACCGACCGCCTGGTGGTGGCAGCACAGCACGTCGAGATGCTCACCCAGCAGTCGTCGAACGGTGCTCCCCGGCTCGGTCGTCACGGTAACCGGGCCGAACGCTCCGGGCCGGGGCTGGTGATCGGTCGAGCCCACCACGTCGGGAAGCTGCTGGATCAAGTCCCCCCCGAGGTACACGTTGAGGACCTGTATCCCCCGGCACACGGCCAGCACGGGCAGATCCGACCCCAGCGCCACGTCCAGCAGTCCAAGTTCCAGATCATCCCGCCAGGCGCTGGTCCCACCGTTGCGCGGATCATCGGTCTGGCTGTAGCGGGCGGCGTCGATGTCACCCCCTCCGATCAGGACCAAGCCGTCGAGGGCGGCCACCAGGGCCTCCAGATCCGAACGGCTTCTCGTAGCCCCTCGTTCGCGCCCGCCGACCTCCCCCGAACCTCCCGGGGGAATGAGCAACGGTTGGCCGCCGGCTGCTTCGATCACGTCCAGATAGGGGCCCGGGACCAGGGCGGCATCACGCTCCCAAGCCCACCACGAGGTGGTCTGGCGGTAGGTGGTCACGCCGACGAGCGGACGCGGTCGGGTCGGCGACATGCCGGACAGTATTCCACCGTGCCCCCGTCGCCCGGACCCGTGGTCCCGCCCCGATAAGGTGCCGTCGATTGGTGGGCAGCCATCGGCTGCCCGGTGACACGGGCCCGCTCCCTGCGGCCCACCTATCGGAGATCGGAGGAACCGATGGCTCGACTAGACGGCAAGGTCGCTGTCATCACCGGGGCCGGCAGTGGGATCGGCCGGGTGGCGGCGTCACTGTTCGCCTCGGAAGGGGCCAAGGTGGTGGTGGCCGACGTGCTCGGCGACCATGCCGAGGCGGCGGTGGCGGACATCGAGGCCAGTGGGGGCTCGGCCAGGGCAGTGGCTGTCGACGTGTCCGACGAGGATCAGGTCCGGTCCATGGTCCGGGTGGCCGTCGACACCTACGGCGGGCTCGACGTGCTGTTCAACAACGCCGGCATCTTCCCCGGTGACGACGGCGGGATCCTCGACACTCCCCCCGAGACCTGGGAGCGAGTGATGCAGGTCAACCTCAAGGGTGTGTGGCTGGGGTGTCGCGCCGCGGTTCCGGCCATGCTCGACTCGGGCGGAGGCTCGATCGTGAACGTGGCCTCCTTCGTGGCCCTGGTGGGGGCGGCCACCGCCCAGATGGCCTACACCGCGTCGAAAGGTGGCGTGTTGGCCATGACCAGGGAGCTGGCCGTGGAGTACGCCCGCCAGGGCATCAGAGCCAATTCCATCTGCCCGGGGCCCATCGAGACGCCACTGTTGGCCGAGTTGCTGGCCGACCCCGATCGCCGCCAGCGACGACTGGTACACATCCCCATCGGACGTTTCGGTCGGCCCGACGAGATCGCCAAGGCCGCCCTGTTTCTGGCCTCCGACGATGCCTCGTTCGTCACCGGATCGGCCTTGGTGGTCGATGGGGGGATCACTGCGGCGTACGTAACCCCGGAGTAGGGCTGGACGGCCCGGCCCGGCTGGGACAGAGTGCTGGGATGCTGACCCTGGAAACCCTGCCCCATCAGATCCAGTCGGGCGAAGTCGACACGGTGGTGGTGGCGTTCCCGGACCTCCAGGGTCGGCCGGTGGGCAAACGGGTGACCGGCTCGTTTTTTCTGGAGCATGTGCTGCACCATGGGATCGAGGTGTGCGACTACCTGCTGGCCAGCGATGTCGACATGGAGCCGCTGCCCGGGTACCACTTCGCCAACTGGGAGAACGGCTACGGAGATCTGGCCGCGGTCATCGACCCCGGGACGGTGCGGCCCTTGCCGTGGCTGCCCGGGAGCGTGCTGGTCCTCTGTGACCTGACCACCCTGGATGGGGAGCCCGTCGAGGTATCGCCTCGCCGGATCCTCCGTCGACAGGTGGAGCGCGCCGCCGCCCACGGACTGAACATCAAGTGCGCTACCGAACTCGAGTTCTACCTGTTCCGCGACTCGAGCATCGAGGCGGCGGAGAAAGGGTGGCGCCAGTTGCAGGCCCACGCCGCCACCATCGAGGACTACCAGCTCCTGCAGACCTCGCAGGAGGAGTATGTGATCGGCCGGATCCGCAATCAGATGGTCGAGGCCGGGATACCCATCGAGTTCTCCAAGGGGGAAGCGGGCATCGGCCAGCATGAGATCAACGTGACCTACGGCGATCCCCTCGAGGTCGCCGACCGACACCTGGTGTTCAAAAGCGGGGTCAAAGAGATCGCCTCGGGGTTGGGCCGCGCTGTGACCTTCATGGCCAAGTGGTCGATGGCTACGGCGGGCTCGTCGTGCCACATCCACACCAGCTTGTGGGACGCCACCACCGGCTCGCCGTTGAGCGCACCAAAGACGGGGACCACCGATCCCACCGGACTGTCAACTGTGGGGCGGCAGTTCCTCGCCGGCCAGCTTCATGCCGCCCGTCAGCTGGCGTGGTGCTTCGCCCCTTACGTCAACTCCTATCGGCGATACGTGCCGGGTTCGTGGGCCCCGACTGCGGTGGTCTGGGGGGAGGACAACCGGACGTGCGGATTCCGGACCGTGGGGGAAGGAGCCAGCCGCAGGGTGGAGTGCCGGATACCCGGGGCCGATGTCAATCCCTATCTGGCTCTGGCGGCGTCCATCGCCGGCGGCCTGTGGGGCGTCGAGCACGAACTCGAACTCGAACCGGCGTTCACCGGAAATGCCTACCAGGCACCGGGCCTACCCCGGATCCCCTCAACCCTGGTGGAGGCCATCGACAACCTGGACGGTAGCGAAGTGGCCGTCGAGGCGTTCGGTCCGGACGTTCACCACCACCTGCTCAACACCGCCCGGCAGGAGTGGGCTGCGGCCAACCGGGTGGTCACCGATTGGGAGCTGGCCCGCAACTTCGAGCGCATCTGAGCCGGGGCGTCCGCACACCCCAGTTTCGTCCTAACTCCCCCTGGTTATAACGAGGACACACCCCGATTCGTTACTTCGCTGGATCAGCAGGGCTTTTGGCCCACGGCAACTCGATCCATTGCTGGACGCATCATCCGCAAGGGTGTATGACTCACCTAAGGGGGAAGACCATTTCACTCGCTCAGGATGACAGCATGGAACAGCAGGGTCAGGTTCTGACCGATTTCCGGGCGAACCTGCGTGCCGCCAAGCGTGGCAATCAGGATGCTTTCGCGGTGCTGTGGGCAGAGTTCCAGCCAGGTTTGTTGCGCTATCTGACGGTCAAAGCCGGAGCGGTCGCCGAGGACCTGGCCGCCGATACCTGGGTACGGGTGCTCCGAGCCCTTCCCACCTTCGAAGGAGACGAGGCCGGATTCCGTGCCTGGCTTTTCACGACAGCGCGGAACCGACTCATCGACTGGTACCGGGGAAGCTCGCGGCGCTTCGAGTACACCGAGTTCTCAAAGCTTGATCTGATGCCATCAAGCACCAGCGTCGAGTCCGATGCGGACGAGAACTCCACTACCCGGGCGGCCCTTTCGCTCATCTCCCAGCTACCACCCGACCAGTGCGAGGCCGTGATGCTCCGTATCGTGGCCGGCCTGGACGTTGCTACTGTGGCCAAGATCATGAGCCGGTCCTCGGGGTCAGTTCGCGTTCTGTGTCATCGCGGCCTCCGACGGCTCGAGAGTTCGCTCAGCGCCGAGTCAGCGGGCGACGGTGACGTGGTCACAGCCGGCGTCCCTACCGAGGCGTCGCCATTGGACGATGAGCTTCGACTGGTGCCAGAGGTGCGGCTACATGGTTGATGCCAGCTTCGGCCCACTGTTCGAGGACCCGAGCTTCAAGGCCGACGGCGTCGTGGAGTTGCCCAATCTCGTCGAGGGGCGACTCGCCGACCTGTTGGCCGCGGCCTCGGCTCCTGCATCGCCACGCGAACTCCAAGGCCTGGACAACGCCCGATCGCTCTTCGAGTCGGTCTCCAAAGAGTGGCCGAAGTCTCGTGGGCTACGCAGGTCAACCCGGGTGGCTGTGGTGGGGGTCTCGGTGATCAGTCTCTTCGGGGCCACCACGGCTCTGGCCGCCGCTTCGGCTCTACCGGCCCCGGCCAACCGTGCCATCGACGGTGCGCTCCAACATTTGGACATCAATGTGGGTACGGCCCCTCGCACCGTCTCCAAAGCCGTACCGCCACCACCGGTCAGCGGATCCCCGGCCGTCGTAGCAACGCACGAGTCCCGCCAACACTCCCAGCCGGTCACCGTGGCACGGAGGACCTCGTCGGCCACCCACGCCCGCTCCGCCAACGGCAGTTCCTTGGCTCAGTACCGCAAACTGGCCCGGGAAGCTGCAGCCGAGAGTCGGAGTGACAAATCAGGTTCGAAAGCTACGGCCACCCAGGCCAGCAAGAAAACGAAATCCGGGACGGGACACGGCGGAACTGGCGGCGGGAACCAGACAACCGGATCGGGTTCGGTTCGCTCGGGTTCGGGTTCTGGAACTGGACTCGGCGGCAACCGCGGCGGTAACCAGACGACCGGATCTGGTTCGGGGACTGGAAGTGGAAGTGGAAGTGGAACTGGCACTGGCACTGGCACTGGCACTGGGACTGGGACTGGACTCGGCGGGAACCGCGGCGGTAATCAGACGACCGGCTCAGGTTCAGGAACTGGGACCGGCAAGGGGACCGGTAAAGGGACGGGCACGGGGAGCGGTAAGGGAACTGGGACCGGCAAGGGGACAGGGACGGGCACTGGGACCGGGCACGGCGGCAACCGCGGTGGGAACAAGACCACCGGTTCTGGCGGCGGCCAGAAGGGAAGTGGTTCCGGCAAGGGAAAGACCAAGAGGTGGCATCGCCGCAACGGCGTCGACGTACGGACCTCGCGCCACCGGTAGGTGATGCGCCGGTGAAGCGAATTAGGGCAGTACGGCTTGTCACCGGTATGGGGTTACTCATGACCGGACTGCTCGGCTTAGGCGCCAGCACGCCAACACCTGTGGCTGCGCACACCGCACCACTCCCACCCGCTCATCGGGCCGGGCCCAACGTCAGTTACGGAGCCCAATCTTCGCTGGACTGGGCCGGGTACGGAGTCAGCGGTACCACTTTCACCAAAGTCCAGGGAAGCTGGGTCCAGCCCAAAGCGACTTGTCCGAGCACCGCCACCCAACTGGCTGCATTTTGGGTCGGCATCGATGGGCTGTCGTCGACAGATCACACCCTCGAGCAGATCGGCACTGACTCGGACTGCGCCGGCAAAAAACCCGACTACTACGCCTGGTTCGAGATGGTGCCGAGGTCGGTTGTGTATCTGACGTCGGGATACCCGGTCACTCCGGGCTACACCATCAACGCCGAAGTTTCAGGATCAGGCAAGAATTTCGTTTTGCAGATCGAAGAGACTCACGGCGGCTCGGTGATCTGGCACTACACCACCAAACAATCAGCCACCGTGCTCCCCAAGGCCTCCTCAGCCGAATGGGTCGCCGAAGACCCTTGCACCGGAAGCAGCTGCACCATCGGACCGCTGGCCGACTTCGGGTCGGTTTCCTTCACCAACGCCACCGCCAACGGTGTGGCCATCTCCTCCTCCGCATTCAACTCGACCAAGCTCACCATGACTACGAAAGGCTCGAAGGTCACCAAGGCCCGCCCCTCGGCCCTGACTGCGGGCGGGACGGCTTTCAAGGTCACTTGGGTGCACAACTGACCCCTGAGGCATGGCCTTCGGCCAGGCGAGGCCGGGTCGACGAAGGGGTTGCGTCAAAGGGTCGCACGGCTCTGCCCCTAGGGTTCGCTGATGGCCCGTGGAGGACTCTTCAGGCACCGTGACTTCCGCCTCCTGTGGGGTGGGGAAACGGTCAGCGAGCTCGGCAGCCAAGTCAGCCTTCTGGCCATACCGCTGGTCGCAGTGCGGTCCTTGGCAGCCACGCCGTTCCAGATGGGAGTACTGACGGCCGCGTCAACGGTGGCCTTCCTCGCCATCGGGCTGCCCGCCGGTGCCTGGGTTGACCGACTTCGACGGCGCCCCGTCATGATCATTGCCGACCTGGGTCGCCTCTTGGCCTTGGGTTCGGTACCGGTGGCCTACGCCTGCGGCGTTCTGAGACTCCCCCAGCTCTACCTCGTGGCCCTGGTAACCGGCGTGTTCACGGTGTTCTTCGATGTGGCCTATCAGTCGTATCTTCCCTCACTGGTCGGGCGGGAGCACCTGGTCGAAGGCAACGCCAAGCTCACCGGCAGCCAACAGGTAGCCCAGATTGCCGGCCCCAGCCTGGCTGGAGGTCTCGTCCAGGCCATCGGTGGACCCTACGCCGTCGCCGTCGACGCGGCGAGCTTTCTCGTCTCCGCCGCGGCGATCGGTGGAATCCGAAAGCCCGAGGTCGTGCCGGCCGTTCCCGAAGAGGGGCACCCACGACTACGACACGACATTGGCCAGGGTCTTCGCTACGTCTTCGGACAACCGGTCCTGCGAGCGATAACCGCCACTACAGCAACGTCCAACCTCTTCAGTGGGGTGCAAACTGCGGTCGAGGTCATCTTCCTCGTGACCGTCGTGCACGCCAAACCTGCCATCATCGGACTGGCCTTCGCCGTCGGGGGTGTCGGTGGTGTTCTGGCGGCGTTTGCGGCCTCCCCGCTGGCCCGCAGGTTCGGAGGGGCCAGAGCGACACTGTTGAGCAGTCTGGCCGGGGTTGGCGGCTTGCTCATGCCTCTGGCCACGCCCGGCATCGGTCTCCTGTTCTTCGCCGCCGGGTTCTTCCTGAGCTCGTTCACGACCGTGGTCTACAACATCAACCAGGTGAGCTTCCGGCAGCGACTGTGTCCTGAGGCCATGCTCGGCCGGATGAACGCCACCATACGGTTCGTGGTCTTCGGGGTGCTGCCGATCGGCGCTCTGGCGGGAGGGGCAATCGGTGCGGCCATAGGCCTGAGGACCACACTGTGGATCGCCATGGGTGGTGAGGCCCTGGCCTGCGTGTGGCTACTGGCGTCCCCGATGCGAACGATGAGGGACTTCCCCGATCAGGCGACGTGACGACCGTCAGGGCCTCGGCCGGGAGATGTGAACCATCTCGCAGGGAGCCCGGGTGAAGCCCACCCGCGAATAGATGCGCTCACCCTCGGTGTGTTCGGGAGTGAGCCAGACCAGTTCCACCCCGGCCTCGAACGCTGACTCGAGCAGGTGGGACGTCACCACCGACGCCACCCCCTGCCTCCGAAACGCATCGGCCGTGCCCACGCTGGCCAGTTCCGTCACCCCGGCCCGGGGCACCGGAAACAGCCCGGAACCGGCTGGTGCCCCCGACTCCAGGTGACGAGCGAGAGCGACCGCCCCACCATGTTGGACCTGGCGCCGTCGACCCTCGATCCTGGTTCGGTCCGGCGTGCCAGCTGGCTCCCCGTAGGCTTGGTCGGCGACAACGATGGCGTCGGCATGGTCTTCGTCAGAACGGGCCAAGACCACCTCGAAACCTGGGGGTACCTCGGCCAACCGTTCCTCACCGGGCCGACAGACCATGATCGTGAGGCGAGCTTCGGTGGAGAATCCGTGTCGTTGGAGAATTTCCTCCAGGGCCGGAGCCCCGCCACTCGCATACTCCAGTCGGGGCAGCAGTCCCCTCGATTCAAACGCCTTGACGAGGGCTTCAACGTCAGCATTTGACGGCTGAGCGTTGTCGTCCGGCACGGCGTAGTTCAACATCGGGTGCTTCGTGTGAGGGGTCAATCGGATCAGAAATGGACCGACCTGTTCACACTCTTCGGGGGTGCCACCGGCGCGCAGGAAAGCATGGATGCTCTCTGTTATCACTCGAACTCCTTCTCGGGAACTGACTTCGTGGCCTTCGCTCCACCCGTCAGCGTCTTCGAGCTACCCCGTGCTAATCCGTTCGGAGCGATCACACTGGTCGACCCGATGGCGCGCCACTACGGGACCGAAGTGCATGGGGCGTACCTCCGATGGTCGAGCACAGGGCCTCCCTGTCGGGAAAAGCGTATCCGCCCGGACACGACAAAGGACGGGGCCGAAGCCCCGCCCTTTGTCGGTACGGCTTACCCGTCTAACCGGGTATCAATGTGTGGTCAGCCGAGGCTGATCGGGGTGGTGCCAGGCTCAGTCTCGATGGCGAGTGAGCTCAGGCCGCCCTTGCTCGAGCAGGCCGTGGCCAGCTGGGACACAGTGGCAGTGGTCTGCGCGATGGTCTTGTCCGACGCGCCCTTATTGGCGCCCTGGAACGAACCGGCGGCAGTTCCCTTGACGGTGCCCGGGATGGTGAACGTCCCGTGGTTGTTCTTCGTCCCACCGGCGACGCTCTTGATGTTGAGCCCGGAGTTGGGGACCGCAGGGGTGGCCTTCCACTTGGTGGTCAAGGTGCCCGCATCGGTGATGCTCTTGGCGACCAATCCACCGCACGTGCCACCCTTGCCCTTGGTGCTCTTGATGGTGCCGGACACCGCGCCGCTGGTCACCTTGTCGGTGTAGGTGCCCTTAACGGTGCAGCCCGTCAACGTGGCTGTGACAGTGGTGGTCGTCACGCCGCTGGTGTAGCCCTTAGTGGTCAGCGCAGGCGAGAACTTCACCGAGCCGGTGATCTTCGTGCAGCTGATGGTGTCGGTGGTCGCGCTCCCGGCGTGAGGGTTGGACGCACCGGCAATACCGCCACTTACGGCGATAATGCTGACAGGCATAGCGATCGCCGCAGCGACCACAAGCATCTTGCGAATCATGTATTGCTCCTTAGTAGTTTGTTGCCCGTTGCCCCAGATGGCATAGGTGCACATCCCCCAGAAATGGAATCGCGTGGCGACTCCAGCCCTATACAACGTCCTGGCTGCCCCTCCGTTACAGCCGACCACCCAGGCCCAGGTCACAGGGTTCTAAGAGCTTGACCCCCCGGGATCCCACCGGCAAGGCGCCAATCCAAAGGCGGCGAGGCTCGGCCGGGCGGCCCGTTCGGGCATGGTCCTTGACGAATACCGAACTGCCTGGCACCATTGACTTGTCATGTTCGCACGCACCACGGACCTCCTTCTTACCTAACGGCGAGCGCCACATCGCGTTCGCCCGCAACCTCCTGAGCCGAATCGGCCAGGGGGTTTTTTGTTTGGCCGGGTCCAGAGCGTTATCGGATCAGCGAACACCCACTCCACCACCCAGCAGCACCCCGACCATCAGGCAGACCACAAAACCTTGGGAGTAACACCGATGAGCACTGAAGCCCACTCCGGACCAGGCACAGGCCACCACGACGGCGGACACCACCGACTGGCCATGCCCTGCGATGTTTCGCCCATGCCGTTCCATCTCTACCGCCCCTACCGCCCTCTCACCCTCCCCGACCGGACCTGGCCCGACGCCGAGGCCACCCGAGCCCCCCGTTGGGCCAGCGTCGACCTGCGGGACGGCAATCAGGCGCTGGTCGACCCCATGGACCCCGAGCGCAAGCTGCAGCTGTTCGCCACGCTGGTGGAGATCGGGTTCAAGGAGATCGAGGTGGGTTTTCCCTCAGCCTCGCAGACGGATTTCGACTTCCAGCGGCAGATCATCGAGGAGGGACTGATCCCCGATGATGTGACTATCCAGGTACTGGTGCAGTGCCGGGAGGAGCTGATCGAGCGGACCTTCGAATCACTGGAAGGATGCCCCCGGGCCATCGTGCACTTCTACAATTCGACGTCCGAGCTGCAGCGACGAGTGGTGTTCGGCTTGGACCGAGCCGGCATCACCGACATCGCTGTCAACGCCGCCCACCTGTGCAAGAAGTTCGAGTCGACCATCCCGGGCACCGACATCCGCTACGAGTACTCGCCGGAGAGCTTCACCGGCACCGAGCCCGAGTTCGCCGTGGAGATCTGCGAGGCGGTGATGAAGGTCATCCAACCGACGCCCGAGCGGCCGATCATCATCAATCTGCCCAACACCGTCGAGATGTACGGCCCCAACGTCTATGCCGATGTGATCGAGTGGTTCTCCCGGACCATCACCGACCGTGACTCGATCATCCTCAGCCTCCACCCCCACAACGACCGCGGCACCGCAGTGGCCGCGGCCGAACTGGCCGTTTTGGCCGGCGCCGATCGGGTGGAGGGAACGCTGTTCGGCAACGGGGAGCGCACCGGAAACGTCGACATCGTGACCCTGGCCATGAACCTGTTCTCCCAGGGCATCGATCCGGCCCTCGACTTCAGCGACATCGACCGGGTCCGCCGGGTGGCCGAGTACGCCACCCGGATGCCGGTCCACCCCCGCCATCCCTACGCCGGTGACCTGGTCTACACAGCCTTCTCCGGATCCCACCAGGACGCCATCAAGAAGGGCTTCGCCGCCATCGGTGACCAATACGACCACTGGGAGGTGCCCTACCTGCCCATCGACCCCAGCCACACCGGGCGGACCTATGAGGCCATCATCCAGGTCAACAGTCAGTCGGGCAAGGGTGGGGTGGCCTACGTGATGGACACGGAGCATGGGCTCGATCTCCCCCGCCGACTTCAGATCGAGTTCTCCAAGGAGGTCCAGGCCATCACCGAGGACAGCGGCACGGTGATCAAGGCCGGTGAGATGTGGGACGTCTTCACCAAGACCTACCTCACCGAGGACGCCGGGGTGCGGCTGGTGGGCAGCGAGGTCAGCACGGGCGGTCACCGAACCACGGTCACCGCCCAGCTACTGGTGGACGGGGAGCCCCGCACGGTGATGGGTCAGGGAAATGGCCCCATCGACGCCCTGGTCGGTGCGTTGCGGACCGAACTGGGCGTGGAGTTCGAGGTGAAGGACTACAACCAGCACGCCCTCACCGCCGGCAGTGGTGCCTCCGCGGTGGCCTACGTCGAAGCAGAGGCCCCCGATGGCTCGACCTGGTGGGGGGTGGGCATGGACTCGAGCACACTCGATGCCTCCCTCCGCGCTGTGGTGAGCGCCGCCGATCGGGCCCGGTCCAAGCGGACCACTCCCTCGACCTAGTAGCATCAGTTCACCGTGAATGTCGCATGAGCGGAGGTTCCGCCACTACCCACGGCATAGATCGAGTAGGCCTTCTTGGCCTCCGACGGGATCTTGAGCGACGCCGATCCGGCACCGGTGGTCGATGCGGTCAGGTTGGCCAGGATCACCCCGGTTGCCGTCGACCACCGGAAGGTCACGACTTCCCCGGATTTGTACCCGGTCACCGTGGCCGTGACGCTCTTGCCCGGAGGACCCGACGTGGCGCTGAGAGTGACCCGGCCTGAAACGGTGAAGGGCGCAGTGGCACTACTTCCGTCAGCTCCGACTGCGATCACGGTGTGTGACCCTCCGGTAAGGCCGGAGATGTTGAGCGATGCAGAGAAGGTGCCCGAGGAGGTGGCGGTAGCAGTTCCGATCGACTTGGCCGTCGAATCCACGTAGAAGGTGACCTTGCCGCTACCGAACTTGGAACCTTTGACGGTGAGTGGCCCCGTACCGGTCACAGTGGTGGGTGACACTGTGATCTTGGCGGACGGATGCAGGGCGCTCGCAGAGGCTACGGCGTTGTACATGGTCTGACCGCTGGCGGTCACTGTGCTGACGGCGTAGATCCCCGAGGCGCCGTGGGAGATGAGGGCCGAGATCGTCGTGGCCGACAAGGTCTTGATCGGCGTCGCCCCGAAAGGCGTGGTCCGAGTGGGCGTGTAGTAGATCCTGTAGCCGCTGATGCCGGAAACCGACGGCTTTGTCCATCGGAGCTGGACGCCAGAGGAGCTCGACGTGGCGGTGAGGGTCGGGACCTGGCTCGGTGGAGTGGCCGGGTGGGATTCGATGGTGCTGGCCACGTCGGCATTTCCACCGGTCTGGGCCACGAACGAGCTGCCCACGTTGAGTGGAGCCGCACCGTTGGCCGTGGGGATCAGCACGTAGTACGGAGTCCAAAAGGTGGTTCCCGGCTGGATAACTGCGGTTCCGTAGCTCAGCTGTTGGCCCGGTTGGTAGATGTAGCCCGAGCTGCCCTGAGTGAACAGCTGGATCCCGGCGTTGTAGATGGGGATGTCAGCCACGTCCTCCAGGCCGATCCGCACCCGGTAGGGCTGGCCCTTGGTGGCCGTGGAGTCGGCATCGACGAACATGTGCAGTGCCGACCCGCCCCAGACGTGGATGGCGGCCGGGGCGGTCGAGATGGGGAACGACAGTGAAGCGAGATCGCCCGGATCGAGCGTACCGTGATAGGTGGCCGAGACCCCGTAGTAGCCCTCGGCGTCTCCTCTGAGCACCCAGTCGCTGGATTGACTGCTCCCCGGAGCGATGTCACCCACGTCGTGGGTCATGGAGGGTGCCGGATTAATCGGGGCCAGGCTGAGCCCGGTGGGCAGGGCGCCGAGGGTGATCGACCCGTTGTCGAAAGTGAACGGTGTCGGAGCCA
Source organism: uncultured Acidimicrobiaceae bacterium (assembly GCA_963778165.1). Taxonomy (GTDB): domain Bacteria; phylum Actinomycetota; class Acidimicrobiia; order Acidimicrobiales; family RAAP-2; genus Bog-756. The sequence goes on along the minus strand of CAVZTE010000002.1, from coordinate 233,561 downwards.
GGTTGGAGACAATCATCTTCACGTCGAAGAACTCCTTCAACCACTGGGCCTGCCCCGGGATGATGATCCACATGAGGGCCGGTTGCGGCTTGGGGCCGGTCGTCTCGATGGGCTCGCCCACCACCTGATAGCCCTCCACCGAGAAGGAGACACAACCACTGCAACCGCCATCACCGCCGCCGCCCCCATCACCGCCGCCCCCTCCGACGGCACCACCGTCACCTCCGGATCCCGACACCTGCGGCTCCCAGACACCGTCCCCGGTGAGGTCGCCGCTCACTTGCACATTCTCCGAGGATGGACCGGCGAAGAAGGCCAGGGCGATACTGAATTTGAAGACATTCTCGTTGGCCGGATCGTTGGGATTGAGGCCGTCGGCCAGGATCTGGTCGTAGGTGAGCGGCGTGGAAGTGGCCGATGTCTGGGAGATGGAGCCCTGTTCAAGGGTGATGCTCGCCGTACCCGCACCCCCTGTTTGAGTGGCGGACACGGTGCTCGGGAGATAGCCGGGTTCGTAGACGTAGACCGTGTAGGACCCGTCGGGCAGGCCGGCGATGACGCCGACACCTTCACTGTTCGAGGTGGCCGCATAGCGGGTTCCACCTGGGGTCACCACGGCCAGCGACGCGCCATCCAGCGGATTTGTCCCGTCGGTGACGGTCACCGAGAGGCCCTGGCTACCGGTGGGGGCAGCGATCACGGTTATCTCGGTTTGGGCCACCGACTGCTGATCGGCGGCGTTGGTCACCGTCAAGGTGGCGGTGTAGTGGCAGGGTGAGGTCGCGGTGGGCGTGCACGACGACGTGGCGATGTAGGTGTGGACCGGGTCAGGACCTGACCCGGAGGTGCCGTCGCCGAACGACCACTGGTAGCCGGTGATCGACGAGCCCGGTTGGGAGCCGGAACCGTCGAGGGTCACCTGATGTCCGACCACGACCACTTGGGACTGGCCCGCGTCGGCCTGCAGGGGTGAGGATCCCGTGGTGGTGATCTGGGTCAGGGCGGATCCGGTCTCTCCCGAGGTGTCGGTGATCGATGCCCCCACGTTGTAGGTCGTCCCCGATGTTTCATAGGTATGGGTGATGGTGATCGGTGAGTAGGGCGAAGTGATCGTCCCCGTCGACGACTGACCGTCGCCGAAGGACAGGCTGTAGGTGAGGGGCTCGCCGGAGGGGTCGTTAGCTGTCAGGATGAAGGTGGTCGCAAGGGGCGCAGCGCCGCGCGACACCGTGGCAGAAAGACGAAGTGGGAGACCTTCCGTCACCCAGCCCGACCATGGCGTTTGATAGTTGTCGCCCCCCACCTCGGCCCGGATCCGGTAGGAACAGCCGGTCCCCTCCTGGCAGTAGGTGGCACCGTTGGGGTCGACGTAAGGACTCGACGTGGCCGTATTTCCGAACTCCCCGGCATATTCGTTGGTGCTGTAGTAGGAGTTGCCCGTGTTCCCCTCGGCGTACGATCCGCCCACGGTCGAAGTACCGCCATCGGTGGAGATCTCGTAGTCGTAGGAAGTGACAGTGAGACCCGAGGACAGAGTGGGGGTGGTGAACGACAGAGCCGTGCCGTTCTCGTTGTAGCTGACACTGTCAATTGTCGGTGCGGTGCCGAACGATCCCTCCTTCACCCAGGCTGACCACGCCGTTTGATAGTTGTCATCCCCCACCTCGGCCCGGATCCGGTACGAGCAGGTGGTCCCATCGGGGCAGTAGGTGGTGCCGTTGGGATCGAGATACGGACTCGACGTGGCGGTATTTCCGTAGTCCCCGGCCCATTCATTGGTGCTGTAGAAGGAGTTGCCGGTGTTCCCTTCGGCGTACGATCCGCCCACCGTCGACGTTCCGCCGTCCGTCGAGATCTCGTAGTCGTAGGAGGTGACGGTTAGGCCCGAGGACAGGGTGGGTGCGGTGAAGTAGAAGACCGACCCGTCGTCGCTGTAGCTGACGCTGTTGAGGGCCGGTGCGGTGCCGAACGATCCCTCCGTCACCCATCCTGACCACGCCGTTTGATAGTTGTCATCCCCCACCTCGGCCCGGATCCGGTACGAGCAGGTGGTCCCATCGGGGCAGTAGGTGGTGCCGTTGGGATCGAGATACGGACTCGACGTGGGGGTATTTCCGTAGTCCCCGGCCCATTCATTGGTGCTGTAGAAGGAGTTGCCGGTGTTCCCTTCGGCGTACGATCCGCCCACCGTCGACGTTCCGCCGTCCGTCGAGATCTCGTAGTCGTAGGAGGTGACGGTTAGGCCCGAGGACAGGGTGGGTGCGGTGAAGTAGAAGACCGACCCGTCGTCGCTGTAGCTGACGCTGTTGAGGGCCGGTGCGGTGCCGAACGATCCCTCCGTCACCCATCCTGACCACGGGGTTATCGAGGCGCCGCTGTCGAACTCGGCCCGGATCCGGTAGGAACAGGTGGTCCCATCGGGGCAGTAGGTGGTGCCGTTGGGATCGAGATACGGACTCGACGTGGCGGTATTTCCGTAGTCCCCGGCCCATTCATTGGTGCTGTAGAAGGAGTTGCCGGTGTTCCCTTCGGCGTACGATCCGCCCACCGTCGACGTTCCGCCGTCCGTCGAGATCTCGTAGTCGTACGAGGTGATAGTGGTTCCGATCGACTGGGTCGGAGCGGTGAAGAACAACGCAGTTCCGTTGTCGCTGTAGTTGACGCTGTTGAGGGTCGGGGCTGTCGGATCGCCGCCGGCATAAGCGACACCATTGGGGTGAACGAATACCAAACCGGCCATAACCACCAGTGCGGATGCCACCGCAAGGAACCTGGCCCGCCAAGAGGTAGTGCAATTTCCGCGTATCATCGCTCCTTCTGAGAATCCAGCCGGCCCACCGTGGCGACTCGGCTGAGATGGTGGCATATTTTCTTGAGGGCATCAATCGCCATTGTTCAGGGGATCTGGGAGTTCCGACTCGGCTTAACTTCCACACCTTTGTGGGTGAGTCAGAGTGCCACGATCCGTTCCGCCAACAGCACTGTCCGTGGGCAACGCCGCAGATCGGGGCCTTGCCTGTGCAGCAACTCTTGTGCCGGAGGATCCACTCGGTCGCCACCTCATTCCGTGTGCCATGACCACCTTTATTTCGTAACCGTCCCCTTAGCCCATGGAACCTTGTGCAACCGATCCGGCCACCTGCACCCACCGGGTTACGATGCATCCTGCGCTCAGCCTGGCCCTGGGCATCTTGACGGCTCGAGATGGGGTGTGGACCGGTGTCCAAGCAGATGAACGGAACGGGCCACGGCCACTCCTCCACCTCCCGCGGTGGGAGCAACGATGCCATCCACCGGCGCGACCGGTTCATCAACCAGCAGCTCGGGCGGCTGAGCGAGGATGCCCTGGTTGTCAACGTCGGGTGCGGGGTCATCCGCAGGTTCGCCCCTTCGGGCTCCGCCCGGTACCTGGCCACCGATCTTCGGGTCCTGCCCAACGTCGATTTCGCCTCGGACGCCACCAGGCTCCCGTTGGCGGACGGAAGCGTTGACACGGTGGTGGCCCTGGAGCTGCTGGAGCACGTGACCCGGCCCCATGACGTACTGGCAGAACTGCGTCGTATCCTCAAGCCGGGCGGAACTGTCATCCTCTCGGTCCCGTCGACGGTGCCCCGGCATGACGATCACGACTATTGGCGCTACACCGCCGAAGGGCTGTCCGAGCTCGGGACCCAGGTGTTCGGCCGGGGCGAGGTCCACGTCTTCGGCGGGACGTTCGAAGCCCTGGGCTACCTCCTCTCGTACTACATCGCCCTGGTCTTCCATCAGGTCGGTCTGCCCTCCCGGCGGTTCCGGGAGCTCTTCCCGTCGCTGGGCTATTGGCTCGACCGGCGGAACAACTGGTCCTCGTCGCGCACCGCCCTCCACACGCTGGCCTTCGATCTGCTCTTCATCGCCACCACCGAACCCCAGGGGGCCACCACCGAGTGACCGTTCCCTATCTTCGCGGGGCTGTCGGCACTGACCTCAGTTCACCCTTCTGACTCAGAGCCACTCGACCCAGGTGATCGTGGCGTCGGCGTCTCGACGTGCGGCCCACTGCTATCCCGTCGCACCATCGTGAACTCAGCCGACACCGAACGGCGACCAAGGGGCCGACCCCCGGCCAACCAGAACCTGGAAGGTGGTCTGATTGAATAGGTGGGATGACGCCAAACGGAACGTTGCATCAGTTCGGCTCCAAGGTGAAGCGGGGACTACTGGGGCCAGCTTCGACTAAATCCGGCTCGGATGTCGGCCTCGGAACCCGACTGTTCCAGGCCGAGACCTCCATTCCGGTACCCAGCCCGAGACTGAAAGCGACGGTGGGCGCAGCGGCGGCCTTCGACGACTTGGCGCTCACCACCATGGGGCGCATGAACATGGCCGGACTTCGTCCCGACCACGATGTCCTGGACATCGGATGCGGCATCGGCCGCACAGCCCGCTACCTGTGCGACTACCTCGACCCCAAGGCCCGTTATGAGGGATTCGACATCGTGGAAGAGCTCATCACGTGGTGCCAGGAGAACATCACCACCCGCTTCCCCAACTTCACCTTCCGGTACACGCCGCTCTTCAATACCCACTACCAACGCGACGACTCCCTTCCGTCGGCGGAGACCTTTGCCTTTCCCTATCCCGACAACTCGTTCGACTTCGTGTTCGCCCATTCGATCTTCTCCCACCTCCAGCCCGATGCATCGCAGAACTATCTCCGTGAGATCAGGAGAGTGCTCCGCCCGGGGGGAATCAGCTATTCCACGTGGATGATGTTCGAAGCCCAAGTCACCCACGAGCCCAAGCCGGTGATGCCGGAGATGAACTTCGACGGGTCGGGAAGGTTCGCCGTTCAAAAAGTCGATGTCCCGGACCGCGCCGTGGCCTACCTCGATGAGTACGTTCTCCAACTCCATCAGGACGCCCTGCTGACGGTCAGCGGACCGATCCACTTCGGATACAAGCGGATGCAGGACGTGGTGCTGGCCACCAAGTAGAACGGCAGCGGGTGAGGTCACAACGCCGACCTTGAAGCGTGAGAGACGGGCCCCGATCGCCCGGCACCGGTCGCCCTGAACCCCGCCGGACGCGCCGACCGCCTCCGGCTCAGAAGCGGTTGAGCCGTTTGAAGATGCCCTTGGTCTGCTTGTAGAGGTTGACGAACTCGCGGAACAGCGTGTCGTACTCGTCGGTGGTGGACCGGTCGGGCGTGAAGGTCCGACGCACCTCGACCATGGCCGGGATGTCCGCCACCGATACCCGGCCCAACCCGACCAGGGTGATGAGGGCGGCGCCCCGCACGTTGGCCAGCACCGGGTCCGCCACCTGACGGATCTCCCGGTCGAGCACGTCGGCATGAATCTGGGCCCACTGGTCCGAGTTGGCGCCCCCGCCGATGAAGGCCAGTGAGTCGAACCGGCGATCGGCGAACTTCTCCACCGCCTCCAGCAGCCACCTCGAATTGAAGGCCACCCCTTCGTAGACGGCCCGGACCATCTGGGCCCTGGTGGTGGAGAGGGACAGGTTGTGGAACCCACCCCTGATGGTGTGGTCGTCCACCGGGGACCGCTCCCCGTTGAGCCACGGGGTGAACAGCACCCGCCCGCTGCCGGGCGGAACCGTGTCCACCATGGCGTTCATGGCCTCGAAGTCATCGGCGAAGTGCAGGTTGTCCCGGAGGAAGGTCAGGCAGGCCCCGGCGGTCTCGTGCTCGTCCACCATCACGTACTTGCCGGCCAGGGCGGCGGGTATCGAGGCCACGTTGGAAGTCGGCGCGGTCTTCTTGAACGGGACATGGCCCGAGATCCACGACGACGTCCCGATGTAGAGATGGGCGTCGTAGTCGGCCACGGCTCCGGACCCGAACACCGCCGAGTGCACGTCGCCCGAGCCCGCCACCACCGGCAGCCCGGCCGGCAGGCCCAGGTCCGCGGCGGCCGCCGCGGTGAGCGTGCCCACCGTGGTGCCCGGGGCCACCAGATCGGGCAGCTTGGCCCGGTCGAGCCCGGTGATCTCGAGGAGCCGGTCGTCGTAGGCCACCCGGTCGATGACCCGGTTGTCGGTGACCCAGTGGGCGGCGATGGAGTCGAACGAGGCACTGGTCCGCCCGGTCAACTTGAGGTTGAGGTAGTCGACCGGCTCGAGGAAGGTGACGGTGCGCCGGTAGACGTCGGGGAAGTGGTCCCGGATGAACAGGATGTGGGACACCGGGTCCTTGCCGGACAGTCCGGGTGCGCCTCCGGTGACCTGTACCCAACGGAGGATCTTGCGGGGGTCGTACCCCAGCACGTTGACCGCTCCGCCGGCCACCTTGCGGATGGCCTGGTTGCCCCGGGAGTCCATCCAGATGATGGCCGGCATGAGCGCCTCCCCGTCGGGACCCACCGCCACGGTGCCCGACCACTGGGCGGTGCACCCCACCCCGATGAAGGCCCCCTCGGGGACAGCGGCATCGGCCAGTGCCCGGCGGGAGGCGGCGGCGATGGCCGACCACCACTCGTCAGGATCCTGCTCGGCACCTCCGCCCTCGAGCAGGTGGAGACCGACCGGCTCGGTGGCGTGGGCCGCGATCCTCCCGGCCGTCGACACCACGGCCACCTTGGGACCGCCGGTGCCCAGGTCCACGGCCAGCACGAACTGCTCGCCGGACGGTGCGGTCTCCCCCGCGGCTCCACTCACCGGCTCACTTCCCCGTTCACCGCTCTTCCTTGATCACCCAGGCCTCGGCCCGGCGGACGGTCACCCCGTCGTCGAGCTCGAGGACCGTGCCGGGCCCGGCTCCGACCGGCGGGTCGGTGTGCACCGACCGGGCCAGCACCTCCCGGGCGATCGCCTCGAAGTGGGGTTCCAGGTCGTCGAGGCCGACCAGGTGGAGGTGGATCCAGTCGGACACCTCCAGGCCGGCGGCCTTGCGCATCTCCTGGACGTTCCGGATCACCTCACGGGCCAGGCCCCGGAGCCGCAGGTCGTCGTCGAGCCCGAGGTCGAGGGCCAGCACTTCGGACCCGTCCCCGGAGACGGCGAAGCCGGCCTGGGCAAGGACCCGCAGCTCCACCTCGTCACCCCTTAGCTCGACCGGACCGTCGTCCAACTCCACCACCACCGGGCGCCCCTCGGCCAGGTCGGCGGCGGCCTTGGCGCCATCCACCGAGCCAATGGCCGACCGGAGCTTCTGGACCCGGTCCTTCAGCCGGGGGCCGAGCAGCTTGTAGTTGGGGACCAACTTGTAGGTCAACACGTCGGTCAGCTCACCGATGGCCTCCACCACGTCCACATTGAGCTCGTCCTCGACCACCCCGGGGGGAGGGGTGGGGCTGCCGGGCGGCAGGTACACCAGGGCCCGGGCCAGGGGCTGGCGCACCTTGATGCCGGCCTCGGCCCGGGCCGCCCGGCCCAGGGAGGACAGTCGGCGGGCCAGGTCCATGCCGGCCTCCAGCTCCGGATCGACGGCTTCGGGTTGGAGGGCCGGCCAGTCGGCCAGGTGGATGGAGTCCTCGGGGCCGGCGCCGGTGAGGTCGCGCCACATCCGGTCGGCCACGAACGGGCACATCGGGGCCAGCAGGTGGGCCACCGTGACCAGGACCTCGTACAGGGTGGCCTGGGCACCGAGCGAGTCGGCGGGGTCGGCCCCGGGGTCGGTCCGCCAGAAGCGCCGTCGGCTCCGGCGCACGAACCAGTTGGAGGTGTCGTCGATGAGGGCGGCGATGGCCGTGGCGGCGGGGAAGGGCTCGTAGCCGTCCAGCGCCGTGGTGACAGCGGCCACCGTGGCGTACAGCCGGGACAACATCCACCGGTCGAGGACCGAGCGGGACCCGGGCGCCGGCACGGCGGGGTCGGAGGGGTCGAACTCGTTGAGTGAGGCGTAGGTGGTGAAGAAGGACCAGGTGTTCCACAAGGTCAGCAAGCTGTCCCGCATGGCCGAGTCGATGGCCTCCAGGCTGACCCGGGTGGGCGTCCACGGGGAGCCCTGGGAGAACATCCACCAGCGGAGGGGGTCGGCCCCCCGGGTGTCGAGGATCTCCCACGGATCGATGACGTTGCCGACACTCTTGGACATCTTGCGCCCGTCGGTGTCGACCAGGTGCCCCAGGCACAGCACATTGCGGTAGGGAGTGGACTCCCGCACCAAGGTGTTGACGGCCAGCAGCGAGTAGAACCACCCCCGGGTCTGGTCGATGGCCTCACAGATGAAGTCGGCCGGGTAGACGAAGGACTCGGCCGAGCCGTCCGCCACCGGATAGCCCCACTGGGCCGAGGGCATGGAGCCGGAGTCGAACCAGGCATCGATGACCGCCTCCACCCGTCGCATCTCGGAACCCGACGGGCACTCGGGACAGTCGAAGGTCACGGCATCGATGTCGGGGCGGTGGGGGTCGACGTCCGAGACGTCGTGTCCGGCCAGCTCCGAGAGCTCGGCCAACGACCCCACGCAGCGCACGTGCCCTTCGCCGCACCGCCACACCGGCAGGGGCGTGCCCCAGAAGCGGTCACGGGACAGGGCCCAGTCCACGTTGTTGGACAGCCACTCCCCCATCCGTCCGTCCCGGATGTGCTCGGGGTGCCAGCCGATGGTCTGGTTCTGGGCCACCAGGTCGGCCTTGCGGGCCGAGGTCCGCACGTACCAGCTGGGCTTGCCCCAGTAGATCAGCGGGGTGTCGCACCGCCAGCAGTGGGGATAGGAGTGGGCGTAGGGCTGGCGCCGGAGGAGGCGGCCGGCCGCTTCCAGCCGGTCGTTGATCTCCCCGTTGGTGTCGCGGACGCTCTGGTCGGCCAGCCACGGGACGGCGGCGGTGAAGCGGCCGTCGGGGCCCACGGGGTTGAGGGTGGGCAGGCCGTTGAGGCGGCCGGCCTGGCGGTCGACCTCACCGAAGGCCGGGGCCAGGTGCACGATGCCGGTTCCCTCGTCCGCCTCGACGAAGGGGCCGGCCACCACCCGCCACCCGTCGCCGTCGAAGGGGCCGGGCTGGGGCACCAGGTCGTCGAAGGGGCGCTCGTAGCGCAGCCCCACCAGGTACCGGCCGGGCAGGCGGTGCTCGATGACGGCGTCCTCCCCGAAGACCTCGCTCACCAGGTCGGCCGCCACGATGGCCCCACCCACCACGGCGTACTCCAGGTCGGGGCCCACGGCGGCGCCGGTGTTGGACACCAGGGTCCACGGGGTGGTGGTCCAGGCCACCAGGGCCAGCCCGGTGAGGGACGACCGGCCCAGGGCGTCCCGCAGGCCCGCGGCGACCTCCCCCTCGTCGGTCAGGGGGAAGAGCACGTAGGCCGACTCGTCGACCACGTCGCGGTAGACGTCGGGCTGTCCCAGCTCGTGACTGCTCAGGGCCGTCCCGCAGCGCGGGCAGTACGGGACGACCTTGATGTCCTCGTAGAGGAGTCCCTGATCGAAGAGGCTCTTGAGGTTCCACCACACCGACTGGACATAGGCGGGGTCGAAGGTCCAATAGGCGCTGTCGCGGTCGATCCAGTACCCGATCCGATCGGTCAGGGTCTCCCATTCGCCGACGTAGTTGCGGACCGACTCCCGACAGAGCCGGGTGAACTCGGCGATGCCCACCTCGTCCTCGATCTGGCGCTTGTTGACGATGCCCAGCTGCTTCTCCACCTCGACCTCGACGGGGAGCCCGTGGGTGTCCCACCCGGCCTTGCGGGGCACGGCGTAGCCCCGCATGGTCCGGTAGCGGCAGAACAGGTCCTTGTAGACCCGGGCCCACACGTGGTGGAGACCGGGCCGGCCGTTGGCAGTGGGCGGACCTTCGTAGAACACCCAGGGCTCGGCCCCGGCCCGCAGCTCCACGGAACGCTCGAAGACCCGGTGCTCACGCCAGCGGTCCAGTTCCTCGGACTCGACGGCGGTGAAATCAGCTTCGGTGGGGACCGGGCGGAACAACGGGTACGTCCTCTCGGGTCGGTGCGGATCGGGTCGGTGCGGTCGGGCGTCGGGGCGGTCGGTTTCGGGCAACCCGGTGGTTTCGGCCCTGGTGCCGGTGAAGATCAGATACTACGGGCGCCGAGGGTCCACAATTGACCTGTGCCCGAACTGCCCGAGGTCCAAGCCCTGACCGCCGGCCTCTCCGCCCGGATGACCGGCCTCACCGTGGACCGGTACCAGCTGGTGTCGTTCTCCGCCCTCAAGACCTTCGATCCGCCCCTGGACGATCTGGTGGGCCGGGTGGTCACCGGCGTGGAGCGGCGGGGCAAGTTCGTGCTGATGGACCTGGACGGCCTGTGGCTGGTCGTACACCTGGCCCTGGGCGGTTGGGTCCGCTGGTACGACAAGGTGCCAGCCACCAAGCTCCGCCCGGGACGCAGCCCCATCGCCCTGCGGGTGACCCTGGACAGCGGGGCCGGGTTCGACGTCACCGAGATGGGCACCGAAAAGCGGGCGGCGCTGTGGGTGGTCCGCTCGCCCGACGAGGTGGAGCCGGTGGCCGCCCTGGGCGTCGACCCGCTGACCCCGGCGTTCACCGTCGAGCGGTTGGGCCAACTCCTGGCCGGCACGTCGGCCACCCTCAAGACCGCCCTCACCACCCAGTCGCTCATCGCCGGGGTGGGCAACGCCTACTCGGACGAGGCCCTGCACCGGGCCGGGATGTCCCCCTACAAGAAGACCACCTCGCTCGATCCCGCCGAAGTGGCCACCTTGCACGACGCTCTGGTCGGGGTGCTGGCCGACGCCGTACAACGATCGTCGGAGCTCGACCCCGCCGAGCTCAAGGGGGACAAGAAGCGGACCCTGCAGGTGCACGGACGGACCGGCCAGCCCTGCCCGGTGTGCGGCGACACCGTCCGCCAGGTGGCCTTCGCCACCAAGTCGTTGCAGTACTGCCCCACCTGCCAGACCGGCGGCAAGCTGCTGGCCGACCGGCGGCTGTCCCGGCTGCTCAAATAATTTAAGCGGATCTCAAGGAATGTGGCGGTCCGGCTCCTGAGGGCATGAAAGGGCAGGTCAGACCGGTGGTGTTCCCACCGGAACCGAGCCGGGACGCAGAGAAACTCCCTGCTCAGCGGGTTGGTGGGCCCCAGGGGCGGACTATTCAAACTTCCAATTCTGTGTCACCCTGTATTCCTAGTTTATTACTAACCATATAGGGAAGGGGTATAATGCCTGGAGGGGTCGGGCGGCGGCCCCTGCTGATCTACCCACTTCGTCTGCCGACACCGATTTGGCCGACATCAATCTGGAGGTGTTCCATGCCTGCCCTTTCCCAGCGACCGTTCCGGATCCGACGGATGGCGGTGGCATCGGTCATCGCCGGGGTCGCCGTCCTGGCCGCGGCCTGCAGCTCGAACTCGTCCTCCCCCACCACCACGGCCGGCTCCGGTTCCACCGCCACCACCGCGGGGGCACCGGTGACCCTGCGCCTGGGCTACCTCACCAACCTGACCCACGCCTCGGCGCTCATCGGGGTGCAGAACGGCATCTTCAAGAAGAACCTGCCCAGCAACGTGACCCTCCAGACGTCCACCTACAACGCCGGGCCGGCCGAGGTCACCGCCATGCTGGCCGGCTCCCTGGACGCCGCCTACATGGGCCCCAACTCGGCCATCACCGCCTATACCCAGTCCCAGGGCAAGGCCATCCGGATCATCTCGGGGGCCACCTCGGGAGGGGCGGCCCTGGTGGTGTCCAAGTCGATCACCTCCCCCAGCCAGCTGAAGGGCAAGACCCTGGCCACGCCCGAGCTGGGCAACACCCAGGACGTGGCCCTGCGCACCTGGCTGAAGAAGCAGGGCCTCACCTTCCCCGGGCCCAACGGCGGCAGCGGTGAGGTGACCATCCTGCCCCAGGCCAACTCCACCACCCTGACCTCGTTCGAGGCCGGCTCCATCGCCGGGGCCTGGGTGCCCGAGCCCTGGGTGACCCAGATGGTGTCCAAGGGCCACGGCCACATCCTGGTCAACGAGAAGAGCCAGTGGCCCAACGGCCGGTTCTCGACCACCGTCCTGGTGGTGGCCACGGCCTTCCTCGATGCCCACCCGAGCGTGGTCGCCGGACTGCTGAAGGGCCAGCTGGCCGCCACGGCCTACATCAAGTCCTCGCCCACCGCCGCCAAGAACGCCGCCAACACCGCCCTGGGTTCGTTGACCGGAAAGCCCCTCAGCTCCAGTGAGCTCAGCTCGGCGTGGGCCGACATGACCTTCACCAACGACCCCATCGCCTCGTCCATCTACACCGACGTGGCCCACGCCAAGGCGGCCGGCTTCTCGACCTCCAACATCAACGGGATCTTCGACCTGGGTCCGGTCAACCAGCTGCTGACCGCGGCGGGACAGGCCAAGCTCTCCTCATGACCACCTCGGCCCCGCCCAGACGGGTCCACGCCCGGGCCCCGTCGGTAACCCTCGACGGCGTGTCCAAGCGTCACGGTTCGGGGCAGTCCAGGGTGGTGGCCCTCCAGGACATCGCCCTCAGCGTGGCGCCCGGCGAGTTCGTCTGCCTGGTGGGCGCCTCGGGGTGTGGCAAGACCACCCTGCTCAACCTCATCGCCGGTCTGGACCGGCCAACCGTCGGAACGGTGGACGTCACGGTCCCGACGGCACCGGGGACCACCGACCCCGGGCCGATGTCCGGGGACCCGTCGGTCGGCCCGGCCGGGGGAACCGGCACCGCCATGCTCTTCCAGGACTCGGCCCTCTTCCCCTGGCTCACCGTGGCGGCCAACGTCGAACTGCCCCTCCGGCTCCGGGGCGTAGGCAAGGCCGAACGACGGGCGGTGGCCGAAGACCTCCTCGATCGGGTCCACCTGGGCGGCTTCGGGCCGAAACGGCCCCATGAGCTCTCGGGGGGGATGAGGCAGCGCGCCGCTCTGGCCCGGGCCCTGGCCCAGGAAGCCGGCCTCCTCCTGATGGACGAGCCGTTCGGGGCCCTTGACGCCATCACCCGGGACCTGCTCCACGACGAGCTGGAATCGCTGTGGATCGACCGGGGCTTCACGGTGCTCTTCGTGACCCACAACGTGCGGGAGGCGGCCCGGCTGGGTGACCGGATCGTGCTGCTCACCAGCCGACCCGGCCGGGTGGCGGCCACCTACCCGGTGGGCATGGACCGGCCCCGCCGGATCGACTCGACCGAGATCGCCGGCCTGGCCGCCACCGTGACCGACCAGCTCCGATCCGAAGTAGGGGCCCATGGCGGTTGAACCGCCCCTGACCTCGCCCCGGCCGGAGGGCGTCCCCGCCGCTGCTGCCGGGGCCCTGGATCCTGCCCTCGGGGCCCCGAACCTGGACCGGGCCTCCCACGACCGGGCCATGGCCGGCCTCGATGCCCTGGAGGGTGCGGGCCAGTCGACCCGGGCCAAACTATCGCTCCGCCTGTGGCGGGCCACCTGGCCCAAGCTCATCGCCTTCGGCCTCATCGTCCTGGTGTGGCAGATCGCCGTGTGGGTCCACTGGAAGCCGTACATCCTCCAGTCGCCGGCCACCGCGGTCCGCCAGCTGTGGGAGCTGCTGGGCACCAGCTACTTCTGGCAGGCCTGCTGGGTCACGGCCCAACAGGCGGTCCTGGGCTACGCCCTGGTGGTGATCATCGGCGGGATCGTGGGCACGGCCGTGGCCCGCCTGAAGGTCCTCCGCGCCGGCATCGGGGCCCTGATCACCGGCATGCAGACCATGCCGTCGGTGCTCTGGTACCCGCTCGGGATCATGGTCTTCGGGGTCACCAGCAAGGCCATCATCCTGATGATGGTGCTGGGAGCGGCCCCGGCCGTGGCCAACGGGTTCATCGACGGCATCGACCAGGTCCCCCCGGCGCTGCCCCGGGCCGGCCGCATCCTCGGAGCCCGGGGCCTGGCCCTCGAGCGCCACGTGATCCTGCCGGCGGCCTTCCCGAGCGTGCTCGGAGGGCTCAAGCAGGGCTGGGCCTTCGCCTGGCACGCCCTCATGGCCGGGGAGTTCCTCATCCTGATCACCCCGCTCAGCCTGGGCGGCCGAATCGTCAACGCCCAGACCCAGGGTGACTACGGCACCGTGGTGGCCATGATGATCGTCATCGTGTTCATCGGGCTCATGGTGGACTTCGCCTTTACCGCAGTGAATCGACAGGTGTTCCGGCGCTACGGGCTCACAGACCCGTCCGCCTGAGACCGACCAGCCGCTACCCATCGCCCCCTGCGGGCAACAACCTCTGAAAGAATCCCCACGTGTACATCTCCGCCAAGGTCGACTACGCCGTCAGGGCTCTGTGCACGCTGGCCGACGCCGGTGACCACCCGGTGACGGCCGAGTCCCTGGCCAGCTCCCAGGGGCTGCCGGCCAAATTCCTCGAGAGCATCCTCAACGACATGCGCCGGGCCGGCCTGCTGCTGAGCCAGCGGGGAGCCGACGGCGGCTACCGGTTGTCCCGGCCGGCCGACAAGATCACCGTGGCCGACGTCATCCGCCCTCTCGACGGCCCCCTGGCCGAAGTGCGCGGCCTGCGGCCCGAGGCGGCCAGCTACGAAGGGTCGGCCGAGCATCTGCAGTCGGTGTGGGTGGCGGTCCGGGCCAGCCTCCGGGCCGTCCTCGAACAGGTCACCATCGCCGACATCGCCTCGGGCGACCTACCCAAATCGGTGGTCCGGCTGACCAACGACCCCGACGCCTGGCTCTCCCACTAGAGCCTGCAGTCGACGTCTGAGCATCTCCAGACGCGCGCTCCCCGGGCGGGCCGCGACTTCCGGAGGGTCCGGAGACACGGTCGGCACCTCGCCGGCAGCCGCCTCCACCCCGTCACCGGACCGCGGCCGGGTCGACCGGAGGGAGCGGGGCCACAGGTGCCGGGTCAGCACCACATTGAACTCGGCGGCGAAGACCGTCACCATCGACCCCAGGGCGATCCACCAGATGAGCCCGAGCACGGTGGCGAAGGTGCCGTAGAGGTTGGAGAGGTGGCGCAGTTGGTGGTTGACCAGTAGCGCCCCGATGCTCTGGAGGATGGTCCATCCCACCCCGCCGACGATGGCCCCGGGCCACACCGACCGGTCGGCATCGGGGAGCCGCACCAACACGCTGAAGGCGCACCAGTACATGCCGATGTTGACCACCAGGGAGAGGGCCACCCCGATCCAGGCCGAGCCCGACCCCAGCGCTCCGAAGGCCCCGAGGCCGGCCAGCGCCCCACCGGCGATGAACCCCACCCCCAGCACCACCAGGAACCCGGCCGCCCGCGGGATCCACTGGCCCAGGGTGGGCAGATCGTGCCGATCGATCCCCCAGACCTTGGCCATCATCACCTGTGCGCTCCGGCTCAGCTTGAGGCTGCCGTAGGACAGCCAGACCAGCCCGACGATCAGAGCCAGGATGTTGCCGGTCGACAGCTGGCGCACGTTGTTCCGCAGGTCCGAGCCGATCACCGGGAACTGGCGCAGGGCCGAGTCGACGATGTCGTCCTGCAGGGAGGTGTGGCCCTGCAGGACCACCCCCAGCACCGTGACCAACACCAACAACAGCGGGAAGACGGCCAAAAAGGCCGCATGGGAGATCTGCCCGGCCAGACGGCTGGCCTGGTCGTCGCGGTACTTGGCCATCACCGACGCCGGGAGGGCGGTGACCCGGTGCCGCTGCTGGAACCGGTCGGCCCGGTCGATCAGTCCGGAGGCCCGTTCGGTCAGGCGCTGCCGCCCACCGACCGCCGCCGTGGCCTTCGGGTCGCCGTGGTCACTCACCGATGTGCGCCTGGCGGCCGTGAAGGGCGAACTCGTCACGCAGCTGGCGGCGATCGGCCTCCCCCATGGGCGCGTACTCCCAGGTGGAACCCTGGCGGCGGTAGACGGGGTCGCCGGCCCGCCACCACCCCTCGGACCGCAGCGGGTCCTTGGTCACTTTGCCGCTGGCCGTCTGGGGCAGGGCCCCGGTCACCCGCACGAAGGCGGGCACCCACTTGGTACCCAGGTCGGGCTGTTGGCTGAGGAAGGCCGCGAACCGCCCCGGATCGAACTCCCGGCCCGGGAGCATCTCCAGGGCCGCCATCACCTGGTCCCCCGACCGGGGGTCGGCCACCGAGTAGACGGCCACGGTGGCCACGTCGGGGTGACGGACCAGGACCCGCTCGATGGGCCCGGCGGTCAGGTTCTCGGAGTCCACCCGCATCCAGTCCCCCCGCCGGCCGGCGAAGTAGAAGAACCCGGCCTGGTCCCGGTAGGCCAGGTCACCGGTCCAGTACCAGCCGCCCCGGGTCCGGGACGACGAGGCCTCCTCGTCGGCGTAGTACCCCTCGAACCGCCCGATGCCGGCGCGATTGACGATCTCCCCGACGCACAGGTCCCCGTTGAGCAGCCGGCCGGCGTCATCGAAGCGGGCCGCCGGCCGCTCGGTGCCGGTATCGGGGTCGACGATGGCGATGTCCCCGTCGGGCCGGCCCAGGGACCCGATCGGGGTGTCCGGCGTTCGGCTGATGGCCACGCCGCCCTCGCTCGAGCCGTAGCCCTCGGTCAGCACGCAGCCGAACCGACGCTCGAAGGCGGCCTGGTCGGCCACCGACCCCTCGGTGCCGAAACCCCGACGCAGAGGGATGGAGGCGTCGTCGTCCGACGGCGGGGTGGCCAGGACGTAGGCCAACGCCTTGCCCACATAGGTGAAGGTGGTGGCCCCGTAGTGACGCACGTCGGCGACGAAGCCCGAGGCGCTGAACCGGCGGGCCAGGGCCACGGTGGCCCCGACCACCAACGACGGGCCCCACAGCACCATGAGGGCATTGCCGTGGAAGAGCGGCATGGTGCAGTACGCCACGTCGTCCTGGTCGAACCCGTAGGCCCGGGCCGACCGCACGGCGATGGCGGCCAGGCGGCCCTGGGTGCAACGCACCGCCTTGGGGGTCCCGGTGGTCCCCGAGGTGAAGAGCAGCAGGTAGAGATGGGAGGGGGCGGGACCCGAGGCGGCCATCACCGACCGGTGGTCGGCACCCTGGTGCGGCGCCAGCAGATCGGCGTACCCGGGGTCGTCGATACGGATGACCCGCTCGGGCGGCACCCCGGTGTGGAGTCCCTCGAGGAGCCGGGCGCCGTCGGCATCGGTGACGATCACCCCGCAGTCGGTGCGTTGGATGTCCTCCGGCCAGCGCCTGGCCCCGGCGGGTCGGGTTGATGCCCACCACCACGGCGTCGGCCAGGGCCGCCGCCCCCAGCCAGAACAGGTACTCGGGCACGTTGCCCAGCAGCACCCCGATATGGCCGGCGCCGCGGCGGGAGTTGGGCCACGACCGCAGCAACGAGGCCCGGACGGCGCTGGCCGCCACCACCTGGCGCCAACTCCACTGCTGATCCTCGAAGCGGAGACCGGGATGGTCGTCCGTGGCCCGGGCGGCCAGAAGGTCGGCCACGCTGGGCTCGTCCTCGCCGGCCGCCGGGGTGTCATCGGTCACGATGGGACCTCGACCACCAGGCTCTGGAGGGCGCGGCCGATCCGGCCCTCCCGGTCCCACAGGGCCGACTCGGCGGCCCCGATGCCGGGGGTCCCGAAGCGGGTGCGGGCGTCCAGGCAGATCCACTCCCCCACCGGCGGGCGGTGCAGGGACACGGTGAGGTCGGGATTGATGAAGGAGCCCGAACCGAACTCGAGCTCGGCGGCCACCCCGTTGCCGAAGTCGGCGGCGGCTGCGGCCCGCTGCCAGGGCGACGGCTCCTCCCCCAGCACCACCGGGACCCGCAGGCGGAACCACACCGTGGCCGGGCCGGTGGTACCGGTACGCCCGGACACGAACCGCATCTCCATGCCCTCGTTGTGGAAGGCGGTCAGGCCGCCCAGGGCCATCGGGGTGGAGACCACGTCGTCGGGCGGCAGCGGCGGTGGGTCCTCGGGCACGGTGGGCTCCACCCGCCTCCCGCCGGGGTCACGGCGGATACGGAGGGCCCGGGACCACGCCACCTCCACCCCGTCGGCGGCCACCACCGTGTCGACCAACTGGGCGGTGCGCCCCGGTTTGACCAGGGAGCTGGTCACCTCGAGCGGGGCCAGGGGCACCGGACGGAGTAGTTCCACGGTGATGCGGACCAGTTGGAGCCCCTCCCCGCCGGGGTGGGACTCGGCTGACCGGGCGGCCAGGGCAGCCACCGGCCCCCCGTGCAGGGCGTGCGGCGACCAAGGGCCCCGGGCCCGTCCCGTCGGTACCAGTCGGTCGCCGTCGGGCACGAACAGGGCGGCGTCCTCGTGGGCGTTGGCGTCGGGGGTGGATGGCGGGGGGCTCACCCAACGGACGCTACGGGGCCGCCACCAGGTACGCCAGCATCGGCCCCGCCCATGTCCTCATGCACCGCGCCTACCATCTGGACCTGACCGACTGACGAGCGCCAGGAGAACCATGGGAACAGGGACAGCCATCATCGACATCGACCGTTCGCCGGAGGACGTCTGGGCGGTCATCGGCGACTTCGGTGGCATCGGCGGATGGATGCCGGGCATCGAGACGTGCCGGGTGGAAGGGGAGAACAGGATCCTCGACACCATGGGGATGACCATCACCGAGCGCCTGGTGTCGAAGGACGACGCGGCGCGGGCCCTGACGTACACCATCGCCGACGGGGCCCCGGTGGAGAAGCACCAGGCGGTGATCACCGTCCACGCCCTCGGGGACAACAGCCGGGTGACGTGGGACGTCGAGGCCGAGCCGGACGAGATGGCCGATCTGATGGTCACCATCTACCAGCAGGCCCTGGAGGCGCTGAAGGTCCACCTGGGGGGATGACCACGCCGGCGGCTCCCCCACCCGCCGGCCCGGCCGGACGGCGGACGGTGCAGGGATCGGCGCGGTCCTCGGCCCCGGTGGCCGAGGTGTGGCCGCTGATCGGGGAAGCCCGCCGGTGGAAGGAGTGGTCCTTCCTCACCCGTTCGGAGCTGGTGCGCCCCGGCCACCGGGAGCCTGACGGGGTCGGGGCGGTCCGCCGCTTCACCCGGTTCGGGATCGGCTCGCAGGAAGAGGTGCTGGCCTGGGATCCTCCCCACCACCTGGCGTACACCATCCTCAAGGGCTATCCGGTGCGCAACTACCGGGCCGACGTCACCCTGACCCCGGACGGTTCCGGCACCCTCATCTCGTGGGTGGCCACCTTCGACGACAAGATCCCGGGGGCGGGCTCCCTGATGACCGCAGTGACGTCCCGGATGATCAAGGGCTTCGCCTCCGACGTGGCGGCTTTTGCCGACCGGCACCAGGCCGGCTGACCGTCACCCGACCGCGCCTGGGCTCGCACCTCTCTCCCCCGTAGTCGTTCTCAGTACTTGACACAGCCCTGGTCCGGCCTCATAATCAACCATATAGTTGAACAACTGACTGGTTGAATATACACG
Organism: uncultured Acidimicrobiaceae bacterium; assembly: GCA_963778165.1. GTDB lineage: Bacteria > Actinomycetota > Acidimicrobiia > Acidimicrobiales > RAAP-2 > Bog-756. Next base: position 214,319 of record CAVZTE010000002.1, on the reverse strand, counting down.
TGCCGAACGATCCCCTCAGCCTGACCTTCGCCGCTCTCGCCGATCCCACCCGACGGGACCTGCTGGCCCGACTGGCCACGGGTCAGGCCACGGTCAACGAACTGGCCGAGCCGTTCGACATGAGCCTGCAGGCTGTGTCCAAGCACCTCAAGGTGCTCGAGCGGGCCGGGCTCATCACCCGGGGCAGGGACGCCCAGTACCGCCCCTGCCGGTTCGAGGCCGAGCCGCTGGACACCGCCATCGACTGGATAGAAGAGCACCGCCAGGTCTGGACGGAGCGCTTCGATCAACTGGAGCAGCACCTGCGGGCCATCCAGCAACCACCGAATTCGCCCTCACCGAAGCAGTCCTCACCGAAGCACCAACCATCGACAACAGAAACCAAGGAGAACCCGACATGACCCACACCGACCCCACCCTCTGTGAGCTCACCTACACCCGCACGTGGGAAGCCCCACGCCAGCTGGTCTTCGAGTGCATGACCACGCCGGAGCACCTCACCCACTTCTGGGGCCCGGTGGGGGTCAGCACCCCGCTGGCCAACATCAAGGTGGACCTGCGCCCCGGCGGGGTGTTCGAGACCATCATGGTCAACGATGCCGACGGGGCGGAGTACCCGATGCGGGGCGTCTTCGTCGAGGTGGTTCCACCCGAGAGGCTGAGCTGGACCGAGGCCGACGTCGAAGGCGGCATGACCACCTCGATCACCTTCAACGACCTGGGAGACGGTCGGTGCGAGACCATAGCGGTGCAGACCAAGGTGCCCGAGCAGTTCGCCACTCCCGAGGCCCGCGCCGGCATGGAGACCAGCTTCGACAAGATGGCGGCCTACATGGCCACGCTCTGAGTCGTAAGGGCGGGGGGTGCGGTCAGCCCCCCGCCCGCAGGAGCCGGCGGGCCCGGGCCTCGACCTCGCTGCGGGCCCGATCCACGTCGACCGTCGTGCACCGGCCGCCCTCCACGACTCGGCGACCGGCCACCCACACGTCGGTGACCAGACGGCTCGATCCCGACCACACCAGGTGATCGACCAGTTGGTGGTGTTCGAGCCAGGGCACGAAGGCCGGCGAGTCGAGGTCGACGGCCATCATGTCGGCCCGGGCGCCGACTGCCAGCACGCCGAGGTCGGGACGGCCGAGGGCCCGACCCGCTCCCCGGGTGGCCAGGTCGAGCGCCGCGCCGGCCAGGATGGCTGAGGGGTCCCGTTGGCGGATGCGGGCCATCATGGCCGCGAACCGCATCTCCTCCCACAGGTCGAGATCGTTGTTGGAAGCCGGGCCATCGGTCCCCAACCCCACCCGGATGCCCCGGGCCAACAGGTCGGTCAGGGGAGCCGAGCCTGAGGCCAACTTGGCGTTGCTCTGGGGGCAGTGGGCCACCGCCACGTCGTGCTCCCGGTAGATGACCATGTCGTCGTCGGAGAGCCAGACGCTGTGGGCAGCCAGGACCCGGCCGTCGAAGATGCCGGCATCGGCCAGGACCGCCGGGGTCGACGCCCCGTGCTCGTCGGCGAACCGGACGCACTCCTGTTCCGTTTCGGCCAGATGGATGTGGAAGAGGGCGTCGAGCTCCTGGGCCGCCGTGGCCACCTCCACCAACACCGGAAGGGGCACGGTGTAAGCGGCATGGGGGGCGAAGCCCACCTCGATCCGGTCGTCCTCACCGTGCCGCCGGGCGTGGAAGTCCACGATCTCCCCGGTCCGCTCCGACCACCACTCCTCGCCGGACGGATGGCCCGGCAGCTGGAGCACACCCGGTGTGACCACCGCCCTCGAACCGGCTGCCACCACGGCATCGGTCAGGGCGTCCTCGAAGAAGTAGGCCTCACAGGTGGTGGTGACCCCGAAGCACAGGAGCTCCGCCGCGGCCAGGGTCATGCCCCAGAACACGTCCTCCTCGGTCAGGTGGGCCTCCTGGGGCCACAGGACCTCGGTGAGCCAGCGCAGGAGCGGGAGCCCCTCCCCCGAGCCACGGAACAAGGTCATCGGCGAGTGGCAGTGGGTGTTGACCAGTCCGGGCAGCAGCGCTCCGTGGACCCGGACTTCCCGCATCGGATCGACCGGTTCCGGAGTGCCGGTCGTGCCCACGTGGGTGATGGTCCCGTCGGTCACCTCGACCACGCCCGGCGCCAGGACCGGACCGCTGCCGTCGCAGGGCACCACGGCGTCAGCCACGTACCGCACGGCGCGGCCGGGCTCGGCGGCGTGGGCGGACGTCGTTCCTCCGTTCAACGGTCGGGCCCGGGGGTCGGTCGCCGCTTCAGGGTGGGGCCCACGAACATGAGCTCACCCTAGACATCGGCCGGGCTGCCCGGCAGGCTTTCGGGTGGGACGGCGCTCCGGCCGCCTCGAGACGGTCCCACGTGCTGATGGTCCCCAGCTTCTCGGCCCAGGGCCTGCTCGTACCCGGCCCCGGGCCCCGTGCCGGCTGTACCTCTACTTGTTGATGGTGATCGACAGCGTCTTGGTGGCCGAGGTCTGCGGAGTCACCGCGGTCTTGGTGTCCACCACCTTGACCGCGAAGGTCACCGTGCCGGTTGTGGTGGCCTTGCCCGAGATGACGCCGCTGGAGCTCAGCTTGAGGCCGGCCGGGAGCTTGCCCGACGTGAGGGACCAGGTGTACGGGCTGACGCCGCCCGAGGCCTTGAGCGTGGTCGAGTACACCGACTTGGTGGTCTTGTAGACCGTGCCCTTGGGCAGCGACGTGGTGGTGATGGTCACCGGTGCCGCCGCCGTCACGGTGAGGGTGGCCGGATTGGAGTCGACCGAGCCCACCGCGTTGGTGAACACCGCCCGGTATTTGTCGTGATTCTCCGAGGCCGAGGTGGTGAAGGAGTAGGTGGTGGCGGTGGCCCCCTTGATGGCGGTGAACGAGGTGCCACCGTTGGTGGACACCTGCCACTGCACTGTGGGTGTGGGGTAGCCACTGGCCGCGGCGGTGAAGGTGGCCTTGGCCCGCTCCTTCGCCGAGTGGCTGGAGGGCTGGGTGGTGACCACCGGGAGGGTCCTGAGGGTCAACGTGGCCGGCGCCGAGTCCGCCGTGCCCACCGAGTTGGTGAACGCCGCCTCGTACTGGTTGCCGTTGTCACCGGCCGCAGTGGTGAAGGTGTAGGTGGTCGACATGGCTCCCGAGATGGCGGTGAACGAGGTACCACCGTTGGTGGAGACCTCCCACTGGACCGTCGGCGCCGGGGTGCCGGTGGCCGCGGCGGTGAACGTCACCGGCTGGCCTTGATTGACCGTCTGGCTGGTCGGCTGAGTGGTGACCGAGGGCAGGGAGTCCACCGTCAGGGAGACGGCGTTGCTGGCCGCGGTGCCGACCGAGTTGGTGAACACGGCCTGGTACTGGTTGCCCGACTCCGAAGGCTCGGCCGTCGCCGTGTAGGTGGGCGAGGTGGCCCCCAGGATGTCGGTGAAGGTCTTCCCACCGTCGGTGGAGACCTGCCACTGGACCGCCGGCGTGGGATTGCCGGTGGCCGCCGCGGTGAAGGTGGCGGGCTGGCCGGCGTCGACCGTCTGCGCCAGTGGTTGGGTGGTGACGCTGGGGCCGGTGCCGACGAAGCCGTAGAAGGACACCGTCACCGCGGCGGGCGAGGTCGTGGTGGCGAAGGTGGCACCCGATCCGTTGAGGATCCAGGAGGACCCGGCCCCTCCACCGCCGCCGGAGGCGTCGTCCTCGGCGGCGTCGTCGGTGCTGCCGGCCCCGCCGACATACCCGCCGCCTCCACCTCCGTTGGCGGCCGACTCGCCGGCCGAGACGCTGTCCGAGCCGTTTCCGCCCGCCCCGCCGCCGGGGCTGTCACCGCTGCTGTTCACGCCGCCGGCTCCGCCGGTGTTGCCACTGTCGGCTCCGGTGCCGCCGGTGGCACCGCTGGGCCCGGCGCCGGTGCTGTCCGTCGATGAGGTCGAGGACCCGGAGCCGGCGGCGCCGCCGACACCGCCGGCGGAATCGGGGAACGTCGACTCACCACCGCCGCCGCCGCCGGCGGCCACGACCAGTGGACTGCCGCCGGCCGTGCAGCTGGTGCCGGAGCACAGGGCGCTGGAACCGCCGCCGCCGCCGCCGCTACCGTCGGCGCCGCCTTCTCCGAGGCACTCGCCCTCGACGTTGGCGCCGAGGCAGTAGTAGCCGTTGCCTCCGCCGCCGCCGTTGCTGAAGCCCAACCCGCCCGCGCCCCCGGTAGCCGGCACACTGGCGTCGTCCGGAGCGGTGGCCCCGGCACAGCCGGTGACCGCGGTGAGCTGCTGACCGCCGGTGACGGCCACGGTCCCGGTGACCGAGGCGCCGTCGCCGCCGGCCCCGCCGGAGGTGCTGTAGAGCGCTCCGCCACCGCCCCCGCCGGCCGCACCGTTGGCGCTGACGGTGGCCGCACTGGTCAGGGTCGGCGCGGTGGTGGTCGAGCCCACACCGCAGGCCGCGCTGTCGGTCCAGGTCGACAACTTGGTGAGCACCGGGGTGCCGAAGGTGAACTGGTCAGGCTGGCTCGGCACGGTGGTACCGCTGGGGGTGGTCACCGTTACATCCACCGTGCCGGTACCGGCCGGAGACGTGGCGGTGACCGAGGTGGACGAGTCAGCGGTGATGGTTCCGGGGTTCCCGGGCCCGAAGTCCACTGCGGTGGCGCCACTCAGGTTGCCGCCGGTGACAGTCACACTGGTCCCGCCACCCACCGGGCCGCCGGACGGGCTGATCGAGGTCAAGGTGGGCGGAGGGGTGCTGAGCCCGTAGGTGAACTGGTCGGCCGACGACGTGGCCGAGGTGCCGTCCGGAGTGGTGACGGTGATGTCGACGGTGCCGGTGCCGGCGGGCGAAGTGGCGGTGATCGAGGTGGCGGAGTCGGCCGTGATGGTGGCCGGGGTGTCGCCGAAGTCGACCGCCGAGGCATTGCCGAGATCGGAGCCGCTGATGACCACGCTGGTGCCACCGGCCGGTGTGCCCGAGCTGGGATCGACGCCGGTCACCGTGGGGGCCGGGGTGATGGTGGAGGTGGCCTGGGGCACCGGTGCGGCGTAGGTCGGGGCGTTGCTGCCCGAGCCGCAGGTGGAACAGGTGGGATAGCCGTCGAAGGTGACGTCACCCACGTAGGACACATCGGTGGTGAGCACGTACTCGGTCAGGTCGATCGGGAGCACCGTGCCCGCCGCCCCGGTGGCCTTGAACTTGGCCGAGAGGGTGGGCATGGTCACGTTGTCCCCGCCGGTGACCGTGGTGTTGGGGTTCAGGTAGGTCTGGAGGTACGGGTAGGTGGTCTTGTAGTCGCCGCTGTCGATGTGGGCGCTGCAGGCATCGCTGACCGGCGCCGTGCAGTAGGTGGCGGCCACGTTGCCGGAGGTGGTGGCGTCTCCGCCGGTGACAGTGACCGAGCCCGGCACGTAGGTAAGTCCCTTGGGCACCGGGATGATCTCGGAGAACTGCGAGGCGTTGTACACGGTGACGGTGATGCCGTCACCGGAGTCGGACGAGGGGACGTTGCTGGCCACCGGCGCCACGGTGATGGGCAGGGTCGATCCTTGGACCACGGTCGACGGCATGGTGACGGCGTTCTCGATCTGCTCGACCACGTTGTCGCCTTCGACCTGGTCGCCCAGCCACTGGCCGGTCGACGGATGGTACGTGAGCGTGGACGTGGTGCAGTTGCCGGCGCTGGGGTAGGTGTCGCCCGGGGCGCAGTACGCAAAGGTCAGGGTCTGGACCCCGGTGGTGGACGCGGCCGGGGTGTAGGTGACGATGCCGGTGGTGGCAGTGGTGGCCACCGTGGCCGTCCCACTGGCCGGTTGAGAGACCACCGTCAGCGACGACGTGTTGACCGCCGAGGCTCCCCCGGTAACCAGGGTGAGCACGTTGAACTGGTTGGGTGGGGAGGTCGTCCCCGGCTGGTAACCCGCCGTGCCGCCGCTGATCAGCGGGGCGGTCGATGCCGACGCCGGAACCGTCATCAGCACCGTCGTTCCCGCTATGGCCAGGAAGGCTACCGCCACTACTTTGGCTACGCCGTTGACCCGACGTGCCAGCCCCTGAAGTCCGCTCACCATGTCTCCCCCTGCTTCTTCGCGTGACGCGAACAAGAATCCCGTGTGGAAACCCCTGCGCCGGGTCACTGGACCGCACCCTACGTTCCCCGAACTAATTCTCGTTAAACATCTTCGGTAGAAAAAATTGGTCAGCGGGTGCGTTGACCGCCGGACTCGCTCACCCAACGCAGTCGGACCGTTACGGGGACGAGTTGCGGGAGCCGAGGGGCTCCACCGTGCTCACCGTGGCAGCCGCTCCTCATCGAATCCGGTGGCCAACAACCGGAAGGCCTGGTCCACCTCGTCGACCAGATCGCCACGGTCGCTTCGGGCCCAGTGGACGAACGCCGCCGTGGCCACACCCAGGGCTGCCCGGGCCACCGTCTGGGGACCCAGGTCGTCGGGTGATCCCCCGATCCGGCCGGCCACGAACCCCGCCACCACGTCGCACCACTCGGCGTAGCGGACGGCCGAGTGGGCCACCAGGGTCGGGACCGTGCTGGTAAGGCCGATCCGGATGCGGAGCTCCTCGAGCTCGCGCGGGCCGAAGCGGTTGGTGTCCATGACCGCCCGGCGGAGCACATCGATCACGGGCTGGTCGCTCGGAGCCGCCTCCAGGCGGGTCCGCAGTCGGACCAGCTCGGCGTCGAACTCGCCCCAGACCACCTCGGGCTTGGAGTCGTAGTAGCGGAAGAACGTGCGGCGACTGACCCCCACGGCGGCGGCGATCTCGTCGATGGAGGTGTCGTCGTACCCCTGGCGGGCGAAGAGCTCGAGGGCGGCCCGGGCCACGTCCTGGCGGGTGGTGGCCGGGCGCCGGCCCCGGGCCACCTCGGGCCGGCCCTCACCGTCCTCCGGGCCGTCCTCGGTCAGCGATTCCGTCATCAGGCTTCCATTTTGACATCGAGTGCTATAAATTGGAACCCGTCACTCGCTGCCCGGCTCCGGCCGGCCTGTCACCCGGAGGTCCCATGACCGTCACCACCGAGAACGACCTGATCACGACTGTTGACAGCCCACCGGCCCCGGCGGGCGCCGATGCCCCGGCCCCGGCCGACTCCCCCGGTCCCGACCTCGTCGAAGAGGACCTGCTGGTCGAGGACGTGTCCATCGACGGCATGTGCGGCGTCTACTAGTCCTCCCATGCCACCCACCCCGCCCGGGGTCGCCACCGCCCCCTTCGACGGCTCGCGTGCCTGGACCCTCCACCCCCAGGTCGCCCTGAGGCCCGAGTCGTTCGGCGCTCTGGCGTACCACTTCGGAACCCGCCGACTCTCGTTCCTCAAGAGCCGGACCCTGCTGGCCGTGGTGGAGTCGTTGGCCGGGCAACCGACCGGCCACGACGCTTGCCGCGCCGCCGGGGTCAGCCCCTCGGAGCTCGGCACCTACGAGCGGGCCCTGGCCACCTTGGCCGAGTCCGGCATGATCTGCCCCCGGGAGGCACCATGACCCTCATCGACGACCAACCGGTGGCCATCAGCCGGCCGGCCTCCCGCCTGGTCGACCAGTTCGAGCGGGGCCTGGACGCGCCCATCTGCCTCACCTGGGAGCTGACCTACGCCTGCAACCTGGCCTGCGTGCACTGCCTGTCCAGCTCGGGACGGCGTGACCCGGCCGAGCTCTCCACTGACGAGTGCAAGAGCCTCATCGACCAGTTCGAGCGCATGCAGATCTTCTACGTGAACATCGGTGGCGGCGAGCCCACGGTGCGTTCGGACTTCTGGGAGTTGGTGGAGTACGCCACCGAGCACCATGTCGGAGTCAAGTTCTCCACCAACGGATCGCGGATCACCGCCGAGGTGGCCCAGCGTCTGGCGGCCAGCGACTACGTCGATGTGCAGATCTCCCTCGACGGTGCCACCGCCGACGTCAACGACGCCGTGCGCGGGACCGGCTCCTACGCCACGGCCACCACGGCCATGGACCGCTTGGCCACCGCCGGCTTTGTGGGCTTCAAGCTGTCGGTGGTGGTCACCAGGCACAACGTCACCCAACTCGATCAGTTCAAGGCGTTGGCCGACCGCTACGGAGCCCAGCTCCGCCTGACCCGGTTGCGCCCGTCGGGTCGCGGCGCCGACGTGTGGGACGAGCTCCATCCGACCTCTGATCAGCAGCGCATCCTCTATGAGTGGCTGCTGGCCCACGGCGAGGACGTGCTCACCGGCGATTCGTTCTTCCATCTGGCCGGCTACGGCGACTCCCTCCCCGGCCTCAACCTGTGCGGGGCCGGACGGGTGGTGTGCCTGGTGGACCCGGTGGGCGACGTCTACGCCTGCCCCTTCGCCATCCACGAGGAGTTCCTGGCCGGCAACGTGCGGGCCTCCGGTGGGTTCTCCGAGGTGTGGCGGCACTCCGACCTCTTCCAACGCCTGCGGGAGCCCCAGAGTGCGGGGGCCTGCGCCAGCTGCGGCCAGTTCGACGCCTGCCGGGGTGGGTGCATGGCGGCCAAGTTCTTCACCGGCCTGCCCCTCGACGGGCCCGATCCCGAATGCGTCCTGGGTCACGGCGAGCTGTCCCTGGCCGGCCGCGGCGAGGGGCCGCCGCCCAAGCCGGACGTCGACCACTCGCTCCGGCCCCGACGGGCAGCGGTGGCCCTCCTCCCCCGCCGTCCGGCCCGGGCCTGTGATGAGAGCCCGGTCGACCTGCCGGGCCCCGGACCCCACCCCGGCTGAACAGTGGCGAGCCTGGTCGAACCGGTCGTGCTGGCCGGCCGGACGGCCCCCTCACGGGTCCTGTTCGGCCCACACGAGACCAACCTGGGCCGCGACCGGTCCATCAGTGACCGCCACACCGCCTACTACCGGGAGCGGGCCGCCGGAGGTGCCGGCATCGTGGTCACCGAGACGGCGTCGGTGCATCCGTCGGACTGGCCCTACGAGCGGGCCCCGCTGGCCGAGGTCTGCGGTCCCGGTTGGGCCGCGGTGGCCGAGGCCTGCCACCAGCACGGCACGTTGGCCCTGGCCGGCCTGGGCCACTGCGGCGGCCAGGGATCGAGTGCCTACTCCCAGTCGGTCCTGTGGGCCCCGTCCCGGGTGGCCGACGTGGTGAGCCGCGAGATGCCGGTGGCGATGGAGGAGGCCGACATCGATGCCGTGGTGGCCGGCTTCGCGGCCGCGGCCCGGCGGGCGGTGGCCTCGGGTCTCGACGGGGTCGAAGTCGACGCCGGCTACTGCTCGCTTCTCCGCCAGTTCCACTCCGGACTGACCAACCAACGCCCCGACCGTTACGGGGATGATCGGCTGCTGCTCACCACCCAGGTGCTGACGGCGGTCCGGGGGGCCCTGGGACCGGAGCGGGTGCTGGCGCTCCGCCTGTGCTGCGACGAGCTGGCCCCCTGGGCCGGGGTGACCCCTGAGCACGCCGCGGCCATGATCGTCGACCTGGCCGGCCCGGCGGACCTGGTGGTGGTGGTCCGGGGAGGACCGTTCTCGGCCTCCGCCTACCGACCGGACGACCACACCCCGGCCGGCTTCAACCTGGAGTTGTGCCGCCAGATGCGCCAGGCGGTGGGCGGCCGGGCCGCCGTGGTGCTGCAGGGCAGCGTGGTGGATCCGGGCCAGGCCCAGGCGGCGCTGGACGAGGGGGTGGCCGACCTGGTGGAGATGACCCGGGCCCAGATCGCCGAGCCCCGGTTGGTGGGGTTGGTGCGGGGTGGCCGGGCCGGGCGGGCGCGTCCCTGCGTCCTCTGCAATCAGGCCTGTCACGTGCGTGACGCCCGCAACCCCCTGGTGAGCTGTGTGGGCGAACCCCGCTCCGGTCACGAGACGGTGGAAGCCCCGGCTGAGGGCCGGGACCCGATCCCTCGCCGGGCGCTGGTCGTCGGGGCCGGGGTGGCCGGGCTGGAGTGCGCCCGGGTGCTGTCGGCCCGGGGGCATCAGGTCCGGGTGGTGGAGCGCTCGGACCGGACCGGGGGGACCCTGCAGGCGGCCGCGGTGGGCCCGGGCCGCGGGCGGCTGGCCCTCCTTCCCCAGTGGCTGGCTGAGGAGTGCCGGGCCCAGGGGGTAACGGTGGAGACCGGTGTGGAGGTCGCACCCGAGGATCTGGACGCGGCCCGGGCCGACGGCACCGAGGTGGTGCTGGCCACCGGCTCCCGCCCGGCGCCGTGGGCCGTTCCGGTGGAGGACGGGTGCCCGGTGCTCGACCCGTTGGTGCTCCTGTCCGGCGGGGCCGATCTCCTCGGCCGGCTGCCCGAGGGGCCGGTGGTGGTCCATGACCCGGTGGGCGGTCCCATCGGCGTGGGGGTGGCCGAGTGGCTGGCCGGTGAGGGACGCCAGGTGGCGCTGGTGACTCCGGATCAGATTGCGGGAACCCTGCTCTCGTTGACCGGGGACCTGGCCGACTCCAACACCCGGCTGCAGCGGGCCGGGGTCCGGCGGGAGCTGCGGGCCCTCCTACGCCGGGTGGAGGGAGGCCGAGCCCACCTCGAAGATGTGTGGACCGGCCAAGCGCGCACCGTCGACTGCGCCCTGGTGGTGGAGTGCGGTCACCGCCTACCCGAGGAGAGCCTGTACCTGGCCCGACCGGGAACCCACCGCGCCGGTGACTGCGTGGCGCCCCGCGGCGTGCTCGAAGCCGTGCTGGAAGGTCGGCGGCTGGCCCTCGACATCACCCGAGGGGCGCCACCGACCCCCGTGCTCTCGGCTGTGGGAGCAGCCGGATGAGCGGGGCGGAGGCCGACCCCACCGGACGCTCCGGACCGGTGTCCGGGAGGGTGGCCCTGATCACCGGGGTGGCCCGGGGCCAGGGCCGGAGCCACGCCGTGGAGTTGGGCCGCCAGGGAGCCGACATCATCGGCGTGGACCTGTGCGGGGACCTGGAGTCGATCCCCTACCCCCTGGCCCGACCGTCGGACCTGGAGGAGACGGTCAAACTGGTGGAGGCCACCGGGGCCCGCATGGTGGCGGCCCAGGTCGATGTGCGGGACGCCGCCGCCCTGACCGAGGCCGTCGAGCTCGGAGTGGACCGGCTCGGACGGCTGGACATCGTCGTGGCCAACGCCGGGGTGTGCACCATCCAACGCTGGGACGAGGTGACCCCGGAAGTCTGGGACACGGTCATCGGCATCAACCTCACCGGCACCTGGAACACCTGCACCGCAGCCATCCCCCACCTGATCACCGCCGGTGGAGGATCGATGATCCTGATCAGCTCGGTGGCCGGCCTCAAAGGGCAGCCCTTTCTGGCTCCCTACGTGGCCTCCAAGCACGGGATGGTCGGCATCATGCGCATGCTGGCCAACGAGTTGGCCTCCCAGCACATCCGGGTCAACTCCATCCACCCCACCGGGGTCGACACCCCCATGTTGGTGGGGCTGGGCGGGCTGACCGAGCGGATCGAGGCCAGCCCCGACACCGGGTCGATCTTCCTCAACTCGTTGCCGGTCACCGTGGTGACCCCGGGAGACGTGAGCGAGGCGGTGCTCTACCTCTCGTCCGACGCCTCCCGCTACGTCACCGGCATGACCATGACCGTCGACGCCGGATCGTCGGCCCGGTGAGGGCATGAGCGCCGGCACCCGCTACCGCCACCTGTTCACCCCCCTGCGACTGGGCCCGGTGGTGGTCCCCAACCGGATCGTCTTCTCGGCCCACCTCACCAACTACGCCACCGACGGCCTCCCCACCGAACAGCACGCTGCCTACTACGCGGCCCGGGCCGCCGGCGGGGCCGGCCTCATCATCACCGAGGAGCACTCGACCCATCGCACCGACTGGCCCTACGAGAAGCTGATCCACGGTTTCAATCCGGAGGTCATCCCGGGCTACCGCCGCATCACCGAACGGGTGCACGCCTACGACGTGCCCGATCCTGGCTCAGATCAACCACAACGGCGGCCAGGCCTCGAGCATGTACTCGCGCCTGCCGGTATGGGCGCCCAGTCCGGTGCCCGACCCGCTGTTCCGCGAGGTGCCCAAGGCCGTCGAGGCCCACGAGATCACCGAGATCGTCGATGGCTACGCCCGGGTGGCCGACCACTGCATGCAAGGCGGGTTCGACGGCGTCGAGCTCCAGTGCTCCCACTCCTCGATCGTGCGGGGGTTCTTGTCGCCGGCCACCAACCGACGGAGCGACGGGTACGGCGGATCCCTGGCCAACCGGGCCCGACTGTTGCTGGAGATCGTCGAGGCCGTGCGCGGGACGATCGGGCGCCGACCGCGCCCTCGGGGTGCGGCTGTGCGGGGACGAGCTGATCGAGGGCGGGACCGGGATCGACGACGCCGTGGAAGTGGCCCGGCTGGTCGACGCCACCGGTCAGGTCGACTACATCAACACCTCGATCGGGGTGGCCACCGCCACCTTGTACATGATCGAAGCCAGCATGCAGGTCCCACCGGGCTACGCCATGTTCATCCCCAGCGCCATCCGCCAGGTGGTGCAGGTTCCGGTGATCGGCGTGGGCCGGTTCAAGGATCCGCTCCAGGCCGACCGCGCCCTCAGCGACGGGCTGTGCGACCTGGTGGGGGTGGTCCGCGGGCCAGATCGCCGACCCCGACTTCGCGGCCAAGGCCCGGTCGGGTCACGCCACCGACATCCGCACCTGCCTGTCCTGCAACCAGGAGTGCGTCGGCCGCATGGGCCTCAACCGCTGGCTGGGCTGCATCGAGAACCCCCGGGCCGGGCGCGAGGCCACGGCCGTACCGCGGCCCCACCCGGCGCCGGTCGGTGGTGGTGGTGGGCGGGGGCCCTGGTGGTCTGCAGGCGGCGGTGACCGCAGCCGAACAGGGCCACCGGGTCACCCTGTTCGAACGGCAGGACCGGCTGGGCGGACAGGTCCGGGTGGCGGCCACCGTGCCCAGTCGGGCCGAGTTCCTCGACATCACCCGGAACCTCATCGTGGCCGCCCGCCGGTTGGGGGTCGACCTGCGCACCGGAGTGGAAGCCACCCGGGCCGACGTGGAGTCCGAGCGACCCGACGTGGTGATCGTGGCCACCGGGGCCCGACCGTGGCGTCCGTGGTGGGCCGGCGACCACCCCCGGGTGGTCGATGTCCGCGACGTGCTGGAGGGCCGGGCCCAACCCCACGGCGAGGTGGTGGTGGTCGACGAGCTCGGGTTCCACCAGGCCACCTCGACCGCCGAGCTGCTGGCCGACCGGGGTTGCCAGGTGGAGATCGTGACCAACGGCATGGTGGTGGCCCAGGACCTCGGGGTCACCCTGGATATGGAGACCTGGAACGTGAAGGCCCACGCCAAGGGCATCGGGCAGAAGGTCGACCTGGTGCCCATGGGCGTCCGCCCGGACGCGGCGTCCAGCGCCGTCGACGCGGACCAGCGGTTGGTTCTGAGCCTCCAGCACCACCCCACCGGCACCGACCTCGAACGGACCTGCGACTGGGTGGTCTGCTCCGTGCATCAGCAACCCGTCGACCAACTGTGGCGCGACCTGCAGGGCTCGCCGTTCCCGGTGCATCGCATCGGGGACTGCCTGGCGCCACGACGGGCCCACGCCGCGGTGATCGAGGGCCATCGGGTGGCGGTGGGCCTGTGACCGGCACGTGGCCCCCCATCGACGCCGAGACGGTGGCGGTGGTGGTGACGCCGGGACGGCCGGCTCCCGGTCGGGCTCGGACGAAGCGGTAGGCCGAAGCGGGAGGCTCGGCCGTCGTGGTGGGATCGGGATCGGAGACCGCGGCCTACGCCCTGGTGGCCGCCCGTCGGGTGTGGTGGGCCGAGACCGGCGCGGGCTTCCGGCCGGGCCTGCTGGCCGCCCAGCTGGCTCCGGTGGTGGGTGGCGCGACCCTGGTGATCCTGCCCGCTTCTCCGGACGGACGCGATCTGGCCCCCCGCTTGGCCGCCCGGCTGGGCCGGCCGCTGCTGGACGGAGCCGTGAGCGCCGGGTGCGCTGCGGATCCGAAGGGGGGTGCCGGGGGCGGTGTTCGGGCCACGGTGTCGCGACTCGACGACCGGGTGCTGATGGACGCAGAGGTCGATGGGCCGGCGGTGGTCACCCTGGTGCCGGGCAGCCGGGCCGTGGGCTCGCCGGAGCCGGAGGCCGCGGTGGTGGTCGAGGCACTCGGGCCCCCCGAGCCGTCGTCGGTGGCCGCCGAGGGGAACGGCCCTCTCGACCCTGAGGTGATGGCCATCCTCCAACCGGACCTGCACACCATGGACCTGGCCGAGGCCACCCGGGTGGTGGCGGGGGGCCGGGCTGGCCGCGGGCTGCGGACGACCAGCGCGCCGTTCAGGTGTTCGACCTACTGGTGGAAGTGGCGGCGGCGCTGGGGGGATCGGCCGGGGCCACCCGGGTGGCCACCGATGCCGGATGGACCGGCTACGAACGCCAGATCGGCACCACCGGCGTCACCATCGATCCGGACCTCTACATCGCCATGGGCGTGTCGGGTGCCGCCCAACACATCGGGCGGGCTCGGGACCCCCCGGCACATCGTCAGCGTCAACACCGACCCCTCGTCACCCATGACGGCCATGGCCGACCTGGGCCTGGTCACCGACGCCCAGGGCCTGTTGGTCGAGTTGGCCCGGCGCTTCGGCGTGGACCCTCCCGATGAGCTGGCTTCCCGTCTGCCCACCTCCCGCTCGGAGTCCACCGGTGGCTGAGGGACGTGTCGCCCGGTGCCGCCGGTCAGGAGGGGGCGGGGTTGACGTTCGACGCCATCGTGGTGGGAGCGGGCCCGGCCGGATCGGCGGCCGCCCTGGCCCTGGCCCGATCCGGCCGGTCGGTGGTGATGATCGAGCGGGGTCCCTTCCCCGGCTCGAAGAACGTCTACGGGGGTGTGGTGTACGGGCGGGTGCTCGACGCCATCATCCCGGGCTGGTGGGAGCAGGTACCGGTGGAGCGGTGGGTGGTGCGCCGCTCCACCCTCATGATGAGCGGAACCCAGTCCCTCTCCATCGACTACCGGTCCGAAGCCTGGGGCCGGCCTCCCTATAACGGGATGACCACCCTCCGTCCGAGCTTCGACTCGTGGCTGGCGGCCCACGCCACCGACGCCGGGGCCCGGCTGCTCACCGACACCGTGGCCACCGGGCTGGTGCGGGAGGGCGGCCGGGTGGTCGGCGTCCGCACCGACCGCGACGGCGCGGTGCTCCGGGCCAGGGTCGTCGTGGCCTGCGACGGGGTGAACTCCTTCCTGGCCAAGGAGGCGGGCCTCCTGCCGGCGGCGGACGCCTCCCATCACACCCTGGGGGTCAAAGAGGTCCTGGCCCTGCCCCGCGAGGTGATCGACGAGCGCTTCGGGGTGGCGGGCCATCAGGGCGTCGACATCGAGATGCTCGGGTGCACCCGCGGCATCCCTGGCGGGGGGTTCCTCTACACCAACGCCGACACGGTGAGCGTGGGGGTGGTGGTGTCCCTGACCCACCTGGCGGAGTCCGGCATGCGGCCCGAGGAGCTGGTGGCCGACCTCAAGGACCACCCCTCCATCGCCCCCTACCTGCGCGGCTCCACCCTCCGTGAGTACGCCGCCCACCTCATCCCCGAAGGGGGCTACGACACCATGCCCGACCTCACCGCCGACGGGCTGGTCATCGCCGGTGACGCCGCCGCCATGACCTTGGCCGCCGGCCTGTGGCTGGAGGGGGTCAACTTCGCCATCGGATCGGGCTTCGCCGCCGGTCGGGCGGTGGACCGGGCCATCGCCGCGGGAGACTGCTCGAAGCTGGGGCTGTCCTCGTACCGGGACGACCTCGAGCAGCAGTTCGTCCTGGCCGACCACAAGCGCCTCCGCAAGGCACCGGCCCTGGTGCTCTCGGACCGGGTCCAGCACCGGTACCCGGGCCTCCTCTGCGACCTGGCCGACGGGATGTTCACCGTGACCAATCCCATCCCCAAGCCGGGTGGCCTCCGGCTGACCCGTGACGCCGCGGCCAAGCACGGGGTTCGGCTGTGGGAGCTGGCCGCCGACACCGTGCGGGGCATGAGGATCTTCGGATGAGCACCACCGACCCGGCCTGGCGCGGGATCTCCTTCGAGGACCGGATGGCCACCGTGGACTTCCGGGTCGGGGAACGGGCCCACATCACCGTGGACTCCGACGTCTGCCGTTCGTGCACCACCAAGGCGTGCGTGACCGCCTGCCCGGCCAACCTCTTCGCCCCCACCTCCAACGGCGGGATCCTCTTCAACTACGAGGAGTGCTTCGAGTGCGGGACCTGCTACATGGTCTGTGATCACGACGGCGCCATCTCCTGGACCTACCCCGACGGCGGCCAGGGCGTCGTCTTCCACCACGGATGACGGCGACCCCGCTGGTGGTGGCGTGCCTCCGGATCACCGACCTCCGACCCGAAGTCGATCCCCTGACCGGAGTGGTGCGCAGTGACCGCTGGGGCATCGGCCTCTCGGCGGCCGACGGGGCCGCTCTCGAGCATGCCCTGCGCATCTGCCGGGCCTGGTCGGGACAGTTGACGGCCATCGCGGCGGGGCCGGTGTCGGTCGAACCGGTGCTCCGCCAGGTGGCCGCCCTGGGGGCGTCGGTGCTGCGGGTGCCGGTCTCCGAGGCCGGGGCCGGAGACGGGGAGACGGAGCCCTGGGCCCGCGATCAGCAGGCGCTGGCCCGCCGGGTGGTGGAGGCCGTCGGGTCGCGGCCCTCGGTGGTGGTCTGCGGTGACCGTTCGGTCGACCGGGGCACCGGGGCCTTCCCGGCGTTCCTGGCCCACGAGTTGGGTGCGGCCCAGGCGCTGGGGTTGGTGTCACTGGAGTCCGAGCCCGGTGGTGACGGCCTGGTGGCCGAACGCCGCCTGGATGGCGGTTGGAGGGAGCGACTGCGGGTACCGCTCCCCGCGGTGTGCTCGGTGGAGGCGGCCGGGGTGCGGTTGCGACGGGCGCCCCTGGCCGGAGCCCTGGCCGCGGCGGACTCCGAGGTCCCGGTGAGTCCGGCCCCGTCCCCGCGGCCGGTCGGATCAGTGGACCACCGGGTCCGGTTCGGGCCGACCCGGCCGTTCGCCCCGCGGACCCGGGTGTTGCCGCCCCCCCGAGGGGACGATCCCCGCATTCGACTGTTGGCTCTGACCGGCGCCCTGGTGGCCCACGATCCCCCTACCGTGATCGGGCCGGTCGGGAGCGTCGAAGCCGCCGACGCCCTCATCGGATTCCTGGTGCGCCACGGTTACCTGGACGGTTGGCCGGACCGGGAGCACCCCGACGCCACGGTGGACGGGTGAACGAGCTCGACGAGCTGGCCTGGCCGGAGGTCGAGCACCGGGCCCGAACAGGTGGGATCCTTCTCGTCCCGGTGGGCTCGACCGAACAACACGGACCCCATCTGCCCCTCACCACCGACACCGATATCGCGGTAGCGGTGGCTCACCGGGTGGGTCGCCTGGACCCGAGAGTGGTGGTGGCGCCGGCCCTGGCCTACGGGTCGAGCGGTGAGCACCAGGCCTTCGCCGGCACCCTGTCCATCGGTTCCGAGGTCACCGAGGCGGTACTGGTGGAGCTGGGCCGCTCGGCCGCCGTGGCCTTCGCCCGGGTGGTGATGGTGTCGACCCATGGTGGCAACGCCACACCGGTGGCCCGGGCCATGGCCCAGCTGCACGCCGAGGGTCACCCGGTGATGGCGTGGTGGCCCTCCTGGCCCGGTGACCTCCACGCCGGACGAACGGAGACCTCCCTCATGCTGACCATCGCCCCCGAGCGGGTGCGGCTCGAGCAGGCCGAGGCCGGTGACCAGCGTGCCATCCGCACCCTGCTTCCCCTGCTGGTAGAAGGGGGGGTCCGCGCCGTCAGTGCCAACGGGGTACTGGGCGACCCGACCGGAGCCAGTGCCGACGAAGGAGACCGGCTGCTGGCCGCGGCGGTGGCGGACCTGGCTGAGATGATCCGGGAGATCGACGGTGAGCCCTGACCAACAGGCTCCGACCAACAAGGAGGTGACCGGATGAACCGGGTGGCCGTGGTGACCGGGGCGGCCCGGGGGATCGGCGCCGCCACCGTCCATGGGTTGATCGCCGCCGGCTGGTCGGTGGTCGCCGTCGACCGGGGCCACGACGACCCCCGGCTCCCCTACCCCATGGGCACCGAGGGCGAGCTCGATGCCGTGGTCGCTTCTGCTCTGGCCCTGGTGCCCCGGGCGGCCGGTGCGGGGGGCCTCGACCAGGTAGTGGCGTTCCGAGCCGACACCACCGACCCCGAAGCCCTGGGGGCCGCAGTGGCTCTGGCCGAGGAACGGTTCGGCGGCCTTGACGCCATGGTGGCGGTGGCGGGGGTGATCGCCGGTGGGGTGCCGTTGTGGGAGATGCCGGCCGACCAGCTCGACGCGGTACTGGAGGTGAACCTGGTGGGCCCGGTTACCGCCGCCCGGGTCGCCATCCCGGCCCTGCTTCGAAGGCCTACGCCCCGCCACGGACGGTTCCTGGCCGTCGCTTCGGCCGCCGCCACCCGCGGTCTCCCCAAGTTGGCCGCCTACGGAGCAGCCAAAGCGGGCGTGGCCGGACTGGTCCGGGGGTTGGCCGCCGATCTGGGTGGGACCGGGGTCACCGCCAACGCCGTCAGCCCCGGCTCCACCGCCACTGCCACCCTGACCGAGAGTGCCCGGCTCTACGGCCTGGACGACACCGGGGCCTTCGCCGACCAGCAAGCGGTGGGGCGACTGCTGGCGCCCGAGGAGGTGGCGGCGGCCCTGGTGTGGCTGGCCGGCCCGGACAGCAGTGCCCTGACCGGGGCGGTGATCCCGGTGGATGGCGGCCTCTCGCTGTGACCCCCCTCCCCGGGGGGCTCGGTCTGGTCCTCGACCGGTCGGTCCGGCTCTTCCGGCACGGGACGGTGCTGGTCGGAGGACATCCGGGGCGGATGATCACCCTCAGCGACGAAGGGGCGGCCACCCTGTCCGCCCTGTTGGCCCAGGGACCACCACCACCGCCGCCGCCGGTCGGTTGGGACGCCGCCTGGTCGACGCCGGCATGGCCCACCCGCGACCGGCCCGCCCGGTCGCTGACCCGACCGGTCGTTACATCGAGAGGGTGACGGTGGTGGTGCCGGTCCACAACCGGATCGCCGACCTCGAACGGTGCCTCGATGCGCTGGGTCCGGAACGTGCGGTGGTGGTGGTCGACGACGACTCTGACGACCCGGCCGCGGTGGACCGGGTGTGCGACCGCCCGAACGTCCGGCTGATCCGCCGGGACGTCAACGGAGGACCGGGTGCGGCCCGCAATGACGGGTTGGGGTTGGTCGACTCGGAGTTGGTGGCCTTCGTGGACAGCGACTGCCGGGTAACCGAGGGATGGCTGGAGGAGCTGCTCTGGTGGTTCGACGACCCGCTGGTGGCCGCGGTCGCCCCCCGGGTCCGCCCCGACCCGGCCGCGGCCGACTCCACGGCGCGGGCCAGGTACGCCGACGCCCGCTCGCCCCTGGACATGGGGCCCGAACCGAGCCAGGTCGGGCCGGACGCGGTGGTCCGCTACCTGCCCGCCGCGGCACTGGTCACTCGCCGCCAGGCCGTGATCTCCGGCTTCGATGCCGGCCTGCGGGTCGGCGAGGACGTCGATCTGGTGTGGCGCCTGGTGGACCAGGGCTGGCGGGTCCGGTACGACCCGACGGCCACGGTGCTGCACCGGGAGCCGGGCTCGTGGCGGGAGTTGATGGGCCGACGGTTCCGCTACGGAACCTCGGCAGGAGCGCTGTCGAGACGGCACCCGGGCCAGGTCCCCCCGCTCGAGCTCCGACCCTGGCCCACGGTGGCCGCCGTGGCCCTGCTGTCCGGGCGCTGGCGCACCGCGGCGTTGGTGGTGGCGGCTTCGGCCGCCTCTACGGCCCGGAAGGTCCGACCCCGGGGCGTTCCCTTGGCCCTCACCGCCCGATGGAGCATCGAGGGTACGGCCTGGACGGTGGTGGGCATGGGGCATGCCGCCACCATGCTGGCCGGTCCGGCCGTGGCCGTGGCCCTGGCCCGACGGAGCGGCCGGTTGAGGATGGCCGCCACCGCGCTGGTCGTGGTGCCCCCGTTGGTGGAGTGGTGGCGACGCCGTCCCCCCATCGACCCGGTCCGGTGGTCGTTGGCCTCGGTGATCGACGACGCCTTCTACGGCGCCGGGGTGTGGGTCGGATGCATCCGGGCCCGGTCGTTCGGACCGCTGGTCCCCACGTTCCGGCCCGCCGATTCCTCTGGAGCGTTTGGCCCCGAGGCGACCCCGGGGGCCACCGAATCGGTGTGAGAATGAAGGTGGCGGATGAGGTCAGTCATAGGGGCCGGCGGTTGCGATGTGACCGCCGGCCCGTCGCCGGTGTGGAAACCAACGCTCATGGAAACCGATCCACTCAACTGGTCTACGCGGCCGGCCATCGACCTCCTGGCCGATCGCCGCGCCCCGGCCGACGGCGAGGGGCCGGGTGGCGCTGGCTTCGCCACCCCGGAAGCGGCAGAAGAGCAGGAGGGGCACGACGCACCCGGGGGCCGGAGCGACCGGGCCGGATGGAGCCCGACCGTCCGGGCGGCCTATCGGGCGGTGGTGGCCTTGGTGATGGCAGCGTTGGTGGCAGCCATGGTGGTGGCCTTCGTCAGCCATGGCCAACTCCGCAAGGCGGACTCCACCCTGGCCACCACCCGGTCGGAGCTGCGTCACACCCTGGCCGCGGTGGCCGTCTCCCGAACCGAGCTCCTGAACGTGACCGGTCAGGCCGAAGTCGCCGGGCAGACCTTGACGGCGGCGGCGGCCCAACTGGCCACCGACCAGACCCGGCTGGCCCAGGCCCAGGCCGACGAGTTCTACCAGGGAGTCAGTATCAACCAGCTGGACCTGTGCCTGGCCGGAGTGGAGCAGTCCCTCAATCAGATCGCCCTCGGTAACACCGCTGGTGCCGCGGCCACGCTGGAGGGCGTGGCGGCCAACTGCCGGAGCGCGGAGCCGACCGGGGCATGACCGCTCCAACCCTCCCGCTCGGCCCACCGGTCACCGACCGGGTCCAGGCACCGCCGGGCACGCCAACGACCGGGGCCACCCGATCCCGTCACCGCCGGACGACCGTGGGCCCGGCCCGCTGGGCGGTGCTGGCCGTGCTGGCGGCAGTGCTCATCGCCGCGGTGTCCTACGACGTCATCACCGTGTCGTCGGACCACCGGGTGAATGCGGCGATCCGGACCGATGAGGCCCGGGTCTCCCACGCCCGGTCGGCCCTCTCGCACAACCGGTCCGGGATCGCCTCCACCACCGCCACCCTCCATGCACGCCAACAGGCGGCGGCCAGGGATACGAACGAGATCGGGACCACCACCCGGAACCTGGAGGCGTCGGATAAGACGAACTACTTCCAAACCCTGGACATCGCCACGTTGCGGACCTGCCTCAACGGCGTGTCGGCGGCCACCACCGACATCGCCTCGGCCAACCTCCAAGGTGCGGTCACCTCGATCACCGCGGCCTCTACGGCCTGCGGGACGCTGGACAGCGCCAACGGCGGCCTGGTCTATCCCTTCAACTTTCCCGACCCCTTCGTGCTGAGCACCGGAAACGAGTACTACGCCTTCGCCACCAACTCGGCGGCGGGGAACATCCAGATCATCGAGTCGTCGGACCTGAGCCGGTGGACCACGGTGGGCGACGCCCTGCCCCACCTGGCCTCCTGGGCCAAGCCCGGTAACACCTGGGGGCCATCGGTGCTCCGGCGCGGCGCCAACTACGTGCTCTACTACTCCGTGCTCGACGGCACCACCGGCGAGGAGTGCATCTCCGACGCCGTCGCCACCCAACCGGCCGGACCGTACATCGACAGTACGAAGAAGCCGTTGGTGTGCCAGCTGAACCTGGGGGGATCCATGGACCCCAGCCCGTATGTGTCACCCGCCGGCACCCCCTACCTGACCTGGAAGTCCCAAGGTGCCAACGGCCAGCCGGCCACGTTGTGGGCCGAGCAGCTGAACCCGTCCGGCACCGGCATCGGGCACACACCTTCGGCCCTGCTGAACCCGACCCACAGCTGGCAGGGCGGTGTGGTCGAGGGACCGGACATGGTGGTCGAGGGGGGCCAGTATCTGCTCTTCTACTCCGGCAACAACTGGCAGACCGCCAACTACGCCATAGGCGTGGCCGACTGCAGTGGTCCCCTCGGTCCCTGCACCGATACCTCCGACCTGCCGCTGTTGGGCTCGGGTACCTCCTTCAGCGGTCCCGGTGGTCCATCGGTCTTCACCGACACCAAGGGCGACCTGTGGATGGCCTTCCACGCCTGGCTACCCGGCCAGGTGGGCTACCCCGACAACCGGCCGCTCTTCATGCTCCGCATCACCATCACCGGGGGGACCGTCCAGACCGGTTGGTGAGCCTGACCTGACCGACGTCATCACATTTGATGATGACACCCCGGAGGTCGGAGCTGACGATCTTGTCATATTTGGTGATGCTTTCGTGGGCGCGTTCCCTTACGGTGCCCTCCGGGGGCTATCCGCGCGGGCAGATTGCATCGGCGGCGATCGTTGATCGGCATGGGGCGGGCCTGGGGCTCGATCCGAGCAAGCCCGAATGAAAGGAATGTACGTGCGCAGAATTCTGGCAACCGTGGTTGCGTTGGTAGGACTGATGACCCTGGGGCTGGTGGCGATCCCAGCCTCCGTCGCCGGTGCCTCGAGTGGATCCACCATCTATGACAGCACCACCACCCCCTTGTCCCAGGCCCTCCCCAGTGAGGGCTTTGAAGCTGACGCCCTGTCCCAGTTGGGCAACCAGATCCAGTTCTCCAGTGGTTCGGGCCGGGTTCTGACCAGCGTCGTGGTCAGTCTGGACAGTTGGGCCTGCACCTCGGGCACCTGGGAGTCCGGCTGTGCCACCACCGCCAATGCCACCTTCGCCGAGCCGGTCACCCTCAACCTCTACACGGTGGGGGCCGACAATGCGGTGGGCAGCAAGATCGCTTCGATCACCCAGACCTTCAAGATCCCGTACCGTCCCTCGGCCGACGCCAGCTACACCACGGACTGCGCCCCCGATGCCGCCGCACAGGGCATCCCGGTGAGCGAGTTCTCGGGGACCTGGTACGACTCCGCGGACGGCCACTGCTACAACGGCCTGGCCAACAACGTCACCTTCACCCTCGGCCACACCAAGGTGCCCGCCGACGTGATCTACGGGATCGCCTACAACACCAGTGATTACGGGTCCGCTCCCTACGGCGACTCCACCACCTGCCATGCCACGACGCAGGGATGTCCCTACGACTCACTGAACATCGGATTCACCACCACCTCGAACGAGCCCGCCGTCGGTAGTGATCCGGTCCCGGGAACGGTGTATCAGGACAGCTCCCAAGCCGCCAACTACTGCAACGGCACCGATCCCGGAGTCTTCCGCATCGATGTCCCGGCCTCCGGGGGAACGTCGTGCTGGTCAACGACTGGTGACGGCGCTCCGTACTACATCCCCGCGGTGCAGTTCAACGCGGTCAGCAGTGTCGCACCGCAGATCACCAGCGCACCCTCCAAGACGGTGACCGAAGGCAAGCACTTCAGCTTCACCTTCACCACCACCGGTGTCCCGACCCCGGTGGTCAAGCTGCTCAAGGGACTGCCTGCCGGAACCACCTTCACCAGCAACTCCAATGGCACAGCCACCCTGGCCGGAACGCCCACCAAGGCCAAGACCTGGTCGTTGGAGGTCCGGGCCTCCAGCAAGTCCGGGTCCAACACCCAGTACTTCGGGCTGGTGGTCAAGTCGTAGTGCCCTCCATGCCCCGGGCCACACGCCCCGGGGCATGGCGCGCACTGACACCGCGCCTGGAATGACCAGTCGAAACATACGCGGGAACCTCGGCCCACACCCCTCGGGTGTGGGCCGAGTGCTGTCCCGCCACCATCTCGAGGCGGCACGTCGCCAGCCCCATCGGGACAGCACCGGCGGCACAACCGGGGACCGACCGGGATTGGGGGCCCATCGCTCCCCGGAGGGCAGTGCCGGGCGCTCCGACGCACTCCGTACTGCTACCCCCGCTCTATGTGACCACCAGCAGAATCTCTAATACAGATTGGTAGCAACTGCTATACAGATCAGGACCCAAGGGCCTGTTTATTAGTCGATCCAACTTGTGGATATTCTTCATTTGTGGACCAATACTCCCTGGTCAGTGGAGTAACTGGGGCTGCGCACAAACAGTTGATCGAGCATCGGCTATACTTTGCTTAGCGCACCGGTGCCGGGCCCGATCCGATTTGAGATCATCGGTCCCGCTGGGAGTCCCACATAGGCTTTCCAGTGGCAACACGGCATCCATCCGAGCTACCGGCTTGGATCGGCGCGCCGCCGGGGCCGTGGGGTGCCGGGACAGTTGCACCTGACAGCCTCCGAGCCAAGAAAGAGTGGGTCACCACGACGCAATCCCGGGCGTAACCAAACCGGCCGCACACCCTATGGCGCAAAGCCAGGACGAACGATGCCTTCCCGCTCGCCGTCCGGGGAACGAATGCAAAGGCCGGAGCCCGCCAACACCGAGCAGAGGAAGGCGCCAACGCGCGCCCTACGAAGGGAGGTGCCATGCGGACCCGCATTGCACTCGTGGCGACCATTCCTGTCGCCCTCAGTATCATCACCCAGACTGCCAGCGCGCAGTCTGTTCACAACACCAAAAACACGTCTCCCCATGCTGCCGCATTGACAGCGCTGGCCCTGTCGCCGAATGAATCGGTGGCTTACCGTGCCCTGAGCACAGGGTCGACCGGTGCGAACTTGCGCCTGCCGTTCCAACTCGACTCCGGACTGTTGGGCGCTCGCATCGTCACCTCGTCCGGACGTTCGACGCCGGACACCGCGGCTATTCATG
Source organism: uncultured Acidimicrobiaceae bacterium (assembly GCA_963778165.1). GTDB lineage: Bacteria > Actinomycetota > Acidimicrobiia > Acidimicrobiales > RAAP-2 > Bog-756. The sequence continues at coordinate 189,606 of CAVZTE010000002.1, read as the reverse complement.
CGCTGGTGTCCACTCCCAAGCCGGTGGCCAGGCCGGTGGTAGCAGCGGTGGCCGCGCCGGCCCCTGCCCCTGTACCGGTGCCGTCAGGCCCCGTGGACACGGTGACCCCTTACGAGCGGGCCGCTTGGGAACAAGTGGCCATGTGCGAAGAGGGCGGTAACTGGGCGTCGGATGGTTCGACCTTCAGTGGCGGCCTCGGCATCAGCCGAGCCAACTGGGACGCCTATGGCGGGCTCCAGTACGCCCCCGAAGGAGCCGAGGCCACCGAGGACGAGCAGATCATGGTGGCCGAACGCATCCAGTCCGACCCGCCCGATCAGGACGGCTGCCGCGGCTGGTAGTCCACCGCCCCACCGCCCCAGTGCCCGAGGTCAGACCCTCTGCTCACGGTGATCCGCTCGGCAATGCTCGCTGCCTGTTGGCACGAGCTGACCGCTCCGGCCGTGAGCAAAGGCGGCAGCTCCGGTACGGGGCGCCTCGGAGCGGACCTACGTCGGTGGCCCAGCTGAACCCGGCTGAGCCATCTCGCTAGTTCGCCGCGTGAGTGCCAATCACCAACGCGTGTTCGGCTCCGGCACTCACTGCCGCCACCCCACGGAGCACGTCGACCGGATGAAACTGGTCGACCGTCGAACCCTGGCCAGCCGCCCCGTCGTGGATGTCCCCAGTGCCCCACAGGTCGCCATCCTTGCCGACAAACAGCGAGTAGGCGCCGCCTGCGGCGACCTCGGCAACCGACGTCTGTCCCGGCACCAGGGTCGGAACATCGACGTTGGCTTTCTTCCCGGTCCCGCACTGACCGTCGAGGCCGGCTCCCCAGCACCAGGCCCGACCCGATCGGTCGACGGCCAGGATCTGTCCGTTGTAGTTCTGGTCGCCACCCAGGCTGATCGACTTGAACAAAACGGTCTGCTTGACCGGCATCGGCGAATCGATGCTGTCTCCCGTCGCGCCACAGCCGCACTGCCCCTGCTTGTTCGTGCCCCACATGTACACCTGGCCCTTGACCAACATTCCCCCGATGTCGCTCCCGGCATCGACGACGACCCCGACGGAGGTACCTCCGGTCAGCGCCGTGAGACGGGGGTTGAGTGTGGGCTCCCTGAAGTGTTCGTCCGAACCCATGCCCAGCGAGCCGACACCCCACACGTACACCTGCCCTTTGCAGGTCAGCGCCAATTCATGGTCGGCACCCCCGGCCAATTCGACCACCCCTAGGCCGTCGAGGGCGGTGATCTTGCTCGCCGCCTGACCGTCCTTCCACCTCCACACGGTCGAGTGAGGGCAGTGGCCCGACACGATCGGGGTCGGTGACGAGATGGCGAGGAAGTACTGGTCGGCGTCGGCGGTCGAGACGACGTTGGAGAGATTCGGGACGGTCGAGGCGTGCTCTCCCACCGAGTTTCCGGCAAACTCGAGCACGTGGCCGGACGGTTCGATGAGCAATGAGTCGTAGTTGCCGGCATCGATGCCCACCTCGCCTGTGAGCCCGGTCGAGGCCGGTGGCTTATTGCGGTTGTTGGCCCAGGCGTAGGTCGAAGCCGCGGGTGTGGCGAGACTGACCGCAACCCCCGCTCCCGCCGTGGCGACCGGCAACGACAGCCCACCGAGGACAATTGCGCAGATGACGAAAACCTTCAGCATTGACTTCCCCTCTTGTTGGCAAACAAGCAAATCCACAGCAGTGGCAAACGATGAGTCACGCAGTGACCGCCGGGCATCGGCCCCTTACCGATGCTGAATTACCCGCCTTCCCCTCCCAGCCCAAGGAAAGGTATCACAGCCCCTCAGCGGACCTCCAGGGTCGCAAAGGTGGGTCGTGCCGCCCACCCCCTCGCATCACCGTTCACCGCGCTGTTCTGTCCAGCGATCGAATCGTGATTGCTCCGCGGCGGGACCGGACCGCGGGAAGTCGCTGACCTCGGCCCGTGGTGGCCACGGAGGCTAAGCCAGTGCCCGGCGGTCAAATCGGACCGACGTTGACTGTCGAGTGCCGAACAAGAAGGACCGCCGACCGGGAACAACCCATGTGGTGGCCGCGCCGTTCGAAGGTCCGGCCTCCCGGTGATGACCCGGGCGTTGACCGACGGTCAGAGCAATCCCTGTTCGTCGCACTGATGGAGCCGCCTGGACCGGCCGCGCCAATACCTCGGTCGAGCCGGGCACAGCAGAGCGCGGAGCATCACACCAGTATGGAAGCCGGTTGCGCGTTTGCAGCAGCTGCAAGTGCCGCAAACGGCGAGAGATACCAATCACGGGAGCGCAAATGCGCCCCCGGCGCCGGGGGCCCGACCCGACGACCACCACCGGAAGACCGGCACGGCCGTCGGGTCAGCACCCGGCAGCGATTCAGATCTTGCGGACCTGGCTCGCCTGCAGACCCTTTTGACCCTGCTTGGTCTCGAACTCCACACGTTGGCCTTCGGCAAGATCGCGGAAGCCCTCCATCTGAATCTCCGACTGGTGAACGAAGAGGTCATCCCCGCCGCCGTCAGGCGTAATGAAACCGAAGCCTTTTTCGGCGTTGAACCACTTAACTGCACCTACACCCATAACTGTCACTCCTTGAAATTCACGCACGGTAACGCGGGGATCCATTGTGAAGCCCTACATGCACCGGCCCGCGTGATTGGGTCGATGACCCCATCACCCTAGGCGCAACCGAGGGGGTACCGCGGCATAAGTCCTTTCCGGCCTTCGGCACACCCCTGGTTGAGCCCGTGACGCCCGCCTACCGCCCCGGTGGGCCGGTCCGACCAGAGACCACCCGATTACCCCCGCCGGCTCCCATGGACGTGGGTCCAACGAGAGCCCTCAAGCGCCCGTTCGGGTCCCTGGGACCGGGCCTCGACCCGGTCCGCCCAGGTCGGCGACGCCGGGATCGGTGCGCTCGACTCGAAGACCTCGGCCAACAGCATGGCGGAGAAGGCGATGAAGAACACCGGCTCCACCAACGTCCCCAGGCGGTCGGTGAGATAGACCATCCCGAGGATGGGGTAACTGACCACCAGCACCTTGACGATGTCGGCGTAGAGCCGGGACGCACGGGTCCCATCCCCACGGGTCCGGCGCATGGCCATCAACGCCGCCGTGGTCAAGAAGGCGAACTCGGCAATGCCCGCCACCACGTGGACGTAGTGGTGGACCGGAAGCTGCAGGTCCCACTCTTTGGCGCGACAGGTGGCGCTCAGCCCTTCGGAGCAGGCGTAGGGGAAGCGCCCACCCACCGCGCCCGCCGCGGCAAAGGCGATCATCCACTTCCACTCCCGCCTCGGTCCGTTCCGGGATCCCGACCCCCGCAGCAGCAGCGCCGCCACCATCAGCACCCCGGCCGCCATGTCGGCGTCCGACATCAAGGTGGCGTGGGGTCGACCGGTGGCCTCCAGATCGGAGAAGAACCCGTTGACCGACGGCATCAGGCCGGGCACGAACGGCACCACGACCCACCAGTTGTAGGCCACCACCCCGGCGACCGCCAGGGCCTTGGCCGCCGCCACCACCGCCGCACGGTGGTCCACCGCCCGGGCCGGCCAAACCATGTGGTGCTTCATCACCCCCTGCATGGCTGGTTCAACATGCTGGTCACGCCGATGATTCCCGCCCCATCGGGCCGGGGATGGCACGGAGTGGGGCAGGGATCGGGCAATGGCCTTGATCGGGCCGGGGCCGACCTCCGCTGCTACGTTCACTCCGGATGGGAGCGGACCGTAGCCACCGGGTGTCGAGCGCGTGGATCGGACTGGTGGTCCTGGTGGTGGCGGCCGCGGCGTGCGGCAGTTCGGCCACCGGCACCACCTCGACGACGGCCAGTTCGGGTGGGTCGGGCTCGACGTACTCCATCACCGGGCACACCACACTGCCGGCGCTGGCGCCACCGGCCGCCGTCGCATGGTCGCCGTGCCCGGGCGGATCCTCCCTCCAGTGCGGGAGCGTCTCGGTGCCGGTCGACTACCAGCACCCTGGAGCCGGGAGCATCCAGATGTCGGTGAGCCGGTCGCCGGCCACCGACCCCACCGGCACGCCGGGCACCCTGTTGTACAACCCGGGTGGTCCCGGGGAGAGCGGCAACCAGCTTTTGTCGCTGGCCGTGAAGGAGTTGCCGCCGGCCATCGCCAAACAGTTCAACGTGGTGAGCTTCGACCCTCGAGGCACGGGCGCCAGTGATCCACTGCGGTGTGGCACGTCCCCCTCCGGTGCCACCAGCGCCGTCCCGCTGCCGTCGGCACCGGGAACGCCGTTGCCCAGCACGTCGTTCTTCACCACCATGGCCCGGGCCTGTTTTGCCCAGCACCCTTCCACCGTGCCCTTCGTGAATACCGTCAACACCGCCCGCGACATGGACCGGCTCCGACAGGCCCTGGGCGTGTCGAAGATCAGCTTCTACGGGACGTCGTACGGCACCGTGCTGGGCGCGGTCTACGCCGACCTGTTCCCCCACCACGTCGACACCATGGTCCTCGACGGCGCCGTGGACGTGAACGCCTCACTGGTAGTGCAGGCCGAGCAGGAGGCCCCGGCGGCCGAGCAGTCGCTCCTGCATCTCTTCGCTGCCTGCGAGCAGATGACGCCGTGCCCCCTGGGTTCCGATCCCGAGGCCTTCTTCACCAGGCTGGCCGCGTCGATGACCGCCCATCCGCTGCCGGCCCCCGGACACGGCGACACCACCCCGGTCACCGTGGGGGACCTGGACACCGCCACCCTCTTCGCCCTCAGCGTGCCCCAGTTCGTCCCCTCGTACTATCCGGCCCTGGTCGACGCGGCCCACGGCAACGGGGGTCCACTGCGCACGCTGGCGCTGGCCTTCGACACCGACACCAACGGGGCGCCGCTGGTCGATCCGCTGTGGGCCATCACCTGCAACGACGCCGCATCCCACCCCAGCCCGCTGGCCGCCGGGAAGCTGGCCCGTTCGCTGGCGGCCAAGTACCCGCTCATGGGCGCCTACGCCGTGACCTACACCATGGCGGGCTGCGTCTCGTGGCCGGCGGGCCGACAGCCCGTGGCCAACCTCCACCCCACCGGCACGCCGCCCATCCTGGTCATCGGCAACACCGGTGACCCCAACACCCCCCATATCGGTGCAGTCCATCTCGCTGCCATCTTCCCGACGGCGGCGTTGGCCACCTGGCGCGGGTGGGGCCACACCTGGCTGCTCAGCGGGTCGAGCGACACCTGCATGCAGAAGGTGGTCACCACCTATCTCACCGGCGGTGGCCTTCCGCCTGCGGGCACCGTCTGCGACTGAGCCTTCGGCGACCGGGTGGCGGGCCTCACGACCGGACCTGCTCCAGATGCACCGCCCGGCGCGGGCACTCCGCTGCGGCCCGGGTGGCCAGAGCCACCAGGTCGGGCCCGACCGGGGTACCGTCGACCATGGGGTAGCCCCACTCGTCCAGGGTGACCCGCTCGGGGAGCAACTCGGCGCAGTAGCCGTAGGCGTCACAGGCCACCGGGTCCACCCGCAGCCGGACCTTGATCGAACGGGTCATCGGGCCTCTTTCTGCATTGGTCCCGCCGGAAGGGTGAGGACGGTGGTGGTGGCATGACCGGGACAGGGCCGACCCGCCCGGTGCTCCCGGGCGTCGGCCGCGAAGACGCGGAGGGCGCTCTGGACCAGCCTGGCGGCGCCGTCGGGATGACCGCAGGCGCCTCGCCCGGTGATCTGCCCGGCCCGGCCGCCGAGGCGCTCGAGCACCTGTTGGTCCACCCGTCCCGTCCACAGCTGCTCCAAGTCGTGGGCCATGGCCGGCAGACCGAAGACGCACGGACCGCACTGCCCGGCGCTCTCGCCGGCCAGGTACCGGGTCATCCGGGCGGTCTCGGCGATGCCACACGACGATGCCGGCAGGGCGATCAGGATGCCGACCCCTAGGGTGGCCCCGGCCTCGGCCAGGGGTCCCGGGGCATAGGGAGTGGCCAGCTGCGAGGCGTCGAGCCACGCGCCCCCGTACCCGCCCACCAGCACCGCCGACAGCGGGGTATCGACTCCGGCCCGACTCATGATGTCCGCTACCGGCGTCCCCAGCTCCACCTCCACCACGCCGGGACGGCGTACCGCCCCGCTGACCGTGACCAAGGTGGTCCCGGGGGCCCCGGGTAGGCCCAGCCGCCGGAACCACTCGGGCCCGTGACGGGCGATGAGGGCCACCTGGGCCAGCGTCTCGGCGTTGTGCACCAGAGCCGGGCGCCGGCCCAACTGCAAGGGGCGCGACTTGTCGGTCCGATAGAGGGGAAGGGCCCGCCGGCGGTCGAGCCAGTTCACCAGCGCGGACTCCTCCCCGCTCACGTAGCGGCCCGGTGGTTGTCGCACCGACGTCAACCGGTGGGCTCGACCGGCGGATCGGCGTTCGGCGATGGCCCCTTCGATCGAGGCGGCCAACGAGGGCCGGTGATCGGGTACGCAGACCACCACTTCGGACGCCCCCATGACCTCGGCCACCACCTCGGCGCCGTCGAGGACCAGGTGGGGGGCGTGGATCAGGAGGAGGCGATCCTTGGCGCTGGCCGGCTCGCCCTCCATGGCGTTGACCACCAGGACCGCCGAGCGCGAGCCGGTCCGGACCGGATCCCATTTGGTGGCGGAGGGGAACCCTCCCCCACCCCGTCCCGACAATCCCGAGCGGCTGACGGCCTCCCGTATCGAGGCCCGCCAGAGCCCACCGTCGTCAGAGGGGATCGCCAGGACCCCATGGAGGGCATGGTGGGCGGCCAGATCGTGGCCGGCACCGGGTCCCGCCGGTAACAGGCGGTTGGGGGTGTCGATGATCACGGTACTCATGGCCGCTCCTCCACCAACGTCTGGTTGGCCCCGGCCCGACTCCCGACGTCGACTCCGTCGACCCGACCGGTGACCGGTGACGACGGCCACCGGTCGGTCGGCTCCCGGTCCGGAACCAGGCGGGTGAGGGAGCCGGCCCCTGCAGCCCGCCTTCTGTTGCCGCGGCTCTCGCCGATCCGCCAGAGCACGGACCACGTCACCGCCACCGTGCACACCGCGGCCAGAGCGTCCATCCACAGCTTGGTGCCGTCGGTCCCCTCGCCCAGGGCGTGGGCCATGGCCACCGGCCAACTCCCGTAGGCCAGCCAGTGGAGGCCCCGCCAGGTGCGGGCGCTGATCCGTTGACGGAGGGCGCTCGAGATGGCCACGGCCAGCATCAGGTCGACGGCCACCGTCCCCAACCCGGTCCAGAACGGTTGGTAGGAGGAGGAGAACGGCACCACGATGGACGCCCACCCGAGGTGGACATAGGTGTCGAGCACCGAAGTGAGGACATGGAAGGCCAGGAACACCAGGGCCAGCAGGGACACCCACTTGTGCAGATCGGCCTGGGCGAAGGCCGGCCACTGTCGTGACCGGACCCGACCGGCGGTGAGGATGCCCAACACCACGGTCACCGTCAGCAGGATCAGGGCCACGATGCCGGTGGCCCGGGTGGCGTACCACAGCGTCGTCGAGGAGGAGGTGAGCATCACCACACCTCCCCGGGGCCGCGGCCATCGACACCGCTCGGCACGGCGGGGTCCGGCGGCCAGCCACCGACCAGGGTGACGCCGCCGTGGACGTCCACCAACCGGGCCGGGATCTCCCGTTCGGTGAGTGCCCCGACGGCGTCGGGGCCCCACACCACGGCGGCGGTGCTCCAGGCATTGGCTTCCACGCAGCTCGACGCGGCCGTCGACACCAGCGACCATGCGGTCGGGGCAGGCTCACCCGTCCACGGGTCGATGATGTGGTGGACACGGCGACCGTTGTGCACCCACGAACGAGCAGTGGTCCCCGAGGTGGCCAAGCCTCCGGCGTGCACCGCCACCACCTGGTCCACGGCATCCCCTGGTGTGGTGCAGTGCTCGGCGATGCCCACCGACCACCCACCGGGCGGGGGCGGCCCGGCCACGGCCACATCACCACCCAGGTTGACCAGGACTCCGCCACCGAACCTGACGGCGATGGTCCGGGCGGCCCGATCGGCGGCCCAGGCTTTGGCCGTGGCCCCTACGTCGATCCGGATCCCGGACGGGACCACTCACCGTGCGTTCACGCGGGTCCAACTGGACCCGCCACCAGCCCGGAGCCGGCTGCGGCCGGTGGCGAGGGCCGGAGCACCCGGGCTCCTCGATCTCATCGAAGTCGCGGTCGTAGCCGAGGGAGATGACCGCGGTACCCACCGTGGGGTCGACCGTCCCGGCCGTCTTGACGGCAACGGCACAGGCCACTTCGAGGAGCTCGAACAGCAATGGGCTGACCGGCACAGGTTGGCCTCGGCTCGATCGTTCGAGCTTCCGGAGCTCCGAGTCGGGCCGGAACCGACTGCACGCCTCATCGAGCGACGAGAGGTGGTCGGCCAGTATGGCCGCGGCGTCGTCGGCCGTTGCCGGCTCGGTGACGGAAACCGAGACGGTGGTGCCGATGGCCCTCATGGTCCGGGCAGCTGGCGTCGCCTCGGTTCCGGGGTCCATGGCAGGTCGATTGCTGCGGGTCGGGATCACTGCGGTGTCGGTCATGACTGACCCGAGGTGGTGGTGGCGCTGTGGTTGGTGGTGGTCGGGGCCGTCGTCGTCGTGGTCGGCGTGGTGGTGGTGGTGGTAGTCGAGTTGTCCGAGGAAGCTGCCGACGTGGCGGTGGTGGTCGACGTGGCGGTGGTGGTCGATGGGGCGGTGGTGGTCGATGTCGATGCGGGCGACGACCGGTGGTCTACCGCAGTGGCGGTGGCGGCACCCGAGCGCGCACTGGTGTCCGAGGCCACCAGCACCCCGAGCCCGATGGCCGTGGCGGCCGCACCGGTGCCGATCAAGGCGGTGGTCCGGCGAACCCGGATCATGGCCTGATCCCTGGTGCGAAGGGCCGAAGTGTGATCGGGTGTTGCCTGTTGCTTCCGTGCTGCCATGAGCTCGCCTCTCTGAGAGGATCCACCTGGTCCGGGTGACCGGGTGGCGATGGGAACTGCTGCCGAGACCGACCGGCAGGTACCAGTGGACCCGGCCAAGACGAGAGCCGGCTTCGTCCCCGCTGTGGGCTCGCTGTGACTTGGTGGGGCTACGGACGACGGCCGGGGCCGGATTGCCGGAGGCGGTGCCCTCCAGGGCACGAGCGGGTCACAGCCGATTCACAGGTTGATCACACCAGATGCTCAAGTGCTGGTGCGATGCTGGTCAGGTCCCCTTCCCATCGGGATCTGTCACCAGGAGGAACAGCACGTGGAACCCACCCGAAACCAGCGCATTCTGGTGGTGGATGATGAGCCCTCGATCGTGGACGCCGTCTCCACCTCCCTGCGCTACGAGGGGTTCGCCGTGGACGAGGCCGTCAACGGACGACTGGCCCTGTCGGCGGCGCAGGAACACCCGCCGGATCTCATCGTCCTCGACGTGATGCTGCCCGACCTCGATGGGCTCGAGGTCACCCGGAGGCTCCGCGCCGACGGCGTCCGGGTTCCCATCCTGTTCCTGACGGCCCGGGACGCCATCGAGGACAAGGTGGCCGGCCTGACCGTCGGCGGTGACGACTACGTGACCAAGCCCTTCGCCCTGGCCGAGATCGTGGCCCGGGTGCACGCCATCCTGCGGCGGATGGGCAGCGAGCCCGATGACGACGGGATCCTGCGCTTCGCCGACATCGAGATGGACGAGAACGCCCACGAGGTGACCCGAGCGGGCCAGCCGGTTCCCCTGACGGCCACCGAGTTCAACCTGCTCCGGTTCTTCCTCAACAATCCCCGGCACGTGCTGTCCAAGGCCCAGATACTCGACCACGTGTGGCACTACGACTTCGGCGGTGACGGCAACGTGGTCGAGACGTACGTGAGCTACCTCCGCAAGAAGCTCGAAGCGGTCGGTCCTCCGGTGATCCACACGGTGCGACTGGTGGGGTACGCCCTACGAGAGCCCGTCCCGGGATAAGCGATGTCCCTCCGGTCCCGCCTGTTGATCGCCATCGGGATCATCGCCCTGGTGGCGGTGGTGGTGGCCGACGTGGTGACCTACTCGTCGCTGGAGTCCTTCTTGAACCAGCGGATCGACGTCCAGCTCGACCAACAGGCCGAGGGCCTCGATCACATGCTCAGCAACGGCGGGACCCTGCCCACCTCGTTCTGCGCCGGTTCGAGTCGGTTCCACCCCGATGGCGACGGGGATGGGCAGGGTCCGAACCTGCCCTCCGGCGGCCCGTCGAACGCCGCGGTGGCCAACGCCCTCGAGATCCGGACTGCGACCGGCGTCATCGTGAACAGCCAGAGCTGCTCGGCCTACGTGAACGACACCGCGTACACGCCCCAGCTGCCCAAGACCATCAGCGGGATCACCTCCACCACCCCGGTGACCCAGTGCGTGTACTTCACCGTCTCCTCCGTACAGGCCGGAGGCCCGTCGTTCCGGGTACGGGCCTCGGCTCTCCAGGACGGGGACGTGCTCATCGTGGCCCAACCGCTGGGAGACACCGGCAGCACCCTCCATCATCTGTTGCTGGTCGAGTTGGCGGTGACCGGGGCCGCAGTGGTCATCGCCCTACTGGCCGGACTGTGGTTGGTCCAGATCGGGCTTCGACCGTTGCGGGACATGGAGCGGACCGCCGAGACCATCGCCGGTGGGAACCTGACCGAGCGGGTGCCGGGCGAGAACGACACCACCGAGGTCGGCCGTCTGGCCCGGACTCTCAACGTGATGCTCGGCCGCATCGAGACGGCGTTCAGCGCCCGCCTGGCTTCCGAGCGGCGCCTTCGCGCCTCGGAGCAACGACTGCGGCGATTCGTGGCCGACGCCTCCCATGAGCTGCGGACTCCCATCTCGGCCATCTCGGCCTACGCCGAGCTCTTCGGACGTGGCGCCTCCGAGCAGAAGGCTGATCTCGAGCGCCTGATGGGTGGGATCCAAAACGAGACCTCCCGGATGGAGCACCTGGTCTCCGACCTCTTGCTGCTGGCCCGCCTGGACGAGGGTCGGCCCATGGAGCAGCGGTCGGTGGACCTGGTGGCCCTGTGCGCGGAGGCGGTCCACACGGCGTCGACGGTCGGACCGGCCTGGCCGGTGACCTTCGAGGCCTCCCAACCGATCGAGGTCATGGGGGACGCCACCAGCCTCCGCCAGATCGTCGACAACCTGTTGGGCAACGTGCGGGCCCACACCCCGGCCGGGACCACGGCCCGGGTCAGTGTGGAACCCGAAGGTGATGGGGGTGCCCTGATCTCGGTGGCCGACAACGGACCGGGGATGGACCCCGAGCAGGCCGAGCATGTGTTCGAACGGTTCTGGCGCTCGGACCCCTCGAGGTCGCGGGTCCACGGCGGAGCGGGCCTCGGGCTCTCGATCGTCAGTGCCATCGTGGCGGCCCACGGGGGCTCGGTCTCCGCCCACGCCGAGATCGGCCGGGGCAGCACCTTCGTCGTCCACCTCCTGGCCTCTCCCCCGTCCACTCCCCCGTCGGTGTCGGCAGAGTCCGAGGCCGATGGCATGGCCGGGGAAGGGCCTCCGCCCACCGACCCGGCCCCCGGTGATCAGCAATGAGGGAGTGCGCCCACCGGCGACCGGCATCCGACCTCACCGGGCCGGGTGGCCGAGGCCCGAACTCTCAGCAGGCCCTCAGCTGGCGCCCATCGGGGCCCGATGCGGGCCTGGGACAGTCTGCGTCATGAGCGTCGCACCCATCACCCAGATCCACCCCGAGCGCGGACCGGCGGCTCCTGATGTGGAGATCGTGGTCCCGGTCTACAACGAGGCCGGGCAGCTGGCCTCGAGCATCACCGCCCTGCGGACCTACCTCGACACGTCCTTCCCCTTCGTCGCCACCGTGACCATCGCCGACAACGCCAGCACCGACCGCACCTGGTCGATCGCCACGGACCTGGTCCGGGCCCTCCCGGGGGTGCAGGCCATCCATCTGGACCGGAAGGGGCGGGGCCGGGCCCTGAAGGCGGCGTGGTCGCGAAGCCAGGCCATGGTGGTCGCCTACATGGATGTCGACCTGGCCACGGGGTTGGACGCCCTGCTCCCCCTGGTGGCGCCCCTCCTGTCCGGCCACAGCGACATGGCCATCGGAACCAGGCTCGGGCCCGGGGCCCATGTGGTGCGGGGGGCCCGACGGGAAGTGATCTCGAGGTGCTACAACCTCTTGCTCCGCACCACCCTGCGGAGCGACTGCACCGACGCCCAGTGCGGGTTCAAGGCGTTGCGTCGAGAGGCGGCCGAGCAGGTGCTGCCGCTGGTCGAGGACGACGAGTGGTTCTTCGACACCGAGGTGCTGGTGACGGCGCAACGGGTCGGACTCCGCATCCACGAAGTGCCGGTCGACTGGGTCGATGACATGGACTCCCGGGTCGACGTGGTCCATACCGCGGCCAAAGACCTGCAGGGGGTGTGGCGGATGCTGGGCCGGACCTCGAGACGCCTCACGGCCGGCCGGCCGGTTCGCCCGCTTGCCGAACCGTGGGACCGCTCCTCCACCAACGTGTCCGTGGCGTCGGGGGCCACCGCTCCCCGGCGTACCGCCGAGGCCAACCACCGGTGGCCCGCCGACGGCGGGGACCGTCCGACGTCCGTGGCGTTGCTGACCCAACCGGGCGCGTCGGCCCGGTCGACGTCGACCTCCGACACCGGCTCTGTCGGCACCGGCACCGTCGACCCCGGCTCTGGCGACCCCGGCTCTGGCGACCCCGGCTCCGTCGATCCCGGCTCTGTCGACCCCGGCTCTGTCGACCCCGGCAATGAGGTGTTCGCCGACGAACTGCTGCGGTTCGCCGGAGTCGGGGCCCTCAGCACCGTGGCCTACGCCGGGCTGTTCGCCGCTCTCGAGCCGAGCCTGGGCGGCTACCTGGCCAACGCCGTGGCCATCGCTCTGTGCAGCCTGGGCAACACCGCCGTGCACCGCGGCATGGTCGGAACGGCCGGGCAGGGGCTCGACCGCCGCCAACGGGTGGTCACCGCGGCCACCTTGATGGGGGTGAGCCTGGGCTTCACCACCGGCGCCCTGGCCGTGACCCGGGCGGCCGGGTTCACCTCGCTGGTCCCGGAGCTTTGCGCCGTCACCGCCGGCAATGCCGCCGCCGCCTTCATCCGCTTCGGCATCCTCCGCACCTGGGTGTTCCGTCCGGAGTTCGGGACCCACCTGGCCCCGGCCCCAGCGGAGCCGGGCCTTCGAGCTGACCAGCACCGTCCCGCTGCATCGACCAGGATGCCGTCGTGACCGATATCCGCCTGGACGGCGATGGCGCCGGGTCGGAGCTGGGTGCGGCCACGGCCGACACCGCCGGCACCGTGACCGGGCCTGCCGGGCCTCGGGCCCGACACCCTGCCGGCGCCCTACCCGGAGCCGGCCCCGTGGGCACCGGACCACCCGGTCGGAGACCTGGGGACCGGTCAGGGCCAGCCCCCGACCGATCCGCCCACCCCTGCTCCCCCGCCGGGTCGGATGGCCCGCCTGGTGCGGGGTCGCCCCCAGGACCCCGCTTGGGTGCGACCGGCCCTGGTGGTGCTGCTGGTGGGCACGGGCTTCCTGTACATCTGGGGCCTCGGCCAGTCGGGCTGGGCCAACAGCTTCTACTCCGCCGCGGTCCAGGCCGGCACCAAGAGCTGGCGGGCCTTCTTCTTCGGCTCGTCCGACGCCTCCAACTTCATCACCGTGGACAAGCCCCCGGCCGCCCTGTGGGTGATGGAGATCTCGGCCCGGATCTTCGGGGTCAACGCCTGGAGCATCCTGGTGCCGCAGGCCCTCGAGGGCGTGGCCGCGGTGGGCTTGCTGTTCGTCACCGTGCGCCGCTGGTTCAGCCCGGGGGCCGCCCTGCTGGCCGGCGCGGTCCTGGCCCTCACCCCGGTGGCCACGCTGATGTTCCGCTTCAACAACCCCGATGCCCTCCTGACCCTGGTCATGGTGGCGGCGGCCTACGCCACCGTGCGGGCCGTGGAGAACGGCAGGTCCAAATGGCTGGTGCTGGCCGGGGCCCTGATCGGTTTGGGGTTCATCACCAAGATGCTCCAGGCCTTCATCCTCCTTCCGGTCCTGGCGCTGGTGTACCTGTTGGCCGGGCCTCCGAAGCTGGGACGTCGGATCGTGCAGCTGATCTACACCGGGGTGGCGCTGGTGGTCTCGGCCGGCTGGTGGGTGGCGGCCGTGCAGCTGACCCCGGCCGCCGACCGGCCCTACGTGGGTGGCTCCACCAACAACTCCGAGCTCAACCTCATCTTCGGCTACAACGGATTCGGCCGGCTCACCGGCAACGAGACCGGCAGTGTCGGAGGTGGCGTAGGCGGCAGAGCGGCCGGGAGCATGTGGGGGCCGACCGGTTGGAACCGCCTGTTCCTCTCCTCGATGGGGGGACAGATCTCGTGGTTGATACCCGGCGCGCTGATCGGCCTGGTGGCGGTGTTGTGGTTGACCCGCAGGGCCCCGAGGACCGACCGGGTCCGGGCCGGATTCCTGATCTTCGGCGGATGGCTGTTGTTGACCGGGCTGGTGTTCAGCTACGCCCAGGGCATCATCCACCCCTATTACACGGTGGCCCTGGCCCCCGCCATCGGCGCCCTGGTCGGTATGGGAGCCTCCACCCTGTGGCGCCGCCGGAAGGAGATCTTCCCCCGGGTGGCCCTGGCCGCGGCCATCCTGGCCAGCGTGGCCTGGGCCTTCGTCATCCTGGGGTGGAGCCCCACCTGGTACCCGGCCCTGCGGTGGGTGATCCTGGTCGTCGGGGTGGTGGCCGCGGTGAGCATCGCCCTGGTGCCCAAAGCCCGCGGCGTCCTGGCCGCCGGCATCGCCGGCTTCGGGATCGCCTCCATCATCGCCGCCCCGGCCGCCTACTCACTCAACACCGCCGCCACCCCGCACAGCGGAGCCATTCCCTCGGCCGGGCCGGCCATCCAGGGCGGTAGTGGGTTCGGTGGCCCGGGAGGGTTCGGTGGCGGTGGTGGCTTCGGTGGCCGCGGCGGGTTCAGGGGTGGATTCGGCGGAGCCCGGGTAGGAGCGGGCGGATCGATCACCCTGCCCAAGGGCTTCACCCTCCCCAACGGCACCAAGTTGCCCAACGGCATCACCATCAACCCGCGGGCCTTGGGCGGCCGGGGCGGGTTCGGAACTGGGGCACCGGGCGGAGCACCGGGTGGGTTCGGCGGCGGTTTCGGGCCGGGCGGGGCCGGGCGCGGCTTCGGGCGAGGCGCCGGTGCGGGCCGGGCCGGGGGCGGGGCGGCCGGAGGGCTCCTCAACGGGTCCACCCCCGGCAAGCAGATCACCGCGCTGCTGAGCGCCGATGCCTCCCGTTACAAGTGGGTGGCCGCCATCACCGGATCGGATTCGGCCTCGGGCTACCAACTGGCCACCGACGATCCGGTCATGGCCATCGGTGGGTTCAACGGAACGGACCCGGCCCCGACCCTGGCCGAGTTCGAGCGATACGTCGCTGAGGGAGACATCCATTACTACATCAGTGGCGGAGGCACCCTGGGCGGTGGGTTCGGGGGCGGCGGCTCGTCCGGGACCACGGACGCCAGCCGGATCGCTTCCTGGGTGGCTTCCCACTTCACGGCCAAGACCGTCGACGGTGTGACGGTCTACGACCTCACCGCCCGGCCCACCTGATCGGGTGGCGGGCTGATCAGCCCGGTCGGTCGCCTCGGTTGGTCCACCGCCATGCCGGGGCCCGACCCCTGGGCCATGATGGATGGCAACCGAACACCCTCTGGCGCCGAGCCCCCGGCGCCTGGCAAGGAGAACC
The DNA here is from genome assembly GCA_963778165.1 of uncultured Acidimicrobiaceae bacterium. Taxonomy (GTDB): domain Bacteria; phylum Actinomycetota; class Acidimicrobiia; order Acidimicrobiales; family RAAP-2; genus Bog-756. The sequence goes on along the minus strand of CAVZTE010000002.1, from coordinate 173,917 downwards.
GCAGTGCCGATCAACGTGACGCCGATACCCGGCCTGGATCCCCAGATCAACGACATCCGTCGGCGTACTGCCGACTTCGTGAATACCGAGATCCTCCCCAACGAGGAGATCCTGTGGCGGTCCCGACGACGAGCGGAGCTGGACGGTGACGAACGCGAGGCCAGTCGCCAGCAGAGCATCGAGATGCGCGAGAAGATCAAGGCCAAGGTCAACGAGGCCGGACTGTGGGCGCCCCACCTTCCCGCCGAGTACGGCGGCATGGGCCTGGACTTCTTGTCCCTGGCCTACATGTACGAGATCCTGGCCTACGCCGTAGGCGCCTCCGCTCTGTTCGGCATCGCCGCCCCCAACTCGGGCAACGCCAGCATCCTGGTCAAGTACGGGACCGAGGAGCAGAAGCGCAAGTGGCTCCTCCCCCTCATCGACGGGACCATGGAGTCCGGCTTTTCGATGACCGAGCCGGACCATGCCGGATCCGACCCGCGCTCCATCGAGACCGAAGCGGTCCGGGACGGTGACCAGTGGGTCATCAACGGGCACAAGTGGTTCACCTCCAACGGCATCGATGCCAACTTCTTCATCGTGATGTGCCGGGCCAACGACCCGACGGGCGAGCTGGGCGCACCGGGCCGGATGACCCAGATCATCGTGCCCACCGACACGCGGGGCGTGAACATCATCCGGGGCATCGGCATCTTCGGCCACTCCACCTCGGACCACTGCGAGATCCGCTACGAGGACGTCCGGGTCCCCGTCGAGAACACCCTGGGGCTGGTCGGTCAGGGCCATCAGGCCGCCCAGGACCGGCTGGGGGCCGGCCGGGTGTACCACTGCATGAACTCGGTCGGTCAGATGTGGCGGGCCTTCGACCTGATGGTCGAGCGCACCCTGGTGCGCCAGGTCCATGGTGGGCTGCTCAAGGACAAGCAGTTCATCCAGGGCTTCATCGCCGAGAGCTACATGGACCTGCAGTCCGCCCGGCTGATGACCATCAACGCCGCCGAGAAGGTGGCCAACGGTGACCCCGACGTCCGCACCGCCATCTCGGCCATCAAGGTCTTCGTGCCGGCGGCCTACCACCGGGTGGTGGACCGGGCCATCCAGGTCTGGGGTGGGGCCGGCGTCAGCAACGATCTACCGCTGGCCCAGATGTACCTGACGGCCAGGGTGCTGCGCTTGGCCGACGGGCCCGACGAGGTCCACAAGATCCTCATCGCCAAGAACATCCTCCACCGCTACGAGGACGGGGGCAGCTGGAACTTCGGGAACTGAGCCCCTGCGCACCCCGGCTGATCTCCCGAGCGCCGCCGGTCGTCCGCGTGGCAGGCTCGGGGTAGCACACGCCGAATTGCAAGGAGGCTGACATGCCCACCAAGACCACATACGCTCCCGGAACTCCCTCGTGGGTTGATCTGGCCAGTGCGGACCTGGCTGCCTCATCTGCGTTCTACTCCTCCTTGTTCGGCTGGGAGGCCAAGGACCAGGGAGCCGAGGCCGGCCACTACCACCAGATGGAGCTGGGGGGGATCCCGGTGGCCGGAGCCGGACCGATCATGATGGACGGCCAGCCACCGGCGTGGACGACCTACATGTCGGTTGAGGACGCCGACGCCAGCATCGACGCGGTCAAGGCCGCCGGGGGCACAGTCTTCGTCGAGCCCATGGATGTCCTTGACGTCGGACGGATGGCGATCTTCGCCGACCCGACCGGGGCCGCGGCGGCCGTCTGGCAGCCCCGTCGTCACATCGGCGCAGGGTTGGTCAACGAGCCCGGCGCTCTGACCTGGAACGAGCTCAACACCCGCGACACCAAGGCCGCGGAGGCCTTCTACCGCCAGGTCTTCGGCTGGGAGGCCCAGACCGAAGACATGGGCGGGATGCAGTACACCACCTGGATGTTGGACGGAGGCCCCATCGGCGGGATGTTGAGCATGCCCGCCGAGGTGCCGGCCCAGGTGCCACCCCACTGGCTGGCCTACTTCGGGACGGCCGACTGCGACGCCACCGTGGCCCAGGCCAACGGCCTCGGGGCCACCCTGGTGGCCGGGCCCATGGACATCCCGGCCGGCCGGTTCGCGGTGCTGGCCGACCCGGCCGGAGCGATGTTCGGCGTCATCGCCCTGGCCGCCCCGTAGCCGGAACCTCCACTACCTTCGGTCCGATGGGAACCTCGTCCATCAAGCAGGTGCGCAACGTGGTCACCGAGCTTCCGGGGCCGAACTCGCGGGCCCTCGATGCCCGCCGGTCCGCCGCCGTGGCGCCCGGGGTGAGCTCGGTCATGCCCGTGTACGTCGAAGAGGCGTCCGGCGCCATCCTGGTCGATGTCGACGGCAACTCGCTGATCGATCTGGGATCGGGGATCGCCGTGGTCAGCGTGGGTCACGCCAACCCCGCGGTGGTCGAGGCGGTGCAGGCCCAGGTGGCCCGGTTCTCCCATACCTGCTTCATGGTCAACCCCTACGAGGGGTACGTGGCGGTGTGCGAGACGCTCAACGAACTGGCTCCGGGCGACCGGCCCAAGCGCACCGCCTTGTTCAACTCGGGGGCCGAGGCGGTGGAGAACGCCGTCAAGGTGGCCCGCAATGTCACCGGTCGACAGGCGGTGGTGGTGTTCGACCACGCCTACCACGGACGCACCAACCTGACCATGGCCCTCACCGCCAAGAACATGCCCTACCGGAACGGCTTCGGCCCGTTCGCCCCCGAGGTCTACCGGGTGTCCATGTCCTATCCCTACCGGGACCCCGACGGGATGACCGGCGAGCAGGCGGCGACCCGCGCCATCGACGAGATCGAGCGCATGGTGGGAGCGGACAACGTGGCCTGCATGCTCATCGAGCCCATCCAGGGCGAAGGAGGCTTCGTGGTGCCGGCGCCCGGCTTCCTCCCGGCCCTGTCGGCCTGGAGCCGGGAACGCGGGGTGCTGCTGGTGGCCGACGAGATCCAGACCGGGTTCTGCCGGACCGGGGCCTGGTTCGCCTGTGACCACGAAGGAGTGGTCCCTGACCTCCTGACCACGGCCAAGGCCCTGGCCGGGGGGCTGCCCTTGGCCGCCCTGACGGGCAGGGCCGACATCATGGACCGGGTCCACTCCGGCGGGTTGGGCGGCACCTACGGCGGAAACCCGGTGGCGTGCGCCGCGGCCCTGGCCGCCATCGACACCATGAAGCGCCTGGACCTGGCCGGTGCGGCCCGGACCATCGGCCGGTCCATCGAGTCGACCCTGCGGGGCCTCCAGCGGTCCCATCCCGCCATCGGCGATGTGCGGGGACAAGGAGCCATGATGGGCATGGAGTTGGTCCGACCCGGCACGACCGAGCCCGACCCCGAGTCCACCCGACGGATCGCCCACGCCTGCCACCAGGCCGGGGTGGTGGTGCTCACCTGCGGCACCTACGGCAACGTGATCCGCCTCCTCCCGCCGCTGATCATCGACGACGCCCTCCTGGCCGACGGACTGGCGGTGCTGGCCGGGGCGGTCGACGAGGTGCTGGCCTCCGCTCCCTGACCGTCAGAGGCGCCGGCCGGGGCTCAAGAGGAGCGCCGGCCCGAACTCAGGACGGAGGGCCGAACTCAGGACGGAGCCCGAACTCAGGACGGAGGGAGTACCGACCGGACCGAGGACAGCCCGGCATCGAGGCACTGGACCTCCTGGTCGGCGTCGCGAACCAGGTCCCGGACCCGCTGGGCGGTGGCATCGCCGGCCGAGGCCATGGCGGCCTGTTGCACGTCGCTGGCGGCCCGCACCACCTCGACCACCTGTGCGGTCACCTGGCGGGGTACCGGTCCGTGGGTGTCGACGCGCAGGAGTTGGTCGATGCCCACCGCCACCTCGTTGAGGCGGCGACACAGGACGGGAAGGGAAGCAGTGGGAGCGCCGGCCTCCGAGGCGGCCCGCACCGCGGCGTCAGCCTGGTCGACAGAGCGCCACAGCTCTTTTCGCACCTGGCGTGCCGGCCATCGGTAGATGTCCTCGGGAGCCCCGGGCCCCCGCCGTCGGAATCCCGCAGTGGCCTCCCACAGCGCCACCGCGCCGACCACGGCCCCGTGCGAGTGGAAGGCCCGCCACTTGCGGCGTCCGTAGCGGAACAACAGGAACGCCGCCAGCCCCGCCCCCACCACGCACAACGCCAGGACGATCAGCGCCCCCGCCAGGATGGGTTCCCACAACGACGCCAGCACGCCCTCAAGTGTAGGTCCGCCGTCGACCGGGGCCGCAGGCGCCGGCAGATGCCTACCCGGCCGGCTCGAGCAGCAGCTCCTCCATCCGGTCGAGGGCCCCGGGGGCCACCCCGGAGGCCAGGGCCCAGGCTCGGGAGCCGCCGAACCGATCGCCGAGCTGTTCAAGGAAGCGCACCATGGTCCGGGCCTCGACGCTGAACCGTGAGCTGGGCACCCGGTCCATCCGCTCGGCGAAGCGGGGATCGGAACGGTAGCGGCCGAGGATCAGCTCCATGCGACCGGCCGTGATCACGTAGTCGGCCACGATCACGTCGCGGTCCACGCCCAGGATCTCGAGCACCATGGCGGCCAGTACCCCGGTCCGGTCCTTGCCCGCCGCGCAGTGGAAGACCAGCGGCAGACAGGCCGGTTCGGAGACCAGGGTCAGCGCGTCGACCAACGCCTGGCGGCCCACCTCGAGATACCAGAGGTAGCGCTCGGCCAGATCCTCCCCCGCCGGCGCCGGCGCCGCCATGGCCTCGCCCTCGCCGTCACGGATGACCGACAGATGCCGGTAGGCGATGGGCTCCGAGGCCAGCGGGCCCCGACCGGTTCGCTCGAGCTCGGCGGCCATCCGCAGGTCGACCACGGTGGCCAGGCCCAGGGAGCGCAGCACCCGGACATCGCTCTCGGTCAACTCGTGCAGCGTGTCGCTGCGGAACAGCCTCCCCCACCTGGTGGTACGCCCGTCCAGACCCTCATATCCCCCCAGGTCGCGGAAGTTGAAGGCCCCGGACAGGGCGATCAGGCGCTCAGGCGATTCCATCCCCCCATCATGGTCGACAGCCGGAGCATCACCGCCTGCGGGCAGCCCTGTCGGCTCCCGGTTTGTGTCCAACGTGTGAACCGCGGCCTCCCGAGCGCCCTACCACCCTCAAGGGAAGGGCCGAACAGGTCGATCAACCACTGGACGACTTCAGTCGACCACAATGGCTGGGATACCCTCAGTTGGTTCCCCCCTGCCTCCGGGCTCCGACACTGAGCCCCTGCTATCTGACCCCGAGGAGTTTTCGGTAATGAAGTCCCTGGCCACCTGGTGTGTCCGTCATCGCGTCATCGTTCTGCTGTTGTGGCTGGCGGCCCTGATCGGCATGACCTTCATCTCCGCCGCAGTGGGCACGGCCTACTCCAACAGCTTCACCCTGCCCAATACGCCGTCCACCCAGGCGCTCAACCTGCTCCAGCATTCGGAGCCGAGCATCGCCGGCGACCGGGAGCAGATCGTCTTCCACACCACCGACGGCACCCCGGTCACCGATCCGTCGGTGCAGGCCCCGGTCGAGACCATGCTGGCCAAGGTCAAGGATCTCCCCCACGTGACCCAGGTCGTCAGCCCCTACGACAAGCCCTATGGCGCCGGACAGATCAGCAAGAGCGGAACGACGGCGTTCGCCACGGTCACCTTCGACCAACAGGCCCAGTACGTCTCCATCCCGGCCGCGAAGAAGTTCGTATCGACCGCCCAGACCGCCTCCAGCCCCACCCTGCAGGTGGCGGTGGCCGGCCAGGTGGCCGAGTCGGCCGACAAGCAGTCCTTCGGGGGGACCGGCCTGGGAGTGATCCTGGCCGCCATCGTGCTGCTGCTGGTCTTCGGATCGGTCTTCGCCATGCTGCTGCCGCTCATGTCGGCGTTGGCCTCGCTGGGGACAGCCATCGGCGTGATCGGGTTGCTCAGCCACCTGCTCAAGATGCCCCAGTTCTCGGTGGAGCTGGTCCTGTTGATCGGCCTCGGCGTCGGCGTGGACTACGCCTTGTTCATCGTCACCCGACACCGCCAGGGCCTGATCGCCGGCATGGACATGGAGTCGTCGATCGTCAACGCCGTGAACACCTCGGGTCGGGCCGTCCTGTTCGCCGGCATCATCGTCTGCATCGCCCTGTTGGGCATGTTCGCCCTGGGCGTCTCGTTCCTCTACGGCCTGGCCATCGCGGCCTCCCTCGGGGTGCTGTTCACCATGATCGCCGCGTTGACCCTTCTGCCGGCCTTCCTCTCGTTCATCGGCCCGCGGGTGCTGAGCCGACGCCAGAAGAGGGACCTGGCCGTCAACGGGCCCAAGATCGTGGGCTCGGGGACCAAGGGGTTCTGGCCCAAGTGGGCCGGCTTCGTCCAGGCTCGCCCCATCCTCCCGGCCCTGGTGGCCCTGGTGGTGGTGGTCCTGGTGGCGCTGCCGTTCTTCTCGCTCCGACTCGGCTCCTCCGACCAGGGCAACGACCCCACCGGGACCACCACCCGCCTGGCTTACGACCTGTTGGCCGACGGATTCGGGCCCGGCTTCAACGGCCCGCTGCTCCTGGTAACCCAGAACCCGGGGGCCGCCAATACCCAGGTGCTCGACAAGCTGGCCGCCGAGGTGCAGAAACAACCCGGCGTGGTCAACCAGCCCATCTCGGTCATACCGCTGCCCACCAAGGACGGCCAGACGGCGAGCCTGCTCACCGTGTACCCCACCACCTCACCGGAGGCGTCCCAGACCACCAACCTCATCGACCATCTGCGCCAGGTCACCATCCCCTCGGTGGTGGACGGGACCGGGGTCACCGTCTACGTCGGCGGCGACACCGCCATCTTCGTGGACTTCGCCCGGGTGCTCGCCCACAAGCTGCCCCTGTTCATCGGACTGGTGGTGGTGCTCTCGTTCCTGTTGCTGGCCATGGTCTTCCGCAGCCTCATCATCCCGCTCACCGCCGCGGTCATGAACCTCCTGTCGATCGGCGCGGCCTTCGGCGTGCTGGTGGCGGTGTTCCAGTGGGGATGGCTGGGCTCGGTGTTCCAGATAGGCAGCCCGGGCCCCATCGCGGCGTTCCTACCGGTGATGCTGTTCGCCATCCTGTTCGGTCTGTCCATGGACTACGAGGTGTTCCTCATCACCCGCATCCGGGAGGAGTACCTGAAGACCGGTGACAACGCCAAGGCCGTGCGGCAGGGCCTGGCCGCCACCGGCAAGACCATCACCGCGGCGGCACTGATCATGATCCTGGTGTTCGGCTCGTTCATCCTGGGCGGTGAGCTGGTCATCAAGCAGTTCGGACTGGGCCTGGCCGCCGGCATCCTGATGGACGCCATCTTGATCCGCATGGCCATCGTGCCCTCGCTGATGTTCATCATCGGCAAGGCCAACTGGTGGTTCCCGGGCTGGCTCGACCGGTTCCTCCCCCACCTTTCGGTCGACCCGGAGATCCCCGTGGCGCCCCAAGGGCCCGGCGGGTCGGGACCCTCCCCCCTGGAGCCCGAACCCGTCTCGGTCTGACGGCCATTCAGCCTGCTCGGAGGGCCTTTATCGGCCCCGCCCCGCGACCGAGGGCGCGGCCCGCGCCGCGACCGTTAGGGTGGTGTCGATAGCTTCACCGAGACCGAGCCAGTGAGCAGTGGGCCTAAAGAGCATTGGGGGATGACATGTCCGATTTCGTCATGACCATCGGAGGCGACACGGTTCCGGCGGCCGACTCGTTCGGCGTGGTCAATCCGGCCACCGGCGACGTATTCGCCCAGGCTCCCGAGTGCAGCCGGGAGCAGCTCGACGCAGCGTTCGACGCCGCTTCCAAGGCCCAGCGCGACTGGAAGCTCGACGAGGACGTCCGGCGCCAGACCCTGCTGAAGATGGCCGACGTGCTGCTGGCCTCCACCGGCGAGTTGGCCCCGGTGCTCACCGCCGAGCAAGGGAAGCCACTCGGGGATGCCAACATCGAGGTCTTCGCCGCCGCCATCTGGTGCCAGTACTTCGCCAACATCGAGACCCCTCCCCAGGTCATCCAGGACGACGCTGAAGCCCGGGTCGAGGTGGTCCGCCGGCCGGTGGGTGTGGTGGCGGCCATCACCCCATGGAACTTCCCGCTCACCCTGGCCTTCTGGAAGATCGCCCCGGCCCTGCTGGCCGGCAACACCCTGGTGCTCAAGCCTTCGCCCTTCACCCCGCTGACCACCCTCAAGGTGGCCGAGATCCTGCGTGACGTGATGCCCCCCGGCATCCTCAACGTGGTGAGTGGCGGGGACGAGCTGGGCGCCTGGATGACCGGCCACCCGGTGCCGCGCAAGGTCAGCTTCACCGGATCGATCGAGACCGGCAAGAAGGTGGCCATGTCGGCCGCCCCGGACCTCAAGCGGGTGACGCTGGAGCTCGGGGGCAACGACCCGGCCATTGTGTTGGACGATGCCGACCCTGCCGTGGTCAGCAAGGCCATCTTTGCCGGCGCCTTCAACAACAACGGGCAGGTGTGCTCGGCCATCAAGCGGGTCTACGTGCCCGAGGCCCTCTACGACGACGTGGTCGAGGGCCTGGTGGCCCAGGCCGCCGCGGTCAAGGTGGGCGACGGGACCGATGAGGGCACCAAGCTGGGGCCGATCAACAACAAGCCCCAGTTCGAGCGGGTGAAGGAGCTGGTGGGTGACGCCCTGTCCCACGGGGCCACCGCCGCTGTGGGCGGGCACGCCATGGACCGGCCCGGGTACTTCTTCGAGCCGACCATCCTGGCCGGGCTGTCGGACGGGACGCGCATCGTCGACGAGGAGCAGTTCGGACCGGCGCTTCCGGTGATCTCGTACCGCGACGTGGACGATGTGGTCGAGCGGGCCAACGCCACCCACTTCGGACTGTCGGGTTCGGTCTGGGGCTCGGACAGCGAGCGGGCCGCCGGCGTGGCCGGGCGGCTCGAGTGCGGAACGGCCTGGGTCAACACCCACCTGGCCCTGGCTCCCCAACAGCCCTTCGGAGGGTTCAAGTGGAGCGGGGTGGGCGTGGAGAACGGCCCCTGGGGCCTGGCCGAGTTCAGCGAGATCCAGGTCATGCACCGCTCCAAGAGTGCCGACGGCCTCAATCTCAACACCGGCGGGCTGGTTTCCTGAGCCCCGTCTGACCCGCCGCAGGTCCTCCGCCCACCCCGGCTCGGCCGGGCCCGGGCGGGTCCCCGGTACTGTGGTGCCCAGCGATAGGCCGTGTCTTCGGCGGCTGTCGTGCGGCGGCAGTCGACGCTGCGCTGCCCAGGTGAGAGACCGTTCCTGGCTGGCCGGGCCGGCGGGCGCCCCGGCGCGGTAGCTCGTGAACCCCGGGTGAACGAACCGCGAACGATCACGGGCAATAGTTCGATAGTCTAATAGTGTGAGATCCAAAGCAATGGCTCCGACGGCAGTCGACGTAGAAGGACGCAAGAAGGCGGGCCGCACCGCGGCGTGGCTGGCCAAACAGGTCGAGATCGGCCTGGCCACTGCCGATCTGTCTGCTCCCCAGTACCGGGTGCTGGGGCTGCTCGACGAGAGCTCGGCGGTCTCCTCCGACCTGGCCGAGCGTCTGGCCGTGCGACCGCCCAGTGTCACGGCCATCGTCGACGGCCTGGTGGCTCGGGGCCTGGTCGAACGCCGACCGGTGGACTCCGACCGGCGGCTGGTGGACCACGTCCTGACCGACAGCGGGCGCCGGGCCCTCGACAGCGCCGACGCCGCGGTAGCCAACCGGCTCGGTGACATCGCCGCCTGCCTCGACAATGACGACGAGGCGGAGCGGGCCTTCGACGGGCTGGTGGCGTGGCGGAAGGCCTTCGGCGCCTACCGGCTGGCCCGGCAGGCGGCCCGATGAGAATCCCCGGACTTCGCCCCCAACCGCCGGCCACCGCCGAAGTAGGCACCGACTTCGTCCCCATCGCCGAGGTGGCTCGCAACGAGGCCCCTCGCGCCACCATCGACCCCGACAAGTCGCTTACCTGGCTGCGCCGGGTCATGCCCATCATGGGAGCCCACAAGGGGATCTTCATCACCTCATTGGTGGCCTCGTTCGTGGGGCTGGTCCTGCAGGTCCTGGTGCCGAATCTGTTGAACGACGCCATCACCAACTCCATCCAGCACCACACCGTTCCGCTGGCCCACTACGTCTGGCTGGTGGTGGGGATCGGGCTGGTGGGCGGGGTGGCCGGCTACATCTCGCGCCTGTTCCTCTTCGAGACGGCCTACGACATCGAGTACGACCTGCGGAACATCATCTACGAGCACCTGACGAAGATGTCGTTCTCCTTCTACGACCGGGTCCAGTCCGGACAGCTCATCTCGCGGGCCAACTCCGACATCCGGTCAGTCCAGATGTACATGACCTTCGCCCCCTCCATCCTGGTGCAGTGCTCCATCGCCATCGTGGCCTTCGGCTTCATGCTCCACATCAACGTCCCGCTGGCCTTCATCGCCATGGCCACCATGCCCTTCGTGTACCTGGCCGGGGTGAAGATGCGGAAGTCGATGTTCCCGGTCTCGTGGATCATCCAGTCCCGCCTGGCTGACGTGGCCACCATCGTCGATGAGAACGTCAACGGAGTTCGGGTGGTCAAGTCCTTCGCCGCCGAGCAGCAGCAGCTCCGCTCCCTCTCCGGAGCGGCCGACCGGCTGCGCTGGAGTTACATCAAAGACGCCGACCTCCGGGCCCGCTTCTCTCCCCTGGTGCAGAACCTGCCCCAGGTGGGATTGGCCCTGGTCCTCTTCTTCGGCGGGTACATGGTCATCCACGGCGGGCTGAGCATCGGGGACATCCTGGCCTTCAACGCCTACCTGTTGATGCTGCAGGCCCCGTTCATGATGCTGGGCATGCTGATCATGATGGGCCAGCGGGCCGCGGCCTCGGCCGACCGCATCTACGAGATCATCGACGAGCAGCCCACGGTGACCGACTCACCTGATGCCGTCGACCTGGTGAACGTCCGCGGGGACGTGGCCTTCAACCATGTCGACTTTGCCTACGCAGCCGATGCCGAGCAGCTGGTGCTGGCCGATTTCGATCTGCACATCTCCCCCGGGGAGACCGTGGCCCTGGTCGGTCGGACGGGAGCCGGCAAGTCCACGGTGGCCCGCCTGTTGACCCGCTTCTACGACGTCAAGCACGGTTCGGTGGAGATCGACGGTCACGATGTTCGGGACGTGACCCAGCACAGCCTGCGGGCCAACGTGGGCGTGGTCCTCGACGAGCCCTTCCTCTTCTCCGTGTCCATCCGGGACAACATCGCCTACGGCAAGCCCTCGGCCGACCTGGACGAGATCATCGCCGCGGCCAAGGCGGCCGGGGCCCACGACTTCATCTCCCACCTCCCTGAGGGGTATGACACCGTGGTGGGTGAGCGGGGCTACACCCTTTCGGGCGGACAGCGCCAGCGGATCGCCATCGCCCGGACTCTGCTGGTGAACCCACCGATCATGGTGCTCGACGACGCCACCAGTGCCATCGACGTCCAGGTGGAGCAACGGATCCACGCCGGACTGCGGGTGCAGATGGAAGGTCGGACCACCCTGATCATCGCCCATCGGCTTTCCACCATCTCGCTGGCCGATCGGGTGATCCTGCTCGACCAGCACAAGATCGTGGCCGACGGAACCCATGCCGAGCTGCTCGAGACCACACCCCTCTATGCCGAAGTACTGGCCCAGGCCGGCGAGTTCGAGCGGGAAGCTGATTTCGAAGAGGCCGACGAAGAGGCCGGGGAGGGCTCGGTCGAGCCTGACGGCCAGCCCCTGCGGGACCTGCTCGACTCCGTGCGCGGTGGGGGTCGGTCATGATGTTCGGCGGAGGTGGAGGGGGCGGTTTCGGTGGCCCCGGAGGAGCGCAGGCCTCGGCCGCCTCCGGCCTGCCCTTCGCCGGCATTCCCCCCGAGCTTCAGGACGGCGTGGACAAGCTGCTGGCCACGGAGCCCGAGTACGCCGACCCGGACATCGTCTTCTCCCAGAACAGCTCCGATGCCGAGCTCAAACGGCTGAGCCTGTGGCACCTGCTGACCAAGTATCCGGGCATGCTGGCCCTGGCCGCCATCCTGGTGGTGGTGATCGCCGTGGCTTCCCAGGTCGGGCCGTCGCTGACCGAGTACGCCATCAACAACGGCTTGGGCGGCACCCCCGCCCACCACATCGACTTCGGGGTGGTGGTGGTCTGCGCCATCGCCTACCTGTTCTTCGTGGTCGTCACGGCCCTGGGTCAGCGCTTTCAGGTCCAGGTCACCGGGAGGCTGGCCGCCTGGGTGATGAACGACCTCCGGGTCAAGGTCTTCGCCCACCTGCAACGCCTCTCACTCGGCTTCTTCACCGAGGAGAAGGCCGGTGTGGTCATGAGCCGGATGACCAGCGACATCGAGAACCTCCAGCAGTTGCTTCAGGACGGCTTGTCCCAGTTGGCCATCCAGGGTCTGACCATGGTGGTCATCACCGTGATCCTGTTCACCATCAATGTCGAGCTGGCCCTGATCACCGTGGCCCTGATCCTGCCCGCCCTGATCGGCGCATCGATCTGGTTCAGGCGGGCCTCCGAGCGCGGCTACGACCGGGTTCGGGACGGCATCGCCAACGTGCTGGCCGACCTGTCCGAGAGCCTCCACGGCGTCCGCATCGTGGCGGCCCACAACCGCCAGCGCAACAACGTCATTCACCACCGCAATGTGGTGGGCGACTACCGCGACGCCAACAACTACACCGCCCACGTCAACGCCCTGTACGGCCCCGGCACCCAGCTGCTCGGCGTCCTCGGCCAGGCGGCCCTGTTGGGCATCGGTGGTGCCATGGTGGTCGATCACACCCTGACGCTGGGTGGCCTGGTGGCCTTCTTCCTCTACCTCAACCGGTTCTTCCAGCCCATCCAGCTACTGGTCCAGCAGTACAACACGTACCAACAGGGCCAGGCCTCGGTGAACAAGCTGCGCATTCTGGTGGACACCGAGCCCGAAGTCCCCGAGGCCCCCGATGCCGTGGAACTGCCCCCCATCGAAGGCCGGATCACCTTCGACCACGTGTCCTTCGGCTACAGCCCCGAGCGACTGGTCATCGAGGATGTCGACCTCACGGTGAACCCGGGCGAGACGGTGGCCTTCGTCGGGCCGACCGGGGCCGGCAAATCCACCCTGGCCAAGCTGGTGACCCGCTTCTACGACCCGACCGTGGGACGGGTGCTCATCGACGGGTACGACCTGCGGGACGTGACCATGCACTCGCTGCGCAGTCAGCTCGGGGTGGTGCCTCAGGAGCCGTTCCTCTTCGCCGGGACCATCGGCGACAACATTGCCTTCGCCCGCCCCTCGGCCAGCGACACCGAGATCCGCGAGGCGGTCGAACGGGTGGGGCTCGCCGATGTGATCGACCGGATGCCCCAGGGCCTCGACACCGTGGTCCACGAGCGGGGCCAGACCCTGTCCTCGGGCGAGCGGCAACTCATCGCCCTGGCCCGGGCCTTCCTGGCCCACCCGCGGGTGCTGGTCCTCGACGAGGCCACCTCCAACCTCGACCTGCAGTCGGAGACGAAGATCGAAGGCGCCCTGGACATCCTGTTGGAGAACCGAACGGCCATCCTCATCGCCCACCGGTTGTCGACAGCCATGCGGGCCGACCGCATCGTGGTGGTGGACCTCGGGCAGCTCATCGAAGTGGGCACCCACGACGAGCTGGTGGCGGCAGGAGGGCAGTACGCCGAGATGTACGCCACCTGGGTGCGCCAGTCCGAGCTCGAGGAGCACGCCCCGACCGAGGCCGGGGCGTGAGTCGGCGCCGCAGGAGCGGGTAGAGAAACCGGGTAGAACCCCGGTAACCGCACAGCCAACGGATCGGAGCGTGGTGATGGACATCGGCGTGGTGCTACCCCAGACCGAGATCGGGCCCGATGTCGGAGCGGTGCGCTCCTACGGACAGGGGGTGGAAGCCCTGGGCTTCGGCCACCTGCTGGCCTACGACCATGTGGTGGGAGCAGACCCCGCCGTCCATGCGGGTTGGGACGGCCCCTACGACATCGACACCCAATTCCACGAGCCGTTCGTCCTGTTCGGCTACCTGGCTGCCTGCACCGGACTCGAATTGGTCACCGGGATCCTCATCCTCCCCCAACGACCCACGGCCCTGGTGGCCAAACAAGCTGCTGAGGTCGACCTGCTGACCGAGGGAAGGTTCCGGCTCGGGGTGGGCATCGGCTGGAACCGCGTCGAGTACGAAGTGCTGGGCCAGGACTTCTCCTCGCGGGGCCGGCGGATCGAAGCGCAGATCTCTCTACTCCGCCAGCTGTGGACCACCCGGTCGGTGACCATGGAGGGCCGGTTCGACCAGGTAGTCGGGGCCGGCCTCGCCCCGCTACCCATCCAGCGTCCCATCCCGATCTGGCTCGGCGGCTCTTCGCCGCGGGCCTATGAGCGGATGGGGAGGCTGGCCGACGGGTGGTTCCCCATGGTTCAACCCGGGCCGCCGTTGGAGGAGGCACGGGCCATCGTCGACGCCGCAGCCCGGGCCGGTGGTCGGGACCCGGGGGCCATCGGCATGGAGGGCCGGGTCGACTGGCGTGGCGATGTCGACGACCTGGTCGAGCGGGCGGCGGCCTGGCGCCGCGCCGGGGCCACCAAGCTGTCGATCAACACCATGCGGGCCGGCCTGGCCACCGTCGACGACCACCTGGGGGCGTTGGCCTCGGTGGCCGACGGGCTGGGACTGGGACGTTAAGCCGGTCAGTTGAAGCGGGGATAGCGCGCCGACCACGGATCCACCTGCTCGAGGTGGGACGCCACCCGGATCAGCCGGGCCTCGTGCCACGGCCCGGCCACGATCTGGACGCCGACCGGGAGACCCGAGGCCGCCTGGTGCAACGGCAGGCTGATGGCCGGCAGCCCGGTGATGTTGAAGATGGCGGTGAAGGCCGCCATGGCCACGATCTCGGCCACGGGGCCACCGGCTCCGGCGTGTACGGACGACAGCAGTCCCACCGCCGGCGGCTCGATGGACATGGTGGGTGTGACCAACAGATCGAACTCGTGGTCGAAGCGCGCCACGATCTGGCGGGTCATGCGCTGCAACTCGGACAACGACGAGGCGAAGGTCAGGCTGTCGACGGCCTTGGCCGACTCATGGGCGACCTGATTGTGGGGCTCGACCAGATCCCAGTCGATGCCATCCATCTCGCTCAGGCCGGCATTGATCACGGTGAGGAAGGGGATCAGTCCGATCGGGTCGAACACATCCTGACTCAGCGTGGACACCTGGTGGCCGGCTTCCTCGAGCAGCCTGCCGGTGTGCTCCACGGCGGCGACCGGCTCGTCACCCACCGGTAGCCCCAGGGCTGAAACGGTGCACAGGGCCACCCGGAGGCGGCCGGGCTCGGCGCCCACTTCGTGGGCGAAGGGACGTTCGGGTTGTGGCGCACTGAACCAGGCGCAGGGATCGGGAACGCTGATGACATCGAGAAGGGCCGCGGTATCCGCCACGGTGCGGGTCAGGGCGCCCTCGGTCACCATGCCCTGCCAGCCAGGCACGGTCGAAGGCACCCGGCCCCGGTTGGCCTTGAGCCCGACCAGGCCGCAGCATGATGCCGGAATTCTGATGGAGCCTCCCCCGTCGCTGGCGTGAGCCACCGGGAACATGCCGGCGGCCACGGCCGACCCGGCTCCTCCGCTCGAACCGCCTGACGTGTGGAGCGGGTTCCACGGATTGCGGGTGATCCCGAACCGGCTGTTCTCGGTGACCGTGATCGAACCGAACTCGGGGGTGTTGGTGCGGCCGGTGAAGATGAACCCGGCCGCGGTCAACAGGTCGGCCATGAGCTCGCTGGTGGCACTGGGCCCGGCCGGGGCACCCCGCGATCCGTAGGTCACCGGTTGCCCCGCCACCGGCAGCAGGTCCTTGATGGGGATGGGCACCCCGGCGAAGGGCGGGAGGTCGTCGACCCCGACGGCGATCCTGTCCCCCAGCCGCTTGGCCTCGGCCCGGGCCTCCTCGTCGTTGCGCCAGATGATGGCGTTGAGGTCGGGGTTGCGCTGGTCGACCCGCTCCAGGCAGGCGTCGAGCACTTCGAGGGGGCTCACGTCCATAGCCCGGATGGCCGCAGCGGTGTCGAGGGCGGTGGCATGTTCATCCATGCGGTCAGGGTAGTGCCGGGCCGGGTGGCGGGGACGGCCGTTGACCGGGCTGCCGTTGACCGGGCTGCGGGCGGCAGTTACGATCCGGGCGCCTCGAGGGTGCGCACGGACAGGGGATTGTCATGCGGACCGGATCGGGCTCGGTTTCTCGGTCCGGAAGGGGGAGCATGCTGTTCGTCCACGAAGTCCACACCGTGGTGGGAAAGCGGGCCGACCGCTTCGAGGAGGCCTATCGCCACGGATGGATGCCGATGCTGGCCGAGGGCACCGACGCCCGGCTGCTCTGGTATTTCGACCACGCCCACGGCAGCGGACCGGCCTACCGGGTGGTGACGGTGACCGGGGTGGCGGATGGTGACGCCTGGTTCCGTCTGGCCCAGCGGGTGGCCACGGGCGATCTGCAGGCCTGGGCCCGGGACCTCGACGGGCTCCAACACGACTCCCGGGGCCGGATCCTTGCTCCCCTCGAGTGGTCGCCCACCATCCCCCGCTTGGCCGACATCCCCACCGAGCCCGACGAGCACGAGCCCACCATGTACATGGAGGACACCATGTGGCCCTTTCCGGGGAAGGTCGGCGAGTACATCGCAGCAGCCGGTGCCGTCTACCGACCGGCCCTCGGTGCCGAGGGGTCGCACGTCAACATGAGCATCGAGCTCGCCCTGCAGACCATGCCCGGAGCGGGGCGCCATCCCGAAGTGACCCTGCTCCAGAAGCTCTCCAGCCTGCCGTTGTTGATCAGGTTGCTCACCAACGACATCCCCGACGAGGTCACCGGCCCGGGCTCATGGATGCACGAGGCGCTGGAGCTCCGCGACCAGTGGCGGAGCAAGTTGCTCCGGACCGCCGTGTGGTCACCGCTCTCATGACCGGTGCCCCGGTCCGAAATGTCGGTCAGGAGGTGGCGGTCGATGCTGTTCATGCATGAGACCCACCGGGTGATCGGTCGTCACGCTTCGGCCTTCGAGGACGTCTACCGCCACGAATGGATGGGGGCGCTGGCCGCCGGTGCCGACGCCCGCCTGGTGTGGTACCTCAACCACGCCATGGGAAGTGGCCCGGCCTATCAGGTGGTCACCATCACGGCCTGCGCGGACGGCAGGGCCTGGGAGGCATTGGCCCAGCGCATGCGGCACGGAGACCTGGCCGGGACGGCGTCACGTCTCGACTCCTACCGCTACGAGGTCGAGGGGAAGCTCCTCATGCCGGTCCCGTGGTCGGCATTGCAGGAGGTCGACCTGGAGGAGGTGCCCACCGACGGTCGCCAGCACGAACTGTCGCTGTACATGCAGGACACGGGCTGGCCCGATGCGCCCCTCGACGACTACATCGAGCTGTGGGACCAGGACTACTGGCAGCACATGCGGAAGATCCCCGAGGAGAAGAAGCTCCTCGACATCGTGGCCTGCTTCCAGGTGGCCCACGGCTCGGGCATCCGCCCCGAGGCCATCCTCATGCAGAAGATCATGAACTTCTCGACCCTGGGCCATCTCCTCACCAGCGTGGAGAGGCACGATCCGTCCACCTGGCCCGGCAGCTACATGACCAAGGGGCTCGAGCTGCGGGACCAATGGGAGAGCAAGCTGCTGCGCACCAGTGCGTGGTCGCCCCTCTGGTAGCGCAGCGCACCCTAGATTTGAGCCGATGGACACCTCCGATGCCGGTGGACTCACCGGTGCGAGCCCCGTGCTGCGGTCGGCCGGGATGGACGACATCGACGCCGTCCTGGCCCTCTGGCGGCAGGCCGACGCCGAGCCCACCCACACCGACGACCGCCAAAGCCTGCAAGGCCTGATCGCACACCAACCGGGGGCCATGATCGTGGCCGACGCCGGCCGACAGGTGGTCGGTTCGGTGATCGCCGGTTGGGATGGCTGGCGGGGATCGATCTACCGGTTGGTGGTGGCCCCGGCCCATCGCCGCACCGGCCTCGGGGGCCAGTTGGTGGCCGAGGCCGAGCGTCGGCTGTCAGCCATGGGCGCCATACGGCTACAGGCCATCGTGGTGGAAACCGATGGCCGGGCCACGGGTTTTTGGAAGAACAGTGGTTGGGAGCAGCAGTCGGCCCGACTCCGATTCGTGAAGGGCTGAGCCCGACCACTCGATCTGTGGGATCTCTGAGCCCGAACACCCCGGCGGCGCACTCGAGCGCAGGGTGCATCGCCATGCAGGGCTGCCGGGGTCAGGCCGTCGTCCGCTCGGCGATGTGCTGTAGCTCGATCTGCAGGGGGATCAAGAAGCTCAGGTAGGCATTGGTCAGGGTGAAGTCCGAGGTGGGGCCGTGGGTGGTCATCTGGCCCCGTTCGCTGATGGCCAGCCGGTCGTCCCGGTCCCGGTAGGCCCGGGCCCGGTCCAGGATCTCATCCAGCTCGTCCAGTGAAGAGACCTCCAGGCCGAAGTGGTCGAGCCTCGGGGCGCGTAGGAACTCACCCGTCGAGGGGAGGAGATAGAGGTACTGGCGCATCTGGCCGGTGTAGATGATGAGAGGGTTGCCCTGCTCGGTGCTGTTGTCGCCTTCCACCCAGCCGAACACGGCGCCGTAGAAGTCGAGCAGTGAGGCCCGACCGGCGTCGTCGAGCACCGCGGCGTCGACGGTGATGGCCAGATGGTTGATGATCGGTCGTACCGGGACGGTGCTCATGAGGCCTCCGGGTGCACCAGCACCTTGGCGGCGATCTCGCCGCGGGACAGTCGGTCCATGGCGTCCATGACGCCGTCGAGGCCGACCTCGTCGGCCTCGATCAACCGGTCGAGCGGCATGGCGCCGCTGCCGAGCAGGTCGAGGGCGGGCTGAAACCCCTCGGCGCTGTAGTTGTAGGCGCCGAGGGCGTCCAGCTCGAGCACGATCATCCGGTTGTGATTGACGGGAACCGGTTCCGATCCGGTGCCCACGAACACCAGGGTGCCGGCGAAGTCGAGCTGGCCGAGCGCCTGACGGGCGGCCCCGGCGTGGCCCGAGCACTCGAAGGCCACCGCGTAGGGTTCCGCCACCGTCGCCACCGGCTCCGGCTCGTCCAGGGCGTCGGGGGCCACCACCCGGGCCGCTCCCACCTCCAGTGCCCGTCGGCGCCGTAGGGCCACCGGCTCACTGACGGTGATATCGGACACGCCCCGAGCCCGCAGGACCGCCACGATGAGCAGTCCCACCGGGCCGGCCCCGGTGACCAGGACGCGGTCGTCGGCAGCCACCTCGGCCAGCTCCATGGCATGCAGGGCGATGGCGGTTGGCTCGGCCAGGGCTGCGGCCCGACTGGTGAGGGCGTCGGGGATCCGCAGTGCATTGGCCGCACCGACCGTGACGTACTCGGCGAACGCGCCGCGACCGTGGCGGAGGTCGGACGGGGGGTGGCGTAGACACACCGACGGGCGACCGCGGCGGCAGGGCCGGCACCGGCCGCACCCCGGCGTGGGATTGAAGACCACCCGGTCCCCGGTCGACCAACCGGACCCGGCGCCCCCGGACCCGACCACCGTGCCCGACCACTCGTGGCCGAGGATGGACCCCTCGACGGCGTACCGCCCGAATACCAGGTGGAGGTCGGAGCCGCAGATCCCGCACTCGGACACCTCGACCAGCAGCTCGTCGGGGCCAGGGTCCGGGACGGGGACCTTGTGCACCTCGACGGTGCCCTCTCCGATATAGACCGCCGCCGACATCAGGTCCGTTGGCACAGCGGTGATGTTACGGCAGGGCGCCACCCTGGCGCTCTTCGAATTCGACGGCCCGACCCCGGCCGCTCAGTGAATGATCACCGCGGCGGCCAACCCGATGGGCAGGAAGGTCCACCCCCAGCGGGCCGAGACCATCACCACGCCTGACCGGTAGCCGTAGAGCACGGCCTGCTGGGGAGGGTTGAACGCCGGGGGGCCGAAGGCGGACAGCACGGCGACGATGGCCACCGCCTTGGACCGGGTGACCAGGGCGATGATGCCCAGGTAGGCCATGCGCACCACCGTCAGCACCAGCCACCGTCGGTACTCCTGGCCGGTCCGGGCCACCGAGGCGTTATGGGGGTGGAAGACCGATCCGGTGTAGAGGGCGGCGCCCACGAAGGCCAGGAGCGGCCCAGAGATCGTGAGGATCCAGTGGGAGGCTGACGGTGCCGGTCCGGTGGCGTGGAGGGCCAGGCCCACCACCACGGCCAGCACCATCGACTGGTCGGCCCAGCCCGAGGAGCGGCGTTGCCGGATGGGGGCGTCGCGGCGCATCAGGTGGATGCAGATGGCGTTGGGCAGGGCGTAGACCGCGTTGGTCAGCGCCGAGATCACCGTTCCGGTCGGGCCGATGAGGGCGCCGGCCACCGGAAGCACCCAAAAGGTTCCGTTGGGGAAGGCCGCCCACCCCTCCAGCTCGGCCAGGCCCGCCGGGCGACTCCCTCGCATGACGTGGGCCACCACCAACAAGAGCCCGCCCACGCCGGCCAGGAGGATGGGGGCCACGATCTGATGGGGCGCGGTCAACCGCCAGGCCGAGAACAGCCCGAGCAGGGCTGCTGTGGCCACCAGCTGGGCGCGGAGGTAGACCGGCCAGCCCCGTCTGAGTCGCGGTCCGCCCCGGTGGACGGCCGTGCCGATGAGCGCGCCGAGCAGGTAGGCGCCGAAGGTGATGGCCAGGCTCAAGCGCTGACCCTAACCCAGCGGCCGCTTGGAGGAAGACCCCGGAACCGTCCCGGACCGGGCCCTCCGGGGCCTGGCGGCTCGGTGGTCCCTCCGGTCGGGCCGTGGAGACCGGACCCCCGCCACCAGGTATCCCGGTAGCGTTTGGCCATGGCGCAGATCCCTGAACATGAGGCCATCGACGCCGTCCTCCGTTCGCTGGGTGCCACGGAGGAACAGCTCGATGCCGTCCGAGGCCAGAGCCACTACGTCGGACTGGCCGCGGACCTGGTCCTGACCGAGGGCGCCGTCCTGACTGCTTTGGACCTGGCTGACCGGTCCGGGGTGCCGGTGGAAGAGGTCCTGTCGCTGTGGAGGACCCTGGGCGTGGACGTACCCGACGAGCACCGGGCCATGTTCTCGGAGCGGGATGCCGAGTTCACCGCGTACATGATCGATTTCAAGCCGGTGGGATCGCACGGGGCCGAGCTGATGAGGGTGTTGGGCACCTCACTGACCCGGGTGGCCGAGGCCGCGGTGGCGGTGTACGTGCAGACCCTGGAGCCCAAGATGGACCGGGCCGACGTGGAGATCGCCGTATGGGCCCAGGAGATGGCGGACGTCACGGCGTCGGCTCTCAAGCTCGGCGACTCGATGGGAGCCATCTTCGCCCACCACATGCGCGACGCCGTCCTCCGGCAGCGGATCGCCCAGGCCGGGGTGAACGACCGGTCCCTCTACCGATTGGCTGTCGGCTTCGTCGACCTGGTCGGCTTCACCCCGCTGTCACTTCGGACCTCCCCGTCGAGGCTGCTGGAGCTGATCAGCCAGTTCGAGACCAAGGCATTCGAAGTGGCGGGCAGGCACAACGGCCGTATCGTCAAGCACATCGGCGACGAGGTCATGTTCGTGGCCATGGACGCCGAAGCGGGATGCGCCATCGCCTGTGACATCACCGCGGCCTACGCCGAGGGCATCGAGCCCCGCGGTGGGGTGGCCTACGGCGACGTCATCACCCGGCACGGCGACTACTACGGCACGGTGGTCAACCTGGCCTCTCGGTTGGCAGAACTAGCCGTGCCCGGGGAGGTCCTGGTGAACGGGGCCACCGCCGAGTCGGCGACCGACCGCTTCGCCTTCCGCCCGGCCGGACGCCGGCTGCTCAAGGGATTCGACCAGCCCCTGGAGGTCTTCTCACTCTACGAGTCCTCGCCGCGCGCCGGAAGAGGTGCCACTTCGAGGGGATGACCGTTCTCACTCGTGGGCCCGTGGCCGACGCGGGTCGGAGTCGGCGGGATCATCTTGCGGATCAGCAATCAGGACCACTTGCCATTGGTACGGTCGCACCGCGACCTTCAACCCGGGACACTCGAGCATCAACTGGTGTTAGAGCAACCCGTCACGGCCAAGGGGCCGAGCCCAACAAGAACGGCTGCACAAATCAAGCTGGATCGCACAACCCATTCTGACCTGACAGTAACCAGAGCTACCAGCCACTGGAAGTGTCAATCCCACCGCGGCCAGTAGCCGCGTCGGCGTCGGCCACTCTCCATCGACGACACGTCGGACGACTTCTCTAGTCAAGTTTGTTGAGACGTCACGTGCGACATCGCCGCCACCGCCAGCTCCGGCAGTTGAGGGGTCCCGAAGTTGATTGCCACCTGCACATCCAGTCGGACTCTTCGCGTCGGCACCTGCTACTTTGAAATGAGGTCTTCTGCATCAGAGGGCCGTCCAATTATCAAGGGGGACTTATGAAACGCCATCTTCCCACCCGTCTGCTGGTCTGTGCCGCAATGGTAGGTACAGCCTCACTTACGGCCGTGGCAGGTTTTGGGAGCACTGCAATTGCAGCCACACCATTGATCCTGACCTGCACTACAACGACCGGGAACTTCCACGGCCCAGAACATCTCGGGGTGCTCCGGAACCGCCGCCATTGCCGCTGACGCCGGGCCGGCGCCGACCACGGGCCATTCCACAGTGGAAGGGGCCGTCCCGAAGTCATCTGGATCCGTCTACTCCTATGACACGTTCAAGTCGACGAAGACTGCTCTGGCGAGTATCAAGGAAACGCTGAACACGAAGCCAACCACCAGCGAGTGCGCCGCAACGCACGCCGGAGCGGGTGCGCAGAAGATTTTCGGGTATGTGACCTACACGGGTTCCGTGCTCAAGAGCGCCGTCATCAACAACAAGACCTACACCATCGACGGCAACCGGCATGGTCGGCGGAGCGGCCAAGGGGGCCGACTGCATCTACAAGGCGAGCAGCGGCTCGACCAAGGGTGATCTGTACGTGTACAACAAGGGATCGTCCACTCTCTGAACGTACCCACGTACATCAATTGATTAGGCAGAGTCCCCCGGGAACCCCCGGGGGACTCTGCATCTTCGGACCGGCTATCGCTGTCGAATCCGTCCGGTCCACTTCGGCGCCGGTGAGAGAACCGGCCTCCGCTTGGCTCTGGGAGCCGAGGCGGACCAGGGCGCTGCCGTGTTCCCTGCCCCTGTGCACCACTGCTGCACCGCCCTTCGCGTGGGGTCGCACAACCATCTACCTGTCCATCTCGCCCCGTGAGGGAGCGCTACTGTGCCCTTGGGTCCGAGCCACGTGGTGGCGTCTGGAGCCGTTCGAGGAAAGGTGGAAGCTGACGTGAATCACCGCACCGCTCGCGACGCGGGCAGATGGGGCGCCGTCCTTGTGATCGTGGCCACAGCCCTGGCCGCCTGCGGAGGTGGGGCCGCAGCATCCCCACCGACGACGACCAAGCCCGTTGGTTGGCAGGCGCCGGCGGTGTTCAGCACCCCTCCCGACACGGGGCACGTCATCGAGCCGGTGTCCGCCAATCCCACCGGTTTGGCCGCGCACGGGTATGTGGAGCAGGAGTACTTCGCTGCAGGCACCGCCTACTCCTTCACCAGCCGGTCCAAGCCATCCGATGGGAAGTGGACCATCGCCGTGGCGGGATCGGCGCCCTACCGGACGCGTGTGATCGTGCGACGACCGAGCGACCCGGCGAAGTTCGACGGAAACGTCGTCGTGGAGTGGATGAACGTGTCGGCCGGTGAGTCCGCCCCGGACTGGGACTACCTCAATCCCGCCCTGATGGACTCAGGAGCGGCCTATGTGGGGGTGTCGGCACAGGCGCTCGCCGTGAACGGGGGCAAGTCGCTCCTCGGTGCGGGGCGGACCCTCGGGCTTTCGCAACAGGAACCGGCTCGCTACGGGAGCCTGCACCACCCGGGCGACCAGTACTCCTTGGACATGTTTGCCCAGATCGGTCAGGCGTTGCGGTCCCCGGCTCCGTCGATCCTCGGAGGGCTTCGCCCATCGCACGTGCTGGCCGTGGGCGAGTCCCAGTCGGCGTTTTACCTGACCACCTACGCCGACGCCATCCAACCTCTCGACCACGCCTACCAGGGGATCTTCATTCACTCCCGAGGAGGCGGGGCTGCCGCCTTCGGACCGCTGGACGTCTCCTCGGCGACCACAGGCGCTGTGCGCATCCGCACCGACCTCGACGTTCCGGTTTTCATGCTCGAGACTCAGACCGACCTGATCGAACTCGGCTACGCCGCGGCACAGCAGCCGAACACCTCCAAGATCCGCACCTGGGAGGTGGCCGGGACATCCCACGCCGACGCCTTCGAAGTCGGGGGGGCCGCCTCTCTCCTGGGCTGCACCACGCCGGTCAACTCGGGGCCTCAGCACCAGGTGGCCCAGGCCGCCTTGGTGGCCTTCCTGCACTGGGTCGACGACGGTACGCAGCCACCATCCCCGAAGCCGTTCACGCTCTCCTCCACCGACCCGGCCGCTCTGGCGCTGGACGCCCACGGGAACGTGGAGGGTGGGGTCCGCACCCCGGCCGTGGACGTGCCGATCTCGACATTGAGCGGTGCGCCACCCAAGGGAAGCAGCGAGCTGTGTGGGCTGTTCGGGTCGACCATGCCCTTCAGTCCACAGACGTTGGTGGCGCTCTACAAGACGAAGGCCGGCTACATCGGCGCCTACACCACCGACCTCAATCGGGCCATAGCCGGCGGGTACATCCTGGCTGCGGATCGAGCTGCGCTACTGGCGGAGGCGGCGCAGGTCTCGTTCCCCAGCCTAGGGCGGGACGTCGACACCGATTCCCCTTGGCGGGCATCGACCCCCAAGCGGCCACCGCCTACCCGAACGTGTTCAGATAGAGGGTGGCGGCTGACCCCCCTGGTCCCGAGGTGAAGGCACTCACCGCCTCTGAGACCTGGTCGTAAACGACCAGGTCCGACGATCCTCCGGTGATCTCCAGGTGTGAGTAAGGGCGGTCCGGGTTTGCGAGTACAACCCGGCGATCCAGATGCTGGTCGATGCTTGAGCGAGCACCGGATGTAACTCAGCCAACATGTCGGCCGGGGCCAGACCCACTTGCTCACAACCTGGAGTGGGTCCATGCCTGACTTCGTCAGCCCGGTCTGATGTTCGGACCGTGAAATGTCGGTCAGGGCTGGTGACGATGCCGGACCCTCATGCCGTCGGTGATCTGGCGGACCAGATGGGCGTTGGCCACAGCCACCGCGGCAAAGATGAGGACGACGACCACTTCATCCAGGATCACGAACCAGAGTGGGCCCCAGCCGTTTCCGCTCATGACCCGGGCTCCGAACACCCGGGTCACACCGAGGAGGATGGCGTAGGAGCCGTACACACCGACCAGCCCTACCAGGCCCCACGGCAACGTCAACACCACGGCAGCTAACAGTGGCAAGGGCGAGCGGGTGTCGCCGACTGCGACCAGGGTGGCGATCACGGTCACGTAGACGGCCGTCCCCGGGTAATCGGTCACCGAGAGGGGCACCCGGCTGAAACGGGAGCGGTCCGTGCTCACCGGGAGAAGTGCCGCTCGATCTCGTTGGCGTAGGTCAGGCCCAGGCCGTCACCGTGCTGAGCCAACCACTCGGAGAGCAGGGTGGACCCGGTGGCCGGGCCGGTGGTGTCGGCCAGCCCGTCAGCCATGGCCCGGTACTCGTCCCGGGAGAGCAGGACGTCGTGGAGGATGAGCCCCAATGCTCCAGACAGCGCGGGTACGACAATGCCCGGCACCCGGACCACGGGGGAACGACTGCCCACCGCCTCCCGGATCGACTTCACCAGCTCCAGGAACGTCGGCCTCTCCGGACCGACCGCATCGGTGACGCTGTCCTCTCGCTCGGCGGCCTTGGTCAGGCACAGTCGGGCCAGGTCGTCGATGTGGATGCCACGGATCCGGTACTCCCCCCGTCCACCCACGGCGAAGACCGGGAGGTGTCGGAGCAGCCATGCGATGTTGTTGAGCAGGACTCCTTCTCCGCCGAACAGGATGGCCGGTCGGAGGACGGCGAAGGAGACTCCCGTCTCGGCCAGGGCCCGCTCGACCAGAGCCTTCCCTCTGAAGTACGGCAGGCTCGATTCGACGCTGGGATTGGTGATGCTGACGTGGACGATCCGCTGAACTCCGGCTCGCTTGGCCGCCTGAAACAAGGTCCGGGAGTTGGCGACCGCCACATCGTGGTCGACTTGCCTGCGGGCAAAGCGCACCCAGTAGGTGTTGTAGAGCGTGGTGGCGCCCCGGAGTGAGTCCACCAGCTCGAGCTGGTTGTCGAAATCGAGTGGGCGGACCTCGATGGGCGAGTGGTCGGATGCCCGCTGGGGGTGCCCGGTGATGGTCCTGACCGCTCGACCGCTGCTCGTGAGAGCCCTGGCGATGGCAGCCCCCGAATAGCTGAAGGCACCGGTGACAACGTCAAGCCCGGTGTCCCCGGGGCGGACGAGCTGCCGGTCGCCGGCCGGCAGGGTGGTCACTTGGGGGCCTCGGGGACGCTGGTGCCGCTCATGGCCGCCAGAAGCTGGGTCAGCCGCTGGGCGTGGGCGAAGAGGTTCAGGGCGGGCCGGCGGTTCCCGTCGAGATGGCTGAGCATCTCCAGTCCGAGGTAGAGGGCCACGACGCCATAGGCCACGTCCGCCGCCGGCAGTAGGGCCTTCAGCGGGGAGTCACCCAGGGACTGCTCGATGGCGCGCTGGGCGAACTCCCGCCACGGCCCGATGCGAGCGGCGACCTCCGGGCCGAGATCCGGTGTCGACGAGGCCCCGGCGATCATCTCCACCAGCACGGTGATGTATCCCGCATCGAGGTCGGTTCGGAAGATGTCGGTGGCGACCTCGACGAGTTCACCGGGTGAGTCGGCCCCGGCGACCAAAGCGCCGTACTGGCCCAGCCGCTCGTCGCTGACGGCATCCAGTGCGGCCAACAACAGATTGGCGACCGAACCGAAGTGGTAGAAGATCAGCCCCTGGTTGACCCCTGCCCGTTCGGCGATGGCCCGGGCGCTGGCCCCGACGAATCCCTCCTGTTGGAGGGTGGCGATGGCGGCCTCGACCAGGAGCCGTCGGGTCTCGGTCGACCGGGCACCCTTCTCCCTGACGCTGCTGACGGTGCCGGACTTGGCCATGGGCCACCTCGATTAATTGAGCGAATGCTCAAACTATACGCTCAGGAATCGGGAGGCGCAATTCGCCGTCGGCGGGGACCGGGGGCCGTCCCGCTGGGTCGATACAGGGCCTGTTCCCTTGACGGTCCCCTACTGGGGAGTCCGGGGTCTCAGGTACAGGAATCAGTCAACGAGAGCCCTCGGTCGGTCCGGAGGCAGCGGCTGCCGGCGGCGATGAGGAGCATCCCGAGCCGGCGTCTCAGACCCGGGCCAGTTCCCCGGACGACGGCCACCTCGGGCTCACGGTGCTTCCGGGCCTCGGCCGCCCGGCGACTCCGTTCTGCCATCCGGGTAGCTGCCATCTGCTCGGCCATCAAGGGGTGGAGATTCATGGCCGCCCCCACCGATTCCGGCGGATCGGTCCAGGCGAATCACCAGGTGACAGGGGTATTCCCCGCCGCCGGACCGGGCCCCGGAGGGACCCGTCCTGGCGGGAGAGGGCGGAGTATCTGCGTTCACTGAAAGCCATGAGTCGACAGTACGCCCACTCCCCTGACAACCTATGTCAGTGAAGTCGAGCCGACTTATTTCGATCGTCCTGCTGCTCCAGGCGAAGGAGCGGATGACAGCCGACCAGCTGGCCGAGGAGCTGGACGTGTCGGTGCGGACCATCTACCGGGACATCGACTCGCTGCACGCCGCCGGCATCCCCCTCTACGCCGAGGCGGGTCACGATGGCGGTTACCGCCTGGTGGGTGGCTACCGCACGCGCCTCACCGGGCTGAACACCGGCGAGGCCGAGGCCCTACTCCTCTCCAGCATCACGGGGCCCGCCACCGACCTCGGACTGGGACCCGCCCTCGCCGCAGCCCAACTCAAACTGGAAGCGGCGCTGCCCCCCGATGTCGTGGCCCAGGCCAGCCGGATGCGCTCCAAGTTCCACTTCGACCCGGTCGGTTGGTACACCGAGCTCGATGACATCCCCCACCTGGCCCAGGTGGCCGATGCCGTATGGCAGAGCCGGTCGCTCAACGTCCTCTATCGGCGTTGGCGAGAACCTAAAGAGGTCAGACGACGGATCGATCCGTGGGGACTCGTACTGAAGGCGGGCACTTGGTACGTCGTCGCCGGTCCTGGCCCCCGCACCTACCGCGTCGACCAGATACTGGAGTTGGCCGTCGACGACCCGTTCACGCCTCCCGACGCCTTCGATCTGGGTGAGTTCTGGAGGCGCAATCAGGAACAGTTCTTGGCTCGCATCTATCAGGACGAAGCCGTCGTCCGTCTCACTGCCGAAGGGGTGGCGCACCTCTCCGGAGCCCTGGCCCGGGCCTGCGCCGCTACCGGGACTGAAGAACCGGACGGATGGATCCGCGCCCGGCTACCCATCGAGTCGGTCGACGACGCGCTCCGTGAGTTCCTGCCCCTGGGTGCCGACATGGAAGTCCTGGAGCCCATCGACTTACGAGTTCGTCTCGCCGAGACCTCACAAGCCCTGTCGGCCCTCTACGCCACCGACTGATCGAGGTGCTCCGCTGGCCAGCGCTGTGATGGCTGGCGCTTCGAACTCAACAAGACCGGTCTGGTTCGGGATTGGGTTAGTGGTCACCTCTTGCGGTTGGCCACGCGCCAAACCACCCGCAGGCCGGACCAATCGTGGTCGATGGCCGCGACCTTTACGTCCACGACCCCCAGAGCCAGGGCCTGTTGACGGACGACCGTGTCGGTGATGTCGCTGTCGTGACCCCCGGCGCGCCGGGGCCAGGCGATCCACAGCGCGCCCGTGGGGTGGATCCTCTCCAGCAGCTCCGGCAAGCGAACAGGGAGTTGTCCAGCCGAGGTGAAGAAGCTGACGATGAGATCAGCCGGCTCGGTCGGGCCGACATAGTCGAGGTCGGATGGCGGGTCGGTGAGGGCCCATCCAGACGGTGGGTGGTCGAGGCGGACCCGTTGCCCGGATTTGATCCCGAGCTTGCGGGTCTGAGGCGTATCGGAGGTGCCGGCACTCATGCGAGTCTCCCCATCAAGACTTCACGTGGACCCTTGCGGGTAACTTCGCCGTCCGTGCAGCCATCAACGGTGAACCTCCCCGGGATGTACCTCAAAACCTTAAGGCAGAGTCGGGATCGACGAACACCGTTGCCCCTGGTGGATAGGGGTCGTCAGAGAGGGAGGGTTCGATGACCTCCCAGTTCGCGCCGCAGAGAGGGAGTAGGCGGACGGCGCCCGCTGGCCACGGGACCCGATTTCCTCTGGGGACCACCCGAGGCCGTCCCAACCGGGACGGCCTGTCGGGAGGGTCCTCAGTACCTCAGTACCTCATTGCTCAGGACGGGCAGATCGCTGCGGGTGACGAGTCAGCGTCCTTGCCGACATCGTGAGTCCAGCTATTGGCGGTGCCGGCAGTCCCCGCTCCGGTGCTGGCATCGGTGCAGTCGTCAGCGGCCCCGGTGTCCTTGGACACCGTGTTGTGGGTCACCACATTGCCCGAGGTGCCGGTCTGGAGGTAGACGCCGGTCGTACCGTTGTGGGACACCGTGTTCCCGGTCACGTCTGCCGACACATAGTCGGTGCTCACGTAGATCCCGTAGCCCCATCCACTGACGGTGTTGTCCGACACGGTGGTATCGGTGCTCGGAGATCCGGCGTAGGTGCTCAGTTCGATGGCGGCATTGGCGGAGGACACCGACCTCAGGACGTTGTGGTAGATCCGCAGCCCAGTGTTGCCACCGAAGTCGAGGATCCCTGTCCCGTTCCCGCCGACCACGCTATTGGTGTTGACCGTGACGGTGTTGTCCTCGATCAAGGCGTTGGTGCTGTTGGTGGCCACGACGAAGGTCGAGTCGTTGATGCTGCGGTTCCCGTCGACCACCAGTCCGGTGGAAGGCGTTCCGGTCGCTCCGGCGAAGTTGATGGCGGTCTGGCTGTCGTCGGAGAACGTGTTGTCGGAGATCGTGGTGTTGTCGGCCGGGCCGTTGGAGATGAAGACTCCGGTACCGGTCTGTCCGTTCGAATCCACGTTGCCCTCCGACGTGTTGTCGGCGATGAAGTTGTGGGCGATGGTGGCGCGCATGCTCCCGGTGGGATTCTGCATGTTGATCCCGTTGCCGTTCTCGTAGATGAAGTTGTCGATGGCGTCCAAGCCGCTGCTGCCGGTGAAGGCCTGGATACCGTCGGCGTTGACGGTGGGCGACCCGGCCCCGGTGAGCGTGAACCCGTCGATTTTGGTGTCATTGGCGGTCGAACTAAGTAGGAAGTCTCCGTTGACATCGTCGACGACCGACTCGGGGGCCTTCGAGTGCAGGAGGTCGGTTCCGGCTTTGCCGGCTTCGGCACCCAGGAAGGTCAGATGCGGGGTGGTGACGTTGACGGTCTCGCGGTACGTGCCGGCGCAAACCTTGATGGTGTCACCGGCTACGGCCGCAGCGTTGGCCGCCGAGATGGTGGAGTAGGTGCCGGTGCAGCCCGAGGCGTGCCCGACGATCAACTCGGTGGGTGAGGCACCCGCCGAGGGGGCCGCGAGTGCCACACCCAAGGTGCCGCCCGCCAGGGCCGCACAAGACACCGCGACAAACAGAACGCGTTTTGCAAACATGTGATTCCTCTCTCCGCCTCGGATCACTCGCCCTCGGCTGCCAAACCGGTACCGCCGGGCGATCGTGGCATCGCGTCCCAGCCCTGTCAAAATCGAACGCACGGAGAGAGCGAAGAGTCACGTCTCGTCGTCAAACGAGATGTGTGGCCCGGTGATCAGGGGGCAGGCGGTGAGGGCCAGAGGCGGGCCTCGAGACCCGAAGCCCGCGCCACCGGCCGCAGGATGGCGGCCCGGAGCGATGCTTCTCCCCCGACCACGGTCAGTCGCTCCCTGGCCCGGGTCACTGCGGTGTACAGCAGCTCACGGGTGAGAATCGGGGAGGAGGCCTGAGGAAGCGACACCACGGCGTGGTCGAACTCGGAGCCCTGGCTTTTGTGGATGGTCATCGCCCACCAGGTCTCCACCCGGTCCAGTCGGGACGGCGCCAGCATGCGGACATCACCTGACGACCCCAGGGCCACCTCCATGGCGGTACCTTGCGCCACCACTACTCCCACGTCCCCGTTGAACACGCCGTTGATGGGATCGTTGGCCGTGACCATCACCGGCCGGCCCACGTGCCACCGGCGACCTGGCGAGAAGGCGGGTACCGATGCCGAAACCTCGGCCTCGAGCATCGCCGTCCAGTCGTTCACCCCCAGGGGGCCCCGACGGGTGGCCGCCAGTACCTTCACCCGGTTGGCCGCGGCCAGTGCGGTGTCAGAGGCCCCGGCCCGGGCCGCCGACACCATGTCGACCCCGGCCACCACCACCTCGCTCTTCACCCGATCCAAGGCCGACCCGCCCTCCGGATCGACCCAGCTGACCTCGGTCGACCCTCGGGTCAACAGGGCCAGGGCTTCGTCGACATCACCGATGCGAATGGCCTCGGCCAACGCCGCAATGGCCGAGTCTTCGCCGAACCGCCGCATCCGCCGCAGTACCGTCACCCGTCCGGCCAGCACCGGCCGTGATGCCCCGCCGTTGTCATCCTCCCCGCCGTCGTCGGGCTCAGCCGATGTTCCGCTCGGGCCGACCAGGTCGCTCATCACCGTGCCCGCCTCGATGCTGGCCAGCTGGAACGGATCGCCGACCAGGACCAGTCGAGCCTCAGGCTTGACCGCGTCGAGCAGTCTGGCCATCAGCGGCAGCGCCACCATGGAGGTCTCGTCCACCACCACCAGGTCGTGCGGCAGTGGTCGCTGCCGGTCGTGCTGGAAGTGGGTCCGGTCCCGCCAGCCGAGCAGGCTGTGCACTGTTGTAGGTGTGGTCGAAGTGAGCACCTGGGCCAGGGCCGGTTCGATCAGACCAGCCTCGCTGAGGGCTTGCACCTCCCGGGTCACCGCCTCACCCATGCGGGCCGCGGCCTTTCCGGTGGGAGCGGCCAGGGCTACCTGTAGGTCGAAACCCTGGGCTTCGGCCACCAGAGTGGCCGCGGCCAGCAGCCGGGCCACGGTGTGGGTCTTACCGGTCCCCGGGCCCCCGGCAATGATCGATACCCCGCCACGCAGGCCCCGAAGGACGGCGCGGCGTTGGAGATCGGGATAGCCGACGGTGACCGCTCCGAACAGGGCGTCAAGAACGGCAGTGACCGGTCCCTCCAGGTCGTCAGCTCTCGCTCCGGAGTCCGGCCCGGCGTACGAGCCGCCGGTGGCCCGACGGTGGATGTCGTCGGCCACTGCCAACTCGTAGTGCCAGTAGCGCTGGAGGTACAGCCGCCCCGCATCCCACACCAGAGGACGCACCGGCTCGGCGGTGGCATCAGCCGGTGTGGCCACGATCCCTGAGGCGTCGAGGGCCGCGGCCCACTCCTCGGCGGAGGGCCAGGGAAGCGGAGGGGCCGGGGAGCCGTCGTCAGTGAGGTCGGCCTGTTCCAGCGCGGCCAGGTCCAGCCTCGAGCACACATGGCCGAAACGGGGGGCCCGGGCCGCCACGGCCAGGGCCAGAAGTGCGGCGTCGGAGACGTCGGGCTGCAAACGTCGGACCGTGCGGGCCAGCTGTAGCTCGTAGGAACCGAACAGCCCCACCTCGACGAAAGGGGAAAGGACGGCGACGGGGTCGGCGGGTGCCCCCTCCGGCGTGGTCGCCCGCACCGCAGTCACCGCGGCCCCACCGGGGTCATCCGACCGGCCAGCAGGTCACTGAGCTCCACCACCAGCTCGGGTGGGAGGCCCCAGGAGAAGACTCCGTGCGGCTCACCTCCAGCTGTCGCCACTCCGGGTCCGACCATCCCACGCAGGAAGAGGTACACCACACCTCCGAGGTGGGTCTGGGGTCGGTAGTGGCGTAGGCGCCACCGCAGATACCGGTGGAGGGCCACCGAATACAGCAAGGCCTGGAGGGGGTAGTCGTGCTCGATCATGGCCTCAGCCAACCGCTCCGGGCGATAGTCGTCCGCCTTCGGTCGGGTCCCCCGCAGGCTCAAGTCGTTGGTCTTGTAGTCGGCCACTACGAAACGCTGACTCTCCGGTTCGGATCCGATCCGCATCACCAGGTCGATCGAACCGGTCAGATGGCCGGCCAGCGTCAGGTCGACCGCACCTCCAGCCAGTCGTTCGGCCCACTCAGCCAGCGGATCGCCGGGGCTCATGTAGGAGAGCAGCAGACGGCCGATGTCACGCACCGGCGCCGGATGTCCCGACGGGGCCAGCAAGAGGTCGAAGGAGACCTCATTGAGCCGATCCGAGGGCTGGATGTCCGCCAGGCTGGCACCGTCGCACCGGGGTCCGAGAGGGGTGTGGAGGGCAGCCTCGAGCCCCTCGATCAACAGGCGGCGGCCGTCTTCGCCCGCCCGCCCCGAGGTTGGCACCGGGGTCAGGTCGAGTGATCGCCAAGCCAGTTCCCGATCGATGGCTGCGGCCAGTTGGCGATCGAGGTCGGGGGCGGTGAAGTCGACGCCTTCGAGAACGGTATGGACCAAGGTGCCGAAGGCCGCGCCGGCCGGCAGGGCGCTGAACGCCGGCACCGCCGGTTCGCCGACCGCGACCCCTGGCCGCATGGGGCTCCCCTCCAGCAAGGGATCGTCCCCGCCGTCCACCGGCGTGTCGTCGTCCTGCTCGTCGGTGGCCCCCCCGTCCGACACGGTCGGGTCGTAGGGATCGAAACCCGAGGCATCGTTGACGATGGCGGAGAACGACCAGCGGTGCCTCGATCGGTCCGGTGCGACGTCGAACTCCGCCACGGTCAGTTCCGGTTGCGTTGCGGCTCCCGCCCGATCGACCCACCGGTCCGCCGGCTCAGTGGCTTCGTCGATGACGGCGGTGGCGATGGTCCCCCCCGAGGCGTCCACCAGTGTCTGCACATTGGCGAGGATGTCCGCGTCGGCTGGTATGGGAACCCGGTCGGCCCCGAAGAGGTCGGCGTCGATGACACCATCGGCCCGGGCGAACAGCACCCGGGCCAGGGCGGTGGTGTCGCTGCGGATGGTCCGCGCCCACCACACGATGGTCTGGTGGGCGGCACGGGTCAACGCCACGTAGAGGAGCCGGAGCCGCTCTCCGGTGGCCTCGGCGGCCGCCAATTCCTTACGCGCCGCGCTCTGGTCGGCATCGGGCCAGTCACCCCCGTTGGCCAGGTCGAGGGTGCGCCGCCCGGTAACCGGGTCGAGGTAGGCGACCATTCCGGACGCGCTGGGATGCCACAGCGTGGGAAGGCACACGATCGGGAACTCGAGGCCCTTGGCCGTCCATACCGTCATGATCTGCACGGCCTCGGCCTCGGTCTCGATCCGACGTGCCGCCACGCTCCCGTCGAACTCGCTATCGACATCATCTTCGGGCTCGGCGTCGAGCACGGCCAGCAGCCCCGCCACCCCACTGCGGCCGCCGGGAGCGGTCCCACTGAACAGTTCGGCCAGATGATCGAGGTCGGTCATGTTGCGATCGCCGCCCGGGCCTCCGAGCACCCGGGCCACCAATCCGCTCTCCGACCACACCCGCGCCAGCACGTCGGCGACCGTGGTGGTGCCCAGTAGCTCGGCCCACTGGCGAACCTGCTCCTGCAACCGGACCAGGTCGGCATCGGTGGCCGAGTCCACCTCGCTCACCGTCCAGCCGACGAACCACGACAACGCGAACATCCGGACCCGCCGCGGATCAGAGGGGCGCGCCATCGACTCGAGCAGCCACCGCATCTGTTCTGCGGCCGGCGACTCCAGCACGCTGGTGCCCTTGGCCACCACGGCTGGGACTCCCTGGTCCACCAGGGCGGCCTGCACGTCAGCGGCGGCCCGGTGGGTGGCCACCAGCACCGCCACGTCCGTGGGCCGGACCGGGCGTGAGCCACCGGGCGCGTCATGGTCGGGGATCTGTGCCCCGTCGAGCAGGTCACGCACCTGCGCCACGAGATCCAGGTACACGGCCCGGTCGGCCGACCAGGCCACCACCATGTGGCTCTGTCTCTCACTCCTCTGCCGCTCGATGCCTTCGCCGACGGCCAGGCGGAGCGAGAGGGCCGGGAGGGCGGAGCCGTCAGCGTCGACCAGACGGCGGTCACGATGCCGTAGAGGAGGGCTCACCGGCACGAAGGGGATGTCCGCATCCCCGAAGGTGGCCCCGGTCAGCAGCGCGGCCACCGAGTCCAGCACGGCCCCGTCCGACCGCCAGTTGGTGACCAACGACCTCCTCTCGGTGCGGTCATCGCCCACCGCCTTCAGGTAGGTGTGCACATCGGCACCGCGGAAGCCGTAGATGGCCTGCTTCGGGTCGCCCACCAGCACCAGGGCGGTATCCATACGGGGTTGGTCGAACAGGGTGGAGAAGATGTCCCACTGCACCGGGTCGGTGTCCTGGAATTCATCGATCAGGGCGACCCGGTAGCGAGCCCGAAGGGCTTCCACCGCTCCGGCGCCGGCCGTGCGCTCGAGGGCATCCCGCAACTGGATGAGGACATCGTCGAAGCTCAGCAGGCCGCTCTGGCGACGCCGCGTGGAGAGGGCAGTGGTGGCGCGCTCGACCAGTTCCACCAGGTACTGGTGGGCCTCGGAGGCACCGGACTGACCGCGCTGAGGGACCAGTACGAGGTCGGGGCGACCGTCCACCGTCTTGACGGCCTGGCGGAGGGCGTAGAGCGTCGGGAACTCCTCGACGGGATGACCCTCGAGGGCGGCGCAGGTGAGCACTTCGGCACACGCATCGTGGATGAGCTCGTCGCTGTCGTCGGTGAGGCGGAGGTCCGGGTCGTCCACCGACGAGCCGCCGAGGGCCGTACGCACCTGGTTGGCGAACCCGTGGATGGTGGTGACGGTGGCGGTGTCGAACTCGGTGACCGCCCGCCGCAACCGGTCCAGTCGGAGCTGGCGGTCCTCCGAGGCCAGGTGGGAGAGGAGAACGTCGTCCGTCGGCGCGGGCTGCGGGTCGTCGAGGTACTCGACGGCCTCGACCAGTCGGTCTCGCACCTTGGCTCGGAGCTCGTTGGTCGCCGCCCGGGTGAAGGTCACGATGAGGAGCTCGGAGGCCGACAGATCCGTCTCGGCTATGAACCGGGTGGCCAACGCGGCCAGGGCGTACGTCTTGCCGGTGCCGGCACTGGCCTGGATGGCCAACTTCCCCCGGGGCAGGTCGTCACACAGGTCGAAGGGGGGATCGGTGCCCGGGTCGACAGCCCGTCCCGGGTCCGGCTCAGGGAGCGCGTCGGCCTCGGGGTCAGAGACCGATTCGAAGCTCGAGTCAGCGACCACCTCGGCGTCCGGGTCTGGTGCCGGGGCCGGATCGGCGTCCGGGGCCGGGGCCGGATCGACGTCCGGGTCCGGGGCCCGGTCGGCGTCCGGGGCGTCAGGTGACTTGGTGACGAACTCGGGGAAGGCGTCAGGGAAGGCGTCGAAGAGGGTCATCACTTTGACCCGGAGCCCCGGTCGGCGGGCTTTGACGGGTTGGCCTTCGTCGACTGGTCGATGGTCCGGTGGAGATAGGTGGCGAACCTGAATACCCGCCCCTTGGGCCCACGGGGGTCCGACGGCAAGGCGGGGAGCTCCATCATCTCGTGGAAGGTGGCACCACCAAAGGCCAGTTTGGTGGCGGGGTGGTCGCCGTCCTTGCTGGCCAACAGATAGCCGCTCCAATCACCGACCCGGGCATAGCCCCGGTATACCTGGTGCGAGAAGCTCGGGAAGAGGGGGATGGGCTCGCACATCCCCCTCCGGTAACAGTCCACCGCCACCTCCAACGCCGCGGTGGCGGTGATTCTCCCCTCGGCATCGGAGGCGATCAGATCGTTGACCACGACGTCTCCCGCTTTGGCCGGTCGGCTGATGGCCAGCGACCGCCAGCGCGTCGAAGGGTCGGCGACCAACAGAACCATAAGGTCCAGCCACGCGGCCACCCGGTGGGTGGGCTTGGTCCTCGAGTAGTTGACACGGACCGGTCCCGGGGTCGACGGATCGAGACGGAGGAGCACCGACCCGACCACACGCGTGCCGTCGCAGAGTTCGACATCGACGGCGTAGGGATCCCCGGGGCCCGGATGCAGGCCCGCGGGAGCTGGCGGCGTCGATCAGTGCACTCACCTCGGCGTCCACCCGCTCGATCTCGCGGTCGCCCAGGCTGCCGGCCGGCAGTGTCCCGAGGGCCCGCTCCACCGTGGCCCACCGCTCGGTGGTGAGCCCGGACAGACGGGCCTCCATCAGCCGGGACCCGACCCTCCACCCGTCCAGACCGGT
Source organism: uncultured Acidimicrobiaceae bacterium (assembly GCA_963778165.1). Classification (GTDB taxonomy): domain Bacteria; phylum Actinomycetota; class Acidimicrobiia; order Acidimicrobiales; family RAAP-2; genus Bog-756. Next base: position 136,586 of record CAVZTE010000002.1, on the reverse strand, counting down.
CACCGACACCGGCAGGGCCCCGTCGGGTGTCTCCTGTGCCCTGGGGATACGGGCCTGGAGGCGTTGGGTGAAGAACGCCGCGGGGGGGTTGGTGAGAAATTCGTGCAGGTCGGCCAGGTCGATGACGGAGGAGGCGATCGGATGGAGGGGCTCGGCCCCGATGGCCGGGACGGCGTGGGCCCGGGCGCGCCGGGACAAGGCCCCGGCCAGTTCGTCGCGGTCGAAGGACCAGGCGCCTCCGTCGACGTACCGGCCGGCTTCGAACGAGCGCTCATCGAACGCCTGGCGGGGATGGGACAGCTCGAGGCGGGCGGCCACCTCCTGCCGGTCGCCGGGGCTGACCGAGGCCATCACCGCTTCGAACAGCTCGGCGTTCACCACCGAGCGCGGCACGGGTTGATTGGTCCGCACGTCATAGCCGTCCCGGACCACCACCAAGGTCTCCTCGGCTGCCAACACCGCCTCCAGCAGCGACTCGCGACCCTCGCCCCTGGGGTCCCGATCGCCCAGACGGGGATGTACCGCGGTGAGGTCGTCACTGGCCACGCCGGGTGAGCCGAACGCCGACTGGTCCATGCCGAGCAGGCAGACCACCCGGAACGGAACCCCGCGGAGTGGGGTCATCGACGTAACGGTTATGCCACCACGGAAGAAGTCCGGTCGCCCCACCCCCGACGTGAGGCGCTCGTCGAACAAGCGCCGGACATCATCGAAGTGGAGGGGCACCGGGGAGGGAACGCCGTCGGTCGACGCCGCCGCCACGATGGACGAGAGCAACCGGTCCAGAGCCTCTTGCTGCCACTGTGAGTCGGGAGGGGTGGCAAAGAGCGCACCGACGGCGGCCCGCACGAGCTCGACCCAGGCCGCCACGGGGCGCGCCGTTGTGGTCTCGTGGGCCAGCGTGCCGAGGTGGGAGAGCACCTCGGCCAGATGGCCGAGGACGTCTACGTCGGACCCCTCGACCCCGTACGGGGCGGTATTCCCGATGGCCAGCACCAGTTCGTCGTCGATGGTCGATGACCCGATCAACAGGCGATCGAGGGCGGCCCGCCAGGTGTTGGTGACGAGGGACTCCGGAATGCCGAACCGCGTACGGTGCTCCCCGTCGAGGCCCCACCGGACGTTGGTCTCGCCGATCCACTCGGCCATGGTGGCCAGGTCGTCCTCATCGAAGCCGAAGCGGGCCCGCACCGGCTCCTGGGCCACGAAGCCGAGCACCGATGTGGCCTCGAACCTTCCGGCCACCAGATCGAGCAGGGCCACGGTCGACGTGAGGACCGGGTTGGCGCTCTTCATGGACTGGTCGGCGATGCGGTAGCGAAGGGACGGCACCCCGCTCCGCTGCCCCTCGACGGGGGAGGACGGCGACGTGGCCGGCGAGGTCGACTCCGGGACAGGCTCGGCGGCCGTCGAGTGGGCCGACGGGCCGAAGACCGCCTCGATCAACGGGGCGAAGCGGTCGAGGTCGGGACAGAGCACCACGATGTCGTCCTCGGACAGGTCGCCACCCGGTGCAGCCAGCAAGTGGAGCAGGGCGTTCCGCACGGTCTCGACTTGTCTGGTCGCCCCGTAGCAGGCATGGAACTGCACCGAACGATCCTTCGGGTCCACGTGGAGCGACGCTGTCGGGGCCCGGTTCTGACGGATGTCGTGCTGCAGTTGGGTCAAGAGGGTGTCCGGAGCCGGGCCGTCGGCCGGATTGTCCACCCGTTGCGGCGCCGGCATCCCACGCCCCTCGGCATCGGCCAGCAGGAGCGCCGTCTCACGGGCCAGCCGACCCCAGCTCCGCAACAACGGATGGTGCACCAAATCGATGGTCGGGTCGCTGCCCCGGGCCCGACCGGCCTCGCCCACCGGACCCGGAGCACTGGCGAGGAGGTCGGCGGGGCTCAGATGCGACGGCTCGAGCACGAAGAGATGGACCTCCCGCTGCTGGCCCACGGCGCGGGCGATGTCGAGGAACTCGCCGCCGGAGATCAGGGTGAAGCCGAACAGCATGAGCCGATCGGGAAGCTCGAGGCCCAGCTGCCCGTCCGCCACCCGCTCGATCAGCCCTGGCAACCGTTCGGGTGGACTGGGCTCACCGATGCGGTCCCTGACCAACCGCCAGAGCCGGGGTTGCCAGACCGCGTGGCTGGAGAGCCCCCGACCCGACCCGTCGACGTCGTCGCCCGCCGCCCACGACCGGATCATGTCGGGGCGGTGGAGGTGGTAGCGGTCGAACAGGTCTGCCGCCCGTCGGGCCCGGCCGTAGCCCGACCCCACCTCACCCGGGGCCCGCAGGGCCGCCGGCACGGGATCGTCGGCCAGCCCGTCGATGACTTCCACCACCGACCACACCATCCGTTCGATGGCCCAGGGGTCCTCTTCATCCTCGTCACGCTCGGCGGCCAGCAGAGCGGTCCGCAAGGTGCCGGGGTAGGCCCGCTGCACGTTGGCCACGATGCCGTCGTCGGCACCCGACCGGCCCAGGTGACGGGCCAGTTCGAGGGTCAGCCACCGTCGCATCCCGTCGGACGGGACCGCCAACCAGTCCGCCGCCAGCGGGTCGGTCGGGGGGTCGGCCAGCACCTCGCCGAGGCGCACAGCCAAGGGCCGGGCCCCACCCGCGGAGTAGAGATGCATCACGGATAGGGACCCTACTCAGAGGGTGTGACGCACCGGGCCCCGGGGTGTGGCGCCCGGGGCCGGAACGGCCCGATCCTCCCGGAGCCGCCCATCGGCCCACACCGGCGGTCCAGGTGGTATCAAGGTGGCGTGCGCTGCCCGAGGCGCACCCTCCAAAGGGAGAACCATGGGACACATGTTGGCGGCAACGTCACGGCACGGCAGTGGCGGGATACTTCTGCTCGAGATCGTCCTCTACTTCGTGTTCGCCCTGGGCGTCTGGGGCGCCTACGGCAAGGCCGGCCCGTACGGGCGCCCGCCGTGGGCCGCCTTCATTCCGATCTACAACTTCATCATCCTGTTGCGGGTGGCCGGTCGGCCCGCCACGTGGGCCTGGTTCCTCCTGCTGGTCCTGGTGCCGATCGTCGGAAGCGTGGCCCTGCTGGTGGTGTCCATCATCGTCCTGCACGACGTCTCGAAGAGCTTCGGGCACGGAGGCGGGTTCACGGTGGGACTGGTCCTGCTGGCCCCGATCTTCTGGTACATCCTGTGGCTGGGCTCGAGCACCTACCGGGGCCCGGCCGGCCCCACCGGCCTCGCCGCCGCCGGAGGGTTCGGCGGCGGCCCGTCCTCGGGTGGCTACCCCTACAGCGGCGGTGGTACCGGGTACCCGCCGCCCCAACCCGGGGGTTACAGTCCTCCGCCGCCCCCTCCTCCGGGCAGCGCCCCCCCGCCGCCGCCTCCGCTGCCCGGCAACGCACCACCGCCGCCTCCTCCGGGTACCAGCCGCCTCCGGCACACCGCCGCCGCCTCCGGGCAACGCACCGCCGCCGCCTCCAGGGCAGATGCCACCGCTGCAGTAGCCATCCGGGTGGCGCCGAGGCGCCTTTCTGGGGCCTTACCGCCTCAGGCGTGCGACCCCGAGTGGGCGATCAATCCCTCGGGAGCCGCAGCCAGGGAGGCCAGGATGGCCTCCGCCAGGGCCCGGGCTGACTCGGGATCCAGCTCGAGAGCTACCCGGGCACTGGCCCCCCGGGAGGGGTTGAGCAGGTCGATGTTCAAGGTGTGGTCGGCCGGGGCGTGGACCGGGTGGTCGAAGTAGACGGTGGCGTCGGTCACCGGGAACCATCCCTGGGCGCCTTTGCCGCTGCCCTGCACGGGCAGCGACGTGGTCTGGTACGTGCACATGGTGGTCTCCGTTCAGCCGTTGCCCAGGGTGCGGTCGAAGAACTCCCAGATCCGTTGCCAGCCCTCATTGGCCGCTTCCGGGCGGTAGCTGGGCCGGTCGGTGGCAAAGAAGGCGTGGCCGGCCCCCTCGTAGGAGTGGAACTCGAACTCCTTGCCGGCGGCGGTGAGCACCTTCTCGAACTCGTCGACCTCCTCGGGTGAGGGGTACTGGTCCTCGGCACCGAACAGGCCCAGGAGGGGGCAGGAGAGATCCTTGGCCCGATCGGCCAGTGGTCCGATCTTCACCGGGAAGCCGTCGGGCGGCGTGGCGATGATGAAGGCCCCGTAGCAGTCGACGGCGGCATTCAGGTCGAGGCTGCAGGCGGCCAGGAACGACTGGCGACCGCCAGAGCAGTAGCCGATGGTGGCCGCTTTGCCGTTGGACAGTGGTAGCGAGCGGAGATGGGCGGCGGCCCCGCCGACATCGCCGACCAGGCGCTCGTCGGGCACCCCTCCGGCGGCTCGGGCCGTGGCCGCGGCGTCGTCGGGGCTGGCCCCGGGTGCTTCGCGGTAGTAGAGGTTGGGACAGATGGCCAGGTAGCCGTGGGCGGCGAACTTCCTGGTGATCTCCTTGGTCCCTTCGTCATAGCCGGGCATGTGATGGATGACCACCACTCCGCCGGTCGCCGGCCCGTCCAGAGGCTGGGCCAGATACGCCTCGATGCTGTCACCGTCGGCGCCGGTGATCTGGATGGTCTCTGCCCTCATGGCGTCGCTCATCTACGTGCTGCTCCTGTCTGTGGGTGGATAGGTCGCGGTGATCAAGAGGTGGGTACGTCGGTTCTACCCGACAGATCGTCGGAATCCTCGTCGAGCTCCCGGCGGGCGTTGCGCAGGCTGATGGCCTTGGCCGCCCGCTCGTCCCGGAAGGCCCCGATCCGGGACAGCGTGTCCTCCAGGCGGACCAGCAGCTTGTCGTTGGCCTCGATGGCGTCGTCCAGCAGTTGTCGGCGCTCGTGGCGACCCGGCTCGGCCCAGCGGTACTCCGACCGCACCCGGTCCAGCACGTCGACGTCCTCGGTGTCGAGCACCACCCGAACCTCCGCCAGCGAGAATCCCAACAGCTCTTGGAGGTCGCGGATCCGGGTCACCCGCGACATGTCGGCGTGGGAGTAGAGCCGCTCCCCTCTCCCCCGGTAGCTGCTCGGGTGGATGAGGCCGATCTCCTCCCAGTACCGCAAGGTGCGGGTGGTCAGCCCGGTCAGCTTGGCCACCTCGCCGATCCGGAATACCACCGGCACCGACTGGGTGGTGGCGTTCCTGGTGATCACTCGGCCTCCTCCACCATGGCACCGGCCGAGAGATCATCGCCGGCGCCGACCAGCAACGGCTCCCGTCGGCCGGGGTCGACCGGCGTCGGCTCCTCGGTTCCGTCCTCGGGCTCCGAGTACACGTACTTCCCGCCCCGGAGCCACGAGGCCCCGGCCGCCAGCAGGCTGGCCACGATGGCGAAGTCCAGGGCCGCATGGAGTCCTGCCCGGAACGGAGCGGCAATGAGGCCGGGGAAGAAGCTGCGGCCGGTAAGGACCTTCTGTTGGGCCACGGGGAGCTGGCTGAGGGTGTGAGCACCGATCAGGTGCTGGATGGGGTCGTAGCCCAGCAGGGCGGCAAACAGCGTGGAGACCGGCGGCAGGTGGGAGGCCCGCTCGGCTTCGGACACCGGTACCCCGTGGGCCACCAGCCCGTGCAGCAGGTTGTTGCTGAGGGTGGAGGTCAGGCCCAGGATCATCAGGGTGAAGAAGATCCCGATGGACAGCACCTGGGCCGAGTTCTGGAAGGTGGTGTTCATGCCCGATCCCGCCCCACGGTGCTGAGGCGGCAGGCTGTTCATGACCCCGGCCCGGTTGGGGGCGCCGAAGGCCGCCATGGCCAGGCCGGTGAAGAACAACAGGACGGCGAAGGCCCAGTAGGGGAAGTTCACGGGCAGCAGCTCGAGCAGGGCGAAGCCCACCGCCGAGCCGATCATGCCTCCGGTGGCGAAGGGTCGGGCCCCGAACCGGTCCGACAGCACACCCGACACCGGGCCGGCCACCAAGAAGCCGGTGGTCAAGGGCAGCATGGCGATGCCGGCCCACAGGGGCGTGACGCTGAAGGCGTACCCGTGGAGTGGGAGCCAGATCCCCTGGAGCCAGATGATCAGCATGAACATCAGTCCGCCGCGGCTCAGAGCGGCCAGAAAGCTGGCCAGCACCCCGCTGGTGAAGGCCCGGATCTTGAACAGCTGCAGGCGGAACATCGGTTGGGGGACCTTGGTCTCGATGATGCAGAACGCCGTGAGCAAGAGGGCCCCGACCAGCAGGCAACCGATGACGACCGGACTGGTCCAGCCCATGGCGTGTTTGCCGTACGGCTCGATGCCGTAGGTGATCCCCACCATCACCAGGATGAGTCCGACGGCGAAGGTGATGTTCCCCGGCCAGTCGATGCGCGCCGGCCGGCGGGGGCTGGTCTCGCGCAGTTTGAGGTAGCCGATGACCGTGCCCAGCAGCCCGATGGGCACCGACACCAGGAAGATCAGCCGCCAGTTGATCGGGGCCAGCAGTCCGCCGAGGACCAGTCCGATGAAGGTGCCGCTCATGGCGGCCGCCTGGTTCACGCCCATGGCCATCCCCCGCTGGTTGTCGGGGAAGACATCGGTGAGGATGGCCGCGGAGTTGGCCATCAACATGGCCGCCCCCACGCCCTGGAAGATGCGCATGGCGATCAGCCAGTCGCCGGCGGCGTGACCGGTCATCCAGGTGATGCTCAACAGCAACGAGAAGAAGGTGAAGACGGCGAATCCGAGGTTGTAGGTCCTCACCCGGCCGTAGATGTCGCCCATCCGGCCCAGGCTGACCACCAGCACGCTGGTGATGACCAGGAAGCCCAGGATCATCCACAGCAGGTAGAAGGTGTTACCCGGCTCGAGGGGGTTGAGGCCGATCCCGCGGAACACGTCCGGAAGGGCGATCAACACGATGGAACCGTCGATGGTCGCCATCAGCATGCCCAGGGTCGAGATGAAGAGGGCGATCCACTTGTAGTTGTCCGGCAGGATCACCGGCGAACCGCCGGTCCCGTTGGTCCGGTTGTGCCGGCCCGCCTTCAAGCTGTCGATTACTGCCAAAACGCTCACCCCTGGTCCACGGTCGGGTCGGACGGTTGTCGGTGCGGGACTACCTCCACGTCAAAGTAGGTTTACGCGCACGTCAACGTCATCATACCGCTGTTGGAGGGGTGGGTTGGACGGTGTTGGAGGGGTGGGTTGGACGGGTCTGCGGGGTCGGTTGGACGGGTTCTGCGGGGTGGGTTGGACGGGTTCTGCGGGGTCCGTTGGTCAGTTGTATGATAAGACCCAGGGTCATCGGCCGGCTCTTGGTGGCGGCCGGCGTCCGGTTCCGTTCTGTCCCCTTCCCACATTCACCCGTTCTGAGGAGTTGCCATGGACCAGCAAGCCGCCGTCGCCGGATCATTGACCGCCGATCGGGCCTCCCTGGAGCAGGCCAGCGCCTTTGTGGCCGCCGCCGGGCTGGTCATCGACGAGGTCTCCGGCACCCGGGTAACCGGGCACATCGACCTGGACCAGCAACACCACACCCCTTGGGGCATCGTCCATGGGGGCGTCTACACCACGGCCGTCGAGAGTGCCGCCAGCATCGGGGCCACCGCGGCGGTCCAAGACCGGGGACAGGTGGCGGTGGGGCTGACCAACACCACCCACTTCCTCCGCTCGTTGGGGTCTGGGAGGGTGCTGGTCGAAGCGGTTGCTCTCAACCAGGGGCGCACCCAGCAGCTGTGGCAGGTCGACGTGCGGGACGGTACGGGACGGTCCATCGCCCACGGCGAGGTGCGGCTGCAGAACGTCACCCCTACGGAGTAAGACGCACGGGCCGGCGCCCGGTCATTGCCGTGTGCTGTATGAGGTCTCTGAGCAATCGGTCGATCGCCCTTGCCCTTCGTGGCATCTCGGCCATTTCCGTTGTTGTTGGTGGCGTTTCGGGGAGTGTCACACCCTCCTGGAACACTGGTGTCCATGACGGGTTCCACCGCCACTTCGACCAAACAGAAGAACGACAGCGCCGGCTCCGGTCAGGTAGCCGCCTCCGGGGAGGCCGCCTCGTTCTTCGCCGCGGTGGACGATCTCGCCACCTTTGTGGCCGACTTCGAGCCCGGTCGCTACGGGCCCGAGGACTCTGTCCTGCTGCTGTCCGCCTTCGACCGGGTGGAGCGCCTGGGGAGGGCGGGCAAGACCCTGGCCGCCGCCCGGGCGGCCGAGTCCCATCCCCATCTGCGCACCGGGCACCGTTCCCCGGCCGAGTGGTTCGCCGCCCAGACCGGGGCGGGGTTGAGCGAGGCCATCGACCAGTTGAAGTTGGGCGAGGCCCTGGCCTCCCAACCCGAGGTGGAAGAGGCCTTCCGGGCCGGGAAGCTGTCCGGGGCCCAGGCCTCCCTGATCTCGGGTGCAGCCAAGGCCAACCCCGACCAGGAGCACGACCTGGTCAACGGGGCCCAGCACGACACCCGTCGCCAACTCAAAGACCGTTGTCTGAAGGCCCGCCAGGACGGACGCTCAGCCGAACAGGCCGAGCGGGCGGCCGAGGCCATCCACCAGGCCAGAAGGCTCCGGACCTGGACCGACCAGGAGGGGGCCTTCCGACTGGACGGCCTGTTCACCCCCGAGGCCGGGGCCCGGTTGCTGGCCTCCCTCGGGCCGGTGACCGACCGCTTCTTCCACCAGGCCCGCAGAGACGACAACCACCAGCCCAGCGAGGCCTACGCCGCCGATGCCCTGGTGGCCCTGGTCACCGGGACGGGCATCCCGGCCCGGACCAGGAACACCTCGGGCGGGTCCTCCACAACCGGTGGCCTCAAAAGCCACCGGGACCTCCACGTCCACCGGGTCTGCTCCATCCACCGGGTCCAGACGGAACGGACCCCGACCCTCAGGCCGATCTGTTCGGCTCCCTGGCGGGGGCCGGCTGGCCCGGCACCGAACACGCCAACGGCTCCGACGAACGGGCCGGCCCTGGCGCAAGCCCTGGGTCCACCGACCCCGAGGACCTGATCGGGTCCATCGAGGATCAGGCGAACGGCACCGGGCCGGGTTCCCGACCCCCCTCCACCACGGTGCTGGTGCGGGCGGACCTGGAGGCCCTGCGCCGGGGCTCACTCGGCCCGGGGGAGATCTGTGAGATCCCCGGGGTCGGACCGATCCCGTTGTCCCGGGCCCAAGCGCTGCTGGGGGAGGCCCTCTGCTACCTGGTCATCACCGACGGGGTGGACGTGACCACCATCTGTCGGATGGGACGCTCCATCCCCTGGGCCTTGAAGGTGGCCCTGTGCGAACGGGACCAGACCTGTGTGGTGCCGGGCTGCGATGTGCGCAAGGGCCTCGAGTTCGACCACTGGAAGACCGACTACAAGGACGGGGGCCAGGTCAGCCTGGACAATCTGGCCCGGCTCTGTCACTTCCACCACTACCAGCGCACCTACCAGCGCTTCGTGCTCTCGGGGGGAACCGGCCACTGGCGGTTCGACCCCCCGGCCCGTCCCCAACCACCTCCGGCCCGCAGGAAGCGGACCAAACGGCCGACCACCGGGGGCAAGGGGCGGCGTCGGGGGCCACCGGGGAGCTGACCGGCGAGAGCCGATCGAGACCACCAAGCCAAACCGGGAACCGCGACTTCGGCTTTCCCGCCGGCCCAGCCCGTCCGATGTCTGCTGAACATTCATCACGTCTCGACATGGTCAGATCCCGATCTCCAAAAGAGATCTGTCACAACCTCCGCCTCGGTGGCGTCATGAAGGTATGACCAACGAATGGGACGTGATCGTGGTGGGTGGCGGCCTGGCCGGGCTGGCGGCGGCCGCCACCGCCAAACAAAGTGGAGCGAAGGTGTTGGTGGCCGAGGCTCACCAACCCGGAGGACGGGCCCGCACCGTCGAACGGGACGGCTTCATCTTCAACATGGGTGGCCACGCCCTGTACCGGGGCGGACCGGGGTGGAAGGTGCTCAACACCCTCGGAGTCACACCGGACGGGGAAGCCCCGCCGCTGGACCGCTATCGTGCGCTCGTCCAGGGCCGTCAGCACCCCCTGCCCACCGGACCCGGCTCCCTCCTGCGCACCGGCGCGCTGGGCATGCGGAGTCGGGCCCAGCTGGCCGTGCTCCTCGCCCGACTACCCCGGATGAGCCCGGCCAGGCTCTCGGCGACCTCGGTGGCCGATTGGCTGGGTTCGTTCCGTCTGCGTCCCGACGCCGATGCCCTCGTGCGGGCGCTGATCCGCCTGAGCACCTACACGGCGGACGTCGACGAGTTCAGCGCCGACGCCGCGCTCTTTCAGCTGCAGGCGGCTTCGGCCGCAGGGGTGCTCTACCTGCACGGCGGGTGGCGCCAGTTGGTCGACGCCCTGAGCCAAACCCTGGAGGTTCGCACCGGGGTCGACGTCACCGGGGTCGAGCCCACCCGTGGCGGAGTGGAGGTCCACACCCGGGAGGGCGACCTGACTGCTGGCCGTGTGGTGCTGGCGACCGGGGCCCCGCCGGCAGTGGAGCGACTGCTGCCGGCCGATCCGGGGTGGGGGGATCTGGGGTCGCCGTTGACGGCGGCCTGCCTCGACCTGGGGGTCAGCCACCCTCCCGACCCGGGGTACGTGCTCTCGCTCGATGATCCGCTCTACGCCACCACCCAATCACCGCCGGCCCGTCAGGCCCCGGAGGGACAGGCCATGGTGGTGGCCATCCGTTACGGCGCCCGGGGAGCGGAGGCCGACCGGGCCCAGCTGGATGCGCTCATGGCCGAAGCCGGTATCCGGCCCGGCGACGTGGTCAACAGCCGATTCCTGGCCGACATGACGGTCGCCGGCACCATCCCCCGAGCCCGGAACGGCGGGCTGGGCGGGAGGCCCGGCGTGGCGGACACCGGGGTGCCGGGGGTCGCCATGGCCGGCGACTGGGTGGGCCCGGCAGGCCTGTTGGCCGATGCTGCGTTGGCCAGCGGCCATGCTGCCGGCCTCCTTTCCGGGAGGGACCGGGCCGGCTCCGCCACAATGGTGGCGTGAAGGAGCAATGAGCACCGGCGCTCCGCCCGGGGTCACCGACCCCTTCGAAGCGGAGCGGCCCCGCCTGGTCGGCCTGGCCTACCGAATGTTGGGCACCGTCGCTGACGCCGAGGACGTGGCCCAAGACGCCTGGCTCCGCTGGCAGGCCGCCGACCACGATCAGATCGAGCGACCTGAAGCATGGCTGACCACCGTGACCACCCGCATCGCCCTCGACCACATCCGATCGGCCGGTCGACGCCGCGAGTCCTACGTCGGACCCTGGTTGCCGGAGCCTCTGGTCTCCGAGCCCGGCCCCGATGACGCCGCCGTGCTGGCTGACTCCCTGCGACTCGGATTCCTGACCGTGCTCGACCGGCTTCAACCGGTGGAGCGGGCGGTCTTCCTCTTGGCTGATGTCTTCGCCGTCCCGTTCTCCGAGATCTCCGATGCCGTGGGCCGGTCGGAGCCGGCCTGTCGCCAGATCGCCAGCCGCGCTCGTCGGAAGGTCCGACAGCCGGTCGAGGAACGGGACCTGGGCTCCGAACGGGCGGTGGTCGACGCGGTTACCGCAGCCATCGGGTTAGGCGACATCGATCTGGTCATGGAGTATCTGGCCCCCGGGGTGGTATGTGTCTCCGATGGCGGTGCGACCAGGCGGGCGGCCCGACGGCCGGTCATCGGCGCCCAACGGGTGGCTCGGATGCTGGTCAATCTGACCCACCGGTTCACCGGCCAACTGGCCATCCGTTCGGCGTTGGTCAGTGGTGATGTCGGCGTGGTCATCTCCGTCGACGGCTCGGTCGATCTGGTCACGGCCTTCGAGGTACACGACGGGCAGGTAACCGCCATCCGGATCGTGCGAAACCCGGACAAACTGACCCACATCGACTGCCCGGTCGACATGACCTGATGGCGGTCCGAAATGCGTCGACGGTGCCCGGCGAATCGACGAACGCCGACAAAACACCGATTTCGTCTGCCGGTGGCTTAACGTCGGTGCGGTGATAACCGAGCAACCAGACTCGCAGCCGGTTAACAAGCCAATTCGCCTGGCCGTTCCACGCAAGCGGCAAGCGCCGGTGGTGCACGGCCTGGCCGTGCAGGTCGTTCTCGTCGTTGTGGCCGTGGTGGTCTCGGCGTGTGGGAGTTCCATTATCGGCTCGGCGTCCACCACCCCGCCCAGCACGTCGCCGCCCAAGGGCACCGTGGCCAAAACCAGTGGCGCGCCACTCAACAGCGAGGTGGCGGTGGCCTTTCCGGTTGCTGCCTGCACCACCAGCACCGGCTACCACTTGCAGTCCGGCAGTTGGCTGCCCACCATCTTGCTGGCCCCCATCCCAACCGGCCTGGTAGGCAAAGTCGAGTTCTACTCCGATGGCGTGCACACCGTGCTCGGACCAACCGGATGGACCTGTCAGCAAAGTGTGGACGTCGAGGGGGCGATCACCGGATTGGTCGTCTACCCACCGGGCACCCCCGGTCCGCCGGTGTCGACCATCCCCGCGGCCGGGAGTACCGGGATCTACGCCATCTACGACACCACCGGGTCCTCCCAGGGCATCGCCCTGGTGTGTCCGTTCTTCACGCTGCCCCAGTGGCAAAAACAGGAGGCGGGGTGCACCGGAGCCACCCCGACCGGACAGCAGAGCTCCATGCCCACGCCCGACGTGGTGTCGGTCACCGATCCGGCCGGGATGGCTGGCTCACTCGAGGGTTCCGGTGGCTCCCATCCCGTAACGGGAACGGTGATCTTCCCTCAGTCCAATGCGGTGACCTATGGCTCGAGTGTGGCCGTGGCCGTCGAGTCGTGCTCGCTGACCGACCCCACGTTGTGCCCGACGATCCTCTCCGACTTCGACGTCAGAGAGTTTCCCGTTCCGGCCAACAACTCGTACAACTACCCGACGCGGTAGTCGGAGCGCGGGCACTCGACCCCGCTCGACCGCGCTCCCCCACGCTGCATTTCGCTTGCTCCCCATCTCGCTTGCTCACCATTTCGCTTGCTCACCACTCCGCGACGGCATTTGCGCGCCCTACGCGACATAACAAGCGCCGTATGAGTCGAAGGTCTAACGTCACAAGCAGTCAGCGCCAAACATGTCCGAGTGCAGGTCGGACGGGCGGTGGCCGGGCAGAAGAGGGGTACTCGGACCGGACCGTTGGTTCGGTCCGAGACGGTTGCACCACCAGGTGCGCCGGAGACCCAACTGGAGGGCAGGCATGGGTAACAGAGAAACGCCACACCCGGCGACGGCCGGAACACCAGCACCCGAGTTGGACGACGCTCACGGCACTCCGACGGATGGGAGCGGTGCGGTCAGTGCCGGGGCCGGATCCCTGGCGGAGCTGAGCGGAAACTCGGTGGCGCACATGGCCACCACCGACGTGGGGGCCCACCGCCAACGGTCGCGTTCATCCCGACTGCAAAAACTGTGCATGCTCTTGGCGCCGATCGCCATCCTGCTGGTACTGCGCGATCTCCTCGACCCCCACGGGCATATTCCGACACCGCAGTTCCCGCCGTCCCTCGATCCCTACCTGCCGGCCGTGATCCTGGTCCTGCTGCTGGGAACGGTCATGGTGGTGCCGCTGTTGGCTGCGGGCCGGTCACCCCACATCCTGTACCGGCCGGACGAGCTCTCGATGACCTTCGACGACGTACGTGGATCCGAGACGTTGGTCGAGGAAGTGACCAAGACCCTCAACTTGTTCTTGGCCCACCGGACCTTCGCCGAGCAGATGGGCGGGTCGCCGCGCAAGGCCATCCTGTTCGAAGGGCCGCCGGGGACGGGCAAGACCTATATGGCCAAAGCCATGGCCGCCGAAGCCGACGTACCGTTCCTGTTCGTCTCGTCCTCGGCCTTCCAGTCCATGTTCTACGGGCAGACCAACAGGAAGATCCGGGCGTACTTCAAGGCCCTGCGCAAGCACGCCCGGCGCGAGGGTGGAGCCATCGGGTTCATCGAGGAGCTCGACGCCATCGGTGGGGCCCGAGGCGTCGGCGCCCGTCAGGGGGAGGGCATCCCCGGTGTGGTCAACGAGCTGCTGATCCAACTGCAGTCCTTCGAGCAGACACCGCTATCGCTTCGGATCAAGGGGGCGCTCATCGAGGCCATCAACGGTTGGCTGCCCCCCCACCGCCGGCTGCACAAGCCGGTGAACGAGCCGGCCAACATCTTGGTCATCGGGGCCACCAACCGGGCCAGCGACCTCGATCCCGCCCTGCTGCGCCCGGGGCGCTTCGACCGAAGCATCTACTTCGGCCTTCCCAGCCGCTCGGGCCGTCGGGACATCATCGACTACTACCTGGGCAAGAAGGCCCACGAGGACGACCTCGACAGGCCGGACCGGCGCGAGACCCTGGCCGCTCTCACCGCCGGGTACTCCCCGGTGATGATCGAGCACCTGATGGACGAGTCACTGGTGTGGGCGCTGCGCCGGGGAGCGGACCGGTTCTCGTGGAACGATCTGCAGCAGGCCAAGATGACCGAGGAGATCGGTCTGGCCCAACCGGTCGAGTACACCGAGGCCGAGCAACGGACCATCGCCACCCACGAGGCCGGGCACGCCACGGTGGCGTGGTTGGTGGGCAAGGGTCGCAAGCTAGAAGTGCTGACCATCGTCAAGCGCAAAGATGCCCTGGGCCTGCTGAGCCACTCCGAGGAAGAGGAACGGTTCACCAAGACCAAGACCGAGGTACGGGCGCTCATCGACATCGCCTTCGGCGGCATGGTGGCCGAGGAGCTCTTCTTCGGTGAGTCGTCCACCGGGGTGGCGGGCGACCTTCAGGCGGCCACACTCAGCGCCTGCCAGATGGTGGGGCTGATGGGCATGGGCTCCACCCTCATCTCGTCAGCGGCGATGGAGTACCCGGCCGGTGGCATCGTCTCCAAGGTCCTGGGCAACGATGAGGGGCGGGCCGAGGTCGAAGCACTACTCGGCGCATCCAAGGCCTCCGTGACCCGGATGCTCGACGAGCACCGCAACGTGGTCGAGGCGCTCCGCGACGCCCTCCTCGATCGCCAGGAGTTGATCGGTGACGACATACTCGAGGTGATCAGGAATTCACAGGCCGAGAGGCTGGTCGGCAGCGGACCCCTCAGGGATCCCGGCGACGCCCGCAGGCGGATCTCCCTCAACGCTCCCCCGACGGACTGAGACCATCCGGGCCACAGGGTCCGGGTCAGCAGGTGGTCCGGGTCAGCAGGGTTCGGCTCAACTGGGTTCGGCTCAGCACCGTTCGGCTCAACTGGGTTCGGCTCAACTGTGCTCGGCGCAGTTGCTGCAGCGGCCGCGGAATACCACCTCGAGGGAGTCGACGGTCATCCCGTAGCGCTGGGCCCGGGGAAGGGACAGCCCTTCGACGCCGAGGGGCTGAACGTCGAAGGTCAGCCCGCATCCCTCGCAGAGCAGATGGTGGTGACCGGGCCCCACCTTGGGGTCGTAGCGGGTGGTGCCGTCAGCCAGCCGGAGCTCACTGATCTCCCCCATGGATGCCAGCTCGTTGAGGGTGTTGTACACCGTGGCCAGGCTGACCTCGGGAACCTCGCGCCGGGCCGCGGCATGCACCTGTTCCGCACTGAGGTGGACGTGCTCGCCGGCCAAGGCCCCGACCACGGCCCGCCGCTGGGGAGTGATACGCCACCCCCGAGCCTGGAGCCGTTCGGCCAGCGGGACGTCCGTCGCCTCAGCCACGGTGCTCTTTGACCCTCTGGGCGATCCGCTCACCGAACTCGGGGTCGGCCGCCCGGAAGTGGGCGATGCTCCGTTCGACGATCCCGTCCCCTTCCGGACCCGGTGACACCGCGGCCAGTCCACCGGCGATGTTCTCCACCAGGCGGGCCTGGGCGTCGGCCGGCTGCAGCCGGTAGAGATCGCCGGCCTGAGTGAAGTCGTCGGTCTCCCTACGGTCCCAGTCGTAGGTGCCGGTTTGGCCGTACAGCTTGAGTGGGGCGGCGTAGGGCGCACCGGTCTCGACCGGCCCGCCGAAGCTGTTGGGCTCGTAGTTCTTCGACCGACCCCCATTGTCGCCACCGGTCATCAGTCCGTCCCGCCCGTAGTTGTGGGCCTCGGTGGCATGCGGGGCATTGACCGGCAGCTGGGTGTGGTTGATGCCCAGCCGGTACCGGTGGGCGTCGCCGTAGGCGAAGAGTCGACCTTGCAGCATCTTGTCGGGGGACGGTCCGACGCCGGGGACGAAGTTGCCCGGGTCGAAGCCGGCCTGTTCGACGTCGGCGAAGTAGTTGTCGGCATTGCGATCGAGGGTGAGCCGTCCCACCTCGATCAGGGGATACTGCTTCTGCGACCACACCTTGGTGAGGTCGAACGGGTTGACCGGAGAGGCCTCGGCCTGTTCGGTCGTCATGATCTGAACGCTGAGCGTCCATGAGGGGAAGTCCCCGGCCTCGATGGAGCCGATGAGGTCGAGCTGATGGCTGTCGGGGTTCAGACCGGCCAACTCGGCGGCCTCGGACGAGTCGAGACAGCGGATGCCCTGGTCCGTCTTGAAGTGGTACTTGACCCACACAGCCCGGCCCTCGGCGTTCACCCACTGATAGGTGTGCGATCCGAAGCCGTCCATGTGCCGGTACGAAGCCGGAATGCCGCGATCACCGAAGAGCCAGGTGAACATGTGGGTGGCCTCGGGCGAGTGGGAGAAGAAGTCCCACACGTTGTCTGGCTCCTGATGGTTGGTGAAGGGGTCGGGCTTCTGCGAATGGATGAAGTCGGGGAACTTGAGCGGGTCGCGAATGAAGAAGATCGGGGTGTTGTTTCCGGTGAGGTCATAGTTCCCGTCCTCGGTGTAGAACTTCACGGCGAAGCCCCGGGGGTCCCGGACCGCATCGGCCGAGCCGCGGCCGCCAGCCACCGTCGAGAACCGGACGAAGGTCTCGGTGCGCTTGCCGACCTCGCTCAGGAATCGGGCCCGGGTCCACCCGGTGACGTCGGCCGTGACCTCGAAGGTGCCGTAGGCGGCCGAGCCGTTGGCATGCACCACGCGCTCGGGGATCCGCTCGCGATTGAAACGGGCCAGCTTCTCCAGTAGGTGCTGGTCCTGGAGGAGCACCGGTCCCTCCGGGCCGGCGGTCTGGCTGCGCTGATTGTCAACGACCGGTGCGCCGGACTCGGTGGTGAGGGTGGGCTTGGCCATGGTGGTCTCCTCCTACTTCGACTGACGACGCCATGCGTTGGCGAACTCGTAAAGAACAATTTGAACTTTAGAAGGATTCTAACTTGAAGTCAATGCCGCTTCGTCGGGCCCAGGGCACTTCTCAACATCCGCACCGAATCCCCTGCTTCGGTGGGATTGCACTGCCTCAGGGGCAGGCGGACGCCCTTTGAGGTAGGGCAGACCCTCTTTGTGGGGTGGGGCATGCCCTCCTTCCGAGGTCAGAGCCCACCTCGTGGTGTCGGTAGGGAGATGGGATCGACCTTGGCCTTCGGCAGGGTTCCGAAGCTGCCGATAGGAGGGAGCAGACCATGTTTGTCAGGAGCCCATGCAACTCGTGCATCACCCCAACGGCTCTCCTCCCGAGAGCCCTGACTCCGGAAGCCCCGAGCTGCCGTCCGGTGAGCTGTCCGGGGAGGGCCCCGGGGAGGAGTCCGGCGAGGCCTCCGGGGAGGAGTCCGGCGAGGGGTCCGGGGGGGCACAACGGGGCTCACGTGCAGGAGACCGGGACCCTCACCATCGGCGCGGCCGCCTGTTCCCGCTGAGCATTCGAACCTGGCTGGCCCTGGTCATGCTGCTCCCGCTGGCCGTGGCCCTCGGACTGGCCTCGACCGTGGTCTTCAGCCAGCTGTCGACGCGGCGTCAGGCCGAGAGCACCCACGAGGCCTCGTCGACCCTCGACTCGCTATTGCAGGACCGGGTGGCTGTCTACAACGAGTACGTCCCATCCGAAGCTCTGGTGGCGGCTCACGCCTATGGGATCTCCGGAGCGAAGCTCAACAAGTATGTAGGAATCGACGTTCAGGCCACCCTGATCACGGCCCGCCAGAAGATGAACCGCCTGGCGGCCTTCGAGCCGGGTGGCGATTTTGCCGATGACCACAACACCCTCGTGACCCTGCGGCGGAAGATCGACGGGTACAAACTCTCGGCTCTTGACGTGCAGACCGCCTTCAACACGATCGCCTCTCAGATCGACGCCCGGTGGCTCAGCACCTTCGACACCATGACCTCCTCCGGTGACGCCTCCGACTCGGTGGCCACCAAAAGCCGGGAGGCCTCCCTGCTCTCCTCGTTCACCGCCTTCACCTCGGGGCTCGACGAAGAGAGCCTGCAGAGTGGCGGATCGCTCGAGAACCTGCTCACCACGGGGTCGAAGGCACCGGCCCAGGTCCGCAGCCTCATCGTTGCCAATCAGGAGTTCGATACGACGGTTCGGGACTTCCCGGCCGCCCTGGGGTCCCAGGGATCAGCGGCCTGGAAGGCCCTGACCGACAACCCGCTCGACCGTACTTTCGTCCAAGAGGTGGCTACCGCGATCAACACCGGTCTGACCCAAGGGCCGGCGCCGGACGGAAGCACCGCCTCCCTCATCCTGATCGGACGGTCCGAGGTCTCGTGGGCCAGCTCGTTGACCGGCCTGGTGCTGGCCAGTTCGACCGATCTCCGGGCGGCCACCAACCTCCAAGCCCAGGCGGCCACCCGGGCCCTGGTACTGGCCATCGTCTTCATGCTGGCCCTGGTGCTGGCCACGGTGGCGGCGCTACTGACGTTCAGCCGGGCGGTCCGTCGGCCCTTGTCGCACTTTGTGGCCGCGGTCACCTCGGTGCAACAAGGCGAGCTGGAACTGCCCAGGCTGGACGAGTCCGGACCCCGGGAGTTCTCCCTGGCGGCTGGAGCCTTCAACGAGATGTCCTCCACGCTGCATGCGGTGCAGGAACAGGCCATCGCCCTGTCCGAGGGTAACCTCGACGACCCGGTGCTGGAGCGCCTGCTGCCCGGACGGACCGGGGCAGCCCTCCAGGCATCCCTCAACGAGCTCCAACAGTCGGTCCGGCAGCAGCGAGACTCAGCGGGAGTTGCTCCGGGAGTTGGCCACCCGCGACTCGCTCACCGGTCTCCTCAACCGCGGCGCGGCCCTGGAGTCGCTATCCCTGTCTCTGGCTGCGGTCCGTCGTCCCCAGAGCGACCTGGCGCTGGGCCTCTTCTTCATCGACCTCGACGACCTCAAGCAGATCAACGACCAGCACGGTCATGAGGCGGGGGACGCCGCCATCATGGCGGTGGCCGACGCCCTCCGGAGCATCACCCGGGGTGGGGACGTGGTGGCCCGATTCGGGGGCGACGAGTTCATCGTGGGATCGGTGGGACTCCGCGGGTCGAGTGCTCCCGAGCGGCTGGGTCGCCGGATGGTGGAACGGGTGGCCAACTCGATGATCGATCTTCATGG
The DNA here is from genome assembly GCA_963778165.1 of uncultured Acidimicrobiaceae bacterium. Lineage (GTDB taxonomy): Bacteria > Actinomycetota > Acidimicrobiia > Acidimicrobiales > RAAP-2 > Bog-756. The sequence goes on along the minus strand of CAVZTE010000002.1, from coordinate 117,329 downwards.
AACGCCGCTCACCATCGGGTGCAGCGTCGGGGCCGCCCTCTCCGAGCCTGGGGACACCAACGTCGACGCCCTCATCGAGCGGGCGGATCGCGCCCTGTACCTGGCCAAAGCGGCCGGGCGGGGCCAGACCCGCTGGTACGGCTCAGACTGACCGGCCTTCTCCGAACGAGCCGGCTCAGCGAGAGCTCAACCCATCCCGGCCCGACCGAGGTCAGGAGATCCGGGACCGACTCAGGAGTTCCGGGGACCGACGTCAGGAGTTCCGGGGACCGACTCAGGAGTTCCGGGACCCAGTCAGGAGATCCGGGACCGAGTCAGGAGTTCGGGGACCCAGTCAGGAGATGCGGGCCGGAGGCAGGAGGGCCTCGGCCGGTCGGTGCTGGGCGCCGGGGCCCGGTCGGGCCCGCACCGAGCGGGCATCGAGGGGCTCACCGCACGACGAGCAGGTGGCCACGACGTCGGTCTGGTGACCACAGGCCCGGTGCTCGATCTCCACCGGCGCCCCCTCAGCGGCTTCCCATCGATCGCCCCACTGGCGCATGGCCGTCAGGACCAGCCAGAGATCACGGCCCTTGTCGGTCAGGCGGTAGTCGTAGCGCACCGGATGCTCCTGGTACGGCACCTTGATAAGGACGCCCCGCTCGACCAGGTGGTCCAGTCGGTCCGACAGGATGTTCCGGGAGATCCCCAACCGCTCCTGAAAGTCATCGAACCGGGTGATCCCGAGGAAGCTGTCCCTCACGATCAGCATGGTCCACCACTCGCCCACCACCTCCAGGGTCTGGGCCACCGAGCAGTTCATCTCCTCGAAGCTCTTGCGACGCATGCCTACAGTGTACTGGGTTGCATATTGCAATGCACTAGGCCCGGGCGCTCGGGGACCATGGTCACCAGAGGGCGTTCCAGTCCTCGGGGGCCAGTCGACCGACCGGCTCCTGGTCGGGCTGGCGCGGGACCCGGAGGGCCTCGGAGTCGATCCAGGTCGGACGGTCGAATCCGGCCTGCTTCCCGTGCCGGAGCGCCACCGACTTCCAGTCGCGGCTTTTCGAGCCCCCTTCGGAGTAACCGGGGCGGACCAACAGGTGGTCCGGTGAGCCCGCTATCACCACGCATCGGCGTGACTTCCCTTCGGACCCTTCCGGGTCGGCGGGGTCGAAGGGCACCCAGGCGAACACCACCGCACCGGCCAGGGGGTCGAGCCGGTCGAACTCCTCCTCCTGCAGGGGGGTCAGGATGGCCCGGCGATTGACCCGGGGCACCACGTCACTGGCCGGCCGCCGCTCGGTGGGGGCGCCGGGCGCCGACGAGGAGGTCTGGCGCTCCTTCTTGCGCTCCCGGCGCAGCTGCTCTCCGGCCTTGCGGGACGCCTCGGCCTTCTTGCGGCGCTCCTCGGCCTCGCGGACCTTCTTCTCCCGGCGGGCCTGGCGCTGTTCGGGGGTGGCACCCGACCGGGTGGCCACCGCCGGCCGCGGTGGGGCCGCGGCCGCTTCGAAGGTGGCCCAGTCCTTGAGGGCGAACGGGCCGTCCCCGGCCAGGAGCTCGAAGCACAGGTCGGAGGCCGGCATGTCCCCGTCGGCCACCGACGCCAGCATCACCAGCACGGTGGCCTCCGAGAAGGTCCCGGCTACGTCCTCGAGCGCCTCCAGCAGCTGTTCCCGGGTGGGATCGTCCGAATGGTCGCCGAGCACCTCGATGGTCCGGGCCAGACAGTCGTCGGAGACCGCCGCGGCCAGGTACGGCAGGGCCGCCCGGTACTGGGGCCGGTCCACGACGGTGGTCGGGTCACGGTGCTTGCGCAGGGCCTTCAGGGCGTTGGTGACTGCGGTGGGAGCGGCAAACCGGGCGTCGGCGGCCAGAGACAGGGCCGACCTCAGCTCCTCGGGGCCGACCCGCGCCAGGGCTGCCCGCACCATGGCCGCTCGGTCGCTGTCGGTGATGCCGGACTCCATCTGCGGTCCTTTCGTTCGGTGCTGGTGTGGCGGGCGGTGCTGGTGGTGGCGGGGTATGGGTGGGCTGCGGGTCCGGCCGCCCCCGGGGCCGCCCCTGGGGTCCTACCGGCTCCGGGTTCGTCCCGGCCCAGGGGTCGTTCCGGCCCCCGGTCCCGCGATACAACCCGGTCATCATCGCAGAGAGCGGACCGGGTCCCGACCGCCCCTCCCGGAGCGGATCAGCCCCGGAGAGGCGCCGGTCCTCCGAAGTGGTCGTGGAGCACGGTGCGCGCCGCGTACACCCCGCACATCCCGTGGACACCGCCGCCGGGGGCGGTGGAGGCCGAGCACAGATAGACGTCCTCCAGCGGCGTCCGGTACGGGTTCCACTGCAGGGTGGGGCGGAATACCGTCTGCATGAGGCTGGAGGCCCCCCCGGCGATGTCGCCTCCCACGTAGTTGGGATTCTTTCGCTCCTCTTCGGCCGCGGTCAGGGTCGCACGGGCCACGATCAGGTCGGAGAAGCCGGGGGCGAACCGTTCGATCTGGGCCTCGATGGCCGCGGTCATGTCCACGGTGGAGCCCGAGGGCACATGGCAGTACCCCCACAGCGCCTGCTGGCCGGCGGGGGCCCGGGAGGGGTCGGCCACACCGGCCTGGACGATGATGCAGTACGGGCGCTCCGGATGGAGCCCGGCATTGACCTCGGTCTCGCTGGCCTCCACTTCGGCGAAGGTCCCGCCCAGGTGCACGGTGCCGGCCTGGCGGCAGGCCTCGGCGCTCCACGGGACCGGTCCGGACAGGGCCCAGTCCACCTTGCACACCCCCGGTCCGTACCGGAACCGGCGGAGGGATCGCCGGTAGCGGTCGGGCAGGACGTCCCCGGCCAACTCGACCAGGCCCCTGGGCGAGGTGTCGAGGAGCACCGCGGTGGACGGGGGGAGCTCCGACAGGGAGCGCACCCACTGCCCGGTGGTCACCGTCCCGCCCAACCGCTCCAGCTCCGCGGTCATGGCGGTGGTGATGGCCGAGCTGCCCCCGGCCACCACGGGCCAGCCCACCGAGTGGGCGGTCATGGCCAGCAGCGTGCCGAACGCCGTGGTGAGCGGGGCGGTCAACGACATGGAGTGGGCCCCCACCCCGGCCAGCAGGGCCTTGGCCTCCTCGTGGTGGAACCGCTTCACCAGCAGGTTCAGGGGCACCAGGCCGGGGAGCCCGAACCGGGCCAGAGCCACCGGATGGCTGGGAAAGGAGCGGAGCGGGCCCAGCACGTCGTCGGCGATGGACTGGCTGTTGCGGACCAGCGGCTCCATCAACCGGCGGTAGGTGGACCCGTCCTGGCCCAGAGCGGCCGCCGTCTCCTCCAGCGACCGGTAGGCCGCCACCGCCCGGCCACCGTCGAGCGGCTGGGCGAACGGGACCGGCGGTTGGCACAGCGATTGGCGCAGGCCGTCGAAGGCCGGTTGCAGGAAGAACGGGGACACCAGGGCCATGGGGTGGACCGCCGAGCACACGTCGTGGCGGAAGCCGGGCAGGGTGAGCTCTTCGGTCCGGCACCCTCCCCCGGGCTGATCGGCGCCCTCGACCACGGTCACCGACAGTCCCGCCGTGGCCAGCGTCACCGCCGCGGCCAGCCCGTTGGGCCCTGACCCCACCACCACCGCATCCACGGAGCTCACGGCCGGGCCGGGCCTGGGGACGACGGTTTCACCACCGAAGTTCTACCGTCGGGACCTGGGCCGACGCCACTCTCCTCGTGGTCGGGGGCGCAGGTCGGGTCTCGTGGTCGGGTGTCGAGGTCCGGTCTCGACGCAGGGATCACGGCGCCGGGGGCCGCCGCGCCCTCTGTGTTCCTGGTGCCCTGTTCCGGGTGTTCAAGGGGTGGTTCCGGGTGACGGGTGTTCAAGGGGCGGTCGGTGCCAGTACGACGCTTCTCTGGGCCGTTTTGTGGGCCGTTTTGTGGGCCGTAGGCGTCAAGATACGTCCCGGCCAGGCCGACGTACCTGTTGGACCGGGCCGGCCGGGACCGGTGACCATCGCCCCAGCCAGGGAACGATGGGGAGAGGATATGGAAGAGGGAGGCTCAACCCGGTGTTGTACGCACCAGATAGATGATGAATAGCCGGTAACGGCACGGGGCGAAGGGATGGACAGATGACCAAGGACCAGACGACCAGCGAGCAGACAGAGATCGAAGAGGGCGCTGCAGCCGCCGTGCCTGCTGCAGACACCGTGCCGGTGGAGCGCACCCCGGGTGACGTCCTCCGGACCCTCCCCTCCGAGGCCCAGAGCCGGGGCACCCGGTTCGTGTCGGCCCAGGCCATGCAGGCCAAGTTGTTCTCGGTGTACGACGCCGCCGCGGCCGCAGAGGACGCCCTGGCCCTGGTGCAGGAGCAGTTGTCGCTGACGCTCAACCGGAACTACTACGAGGCCGACGAGATCGAGAGCATGGCCGCCCAGCTGGACACCCTGCTGGCCCTGGAGTCCCTGGGCCTGTCGGAGGAGGACCTGGCGCCCGAGGACGACCTGGTCTCCGAAGACTGAGAAAAGGCTGAGAAAGGCCCAGGTGGGCCGACGGTTCGGTGGCAAACAAGCCCGAACCGGTACAGAATGGGGCAATGCGAGTCGAGAGTTCGGTCACTTCGCTGTCCTGGATTCCATCGGAGGCGGTTCGCGGCGCCACCCGGGTGGCCTTTGATGCCGGGTTCACCCACTACGACGATCCACCGCCCGATGTCATCGAGGACCTCGAGGAGCTGAGGAAGGCCGACCGCTTCCGCTTCGCCAACCTGCTCTCGGCGTGGATCGAGGTCGACGACAACGGCAAGATCACCGGCCATGGCTACTCGGGCGGTGGGCGGATGGGCTCGACCACGGCCGGCGTGGCCCGCTTCAAGCGGGAGTTCGAGGCCGTGGCGCTGCCCGACCTCCAGGGGCCGCCGGAAGTGGGGCCGAGCTGGGTCCGGTTCACCCAGACCGCCGGGGGTCGTACCGGCCTCCCCGCCCCGCGCCGGGTCAAGCGCCGCCCCTTCATCCAGTGGCAGGCCCCCCTGGTGTGGTCGACCCTCAGCCTCACCCTCCACGCCGACGGGCCACCGGAGTTCGAGGTCCTCGGAGCCAGCCGTTTTCCCCGCCACTGGGTCTTCGACGGCGACGGCCGTCTGGCCGCCAAGTCCGGCCTGACCGACTTCCGCGACTGGTACCGCAAGTCGTTCGGCAAGCACACCCCGTGGGGGGATCAGGACTCCCCGGCACTCATCACCGCGGTCGAGACGGCGCTGGAGCGTGCCCTCTCGGTCGACATGATGGACAAGGGGAGCAAGCCCAAGTTCCGCACCCTCAAGGCCGGTGAGACCCTGGTGGAAGAAGGTCAGGCCGGCACGGACGTGTTCTTGATCCTCGACGGCGTGATGCGGGTGGAGAAGGGCGGAGAACGGATCGCCGAGTACGGCCCGGGGGCAGTGCTCGGAGAGCGGGCCGGCATCGAGGGCGGAACCCGCAACTCGACGCTGGTGGCCGTCACCGGGTGCCGGGTGGCCGTAGTGGCTCACCACGTCATGGACAAAGAGCAGCTGCGGGAGCTGGCCAAGGGCCACGGGGCCGAGGACTCCTGAGCGCTGGGGGCTCAGGTCCCGCCGGGCCCCGACTCATTCCGGGCTCAGCCCGGACCCGGCCCGGGCCCGGCCCGATCGCCTGGTTCAGCCGGCCAGGTCCTTGACCGTGGCGATGAGATCCACCGGGCGCTGCTCGCCCAGCGGCACCGGGATCACCTGCAGATGGGTCACGCCCGCCTGGGCGAAGCCGGCGATGCGCTCGGCCACGTAGCTGGCGGGCCCGCACAGTGAGGTGGCCTCCAACAGCTCGTCGGGCACCAGGGCCTCGGCTTCGGCCTTCTTGCCCTCCAGGTACAGGTCCTGGATCTTCTCGGCGGCCTCCTCGAAGCCGTAGCGCCTGACCACGTCGTTGTAGAAGTTCTTGCCCTTGGCCCCCATCCCCCCGACGTACAGGGCCACCATGGGCCGGGCCAGGTTGCGCAGGGCGATCACCTCATCGCCCTCCCCGATGGCCAGCAGGCCGCCCACCGTGATCTGCAGCGGCCCGAGGGCCGGATCGCGCTTGGCCGCCCCGGCATCGAGGGAGGCACCCCACACCGAGCGGGCCTTCTCCGGCATGAAGAGCATGGGGATCCAGCCGTTGGCCACTTCGGCCGTCATGGCCACGTTCTTCTCGCCCAGGGCGGCCACCCACACCGGGATGGAGGAACGCACCGGATGGGCGATGATCTTGAGGGCCTTGCCCAACCCGGTGCCCTGGTCGGCCGGGAGCGGCATCGAGTAGTAGGTCCCCTCATGCACCAGCGGGGCCTGGCGTTCCCAGACCTGGCGGCAGATCTCGATGATCTCCCGGGTCCGGCCGATGGGCGCCGAGAACGGGACCCCGTGCCAACCCTCGATGACCTGGGGGCCCGATGAGCCCAGTCCGAGATGGAACCGGCCTTCCGAGAGGGTGTCCAGGCCGGCGGCGGTCATGGCGATGAGAGTCGGCGTCCGGGTGTAGATGGGCAGGATGGCCGAGCCGATCTCCACCCGCTCGGTGAGGGCGGCCAGGTACCCCATCATGCTGGGCCCGTCCAGGCCGTAGGCCTCGGCCACCCACACCAGGTCCAGGCCGGCCTTCTCCTGTTCGGCCACCTCCGCGGCCGCCTGGCGGAATCCGCCGGCGTAGCTGAGCACGGTGCTGATCTTCATCGGATCTCCCTTGTCTGCGTGTGCTGCGTGTTCTGAGCGTGCTGCGCATGCTGCCTGTTCTGAGCGTGCTGCGTGTGCTGGTGCTGCGTGTTCTGGTGCTGTGTGTTCTGGTGCTGCGTGTCCTGGTGCTGCGTCAATCCCACAGGCGGATGCTCATCGACTGGCTGGCCGTGGCCAACAGCTCGCCGTCCTGCGACCACAGATGGGCCACGCCCTGTCCGTACCCGCCCACCAGGGCGTGGATGCGGATGTCACACAGCACCCACTCGGTCGGCACCACCCGGACCATCCGCAGGGTGTTGTCGAGGCTCCGGGACATGACCCGCCGGCCCAGGGGCTGGGACACCGCCCCGGTGACGTAGTCGCCGATGATGGCCAGCGTGGCCGCCGACGGCTCGAGATGCCCGGGCACCCGGGCCCAGAGGGCGCTGTTGGCATCACCGGGGATCCCGAGGCCGGCATCGATCTCCTCGAACGACCGGCCCCGGGCCAGCCGCACGTCGATGCGGTCGAAGATGGAGGCCACCGTGAAGTTGGGAAGCCGTCGGGGTGGACAGTCGTCGGGTGGGGGAACCTCGGGCGGGGTGATCCAGACCCCGCCGACGTCGAGGGTGCTGGGCAGGCCGACGGCGCCGTTCACGGTGAGGATCTCCTTGTCCCCCACCCGGCCCACCACCCGTCCCTGGGTGACCCGTCGGCCCTCGGCGGCCAGGGTCACGGTGAGGTCGAGGTCGGTGTGGGTGGGGGCGTACGACAGGTACTGGGCCGTCGACCACACCGTGGGACGACCCGAGGCGCGCTCCAGGGCCACCAGGGCCGCGCCCAGCCCGCACCCCCCGAACAGGAAGTTCCCCGGGGTGGACAGCTCGGGGACCACCGCCAACCGCCAGTGCCGGTCGTCGCCCACCTGCTCCATGCCGAGGAACTGCTCGGCGTTGGTCATGAGAACGTGGTCCGGGCGCGCTCGGGGATCAATTCCTCGGGACCTTGGACCACGCCATGTCCTTGTCCACCCGGACGTCGCCAGGAAGCCCGAGGATGCGTTCGCCCAGGATGTTGCGCTGGATCTCCGAGGTGCCCCCTTCGATGGAGTTGGCCCGGGACCGGATGAACATCTTGCGGGACGAACCGGCCGGGCCCACCAGGCCCAGCGACTCGGCCCGTCGCATGGTGTAGTCGTAGCCGATCATGCCGTCGGCCCCCAGGAGGTCGATGCACAGCTCGTAGACCCGCTTGTTCACTTCGGCGAACATCAGCTTGGCGATGGAGCCCTCGGGGCCCGGGTTGCCGACCTTCCGGTTCTGACTGGCCCGCAGGTTGTTGAGCCGCAGCACCTCGGACTCGATCCACAGCCGCATGAGCCGATCGCGGTCCACCGGCGTCCGACGGGTGCCGGACCCCTCCCAGATCCGCAGGGCCTCGGCGATGGCCCCCGAGCCCCGGACCGGAGGACCGGTGCCACCGCCGATGGTGGTGCGCTCGTTGGACAGCGTGGTCATGGCCACCCGCCACCCCTCGCCCACGTCGCCGACCCGGTCGGCGTCGGGGACCCGCACCTCGGTGATGTACACCTCGTTGAACTCGGCCTCGCCGGTCATCTGCCGCAGGGGGCGTACCTCGACGCCCGGAGCGTGCATGTCCAGGGCGAAGTAGGTGAGGCCCTTGTGCTTGGGCGCCTCGGGGTCGGTGCGGGCCACCAGCATGCCCCGGTCGGCGATGTGGGCCAGGGTGTTCCACACCTTCTGACCGGTGATCACCCACTCGTCACCGTCCCGCAGGGCCCGGGTGGCCAGGCCGGCCAGGTCGGAGCCGGCTCCGGGCTCACTGAACAGCTGGCACCAGGCCTCCTCACCGGTGAAGGTCGGTCGCAGGAGACGCTCACGCAACTCCTCGGATCCGTGGGAGACCACGGTGGGACCGGCCATGGTCAGCCCGAAGAACTCACGGGCCCCGGGGGGCTTGGCCCCGGCCTCCCCCAGGCGGCGGTCGACCTGTCGCTGCAGGCCAGGAGCCACATTCAGTCCGCCGGACCCAACGGGAAACGAGACCCAGGCCAGCCCGAGGTCGAACTGACGGGACCGGAACTCCTCGGCCGTGGCCGTGTTCGGATCGATCTCGTCGAGCAGTTGACTCGTCCGATCGTCTACCAGCGTCGCGTCGTCAGCCATAGGGGAAGAACATACTCCCGGCGACTTGGCCGGCTCCGGGTGGGGCCTCCGCCGCCGTCGATCCAACGGCCCGAGGCCCCGCCCGGCTCGGCGCCCCCGGTGCCCACCGGCGGGCCATCAGGGCTGGAGGCGGGTGATCTCCCATCCGGCCGGGCCGGGACGGTAGCGGAGGCGGTCGTGGAGGCGGTCGTCGCGGTTCTGCCAGAACTCGTAGAGCGCCGGCTTCACCCGGATGCCACCCCACCACGGGGGACGGGGCACCGGTCGACCCTCGAACTCGAGTCGGAGGGCCTCGGTCCGTTCGTCCAACTCCGCCCGACTGGCGATCTCCTCGCTCTGGTGGGAGGCGTAGGCGCCGATCTGGCCGCCCCGGGGCCTGGTGGCGAAGTAGGCGTCCGACTCCTCCTCCCCGGTGGGCTCGGCCACTCCCTCGATCCGGATCTGGCGACCACGCGGCTCCCAGTAGAACAGCAGGGCGGCGTGCGGGTTGTCGGCCAGCTCGTGGCCTTTGCGGCCGCCGTAGTTGGTGTGGAAGACGAACCCGTCGGGCCCCCAGGCCTTGAGCAGCACCATCCGCGCCGAGGGCTGACCGTGTCGGTCGACCGTGGCCACGGCCATGGCCTCGGGGTGGGCCACCACGGCGGCGGCGTCCTCGAACCACCGGCCGAACTGGACCAGAGGATCCGGATCGACGTCCTTCTCGAGCAGGGGTTCCGAGGCTCCGGCCATGGGTCGACGATATCGGGGTTCGACGCACGGCTCCACGTCCGATGCGTTGCTGACGGTAGGTTCTCGGGCGTGGCCGGCCAGATCGACAGGGAGATCGACGTCGACGCCGAACGGGCGGCCACGCCCGGGTGCGCCACCGTCAACCACCTGAACAACGCCGGCGCCGCCCTACCCACCTCGGCCACACTGCAGGCCGTCATCGGCCATCTCCGGTTGGAGGCGGAGCGGGGCGGGTACGAGGCGGCGGCACTGGTGTCCGACCGGTTGGCGGCGCTGCGCTCGTCGGCGGCCCGGTTGATCGGCGCCGAGCCGGGGGACGTGGTGATCACCGGGTCCGACACCCAGGGATGGACCAAAGCCCTGTGGGGATTCGCCCTGGGCGGTGGGGTCGCCCGGGGCCAGGTGCTGGTGGCCGACCGGATCTCCTACGACAGCCACTACCTGAGCCTGCTCCAGGTGTGCGAGCTGACCGGCGCCTCCATCGGGGTGGTGCCCAGCACCGGGGACGGCACCATCGACCTCGAGGCCCTGGCCACCCTGCTCCACTCCGGGCGGGTGGCGTTGGCCTCCCTCACCCACGTGGGGACCCACCGGGGCCTGGTCAACCCGGTCGAAGAAGCCGGGGTGATCTGTGGCCGGGCCGGGGTCCCGTTCTTCCTCGACGCCTGCCAGAGCGTCGGGCAGCTGCCGGTCGATGTGGTGCGCATCGGCTGCGATGTGGCCACGGCCACCGGCCGCAAGTGGCTGCGGGGCCCGAGGGGGACCGGACTGCTCTACGCCCGGGCCGACTTCGCCGAACGCCTCCGGCCGCCGGGCATCGGGAACAGCGGGGCCTTGTGGTTGGATGCCGACCACTACCAGCTGCGCCCCGGGGCCGAGCGCCTGGCCGAGTTCGAACTTCCGGTGGCCGCTCACCTGGGGCTGGGGGTGGCCATCGACCACGCCCTCGAGCTGGGGCTCGACCCCATCGCCCGCAGGGTGTCGACCCTGGCCGAGCGGTTGCGGCACGAGCTCGGTTCCATCGAAGGCGTGGAGATCCACGACGGCGGCTCCCGCCGCTCGGGCATCGTGACCTTCAGCGCGGCGCGGGCCTCCCCCGAGGAGATCAAGGCCGCGGCATCCTCGGCCGGCATCAACGTCTCGGTGAGCGGAGCCTCCTTCGCCCGCCTGGACATGGACGACCCTGCGGCCATGTCGGTGGTGCGGGCCTCACCCCACTACTACAACACCGACGCCGAGCTCGACCGCCTGGTGGCCACGGTGGCGTTGGTGAGTGCGGGATGACCTGAGCTGTGGCTCAGGAGTGAACCGACCCCCGGCTCACGGAACACAGATGGCCGACAGGCTCACGACAGCGTGGCCAGCACGTTGTGGGCCGTCTCCTCCCCGGAGCGGACCGCACCCTCCATGTACCCGTTCCACACCGCCGAGCACTCGGCCCCGGCCCAGTGGATCAGGCCGACCGGCTCGGTCAGGGCCGAGCCGAAGTCGCCCCACACCCCCGGGGTGAAGTGGGCGCCGTAACAGCCGCGGCTGAACTCCTCGGCCATCCAGTCCCGCTCGAGGTACTCGACCGGGTGAGCCGCCTCCGGCCCGAAGTAGCGGACCAGGCACTCCAGAGCGGCGGACCGGCGCTCCTCCAGGGCCAGCCGGGCCGCTCGGCGTCCGTCGTTGCCCTCCATGAAGCCCAACAGCACCCCGGGAGAGCCGTCGGGGGGTGAGTTGTCGAAGGTGATCTTGACCGGCCCCCGATCCGAGGCGGCCTGGCCGGTGAGGCCCTCGGACCGCCAGAACGGCCGGTCGTAGACGGCATGGAACTTGATGACCGATCCGGCCGGTAGCCGCTGGGTCAGCTGGTCCCGCCACGAGGGCAGGGCCGGGGCGTACTCCAGCCTGCCCGCCAGGGTGGGGGGAAGGGTGACGATGACCCGATCGGCCTGGAACGTGTCCCCGTCCCGGGTGGTCACCGACACCCGGCTCCGGTCCTGTTCGATGCGGCGCACCGGACGGTCCAGGATGACCCGGTCTCCCAGGGCGTCGGCCAGGGCCTGGCTCATCCGGATCGACCCGCCCACGATCCGGTCCTGCTGGGCCCCCTGGTCGGTGCTCAACAAGCCCTCCAGGTCGGTGCCGGAGTGGGCGTAGAACAGGGCGTGGAGAGCCGAGAGGTTCCCGCTCTCCGCCGAGAACACCGCCTCGGTGGCCACCCGGAAGTAGGTCCGGGCGGTCGGGGTCCGGAGGTTGCGCACGATCCAGGTCTCGAAGGTCTGGTTGTCCAGGGCCCGGGCCCCGGGGGCGGTCCACGGGCGGTCGAGGGGCACCCGGTCGGCCAGCCGTTTGAACCGGGTCATGCCCTGGAACAGATCGGCCAGCACGAAGGGGTTGAGCTTGGGCACCGCGCCGCGCTGGGAGGCCATCCGGGTCTGCCGGCCCCCGAGGTCGATGACATGCCGGCCGGTGTTGTAAGTCGGGAAGGTCTCGAGCCCGAGCTCGGCGGCCAGGGCGTACATGCGGGTCTGGGTCGGGCCTATCCACTGGCCGCCCAGCTCCAGCGGGGTCCCGTCGGCGGCGTGGCCGCCCTCGGTCCGGCCACCCACCCGGGAGCGGGCCTCGAGCACCCGGACCTCCACCCCGGACGTGTGCAGGGTGCGGGCGGCGGCCAGGCCGGACAGGCCGGCTCCGATGATCAGTACCTGGGTGTCGGTCATGAGAGAAGCTCCTGGTCGAGGTGGGCGGCGCGGTCGTAGCTCTTCCACGATCGCCGTACCCACGCGGGTCGGGTATCCGCGAGATGGGCGCCGGCCACGTCCGCCAGCCAGCGCCGCTCGAGCTGTTCGGCCCGGCCGAAGGCCATGGCCGACGTCGGGGGCTCGGCGAGCCAGCCGGCCTCGATCCGGTCGCGGGCCTGCCGGTAGCGGGGAATCAGGGTGCCCCAGGCTCGCAGGGTGGCCCGGTGGAGCAGTTCGTGCCGCCACCACAGGCTGTCGGGGTCGTAGACGTTGGTGGCAGCCGGACCGAGGTCGACCGGGTCGTCGACGGCCACCGGCTTGAACAGCGACGTGCACGGAGCCGACGTGGCCGTGGCCCAGTGCCGGGGCCCACCCCGCAGGTCCGACACCCACGAGGCGGTGGTCTGGCTGGAGGCCACCAGGCCGCCGGCGTGGACACACGGTGCGCCGCAGGCCGCCGTGGACCGGCGACCAGCCGGGCGGCGACCAGGTCCCGTGGGAGGTCCGGTGGGAGGTCCCGTGGGAACGCAGCGCCGCCATCAGATCGGCGGGGTCGCCGGCGTCGCAGGCCAGCGACTCGGTGAGGCCGCGACGGGACGGGGCCGAGGCCACCCAGGTGCGGACGTGATTGGCGTGGGCCCGGGCGAAGGCCGGGATGGTCAACCCGTTGGAGATGCTCCGACCCGGTCCCACCACCCGCTCAGTGGCCCACTGGCGTCCGGCCGTCTCGACCACGATGGCGCCCGACCGGTCGGCTACCAGGAAGCTGTTGTCGTAGGTGAACCCGGGGCGCTCGTGGCTGCAGGGCCCGCCCTGGCCGTGCTCCTCCAACAGTTCGACCATGACCGACACGGCGTCCTCCGCGGTGGTGGCCCGCTCCAGGGCCAGGCGCACCAGGTCCATGCCCAACAGCGCCTTCTCCCCCGCCGGGCCCCTGGTGAAGACGGCCTCGTTGCCGATCACCACGCCGTGCTCATTGGCCCCCATCTCCGCCCCCCACATCCACCAGGGTCGGGAGAGCAACACCGCATGGGTGTGGCCGATCTGGGGCACGTCGATCCACGTGCACCGCACCACCGCCTCGCCGGCATGGTCGGCGGCGCCCACCCACTCGAGGAGCTGGGGCTCGTTGGGATCACGGTCGCTGTTTTTGGCGAACAGCACCCCGTCGGCGGTGATGGCCACGAACGAATCACACATCAGCTCTCCTCAGCACGCGGCCCACCCTGGCACGGCCACGGGCCGACGCTCAACGACCACTGTCCCATTTGTATTCCTGACTAATCCTATTGACTTTATAGAGAACTGTCCCTACGGTGGTCTCCGTGGCCCCCACAGGGTCCACATGTCCCCACAACCAATCCACAGCACCGAAAGGTGGAACACCCACATGCACACCTCACCTTTGATCAACGCGTCCCGAAACGGGTGGCGCCGATGGAGACGGGCGGCCCTGGCGGCCACGGCCTCAGCCATCGGTGCCACCGCCGTGGCCCTGGCCGGGGCGGGCTCGGCCGGTGCCACCAGCGCCCCCACCGCTCCACCACCCCTGAGCATCCTGACCAACAGCACCACCATCGGTGGTGGCGACTACTTCATCACCCCGACCGGTGACACCAGCACGTACGCCAATGGGCCGGAGATCGTCAACAGCGCCGGACGGGTGATCTGGTTCCATGCCATCCCGGTGGGCCAGACCGCGGCCGACTTCAGGACCCAGACGTATCACGGCCAGACCGTGCTGACCTGGTGGCAGGGCACCGGCTTCGGCGGGCTGTCCAACGGAACCGACTACATCTACAACACCCGCTACCAGCAGATCGCCACGGTCAATGCCGGCAACGGGGACACCACCGACGGCCACGAGTTTCTGATCACCCCCCAGAACACTGCGCTCATCACGTCGTACGACACCGCCACCGCCAACCTGACCTCGATCGGTGGGCCCGCAGACCAGGTGGTCATCGACGGCATCGTCCAGGAGATCGACATCGCCACCGGCAAGGTCCTGTTCCAGTGGAACAGCGCAGACCATGTGCCCTACCGCGACAGCGAGCAGCCCCTGCCGGCATCGGCGTCGACCCCGTGGGACTGGTTCCACGTCAACGCCGTGCACCTGGACACCGACGGCAACCTGTTGATCGACTCCCGGGCCACTTGGACGGCCTTCAAGGTCAACCGGTCCACCGGGGCCACCATCTGGCAGCTGGGAGGCAAGCAGAGCAGCTTCAAGGAGGTGGCGGCGCCCGGACAAAAACTGGACAGTGCCGGCGAGATCTTCGCCTGGCAGCATGATCCCGAGGCCCTCGGCAACAGCGAGTACACCTTCTTCGACAACGACTCCGAAGGCACCCCCCTGCTCCCCTACAGCCGGGAGGTGACGGTCAAGCTGGACCCCCGGGACCACGTGGCCACCCTGGTCTCCTCGGTCGACCAGCCCGAGGGGCTCTCGGCGTCGTCGCAGGGCAACGCCCAGACCCTCTCCCACGGTGACCTGGTAGTCGGCTGGGGCAGCCTGCCCTACTTCTCGGAGTTCACCTCCTCGGGGAAGGTGGTGTTCAACGCCGAGTTCCCCAGCGGTGTCAACACCTACCGGGCCTTCCGGCTGCCGTGGGACGACGGGCACGGATCCTCGAGCGGGCCGGGCCCGGGCGGCCACGGCGGCCGCGGCGTCCGCGGCGGCCGCAACGCCCACGGCGGCCGCAACGGTCGGATCCGCTAA
Organism: uncultured Acidimicrobiaceae bacterium; assembly: GCA_963778165.1. Taxonomy (GTDB): domain Bacteria; phylum Actinomycetota; class Acidimicrobiia; order Acidimicrobiales; family RAAP-2; genus Bog-756. The sequence continues at coordinate 102,305 of CAVZTE010000002.1, read as the reverse complement.
CCGAGCATCGGCGGCTGCTCATGGCCGGACTGATCGGTTGGTTCCCCCCGCCAACCGGTCAGTCCGGCCACCTCGAACACCATCAGATCGGCAAAGGGCTGATGGCGGTACTGGCGGTACTTGGTGGCGAGGAGCGTGCTCAATGCCTCCCGGTGGGGGTCATCGACTTCGATCCGGACCAGGGTGGCCCGCACCCACCACAGTCGCGACCAGTCGTCGGGGTCCCACCGGTCGCAGAGCAGCACGGCCCGGGGGTCGGCATCGAGATTGCGGACCCGCTGCAAGGCCGTGGTGCCCTTGGGTTTGACCAGGTCCACGGGGATGGCCACCCGCTCGCCGTCGAACACGAAACACGCCGGCACCGCATCCACCCCGCGGTCGGGGTGCCGGGTGGCCAGCACGCCCCGCTCGGCATGGTCCAGCAGCTCTTCGCAATGCCGCCGATCGAGCTTCACCGGACCCGGATCGCGGCTACCGCTTCCACGGACAGGTCACCAGGTGGTCGTCGATCACCCCGACCGACTGCAGGAAGGAGTACACGATGGTCGATCCCACGAAGGTGAACCCCCGGCCCTTCAGGTCCTTGGCCAACCGGTCGGAGAGGTCGGTCCGGGCCGGCAGGTCTGCCATGGTCTTCGGTCGGTTGACCAAGGTGGTCCCGTCGACCCACGACCATACGTAGCTCTCGAACGAGCCGTGCTCACCCTGGGTGGCCAGAAAGGCCCGGGCGTTGGTGACCGTGCCCCGGACCTTGAGCCGGTTGCGCACGATGCCCGGGTCCTCCAGTAGCCGGGCCACCTTCTTGTCGCTGTAGCGGGCCACCCGGGCCGCATCGAAGCCGTCGAAGGCCCGCCGGTAGTTCTCCCGCTTGTTGAGGATGGTCGACCACGACAATCCGGCCTGGGCCCCTTCGAGGACCAGCATCTCGAACAGGTGGGTGTCGTCGTGCGACGGCACACCCCACTCTTCGTCGTGGTAGTCGCGCATGGCATCGGAGCTCTCGGCCCAGTCGCAACGGTGGCCGGCGTGGCTCGGGCCGGGCTCACCGCCCCTGGTCCAGGGCCACGGCCAGCGAACGGGCCTGGCCCAGGGCCACCGAGAGGTTCTCGAGGACAGCCGGCCCGGGGCCGTCGGCCGTGAAGTCGGCACCGGTGGCATAGACCACGGTGGGCACGGTCCAGCCACCCAGGCTGGCCACCACCGCCCGTCCGCTGGTGTCCAGGGCCAGATAGTGCGCGGGCGATGCCGCCGTGGCCACCAGGACCACCGCGGTCCGGGCCAGAGCATCGGTGGAGAACCGGTCGAGGAAGGCTTTGAGGGCCCCGTTGTACGTAGCCCGGTAGACCGGCGTGGCCAGTACCAGCACCCCGGCCGACGAGGCCGCGGCCACGGCATCGTCGACGGCCTGGTCCTGCACCCGTCCGAGCAGGGCTTCCGCCGGTAGCTCAACCAGGTCCACCAGCACCCCGCCACCGCCGAGCTCGACGGCGGCGCTGGCCAGGGCCCGGGTCTTCGAGGTGGCTGAATCTCCGCTGCTCACCACCACCAGTTCGCCACTCATGACGGGCTTACCAGCGCCGCGCCCTCCGGTTGACCGGCATCGGCATCGGCGTCGGCGTCGGCCGTCCCGAGCAGCCCGTCCCGGCGAAGCACCGGGAAGACCCCTTCAGCGAACCAGTAGGCCTCCTCCAGATGAGGTTGCCCCGAGAGGATGAAGTGATCGATGCCCAGGGCGTGGTACTCGGCGATGCGATCGGCCACCTCTTGGTGACTGCCGACCAGGGCGGTGCCCGCCCCCGGGCGGACCAGGCCGAACCCCGCCCACAGATTCGGGGAGATGACCAGATTGTCGCGGTCGCCGCCGTGGAGCTCGGCCATCCGCCGCTGGCCCACCGAGTCCTCGGCCGCGAATCGCTTCTGGGCCTCGGCCACCGCCTCTTCGGGCATGGACTCGAGCATGCGGTCGGTCACGGCCCAGGCGTCATCGGATCGGTCGCGGTTGATGACGTGGAGTCGGATCCCGAAGCGGAGGCGCCGGCCGGACCGTTCGGCCAGTGTGCGCATGTGCTCGAGGCGTTCGGCCACCTGGTCCGGTGGCTCGCCCCAGGTCAGATAGACATCGGCGTGGTCCGCGGCGACCTGCTGGGCCGCTGGGGACGCCCCGCCGAAGAAGATCTCCGGGATGGGGTCCGGGGGCTGCCGGGTTTCGGCCCCGGCGATTTCGTAGTGCTCCCCATGGAAGTCGAAGGGCTTCCCGCTCCACGCCCCGCGGAGCACGGTGATGAACTCGGCCGTCCGGGCGTAGCGCTGGTCGTGGTCGAGCCAGTCGCCGAAGCGCCGCTGCTCGACGGCGTCTCCGCCGGTCACGATGTTCAACAGCAGCCGGCCCCGGCTCATGCGTTGGAAGGTGGAGGCCTGCTGGGCGGCCAGAGTCGGCGAGACCAGCCCGGGGCGGAAGGCCACCAGGAATTTGAGGAACCGGGTGTCGCGACTCAGTGCCGACGTGACCAGCCACGAGTCCTCGCACTTGGTGCCGGTGGGGGTGAGGACGGCCTCATAGCCCAACTGGTCACAGGCCTGGGCTATCTGGGCCAGGTAGTCGATGTCCGGGGGGCGGCGACCGATGGCCGGTCCGAAGCCGACGATCTCCCGGCCGTCGCCGGTGGTCGGCAGGAACCAGTGGAGGTGGATGCTCATTGTCGAGAGTCTACGAGTTCGACCGGTTAAGTCAGGAGGCGGCCCGACTCAGGGGAATCTGAGCCGGTGGAGCCGGTAGGACCCGAAAGACCGGCGAGCGCGAAGATCGGGCCATGGACTCACTGCTTATCTCCGTCGACACCTACGGCCGCACGGTCATCGACATCACCGCTGAGCTGGAGCAGTTCTGCGCCTCCCGGGGCGACGGCCTGGTGAATGTCTTCGCTCCCCATGCCACCGCGGGCCTGGCCCTGATGGAGACGGGGTCGGGGTCCGAAGCCGACCTCGACGAAACCCTGGCCCGCCTGCTGCCCCGGGACGACCGGTACCGGCATCGCCACGGGACCCCCGGCCACGGCGCTGACCATGTCCTGCCGGCCCTGGTCAGCCCGTCGTTGTCGGTCCCGGTCCTCCACGGGCACGTTCTACTCGGCACCTGGCAACGGGTCGTCCTGGTGGACACCAACGGCGACAACCCCCGGCGCCAGGTCCGGCTCTCGTTCCTCAGCGGCTAGAACGGTTCCCGTCGACGGCCGAGGAACCAGCAATGCCCCGCATCCACATCAATCCGAAGATAAGCGTCAGCGTGGTCTTCGTGGCCGCCATGTTCATGAATGTGATGGACATCACCATTGTCAATGTGGCCCTGCCTTCCATCGGGCGGCAGTTCGGTGTGCCGGAGACCGCACTCGACGCCGTGGCCGTGGGGTACCTGGTGAGCCTGGCCGTGTTCATCCCCGCCGCCGGTTGGCTCGGCGACCGCATCGGCTCCAAACGGGTGCTTCTCTTCGCCATCGCCGTGTTCACCGGGGCCTCGGTGCTCTGCGGCCTGGCTGGCAGTCTCTCCGAGTTGGTGTTCTTCCGGGTCATCCAAGGGGTGGGTGGCGGCATGCTGACCCCGGTGGGTATGGCCATGCTGTTCCGGACGTTCCCTCCCGAAGAGCGGGTCCGGGCCTCCAGCATCCTGACCGTGCCCACCGCCATGGCCCCGGCGCTGGGCCCGGTCATCGGGGGCCTCTTGGTGACCAATCTCTCGTGGCGGTGGGTCTTCTTCGTCAACCTGCCCATCGGTGTGGCGGCCTTCACCTTTGGCCTGGTCTTCTTGGAGGAGCACCGCCAACCCCATCCGGGTCGGTTCGACATTCCGGGATTCCTGCTGGCGGGGATCGGCTTCGCCCTGGTGATGTTCGGGGTGAGCGAAGGACCCGACAAGGGTTGGCACAGCCCGGAGATCATCACCACCATCGTGGTGGGGGCGGTGATGCTGGCGGTGTTGGTGCGGGTGGAGTTGCGAACATCCAAACCCTTGTTGAAGTTGCGCCTCTACGGCAACCGACTGTTCCGCTCCACCAGCCTGGTGCTGATGATCGCCATGGCCGCCTTCCTCGGGGTGCTGTTCGCCGTCCCGCTGTTCTTTCAGCTCGCTCTGGGCCTCAACGCCCTCCAGTCGGGTCTGAGCACCTTCCCTGAGGCCGTCGGAGTGATGGTCGGGGCCCAGATCGCCAGCCGCCTGCTCTACCCCCGGATCGGTCCCCGCCGCCTGGTGGCGGCAGGGCTGATCGGCGTGGCCTGCTCCATGGTGCTGATGACCCAGGTGGGCTTCGACACCGATCTGTGGTGGATGCGGTTGCTCATGTTCGCCATGGGCCTGTCCATGGCCCAGGTCATCGTGTCGACCCAGGCCGCCTCGTTCGCCACCATCTCCCCGGCGGACACCGGGAACGCCTCCTCTCTGTTCAACAGCCAACGCCAACTGGGCAGTGCGCTGGGCGTGTCGCTGGTGACCACGGTGATCGCCGTGGTGGGCGCGGTCCATGTGGTGGCCGGCCACACGGTACCCGACCTGACCGCGTACCACGCGGCGTTTGCGGCCACGGCGGGCGTGGCGTTGATCGGCGCGGCAGTGGCCCTGACCATCAAGGATGCCGATGCCTCCGCCACCATGGTGCGTCGGGGCACTGCGCGGCTGGCTCGAGAAGTCGCTAGGCCGGCCGAGGTGGGGCCGGCGTCCTAGCCAGAGGTCGGACGCCGTACGGGAGGCCCGCGGCCCGTTCTGGCCAAGGGAGCCGGCGGTATCATCACCCATGGGTCGCTCGCTGCTCCTGGACATCGACGGGGTGCTGGTGGTGTCGTGGGAGCCGTTGCCCCATGCCGTGGACACGGTCACGTGGCTCGACGACCAAGGGATCGAGTTCCGACTGGTCACCAACACCTCATCGAAGACCCGAGGCCAGATTGTCGACCGGCTCACCAGCTCAGGGTTCGCGGTGCGCATCGAACAGGTGCTCACCGCGGTGACCAGTGCGGCCCACTACCTGTCCCAGCACCATCCAGGGTCCCGCTGCCTGGTGGTCAACGAGGGCGACCTCCGGCACGACCTGGTGGGTGTGGAGGTGGTGGACGCCGCTCATGCCCTGTCCGCCGACGTGGTACTGCTGGGAGGAGCCGGGCCCTCGGTCGGGTACACCCTGTTGGACCAGGCCTTCAAACTGGCCCTCGAGGGCGCCCCGGTGATCGCCCTCCATCGCAACACCCGCTTCCAGACCGCCGACGGCCCGGCCTTGGACATGGGGGCGTTCGTGGTCGGTCTCGAGGCGGCCGCCAGCATCGACATCACCGTCGTCGGCAAGCCGGCACCCTCCTTCTTCCACGCCGCCCTGGCCGATCTGGACGTGAAGCCGGAGGAGACGGTAGTGGTCGGAGACGACGTCGAGTCCGACGTTCTGGGGGCCCAGGCCGTGGGCATCACCGGTGTGCTGGTACGCACGGGCAAGTTTCGGCCATCCGACCTCGACCTACATGGTCAACCCGACTACATCATCGACGACATCGGTGGGCTGGCCGGGGTGCTCGAACACCTGCCGCTCGGCCATTGACGGCCCGTTGACCGCCGTCCCCACCGACCTCTGAGCGTCCGCCTACTTGGGAGGGCTCGGGGAGGTCAGGAGCGGAAGGTACGCACCATCCGGTAGGTGACGAAGCGCCCGACCCGGTAGAGGCCCTTGCGTCGTTGAGCGGAGACCACGATTCGATCCACCAGGATGAGGGCCTGGCGATTGCGGAACGCCTCGAGCTCGGACCGGACCTCTTCCAACTGGCGCTTGGTCTCCCCCAGCTCCCACTCCACGTCGGGCAGGCGCGAGGCGTCATCCTGCAACGAGGCCAGGTACTCGTTTCTGACCAGTCCCTCCCGTTGGAGGCAGTGGACCTCGTTGTCGAGGACGATGTTCTCTTCGACCCGCTCACGCAACCTGAGTTCGAGCTCGGCGATTCGCCGCTGGAGCATGGACACCGGAGTCGACCGATCGGCACCGTTCGCCCCCTCAGGAGCAACAGGGTCAGACCGGATGGCCTTGAGAGGCACTGCCGCCAGAATGGCCTGCCCCGATGCGTCATTCACTGTGGATGGAGACGTCCCACCATCATTCATTTCCCAGATCCTTCGTCCCGTGGATCAATTACTCAACTGTACAGCCACTTTATCAGTGAGTGGCCGTTTTACCTCGATCTTTGAGTGCCTTCTCAACGATGCTCCGCCACGACGTCCCGGCCGGCTGTCCGGCCCAGACACCGTGCAGGGCTCGAATCCGCTTCCGCTGGCTCTCCCACGAGCGGGGATCCTCCAGCAGCGTCGCCACGCTGTGCGCGAATTCAGCCGGGTCGTCGGTTACCTCCAGGGCGCCCGTATCGTGCACATCGATACCCTCGGCCCCGACACCCGTGGTGACGGTCGGGACCCCATATTGGAGCGCTTCGATGGTCTTCAACTTGACGCCGGCCCCAAATCGAACCGGCACGATGGCCACTCGGGCTTCCTCGTAGAACTTCCCCAGGTCGCGGACTCGGCCCTCGAAGAGCAGGCTCGGGCTGGCGTAGTGGAGCAGCTCTGACGGAGGGTCCTGACCGGTGACGCGTAGCCGGACCCACGGGATCCGGGCCCGCAGCAGGGGCAGCACTTTGCGCACGAACCAGACCAGCCCGTCGCCGTTCGGCGATTCGGCTCCCGACAGCCAGCCGGCCACCAGTACGGCGTCGCGTCTCCGATCAAAGGGCTGGGGCGTCCACCGAGGAGTGAGCAGTCGCGTGTCGATGACGTGGACGGGTGATGCGCCGTCCACCTTTCGGGCGAATGCCGCCTCGACTTCGCTGATGCAGACGGCCTGATCGGCATCGGAGAAGTACCGCTGCTCGGACCGCTGCATGGTCCGGGCCTCCGCCCGCAGTTGTTCGTTGACCAACGGCTCGTCGGACAGGAGTGCCTGACGTTCCGTCCGGCGGAAGTACAAGGCCTCGGCGTCATAGATCACGGCGGCCTGAGGCTGATGCTCCCGCACCATCGGAGCAAAGAGCTCATAGTTGTAGGGACGGGAGATGATGACCACGTCGTAGCTGGTGTACGGCTGTTTGAGGTGCACCTCGAGATCGCCCTCCAGGATGCGAACGCCCATTCGGCACAGTTCGTCCCGGGATCCCTCGCCGGTGGCGGCGGGGAACAGTGACACGAATTGATCGTCGGCGGAGGCGAGCTCGGTGAGCGCATCGAGCATCCGGCCGAATCCGGACCCCAGCCACGAGGTTGGGATGCGGTCGTCGATCACGAGAATGCGAGTGGGCCGCCCCATTCCCACCCAGGTCGCCACTTCCTCCAGCTCCTCGACCGGGCCTACCGGCGCCAGGCGATCCTCCAGCAGATGCGACCACCGCTTGATGAAGTGCTTGCGGTTTCGGAGGGTCAAGAAGACCTTGTACGGCTCATCGACGCTGCCGGATCGGATGTGGCGGACCTTCGAGAGAGGCTGGAGCCACACCTGCTGGCCGATCTCTTGAATGCGAAGGCAGAAGTCGACGTCTTCGAAGTAGGCCGGGTAGTAGGCCTCGTCAAAGCCGCCCAGCCGATCCCAGGTCGACTTGCGCACGAGCAGCGAGGCGGCCGAGCAGTAGTCGACGCGACGGGCCCAGTCGTTTCGGTGGGCAACAGAGGTTCCCCCGCCCAGTACGGCCGCAGTGGACCCGTCGGCGAACAGCAGTGAGCCTGCCTCCTGAAGCGTGCCGTCGGCGTTGAGCAGGAGGCTTCCGACAGCCGAGACGGTGGGATGTTCTTCTGCCGTCTCGACCAGAGAGGTCAGCCAGTACCGATCCACGATGGTGTCGTCGTTCAGGAACAGGATGTACCGGCCCGATGCGAACTCGACGGCGGCGTTACACGCCCCCCCGTAACCGAGGTTGACGCGGGACTGGATGATGCGAGCCCCCCGGACATTTTCGGTCAACTCCTTCATCAGCTCCGCGGTCGGCTCGTTGAGGGAGACGATCACTTCGAAGCTCACCGTGCGATCAGTGCGGGACACCGAGCGCAGGCAGTCGAGGAGGTAGGGGGCAGAGCGCCAACCGAGTATGACCACCGTCACGTCCGGATCCGGTGCCTCGTCGAACCACGCCGGCTGACCGTCGGAGGGGAACCACTCGGCCGCGGCCAGGACAGCGGACAAACCGGTAGTCGAGCTCATATCGGCACGTCCCGGTAGCTGTCGGCCGTCACCAGATCCATACCACGGTCAAGCGTGCTCATTCCGCTGGGTCCTTCCGATGCCACGCCCCTCGACGAGCACCCGGGTACCCGTCCATCGTACCTTCTGTCCGGGAGGGTGTCCGGCATCCATGGGGTACGGCGTCAGCGGAACTTCTCGTAGACGCGCCACAGGGCCGTCACCATTCGCTGGGACCTGGTGGCCCGAATGGCCGAGAGCTCCCGGTCCAGTGCCTCCACCTGAGCATGGGCCTCTTTGACCTGGAGCTGGTCGGCGGCCACATCGGCCACGATCTCTCTGGCCCGGACGCCGTCCGCCTCCGACCGGGCCAGCTCGGCCCGGACCGCAGCCAGTTGGTCCGTCAGGTCGCGCACGGCGCGCTCGGCGCCCGAGGAGCTGCCACCCTCCGACCAGGCGCCGGCTTTGGCCAAGGCCACTTCATAGGCCCCGATCATGGCGGGACAGTGAGCGGCGTAGAGGTCACGGTGCTTCTCGGCCATCCGGATCCCGTCGGCTTGGACGGCGGGGTAGTCGGCCGAGCCCTCCTGCCGGCCAGCGCCCTCGAGCCGGCTGAAGCCGATCGACGAGAGCTTGGCCACTGACCAGCCCGTCTCGATCAGGGACAGGAAGAGATCACGGTCCGGTCCGGCCTTCAGTCGATCGTCCCAACCCCCGACCTTCTCGACGGCCGCCCGGCGCAGTACGGCGAAGGGCTCGAAGTGCACGTCCGTGGCCATCGACGGTGGGTCGGCTCCGGCAACCTCGATGGGGTCATCGCTGCCGCTCCACCGCCCGTCCGCCCGCACCGCCCCCACGGTCGAGTCGTGGCGCAGGATGGCCGACGCTTCGGCCAGGAATGGCTCCCGCGGCACGGTACCGGCGTCGAGGTTCACCAAGAACGGGGCCTGCGAAACGCGCAGACCCTCATTGCGAGCTTGGCTCAGACTCCGCTGATCCTGTCGGACGACGTGATAGCCCACAGCCTCCAGCCGGGCCAGCGCGTTCAGAGCATCGATATCCGTCGAGGCCCGATCGACGATGAACAGGTCGTGGATTCCCCCTGGCGGGAGACTCTCCACCTGGTGACGGAGACCCGGTCCGTCGTCGCGGGTGGTGATGACCACATCGACGTCGGAGTCGGTCGAGCCGGGTGGGGATGGCGGCGTGGGCCACGATTCCGAGGCGGGCCGGTTCGAGGCCCTCATGCGGGCACCCGCCCACGGCTCCTCAGGCGCTCGGCGTTGGCGGCCAACTGCTCCCCCGCCGCCCTCGGACTGCGGGTCCGCTCCATGTGGGCCCGGGCCCGCCTTCCCCTGGACGCTGCCCCCGCGGGATCATCGTGGATCCGGCGGAGGGCCTCAGCGGCCGCATCGAGGTCCGGGTCGGCCCAACGCCCCAGCCCGCCGTAAACGGGTACGTCGGCGGGAATGGGCACCGTGGCCGCGGGAATCAGGTAGGCCGACTCCTCGTCCATGAATTCGAGGTTGGCCGACCAGGCCGTGGCCACGACGGGCTTTCCCAGCGCCATGGCCTCTGCCATACCCAGGCCGAATCCCTCGGACCGGTGGAGAGAGGCATAGCAGTCACATAGCTCCATCATGGCTTTGACGTGGTGGGGGGGCACGATGCCATCCAACAGGACGATGTCGGGTCGGTCGATCGAAGCCCGCAAGAGCTCCATCTCCTCCCAGTGGCGGTCGCCTCCCACACTCTTGAGCACGAGATGCGCCCCGTCATCGGGATCGAACGCCTTGCAGTAGGCCTTCAGCAGGCCCAGGGGGTTCTTGCGCTCGAAGACACTGGCGAAGTCAAAGGAGAAGAGCACCACGAATCCCTCCGGCAGGCCGAGGTCCTGCCGGGTGAGCGACGTGCTCCAGTTAGGCACGGGAACCGGCATTGCTATGGGTACCACCCGTCCGGAACCGGTCCGTTCGAGGGCCGCGGCGATGAACTGGCTTGGCGCCCAGACTTCGTCGACGAGCCCGAACGCCCACCCGAAGGAGTCAGGGACCCGTTCTGCCTCCCAGAACCAGATACCGGCGCTGTTCCGCTCCGACAGCATGGAACGCGGAAGCCCGGCCGTGACCGTACCCAGCATGTCCGCGTTGATACAGAAGACATTGGTGTCGAACGACCACTCGTTGCCCCAACTGTTGCCGGGCACATGCCGAAGTGACTCGGTCTCCGGGTCTACCGACATGGCGTTGGCGGGGACTCCCGCCGATGCCGCTGCTGACAAGACCAGCCGCGCCGCTTGGCTGACACCCAGATCTGCGTTCAGATAGCCGAGGACGTTGAGGCCAGGTCGCAACGGGACGGTGTCTTTTTGGTCGCCCAGGGGATCAAGTCCGGCCAGGCGAGCCAGAAGCCGGGCGCGGAGGCCCTCAGGAACGCCGGCGGCCCTGGGATCGTCGTTGCTGACCACCCACTGGTAGAAGGCGAACGCATGATGGGGTTGGAGGAGCGGATCAATGAAGAGCGCTTGGAGGTCCCGGTTCAAGGTCCAAAGCGTGTGGAGGTAGATGGGGAGCTGGGTGCGGCCCATCCCGGCGACTTCGATCCATGCCTCGAAGCCGCGGGGGTCATCGAAGGGGTTGGGAGGTCGCTCCACGCCACCCCGCTCGGCCTCGATCAATCCGCTCCGGTAGGCGCGGCGGTGGACCGGCGTCAGCACCAGCCCGGAGGGGGTGGTGCTCCATCCGTAGGGAGTGGAGATGTCGGTGAAGTACCCGGCGGCAACCACCTCGTCCCGGTAGTGATGGCACAGGCCGGCCAGCACCGGATGGTCACTGAGGAAGACGCGTGGCCGTGCGCCCTGGTTGGTGGACAACAGGTGCGGTCTGGTCGGATCCAACCCACTGAAGTGGAAGAAGACCAGTGGATGACCGTCCACCGTGATCACATCACCTTGCCGGGCCAGCGGGCGTTGACCGACGTTCCAGTAGGCCACGTTGCAGCCCGGGTCGCCAATCACCTCATGGGGGAAGCAATCGATGAAGTCGACCCAACGCTGATCGGTGAACATCATGTTGGGGAAGTCGACGACCGCGTCACGCTCGAGGCGCTCTCTCCAGAAGGCCAGGAACCCATGGTGCAAGGCCCCGAGTCCGGTCCCTATGAATCCCAAGTTGTACATACCCGTGGCCAGGAAGTCCGATTCGACAGGAGTCCTCCCGTCACGCGGCAACGGTCGGAGATGGTGTGGGGTCACTACGACGTCGTGGCGCGCCGCCAGATCGGCCAGCGGCCCGACATCCCCGAAGATCTCGATGTCAGGGTCGAAGTAGAGCACGGGCCGTCCCGTCCGCTCCAGGAGGTGGGTGAGGAGCCAAGGTTTCACAGCCGTCGAGAACTCGAGGATCGAGTACTCCGCGGCCATCTGGCGTCCCAACCCATTGCCCAGCCCCACGTCCGACAGGGACAGGGTGGCGAACGGCTCACCGTCAGCAGGTTCGATCGACTCGTCGTCGACTACCAGCACCCACAAGGTCATGTCCGGGTGGTGCCGGTTGAGGGACTTCGCCAGCACCCGGGCCAGGGGCAGATAGTTGCGAGCCACGATGGTGCAGCAGGCAAATTTCCCCATCGGCGGATAGTACAGGACGTACCTGGGTGATCGGCTTGATGGGGGGTCATCGACCCAGGTCAGCGGCCCGATCCTCCGAGCGGGCCCAAGGCCTCCGGGAACGTATTGGAATCCTTAAGGATTGGCATCGGGAAGGCAGTGGCCCAGACGCCCGCGTCCGGGCCAGACCGCACGGGGACCGGCCCGGGGCGCCACCGCCACGACACGGCGGTGCTGGCTCTGGGCCTTACCCCGTGGGCTTCCGACGTCGCCGCATGAATTGGAGGAGCCAACCGACGATCAGGGCCACCAGCGTGGCGATGGCGAGCACCACGCCCAATTCGAAGGCCTTGGGGCGGTACTGCAGTTCGATGACGTGGTGGCCGGAGGGGATGGTGGCCTGCATCTCGTCGGTGAGAAACGGGTGCAGGGCCAAGGGCCTGCCGTCGAGGGTGGCCGTCCAACCGGGGAAGTTGCCGATGTGGATATCCAACCGGGAAGTCGATCCGGCATCGACCACCATTCCGAGGTGCTGGGGGTCGGCATCGGAGAGGGCCACCGGCGCTGCCTGGGGGTCGTCGGCCGGAGCATCCTGCGGCTGCAGCGTCACGATCGAGCCTCCCGGGACCCGGAACACTCCTTCGCCGTCGATCGTCCCGTCCGGCACCGTCCCCGGGGGGCCGGGGGCGTGCGCAGGTTCGAGGACGATGGACACGCCGTACTGTCGCGCCAGGGTGGAGGTAGTCATGGACGGGCAGAAGTTCCCCAGTACGGGCTTGACCACCGGCGTGTGACTGAGCCTGGCGTACGTGGGAAGGTAGGTCTTGGGGAGGACGGCGTCGTACATGCCCAGTTCTCGTACTCCGTAGGCGGCGTTGGCTCCGGGCAGGATCCCCAGAGGGGCAAGTTGGACCGGTTTCGGGCACTGGCCGAATCCGACACGCTGGTCCCCGGCGAGGATCTGTAGCTGACGCTCAGCGGGCGTCGTGGTGAAGATCTGCGTGCTCGACGACCACAGGTGTGGCACCGCCGTGAGGAGGAAGGCACACTCCACGGCGAAGAGCACCACGGCACCTACGAGCCCGGCGTTGTTGGAGGGCCGGGCGTGGGCTGCCCTGCGGGTGTTGAGCCGGGACCAACGGAGCAGCCCCAGGGCCACGGCCAAGGTCACGACCGCACTGATGCAGGGCCACAACAGGCTGTGGTCCCTGATGGCGTGGGCCAGGCCCTGCCCGTGGAGCTGTCGGACCACCAGCCCCAGGAGCAGGACGCATCCGGCCGCGGCGGCCACCAACAGCCGGCGCCCCAGGGTCTTCGTGCCGCCCTTGTCCATGACGAGTTGGAGACCGAAGGCGGCCAGGACCGCGAGGATTCCGTCGACCAGGATGACCCCACGACGCCACACGATCAGCTTGGCCCCCGGAATGTGGTCCAGCAGGTGGGCCATGGGCGCCAGCCACACCGCGGCCGAGAGGAACAGCGCTGCCACGACCAAGCCGACAATCACCGGGTTCCGCCAGTGGTACGTCAACGCCACCGCCGCCAGTACCAGGACCGTGATCCCGACGAACGCAGCCGTCTCGTAGTAGTTCAGGGCGCCGAAGTAGGAGCTGTGCAACGTTGGGAACCCCTCGTACCCGGCCACCACCAGGTTGACCACATACCGGAGGGGGGCAGGTCCGTAGCCGGCTCTGCCTGACGCCGCCGACCGCTTGATGGCCTGGAGGCCGGGGAGGAGGAGGGGCGCAGCCAGAGCGAGGCCCGCCAGGACGCCGAGGGCGGCCCGACCGGTCGTCCACAGTACGGCGATCCCCTCCTCCCGGGCCCGGGACAAGACCACCACCATCACCGTGATGGCCAGGACGACGAGCAGGATCACCAGACTTTCGGGGTGTCCGCCGTAGGCCGCAAAGGCAATGGTCAGCGCCAAGAGGGGGAGATAGCGCCATCCCTGCGTCCGGCTGAGGGTGAGTACCCCGGAGCCGAGGACCCAGCCCAGCATGCACAAGACCGTCGCCATGGGCCAGCCCGCCCAGCCCCCGAAGGCCCCACTCAGTTCGAACACCGTCCCGGCGAAGGCGCCGGCGAGGGCGCCGAGGCCCATGACCCGGCAGAAGAACAGCAGGCCGGTACCGGCCAGGACGATCTTGACCAGCACGAACGTGGTGTAGGCGAAGCGGAGTGGCGCCAGGTAGGCCACGAGCATCGGCAGGCTGAACGTGGCCGACTGCATGTTGAATGCCAGTGGTGTGCCCATGGCGTTGTAGGGATTCCAAAGCGGCAGGTGCCCGCCGTGGACGGCCTTCCAGGCAATGTCCGTCCACGGGGCGAACTGCTGGATCTGATCCGAGGAGACCGTGTTGTGGACGGTGGCATGTGGAACTCTGCCGAGACCGAATTCCGAGAGCAGGTCGTAGGGGCCGAGCTTGGTTCCGTGTGCCAATGTCGGGGCCATGGCCGCCAGACAGACGACCACCAACCACGCCACCGCCAGGATCGTCGGCCACCACGGCCAGTAGGCGAACTCGGCCCAGCTGATCCGATGCCGGGCCGGTTGGCTGCGCGTGCGGGACATCCGGGCGCAGTATTGCATGCGTCAAGGCCGGACAGGGGGTCGATCACGTGACCGAATCGGCTTGGGGTCCCCAGCTCAGCATGTCCTCCGCACAGCCCGGATGACTCTGCCGTGGCATTGCTGCCCGATGGATGCGAGTGGCTCTTCCGGGCTCAACCGGGCTACCTCGCCGCAGTAGCCTGGGTGCGCCCGCCATCAAAGGAATGCCCGACCCGTGACCGATGCCCCGCCCATGATCTCGTACTCGCAGAATCTCGAGGACGTCGTCCTGCAGCGGGCCCTTCCGAAGCCTGTCGGCTTCTATGTCGACGTGGGGGCGGCATCACCTTCGATCGCTTCGGTGACCCGCCACTTCTACGATCACGGATGGTCCGGCATCAATGTCGAGCCGCTCCCGGAGTACGCCGCGCGAGCTGCGACTGGCACGGCCACGGGACTGGACGGTTCAAGCGGTGGCTGGGGCCTCTCACGGACAGGCCGGCTTTCACGTGGTCGAATCCGATCGCGATCTCTCCACCTTCGACCCCCGGCCGAGTCGAGGAGCTTTCGACCCAAGGAGTCCGAACCGACGAGCGCCTGGTCGAGATGGTGACTCTCAACGAGTTACTGGAGCTGGCCCAACCGGCGACGATCGACTTCTTGAAGATCGATGCCGAGGGTACCGAACGGGACGTGCTGCAGGGGCTGGATCTTCAAGTCTGGAGGCCCCGGGTGCTCCTCATCGAGGCGACCTTCCCCAACTCACAGATACCGTCCTACCGAACCTGGGAAGACCTGGTGCTCGGCGGGGGCTACCGGTTCGCATCGTTCGACGGCATCAATCGCTTCTATGCGGCCGAGGAGGAGTCGTCGCTCATCGATCGACTGGCCCCGGCGAATGCCCTCGACCGTTTCATTCCGGCTTCGGTTCAGCTGGTCCACGACGAACTCGAGCGGATCCGCACGGCCTACGCCGACGTGGAACGTCAGGTCACCGTGATGGGCGACGAGCTCCAGCGGGTCCGCTCGGCCTACGCCCTCGTCGAACGGGAGATGGCCCTCAAGGACGAAGAGATGGCGACCACCGCCGAATACGTTCGTCACCTGGAGCAGACCCTCGAGATCAAGGACCAGATGTAGAGACCAGCCCCTTCCCCACCGGGCCGTGGGCCGTGGGCCGTGGGCCGTGGGCCGTGGGCCGTGGGCCGTGGGCCGTGGGAAGGGACCTCAACACCGATCAGTCAGGTCGCCTCACTGGCAAGTGCTCATCGCCGGGTCCAACGACTCAGGATCGAGAGCCTTGGCCATGACGTAGTGGTCATCGGCCATGTTGTAGAGCGCCGGATATTGCTCCCACGGTTCGTTGTCCCACGTCCAGGTGATCCAGCCGCTGAACCTGAATCCGTCGATGTTGCAGCTTTCCTTCTCCCAGTCGGCAAGGGCCACGGCGGCCGCCGAAGCGCTCGGCAGGCGTGACAGGTACTCCCCGAACTCCCCCACGACGATGGGCTTGGTGACACTGGTCGCCGGCACACCGATGGCGGCCACCTGCGACGACATGCTGCCGAAGATGGGATAGATGTGGAAGTCGACGTAGTCGACCAGGCTCGACGACGTAAGGGACGATTCGGCCCGACCGATCCGGCCCTCAGGGAAGACGGCCAACCCCTGGGTGAACCCCACGGCCACCAGCGAGCCCGGGAGGTCGGTGTGGATCTCTTGAGCCAGCGTGTTCTCCCAATACAGCGTACTTTCGTCCATCATGTCGTTCCGCGCAGTGGCACTGGCCATGTCGTACTCACCGGTGTCCGTCGACACCGTTCCGCTGTCCAGATTCAGGGGCCACAGGTTGGACTTGAAGTAGGTCTCGCCCTGCAGCTCGAAGGAGAAGATGTCGCTCATGTTGGCCTGATCGGCCTTCAGCATGGTGATGACATCACTGACGTAGTTCTGCTGGGCGGTTATATAAGCGGGCTCCAGATAGTAGAGATTCCCGTTCCGCCGCTGATCGTCCACTGGAAGGGGAACGGTCCGTGCGGCCGGGAGGTACTGACTGGGCAGCGGCATCAGGACCATTTCGACTCGAACGTTGTCACTCCGGGCGATATTGATGAAATTGGCCACGTTGGCCCAATAGGCCGGGTTGAGCTGCCCCGTCCCTTGCCCGCTCTGGCTGGCGTTGAAGCCGACCCGCACCACGTTGTAGCCGTAGTGCTCCATGGTGGCTAGCGCCTGGGCCACCCGATGGGGGCTGTAGGCAGCGAATCCGGTACCGACATCGAAGGTGGAGATGGCACACGTGGTCCTCCCCCCGATGACCGCCGGCGCCAGCCGGATGTACTCGGCACCTCGGGGCACGAACTTCTGTTGGGTGGTCACGCCACTGTTGGTGACGACCTCGGCGAACGATCCGCCCCCGGGCGACGGCACCGTGACGATGGGATTGACCGGCGCCGAGTTGGTGGCCGGGAGGGTATAGGTCGAGGCCGAAGGGACCTGATAGGGGACCTTGCTACAGGGATTGTGCGCCAGCACGGTATGGGTCGGCGCCGTGGCATTCGTAGACGGGCTATGGGAGGAAGAGAGCGAGGAGACGACGAGGGCAACAGCTCCCACCACTACCACTGCCACCAGCGCCAAAATCACGCCCTTCTTCACGCGGCTGGATTCCCTTTCATTGGGTTGGCCTCGCCCCTTGGGCGAATGGGCATGTTGTCGTCGTTCGATGACGCCCGACCCTAGTTGTGAGCCCGCCGATGCACGTGCATCGTAACGGTCCCGGGTGCGGAGGGGATGGCGCCCACCGCTTGCCGCTCGTCGGCATAAGGCTCGAGGTACTCGCCGTCGACCATCGCCGGTGATCTGGACTCATCGTCGGTGGATCCATCGTTGGTCACCGCTACGACCAACCAGATGGCCAGGTCGGCGTAGAGCGCCAGATAGGCGAAGATGGTCGTCCGGGCGGCTGATGTACTCAGCCAGTAGTGGATGTTGAGGTCACCGAAGATGTAGGTGTAGGCGATGGCCGCCAGCGAACCGGCGACGACCAGCCACAGCCAGAGGGGATTTCCCAAGCCCAGCCGGGACCGGGTACCTCGGAGTGTCAACGATCCGGCGATGGCCACCGCCACTGCCACCGGGACGATGTGCAGGTGGTCGGCAAAGGCCACCAGGGTCGGAGACACTCGCTGTGACACCGTCTCTGGTCGTCGGCCGAAGAAGTTACTGCGTATTCCCTCCCGCCAGACGAGGAGAGCCCAGACCAGGCAGGGAGCAGCCATCACCACTGCAGTGGGCACGGCCGTCACCAAGGCGACGGCCCCCCGGTGATGCCGACTCGATGGCGTCGCTCCAGAGCTTGGGGCGGCCGGACCGGTGGCCTGCGCACGACCGGATTTGGAGCGCCCATATCGGACCAAGTCGGCCAGCGACAAGCGATAGCGCAGAGCCACCAGCAACAAGATCATGATGGCGGTCAGCAGGCCCTCGTTCTTGGTGAGGCTGGCCGCCGTGGCGCACAACCAGGCGATGACCAGATACCTCGGTGCCCGGGGCAGAATGAGGCCGTAGACGACGGCGGCTACGCCTCCTGCCGCCCATGTCAGATCAGCCGCGCCGCCGAGTGCGGCCAGCCCGGTGTCGGTACCCATCCCGACCAGACAGACGGTTACCCCCATGGCCACCGCGGCGGTCTTGGCCCAGGTGCTGGTCCGGTGGGCGGCCTCGACAATGCCACAGCCCAGGACGCCCAGCCCACAAGCATTGAGGATGGCGGTCACGATCACGGCCAAACGAATGTCTATGCGACCCTCGCTGATGAAGGCCAGGGCGCCGCTGGCCGGGACGAGCGGCGGATAGCCCGGATTGGAGAACATGTAGGCCGGGTTCTTCAGATCGTGCAGAAAGGCGTCGTGCCCCCCATAGATGAAGACCGAGTGCAGGGTCCAAATGGCCCAACCGTCGTTGATGACAATCGGATTGCGCAAGGCCTGCAACGGCCACGCCACGGCCACGACGACAGCCAGCAAGGTGACCCATGGCCACGGTGAAGCGAAGGGCCCACCGGTACTTCGACGGAGGCCCGACCGGAGCCAGCCGACTGCGAGGACGTTGACCGACACTGCCAGGGCGACGAACCAAGCCAGAAGAGAGCCACCGACGGCCAGCTCGAACTCTGCGGCCAGGGCTGCCAGAACCGACCCTACGAGCGGGACGAGGAAGAAGGTCACGGGCCGAACCCCGACAAGAGCCACCGTCGGGGCGACGGCGGGGATGGCCAGAAGGGCTACGGCAGTGATGGCGTAGACGGTCATATCCTGCGGGCGCTGACGGAGAGTCCGTGACAGGCCCGGCCCTCTCGGTCGATCGATACGGCCCACTGTGCTTTGGGACGAGTGGCCGGATCCGCCCATGGCGAGACCAGGACGGCCTCGAAGATCATGATGGGCTTTTCGGTAACCCTCGACGTGGCCAGATATACCAGCGCACCCTTGGGAACGGCACGTCGGACGGCAGCCTGCAGGCAGGTCTGCTGGTCGTACCGGGTCGTCGACGTCCATTTGACCTCCGGACCAGCCAGTGAGGAGGTCGCCTTTACCGAGCTGTGGACCGCAGCCAGGCTGACCACAGCCACCGTGGCGACAATGGCCACCCGAATGAACGTCGCTACGGTCCGGCGCGTCACGCTGAACCAGCCCGATACCTTGCCCATGGACCGACTGTCCTGCACGTCGGCCCCCTTCCGGCCGGAGCCGCCAAACGAGGACCTGTCAAACAACCAGCAGCGAGGCCCAGGGACCGTCCGAGCATCGGATCAGTATGGCGTACCGTTGGGTGGCCGAACGGCCACCGACAGAGATTACGCCCATGTCTTCCGGCGATAGCGCCGGCGAGGGGTTTTGGAGGAAGCCCATCGGCTTGGGGCTGCTCGCCCTTCGCCGGATGGGAGGGATTCCGCGCTTCCCCGACGGTCATGACCCACGCTCACCTACCGTGGGGAACTACCATCGCCCCCAGGACCAGGCCGACACGCCCCACCGATCTCCAGGCGGACCACCACCACCCTCATGAACCGACTCCATCAACTGATGAAGGGCGCGGGTACTTCGCTGAGCCTGGTGGCCCTGGCCGTATCCTCGCTCTCTGCCTCCCACGGCGGAGCGATGGAGGAACGGCCCGCGCCCATGCCGTGGCGGTTGACAGCACCGCCGGCAACGCCTGCGCCACGATCGCTCGCTCCGGTCCCGACTCCGCCGCGCACGCCCAGTCGTATCCCATCCCGGCCGTCAACTCGACGCCGGTGGACCCCATCGTGACCGTGCCATCAGCCGGGGGCGGATCGTTCGCCGAGGTCGTGACGAACGGTGGGGTGACCACCAAGCGGAAGTTCGTGCCCCGAGGCGCCGAGTACATCCGGCTGTCGTCGGTGACCAAGGCCGGGAGGAGCACCTGTGCCATCTCCACCTTCGAAGTCGGCAGCGGACCAGATGCCTACAACCCCCATCGGGCGGCCCAAGCGCTGGCGGCCATGGAGCACTATGGCTACAACGTGGTGCGGGTGGGCTTCAATGCCGGCCAGAGCGGCCAAGGGTCGGGGCAGCTCAACCCGGCCTACTGGGCCCACGTGGCCAATTTCATCAATATCGCCCGGAGCGACAACATTCGGGTCGAAATCGTTGTTCTGCCACTGCCCAGTCAGTACCTCCCGAAACCATCGACGGTTCCGCTGCCGGTGGACGACCAGCGGAGGAACGGGAATCTCTACTATCTCGAGTCCGCCTATCTCACCGCCCAGAAGAACTATCTCCGTGACGTCATCACCACGCTGCAGGCCGATCAGGCCAACATGAGCGACATCTTCTCCTTCGAACTGCAGGGCGAGACCTACTTCAAGTTCAACCTATGGCCTCTGGATCTACCCAGCGGAACGGTGTCGACGGTCACCGGTGAGTACGACATGGCCAATCCCTACTCGCGGGCCAACATGATGGACGAGAGCACATTGCACTGGGAGAACACGCTGGCTCAAGAGATCCACACCGACCTCCCGGGCTCGCTGGTGGCCGTGGGGTTCACCCAGGGGTTGGCGGCCTTCCCCGAGGACAGGATCGGCCGACCCGAGTCGTCCCTCACGTCGTCGAGCCTGGTCGACTACGTCGACTTCCACATGTACCCCGTCTTCGGCACCATGTCGTCGCAGGTCGCCGCCATCGGTGTCCCGGCCGCCCGGGTCACCAAGCCCATCATTCTGGGGGAGTTCGGGGAGTACCTCGCCGAAGCCTCCACACCCGAGGCTGCCGCCGCCCGCCTGGTGGCGTGGCAGGAGCAGAGCTGTCACATCGACGGGTTCCGGTTTGACGGTTGGCTTGCTTGGACGTGGGACATTCCCCTGTCGGATGGAAACCTCTACAACATGGTCGACGGGGGCGAGGCCATCGCCAGGGCCTTGGCGCCCACCTTCCGACCGCGGGCCTGCGCCTCGCAGCCAACGTCGTCGAGCGCGTCAGTGAACCAGACACAGGTATCCGGCGGCCAGCTGGTGACCTACTCCTCCACGGTCAGCGGCTCGGGAGGCACGCCTACCGGCGCAGTGACCTTCCGGGCCGGATCAACCCTCCTGTGCTCGGCGTTCTTGTCGGCCGGTTCGGGCACATGCGTGTCGCCCGATGCTCCGGCCGGCAACGACCAGGTGAGGGCGACGTACTCGGGAGATGCCATTCATGCCCCATCCTCGGCCGTCACCAGCCTTCAGGTGAGCGCTCCCCCGGCCGACGACGGAAGCCTCCCCGCTCCCGTGGTGGGCATGGCGGCCCTTCCCGACGGCTTCGGCTACTGGCTGGTTGATGCTGAAGGCGGGGTGTCAGCTCACGGCGCCGCGGTGAACTTCGGCTCAGTAGCCGGCCTGCCTCTCAATGCCCCTATCACCCACATCGTCTCCACCCCCGATGGAAACGGCTACTGGTTGGTGGCTGCTGACGGAGGGACCTTCGCCTTCGGCAATGCCGGGTTCTACGGCTCGATGGGCGGCCAGCCCCTCAACGCCCCGGTGGTGGACATCGCCCCCACCTCCAACGGACAGGGATACTGGCTCGTCGCCTCGGATGGCGGGATCTTCGCCTTTGGCGATGCCCGGTTCGACGGTTCGATGGGCGGACAGCCTCTGAACCAGCCCGTAGTGGGCATCGCCGCCGACGACGAGACCGGGGGGTACTGGGAAGTGGCCTCCGACGGCGGCGTGTTCGCCATTCGGTGCGCCATTCTTCGGCTCTGCCGGTGCCCTTCCTCTCAATGAACCGGTCAATGGCATGGCGCCTGCGGCCAACGACCAGGGCTACCTCTTTGTAGCTTCCGACGGCGGCATCTTCACCTTCGGGGACGTCCAATTCTTCGGATCGATGGGGGGCAGTCCGCTCAACGCCCCTGTGGTGGGCGCCGCCATCGACAATGCCACGGGCGGATACTGGCTGGTGAGTGCCGACGGGGGCATCTTCGCCTTCGGGGCCCCCTTCTACGGAGCGGACTAGGCGCACAAATAGCCTGTCGTCGGTGAGCCGGCGCCAGACTCCACTCCTGACCGACAGACGAGGTATCCGTGCCCACCACACCATCCGGCCACCAGAGCATCTACTACGAGAAGCGGGGCCGTGGCCGCCGTCTGTTCTTCTGCATCGGTTCCGGCTCGACCGTGGAGGGATCGGCGCTCCTGATCGAGGCGTTTGCCCGGTCGTTCGAGCTGGTGGTGTGGGACTACCGGGGCATGGGCCACAGCTCCGGGCCGCCCGACCCGTACACCATGGGTGACTGCGCCCGCGATGCTCTGGCCGTGTTGGACGGGGTGGGCTGGGACGCCGCCCCGGTGCTCGGTATCAGCTTCGGCGGGATGGTGGCTCAGGAGCTGGCGGTCACCGCACCCGAGCGTATCGAGCGGCTGGCCCTGTTGTGCACCTCACCGGGTGGCGCCGGGGGCTCCTCATATCCACTTCACGAGCTGGAGAGTCTGTCCGACAGCGAGCGGGCCGGCCGGAGGCGCCAGTTGATGGATACCCGTTTCGATGACGCATGGCTGGCTTCCCACCCGCAGGACCTGGCTCTGGTCGAAGCGCTCGAGACTCGGATCGCCGACCCCGACCCCGCGGCCCGAGCGGGCCACTTGCGCCAGCTCGAGGCCCGACGGGGACACGACGTGTGGGACCGGCTACCTTCCATCGACTGTCCCACCTTCATCGGCTGCGGACGCTTCGACGGCATCGCCCCGCCGAGGAACAGTGCCGCCATGGCCTCGAGGATCGCCGGGTCTGAAGTCCACACCTATGAGGGCGGACATGCCTTTCTGGCTCAGGATCGGCGCAGCCTCGGTGAGGTGGCGGCCTTCCTCAACCGGTAGGGCCGCCGCCCCACCACCCAGATGGCCCCGGTGGCCCAGGGGCTCGCCCCGGTGTCCGGTTCCGCCTAATGTCGGCATCGATGCCGAGCAAGCCGGCGTCAGGCCACATGGCGTCGGAATTCGGGGGGACCTGGTGAAGCTGAATCGACGACAGTTCCTCGGAGGAGGCCTGGCCGGGGCCTCCATGGTGCTCGCCGCCTGCGGCAGCCAGCTCGTCCACCGCCACCACCACGACCTCGACGACCACGCCGGACCCAAGACCATCCGGCAGCCGGGCTCGCTCCCCCGTACCCGGACCGGGCGGTGGGTACCGATCAGGTTCCCGAGATCGAGCACATCGTCGTGGTGATGATGGAGAACCACTCGTTCGACAACCTCCTGGGCCTCATCGGGCGGGGCGACGGATTCACCGTGGGGTCCCGACGGCAAGCCGACGGCCTAGAACCCCGATGGGCACGGGAACGACATCCACGCCTTCCACATGCCCAACGAATGCCAGACCAAGGGCGTCCGCAACGACTGGACCGCGGCCCACGAGGCCTTCGACGGGGGCACCAATCAGGGCTTCGTAACCAGTTCCACCCCCGAGGCCATGGGCTACTTCACCAAGGACGACCTCCCTTTCACCTGCGGGATGGCCAGTGTCTTCCCCATCGCCGACCGCTACTTCTGCTCGGCCATGGCCCAGACCGACCCAAACCGCCGGTACCTCATCTCCGGCACCTCACTCGGGCTCATCAACGACAGCTTCCCGACCGAACCTGCCGCCCAACGGCGTCATCTACGAGCAGTTCGACAAGCACGGGATCACCTGGAAGGACTACTACTCGGACGCCCCCACCTTGGGCGTCTACCTGCCGTACCTCGAGGAGGGCAACCCGCCGGCCAAGGGGGTGACGAAGATCGACCAGTTCTACGTCGATGCCGCGGCCGGCAACCTCCCCTCCTACTGCCTGGTCGAGCCCAACTACGACGAGTCCTCGGAGGAGGATCCCCAGGACATCCAGTTCGGCGACCAGTTCATCGTCAAGGTGGTGAACGCGGTGATGTCCAGTCCCAACTGGCCCAAGACCATGCTGATCTGGACCTACGACGAGCACGGGGGCTACTACGACCACGTTCCGCCGCCGGCGGCCATCCCCCCCGACGACATCCCTCCCAACCTCCAGCCGGGCGATCCGCCGGGCACCTTCGACCAGTACGGGTTCCGGGTCCCGGCCGGTGTGGTCAGCCCCTACGCCAAGAAGGACTTCGTCTCCCACACGGTCTACGACCACACCTCGATCCTCAAGACCGTCGAGGAGAAGTGGAACCTGCCCGCCCTGACCCGGCGCGACGCCAACGCCTCCAGCCTCTTCGACATGGTTGACCTGCGGTCCAAGCCGGCGTTCCTCAAGCCACCGAAGCTTCCGGCCGCCGCCAACCCGGTGCCGAAGCAAGGATGCCTGACCACCGGGCCGGGAACCATTCCGCCGCCGTCTGCAGTCACCAAAGCCTGACCCGATCCTGAGCCGGGGCACGCCGCGCCGGGGGCTACCGGACCAGCGTGAGCGTGAACGCCTGGTACACCACGTCGGCCGTCGCCCCCGTGCCGAAAGAGGCACGCAGCGTCAGCCGGTGGGGGCCGGTCCCATCGTGGTCCGATGGCGTCCCCGACAAGGTGGCGGTCCCATTGCCCCGGTCCACCAAGGACACTCCGGCCGGTGGTGTGGTGGTCATGGTGAGGTGGGTCGGGACCCCGGTGGTGGTGACGGTGAACGTGAAGCTCCGGCCGATGGTGGCCGTGGCACTCGGGGCACTGGTGAAGGCCACGTCCACCACCCACACGAAGTTCGCCGAGTCGGTGGCCCCGGACACGTCGCGTGCTCTCACCACCACGTGGGAGGTACCCCAGCCGCGCAGGGTGCCCGAGATCAGGCCGGTGGTGGCGTCGATGGTCAAGCCGGCCGGAAGCCCGGCCGCCCCGTAGGTCAGGTGCTGGCCGTGGATGGCGTCAGTGGCGGTGACCTGCACCCTTACCGTTGCCGAGTGCTGGCCGGTCTCGATTGCCCGGGTCGCTCACGGACACCGGGTCGACCGGGGCATAGGTGCACAGGGCGGCGGGCAGCACCGAGGCGTTGGGGGTCCCGAGGCCGGTGGCCATGTCGTAGCCGATCAGGGCGGGGTAGGTCCCCTGGTGCTTGCCGGTGAGATCGTTGTTGCCCGTGGTCACGTCGTGGAAGGCGTCCGGATCGGCGGCGGCCACGTCGTACAGGGCCGGATTGGCGAACCCGATGTCCTTGCCGTGGCAGGCGGCAGAGGCGTTGGACAGTGTCAGCAGCGCCGCCCACAGCGGTGCCACGAGACTGGTGCCACCCCAACCGCCCCAGCTGCCGCTCACGTACTCGAGATAGGGAAAGGGCCCGGCCAGCGCGGACACGTCCGGCACCTCGCGGCAGTAGCCCGCCGCCGCGTGGTCACGGCAGGGGGTGCCCGACGACCCCGCACCGACGACCCCGATCCCGCGGCTGTCGGCCTGGTACGAGGGCATGGCCCAGAACCGGGAGATCCCGCCCCCGCCGGCTCCCCAGCAGCACGCGCCGTCGTTCCAGGCCGCTTCCTTCGGCGTGTTGTCCTTGAAGGCCTTCCACTGGGTGCCGCCGGCCCCGGTCACATACGGCTGGCTGGCCGGATCGTCCACCGCCAGTTCGCCGGTGGACTCGGTGTAGGTGTTCCCGAGGCAGTCCTCGGACCCCTCGTCGCCGGCAGCGGCCACGATGCTCTGCCCCTGGATGGCCGCCTCCTCGAACAGGGTGTCCTCGGCCTGGGCCGCGGGATAGCCGGTGTAGGGCTCACACAGTCCCCACGAGGTCGAGACCACCCGGGCCGTGTCCTGCCCGATGATCGACGAGTAGGTGTCGTAGCCCCCGGCGCCGTCGTTGGGGCCTTCGTACACCAGGATGTGGGCTTCGGGCGCCAGGGTGACCAGCTGCTCGATGTCGACGTCGGCTTCACCCACCCCGGAGCGGGCCGTGGGCCCGCCGTCGACATGGATGGTGGTCACCGCGGTGTGGGTCTTGAAGCACGACTGGTACTTGGCGATGTCGCCGGCCCCGTAACCCTGGAGCTCGTACAGCGCCACCGTCTGGCCGGAGCCCAGGTCCCCCTGGCCATAGAGGCTGGGGAACCCGTAGGCCGAGTCCACGGTGTTGGCGGTGTGGGCGCCCGACTCCTCGGCGTCCACGGCGGCGGTGAAACAGGGCTGCGGCCCCCTGCCGGAAGTCTGGGCTTTCACGACGTCGGGCGAGCCCGCCTCATCGGACTCCGCTCCGGCCGGGGTGGCCACATGCAGGTCGTCGAGACCGACGACCGACTGCACCAGGGGGGCCACCGACCCGTCCACCCTGGGAGCCGCGGTGTTGGCGTAGGCCACCCGTCCTCCGTCCAGGCGGTAGCGCTTGAACCCGATGGAGAAGGCCGAGGCCAACTGGGCGGCGGTGGCCCGGACCGGCATGCTCAGCTGATCGAGGCTCAGGGGGCCGGGATGAAGCCCGGCAGCCACCAGCGACCGCCTCACCGCATCGATGGCCCCGGGGGTGGGGCCGAAGCGGCTGACGAACTGGCTCTCGTCGAGGTACTGCCGGTACCCGGTGGAGCCGGGGGTCGACACCGCCTGGGCATACGAGGCCAGAGCGCCGGGATCACGCGGGGCTCAGGACCACATCGACCCGAATTTCGGTGGACGGAGCCAGGGCCGACACCGCCGACGCGCCGGCCGGGAGGTCCGGGGCGCTCCCCAACCTCACGGTGGAGGCGGCGCCGGCGCCGGCGCGCCCAGCCGCGGCCGAGACCGCAGCTGAGGGGGTCAGTACCAGGAGCCCGACCAGCAGCGCGGCCACCACCATGCCCCATCTCCGGGCCCGACCGCGCCTTCCGGTAGCGAACGGGCCTCGCTTGAACGTCCCCATCGGCCCATCCCTCCCCCACCTGCCCTGGGCCGCCATGTTAGACGTCGCCCCCGCCTCCGGCCATGGCCTGGGAACGAGGCCACCAGGTGGTGTACGTTCGCGACAGCTCAGCGAGAGCCCCAGCGTCCCCGCTTACGGTGACAAGATCGAGAGTCCCGATGGGACCCACACTCGCGGTCCAACCCACATGTTCGCCGGCCGCCATCGAGCCGCGCCGACCGGAGGCGGGCACACCCTGATGGTCGGGGGGTATGACACCGGCATGGACCTGCTGATCGAGGCGGCCCAACTGCTGGAGCTGGCCAGTGGCAACTGCGAGTCGGAAGAGGATGCGGACCGGTTCTCCGAACTGGCCGGACGGGTGCGCCGGTACCTGGCCCTGAGTCGACCCACCACCACCCTGGGCATGCCCCGGGTGCCGTCATCCAGCAACGAGCTCACCCACGAGGGCGTGGTGCACCGGACCGGCCAGACCCACCAGTCACACATCCGGGTCCTGCCCGACTGAGGTCAGGCGACCGGTCCCGCCACGGTCCGCCACATGAGCAGGTGGGGACCGATGTCCGGCTCCTCCCAGGGCTGACCGTGGGGTGTAAAGCCCGCCCGTCGGTAGAAGTTGGCCGCCGGCACCCGGGCCGCACACCACAAGAGCCCGCCGCCCCGGTCCGCCACGTACTCGATGGCCCGGCCGAGCACGGCGCCGCCGATGCCACGGTCCCGGAGGTCCTGGCGGGTGGCCATGCCCCGCAGCCGCCAGGCCGGCGAACCGGTCGGGGCGCGGTCCTCGATGGAGCTCGGTGGAGCCGACGGTGCCACCCTGGCCGTGCCGACGATCTCGCCGTGGCCGTCGACGGCCACGAACGCCGCCGTCAACGGATGGTCGTCGTCGGGCAGGCCCATCTCCTCCACCGTCTGGTGGGGGCGGAGGACGGCCTGGCGCAGCGGCCAGGTGGCCGGGGCCGGCACCTGGTCGATCCGGAACTCCACGTCCGGAGGGTACCCCCACCGGAGAACGGCACCATCCGGGCCAACACGCCGGCCACCCTCCCCTCCCCTCGGGGCGTGCAGTCCCTGTGGCCGTCGGCCAAGATGCGCCCATGACGACGCAGCTGCCGGGAGCCGACGTGGTGGTGGTCGGGGGTGGGCTGGTCGGGGCCTCCTTGGCCTACGAGCTGGTCACGGCCGGAGCTTCCACCGTGCTCGTCGATCGCCGCGACCCGGGCCGGGCCACCGACGCCGGAGCCGGGATCCTCTCCCCGGAGACCCGCCTGGACCCGGACCCCGATCTCTTCGCCTTCGGCATGGCGGCGGCGCGTCACTACGACTCGCTCACCGCACGCCTGTACGAGGACGGGGTGGCCGAGGTGGGGTTCGCCGTGGCCGGTTCGATGCTGGTGGCCGAACGACCCGGCGACGACGCCGTCATGGAGGACGCCGTGCGCCTGGCCGTGGGCCGCAGCCCGGGGCTGGTCGCCGAGATCGACCCGGTCGAGGCGTCGCGGCACTTCCCCCTGCTCGGACCGCTTCGCCGGGCCCTGTTCAACCCGGCCGGCCGGCGGGTCGACGGCCGGGTGCTGAACGCCGCCCTCCATCGGGCGGCCTCCCGACGGGGCCTGCGCTTCCTCGACGGGGCGGCCACCGGCATCCGAGGGGACCGGGCCGGAGGGTCGATCTCCGAGGTGGTGACCTCCGAGGGGACGGTGCCGACCGCAGCGGTGGTGATCGCCGGAGGCGCATGGTCGTCCGAGCTGGACCGCACCCTGGGCGTGGACATCCCGGTCACCCCGCTCAAGGGACAGATCATCCACCTGGCCCTACCGGACACCGACAGCAGCGGCTGGTCGATCGTCCAACCGGTCCTGGGCTACTACCTGGTGCCCTGGCCGGGTGGGCGGGTGGCCTGCGGGGGGACCATGGAGGCCGCCGAGGGCTTCGACGACCGCCCGACTGCCGGGGGCGTCCACCAACTGCTCCGAGAGTGCCTCCGCACCGCCCCGGGCCTGGGGGGCGCCACAGTGGTGGAGACCCGGGTGGGATCGCGGCCGGCCACGCCCGACGACCGTCCCATCCTCGGCCGGGTCCCGGGGTGGACCAACGCCTTCGTGGCCACCGGCCATGGAGCCGAGGGCCTGCTCCTCGGTCCCTACAGTGCGCTGCTGGTGGCCCGGACCATCCTGGGACTCGATGGGCCGGGCGACTCCCACGAACGCGCCGTTGCCACCCGCACCCTGGAGGCCTGGTCGTTGGAGCGATTCGCCTGATCCGGGTGGGACGCCCGGTCCGCGGGGCGGAGGGTCAGAAACCGGCCGCGGCGATGATGGCACCGTTGAGGTGTCTGCCGGCCATGCCGCCGTAGTCGGGCGCCTTGCCGAAGGGGTAGACGGCACCGGCAGCGGTGGTGATCCAATAGCCCCCGCCGGAGTCGAGTGAGAAGATCGAGGTGGCGATGTCGTAGCCACCGGCGGCCCCGGCCGGGAGTGAGCCGTAGCTCACGGCGTCGCCATAGCGGAACACCACACCGTCGGAGAAGAGGATCCAGTACCCCTTGCCGCTCGGGGTGCGCACGGCCGCCGTCACCGGCACCGGCTTCTGTCCCGGCCCTCCGAAGTACTGGGCGTCGCCGAAGGCATAGACCGCCCCCGACTGGGTCACGACCCAGTAGCCCCGACCGCTGCCATCGGGGGCGACCGCCCGGACCTGGCCCACGCATCCCCCGATCCCGGGACACGACCCTTCGAAGGCGGCGTCGCCGAAGGCGAACACCCCCCCGTCCAGTGCCACCATGAAGTAACCCCGACCGGTGACCGAGGGAACGATCCCCACCACCGGCGCGTTCAACCTCCGACCGTGATGGGTGCCGGCCGGAGCGATGCCGAGGCCGGGTATCGATCCGTAGAACCCGGCGTCGCCAAAGGCGAAGATGCCCCCATCCGATGCCACCAACCAGTAGCCCCGGTGATCGTGGGTGGAGGAGATGCCCACCACCGGACGCTGCAGGACCAGCGAGCCGGTCGAACCGTAGAACTGGGCGGAGCCGAAGGTGAACACGCCCCCGTCCCGCCCGACCAGCCAGTAGCCGTGCGTGGCGGCGTGGGCCGTTACCGCCGCCGGCTGGGCCGCCGCCCCGGCCGCCGGAGCGACACCCACCACCGAACCGATGACCGATCCGACCAGAGCCACCACCATGACCAGGGCCGGAGCCAAGCGCCTCCACCGAGCCCCACCGTTCAGCCCGGGCCGACCCCCCTGCGACCCGCTCGGCACCTCGATGCCGGCACCTGCCCGGTCAGGCACCGCGGGTCACCGTTCTGTCCAGCACTCC
The DNA here is from genome assembly GCA_963778165.1 of uncultured Acidimicrobiaceae bacterium. Classification (GTDB taxonomy): domain Bacteria; phylum Actinomycetota; class Acidimicrobiia; order Acidimicrobiales; family RAAP-2; genus Bog-756. The sequence goes on along the minus strand of CAVZTE010000002.1, from coordinate 72,309 downwards.
CAACGTGGCGCGTAGGGCTCCCTCCGAGAGGATGGGGAAGATGCCGGCGTCACGCCACACCGGATCGATCTCCGACCAGTCGTAGTACGAGGTGACCAGGGTCCCCTCGTCCACCGGATCGAGCACATAACCGTAGATGTGACCGATCGGCGGCTTGATCTCGCCGAGGATGGTCCAGGCGATCTGGTGGTCGGGATCGAAGGTGGTGATGGTGACGGTGACGTCATAGCGCCCCATCGGGTAGTCGTTGAGCGCCTCCCGGTCCATATGGACCACGAAGGTGTCGCCCACCGCCGAAACCGGCTCGCCCGTGGCTGCCTGCAACATGCCGGAGCTGTCGATGGACACGTGGCCCTGTGGATCTCGCAGGACCTCGAAGATGGCCCCCGGGGCGGCCTTGATGGTCCGCTGCACTTCGATCCGTTCGCCTTCCATGGCCTCCATGGTGACACAGCCTGGTGGCGCGGCGTAGGGGCGACCCCCGCTCCTTAAGGAACCGTGCAACCATCTACCAGCCCGTTCCCAGCTTCGCCATCGAGAATCGAGTCATGATCGTGCCAGAGAGCCGACCCACCCTGGGGAACCACCGGCCGCGGGTCCTGTGGCTGGTCCGGCACGGCGAGACCACCTGGAACTCCCGGGGCTGGGTGCAGGGCCACGTGGACGGGGCCCGGCTCACCCGGACCGGGCGCCGGCAGGTCCGGGAGGCTGCGGCCCAGTTGGCCGGGCATCCGGTGGGCACCGTGTGCTCCAGTGACCTCTACCGGGCCAGGCGTACCGCCTCGGTCATCGCCGGACGGCTGGGCTGCGAGCTGGAGACCGACCCCCGGTTGCGGGAGCGGTGCTTCGGGATCGCCCAGGGGGTCCAGTCGGAGGGGATGACATCGACCGTGACCGGCATCGAGGAGGGGATCGTGGTCGACGAGCACGCCCGCCCCCCGGGTGGCGAGTCGTTGTACGACGTGTACCTGCGTTGCCGGGCCTTCCTCCACGACCTCCACACCCGGGCGCAGGAGGGCGACGTGGTGACGGTGGCCCACGGAGGGAGCATCAGGATGCTCCACGCCCTGGTCACCGGGAGCGAGCTGCGGGGACTGGCATGGGGCACCGTGCCCAACGCCGGCATCCTGCGACTGGTCCTGCCTACTTCATATCCGGGGTGATCCCGGCCCCCTTGAGCATCCTCCGCAGGTCGATGACCATCTGCTCGTTGACGTCATGGCCGGCGGGAGTGTTGATGGTCTCGGTTTCGTCTCCCAACGTCACCTTGAAGCGCCCGTCGTGTCCTTCGGTGACCTGTCCCACACCCTCCAGCAAGGACAGCACGTCGTGCCACTGGATGTTGTGACTCACCGGGTGTTGGAACAGCTTCTCCACCGTCACCCGGTGGTGGGCATTGAGCTTGATCTGGTCGGCCACGTTGATCTCCTGTACGGCTCCGAGGACGGTGGGGCCCCGGTCGGCAGTGTAGACCGGCCGTGCCAGGCGCTGGATGAGGTGGCACCACCGGTGGGCGGCTCCCGGCGCTTGGCCCCGGGCCTCACCGGGCCCGAGCCGAACGGGGCCTCGGAACCGGGCTCGGAGGCCCATGTCGGGGGCCGCAGGCGCCCGATCGCCGTTCAAGTCGGGGCCGGAACAGGCCGATGTCGTACCTATGAGTACGCATCCGAAGGATCTGACCTGGACACAGAGCAGTGAGCCGTTGCGGATCGAGACGGACGGGGTCATGGACTACACCTACTTCAGCGATGAGCAGCTGCTGCTGGAGCGGGATCGGCAGCGGGCCCAGTTGGACGAGCTGGTCCTGCACTCGGGCAGTTCCGGCGCCGTCGAAGACCTTCGGGCCACCATCGACCGCGAGGTCGAGCGGATGACCTACGAGCTCCGGCAGCGGGCCCGTTCGCGGCACCCCTCGTCGCGGAGCATGGTGGGCCGGATCCGACCGATCCGTTCCCTCACCTGGCCCCCGCACGCCGATTGACGCCGCCGGCCCCGGAGGTTCACCGATCCCGGCCGCCAACCACCAACGGCCGGGGGCCTTCGTAGCTACACCCACACCGGCGGCTCCGAGCATCCGCGACGGAAATTCCGTTGGCGTCGCCGGTACACATCGCCCACTATGGGACGACCCGACCAGGGCCGGCAGAGATCGATGCGACAGAGGAAGAGGTTGCGGTGGGCCATTTCCGTGCCATCACCGGGCGTTGCACGCTGATCGCCCTGATCACGTTGGCTGCCCTGACGGCCGTGGCCGGCGGATGCGGCAGCCCCTCACCCGAGCTGGCCGGCACCAGCCACTGGTACACCTACTGCCACAACGGCGGCGTTGACGAGACCCTTGACGTCTACGAGCCCACGACCGCGGTGACGTCGGCCCCGACGCTGGTGGACATCCACGGGGGCGGTTGGGTGAGCGGTAACTCGAGCATCCAACCCGGGACGGTCGACTGGGACGTCGAGCAGGATCTGGTGCCCAAAGGATGGGTGTTCGTGTCGGTCAACTATCGACTGGCCCCGGCCCACCCGTGGCCGGCCCAGATCCAGGACGTCACGTGCGCCATCCGCTATCTGCGGGGCAACGCCGGCTCCCTGCACATCGACCGCGCCCACATCGCTGTCATCGGGGCCAGTGCCGGCGGTCATCTGGCCAGCCTGCTCGGGGTCATGGGAAACCGGAGCGGCGTCTTCGGAGAAGGAGGTCTTCCGGGTCAGTCCAGTGCGGTGCAGGCGGTGGTGGACGAGTACGGGCCCGCCGACCTCACCTCGCCGGACTGGTCGAGCTCCAAGGTGATGAGCGTCCTGTCGAAGGAGACCTTCGGGGTGTCGGTGGGACAGCCCTCACCGACCCTGGCGGCGGCCAGCCCGGTGACCTACGTGCACCCGGGGGCTCCCCCCTTCCTCATCATCCAGGGAGCCGATGACAACATCGTCCCGCCCGCCCAGTCCCAAGCGCTGGCCGGCCTCCTCCAACGTGCCGGTGACCGGGCCAGCTTGATCATGGTCCGCAACGCCGGCCACGGTCTGATCCAGTCGGGCCGCGGGCCGGTCACACCTGACGAGACCGCGCTGGCCGCCGACGTCGACAACTTTCTGACCCGGCAGTTCTCCGCCAAGGGTTAGAAGACGGTGAACGGATCAGCTCTTCGGTGCACGTCCGAGGATCTTCAGGACATAGGACCCGACCCGGCCCGGTTGCCCGGGGTGCTTCCCGTCCGACCCGTGCCCCTGGCGGCCGAATGATCCACCGGAAAACCCCTCGGCCCGGTTGGGCTCCTCGTACTTCGGCACCTTGTCGAGGCGGTGCTTCTTCTTCCGCGGCTTGATTCCTTCGGATCCCATGCGTCCATCATGGTCGATCGGTTCCGACGGCGCCCGCGACACCACGACCGGCCTGGCGGTAGGCCCGGGTGGTGCGGACCCCGCTCGCCTGCGCCCTGGGCGTCGGGCATGCCACAATCTGGACAGTTGCCGGGTCGTCGGCGCAGGTGGAACAGGAGAAGGCGATGAGCGATATCTCTCAGGGTGCCGGATGGTGGCAGGCGTCCGACGGCAAGTGGTACCCGCCGGAGCAGCACCCGAACTATCGGCCTGCTCCCCCGCCGCCGGTGGGCTCCGCCCCGGCACCGCCGGGCTCCACTCCGGGAGGATCGGGCTTCACTCCGGGAGCGCCCGGCTTCACCTCGGGAGCGCCCGGACCGGCGACCGGCCCCAAGCCGCCTCCCGCCTCCTTCTCCTTCGACGTCAAGCGATGGTCACAGGCCGAAGGGATCACCTTCATCGCCACCCTGGTCCTGTTCATCTCGTTGTTCCTGCCCTGGTTCACCTACGACTTCGGGCTCGGATCGGTGTCGGTCGACGGGCTGTGGCACGGGTGGATGTACCTGGTCCTGCTCCTGTGCCTGGCCATCATGGCCGACCTGGTCATCCGGGCCGGCTTCAGCGAGGCTCCGTTCACACTCCCGGTGGCCGACGAACAACTCCTGTTGATCGCCACCTGCGTCAATGCGGTCCTGAGCATCCTGGCCTTCCTGCTCAAGCCGGGCGGCATCGGGTTCAGCGGCATCGGGTGGGGCATCGGGGCCTTTCTGGGGCTGTTCGCCGCCATCGTGGCCGCCGCCCCCATGTTGGTGCCGGTCGTGAAGGGGCGCGGCGCCTGACCCGGACGTTCCCGTTCCCGGTGCAGGCTGGGGGAACAATCAGCCGCGGGTCACGCCGGCATCGCGGAGCAGGGCCCGGGTCAGAGAGCCCATCTCCTCGAGGGGCAGGCGATCCGTGTCCCACCATCGGACCGCGGAGGTCTCGTCCCCATCGGGCCTCGGCGTGCCGGACGTCACCCGGGCACCGAAGACCGTGACCACGTAGCAGGCCCGGTCGCCGTTGGGATAGGTCACCCGGTACTCGGGACCGCCCAGCACCGCCAGGACCGGGTCGAGCAGGACGGTGACCCCGGCCTCCTCCTGGGTCTCGCGTACCGCGGCCTCCGCCGGTGACTCGTCGGGTTCGACCGCTCCCCCGATGGTGGCCCACCCGCCGGTGTCGACGATGCGGACCAGGAGGATCCGGCCGGCCTCGTCCCGGGGCAGCACGGCCACGGAGGGAAGGACCAGTAGTTCGTTCCCGATGAGCTCCCGGAGCCGACGGATGTGCGGGGAGATGGCCATCGGGCCGACGCTAGAGGCCGGACAGGATCGGGATCGTAATGGTCGTGGTCGTGGTGGTGGTGGTGGTGGTCGGAGGAGTCGTGGTGGTGGTGGTGGGCGGAGGAGTCGTGGTGCTGGTGGTGGTGGGAGGAGGATTGGTGGTGGTGGTGGTCCGAGGCGGTGGCTCGGTGGTCGTCGTGGTCGTGGGATGAGGACCGTGGGTGGTCTCGGTGGTGGAGGGAGACCCCACGGGGGCGGACGGCCCGCTGTCCGGAGTGGCGGCCGGAGCCCGGGCGGTCTTGACCGCCGGGGTGGCGGTGGCGTGCGAGCCGTGCGAGCCACTCAAGAGGAGGTAGGCGATAAGGGCGCCCGGGGTCAATCGGGCCGGTGCCACATCAGGGTGCTTCTTCGGGTGGGGCGGCCCGGGCGTTGCGGTGTCCGGTAGCGCAGCGCGGCTACGCCCGGACGGACGGTCCGCGGGCTGGTGCGGCGCGCCCACGGAAGACGTCGTCGCCGAGGCCACCTTCGACCCACTGTCGCCGGCCGACGGGTTTGCGTAGTAGCCGAAGGTGACCACGGCGGCGATGAGGACCACCAACACCACGGTCCACCGCCATTTGGCCACGGCGGCATGGTGGATCTGGCCTGCCAACCGGTGGCTCCGGGCCACCGCCCTCCGCCAGCGCCTCTTGACCCGACTGGCGGCCGGGGGGGCTCCGCCCCTGTAGTACCAGTGCGTCTCTCGACGGTGACGCCTCATGGGCGGCACCCTATTACCCGGCCCACCGCCGCTCCACTGGGCCCGATGGTGGCCGGTGACGCCCAGCCTGAGGTGGGTTTTTCGGAAGGTGCCACCAAAGGAAGCGGCATCCCGGCTCCGGTCCCACTCACGGCCATGATTTGGGCGGCCACCCGGGGTGGTCAGTCGGTCCCGCACAGTCGAACTCTTGGGGCCGTAACCGACGCCGCACCCCGCGTGCCGTGGTCTGACGACCGCCCGGGTCGGTCGGGCTGGTAGAACGTGATGACTGGGTGGCTTCGCACTCCTGACGCACCGCCCTGGAGCGGTGCGGACACTGGGGCACAGGTGATCACCATGTCGGAGGGGTGATACATCGAAGGATGGCCAACCGTTCCGTCATCGGGCACGACACGGTGTCGACACGCTTCGGAAGGGCGCAGCAATGCGATCAGGTTCGAGTTCCAGAGGGCGGAACCCGAGGAGGACGCCCGGCGTCCGAAGCCGGCATGGTGTGGGTCTGCTCGGCTTGGGCGGGTTGGTCGTTGGCATCGGCGTGGTGGTGGGGGCGTCAGGCGGCGCGGCCGGCGCCACACCGGCGATCGCATCAGCCACTGCACCAGCCGCTCCACCACCGGTCACCTCGTCGTCCGCCGACGCCAGCTCCGCGCCCAAAACCATCTCGGTCTTTCCGAAGTCCAAGTCCACCGGAAGTTGGGAGTGGAACAGCGCCTGTCGCTTCGTCCCCATAGGCAGCCGCGGCTGTGAGGGCGGCGATCCCATCTTCGGGCCGGTCGTGCTCAATGGGGACCTGTGGAACCTCGGGTCCAAAGGCAGCGGCTCGGCGGTAATGAAGATCTCCTCCAACGGCGACCTGAACACCACAGCAACATTCAGCTCGACCCCCGAGGTGTCCAGCCAGACCTGGGTTCTGGGCTTTCCCAACGTCTCCTATGGCATCTCCCCGCAAGCGGCGTCCGACTCGCCGAAGCCTTCGGCCGCTCTGCCCCTGCCCATGAAGATCAGCTCGCTGCCCACCAACCTCATTGCCTCGAGTAGCTACAAGCTCACCGGCACCTCGTCGGTCCGGTACGACCTGGCCTACGACACCTGGCTCGAGCCCCAACACCAAGTGGTGACGCCACGCCGCGGCACCATCGAGCTGATGGTGTGGACCGCCGACGGGAACGGGGCGCTGCCGCCCGGGTTTCGGGAGAACGTATCGATGTCCTACGCCGCCAACGGAGTCACCCAGACCGCGCCGTGGGGTGTGTACATCGTCAACGGGGACGAGGCCCAAGCCACCAACACCACGGTGTACCTGATCCTGACCAAGCCGATCACCGACGGCAAGGTGAGCGTGGACTTCACCCGAGCCCTGCGGCAGATGGAGGCGGCGCTGACGAAGTACGACCCCAAGCACTGGAGCAGTTTTTCGAACTACTACCTGGACACCATTCCGTTGGGCTCCGAGTTCGGACGCATACCGGGCAAGTCCGCCGTGGGCCCGTATACCTGGGACCTCTACGACTACAAACTGGAGGTGGGCGGGCAACTGCCCTGACCGAGCCGGCCAGTGCGGCCAGCATCACTGCGATCGCCGCCGTGGCGGGATCTGTTCAGGAAGCTCGAAGGTGGGCGGGCAGGCCTTCCTGTTCCCCGGCCCACTCGCTTTCGCAGCGATGGCAGCGGAGACTCAGGCGGCCACTCGGGAATCCCGAGCCGCGCACGATGAGGGTGGGCACGTCCTCCGAGCCACACGCCGGGCACTTCTGGTTGAGCGGTTCCCGTCCCATTTCGCCGCCTTTGCCTTGAGACGAGTGGTGACCGCAACACCTGTTGTACGGATCCACTCAGCGGGAGGATAGTGCGATGGCGCCGGCATCTCCAGCCCGTGGCGCCGGGGGCGGACGGTGCGGTCAAGATGGCTGGTCGGACGGCCTTTCCAACCGGTCGGGGTGGCCCAGAAGCCGCCGTGCCCGCCCCTCGGTTCGAACCGGACACTCAACCGCCACCTTCCTTGCGTGACAGCACCATGGACCGGGCCACGCCCCCGTCGGCAGTGACGTTCGTGTCAGTGATCGGTTCCTCCCGGGCTGTCAGGCGGGCGCCGACCGGAGCCGCAAGCGGCGGGGACTCGAGAACCACCGGCGAGGCGTACTCGGGTAGAGGCGGGCGGAACAGCACCCGGTTGAGCAGTTGGAACTGCACCACCCACAGCGTCCCGTAGGCCGCCAGGTTGGCGGCCATGACGGCGGCGGTGTGACTCCAGTGACCCCATCCCGAGGTGCGTCCGGCCACCACGCCCACGGCCAGGGTCGAGACCACCAACCCGGTAAACGAGAGACCGCAGAACGGCACGACCTGTCCGAGGAGGGACCGTCGTCCCCGGTGGTTCCACACCCATCGGCGGTTGAGCTCGAAGGAGGGCACGGTCCCCACCCCGGTGGCGATGACATTCGACCAGTTAGCCGGCAACCCGGCCACGCCGACCAGGATGCCCAGGGTCGCCAGGCTGGTGGAGGTGGCCACCAGCGACACCGCCGAATAACGCATCAGGCGGACGACGGTGGCCCGGCGTACCGGCCATGCAGGTCGTGTGCTGCCCCGACGCGGGGGTGGTCCGGCTCTCACTTCGGGTCCGCCAGGTCGTACACCGTCTGGCCCCCGATGGTCTTGGCCGTGAAGTGGGCCTCGACCCAACTGGTGATGGCAGCGTCGCTGTTCCCCCCGCCGTTCGGTCCGGCCATCCCCCCGCCGCCGCCGGAGGCGATGAAGTAGTGGATGTCGCCTTTGGCCACATAGGCCTCGAAGGTGGCGAGCGTGATGTTGCCACCCTCGCCGTTGAATCCACCGATGGCCATGACCGCCTGGTCCGAGGAGAGCTCCAGGGTGGCCGCCGACTGGGATCCGAAGGTGGCGGCGGCCCACCGGTAGGAGCCGGCATCCGAACGCAGGGCGGCGTCGAGTGCCGCGTCGGTTGAGGCTCCCCCACCAGTGCCCGGCACTGAGCCCGTCGGCCGGGTGCCGCCGAAGCCACCTGCGCCTTCGCCGGTGGGTCGCGTGCCTGTACCGCCGGGGGAACGTGTGCCCGTTCCACCGGGGAAGCCGCCGCTGCCACCGGTCGCCGCACCGGGTCGTTGGCCTTCCCCGAACCCGCCGACACCTCCCGCGCTCCGGCCTGCACCGAGGCCGCTCGGGCCGCCGCTACCTTCGCCACCGAGCCCTTCGCCACCGAGCCCGGCGCCACCGAGCCCTGCGCCATCGAGCCGGGCGCCACCGACTCCGCCGCCCGGACCCCCGAAGCCCCCACCGGCCGACGTCGGTCCGGCCGAGGGAATGCTGCCGGTGTGGGCGGTGGTCAGCGTGCCCGCGGTGAAGGCGATGGGTCCACTCAGGCCGGCCACCAGGCCCAGGCCCATAGCCGCCACGGTGAGATTCCTGGTCGCTCGGGGGATGGCCGGCGCCACCAGCAGGGCGCCGGCAGCTGCCACCCCGGACACCACGATGACCACGCGGAGCCAGGGCACATAACCGGGGGTGCGGTCGAGCAGGACAAAGGCCCAGATGGCTGTGCCGAGGATGCCTGCCGCTCCGATGATGCGGGCCACCAACTGCCCGCGGCGCTGCCACAGCAGAGCGCCACCGATGCCCACCAACCCGGCGATGGCCGGGGCCAGAGCCACCGTGTAGTAGGTGTGGATGACGCCGGAGCTGAAGCTGAACACCGCACCGGTGATGATCAGCCAACCGCCCCACAGCAGGAGAGCGGCACGCTTGCGGTCGGTGCGGGGAGCCCGGCCCCGCCACACCAGGCCGGCCACCAGGGCCAGCAGTGAGGCGGGCAGCAGCCACGATGCCTGCCCACCCATCAGGTCGTTGAAGAGCCGGAACACGCCGGTGGCTCCACTGAAGCCGCTGCCGTTGCCTCCGGTCCCCCCGGTCAGGCGACTCAGCCCGTTGTAACCGAAGATGAGGTTGAGGATGCTGTTGTCCGGTGAGCCGTCGATCATGGGTCGGGAGCCCGCCGGCCACAGGGCCACGATGGCCACCCACCACCCCGCCGACACCACAATGGCCATGCTGCCCAGCACCAGCTGCCACAGTCGGCGGCGCAGAGCCACCGGTGCCGCCAGCAGGTAGACGGCGCCAAAGGCCGGTACCACCGTGAAGGCCTGAAGCATCTTGGCCAGGAAGGCGAAGCCGATGAGCGACCCGGTGGCCACCATCCACCGGGTCCCTCCCTTTTCGATGGCGCGGGTCAGGGTGTAGGCCGCCGCCACCAGCAGCAGCACCATCAAGGCGTCGGGGTTGTTGTACCGGAACATGAGGGCCGCCACCGGGGTGCAGGCCAGGACGGCGCCGGCCAGGAGTCCGGCGCCCGGACCGAACCAACGCTTGACGGTGGCGTAGAGCAGTCCGACCGCGGCCACTCCTTCGAGGACCTGGGGCACCAACATGCTCCAACTGCTGAACCCGAAGATACGACCGGAGAGCTCCATGACCCACAGGGAGCCGGGCGACTTGTCCACGGTGATGAAGTTCGACGAGTCGAGTGAGCCGAAGAAGAACGCCTTCCAGCTTTTGGTGCCGGCCTGGACCGCAGCGGCATAGAAGCTGTTGGCGTAGCCGGAGGCGCTGAGGTCCCACAGATAGGTCACCGCGGTGACCGTCAACAGGGCGATGAGCGCCGGCACCGCCCACGACCGGCGGGCGGCGGGGCTCCCGTCGTCCGGGGCGGGGCCGGTGGTCCGGAGTGTCGACCGGTCCGGGCCGGAGGGTGCAACCGGCAGGGCCACGGATGGAGCTGGAGCGGTGATGGACATGGGGGTCATCCTCAGAGGCCCGACTGTGAGTGTCCTGAGGTCTTCCTGAGCGGCGACTGGACATCTGGCCGGCCCGGCCGACTGCCGCCGGTGACGGATACCGGTGGCAACCTGCTGCGCTGGTCAGCCCGGGGTGGACACCACCGAGTCCAGGTGGCTGAGGATGTGGGGCCACGAGTCGGCGTGCCGGCGCGCCGACTCCCCGTCGTGGAATCCCCGGTGGGTCAGGCGCAGCGTGGTGCCCGAATCAGTGGGCACCAACTCCACCGTGACCACCGTCTCGGCACCGTCGGTACCGTGGCGGCCGGTCACCCAGGTCTGCTCGATGAGGGCCCCCGGTTCCAGGGCCAGGAACCGCCCGTAGTGCGGGTGGCGACGGCCCTCATGCTCCACTTCGAACCAGTAGGGCTCCCCGACCTCGGCCCGCATCCGGATGGCCCCGGGAGCGGCGAACCAGCGGTCGAACTCCTCGGTCCAGGCCCGGTACAGGGCCTCGGGCGTGGAGACCATGGCCCGCTCCACGGTGAACCCCACCGGGCTCCCGCCGTCCTCAGCCGGGCTCATGCAACAGCTCGACTTTGGCCCGGGCCAGGGCTTCCCGTTGGTCGGCGCTGAGTTGTGGAGGGCCCAGATCCAGGCCGTCGATGGCGTGGACCACGAGGCCCCCGACCAGAGCCCGGAGGGAGTACTTGTGGTCGGCCGGGACCACGTACCACGGGGCCCAGGCGGTCGAGGTGGCGGTGATGGCCTCTTCATAGGCCGTCTGGTACTCGTCCCAGTAGTTCCGCTCGGCCAGGTCGCCTGGTGAGAACTTCCAGTTCTTGGCGGGATCGTCCAGACGGGCCAGGAACCTGGACCTCTGCTCCTCCCGGGAGAGATGCAGGAAGATCTTGACGATACGGACGCCGCTGCGGTCGAGGTGGTGCTCGAAGGTATTGATGTCCTCGAACCGCCCGCTCCACACCCGCTCCGACGCATCGACGTCGGAGCCGTCCTTCCCCCGGGCCAGCAACTCGGGATGAACCCGGACCACCAGGACCTCCTCGTAGTGGGAGCGGTTGAAGATCCCGATCATCCCCCGTTTGGGCACGGATCGGTGGGCGTGCCAGAGGAAGTCATGGTCGAGCTCTTCGGCGGAGGGTTGCTTGAAGTCCTCCACCGTGCAGCCCTGAGGATTCACCCCGGACATCACGTGTCGGATGGTCCCATCCTTGCCGGCTGCGTCCATAGCCTGGAGCACCACCAGGAGCGCCCGGGTGCCGTCGGCCCACAGTTGCTCCTGGGCCGCGGCCAACTCCTTCACCGACGCCTTGAGGTCCTTCTCCGCCAACGCCTTGACCTTCGAATTGACCTTCGAACCGTCCCCGCCCAGCCGCAGGGCCTTAAGGGAGGAGGTACTCCGGTGGGCCAGGCCGGCCGGGGCCCCGGGCGCCACCAGCAGTTCGTCGATCACCGCAGCGCTCAGCTTCATGCCTCCAGTCTTCCCTCTGAGCCGGACTACGCCGGCCGCCCCGGTGGAGCGGACGCCGCTCCACCGCCCCGTGCCGGCACCGACCCGCACCGTTCACCGCCCCCACCAGCGATTACCAGAAAATCGGAACGGAACGGTTGCGTTCTGGTGCGGCATCCCCTATGGTTAGTGAGACGGAACCGTTCCGTTTTGCACGAAGAGGTCGGACATGAGCATCGCCGAGGTGGAGGAGAGCACCAGCCGGGTCGGTCGACCCAGCGGAGCCCGGGCAGAGGCCCGGGAGCAGGCCATCCTCGACGCCGCTCTGAGCCTGGTCATCGAAGTGGGCTACGACCGGCTGAGCATGGATGCGCTGGCCGAGCGGGCCCATGCCGGCAAGGCCACCATCTACCGCCACTGGTCCGGCAAGGCCGAAGTGGTGGTGGAGGCCATCCGCCGCCGCAAGTGCGACGCCAGCTCCCCTGCGGTTCGGACCGGCTCGTTGCGGGGTGACCTGGTAGCCACCCTGGAGTGCATGAACGCCGCCATGTCCGCCGAGGACTCGGCCCTGTTGGTCGGGGTGCTGTCGGCCATGCACAAGGACCAGGAGCTGGCCGCCCTCATGCGGAGTCAGGTCATCGATGCCCGCAAGGACATGCTGGACGAGATCCTCGAGCGGGCCGTGGCCTCGGGCGAGCTCGAGGCCGGCACCGATGCCGGCGTGGTCAATGAAGTGCTGTCCGCCATGTTCTTCAACCGACTGGTGATCAGCGGCGAACCCATCGATGACGCCTTCGTCGCCCACATGGTGGACGACGTGGTCCTCCCGTTGCTGCGCTGTTAGGCCGCCGGCCCGCGCCTGACGCTTTTCGTTCTTTCTTCCGCTTCACCTCCAATCAGCTCTCACCCCTCGACACCCCAACCCTCTCCCCTTCCACGTCCCGAACCCCCCCCCAAGTCGTACGTCAAGGAGCACCTATGTCAACCCTCACCGAAGAACTCGGATCGCCACACGGCCCCACCGGACCGGCTGAGCCCGACCCGAGGCGCTGGCTGGCCCTGGGTGTGATCGCCGTGGCCCAGCTGATGGTGGTGCTGGATGCCTCCATCGTGACCATCGCCCTACCCTCGGCCCAGCACGCACTCCACATCTCCACCGACAACCGCCAGTGGGTGTTGACCGCCTACACCCTGGCCTTTGGAGGCCTGCTCCTGCTGGGCGGCCGGATCGCCGACTACGTGGGCCGCAAACGCGTCTTCATCATCGGCCTCCTGGGCTTCGCCGGAGCCTCCGCCCTCGGCGGTGCCGCCGTCAACGCCCCCATGCTCTTCGGGGCCCGGGCCCTGCAGGGAGCGTTCGCCGCCCTGCTGGCCCCTGCCGCCCTGTCGCTCATCACGGTGACCTTCACCGAGGTGAAGGAGCGGGCCACGGCCTTCGGTGTGTACGGTGGAATCTCCGGTGGCGGTGCCGCCATCGGGCTCATCATGGGCGGGGTGCTGACCGAGTACGCCTCGTGGAGGTGGTGCCTGTTGGTCAACGTGCCCATCGCCATCCTGACAGTGATCGTGGCCCTACCGATCGTCCACGAGAGCAAGGCCCACGGCAACACCAGCTACGACATCCCCGGCGCCATCACCGTCACCGGCGGGCTGGTGGCCCTGGTCTACGGATTCACACGGGCCGCCCAGAGCAGCTGGTCGGCCGGGAGCACCCTGGGCTACCTGGCCATAGCGGTGGTCCTGCTGGCCGCCTTCGTGTTCATCGAGCTGCGGGCCAAGAACCCGCTGCTTCCCATGCGGGTGATCCTCGAGCGGACCCGCGGCGGTTCCTTCCTGGCCTCCCTGATGGTGGGATCCGGGTTGATGGGAATGTTCCTGTTCCTCACGTTCTACTTCCAGGACAACCTGGGCTACTCGGCTCTCAAGACCGGATTTGCCTTCCTGCCCTTCTCCGCCGGGATCATCCTGGCCGCCGGGGCGTCCTCCAAGCTCATTCCCCGCGTCGGTCCCAAGCCGGTCATGGTGGCCGGCTTCGCCGCCGCGGCAGTGGGCATGCTGTGGCTGACCCAGATCGGGGCGACCACCAGCTTCGCCGTCCACGTGCTCCCGGCCGAGATTCTGATCAGCGTGGGCATGGGCCTGGCCTTCGTCCCCATGAGCAGCACCGCCCTGTTCGGCGTGTCGACCCACGATGCCGGGGTGGCCAGCGCCACCTTGAACGCCACCCAACAGATCGGGGGCTCACTGGGGACCGCCCTGTTGAACACGGTCTTCGCCTCGAGCACGGCGGCCTACCTGGCCACCCGGGTCGACACCCCGGCCGTGCGGGAGGCCGCCCAGATCCACGGCTACGTGATCGGGTTCGTCATCGGGGCGGTGTTCTTGGTGAGTGGCCACCCTGTCCGCTCTCTTCCTGGTCAAGGCCTCCAAGGCCGACATGGAAGCGATGAGTGAGGCCATGAGCGAGGTCGACGTGCCGGTGCCGGTCTGAGGGTAGGCCGGCCGGATTGCCGGCCGGCCGCTCTGGGTAGGTTGGGGCGGTGCAGACACGCCACCTCGGTTCGCTATCGGTTTCGGCCCTGGGCCTCGGCTGCATGGGGATGTCAGAGTTCTACGGCGCCGGCGACGACGTGGAGTCGATCGCCGTCATCCACCGGGCCATCGAGCTCGGCTGCACGTTCCTGGACACCGCCGACATGTACGGGCCCTTCACCAACGAGCGCCTGGTGGGCCAAGCCGTCGCCGGTCGGCGGGACCAGGTGGTCATAGCCACCAAGTTCGGAAACGAGCGGCGCCCGGACGGTTCCTGGGTGGGGATCAACGGCCGGCCCGAGTACGTGGCCTCGGCCTGCGACGCCTCGCTGGAGCGCCTCGGTACCGACCACATCGATCTCTACTACCAGCACCGGGTGGACACCACGGTGCCCATCGAAGAGACGGTCGGGGCCATGGCCTCACTGGTGGAGGCGGGCAAGGTCCGACACCTGGGCCTGTCCGAGGCGTCGCCCGAGACCATCCGGCGGGCCCACGCCGTGCATCCGATCAGCGCCCTGCAGACTGAGTACAGCCTGTTCAGCCGCGATGTCGAGGCCGAGGTGCTCCCGACCGTCCGGGAGCTGGGCATCGGTTTCGTGGCCTACAGCCCGCTCGGACGCGGCCTGCTCACCGGAGCCTACAAGCGCCCCTCCGACCTGCCCGAAGGGGACGCCCGGGCCGAGCGGTTCCCCCGCTTCTCGGGAGAGAACTTCGACCGCAACGTGGAGCTGGTGGCCAACGTGGAGCAGCTGGCCGCCTCCAAGGGGTGCACCCCGGGCCAACTGGCCCTGGCCTGGGTCCTCAGCCGCGGCGATGATGTGGTTCCCATCCCCGGCACCAAGCGGAAGAAGTACCTGGAGGAGAACATCGCCGCCACCACCATCGAGTTGAGCGCGGAGGACGTGGCCTGGCTCGACGAGAACTTCGGCCATCCGGCCGGGGATCGCTACGCCGACATGGGCTCGGTCAACCGCTAATTTCGGCCCGGCGGGCCTGGAGCACCACCACCGAAAGCGAACAGCACAGTCACCCAGCAGAACAGCGGACAGTCGGTTGAGTCCGATCACCCCCAGGAGGACAGAGATGCCATCAGGACGGTTCGTGTTGCGAGTCACGGTAGGGGGGCTGATGATGGGTCACGGCCTGCAGAAGCTCTCGGGCAGCTTCGACGGACCGGGCCTCGAGGGCACCGAGAAGATGATGGAGGCAATCGGGCTGCATCCCGCCAAGCAACAGGCCTTGGCCGCCGCCCTCAGCGAGACCATCGGGGGCGGGCTGACCGCCCTGGGCTTTCTGAGTCCCCTGGGGCCGGCCATGATCACCGGCACCATGGCGGTGGCCATCAAGAAGGTGCATGCCAAGAACGGCGTCTGGGTGACCGCCGGTGGCTATGAGTACAACCTCACCCTCATCGCCGTGGCGCTGTCGCTGGCCACGGCCGGACCGGGTCGGTTCTCCGTCGACGGTCTTCTCGGCAAGCACCGGTCCGGGTTGCGGTGGGGGCTGCTGACCGTGCTCCTGGGCCTGGGTGGAGCAGCCACCACCTTGGCCGTGGCCGATCGGTTGGCCCCGGTGGAGGCGGCATTCGAGTCGGCGAAAGCCACCGAGACCGACGAGAAGGACCAGCCGGTCCCCTCCGACTGAGGATGCGGCAGAAGCCCGGACCCCGGCCGGAAGACGCCTGGGAGACCCGGGCAGAGCGGGCGCCGGGCGGAAATGAAGCGTGGCCCTACGGTGTTGAACCTTGTAAATAAGGAGGAGACGTGACAGAGCGTTACACCAAGGATCCAGACAAGATTTCTCGACTGAGCACCCGGCAGTACCAGGTCACCCAGGAGGCGGCCACGGAGCCGGCCTTCAACAATGAGTTCTGGGACAAGAAGGATGCCGGCATCTATGTAGACGTGGTGTCGGGCGAGCCGTTGTTCGCCTCGCCGCAGAAGTTCGACAGCGGGTGCGGATGGCCCAGCTTCACGGTGCCGCTCGAGCCGGCCAACGTGGTGGAGAAGGTGGATCGGAGCCTCGGCATGAGCCGGACCGAGGTGCGCTCGACCCACGGCGACAGCCATCTCGGCCACGTCTTCAATGACGGGCCACGCGACCAGGGCGGCCTGCGCTACTGCATCAACTCGGCGGCCCTGCGGTTCGTGCCGTACGAGGACCTCGAGGCCGAGGGTTACGGGCAGTACCGGGAGGTCCTCGACGGACTGACCGCCAAGGAGGGAGTGGATCGATGAGTGCCACGACGGAGAAGGCCATTCTGGCCGGAGGGTGCTTCTGGGGGATGCAGGATCTCATCCGGAAGCGTCCCGGCGTCCTGTCCACCCGGGTGGGATACACCGGCGGTGAGGTGGACAACGCCACCTACCGCAACCACGGCTCCCATGCCGAGGCCATCGAGATCACCTTCGACCCCGAGCAGACCTCCTACCGCGACCTGTTGGAGTTCTTCTTCCAGGTGCACGACCCCACCACGCTGAACCGTCAGGGCAACGATGTGGGGGCGAGCTACCGGTCGGCCATCTTCTACCTCGACGACGAACAGCGTCGGATCGCCGAGGACACCATCGCCGACGTCGAGGCCTCGGGCCTGTGGCCCGGCAAGGTGGTGACCGAAGTGGTGCCGGCCGGGCCGTTCTGGGAGGCGGAGCCCGAACATCAGGACTATCTCGAGCGCTACCCCAACGGCTACACCTGCCACTTCCCCCGCCCCGGTTGGGTACTCCCCCGCCGCAGCGACGCCGTGGCCTGACAGGGGCTTGGCGGGGCGCCCGTTCCCCATGGCCGAATCCCTGGTCGGCTGGGGGCCGAGCCGCTCCAACGGTGTCGCTTGAATACACCACGATGTCAAGATATGTTGACACCATGGCTGCCCAGTCAGACAGTTGGGAGCGCTGGCAGGAGTTGATCCAGGCCGAGGAACCGGACCCGTTGGCCATCCTGAGGCTGGGCGCCCAGTTTCAGGCTTACTTCTCGACCGTGGAGAGCGAAGCCCTCCAAGCGGCGCGGGCCGCCGGCTTGACCTGGGCTCAGCTGGGAGAGGCCTTGGGGACGAGCCGCCAGGCGGTCTGGCAACGGGCCACGACCTGGGACGCCGCCCGTCGGAAGGACCGACCGTCAGAGCGACGTCGCTCGGGTGAGAAGAGCCATGACACCCTACGCAGGGCACAGGAGGATTGGGCCGTGCGGACCGATCAGCTGGCCGCGGCGATGTTCGACAGGACGCCACCGCGCCGTCGCTAGAGGGGTGTTGGCCCATCCGGTCCTGGAGGCCTCACCCCGATCGCCGGCTCGCACCGATCGTCCGGTCGGGCCCGGATAGGGCCTTCCGTCAGCCACGTTCAAGGGCTCCGTCCAACCGTCGGCCGGAGACTCGGAATGTCGCAGGGAGGTCGGCAATCGGGCCTGCAGGGGAATCGAAGCAACCCGTGCAGGGCCCGGCGCGTTCCGATACCGTTTTGTCGATTCGGACCCACAATCCTCGATAAGCATCGGAGGCGGAATTATGGCAACGAGAGATAACGCGGCTGGATGGCTGCCACAGACGCCGGCGGCGACCAGGCCCGCTCGCCGATACGTCTTGTCCATCCTGGCCTCTGCACTGTTGGCCGTCCCCCTGGGGGTGCTGGGCGGCACGGCCCTGACAACGGCGGCGGCCGCCACTCCGTCGTCCTTCACCTGTACCGGTACGGCGGCGGCGCCGGGATCACTTCCCGGGGGGACCTACGCGGCCGTGACAGTGACCGGCGTGTGTGCAGTCAATGCGGGCCAGGTTGTCGTCACCGGCTCCGTCACCGTGGACCCGGGAGCATCGTTGGTGGCGGCATTCGCCAAGAACCATTCCGGCTCGGGCACCTCCGGCCTCACCGTGGACGGGAACATCAACGTCGGTAGTGGAGCGTCACTGTTGCTGGGCTGCGAAGCGTCGGCCTTCGCCTGTGCCGATGACCCCAACCAGAACAGCCCCACGCTGAATGCCGCCGAGACTGTCAAGGGCAGCGTGATCTCGACCGGTGCCCTCGGCGTGGTCGTGCATCTCACCACCATCGGAGGGGACGCCTCCCAGACCGGGGGCGGGGGCGGGTTGAGCTGCACACCGTGGGGATCTTCGCCAAGTTCGGATCACCGGCATACAGCGACTACGAGGACAACACCATCGGTGGCAACCTGCGAGTCACCGGACTCAAGTCCTGCTGGTTGGGCGCCCTGCGCGAGAAGGTGGCCGGCAGCGCCACGTTCTCCGACAACGCCATGCTCGACCCCGATGCCAACGAGATGTTGACCAATCAGGTGGGCGGGAATCTCTTGTGCACGGACAACTCGCCGGTCATCGAGTACGGAGACTCCCACGGCTCGCCCAATGTGGTTGGAGGCTTCGGCACCGGTGAGTGTGCCTTCGGCGTGAAACAACCCAACCCGGCGCCCGTCAGCGGGTCGGGTGGCAATCCGGCGGGCCCGCTGACGCCCATAGCCGTGCCCACCAAGACACCGTCGGGCTACTGGCTGACGGCTGCCGACGGCGGGGTGTTCAGCTTCGGTGTGCCGTTCCTCGGTTCCCAGGCCGGCACCGCCAGTCAGACCATCATCGGCCTGGCTGCCGTCCCCGGCGGGAGCAGCTACAACCTCGCCGGAGCCGGTGGTGCCGTATACGGTCACGGGGCCCACGCCTCAGACTGCGCCGGTCTGAGCGCCACCACTCTCAACGCCCCGGTGGTTGGCATCGCCGCCGCCCCGGGGGGCAACGGGTGCTGGCTGGCCGCTGCCGACGGCGGGGTGTTCAGCTTCGGATCGAACGCCCCGTTCTTGGGATCTGCTGGCGGCCTCAAGCTCGATCAGCCGGTGGTGGGCATCGCCGCTGCTCCGAATAACGACGGCTACTACCTGGTGGCGGCCGACGGCGGGGTGTTCGCCTATGGGCCAGGGGCGACCTTCCAGGGCTCGATGGGTGGCCAGCACCTCAACCAACCCATCGTCGGCATCACTGTGGACCCGTCCACCGGCGGCTACTGGCTGGTGGCCAAGGACGGAGGCGTGTTCAGCTTCGACGCACCGTTCCTCGGGTCGATGGGGGGCACGCCTCTCAACAAGCCGGTGGTGGGTATCACCGCAGCGCCGACTGGTGACGGCTACTACCTGGTGGCGGCGGACGGAGGAATCTTCACCTTTGGGCCGGGAGCCAAGTTCCAGGGTTCGACCGGGGCCCTCCAGCTCAGCGAGCCGATCGTGGGGATCTCGCTCGGCTGACCTTCGGGACGGCCCGCGCCACGAGGGTCACAGCCCGGGTTGGCGCACGGCGGGTGGGCCTGGTTGTCATGAGCGGCAACCAGGCCCCCCCTGGGCCAATCCAACTGGACCGGGGGCCTGCACGGACCGGCCCGCAATGAGGACCGTAGGGGCCGGCTGGAACCGGGGCCAACGGGCTGTCCATCCAGCACCACCTACTCAGTGCATGGGAAGCTGAGCCATGACCGTGGTGCGGGACCTGGCGGCAGTGGTTGGTGCACTGCTGGTCGTTCTGAACGGATGGAGCGTGATCGGCACCCTGGTGGTGCCGCGGCGCGTCTACAGCCGGCCGGTTCGAGCGGTTGCCATCTCCGTCGATGCGGCGTTCCATTTTGTCGCTGACCACTTCGACACCTATGAGCCGCGCGATCGCCTACTGGCGGCCCAGGCCCCGGTAGCCCTCATCCTGCAGATCGTGATGTGGCTGGCGGTGTTCGAGGTGGGCTTCGCCCTGATCATGTGGCGGTCCATGGGTCCGGCGGGGTTGGTGGGGGCGTTCGAGCTGGCCGGCTCATCCCTGTGCACCCTGGGGTACCTGGCCCCCCACAGCAGCGCCCCCTTCGCCTGGGCCGACCTGGCCGCCCTGGTGGGCCTGGGCACGGTGGCCCTCCAGATCGGCTACCTGCCCACCCTCTACGCCGCCTTCAATCGGCGCGAGTCCGCTGGTGACCATGTTGGACTCCCGGTCCGGGGTGCCCTCCTGGGGTCCCGAGCTGTTGGCCCGCACCCACTACGGCTTGGGCTCCGGGGTTTCGGCCGTGGGGGAACTGCCCGAACTGTTCAAGGAGTGGGAGCAGTGGTCGGCCGACGTGTCCGAGAGCCACTCCACGTACCTGGCCCTGGTCAACTTCCGCTCCCCCCGGCCGCTCTCCTCCTGGGTGACGGCTCAGTTGGCGGTGCTGGATGCCGCCGCGCTCTATCTGGCCCTTACCCCCAACGCCCCGGGTGCGGTCTCTGCCCGACTGTGCCTACGAGGGGGCTTCACCTGCTTCACCACCATCGCCCGGGCCCGCGGCTTCGCCATTCCCGACGAGGCCGACCCCAACAACGGCATCTCTCTCTCCTACGAGGAGTTCGTCGACGCCATTGCCCGCTTGGCCGAGGTGAACTTCCCGCTCGGGCGTTCCAGCGAGGACGCCTGGGTGGAGTTCGTGGGTTGGCGGGTCAACTACGAGGCCGCGGCCTACGCCATCGCCCGGGCCATCGACGCCCCCCCGGCCATGTGGTCGGGACCCCGTCGACATCCCATCCCCACCATCCAGCCGCTTCGCCCGGCCACCCGGCGGGCTGACGGGACGCTCCATAAACACCCGTAGGAAGGCGGGCGCCGGAGCGTTTCCCGAGCGCAAACATCTGTTCGGTCTGGTGGTCAAAGTATCCGCTCACCTCGGTGCGGGTACAGTGACCGGCCGTGAGCGAAACCAACGCCGAAGAAACCGAGATCTCCTTCCCCGAGGGCTTTGTGTGGGGAACCGCCACCGCCGCCCATCAGATCGAAGGCGGCAACGTCAACAACGACTGGTGGGCCTGGGAGCACAACCCCAACTCGGGTTGTGCCGAGTCCAGTGGGGACGCCTGCAACTCGTTGCACCGGTGGTCCGAGGACGTGGAGCTGGTGGCGGGCATGGGCCTCCAGGCCTACCGATTCTCCCTCGAGTGGAGCCGGATCGAGCCGGCCGAAGGCGAGTTCTCGGTGGCCGCCCTGGACTACTACCGCCGCATCTGCGCCGCCCTGCCGCGAGCGGGGCATCACCCCGGTGGTCACGTTCCACCACTTCACCACCCCGACCTGGCTGACCGACCGGGGAGGGTGGGAGGCCGACGATGCCGCCGATATGTTTGCCCGCTTCGTGACCCGGGCAGCTGCCCACCTCGGGGACCTGATCGGTTGGGCCTGCACCATCAACGAGCTCAACCTGATCGGGGTGATGGGGTATGCGCTGGGGTCATCACCACCCGGGGTCAAAGACGACTTCATCCGGCACCTGGCCGTCAACGAGACCATCGTCCGGGCCCACCAGTTGGCGGTGGAGGCCATGCGATCGGGCCCCGGCACGTACCCGGTGGGCCTGACCCTGTCCATGGACGAGATGGTGGCCGACCCGGGCGGGGAAGAGGTGCTGGCCGCGGCCCAGGAGATCCTGGAGGACCGCTTCATGCGGGGAGCCGAGGGGGACGACTTCATCGGTGTCCAGTGTTACTCGCGGGTGCACTTCGGCGCCGAGGGCCAGGCTCCCAATGAGCCCGGGGTCCCGGTCGACCCAGATGGGCTACGAGTACTGGCCCCAGGGGGTCGAGCACTGCGCCCGGCGGGCCGCGGCGGTATCGGGTCTGCCCGTCCTCCTGACCGAGAGCGGGATCGCCACCGAAGATGACACCGAGCGCGTCGCCTACATCTCGGAGGCCCTGCGGGGAGTGCATCGGGCCATCAATGACGGCATCGACATCCGCGGGTACTTCGTGTGGAGTCTGCTCGACAACTTCGAATGGTCCAACGGGTTCGGGCCGAAGTTCGGATTGCACAGCGTGGATCCCGACCACGTTCGAACGGCACGCCAAGCCCAGCGCGGCGTGGTACGGCCGGGTGGCCCGAGCCAACGGCCTGGTGGCCCCGCTGCGCTGACCGCCAGCGGGCACGGCCGCCGGTCGGGAGGAATCGAGGGCGTTATCATCGGTCCACCGCCGGGTCCTTACCTGGGCTCACCCGAGTCCCGGACCGGCACGGAGGCTGGGAGGGACCATCATGAGCGATCCGCTGGCACCAACGCCCGAACACCACTTCACGTTCGGCCTCTGGACGGTGGGCAACCCCGGTCGTGATCCCTTCGGCCACGAGGTCCGGGCCCCGCTCGACCCGGTCGACACCGTGCACCGCCTGGCCGACATCGGGGCCTACGGCGTGAGCTTCCACGATGACGACCTGGTGCCGTACGGCTCCTCGGCCTCGGAACGACAGGTCGTCCTGCAGCGGTTTGCCGGTGCCCTGGCCGAGACGGGGTTGAAGGTACCCATGGTCACCACCAACCTCTTCTCCCGGCCCGTCTTCAAAGAGGGTGCCTTCACCGCCAACGACCCCGAGGTTCGCCGCTTCGCCATCCGCAAGGCCTGCGAGGCCATCGACCTCGGGGCGGAGTTCGGTGCGGAGATCTTCGTCATGTGGGGAGGCCGGGAGGGGGTGGAGGCCGATGCCGCCAAGGACGTCCGGACGGCGCTGGATCGTTACAAGGAAGCCGTCGACCTGTGCTGCGAGTACATCCGGGATCAGGGAGTGGGCATGCGCATCGCCATGGAGCCCAAGCCCAACGAGCCCCGGGGGGACATCTTCTTACCCACGGTGGGACATGTCCTGGCCTTCATCGGGGCGTTGGAGTGGCCGGACATGGTGGGGCTCAATCCCGAGTTCGCCCACGAGACCATGAGCGGGCTGTCCTTCTCGCAGGCCGTGGCCCAGGTCCTGTGGCACGACAAGCTCTTTCACATCGATCTCAACGCCCAGCGGATCGGCAAGTTCGACCAGGACTTCCGCTTCGGCTCGGAGGGGATCCGTGACGCCTTCTATCTGGTGAAGGTGCTCGAGGACGCCCGGTGGGACGGCATGAAGCACTTCGACGCCCATCCCTACCGGACCGAGGATGCCGCCGGGGTCTGGGAGTTCGCCCGTGGCTGCATTCGCACCTATCTCATCCTGGCGGAGAAGGTCAGCCGGTTCCGGGAGGACCGGGAGATCCAAGAGGCCCTGGGCGTGGCCAAGTTCTCCGAGTTGGGCCGGCCCACGGCCTCCGAAGGCGGGCTGGCCGACATCCGCAAGGGCTCCTACGACGAAGAGGCGTTGGGGGCGCAGGGCTACGGCCACGAGCGCCTCGATCAACTGGTGACGGAGCTGCTGCTCGGGGTGCGGTAATGCCCCTGGTCGTCGGTGTCGACTCGTCGACGACGTCGTGCAAGGTCCAGGTACGCGATGCCGACTCCGGTCTGCTGGTGGCGTCGGGACGGGCCCCACACCCTGCCACCACCCCACCCCGCAGTGAGCAGGACCCCCACGCCTGGGAGGTGGCATTCACCCGGGCCGGCGAGCAGGCCGGGGTGTCGGAGCTGGCTCCGGCGGCCATTTCGGTGGCGGCCCAACAGCACGGCGCGGTCATCGTCGACCGGGGCGGTGAGGTCGTCCGGCCGGCCAAGCTGTGGAACGACACCGAGTCGGCGCCGGACGCCGAGGCTCTGGTGGACGAGCTCGCCGGTGGGGCGGCCGCCTGGGCCCAGGCCTGCGGGAGCGTGCCCCTGGCCAGCTTCACCATCACCAAGCTCCGATGGCTGAAGCGCTGCGAGCCGGACTCGTTCCGGCGGATGGGCTCGGTGCTGCTGCCCCACGACTGGCTCACCTTTCGGCTCACCGGCCAAAGGACCACCGACCGCGGGGACGCCTCGGGAACCGGATACTGGTCCCCGGCCGAAGGCCACTATCGCCCCGATCTCCTGCGGTTGGTGGACGACCAGGTCGACTGGGACACCATGCTCCCGACGGTGCTCGGACCCGAGGCGGTAGCCGGGCAGTGGGCCGACACCGGGTCAATGGTGGGGCCGGGCACCGGCGACAACATGGCCAGCGCCCTCGGGCTCGGCCTGCGACCCGGGGACCTGTGCCTCAGCTTCGGGACGAGTGCCGTGGCCAGCACGGTCACCGAGGAACCGCGGGCCGATCCGTCAGGGACGGTGGCGGGGTTCGCCGACGCCACCGGTCGATTCCTCCCGCTCATCTGCACCCTCAACGCCACCAAGGTGACCGACTCGGTGGCCCGGCTCCTGGGGGTGGGCCTCGAGGAGTTCGATGCCCTGGCCCTGTCGGCGCCGGCCGGAGCCGAGGGCCTGGTCCTGGTCCCCCACTTCGACGGGGAGCGGACCCCCAACCGACCGGAGGCCACCGGCACCCTGATGGGGCTCCGCAACGACATGACCCCGGCCGCCGTGGCCAGGGCCACCGTGGAAGGGGTGGTCTGCAACCTCTTGGACGGCGTCGACACGCTGGTCCCCAGCCGTCTCGCCAGTGATGGCCGGGTGTTCCTCATCGGAGGCGGGAGCCACAGCACCGCCTACCGTCAGATCACCGCGGATCTCCTGGGGTGTCCGGTGATCGTTCCCTCCGAGCCCGAGCTGGTGGCCTCGGGTGCCGCGGTACAGGCCGCGGCCCTGGTCCACGGGTGCGGCTTCGAGGCCCTGGCCCAGGCGTGGGACCTCGGAGCGGGTGAGGTGATCGAACCCCTGGGCTCGGTGGACCGCGTCGGCCTCCGGGAGGCCTTTTCCGAAGCTACGGAAAGGGCAGAAGGTTGACGGGGCGGGGTCCGATCCACTCCTGAGCTCATGGGGCCGCCACCAGGCCAGGGAGAATCTGACCGCTCAGCTCGCTCCATCCTCAGGGGCCATGATGTGGTCCTGTTGGCCCATGTCCTGTAGGAGAACCTGATTCCAGCCCAGCAGACTTCGAGGCACTCCCCCTCCGGCTCCGCCGGCCTGCTGGTAGCCGGGACCACCTCGGGCGCCGGAAAGTCCTTGGTCACGGCGGCCATCTGCCGGTGGTTGGCTCGACAAGGCCATCGGGTGGCCCCGTTCAAGGCTCAGAACATGTCCAACAACTCGATGGTGTGTCCGGACGGTTCGGAGATAGGGCGGGCGCAGTGGCTGCAAGCACTTTCGGCCGGAGTCACCCCGGAGGCCGCCATGAATCCGGTGCTACTCAAACCAGGGGGTGACACCAACTCCCACGTCACGCTGATGGGGAAGCCCTTCGGCGAGCTGTCGTCCTCGGGATGGATGACCGATCGGGCCCTACTGGCCGAAACTGCTTTCAACACGCTGGAGGACCTCCGGTCCCGATTCGACATCATCATCGCCGAGGGAGCGGGAAGCCCGACCGAGATCAACCTGCGGGCCCATGACTTCATCAACATGGGACTCGCCCGCCGCGCCCATTTCCCTGTTCTCGTGGTGGGTGACATCGACCGTGGTGGGGTGTTCGCCGCCATGTTCGGCACTCTGGCCCTCCTGGCGGAGGACGATCAGGCGCTGGTGGCCGGGTGGGTGGTCAACAAGTTCCGTGGCGACCCCGGACTACTGGAGCCGGCGCTCGAACAGCTGCGTGATCTGACCGGCCGACCGGTGTTCGGCACCCTTCCCTGGCTGGACGGCGTGTGGATCGATGCCGAGGATGCCCTGGCGGTCGATGGATGGTCGGATCGGTCGTCACCGCCCACTGATGTCCTGCGAGTGGCCGTGGTCCGACTCCCCCGGGTCTCCAACACCACCGACGTCGACGCGCTGGCTGCGGAGCCTGGGGTGACGGTAACGGTGACCGCCGATGCTGACGTGGTGGCGGCGGCTCATCTCGTCGTCCTGCCGGGGTCGAGGGCCACGGTGGCCGACCTCGAGTGGCTACGCCACCGCGGCATGGCCCAAGCGCTGGCTGACCGACATCGACACGGCCGGCCCATCCTGGGCATCTGTGGGGGCTACCAGATGCTCTCGACCTCCATCATCGACGATCTCGAATCACGTCGCGGCCGGGTCGACGGCCTCGGACTGCTGCCCACCACCGTCACCTTCGACCAATCGAAGCAATTGCGAACCGAGACACGCTCGTGGCGGGGCCACCCGGTGGCCTCGTATCAGATTCACCACGGCAGGGTGAGTCTCGATCCCGGCGATCAACGCTCGGGGGAGACGGAGAATTTTCTGGACGGTGTCCGACTCGCCGCCACCTGGGGAACCACCAGCCACGGACTGTTCGAGAACGATGGATTCCGGCGGTCGTGGTTGACCGAGGTCGGGGTCCAAGCAGGCATACATTGGCAGCCCGTGGAAGGCGCACCCAGCTTCGGGTCCCTTCGTGCAGCCATGCTCGACCGTCTGGCCGATGCCGTCGAGGAGCATCTCGACACGCAACGACTCCGGGAGCTCATCGAGCGCGGCTGTCCCGCCGGGCTGCCGTTCATCCCCCCGGGCGTTCCCTGACGTCGACAGGGCCTCACTCATCCGCTTGGGTAGACGCCGCACCTTCACGATCCGGGTCGGCCTGCCCGGCGCTGCTCTGGAGGCGGATACGGGCAGTGGCGGCAGCCACTGCCACAACACGACCCTCGGCTCTTCAGCGTGTCCGCCGTCATGACCGAATAGCCGGTGTCCGGATCGATATAGGTGGCCTCACCCCGTTCCACGGCCTCGGCGTGCCGCCGGCTAGCAGCTTCAGGGATCGTGGAACGATCAGGATCGTCAGCTGGGCACATGGAGCGTCACGTTTCGTCGAATGGTCAGGCCGCAGCGGTCCCCCGTCAGTAGCCTGAATCAGCACCTTCGTTGACCAGCGGCAGGCGTAACCAGGAGATCATCTGGCTCAGCTGGTCGTAGGCCGCCAGGCGGGCGGCGTCGGTGCCCTCCCCCTCGGCCTCTTCGACCACCGTCCACAGGCGATGCACCATGGACGGCCCGAGCTCGAGCAGGCCGCCACTGCCGGCCGAAGCCCACTTGGCCAGCACGTAGTGGACAACGGCACCTTCAGGGATACCCATGGCCGTCGCCAGTCCGGTGATCGTGGTCAAGGGATCAACGTGCGAATAGAGAGCTACGTCAGCTTTGAAGTTGGCATCCGGGTCATCCGGATCCCACGGTCCGTCCCAGCCGACCAGATCGACGGTATGAGGCTCGGGTGGCACCCCAGCGAGGCTAATCGCCCCGGGGCTACCTGGTTCCGGTCAGCATCAGTGCTCCCAGCGCCACAGCCATCGAGAGCGGTACGGCCACCACGCCCATGCGCGCCGCGGTGGCGATCGACGGTCGGGCTCCCGAGGTACGGGCGGTCCGCAGCCAGAGCACCCATGCCAACGATCCGCTCACGAAGAGGTTCGGTCCCAGGTTGAGCCCGACCAGCAGCGCAAACGGATGGGGTGGCGTGCGGGCCGCCAACAGTGACGCTGCGGGCAGGTTGTTGACCAGCACCGAGCTGACGGCGGCCACCGCCGCCGTGCCCCACAGGTCGAGGTGGGAGAGCAACGTGGCCGGTCCCGTCCACACCCGTCCCAGGGTCCCCAGGGCCACGGCCACACCGAACAGGCCGACCAGGACAGGGAGCCCCAGCACGCCGGCCACGTGTCGGGGGTGCTGGCGGCCCCGGGTCAAGTGGATGGCGATGGCCACCACGCCGACGGCGAACACCGGGAATGGCCGGCGAGCGCAGGACCACCACCAGCACCGCCGCCACCACCACGGACACCAGCCCCAGGCCCAGCACGGGTCGATCGCCCGGGCTCAGGTCGTCGGCACGGAGTCGCAGCGACCTGTGCTCGAAGACGGCGATCACCACCGCCGTCACCACCGTCGCACCCAAGGCCGCCGGCCACATGTGGGACACGAAGTCGGCGCCGCTCAGGTGGAGATGACCGAGAACGATGAGGTTGGTGAGATTCGAGCCGGGCAGGAACAACGAGCTGGCATTGGAGAGGAGCAGACAGCCATACAGGAGGGGGGCCTCACCCCCGCCGCGACTCCTGGCCGTGTAGACCAGGACCGGGGTCAGGAAGGCCACCGAGGTGTCGAGGTTCAACACCGCGGTGACGGCGGCGATCATGACCGTGGCACCGAGGAACAGGGCGGGCCCCCCTCGAGCCAGACGGGCCAGGTGGTGCCCGGCCGAGGCGAACAGCCCGTCGTCGTCGGCCACCAGCCCGATGAGCAGCAGTCCACTGACCAGGACGAACGGTGACCAGACCTGGCCCGCCGCCGAGCGGGCCTCGGACGGGCTCGTGACCACCGCCACCAGCAGCCCGACCAGCCCCACGCCGGCCAGCCACCAGGTGAGCGGAACGGAGCCGGTCGCCTGACGACCGCTTGTCACGCCGGCGGGCACTACCGGGGTGACCGGGTGTCGATGCCTGGGGTACCGGCCTCTGATCCGGAACGGACCGGTGCGATGTGGACGAGAGCGTTGTAGGTGACCAGGGCGATGGCCAGGTGCATGCACATGAGGACGGCTACGGCCTTGGCCGGCTGGCCCTTGGCCCAGATGTAGATGTCCGGAAGCCACAGGACCAGGGTCACCAGAATGGCCAGACGGAAGAACAGCCACCGTGGGGCTGACGAGATGCGGGTCACGATGGGCCAGGCGGCACAGGCGATGAAGACTCCGATGACGGTCAGCTTGGCGTAGTCGTCAAACTGGAAGTGAACGTAGCCTTTGGTCGAAGGGAACACAGCCGTGCCGACGGCCACAATGGCCGCATCGACCCCGAGGGACCCGGCCAGGGAGACCGCCGTGGCCACCAGGAGCCGGATGGTCGAGGGCTGACGATGGCGAGGGGCGAAGTCGACCTTGACCAGATCGAGCGAG
Source organism: uncultured Acidimicrobiaceae bacterium (assembly GCA_963778165.1). Classification (GTDB taxonomy): domain Bacteria; phylum Actinomycetota; class Acidimicrobiia; order Acidimicrobiales; family RAAP-2; genus Bog-756. The sequence goes on along the minus strand of CAVZTE010000002.1, from coordinate 43,466 downwards.
CGGTCGACGATGTTCCTGTGAGGCACTGTTCTCCTCTCTGAAGGTTCTGTATCAGGCCAATCGGCCGATAGAGCGGGCGTCGGTCACGAGTCCGCCTCCCGGGCCAGGACGTGGGCGCTGGGCCGTACCTGGCGGTCCCGGTCGATGATTCCGAACGAGACGTCGTAGCCGTGGAGCCACTCGTAGTTGTCCACCGCCGTCCAGTGGAACAGCCCCCGGACGTCGATGCCCCGGGCGATGGCCTCGTGCACGATGACCAGGCCGCGGGCCAGGTACTCCGCCCGTACGGTGTCCTCGTCGGTGCCGATGCCGAACTCCGCCACCAGGATGGGCGTGCCCGGCAACTCCTCATGGATCCGGTCGAGGACCAGACCGAGCCCGTCAGCCCAGATCCCGTAGCCCAGCGGCGAGATCGGGGCGTCGGGTGGATGGATGTTCAGGCTCCCGGCACGAACGCCCATGGTGGCGTAGTAGGAGAATCCGATCATGTCGACGAAGCCGGCCAGGTCCGGCCGCGTCGATGGGGTCACGGCCGGGGACGCGGAGGACGCCGTCCCGGAACAGGCCGACCCATGGAGCCCAGTGGTAGTCGAAGAGGTACTGGGCCATCGAGGCCGTAGCCGGGTCGTCGTCCTGGGCCACGATGGGCGACAACCCGAAGATCGAAGAGACCGGGGCACCGGTCTGGGCCAGCCGCACCGCGGCCTCGGCGTTGGCCAGGTGCATGGCCTCGTTGACCACCGCCGCCTCGGCCGGATCGTCGTGCCCGGGGGGCCATCCCCGTCCGCCGTAGGCGGCCATGGCGTAGTAGTTGGTCTCGTTCACCGGCTGCCACCCGGCCACCAGATCGCCGAAGGTGTCGGCTACGAAGTCCACGTGGCGACGCCACACCTCGGTCCGGTTCGACTCCACCACGAAGCCACCCGACGCCAGAAACCAGCGAGGCAGCGTGAAGTGGTGGAGGCTGACCCAGGGCGAGACCCCGCAGTCGTGGGCGGCGGCGAGAACATCCCGGTAGTGGCGGACGGCGGCCGGGTCGTGGACGCCGGGCTCAGGTTCGAGACGGGCCCACTCCACCGACAGCCGGTGCTGGGTCAGCCCCAGCCCGGCCAGCAGGGAGAAGTCCTCGGAGTACCGGGTGGCAAAGCCGTTGCCCTCACCGGACAGTGGGGCGTGGCCCGAACGCTCCCACTCCCACCAGTCCGAGGCGGGCGCCGCCCCCTCGCACTGGGTCGACGACGCGCCGGTCCCCCACAGGAAGCCCTCAGGCCATTGCATGGGACGAGTATGGCCCACCCGGCATAACCGCGGTGGTCACTTCCCTACCCACCGACCGCCGTGGCTAGGCCGGTACGCCGGCCGGCTCTTCGGGCGTCGGGGCCGCCTGCACATGGGTGGAGACCACGAAGTCGCGAGGGCGGATCAGCACGACGGCACAGGCCGCTCCGGCCAGGGCCAGGGCCGCGCTGACCACCAGGAGGATGTCCAGGGTGCTGGCGAAGCTCGAACGGATGCCGGCCACCAGTGGTCCTCGCAGCGGTCCGGGCACGGCCGCGATGACCTGGCCCGGGTCGCCCTGCTGCACGGCGGCCACCACCCGGGGGAGATACTCGTGGAGCGAAGGCGTAGAGGCCAGGGCCTGGTCCAGCTTGTGGTGGAGCGAGGAGGCGAAGATGGTGCCGTAGACGGCGATGCCGGTGGCGATCCCGATCTGGCGGAACGTGGTGTTGACCCCCGAGGCCATGCCCGAGCGCTGGGGAGTCGACCACCCCGACGGCGGTTGAGGCCAAGGGCGGATTGACCATGCCGGAGCCGGCGCCGGCCACGATGAAGCCGGGGATCAGATGGGTCCAGGAGCTGGCGCCGTTGAGCCCGGTCATCAACAACAGGGCGATGCCGACCAGGAGGAGACCGGGTCCGATGAGCCAACGGACCGGCACACGACTGCTGAGGCGGCCGGCGATGGTGGCGGTGACCAGGGTGACCCCGCTCATGATCAGAAGCCGGAGGCCTGTGCCCAGGGCGGAGTAGCCCAGGTCGTCCTGGAGGTAGAGGACCAGGTACAAGAGCATGGCGTACAGCGATCCGTTCATGGCGAAGGCCGCGGCCAGCCCGCCACTGAACGAGGGGATGCGAAAGAGCGACAGGTCGAAGAGCGGATGGTCGGCCCGGCGCTCCACCACCGCGAAGGAACCCAGGAACACCACGGCCAGGGCCAGGCAGATGATCACCCCGGTGTCGCTCCAGGCGATCTCGCCGGCCCGGATCAAGCCGTAGACCAGGCTGACCAGACCGGCGGTGAGGGTGGCGAACCCGGCCCAGTCCGGCCGCGCCGCGTTGGGGGTCTTCGACTCACCCACCTTCAATCGGGTGATCACCAGGGCCGCCACCCCCACAGGCAGATTCACCAGGAAGATGCTCCGCCAGCCGATGCCGGTGGTGAGCACGCCGCCCAGCACCGGGCCCAGCCCCACGGCCACCCCGGTGACGGCGCCCCAGACCCCGAAGGCCACCCCCCTCTCGCGACCGGAGAAGGTCTGGGCCAGCAGAGCCAGCGAGGTGGCGAAGAGGATGGCCCCACCGATTCCCTGGGCACTGCGGGACAGGATCAGCATGGCCGGCGACTGGGCCACACCGCACAGCAAGGAGCCGAGGGTGAAGACGATGAGGCCGATGGTGAACAGGAACCGCCGCCCGTAGCGGTCGGCCAGGGATCCGGCCGTCAGCAGCACCGAGGCCAGCGTCAGGGCGTAGGCATCGACCACCCACTGCACGTCACTGAAGCTGGCGTGCAGTCCCGACTGGATGGTCGGCAGGGCCACGATCACGATGGTGACGTCCAAGAGCAACATGAAGGTCGCCGCGCACACCACGATCAGGGTCCACCACTTCTTTTCCATGGCCACAGCCTGCCCCTCCGGTCCACCCTCCGCCACTCTTTTCTCCTTATCTGCGGCTTTCCGCCATGGTTTAGGCTGAATTGCGTGGAACCCGTCAGGATCGATGGCCTGGACCGGAGGATCATCCAAGCCCTCTACATCGATCCCCGGGCGCCATTCAGCCGCTTGTCCGAGGTCCTGGGGCCTTCCGAGCAGACCATCGCCCGCCGCTACCGACAGCTGTCCCAGGCCCACGTGGTGAGGGTGGTGGGCCAACTCGACTCCCAGCGGCTCGGCCGGTCGGACTGGGCCGTCCGCATCCGCTGTGCTCCGGGGTCCGCCCCGACGGTGGCCACCAGACTGGCCCAGCACCCGGATACGGCCTGGGTCCAGCTGACCTCGGGAGGAACCGAGATCTTCAGCACCATCCACTCCCGGGACCCCCAACAGCGCACCCCACTGCTGCTGAGCCAGATCTCGGTGGGCCGTCAGATCGTGGCCCTCGAGGCCTACTGCCTCCTCCACCTGTTCGACACCGGGGTGTCCCCCGCTCCGGGTTCCAACGTCCTCAGCCCGCAAGAGGTCAACCAGCTCCTCCCACCGGTGCGGGCCAGGAGTGCGATGGAGCACCCGGCCGTCACCCTGCAGGACTCGGACTGGCCCCTCGTCCAGGCTCTGGCCGAAGACGGTCGGGCCACCTACCGGCAGCTGGCCGTGCGCACCCACTGGCACGAGTCGACGGTGCGGCGACGGGTGGAGGAGCTCGTGCTGTCGGGCGTCCTGTCCTTCGACGTGGATCTGGACACCAAGGCCATCGGCAGCCGGTCCTCAGCCCTGTTGTGGATGTCGGTGGTCCCCAACAAACTGGCCCAGGTCGGACGGGCCCTGGCCTGCCGTCCCGAAGTCCCCTTCGTGGCCGCCACCACCGGCTCCACCAACCTGGTGGCGGCCCTGCTCTGTGAGGATGACCACTCGCTCTACCAGTACCTCACCGGCGAGATCGCCGCCCTGGACGGTCTCACCCACGTCGAAACGGCGCCGGTCATGCGGGCGGTCAAGATGCACGCCACCATGACCCCGCCCCCGTAGTGAAGGGGTCTCACCCATCGGGTTGATATGGACCCGCCACCCGGGCAGGCGGAAGTGGACCGCGCTAATCTGCGGCCTGGCGGGTGAGTTCCCCCGGGGTCCTCCAGTCGTGAGCCAAGAGATCGGGGTGGCGACCATGGCGATTCATGCGAATGGCAAGGTGCGGGCACCCTTGAGCGGTGCCAGGTTGATCGGCGTCGTCACCGGCATGGTTCTTCTGGCTCTCCCTCTAGCGGTCAGCACCGGCACCGCCGGGGCGGCCGGCCCTCCCGGTCCGGCCCTGGCCTCCATGGCCCCGTTGGGCTTCGGTGACGCCTTCGCCAACCCGACCGCGCTGGCCTCCAACGCCCCGATGGTCGGGATGGCCTCCACCCCGAACGGCAAGGGCTACTGGGAGGCCGCGGCCGACGGCGGCATCTTCGCCTTCGGCAACGCCGCCTTCTACGGCTCGATGGGAGGGCATCCGCTCAACCAACCGATCGTGGGGATGGCCCCGACCCCGGACGGCCAGGGCTACTGGCTGGTGGCCTCCGACGGTGGCATCTTCGCCTTCGGAGATGCCGCGTACTACGGGTCGATGGGGGGACACCCGCTCAACCAGCCCATCGTGGGCATAGCCGCCAGCCCGAGTGGCCACGGCTACTGGCTGGTGGCCTCCGACGGCGGCATCTTCGCCTTCGGCGACGCCGCCTTCGGTGGTTCGATGGGTGGACATCCGCTCAACCAGCCCATCGTGGGCATGGCCTCGGCCCCGGGAGGAGCCGGCTACTGGCTGGTCGCCGCCGACGGCGGGATCTTCTCGTTCGGTGGTGCGCCATTCGAGGGATCCCTGGGGTCAGACCATCTGGCCCAGCCCATCGTGGGCATGGCGGCGTCACCGGGCTCGGCGGGCTACTGGCTGGTGGGAACCGATGGCGGGGTCTTCGCCTTCGGAGCCGCCCACTTCGACGGTTCCTTCGGAGGGGAGCAGCTGGGCTATCCGTTCGTGGCCATTACCCCGGTGCCTCACGGGACCGGCTACTGGCTGCTGCCCACCACCGCGGTGACCAAGGCCCTCGGTACCACGACCCTGTCACCGGCACCCTCCGTGTCGACCGTGAGCATCTGCGCCCAGACGCTCTACCTGTACCAGGACGACACGTTCGCTCCACTGACCTGTGGAGGGGGCACCGAGGTGAACGTGGTGGCGTGGTCGAGAAGCGCGGGAATCAGTCCGGTCATGCTTTCGCTCGGACCCGATGCCACCCCCACCGCGGTCCTCGGTGCCTTCTGCGCCGATGTCCAGCGGGACTCGACCAACCCCCTCGAACTCGAGGCCTACTCGCTGGCCTCGCTCTACTACCGGTGGCCCTTCACCATCGCCGCATCCACCTTCCTCGATCAGAACTGCTGACCTGGCCCGAACGGTCCTACTCATCGAAGGGTGAGCGGACCACCACTGACGATCTGGTTACCATCCTCGACGATGGATTCGCCCTCTCCTTCGCCGGCAACCACGCCGGCACCAACGGAGTGGCCGCTCCCCTGCTCGACCCCCTCGACTCGTACCCCCTGGGCTCGCCGGCCATAGCCGGCCCGGCACGAATGCTCAACGAGTCGAAGCTTCGGGAGTACGCCCACCCACTTCGTCGAGCCTGTGCCCAGGTGGCGCCCCACCTGGCCTCCGTGCTCGGGCCCAACAGCTCGGAACGGCTGGACGCACTCGACGTGGCGGTTCGCAACCTGATCAACGGCAAGCTGGTCACCGGGCTACGTGTTGACCGTTCAGGTCGAGGTGTTCACCCTCCACTTCCCAAGGGAAATAGGCATCCCGACCGGGCCACCTGCGTTCCGGCCCAGCTTCCCATTCAGTTCGCCGCCGAACGGTCGATAACAGGCAAAAGGACCCGGTCGTGCGCCTGGGTGGCGCCGAAGGGACCCACTACGCCTGAAGGAGATGCCCCATGTGTAGTCGAGTGCTGTATGTCGGAGAAGACGACCTGGTGGTGACCGGTCGATCCATGGACTGGATGATCCCGACCGAGTCGAACCTCTGGGCGCTGCCCGCAGGTCTCACCCGGGACGGAGCCGCCGCCGCCAACTCGCTCTCGTGGACGTCGGAGCACGGCAGTGTGGTCACCACGATGTACGACGGAGTCACCATCGACGGCGTCAACGACGCCGGACTGGGGGCCAACGCCCTCTACCTGTCCTCGGCGATATACCCGAAGAGGGATCCCGCCCTCCCCGGCCTGAGCGTGGCGGCGTGGACCCAGTACGCCTTGGACATGTTCGGGTCGGTGGCCGAGGCGGTCGAAGGACTGACCACCCCATCCTTTGCCCTGGTCAGTCCGGTGCTACCCGGAGGCCATGCCGCCACCGGCCACCTGGCCCTCTCCGATGCCACCGGGGACTCGGCCATCTTCGAGTATCTCGACGGTGAGCTGGTCGTGCACCACGGCGCGGGATACACCGTCATGACCAACGACCCGACCTACGATCAACAGCTCGCCCTCTGCCTCTACTGGGACGAGGTTGGCGGCCACGCCATGCTGCCCGGTACCGAGCGGCCGGCGGACCGGTTCGTGCGCGCCCGGTACTATCTCGACGGATCGGCTCCGACCGGCGATAGCGCCCGAGGGATAGCCGAGGTCTTCGCCATCGTGCGCAACGTGTCGGTGCCGATGATCCAATCGACACCCGACAAGCCCAACGTGGCCCCGACCCTGTGGCGCACCGCCATCGACCACCGGTCGCTGACCTACTACTGGGAGGCGACCAACCAACCCAACGTGTTCTGGACCGAGCTGGCCAAGCTGGACCTGTCAGCCGGTGCGCCGGCCAGACGTCTCGAGGCCGAGGCGGGACCCACCCGGGCCGGCGAGGTCTCCGACGAGTTCGTCGTGGCCGAGCCCTTCTCGTACTTGCCAGAGGTCTCCTGAATCCGACGGCTTCCACAGCCCGGGTCCCGCCGGGCCGGCCATGAACCTCTCAGCCTTCAGACGGTCACGCTCCCGATCGCTCGAAGCGCCGATCCGGGACGAACCAGATGACCGCCACCAGGGCATACAAGGCATAGGCCACGTACGGGCTGAGGAAGGCCAGTCCGACCCCACAGGCGTACAGCGCCATCGAGATGTTGCCTTTGAGATTCGACCCGATGGCGCGACCGACCGCTGAATCCCGGCCGTTGGCCCTGATGATGGCGACAACGAGGATCGAGAAGGCCATCGCCGCACCCAGGGCCACAATGCCATAGGTGGCGGCGGGCCAGTGGTCTCCGTAGAAGCTGCCGACCCACTCCGTCACCACGGGAATCAGCGAGAGCCAAAACAGCAGGTGCAGGTTGGCCCACATGACTCCGCCGCTGATGTGACGCGTCACGCGGAGCAAGTGGTGGTGATTGTTCCAGTAGATGCCGACGAACGTGAAGCTCAGGATGTAGACGAGGAGCTCCGGCAGGCGCCGGCTCAGCGCCGTGAATGAACCGCTGAGGGGGGCTTTGAGGCTGAGGGCCGTGATGGTGATGATGACGGCCATTACCCCGTCACTGAACGCCTCCAGTCGACTGGTTCCGCTGGTCGGTTGCGGGAACGGCGCCCCGGACTCGCTCACCGGGGGCTGGCCGTCACTCGAGCCCACCCCCACGTCGGACCGGGTCCGGCCGGGGACTCGCTCCGACCGGGCCTTCCAGAGGACTGAGCCACCACCACGCCCTCCCGAAGTGACGACCGGACACGGCCCGACCCGGGCCGTGTCCGAGGTGAGGAGCTCAGTACTCGCCCTTGATCACGAAGTATGAGCCCCGGATGGTTCCTGCCAGCTTCGACTTCTGGCGAGCGAACTTGAACGCGCTGAGTTCTTCGGGGACCTCCATCCCCTCGGAGAGCTTGAAGCCCACCGCCCGCTTCGGTCCATCCAGCGTGTACAGGACGTTGATCGAGAGCCCGCTCTGGTAAAACACGTAGGTCCACCGGATGTCCTCGACCTGGAACGTCGTGGCCTCGAGTGGGGGCGAGGCGATCACGATTTCGCGCTCCTCGTTGAGGACGCGCTTTACCAGGTCGATCGACTTCTTGGCCTTGGCCGCTGGCTCCACGGTGAAGACGTGGTCGTATTTATTCTTGAAGTAGCGGGCCTCATTGGCCCGCAGGCCAGCCAGCGCCGTCGCCACCGGCGACGACTCGAGGCCGATGGTGGACACGTTCACAAAGTCAACGGCGTAGCTCACGGCGCCAGCATACGCGGTCTCCGGGTCCGGTCCACTGCTTCGGACCCGTCGAAGCCGTGGACCGGCCCAGGTTGTCGTAACCCCTTCCCTCACACTCTCCGTTGGTGAGGGAGGTGCGTCAGTCCTCAGGCGGAACGTTCCGGACGACGATCAGGCTGTCGATCCTCCCCTCGCTCACGGTGAAGTAGTTGGTCAGGATCAGCTCATCGGGGAGGCCGGTCTTGTCGAAGTCGCCGTCATAGCGTCCACGGACGACCGTGAGGGCGTGATGGCTGAGGACCTCGACCACCTCGATTCGGACGTGGTCACCCACCATCTCCCGGGCCACCCAGCCCCTGACGGCAGCGGTCCCCCAGAACTCCCTCCGGGCATCGTTGACCAGCGCATCGGGGGCAAAGGTGGCCATGATGGCCTCCTCGTCGAAGGCATTGACGGCAGCAATATGCTCAGCCACCACGCCAGACAGTGTGTTCGAGTTCGTGCTCATCGGGTGACTCCCTTTCCGGTCGTTGGCCACTATTTGGTGCCACTGACCACCATGAGGCATCCGCCAACAAGAGAGTCAAGGCCTCACCTCGGCCTTGACACTCCGGTAGGGGGAGGGTTGAGACTGGGGGCGTGACAGCGAACCTCACGGTGGGCGAGTTCTCCCGGATGACCCATCTGAGTGTGAAGACACTGCGTCACTACCATCAAGTGGGTCTACTGGAGCCGGCGGAGGTGAACCCCGGAACCGGCTATCGCTACTACCTTGCGGATCAGGTCCCGACCGCCCAGGTGATCCGTCGCCTACGAGACCTGGAAATGCCGGTCGTAGAGATCAAGGGGGTCCTTTCGGCATCGGACACTTCCGACCGCAATGCCCTCATCGCCGCTCACCTGGACCGGCTCGAGGCTCAATTATCGAAGACCCACAGCGCGGTGGACTCCCTGCGCAACCTCCTCCAGCACTCCGGCCAGGTACCCGCCGTGGAGCACCGCACGGTTCCGGTCACGCCGGCGGTAGGGATTCAACAAACGGTCGACCGTGAGGAGGTGTTGCCGTGGTGGCAGGGAGCACTCGGTGAGCTCCGTGCCATCGTGCGCGCTCAAGGCCTCCAGGCCACCGGTCCGAGCGGCGGGTTGTACGGCAGCGAGCTGTTCCAACATGGCCGGGGGGAGGCGACGGTGTTCATTCCCGTGGAGGGCACGGCCCCCTCGATCGGCCGGGTGGTCCCCTTCGAAGTCCCAGGGGCCGAGCTGGCCATTCTCACGCACGACGGTTCCCTGACGGACATTGACATCACGTACGGCGAACTCGGTGCTTATGTCACCGAGCACGAAATCAGCATCGAGGGGCCGCTTCGGGAGTACTACCTGGTCGACGCTCAGGAGACGCCGGATGCCGGCGAGTGGAAAACGGAGATCGGCTGGCCGATCTTCCGCTCCGACAGCCCTCCGTGAGCCGACCCCGATTTGGCCCATCCACCGGGTTCTGACCTGACCGGAGGGTTGGACCTGGCATCCCTTTCGCAGCTCCGGGTGCCGGCTGTCCCGAGCCTCAGCTATTCCGAACCGGAGTGCCAGAGGATGGACGCAACTCTCTGCCGCAACTCGGGAAGCACCTCTTCCTCGAACCAGGAGTTTCGCTTGAGCCAGATGTTATTTCGAGGGCTCGGATGGGGCATCGGCAGCACCAACGGCCAGTGATCCCTCCAGGACTTCACGGTCTCGGTCACGGAGCGGCCGGCACCGGGCATGTGGTAGTTCTGCGCATACCGGCCGATCAGGAGGGTGAGTTGCAGGTGCTCGAGCTGATCCAGAACCTTGGCATGCCAGGCGGGGGCACATTCCGGCCTCGGCGGTAGATCTCCCGATGATCCGGTGCCGGGATAGCAAAAGCCCATAGGAAGAATGGCGAGGGACTTGGAGTCGTAGAACGACTCGCGATCGATCCCCATCCACTCCCTCAATCGATCCCCACTGGCATCTTGGAACGGGGATTGAGCAGCATGAGCTCTGCGTCCCGGCGCTTGGCCGATAACCAGGATCTTCGCCCGCGGGTCGAGTTGGACAATTGGCCTTGGCCCGAGCGGCAACGCATGGGCGCAGAGGGTACAGGTCCGAACGTCATCTACTAATGAGGCAAACGGTTCAATCATTCACAATGTCCTTGGTCCCACTCGAGCCGGCGGCCGATTGCCTCTTCGGCTATTTCGGCTCCCAATCAGTGGCCGGCTATCTGCCCACCATCGATGTGCAGGACCTCACCGGTGATGAAGTGAGCCGACTCCAGGAAGAGAATTCCATCCACAATTTCGCCTATCGTACCGACCCGACCAACTGGTTCGAGGCGGGCGGACTCCTCATACGACTCTCCGGGATCTGTCGACGTGGCGATGATCCCCGGCGAAACTGCGTTGACCCTGATCCCACGGGCGGCGAACTCGATCGCCAGGGCCCGGGTGGCTGAGGCCAGTCCCCCTTTGGTCATCGATACCAACACGGATGGGACATCCGAGTTGGCGTAGTCCGCAAGGGTCGTGGTGATATTTACGATGTGCCCACTCTTTTGTGAAACCATTACCGGGACAACTCTCTGGGTCAGCCTGAAGAAGCCGGTGAGGTTCACCGAGACCATCTCTGCGTAGTCTTGCTCGGTGTAGTCGGTGAAGGGCTTCGATCTGTAGATGCCGGCATTGTTGACCAGCGTGTCAATGCGTCCGAATCGATCCAAGGCCTCCTTGACGATTCTGTCGCATGTCGACGATTCTGCGACGTCGCCGCTCACGGTCAGAACGTGTGAGTCCTTGCTGGCGCCGATCGTCTGGGCGTTGGCAACTACCGCCCACCCGGCTCGCCGATAGGCATCGACCAGGCCGGCTCCGATACCTCTGGAACCTCCGGTAATCACCGCCACCCTCTGTTCATCTTCGCCCACAGATCAACCTCCGAGTTGAATGGTCATGACACCCGATCCTTCGGACGAAGCAGTCGACCGTCGACCATACCGGTACGCTTAGGACGGAGGGGCCGGGATGCAGTGCAGCTCGATCACACCTCACCTACCGCCAGCCTCGCTTCTGCAGGACTGACGACGAGATCGTGGAGATCGCCACCGACTTCAAGCCGATCGGACAGCTCTACGCCGCCGACCTTCAACGGCTCGAAGCCGGCCGCTCGGATCAGCATCTCAACCTCCTTGTTGGCCTCGTCGTCGTTTGTCTCATAGAAGAGAACCGCACGCTCTGGCGACCGATCGCTCGAGGACTTGAAGAGATCGGCGGACAGAGTCCCAAATGCCATGACCAACCGAGCACCGACCGGCAACCACCCCGTCAGAACTTCACCGGAGGATTGCCCCTTGGGAAGTAGGCGGTATACGTTTCCCTTCGCATCGATGCCGACGGGATTGCTCGGAACGATCACAAGCTTGTCTCCGATGGAGTCGGCAATCTCCTCGATAACGCCCTTCAGCACGGGAAATCGCAGAGCCAGGACAATAGCCTCCGCGCCCCGCACGGCATCGTGATTGTCGGCCGCGACCACCGCGGCCGGACCTATCTCGTTGGCCAGCCTTTGGGCCGACTCACTATCGGCGCTCGACAGCCGAAGGCCCACCCCACCGGAAGCCAGATGAACGGCGATGACCGAACCAAGCCCTCCCGTACCGATCACTGCCACAATCACGACCAGGACCTCCTCATTTGTGAAGGCACTGCCGACCCGGGAACAACGCAGATCAATCCCTGCCCGTTCCTGCACGCGATGTGCCGATCGCCAACCTCGTTGGCCTCCACCTCCGAACTACCCCTTCAGGTCCCATGCCGACCAATCCCCTTCCGGATCGGTCGTCTGGCCCACCTCGATCAGATAGCCGTCAGGATCGCGGATGTAACAACGGATCTCATACTGGTGGTGCTTCGGCGGCGTGAGGAATTGCGCTCCGCGGGCACTCCATAGTTCATAGACGGACTGGATGTCCTTGACCCTGATATTGAGGAAGCTGCTGACCCGGTCGGGGTCGCGTGGCGTCTCCAGGGTGACCGTGGGCTTGTCGTCGGTCGGGCCTCCCCCGACGTTGATGATGATCCAACTGTTGGCCAAGGCCACATAGGTCACATCGCCGGAGAAGATCAGCTTGCCGCCGAGCACCTCGGTATAGAAGCGACGAGACCGCTCCACGTCGTCCGACACGATGAAGTGAGCCAGGAGAATTTCTTCTGCAGGGGGCGTGACTTCGGACATCTCTGGTACCTCCTCTAGTGGGGATTCATGCCCCGATTTCAACGATGAGGGTGACTCCGTCGGGGAGTGGAACTGAGCCATGGAACCCACCCCGTCAGACTGTGACGCAAGGATCGGCAGGTCATTTCCATGGGCGAGGAGCCTCCACTCCGATCCCAAATCACATCCGCGGGCCACCTGTCGCACTACCGAGGCCGACAACCCCCTTTCCGGAGTCTCAATACGCCTGCGGCCGGATTAGCTGGATCCCCGACTTTTCCACCAGGGCCTCCCAAATGCTAGACCCCTGACATCCAAATACAAGACCCCTGTCATCCCCGAACAGGCAGGGTGACAACCGGCGCCGGCCAAGACCAACCGTGGGGTCAGGCGCCGGATGCACAGGGGGTCGGACACGGGCTGGTCGCCTCTCAACTCCGGCGGCGACCCTCGAGACAACGGCCCAACCTTTCCGCCCGGACCATCTCCACTCGGACCGATGCCCCGACGCCAGGCGGTCGAGCTCATGACCGAGCACTCTTCGGCGTTGCATCAGTAGTCCGAGCGCCGTCGAACTGTCGGAAGTACGAACGGCCGCTGATCCAGCACCCTGCCATTTGAAGAGCGAGGGTGGGTCAACCACAACCCTTCGGTCCGTTCCACTCGAGGTCAGCCCATCGTGCGGAAAAGCGGCAAGCCCGAGATAACCCCGGCCAATGGCGATGGAGGCACTCCACAGCGATAGGACCTGATTAAGCGACGCCGGCCCCCGAGCCGGAGGCTGGAGGAGCCCCGACGCCCTGTAGCGTGGCGAATGTGAAGATGCCGCTCTTGTCGGGATCACCATCGGCCACATCCGATAGGCCTCGTCGGGGCAAGAGATCCAAGCTGGTGATCGCCGCATCGATGTTCTCCATTGCTGTGTCAACTCTCGGGCTCGGGGCACGAGCTTCGGCCACGACCCCGGTCCCGGCCGGCACCAGCTGGACGGTATACCACGCCAATTCGAGAGGAACCGGCGTCGCCTCGGCAGTGGCCAGAGTCGACACCACCACCCGGGCCTGGACGTCGGCCGCCCTGGATGGCGAGCTGTACGGCGAGCCACTGGTGTGGGGCGGACGGGTCTACGTCGCCACCGAGAACGACACGGTCTATGCGCTGTCCGCGGCCACCGGCGCGGTCGTCTGGTCGACACACGTGGCCAGCCCGGTGCCTTCATCGATGCTCCCATGCGGAGACATCGAGCCCACGGTGGGGATCACCGGGACGCCGGTGATCGATTCGTCAAGGGGCGAGATCTTCGCAGTGGCGGACGAGCTCGTCGGCGGTAAGGCCGCCCACATACTGGTCGGCCTCAGCACCGCCACCGGCAAGCAGGAGATGACCCGGAATGTCGATCCCCCCGGAGCTGTCAGCACCGCCCTCCTGCAGCGCACAGGCTTGGCTCTCGATGCCGGCCATGTGCTGTTCGGGTTCGGTGGCAACGATGGGGACTGTGCTTCGTACCGGGGGCGATTGGTCTCGGTGGTGGAGGCCGGTGGAACCCCGGTGGAATTCACCGTGGATGCGGCCTCCGGGGAGTCCCAGGGCGCCATCTGGATGGGCGGTGCCGCACCGGCCGTGGACGGCAAGGGCAACATCTGGGTCGGGACGGGAAACGGGTCTGTGTACTCGAGCACCCATGCCTATGACGACGGCGACGGCGTGCTCGAGCTGTCGCCAACACTGCGGCTCGAGCAGTACTTCGCCCCCGTCTCGTGGGCCGCCGACAATGAGCAGGACCTCGACATGTCGACGGAGCCGGTGCTGTTGGGTGATGGTGACGTCCTCATCGCCGGCAAGTCCCGAATCGCTTACCTGCTCGATGGCGCCCACCTCGGCGGTATCGGAGGGCAGGAAGCCGCGCTGGGTTCGCTCTGCGACCAAGATATCGACGGTGGCAGCGCCACGGTGGGCACCACCGTGTACCTCCCCTGCCTGAGCGGCACCATCGCCGTCCAAGCTGTGGCGTCACCCCCCTCCCTCCGCCTGCTCTGGAGTGCTGACGTCGGAGGCGGACCGGCGATCGAGGCGGCCGGCCGAATTTGGACCATCGGTCTGAACGGAACGCTGTATGGCCTCAGCCCCACCACGGGCGCCGTCCTCCAGCAGGCTGCGATCGGCGCGCCGGCCAACCACTTCCCCACCCCGACTGTGGCTGACGGTCATTTGCTCGCCCCGGCGGCCGATCGGGTCGTTGCCTTTGCCACATCCTCTCCGGGAACGGCGGCCACTTCACCGCCGGCAGCTTCGGCCAGCACGGCGCCGGCAAGCCGGGCCGCGACCGCCGGTCATGCGGCCGGCGGTCGCGGACGGGCTACGAAGGGTGCGGGCATCCCAGCGGCTGCGGTGGCAGGGATCGTGCTCCTCGGCCTAGCTCTGCTCTGCGGGATTGCCTGGTGCAGCTGGGTCCTCCGGCGAAGACGGCCCGACTCGGGGTCGCACCGCACCCTCTGATCACCAGGGGGTGCCCGTCAGGTCGTCGTACAAGTTCGGCAAGGAATTGTCGGGTGAAGGACGCCCTCGGATGCCGGGAACCGGGACTTGGCCAGACCATGATCGTTGATGTTCCGGCCGAAGAGGTTCGGCGGTCTCGATACTGGCGTTGATGACAAACCAAAGACCGGGCGGGCCGGAACCTACCTTGTGGCCGCGCGCCGTCAGGCGGTATTGCGGCGGAACATTCGCCGCAACCAGAACACAAGCCCAGCTGTACAGCCAGTGAAGACTTCGACTACCCACACCGCTGGGCTCGGAACCATGGTTCGAGCGGCTTCGCCTTTACCAATCGCCCAAGCCATCCGGACGCCGGGCTCCAGCACGAGTAGGGACGCCACGACCGCTGTGATCACTCCCCACTGGTTTCTCTGGGCCAACCACGAGCCGACAATTCCCAATGCCGCGCCGGCAAGTGCACCTAACAAGAACCACCGGTTTCCGAACGAGCCGACCAAGAGGGAGCCGACGCCTCGAGGCTGGTTACCTGTCCAAAAGGCACTATCCGACCGGACAAGGAAATAGGACGCAAGAGCCGCGATGGCCGAGCCTGTGCCCACCAACGCTCCGAGGGCGAGTCGACGCGGTCGGACAAAGGCGGCCGAAAGAAATGGAATGAAGGCCCAGGGGGCGCTGACGTTGCCTATGGCATTTCGGGTGCCCCCGTGATGGCCCTTGATGATTGCGTCGACGCCGGCAAAGGCACAGATTGCAAGGAGTGACAGCGCCAGGCGAAACAGGACGTGTCGCCGCATAGGAACAGAGTAGAGGCCCAACTCCGTGGACTCGTCAGGGTCGCACGGTGTGGCTGGCAATAAGACTCTCCCGATGTTCGCCAGCCAGTGAGACCGAGAGGGATTCACGCGTCCCTGGTCATCATCCGCCAGGCCCCGATGGCCGTCCAGAACAGGATCCAACCCACGATGACGAGAGACGCCACCAGGGTCGACTCCGGTATCAGCAGATTCCTACCCAAGCCGCCCCCGCCGGGGCCGCCTCCGCCTCCGCCTCCGCCTCCGAACGGTGACGGCAGTCCCCCTGGCTCGATGTGGACCATGGCCACGCCCGCAATCGCCCGCTCGAAGTTGATGAAGTGCGAGATCACATGACGGCTGAAGAGCGGCGTGAGAATCAACTCCAGCAGGACGAGGAGTATGACCGGGACTGTCCGCTGTCCCATCAACGAGGCCAGACCCAGGCCGACGATGAACCCGATGGTCGCCTCGAGCGCGATCCACAGGCCGACATCGATCATCAGGGAGGTCGGCGGTACTAAGAAGTTGGTGCTGTAGTCGGCATAGTTCTGATTGGCCATGGTGACGGCCAAGGCCCGGATCTGCGCCTCGGTGTACGTGGGCACCGTGAAGGTACCTTTCGGGGTCGTGATGGTGGCACCGGGCGGGGGGCCGTTGGACGGGCAGTTGGGAACGTTCGGGAGGGGGTTCGGCCCGCTGTAGAAGAAGTCGCAGATGACCTCGTCGGCATGGGCCGCGGCCCAACTTTCGAGAGCCGGCCGTGAGAGCCCATGGGGCACGTTTGCGCCGTCGTAGTTGAGCTGCGTGGGGGCGGCAAGGGTGCACACGACACAGACGATCGTGTACCCGATGGCCACCATGGCGATGACGATGGCCAGCCCGGCCGGGATGCGGGCAAGATAAAGCGCCAGGCGGGAGCGACCGGTAATCACCAGGTGGCGGAACATTCCCTCGGTGAGGTCGACCGACCCGGCGGTGCAGCCGACGACGGCCGCCACGATGAACCCGAAGATGTACATGACGCCAGTCGTCAAGTCGGTGAAGATACTGTAACCGCCAGCCGGCCCGTACGACTTCGGGGCCACGGCGTGGGAGATGAGGCGAATGGTGAGAAAGATGATCGGGAGGCCGATGTTGACGGCGATCAAAGCGATCATCAGTCCCCGTCGCTTGCGTAGCTCCATCAAGCGGGTGGTGACCATGCCCAAGGTCGGGACCCATGAACCCCGGTGGTCTCGCTCCTCTGCCTGAAGGGGCACTGGAGAAGGACCCGACGGTGAATCTCCGATATCCGCGGTGATCGTCATTCCGGTCCCCCCAACCGACTGGTCACCGACAGGAACCAATCCTCGAGCGAGGCCTGAATGTGCTGGAGCCGGTACACCGAGATCCCGCCCCCGACAAGCAGGCGGTTGATTTCGGCGATGGCATCGCGTTCGGTCCCCTCGGGTAGGGATATGGCCAGTCCATCCGGTCCCACCTGCACGTGGGCACCGAACGCCGATCCGCGAAGCAGACCGGCGGACCGATCGGGTTCGGAGCAATCGACCTGCACCTCGAACGACGAACCAGCCAGCAGCTGGGCGATCGAACCCTGCCGGATCACTTGACCACGGTCGACGATGGCCACGGCATCACACGTCCGTTCGACCTCGTCCAGGAGGTGAGACGAGAGCACGACCGTTCGGCCCTCGGACACCAGGGCCCTGATCATGTCGCGCATATCGAGCATCCCCGCCGGGTCGAGGCCGTTCATAGGCTCGTCGAGAATCAGCAGTTGGGGGTCCCCGAGGAGACAGGCGGCCACGCCCAGGCGCTGGCGCATGCCCATGGAGTACTTGGACACCTTGTCGTCGGCTCGATGGAGAATACCGACACGTTCGAGCGCCGGAGCGATGCGGCCCTTGGCCGCCGGCTCCCGGGCCGCGGCCAGGATCTGCAGATTCTGGCGGCCGGTCAGATGGCCATGGAAGCGAGGCTCGTCCACGATGGCCCCGACCCGAGCCAATGCCCGGTCACGGTGGCGGGGGACGGCGTGGCCGAGAAGTTGCATCGAGCCGGCATCAGCGTGGGTCAGCCCGAGAAGAACCCGAATGAGCGTTGTCTTCCCAGCCCCATTGGGTCCGAGATAGCCAAACGCGCAACCGCGCGGGACGAGCAGCTCCACGCTGTTGACGGCGGTGTTCTCGCCGAACCGTTTCGTGAGCCCATGGGTCTCGACAGCCCACGGGCTCTCAGAAGGATGAGCTGGAGACGCCGCCTCGGTCATTGTCGTACTCATCAGCTCTCCACCCTGATTCTGATCATCGTGGGATAGTCGGGACACCTCACGGTCTCAGCGTTTCCCGATCCGTCAGCGGGACGACATTGGTCTTCATGGATTTCCCCGCCACGAGTGGCGGCGGGACCACAAGAACCAAGCCGCTACCGCCAGCCCGAGACCTATGAGGCCGACCAACAGCACGATCGCCGCCAATGGGACGAATCCTCCACCGTGGTTGACGGCAAAGAGAGGGCCGGGCAAGAAATGACGGGCGGGAAGCGTCATCGATCCGGGCCCGAGCAAGTGAGAGCCGGGCACCCTCAAGATGCGACGGATAGGCGCGGCAACTGCCGAACTGTTGCGCCCCACCACTAGGGCTCCGGCCACCGCCATGATCCCGGCCAGGGCGGCAAGGATGCCCAGGCTGCCGGCCACCAGCGGCCACCTCCTCGACGTGATTCGATCAACGAACGACGGGGTCCGTAGTGGTGCCGCGGGGACCGAAGAGACAAGCGGAGCCGAGGGAGCAGGAGCTGCTGACTGAGCGGTTACTCCCCGAGCACTGGCCCAGGCCGCGGCGAAGCCCCGCGGATCAAACAGGCTGCTACCCAGCACGTCCTCGGCCGATCCGCCTTCGGCCTCCGCCTCTTCGATATCAATGGTGAGGTCCACCGCCATCTCGCTGGCAACGGGGTCTGGCACTCCGAGGCGCTGCCACTCCCGGCGGCACTCCTCCACGAACTCGTTCATGGCGATACCTCCACTTTGACCAGATCGAGGGCACCATCGACGGCATCACGCGCCGCCTGCCATTCCTTTACCCCGGTCTCCAGTACCCGCTCGCCCTCTGGGGAGAGGCTGTAGTACTTCCGGGGTGGACCGCCGTTGCTGGCTGCCCGCCGGGTCTCCACCAGGCCATCGTGCTCGAGTCTGCCGAGGAGTGGATAGATCGATCCCTCCCCAACCATCGACAGCCCCCGCGCCTTCAGTCGTTTGGTCATTTCATAGCCGTATGCAGGTCCTTCACTCATAACGGCCAGAAGGCAGAGGTCGAGAACGCCACGAAGCAGCTGGCTGCGGCGAGCTCCCGGCTTTACCATGCACCACAAGTTACTGGCTGTACTCTTGTGGCGCAAGGTACTGAATCAGGGAGCTTCGAGGTCTGATTCCGCGGAGCAGCTGCGGAGTCGCCGAAAAGCCCCTTCGCCGGAGATGGTCTGGCAGTTCGGCCGGCCCGAGGGCCGGCATGAGCAAGTAGTTGCCTGCCCATTGCATCGTCAATCCGCGGTGTAGGGAAATAAGTGGTTCGCCCCTCAAGCGGTAACGTCCTTCCGGACAAATATCACGGTCGCCACTGCCACCGCTATGACTAGGTAGACGGTGCTCACGATCATCGAATGGGCGAAGCCAACTGGATAGAGGCCACCGGCCGCAATCGTTTGGAGAAGCTGCCCCGGAAGCCACGCGGCAGAATGCGGCGCAATTCGTGTCACGACAGCTTCCACGGGAATCAGGTAGGCGAAGCCCACGATGATGGCTGTAACCGAAGAGCGGAACAGCAGGCCGATTACCATCCCGAATGTAGTGAAACCTACGGTCGCCAGCAGGAGGTCGCCGAGCGCTCGGGTCAAGTCGGTGATTCCGGCCCCCGATGTCCAGGCCGCGGTGGGCACGTGACGCGCATGCGCCATGACAAAGGCTGCGACTGTGGCCCATAGCGACGCGAAGACCACCGCACCCAGCATGAAGCTCAGCACCGCCAGAAACTTCCCGGAAAGGAAGATTGGACGCCTCGGCTGACGCACAAGTAGTTGGCGCAGGGTACCCAGGCTGTACTCACTGGCAATCTGGGCGGCGGCAATCCCGAAAGCCACGATGCCGAGCAGCACGGCGGCCCGGTTCACTCCATGGATGAGGCCGCCAGGTTGGGCCAACTGCCTAAGGCTCGGCAGGTCGCCGCCGCCGGCAGCCGGGGCCTGAGCAAACAGAAGAATGGCGAACAACGATGCGGCCATGGCTAAGCCGACATAGCTTCCGACCAGGAGGTTCCGCCGTTTCAGCTTCACCCACTCGCTACGGAATGCGGCAATGATCATTGGATCTCCCCCAGCGTGGTTCGGCCTTCGACATCGCCGGAATGAGTACCGGTAAGGGCGAAGTACGCCTCTTCCAAGCTCCGCTGGCGCTCGGCGAGGTGCACGATGGTTATTCCGGCATCCAGAGCTGCCCGGTTGAGCTCACCAGCCAGCGGGCCACCGTTGGCGACGACGACAGACCCGCTGGCCTCCTCGATCTCTGCCTCTAAGCCCTTAGCCCCGATCAATTGAACGAGGCTGCCGAGTTGTTTGGAGGCTTGAGGTCGAAGAACGAGCTTCCGCGCTGCGCATGCCGCGGAGTTCGTCAACCGATCCTTGGAACACATTCCGCCCACTGCGGATCATCACCACGTGATCGCAGATGTGCCCGATTTCAGATAGCAGGTGGCTGGAGACGAAGATAGTCATGCCCTCGTCGGCCAGAGACCGAATGAGGGTCCGCATCTCGACGATACCGGCAGGGTCCAGGCCATTGGTCGGCTCATCCAGAATAAGTAGTGAGGGATCGGCCAGAAGGGCGGCGGCAATGCCCAGGCGTTGCTTCATGCCAAGTGAGTACCGGCTGAATCGGTCCGCGCTCCGATCAGCCAATCCGACCCGCTCCAAGACGTTGTCGATGGTGGAGGAAGGCAACTGACCCAGGCGAGTCAGGACCACGAGGTTGTCCCGGCCGCTCAGTGCCGGATAGAAGGCGGGGGATTCGATAAGGGCCCCCACACGGGCCAGGTACGAGGAAGGAAAGCGGATGTCACCGTCCAGAATCTGACCCTCTCCGCTGGTGGGGCGGATCAGACCCAAAAGCATGCGGATAGTGGTGGTCTTCCCGGCTCCATTGGGTCCCACAAATCCACAGACAGAACCGCTCGGAATGGTGAGGTCGAGGCTGTCCACGACGCGGCGGTCACCAAACTCCTTGGTCAAGCCCAGTGTGACTACGGCCAAAGCGGATTGATGGACGGTCGTCATCTGCTTGGGACGGCGCGGTCTTCGTGCATAGAAGGACCTTACGAACTGACCCGCGTCCGGTCGACCCCCTGAAGGATGATTCCACCAGGTCATGGGTCATCCCCAAGGCGGATGCACATATCCGTTGCCGCACGCGACAATGGGTCGGTGACACTGTCGACAAGCGACCCGCCCGTCGCCAACGATTGGTACATTGAGCGCATTCGGATCTGGTGGGATCGCATCCGAGCGTGGGACGACGCCCATCAAGTGTGGAGCGACCTGGGAATCGCTGCACTCCTCTTGGCCATCTGTTTGACCTTTGCCAGGTCGTTTGGGGCGCACCGTCCTGAAACCGTCCTTTTTCAAGCCGCCTTGATCATTCCTCTGATCTGGCGTCGTCGTGCACCTCTCCTGGTCTTCTCGGTCATCGCCGCCGTGGCCTTTGTCCAGTGGCTGACGCTGGTACCGCTGCCGGGCGATGTCGCTCTGCTCTTTGCCCTCTTTACCTTGGCCGTACACACCGATCCGAAGCCTGCTCTGGCGGGGACCATCGTGAGCATGGTCGGTGTCATCATGGCGTCTGCCCGTTGGGGCCCAGCCGGCGACCTGGCCAAATCGGTTGTCTTCCTGACCGGGCTTGTCATTGCGGCATTGTTTGTCGGAATTGCGTTGCGCACGTGGCGCTCCTATATGGATTCGCTGGTGGAACGAACTGAACGTCTTGAATTCGAGGCAGATCAACAAGCCAAGCTGGCCGCAGCGGCGGAGAGATCGCGTATCGCTCGTGAAATGCATGACGTCGTTGCCCACAATGTCTCCATCATGGTGACGCTGGCCGATGGCGCCCTAGCCACCGCAGATGTTCAACCAGACAGGGCCAAGGAGGCCATGGCCGACGTTTCGGCCACCGGTCGTTTGGCCCTATTGGACATGCGCCACCTTCTCGGCGTGCTCCGCACGGATAATCTCGCTGCGGAACGCGAGCCGCAGCCACAACTCTCCGGATTGCCCCAGCTCATCCATGGCGTGCGTGCTACCGGACTGGCGATCCGTGTTGGCGAAGTGGGTACGCGATTCAACCTGGCTCCCGGGGTTGAGCTCACCATCTACCGGATCGTCCAGGAGTCCCTCACCAACATCCTGAAACACGCTGAGGAACCCCAGAGTGCCGAAGTCACTCTCAATTTTGACGCACCGTTCGTCGATGTGCTCATCCGCGACGACGGCAAACCGGTCGGCCCGAGGATCGAGGGCCACGGTCTGATCGGCATGCGGGAGCGTGCCGCGTTGTGTGGAGGCAACCTCGTCGCCGGTCCCCAGCAGGACGGAGGTTGGGAGGTGATGGCACGGGTGCGGGCCGACCGGTGACCGTCACCGTCCTGTTGGTTGACGACCAGTCCCTCCTTCGTAAGGGTTTCCGAATGATCCTCGAGGGCCAAACGGGCATTCAGGTTGTCGGAGAGGCATCCGACGGGGAGGAGGCAGTGGCCATGACTGCCCGCCTACGGCCCGACGTAGCGCTCATGGACGTGCGAATGCCAGGTATGGATGGCATCGAAGCAACATCGCGAATAATCGCCACCGGATCGCCGACGCGGGTGCTCATCCTCACCACCTTTGACCTCGACGAGTATGCCTTTGCCGGCCTTCGGGCTGGGGCGAGCGGATTCCTCCTCAAGGACGTGCCTGTTGAAGAGTTGATAGGGGCAATCCAAGTCGTGGCCCGAGGAGACGCCGTCGTTTCACCCCGGGTGACCCGAAGGCTGCTGGAGACATTTGCGCATCAGCTGCCCGGTCCCGAACGTGATGGGGAATTGCTGGGCGCCGAGTTGGCTGAGCTCACGGAACGAGAGCGGGAAGTCCTCGTCGAATTGGCCGATGGACTTTCGAACGCCGAGATCGCTCAGCACCTCTTCGTGTCCGAGGCAACCGTGAAATCCCACGTCGGCAAGATCCTCACCAAACTCGGACTTCGGGATCGGGTACAGGCCGCGGTCTTCGCCTTCCAGATCGGGCTGGTAAAACCATCCCGCAAGGGCTGACCAGGATGGGGCTGCCCGCTCAGGTCGGCGGCCGACGCAGCATCTGACAATCATTTCGGCATCGGTCTATTGACTGCACGTATACACTCAGAGTATTCTCTGAGATATGAGCGTACCTATGGCCCTCCTCGGGCTCCTTGATCGTGAACCGAGCCACGGCTACGACCTAAAACGCGACTACGACGCCTACTTCGGGCGAGGGCGGCCACTGCCGTTCGGCCAGGCCTACGCCACCCTGGCCCGTCTCACGAGGGACGGAATGGCCATGGTCGGCGAAGCTGAGCCCGGCGCCGGTCCCGATCGCAAGCGCTACACGATTACCGAAACCGGAAAGAGCGAGGTCGAGCTATGGCTGGCCGAACCGATCCCGGCCGAACCGCACCTCCAGACCGACCTCTTCGTGAAGGTCGTGCTCTCCCTCATGCTCGGTCGGCCTGCCGAGGAGTACCTCGACGTCCAACGCGCCGCACACCTGGCCCGGATGCGCGAACTCACCGAGCTCAAACAGAAGGGGGGCACTATTGACTCACTCCTGGCGGACCATGGGCTGTTCCACCTCGAGGCTGACCTCCGGTGGATGGAACTGACCACCGCCCGGCTCGCGGTGCTGGCGGACGAGGTGGTGGCATGAATCCGGCTACCGCCACCTCTACGGTCGTCGCAGGAGGCACAATCCTCCTAGCTCACAACCTCGTGCTCTCCTTCGGCGAGACCCCGGCTCTGCGTGGGGCGGACCTCTCGGTGGAACGAGGCGAAATCGTTGCCGTCATGGGGCCGAGTGGATCGGGCAAGTCGACATTGCTCCATTGCCTGGCTGGCATCCTGGTCCCAGGCGCCGGTGAGGTCCACTTCGATGGCCAACGAGTCGATACCATGCGGGAAGCGGAGCGGTCGAGGCTGCGGCGTGATCGCTTCGGTTTCGTATTCCAGTTCGGCCAGCTGGTGCCGGAGCTCACCGCGGAAGAGAATGTGGCGCTGCCACTGCTGCTCGGCGGGACCCACCGTGAAGAAGCCCTCCGTGAGGCGCGAGGCTGGTTCGAACGTCTCGATCTCGGGGGTTTGGAACGGCAGCGCACTGGCGAAATGTCCGGCGGCCAGTCTCAACGGGTGGCGTTGGCCCGTGGGCTTGTCGCCAATCCGGATGTGCTGTTCGCGGACGAACCAACAGGGTCCCTCGACTCGTTGAGCGGCGAGCTGGTCATGGACCTGTTGACCGGCGCCGCGCGTGAACAGGGTTCGACGGTGATCCTGGTCACCCACGAACCCCGGGTCGCCGCCTACGCCGACCGGGAAATCATCGTACGCGACGGACGAGTGGCCACTTCCACTGCGGCAATGGCTCGATGATCCGGCTCGGTCTGCGCCTGACACTTGCAAGCGGGCGGGAAGCGGCCCTTCGGGTCCTTGTCACGGCAGCAGCCGTGGCCTTGGGTGTTGGCCTGCTCCTGGCCTGCTTCGCCGGGGTGAACGGGCTACACGCCCAGACCGATCGCAGTGCGTGGCTCGACAGCGCGGCGCAGGCATCAGTGCCGACCTCGTCACCCAACCAACTGTGGTGGATGTCGGGCACTGATCAGTTCGCCGGCCAGGAGATCGACCAGGTCGACATCGCCCCCACTGGACCGAACGCTCCTGTCCCCCCGGGGATTGCGCACCTGCCCGGACCCGATGAGTACTACGCCTCGCCTGCCATGACAGCGCTCCTTCGGACCGAACCGGCGAATGAGTTGCGTGACCGCTACCCTGGGCGGCAGGTGGGGACTATCGGTGCTGATGCC
This sequence comes from uncultured Acidimicrobiaceae bacterium, assembly GCA_963778165.1. Classification (GTDB taxonomy): domain Bacteria; phylum Actinomycetota; class Acidimicrobiia; order Acidimicrobiales; family RAAP-2; genus Bog-756. The sequence goes on along the minus strand of CAVZTE010000002.1, from coordinate 18,665 downwards.
CTGCCGTCGCCCAACTCGCTGATCATCATCAGCGGCCACACGGCACGCCAACTCTCGCAGCTCCCCGGTGCCGTCAAGATCGCAGCCATCCAACGCACGCCAGCCGACTGCTACGCCTGCCAGAACACCATCGGGAGTGGACTGGTTCTGGAGTTCATTCTGGCCGCAGGAGCCGTCGCACTCTTGCTGCCGGTTCTGATCTTGATCGCCACCGCCAGTCGCCTTTCGGCTGCGCGGCGCGAGGAGCGGTTTGCGGCCATGCGGCTTGTAGGCGCCACGCCACGTCAGATTTCTGTGGTCTCCGCCGTAGAGGCCGTGGTGGCGGCGGTGGCCGGCGTGGCAATCGGCTTCGCTCTCTTTTTCGCCTTCCGACCGCTCCTCTACCGCGTGCCATTCACGGGGGCGACGCTTGCCCCAGGCGACCTTTCGCTGCACTGGATCAACGTACTCCTGGTGGTGATCGGCGTCCCGCTCGCCGCGGTCGTGTCGGCGCGCCTCGCACTTCGGCGGGTGCAAGGGTCGCCACTCGGTGTGAAGCGTCGGGCGTCGTCTCGACCACCGAGGATCATCCGGATCATCCCACTGCTCGCCGGCATCGCTTCTACTCGCCTACTTCGACTCGGTAGGCAAACCGGACGCCATCGGTGGCCAGCTTCTCGAGCTGCTGGCGGGCTTCGTGCTCCTGGTGGTGGGGCTGGTCCTCGCCGGGCCATGGTTCACCACAGCTGGTTCTCGGCTCATGACAAAGCGGGCCAACCATCCGGCCGCCCTCATCGCCGGCCGCCGACTCCTGGACAATCCGAAGGCGGCCTTTCGGTTCATCAGCGGGCTCGTGATTGCCCTGTTCGTTTCCAGCGCGCTGATCGGGGCCCTCACCTCCATCAATGCCTACGCCGTCAGCGCCAGTCCGGGTGGTCTGGCGAGCTCCACCCTCGCCGACCCGTTCTGCAGCTTCTCCACGACAAACTGTCCGGCTGCCGCCCAAGTGCCTTCCGTGGCGGCTCGTGTGGCAGCCGCACTACGCAGCACCCCCGGAGTGCGGGCCGTGACGGTGGTCCACCAGAGCGCATCCCAAGCGGGGTCTGGCCGATCGTTCGGATTCGTCTCGTGCTCTCAACTGGCGAGGACGCCGGCCATCGGCAAGTGCGCTCCGGGGGTAACGGTGGTAAGCGTCGGGTACTTCCTTTCCCATGTTCTTGGGCACAGCTCGCACGCATCGGCGACGGTCTGGCCTTCCGCCCATGTGACAGAGGCGACACTGGCCACCCTTCCCGTCGATGCCATCGTGGTGGCTACGGACGGAACGACTGGCTCGGTCGAGCGGGTACGGACCGCGCTCGAACGGGACTTCCCTTTCGAAGGAACACCGGTGACGATCGATGCCCTCGATCCGTCAACCGCTCGACTCCTCACCATGATCCAAGACATGACCGATGTGATCATCGTGGCCAGCCTCATCATCGCTGCCTGCAGCCTGGCCGTGAATATCGCCGCTGGACTGGGCGAGAGGAAGCGCCCGTTCAGCTTGCTGAGGCTCACCGGTGTGCCTCTCGGCGTGCTGCGCCGGATTGTCGCTCTCGAGAGTGCGCTGCCCCTTCTCATCGTCGCGGCCGTGTCGATTGTGGTCGGCCTGGTGTCCGCGGCCCTCTACCTCCACTCTCAGGTCGGCATTGCCTTTCGAATCCCCGGGATCGGCTACTGGGCGACCGTCCTGGCTGGAATTGGAGCATCGCTGGCGATCATCGCCTCCACCTTCCCGCTCCTTAACCGGATGACAGGACCCGAAGTCGCCCGGAACGACTGATCACGACCAAGAAGGGGTGGATCTGAGCGAGTGTCCCGATGAGTCATACAGTGCACCCGGCGAGCGTGCTGGGTCAGTCAGACGCATACTGTTGACGTGCTGATACGCATCGAGGCGCACGACCTGCCTGGCCGATCCTGTGGGCCATCTCCCGAACATCCGGAGGGGCACCACCGAATCGAGGTGGGTGTCCAGCGTAAGAACAGACCGGGTGAGCTAATGGGGCAGGTGAGGGCGGACGTCCAGTCTGTGACCTGGGAATTGGAAGCGAGTCCCGTGTCCTCCGGCTCTCTCGATTTCAGGGGTCCGTATATTTCGGGACCGCCTGGTGGCCGGTTCATCTACCTCTCGTGGGGGATCGTTGAAGGGCCGGGGAGCTTCGAGATGTTCAGGAGAGCCAAGATCATGTTCGACGGAATCCCCTCCGAAGCGATGGTGGCAGCGCAAGCCTCGGGCCTATTGATAGGACGGTTGGGCCTCACCGACCACAAGGGGAATCCAACCTGTGCAGCGGTGCGGCCGCCACTAATCGAGTGGACGGCAGCCACCCAATGAGTTTGACGGCCGATCAGTTCCAAATGACTCCGTTGAAGGGCTGGTCGAACAGTTCGCGATGCGGCGATCCTGGCCGGTGCTTTGGCAGCACACTTCAGCGGTCGTGCGCCCCGGACCAAGCCACTATGGGGACCGAGCGCTGAAACCTCGATCGCTCAAGGCGAGAGCTTCTCTACAACATCCGGTGGTGCAAGGGTCACCGCTTCAGCCAATCGCTTTGAACGCGACCGGAGAGACAACATTTCCCCGTATTGCTCTTCATCGCCCTTCATGCCCGACACAAGTTTTGAATGGGCGATGAAGGCTGCACCGATGAACATGACCAGCAGTGACAACGCTTCAAGGGGACCATAAGCGCCCGAGGTCCGTAAGGTGTCCCCAAAAAGGCCGATGCCAATGGCAATGCTGGCTAACGGGTCTACAAGTACCAGGGCGGTCTGTGATGAAGCGATAGGCCCGGCGTGGTAGGCGTTCTGTGCCAGAAACAAGGATCCGACCCCGCACACCACGAGCGCGTAGGTCTGCCAGTGCTGGAACATCTGTGTCCAATCAATCGCTACGTAGTCACCGACGGTTTTGATGAACGAAGCGGTCAAGGCGAACCCGACCGCTCCCGCCGCACCGAACATCGCGGCGCGCCACCACCGAGGTCCTCGCAATGCCAGCGCCACCAAGGCGACGATGATCCCGCTACATACCGAGCCGGTGATGATCCACTCGTGCGGTGTCGGCTGGAGGTTCCCTCCACTGGGCTCTGCGAATACGAGAAACCCAGCGAGTCCTCCGGCGGCGGCTAGGCAGGCAATCCATTCCGAGATCCCGATACGGAACCGGAACCACGTGGCCAGAAGGAAGACCAGAAACACCAATTCGGCGGTGAGAATGGGCTGCACCTGGGTCAGGCTTCCAAGGTGCAAGGCGACCGCCTGGAGCAGAAACGACGCCACAATGATCGCGAGCCCGAGCAACCAGATTCCCCGCTTCAGGGCATGGGCTAACAAGCTGAGCCGGAGGGTGGCGTCCTCTGGGGCATTCTCGACGCCCATTCGTTCGAAAATGCTGCTGAGTGCGTTCGCCAGGGCACAGACAGCCGCCAGGAGATAGACCATGAATCTCTTCTACCCGCTCGCCGCTGGTCCAGAACTGGCGAAAGTGCGATCCGGACCGAAATCAGTCTCTTTGACCCGCTGTCCCGGCGGCCCCGGCGCGTCAGGCCGAGAACAAATCGCCGCGTGGGGCACGAAGACCTTCTCAACCCACTGACTCGTCCAGTCGGGTTGGTTCTCCGAGTGGGCCGCCACGATACGGCTCACCTCACACGCCTTGCTGCAGCCATGAGTCCAGGGTAGATCAGTCGGAGGCCAGCTGGAATGCTGCTAGCTGGAGTCAGGAGGTGGGGTTAACCCCCTTTCCCATGAGAGCTTCGGGCCAGGCCCCCCAACCACCCGTATTCGTCCGGCCAGACTCGGCTTCCTATGTTGAAGGAGCATGACTATCGGCTGCAGCAACCAACGCGCCAACGACCTCGGGGTAGATCTTCCGCAAGCTGCGGCGCACCACCTTGCCAAGCAGCGTGTTGTCCCACGTCGCCGCCCAGCGAATCGACACACCGCCCAAGGGAGACGGCGTCAGCGTCACCTCCGCCCGATAGTTCTTGACCGGAAGCCCGCTCACCACCCTGTAGACAAGGCGTCGGGGTTCTTCGACTTCCAAAACCTCCTCGATGCTGGTCGTAAGGCGCCCGTAGCGGAACCACTGGACTGATCCTTTCCGAGAAGGGCCCGGGGCCGACGGGCGGTACCCGCCATCGGTCCATGGGCCCCATTGTTTGTATGTGTTGGCATTGGATACGAGTGACCACACGACGTCGGGACCGGCTCGCGTTGTCCCCCGAGCCTCGACCGATAGCTGACGCACCGCTTCATCTCCTATTCTGTACCATTTGGTACGTGTACCAGATGGTACGGTGGGTTGTGGCCACTTCGCAAGCTCGAGATCGAATCCTCGATGCTGCGGTTGAACACGCTCTGAGCGAAGGAATCGTTGACCTCAGCCTGCGGGATATCGCGGCATCGATAGGCACCAGCCACCGGATGATCATTTACCACTTCGGGTCGCGGGAGGGTTTGCTCGTAGCGGTTGTGCGGGAAGTCGAGCGGCGCGAGCGTCAGACGCTCGGCGACGCCGCTTTATCGGTGACCGACGCTCGTCGGCTGTGGGATCGATTGGCAGATCCTTCGTTGCGACCTCAGGAGCGCCTGTTCTTCGAGATCTATTCGCACGCTCTCCTGGGCCGCCCTGGTACCGAGGGATTCTTGGAGGAAGCCCTCGAGAGTTGGCTCTCCCTCATCACCGAGTCGATGCTCATTGCCGGGATCAACCAGACAGAGGCACGGACTGTTGCTCGCTTAGGTTGGCCGTCACCCGAGGCCTCCTCCTCGACCTGTTGGCGTCAGGCGACACCGCCGGAACCACCCGGGCTCTTGAACTGTTCACCACGCTCCTCGACCAGGCCTCGCTGCTCGCTAGGGCATCGACGTCCACAACATCCAGTACCAAGCCGCGCCGACCACGGGTGCCCAAGCCTCGCTGAGGCTTCGGCATTGCAACTTAGATGTGCGCACAGATTCTCTGAGCCGCTCGGCGAAGCTGAAGGTCATGGCCTCCTTCGGCGATTCCGATGAGATTGCCGCTTCGCTCACGGGGCGGGTCTTCACGGCCCTGGACGTCGGACTGAACGCGGAATACGGGTTGGGAGCGCCTTCACTCTTCGGTAAATCACGTGGCCACGGTCTCGGCTCCAATAGTGATCGACGGGGCCACATCCGGATTCATCGTTGTCAGTGTGGGGTCAGATCCACAACGCCTGTCCATCACTCCCAGACTGGCCGAAACGCATGCAAGGTTTGGCGGCACAGGCGGCGATTGCCATCAACAACTCCCGGCTGGTTGATCAGATCCACTATCAAGCAGTCCACGACACGTTGACAGGTCTCCCGAACCGAGCACTTATCATCGACCGAATCGACAGGATGTTGGCCCGTGCCAGACGTGACAACGTGACGGTTGCAGCACTGTTCGTTGATCTCGACGGCTTCAAGGAAGTGAACGATACGTTGGGCCACGGGGCCGGCGACCAGTTACTAAGAGCAGTCGCTGATCGCTTGTCAGGGGTGATGCGAGTGAGTGACGGCATCGGGCGATTGGGTGGCGATGAGTTCATTGTCCTCGTCGACGGCGATGCCATCTCGGAAGGTTCCAGAAGCCGTCGCCATCAGGCTTCTTGACGTCCTCCGAACGCCCTTTGACCTTGGTCCCGCTATCGGACAGATCTCACTTACGGCGAGCATTGGCATTGCCACCGGTGGTCGTCCGTGCGCCGCGGAACTCCTTCGGGATGCCGACTTAGCCCTCTATGCGGCCAAGGCAAATGGCAAGAACGACTACGCTATTTTCCAACAGGTCGAAGAATGAATGTAGGCCCGAACCGCAGCAGCTTCGTCGTGCCGTCACGCGGATGGGGCAGGCGGCATACGAACTGGCCACTCCGGCTAACGGCACAACTCCATGACCGACGCTGTTCCATTAGCGTTGAGCCGTGACCGATCCCCTCGACGACTTGGCAGGATGTGTGGCGATGGATTGCCGACGGCATCTTTGCTGGAAATTGCCCTATTTACGACGACATCGCTCGTTTCACAGGCTGAGGATCGTGAACTTCTAGCTCTTCAGTATTCGGCCGATCCTCGGGCTCATTTTCCCCCGCTAATGCTTGCCGGGGCCCACTACCTCCTTCTGAGAGGCGCCGAGCACCCACTTGCCGATGTCTACGCGGGGCACTCTACCGCTTCCGCTCCTCTTCTGTTCCGTGACCTGTGCCTCGGAAACCGAGCCGAACTTCTCGAAGTCCTCAACACCCGCACCGTGCAGACCAATGAGGTCGGACGATCCTCGCTGCTCGGGCCGGCGCTCACCTGGGCCGCGGGAGGCGAACCTGTCCAGTTGGTCGATGTCGGGTGTAGCGCCGGGCTCAACCTGCTCTGTGATCGCTACCGACTCGACTATGGGCCCCTGGGTGCAACCGGGCCCCCGGGCTCACCGGTTCGAATTGACTGCAGGGTGTCGGCAGGTGCACCGCCAATCGCTCAACAACTGCCGGTCCTCGCAGGTCGGGCCGGGATAGACCTCGATCCTCCCGATCTGAGCAACGAGGACGACACACGTTGGCTGCTGGCGTGCATCTGGCCGGGGACTGGACGTTTCGACCGTGCAGCTCGAGCCATCGAGTTAGGTCAGGTCGACCCCCCACCGGTCGTGCAGGGGAACGCCCTGGATGTGCTTCCAGGGGTGTTCGATGGCCTGGGAGATGGCCGGATCGTGGTGGTCAATTCCTGGTCGTTCTCCTACTTCCCCGTCGAACTGCGCCCTCGGTATGTGGAGATGTTGGCCGACGTCGGGCGCGGGCGTCCGCTGGTGTGGATAACGATGGATACGGCTGGAATCGTGGAACCACTGGAGCATGTCACTCCCCCGAGCGGAAGTTCTGAACCCGATGTGGTCACCGCCATCACCTGCGACGGAGCGCAGCCACCCTTGCCGAGGTCCTGACTTTGTCCAAAGCCATGGACAGTCGATGTTCTGGATGGCGTCTGAACCGTCGATGGCAGCACGATAAAGCGTCATGGATACGGCTGACGGGTCGAACCACCTTTCGGTCCGCCCTGGTTTTCCGTCGCCCGTCGAACAGGTCGGGTGACTCCGCCACATGGTCATCGACACTGACCATGATCTTCTCGTTGATTTCCATGGGGCGCCCCCTCCCCTTATGACTTGGGTGGCTCTTGCCACACAAGTTGTACCTATCCCGGTTGCCCACGATTTGCATCATGAGTCGTCAGGGTTGAAGGCTTCACCGCTCCCAAGGATTCAACCCATTGCCGGATGTGACGGGAACAAGGCAGGTTCCACTGAGTCAGCCAACACGACAATGCCTAGCCTTAGGAATTCGTCGGATCGGCGCTGGATGCCAGGGGTAAGGGGCGAGGGGCGAGGGGAGCAAATGCCAAGTCCACCACGCGGACGCCTACGCGTCGTAGGCTAAGCCCTGACCACTGCGGCAGGTCGGGGTAGGCCGACGCCCAACGAGCAAGGACAACGACCGGTCGTATGGCCAGCCCCGAGCACCGCACACAAAGATGGGTCGTCATCGTCGGGCTCTTCGGCTGCGCGTCAGTCATAGCAGCCCTCATCGTGGGCGCCCACCGCTCCGCGGCCCCACCTGCGACATCGGTCCCGGCGGCCCGTTGCCCTTGGGTGTCCCAGGCCCGACAGGGCGATGGCACCCCAGTGTCTTTGGCGGCCGAGGTCCTGGCCCGGATGACGCTCGAACAGAAGGCGTCGTTCGTCGTCCTGCGGACGGCGCCTCCCCTCGAGAACACCAACCTCGGGATCCCCTCGCTTTGCATCCCGCCGCTGACGCTCACTGACGGGCCGAATGGCATCGCTGCCAACATGCGCGGAGTCACGCAGCTGCCGGCCGCCATCGGAGTAGCAGCCACCTTCGACCCTTCGATGGCGCGTGCCACAGGGACGGTGATGGGCCAGGAAGTACGAGCGAAGGGAATCGACGCCGCACAGGGACCCGAGCTCAACCTGGCCCGGGTGCCAGAGGCCGGCCGCATCTTCGAGGCATTCGGCGAAGATCCGGTGCTGACCGGCGCCATGGGCGTCGCCAACGTCGAGGGCATTCAGTCCACCGGGACCATGGCGAACCTGAAGCACGTCACCGCATACTCCCAAGAGACAGCACGCCACATCCTCGATCAGCAGGTTTCCGCGCGGGCGCTCGCCGAAGTGTTCAACCCACCGTACAAAGAGGCCGTACAACAGGCACACGTGGCGTCCATCATGTGCTCGTACGGATCGGTAAACAGCGTTAACGACTGCTCCAACCCGACCGTGTTCGCCGACCTTGCATCTTGGGGGTTCACCGGATTCGTCCGGTCCGACCTCGCCGCGGTGCCGAATCAGGGCACGGCCGCGGCATTCCGGGCCGGCCTGGCCCTCATCAAGCCCGGATCTCCTACCGCCCTGGTCCAACTGGTCCGGTCCGGTGCTATCCCCGTGGCCGACCTGAACCGTGCGGTCACCGAGACGCTCAGCACGATGTTCCGGTTCGGGCTGATCGACCACCCCGTCGGCGGGACACCTTCGGCCAACGTCACCACGCCGGCACACACCCGCGTGGCGACGACGACGGCCGAGGCATCCATGGTGCTCCTGAAGAACGCCGGAGCGGTGCTCCCACTGGCGAAGGGAATCAAATCGATCGCAGTGGTCGGAACCGGAGCAAAGAACCCGATCACCAGCGGTGACGGCAGCTCTGCGGTGGTGGCGCCATTTGTGTCGACTCCGCTCAGTGCCCTGCAGTCCGCGCTCGGGTCGACGACCACCATCCGGTATGCCGTAGGGGGCTTGCGTTCGATCCCGCTCCACAACATCACCACCGGTCAGACCATCTCCAAGCGCTACTTCGATACGGACGAGCCGCGCCTGCACGCTGACCGGATAGAGCCCGGGAAGGAGGACATCTCGGTCGTCGAGGCCCCGAACGTGACCGACGCCGTGGCCACGGCCACGACCCCCGGAACCGGAAAGTACTGGAGCTCGTGGAGCGAAACGATCACCCCTCGTTCGTCCGGGATCTACCGCATCGGACTCCACGAGGTTGGGGACACCTGGCTGACAGAGAACGGCGCCCCGGTCCTGTCTTCGGCCGGTCTCCACACTCCTAATCTCCTCTCTGCCGCTGTGTCCCTCCGGGCCGGGGCGCACTACACCTTCGCCATCCGCTGGTTCTCGGTCGACGGGTATCCGGCCCCCGCATTCGGCATCACCGACGAAACTGCCCAATTGGCCGCAGCTGTCGCCGCCGCCCGTCGGGCTTCGGTGGCTGTTGTATTCACCGGGGAGCTTCAGCAGGAGGGGGCCGACCGTTCCCTGGCGCTCCCGGGCGACGCCAATCAGTTGATCGAAGCTGTGGCCGCCGTTAACCCCCACACCGTGGTCGTGATCAACAGCGGCGGGGCCGTGTACATGCCGTGGCTGTCCAAGGTGGCCGGCGTCCTCGAGGCCTGGTATCCGGGCGAGGTGGACGGCACCGCGGTGGCCGCGGTCCTGACCGGCCGGGTCGATCCCTCGGGACGCCTGCCGATCACCTTTCCAACGTCGCCCACTGCGCAGCCAGCATCGACTGCCGCCGAGTTCCCCGGGGTCGACGCCGAGGTGAGTTTCGGCACCGGCATCGATATTGGCTATCGGTGGTATCAGGCCAACGGCGTCACTCCGCTGTTCCCGTTCGGCTTTGGGCTCGATTACACCTCCTTCGCCCTCTCGGACGCGCACATCGCTCCGTCACCGACCGGGGGGTACACCGTGCAGGTCGACGTGGCCAACACCGGCCCCCGGTCCGGAGCCGACGTCGTGCAGGCTTATGTCTCTTATCCGTCGGGACTCGGCGAGCCACCGGAGCAGCTCCGGGCCTTTAAGAAAGTCGTCGTACCGCCCGGAGCGACCACCCGTGTAACCCTTGTGCTTCCAGAGTCGGCCTTCTCTTCGGACGCTGGGGGGACGCCCACCGTGGTAGCCGGCACCTACGTCGTCGGAGTCGGCGGGTCGTCTGCCGATCTGCCGATCCAGCTCCGAGTGGAGGTCCCGCAACAGGCGACCTGAGGTGGCGGGCCGTCTGTGTCTAGGTGAAAGCACAACGATGTTGTTGCTCTGCCGGAAACGGATCCCTCTGCGGCAATGACCCCGTTCTGCTCAGTCTTCAGTCAGTTGTCTTTGGTCAAATGATCGCTTGTATGCGACAGCCTGGGCTCAGGAAATGAAGCGACACTAAGATCAGCGGCCTATCGGCCAAATGGACCTGGATCGAAGGCCGGTCTAGTGGCTTCCCGAGCGAGTTCCAAACTGTTGGGTCGGCTCCGACACGCACTGGTGGCGCCCCGCTGAGCCCCTTGACCGGACGCAACCGGTGGGCCGCCGACTCCGGGCCGGCCGCGCTAGTTGACGGTGACGACGTAGGTTGCGGTGCCTGTCACGGCATAGCTGTCCTTGATGGTCAGGGTGATTTTGCGGGAAGCGGCAGCCGCGTAATCGTGGGATGCCGAGCCAGTTGTAGTGACGGTATTGGCGCTGCCATCGCCCCAGTTCCAGGTATAGCTGCTGACGGTGCCGCCCGGGAACGGGTCCTTCGTGGTTGCCGTCCACTTGTCCGACGTGCCGTGGGTAACCGACTTCGGGCCGCTGATGGTGGCTGTGGGCCCGGTGGCGGCAAACGCTCCGAGCCCGTTCGGCGTACCGACACCCGTAGGTCCGTCATAACCGACCCCGGCGTCACAGGCAAGATCTCCCACGCTCGCCGTAGTACCGGTGGCCGGGTAGTCGCAGTCCAGCACCCCCAGTGGGGCACTTTCGTACTCGAGGTCATTGACATTGCCGCATTGCGCGGCGCCTTCACCGCCGCAGTAGCCCGTGCCCCCTGTTGTGACGTCGTAAAGAGAGCTGGTGTTCAGGTGGCCGTACAGGGTCAGCGCCGGATCCGCCATTCCGTGCGAGCCACCCGCCAGGGCGTACATGGCAGCGATCAAAGGAGACGACAGGGAGGTTCCGCCGATGGTTTCCCAACCTGGGCCACTATCGCTCGTGTTGTACGTGTCGAACCCCGTGTAGGGGTCAGCATCAGCTGACACATCGGCATCCAGCCGTTTCGTGCCACAGGCGGTATCTGGCCACACTTTGAGCTTCTGCTGCCACATCGGCGCAGTGACGAACAGGCTGCATCCGCCCCCAGAGGCTCCCATTGGCCCCCCGAGGCTTTGCTCGACGTGATCCTTGGCGCCGTTCTCGTTCCACGCCGTTTCGGACTGAAGGGTCCCGTTTTGGTTCAGGTACAGAGATGTGCCCCCCACTGCCACCACTGTCGCCAGGTCTGCCGGAAAATTCGGAGCACTGGGATTGGCCGCCGGGCCACCCGAGGGCGTATCGATCCATGAATCAAACCCGTAGTAGCCGTTGTCACCTGTGGACACCGTGATCACAACGCCAGGATGGTTGTACGCCCCCTCACCACCCGCAGTCGGCGCCGTTGTGTCAGGACCACCGTAGGAGTTGCTGATTTCCGTCGCACCCAGTCTTACCGCTTCATTCTCTCCCACCTCTACACTGGCGAAGGAGTCGCTGGCCACCTCGATCAGGTCGATCACGCACTTCTGGCAGACCGAATGGACTGATTCGACGTCGAGGGCGATCTCCCCGGCCGCGCCTTGATCCGTCGGCAGGGGCGAGGTGGCACCGGTCTGATTGAGCACATGGAAGCAGCCGTTAGCGGTGGTACACGCAGCTAGGCCGTATTCCGTGTCGAACGTGTTGAGGTTGGCTGCAATTGTCGGATCATTGCCCCAGTCGATGATGGCAACCTTCTGTCCGGTACCTGTCGCCGTCGAACTGAAGCCATAGGCGCTGGCCAGGTCGCCGGGCGTGAGTCCACCCGCTGGCCCGATAGTCGATGCTCCGGCCGCCATCCGAAATGCCTCTGCACCAGGTGTCGTACTGGTTGCGCGGCGAAGCGTCATGGCAAAACAAGTGACATGCCCGGGTTTGGCGGGTGGGCACAACGGTATGGCCACGGCATAGCGAGTAGTACTGCCGACAGCTGGGGAGGCGGCTGCGGCCTCGCCGGTGGCTGCTCGGGTCCCGACGAGCGCCACCACGATGAGCACCACCGAGCAGGGCATGGCCCACCACCGCAGCCTGATCTTCATCGTTCGTTGCGGCCGCTTCGAACTTTCACCCCGGGAGTCATGCTCGGTTACCTGCATGGTATTCCGCCTTTCCTTGCGGTTTATCTTGCGGAATCGTCTGCGCCGAACGGTAGTGGCTGAAACCTTCGGTTACCAGCATATTTCCGGCACCCCATCAACCACGCCGCACGCCCGGTTGCGGTGCCCAGGTCAGAAGCCGCGTACACGGACGTTGTACGCGACCCCATAAATCGTCGAGTGAACGACAAGCCCACCTCGATTGCGCCCGATTAGCGGGAGAGACCTCAGAACCCTCGAAGTACACCGAAAACGTGCACTTCGGGTTGATGCCCGAAGGTGACGGTGACATCGGACGGCTGCGGGGCCGACTAGGTGTCGGACTCTGGGAGTCCGGCCCACTGACGAAGTTCGTCGGCCGCAACATTTTGGGCCAGACGGTCGAGTAGGCCCGTGAGGGTGCCCACTTCCTGTCCGGTGATACCGGCTCGGAGTCGTTGGTCAAACGAGGTCGCCGTGGCCCGCAGCCGAAGGAACGTCTCGTGACCCACGTCTGTCAGCTCCACCACATGGATCCGACGATTCGTGGTGTGGCGCCGCCGAGTGATGAGCCCTTCGGCGTCCATGGCATTGAGATGGTGAGTGAGCGTCGCCTCCTTTACCCCGACCGCTTCGGCCAGCTCCCGCTGGTTGGCGGGGGGTCGGATCTTCAAGTTGAGCAACACCAACCAGACCGGTAGAGAGCCTCCCGCCTCCGGCGAGCGCCTCATCGAAGGCCCGCCGCACGATCCGGGCCGCGCTGGCTAGGTGAAGACCGATCGGTGGCTGCGGAAGAGGCGGCACTCCGTCAGGATATCACTACCCATCGATCTCTAATTATTTGACATCTAACTCTTTGATATCTATGCTTCTACCAGACCCCCCGCCCTAGGAGACCGACAACACAGGTGAAAGCACGCGTTCACACGTTCCTCTCGCGATGGACCACCGCCGAGCGCACCGGAGACAGCGAGACGTTGGCCGCCCTCCTCACTGACGACTTCTGTGGTGTCGGCCCGCTCGGATTCCACCTCCTCCGGCCCGCGTGGCTGGACCGCCATCGCCAAGGCCTGTCCTACGAGCAGTTCAGTCTCGAAGAGATTCGGATTCGCCTCTACGGCGACGTTGCCGTCGTCACCGGCCGCAACAACGCCCGCGGTACCTATCACGGTCATCCCCTGCCCGAAGCGTTACGGGCCACGCTCGTCGTGGCATCCAGCTCGGAAGCAGTGCAGTTATGCGCCATCCACATGAGCTTCATCGCCGGCACGCAGGGCTCCCCGTCCATGCCGGGACCAGCCAGCTCCGTCAAGAGCAGTGCGGCCATAAGCGTCGACCGGGAGGATCGATGACCGAGTTGGACGACAAAATCGCACTGGTGACCGGAAGCTCACGCGGCATCGGCGCAGCCATAGCCAGACTGTTCGCTGAGCGAGGGGCCTCCGTCATCGTCCATGGTCGCGACAGCGACGCAGTGCGGACCATGGCGGCGGACATCGAGACATCCGGCGGTCACGTCCTGGCGGCGATCGCCGACCTCACCCACTACGACCAGATCGAAGTCATGCGGGACTCGATCGAGCAACATCTCGGCCCCATAGACATCCTGGTTGCCAATGCAGGCGGAAGCAGCGTCCGGCCGGGACCGCTCGAAGACATCGCACGAAGCCGACTGGCGGGCATCTGTCGACGCCAACCTCACCGCAACCTTCCTGACCATCAAGGCCTTCTTGCCCGGTATGCGACGACGCCGCCGCGGCACCATCATCACGATGTCCTCGGCGGCCGCCCGCCGACCGACCCCCCAATCCCCCTTGGCCTACGCCGCCGCTAAAGCGGGCATCGAGGTGCTCACAAAGGAGTTGGCTGCCCAGGCAGGACCCGATGGTATTCGCGTCAACTGCTTAGCCCCTGAGACGATTTTGACTGACCGCAACCAGCAGCAAATTCCCGAAGCTATCCAAGAACAGTTGCGCCACAGCCATCCGGTCCAACGTCTCGGCACGCCCGACGACGTGGCCCACGCCGCCTTCTTTCTCGCCTCTGATCACTCTTCGTGGATCAGCGGGATCACCCTGGACATCGCCGGCGGCTCCGTCCTGGTCTGACAGCCGGACACGCCCACAGTGCCAATACCGGTGTGCATGTGTCTTTCCCACGGACTCAACCCAGTGCAGCGACCCCGCCGTAACGAGGGCCCTATTCGCTCCGGAGCTTCAGACCGATCGTGGGCACAAGGAGAGACGCGAGGTCGCGCGGCCAGAATATTGCCCCATACAGTGGAACCGGACATTTCTGCCGTCCGAGGCGTCGAACGCATGTGTGTGGCCTGAGTATCGGCCGACTCTGACTTGGATCGTATGCGGACCACGGCTACCGGTAATTCGACGGTCTGATTGCGGTCGATCGATCCGGCTGTGGTGCCGTCCAGAAGGATTTGAAACGGTTTGCGGCGAAGTTCCGCGACACCGTCCGTCTCTCGGTCCAGTATGAGGGTGGATGACATCTCTGGTCTCCGTGTTCTCGTTGGATCAGCTGGCCTACGGCTCGGGCGGTGAGCATCTGATTCCCGGCAAAGAGCCGAATACGGTTGAACACCCCCGCTACTACCCTCCAGGCGTCGCCACCAACCATGGCGATTGATTCCGCACGACTGATCACTTCTTCGCCAGCTCTCCCAGGTCACCGGCATCTCATGGGTGGCCGCAGCACTCCAGACCGAGGGGAGCTCAGGCTTCTCCGGTCATCAACCGCCAGGCCCCGACGGCCCTCCAGGCCATGATCATGAGGGGATGTCGGCAGGGTCTACTCCCGTATCGGCAGATACTTACCCAGCCCACCCCCACCGGGTCCACCCTCCTCTGAACGGTGTCAGCAGTTCACCTGGCTCGATGTGGACCACGGCGGGCCGGCGATCGCCCGCTCTAAGTTAACGAGGTGCGAGACCACCTCACTCGTCCAGCCGGATGAGTGAGATCACCTGGGATCCCTACCGCCGGCGCTCATATGCCTGGTGATCATCGGTCACTGGCGCTGGCGACGAACTCTGAGTCCGTAGAGTTCTTTCTGGACGTGTCGGCCTCGGGGCGGTCTTCGGGTCATTCGCCCGAGCCCTTCGAGACGACCCTCGGGGCTGCTCGAAGATCACCGCAAAGGTGGCAGGAGGAGCGTCTTGGCGACGGTCTCCCGGGATTCAATCGCCAGATGGGCCTTAGCTGCCTCAGCCAGTGAGAAGGTCTGGCCCACGAGAGGGGCCACTCGCCCGGCGCCGATCTCGGCGAGAACGGCGGCGAGCAGCCGAGACCGGTCGCCCTCGCCGTACTGGAGGTCAGCGATGGTCGTGACGGTGACGCCACGGCGCTCTGCCTCAGCCGTGTCGATCTGCCGCAAACGAGCCGCTCGGGGTCCCATGCGCCGAGAACCGCCCGCCGTCGGCGATCAGCCCGAATGCTTCCCCTCCGATCGTTCCTCCGACACCGTCGAGCACGACGGTCGGGCGGCGCCCGCCGCTGGCGTCGAGCACCGCGTCGGTCCAACCGGGTCTCGCCGTAGTCGATCGCCGCCACGGCCCCGGCCTCCGAGACGACTTCTCGTTTCATCGATCCGCGGGCGGCACCCACGACCTTGGCCCCGCGACTGGCGAGCAGTTGGACGAGGAGCAATCCCATGCCCCCGGCAGCGCCGAGAATGAGGGTCCACTCCCCCTCCTTCGGGTGCGGTCTTCTCAAGGACACGCAGCGCCGTGGTGCCGTCGTGGAGGACGGCGGTGGCCTCGAGGAGGTCGACGTCGTCAGGAACTGGGGCACAGTCTGCGAGGTCGACCGCCGCCAGTTCGGCATAGCCGCCGGTGCCTCCCGCTCCGCCCGGTGTGCGCCACCACCGGCCGGCCGAGCCAGCCGGCGTCGACCCCGGCGCCGAGGCCGACAACCGTTCCGCCCACACCGTTGCCCGGCACATAGGGCGGTCGGATCGGGAAGTAGTCGGCCCCTCGGCCCGAACGGATCATGGTGTCGACGAACAGCACGTCACAGGCCGACGCCGCCACCAGGACCTGTCCCGGCCCGGGAACGGGGTCTGGCAGGTCACGCAGCTCGAGGACGTCGGGGCCACCGAAGCGAGCCACCTCGATGGCGCGCACGTCAGGCCACCTGCGTTGCCGGGATCGGCCGGCGTCACGTCTCGGGCGGCGAAACCCGGGTGATCGGGATCGACGTTGAACGAGAGGATGCGCCGGGGATGGATCCTGATGATCTCGGGCGCCAGATGGCCCTGTAGGTCGTGGGTGCCGACGGTGGTCTCGGCCACGCCGCGAACCTCGAGGAAGTGGGCGCCCTCCATGGACTCCTCGGTGACCTCGTCGACGACGAAGGCCACGTTCGGATTCGCCTGCACGTTGTGGTATTTCGCACTGCCGCTCATGTTGAACCCGGCGATGTCGATGGTCCCGAGTGTCGGGTTGTAGGTGAATCCCAGAGGCTTGACCTGAGGGAGCCCGTTGGGCCCCAAGGTGGCCAGGTGACCACGGGGCTGACGGGTGAGGAAGCGCACTTCGGCGTCATTGAAGGTCATGTGTGAGGCTAAAACCTCAGGTAAGGTTGAGGTCAAGACAATGTCTCGAACTTCTCTCTTCCTCGGCCGAGCTGACGGTGGGCCAGGTGGCGTCCCGCAGCGGCGTGACCGTCTCGGCCCTCCATTTCTACGAGGCCGAAGGGCTGATCCAGAGCACCCGCACAGCGGGGAACCAGCGACGGTTCCCACGAGAGGTGCTGAGGAGAGTGGCGTTCATCCGGGCCTCCCAGGCTGTCGGCATCCCCTTACGGCGCATCAAAGAGGCTCTCGACCGCCTGCCAGACGGTCGCACGCCAACGCGGCGGGATTGGGAGCGGCTCTCCGCGGCGTGGCGGGACGACCTGGATCAGCGGATCATCGGTCTTGCAGCACCTGCGGGACCGCCTCAGCGGCTGTATCGGTTGTGGCTGCCTGTCTCTGGGCCTGTGCAAGCTGGTGAACCCTGACGATCTGCTCGGTCAACAAGGTCCAGGTCCGCACAACCTTTGAGCGGTTAACATCCGGACCAACTGATGCGAAGTCCTTCTCCGCACTGGCGAAGGGTTGTTCTCTTGTGACTTTCTACGTCGTTACGGGTGCTCTCCACAGGCTCTACTCGTGTCCATGCCGCGGCACACGTCTCATTGGATCGCCGGTGTGAAAATTTGTCCTCGGACGTCGGTCTGATCTCGGTTTCCGGGCAGAACACAGGCCTCGGGCAAAGGGCTCGGCCATCGGAGTAAGGAACCTCTCTTGCTCGAGCTTGGCCCGCAGGTCACAAGCCGCCTTAGGCTGCAAGGGGGTGACTCGCAGGCCGCGGCGGTTGCGTCATGCCAGCCAAGCGTTCGGTAAATCATCCCTCCGCACTTCATGAGTCTTTTCAAGCCTCCGATCATCCCTTAGGCGAAGGGCAATTCATCCCCAGGGTTGATGTGCCCGGTGCCTGCCTTTCCATACGCTGATGGACAGGGCCACATTCAGATCCAATCCGGTGGTGGCCAAGATCGCGAGGACAATTCGTGGAGCACTTTCTGGAGACCTGGGGTTACGTTGCCGTCTTCAGCCTGGCATTCATTTCCGTGTTGGGGATCCCGGTTGGCGCCGAAGTGGCCATTATCTACGGCGGAGTGTTGGCCAGCGGACAGATCGTCGGCGAGCCCCACCATCTGAATGTGGTGACGGTGGCTCTGGTCCACAGCAGCCGAGGTCCTCGGCTCGTTGGGTGGGTATTTGGTGGGTTACCTGGGAGGGAGGCCTCTGGTTGATCGCTTCGGAAGGTTGGTGCTCCTGACCCACAAGGACCTCGACCGTGTCGAAGCGTGGTTCACCAAACGGGGCGACTCGATCGTCCTCTTCGGGCGCCTGGTGCCACTCCTCCGCTCATTGGTGTCCTTCGCCGCCGGATTGGGGGAGATGGCCGTCGCCAAGTTTGTCCTGTTCACAGCCATCGGATGTGCCTTGTGGTGCACCATCTTGACCATTGTCGGCTACAGCCTCGGCTCCAGTTACAACCAGGTGCTCAAGGCCTTCAGCTACGCCGGCTATGTGGCCGCCGGTGTGATCGCAGTGGCCATAGCGCTCCTCTTCTGGCACCGACTCCGGGTCGTTCGCTCTGAACGAGTTAGGTGACTCAAACCCATAACCGCACCTCAGCTCGGCAGATAGCGGGGTCTCGCCTGTGTGAGGACCCCCCAACTTTCGCCGTCGCCGGGTCGTGGCCGGATGTCTGGTGGTATTCGTGGCGCTGGGGATCGTCGTTGGTCCATCGCTGAAGATGGCCCTCACGAACCAGGCCCTTGGCACCTCGATAGGCGTCCCATTGCCCGAACGGGCGAGAAGCCACGGTGGGGACAGGATGGTCAACTGGACCGAGGACCTCTGGTATAGCCACCATCAGC
>CAVZTE010000001.1:0-486727 GCA_963778165.1 uncultured Acidimicrobiaceae bacterium | reverse complement strand
AGCTCCTGTCTCAGAGTCGCTACTGGACGCGGCGACGGCGACGGCGGCGGCCGCTTTCGCGGCTGTATGTCTGGTCGTGATAGACGAGGAGCGTTGGGCCTTCACGGCTGCCTGCCGGCAGATCTGTCGAATCGGATCAGCGCCAGGCGGGACCCCCACCGTCCCCCGAAGTGGCACGAACACCTCGCTCAAGAAGGAGCAGAATCCAGATGGCTGAAGAATTCCGCGATGACGAACAGTTCTTACTCGTGGCTGACCTTCCCGGACTGCAGGCCGACCGAGACATCTCGGTCTCCATCGAAGCCGACATCCTCCACATCCGCGCTCGACGAAGGGATGAGGCCTGCGTGCCGGAGTCAGACCTTCGTGACGGCACATTCTCGAGGGACATTCGACTCCCCCTGGGCACTGACGAGTGGAACGTCAGTGCCAGATACGCTGAGGATGTCCTCAAGGTTCGAGTCCCCTTGCGGAGCCGTGGCAGTGTAAACCGAGTGGTTCCGGTGGTGTGTGACCCCTAGGCGAAGGGGTTGCGAGCATGGGATACCCGGTCAACCCGGACGATGACCGGCCCCAGACGACCCGAAGGGCCAAAAGTGACATTCGGCCCTGTCTGGAAGCTGACCCGAAGGTCACCATGGATGAAAGAGCTCCTCACCCGGAGGGTTCGACTTAAAAAGGAGCACAATCATGCAACGCAAGGTGTTCGATGTCCTGGCGAGTGCCGGCGGTCTACTGATGGTGGTCGTGTTGGTGGTTGCCGGTGGCCTCCTCATGTGGGGCTACAGCTTCGCCAACTCCAATGTGCACAACCAACTGGCCGAGCAGCAGATCGTCTTCCCGCCCGCGGCGGCCTTTGCCCACCCGGTGGCAGGTTCGGAGATCACGCCGTCGATGGTCGGTACGGTTTCCAAGTACGCCGGTCAGCCATTGGTGACTGGCCAGCAGGCTGAGGTCTATGCCAACGACTTCATCGCCGTCCACCTCAAGGAGATCGGTGGAGGCAAGACCTACGCGCAGCTGAGTGCTGCTGCTATGGCGTTGCCGAAGGGTTCCGCCGCCTACACCGCAGCCGAGGCGAAGGTGCAGACGGTCTTTCAGGGCACCACGCTGCGGGGTCTGTTGCTGGAGGCCTACGCCTTTGGGACGTTTGCAACCATCGCTCTCGTTGCAGGGATTGCGGCATTCATCCTCGCCGGGCTCATGGCAATCCTCGTAGCGTTCGGCTTCTGGCACGCACGCCGCACGGACGAAACCGAAGAGTTGGCGACTCATACCACTCACGTCCGTGGAGGAGTTGTCGCCACCGCCTGAGGCTCTGTGCGTTCGAACCGTCCAAACGCTTCGCCATCTGACGACCGCCCGGCCCGCCATTGTGCGGGCCGGGCGGTCTCGGCCTTCGGTGCAGTGTTGCCAAAGGGAAGTGGGATCAGATGACGGAGATAGCGATAAGGACAACGGGCGCCCAGGAACTCAGGGTAGGCGCGGCCATTGAAGTTGATCACATGAGTAAGCGGTTTGGCTCCACGTTGGCGCTGGACGACGTCTCTCTCGAAGTCGAGGCCGGGAGAGTCTTGGCTCTCCTGGGCCCCAATGGCGCCGGTAAGACGACCCTCGTGCGGGTGCTCACCACTCTGCTGCAACTGGACAGTGGTCAGGCCCGCGTGGCCGGCTTCGATGTGGGCAAAGACGCCAAGGTGATCCGGACGATGATCGGGCTGGCCGGCCAGTACGCCACCGTCGACGAACTGTTGACCGGGCGCGAGAATCTCGAACTGGTCGGGCTGCTCTATCACTTGGAGAAGAGCGAGTACGAACGTCGGGCTACCGAAGCCCTCGAGCGGATGACGCTTGTGGAGGCAGGCGACAAGCCGGTCAAGACCTACTCGGGCGGGATGAGGCGGCGCCTCGACTTGGCGGCCAGTCTCATCGGTCGGCCCCCGATCCTCTTTCTCGATGAGCCCACCACCGGACTCGATCCGCGCACAAGAAACGATCTGTGGGCGCTCATCGAGGAACTGGTGGCCGAGGGGACGACAGTCCTGCTCACCACGCAGTACATGGAAGAGGCAGAGCATCTGGCGAGCCGAATTGTCGTGATGGACGGCGGGCGCGTCGTGGCTGACGGCACCGCGGATCAGTTGAAAGACCAGTTGGGTGGCAACGTCTTGGAGGTGAGCGTGACCAACCGGAGTGATCTCAAAAGGGCCGTTGACCTACTTGCCGGGCTGGTCAGCGCCGCTCCCCGGGTGGACTCCGAACTCAGACGGATCAGCGGCCCCATCAATGGGGGCGCCAAGGTATTGATCGCCGCGGGACGGGCCCTGGACGACGAAGGCATCGACGTGGAGGACCTGGGCATTCGCCGCCCGTCGCTCGATGACGTGTTTCTCTCGCTAACCGGTCACACCGCAACATCGCCAACGAAGGACCCCCTATCGCCACCAGGAGCAGTAGATGACTGATCTCGCTGTACGCCGCCTTCAAATCAGCGCAGCTCCTCTCACCTTGGGTCTTATAACCCGCGATATGAAGGGAATTACGAAGCGGAATCTCCTTCGGATCATCCGAACGCCCCAGCTGCTCTTTATGACGCTCGTCCAGCCCACGATCATTCTCCTCCTGTTTCGCTATGTCCTCGGCGGCGCCATTCATGTGCCTGGGGTCAACTACGTCAACTACGTCGTACCGGGAATCTTCCTCGAGGCCGTGCTCATCGGGGGCATGACCACGGCCCTTGCTCTGGCCACCGATCTCCAAGCCGGGATGATCGACAGATTCCGCAGCCTCCCCATGGCCCGCTCTGCCTTTTTGGCTGGGCGGACGATCGCAGACCTGTGTCGGGCGGTGCTGGCCCTGGTCTTCATCATCTGCCTGGGTCTTCTGGTCGGATTCCGCTTTCACAACAGTATCGGCGCATGCCTCGGTGGCGTAGCGCTGATCATCGGGTTCGGATACGCCTTCACGTGGGTGTACGCGGCAATCGGCTTGGCGGTTAAGGATCCGCAGACCGCCCAGATGACATCAATTTTGCCGATGTTCATCCTCTTTTTCGCCAGCTCGGCATTGGTCCCTGTAAAAACGATGCCTGGCTGGCTGCAGCCATTCGCCGAGAACCAGCCGGCCTCTGTCACGATCAACTCCGTCCGGGCCTTGTTCGAAGGTGGTCCGGTCTACCACGACCTTTGGCAGGCGATCCTCTGGTGTATGGGGATTTTCGTGGTCTTCTTGGTGATCTCGTTGAATCTCTACCGGAAAGCGACGGCGTGACCCACCCTTCCGTTGCACCAGAAGGCTATAGCTAGAGGTGTAGCCACACTATGACGGGGCCGGCCATCGCCACGGCGAAGCGGAAGGCACCGGAGCTGTAGTTTCGACATACGCCGACCTGGCCTTCGGCATTACCGCCTTGGTCGACGCAGAAGTGTGTTCCGTCTGGTGATCGGACCACGTTGCTCCTGACGCCGGCGATCGTCGGCCCAGTGCATGGCTCGAAGTACAGGCAGGGTAGCGTCCATACGAACGATTGGCCCGGACCCTCGACGGCTTTCCCTGCATCCACATAAGTCACCTCGCCGGGATACTTTTCCGCCAGGACGGCAATGGCATTATTCAGGTCATCCCAATGCGGATCATGGGTGACCCACTCGTGGTAGTCGATTGGCGTACCTTCAAGGAAGACGTGTGTTCCGACGGCGACAAAACTCTGAATAGCCACGGACAGATTGGAGCAGTACCGACTAACCGCCTCTTGGGACCCGACCACACAGTTATCCATGCAGGGGGTAAACGTGTTGCCGACAAACTCAAGCACGGCTGCCTGAGGGCGCTCCGAAGGCTGCCACCGCGCGGATCTTAGGCAACCAGTCGCAGACCGCAGTGCCACCGAAGGCGTAGTCGCTCACCACGGCCTTGCCGTCCGCTTGTACCAACAGATTGAAATACGGCTCTGCTTGATAGGTCAGGGAGTCACCGAAGATCACCACTCGATCCCGGCCGCTCGTTGGGTGGTCGACTGGGTTGTCGATAACCGCCAACGTGGTGACGCCTCCTAGCAGAAGCGCTGCGCCGACCGCCGCCAATCTCCATCGCCTACTCATCCGCTCGTCACTTCGCCGAACTTGACCTTTCGGACGGTCCTACGAAGGGACCCTGACGGTGGATTGACCTGGTGAACGGGCGACCTTCGTCGGGAAGGGACGGTTCATCGCTGATCCGTCCCAAACAAGGCTGCCACCCGCCTTTCGCAATTGGCAGAACAGATCTATCAGCGCGTTCATTCCATCTTCGTCCGGGAGACAGAGCGTGGACGCCTGCAGCTCGAAGTCAACGAACCCTTCGCCGATCAACTCCGCGAACAGTGCCGCCAGGTTGACTGCCGTCTCTCCATCAAGCGTTCCCGACAATTGGAGAGTGCCCGGGGACTGTCCTACGTCGACCGAGATCTCCAGCGCGACAGTTCGCTTCCATGTCAATCGCTCGTCACATTGTCGACCGCAATCGGGTGGATCGCTGAGCCACAATGCCTCACATTCCGATGACCTCGGCCGAGGCGTGTTCCTGGGCACGCCCTCGCCATCAGACATCGTTCTCCGCCTCGTATTCCTCAATCCAATTGGTTGGCACCGTGTCTGGCATCTGACGGGAATATCTTTGCCCGGCCTTGGTGCCTGTAGCCCGCGCCCTGACGCATTTTCGGGCAAGCCCGAAGTAGAGGGCCCACACGCCCAACAAAAGCAGCATCGCCATACAAACGCACCTCCAGTCAGACCGATCAACCTGGGCGGGTATTGAGCCTCCCGGGCCCCTGAAGCCATCGTGTACGCATAACGACCCAACTTCCAGGGTCCTTGGTCACATTGTCCCCAGCTTCATTGGTGTCGGATTGGTTTCCATGGCCCCTTTTGTCTGACGAGATGGGAATCGGGGTCGGGTATTCGCTGGCGTTCGGCCCCGATCACGCCGGGCTGATCGCCGGCCATCCACTGTGTTGCCGAATCTGCCAGGATGAAACGATTTCGGGCGGATATTCGCCATTTCGGTGGGAGCGGGTTACCTAACGACTGTGACTGACCAGGCACTCATCCCGGGCACTTTGAGCCGACGGATTAGAACCTCGCCTCGACCGATCGCACGCTGACATCACCTAAGAAGGTGTGACCTGTGATCTTGATCATATGGTCGTGATCGGTCACGGGGGAGTCTGCAAGTCGGTTATTCAAGTGCTTATTGTTCGCTCGACCCGTCAACTCGACGTGAGTTCCGGGACGAACGAGCACTTCGACGTCTCGGCCGATCGCATATGCCTGGACATCAATGTTGGGTGGCATTGACCGCGGGTTCGTCAGGTCGATTATCACGTCTCCAAGCAAAGAGATTGCCCCCAAAGTATCTTCGACCTCCCATGACCTGGAGCGGCTCCCTTTGTGGAACCAGCCCCCTTCAAAGAAGGGCTCAACTCCGAGCAGCCATCGATGCTTCGGCTTGTCTGCAGAGGTGTCTAGCACGAGCACAAGCTTGCCGGCGTTTGCATCTTGCCGATAGAGGCGAAGTACCCACTTGTCAGGGCCATGGTCCTCAGCGGCTATGAGAGCGGGCCGCTGGCAATCACGAATCCCTGTGAGGTTGTCCCGTGTTACAGATCAGCAGTCCTGATGCACACCGGTGCAGATGTCGCAGCCCACATGTTCCAGGTACCAGCCACGCGGGATGACCGAGTACCAGCAGACAGCACCAGCAAGCGACCCCGATTCGATGAGAGCGCATCGAATCGGCCATCTTCGAATGCAATGTGCGGAGACGCGGTGCCAACCTTAGGACGCCCGAGCTGGCAGGTAGCCCAGCGTGTTTCACCCACAGGCCCAGGTTGGACGGGCCACCCCACGATTCCCTAGTCTGACGTTCAGCAGCGATTGGGTGAGGATCGGGGCACATCGGCGAGCGATGACAAAGTCGGAAAACGGCACCCAGCGGGTCGTCCTCGTGGCCATGATTGTTGCTAACGCAATGATATTGGTCGACCAGACTGCCGTTCCTCTGGCCCTACCGTCGATCATGAAGCAGTTCGGCATTGGCACCGAGGTAGCCCAGTGGGTGCTGAACGCCAGCCTCCTCACTCTTTCCGGCTTCTTGATTCTTGGCGGTCGCCTTGGGGACCTCCTAGGACGGCGTCGGGTATTCCTGGTAGGAACGGCCACATTTGCTGCCGCGTCCGCCGTTGGCGGCCTGGCCCCTGTATTCCCCGCCCTTCTGATTGCCCGAGTGTTTCAAGGACTCGGCGGCGCGCTCATGTTGCCAGGCAGTGTGGCCATCGTCAACGGAACGTTTCCAAGTTCTGAGCGAGGGAAGGCCCTTGGGACGATGGGCGGAGTGGCAGCCATCGCCGGGGCGCTTGGGCCAACCATTGGCGGTGTACTCACTTCTGCCCTCAGCTGGCGATTCGTGCTCCTCGTCAATGTTCCACTTGCCGTGGTATGTGTGGTCGCCACCCACCGCTCCGTCCCGGTCGACGGTGCGAGGGGTAGGGGAGTTCACCTTGACCTGCTGGGTGCCGGTCTGCTGTTCGTCTCCATCGTGGGGTTGGTGTTCGGTCTGACCGAATCCCAGGCCGAGAGCTTCCTCTCGGTCGAAGTTGCCGGTTCGCTGATGGTCGCCGTCGTCGGTGCGGCCCTGTTCGTCAGCCGTGAGCTTCGGGTGGCGAACCCCCTGATGGACCTACGACTTCTGCGCAGCACCAGAAACTACTTGGGGTCGACCCTGAGTCAGGGTTTGGCCGGAATGGCGGAGATGGGGCTCGGGCTTCTGTTTCCACTCCTGCTCATCCTCAATCTCGGGATGAGTCCGGCGCTGGCGGGGCTGGCCCTCATTCCCACGACCGTTCCCATGGTCATGTTCTCAAGTGTCGCCGGACGCTGGTACGACCGTGCCGGAGGGCGACCGCCCCTGGTGATCGGATTCGGGATCCTCGCCCTCTCGGGGGTGGCGCTCTACCTGGGCGTATCCATGCACAACTATCTCGGCCTGCTGCCCGGGCTGCTCATCTACGGCACCGGTCTTGCCCTGGTGCTCACAGTCAACGATCCCGTCTCCCTCGATTCGATTGGCGACAAGCAATCGGGCGAGGCCTCGGGCGTGTCGGCGACGGCTGAGCAGGCTGGAGGGGCTGTTGGGATCGCTCTTCTCTACTCCCTGTTTCATGCCGTCTATGTGGGTCGCCTTCATCAGCTCATCAACTCTGGACCGTTGAAGGATTTGAACACCAAGCAGTACGAGGAACTGCGTTCTGCCCTCCAGGCGGCGGAACAGACGGGCCTGAACTCACATCACTTTGACCAGTCTCTCGTCCAATACCTCCATCCGGCCTACATGGCTTCCGACCGAGGGTATTCGGCCGCCTTTCTTGCCGTGACGGTGATTTCGTCGATCGGAGTGCTGGCGACCGCCCGACTGTACGCCGGCCGGAGGAACCATCGGGCCTGACCGCCGATCGAACCTGAGTCGGAGATCGACCCGTCGAGGGTGATGCCCCGGTGCGACCCGGGCTTCCCTCGCTGACGACAGGAGTGCCAAGATGAGTCGTCGTAGCGGGTGTCTGGTCACCGACGGTTGGGCCCATCCTCCCGTGCGTGTCCGTGTGACCAGGTGCCGGGGATGGCCTGACGGTTTTCGGTCGGCACGGAGAACACATAGTCTGCCGTCGTTCTCGAACGAGGAGAATTTGGGGAAATGGATCTGAATCCGACGGAGGAGCAACAGCAGCTGATCGAGGCCTTCTCGGCGTTCTACGCCAAGGAGTGTCCCATCGAGCTGGTTCGCTCCGCCGAGCCTTCCGGGTTTGACCCCGAGTTGTGGGGACGTCTGCGGGCGATGGGTGCACTCGATATGGCCGTGGACGAAGCGTCGGGGGGTTGGGGGGCGTCACTGCTGGATCTGGCCCTGGTGGCCGAGCAGCATGGGCGTCACCTCGGACCGGCACCTCTCCTCGAAGCTCAGGTCGCCGCCCGCCTACTGGCCAGGTCTGGACGTGGTCCCGCTGCGGCGGCGCTCGACCGGGCCCGGTTGCCGGATCGTCTCACCACGCTGGCCCTCCACCCGCCGAGGGGGGGCACCCTGTCACTGGTTCCAGCGGGGGCAGTCGCCGATGAGGTGGTGTTCATGGACGGTGACCGGTTGCTGTGCATGGAGGTCTCCGACCGACGCCCGGTCTCGACCATTGGTTCCATGCCGGTGGCGGATATTGGCGTCTCTTCACCGGTGGAACTGGAGACCGGGGAGGGGGCCCGGGCGAACTTCGAGCAGGCCATGGACGAGTGGCTGGCCCTCACGGCCAACGCCATGGTCGGCATGGGAAGCAGGTCGCTCGAGATCGGCGTCGAGTACGCCAAGGAACGTAACGCTTTCGGGGTACCCATCGGGTCGTTCCAGGCCGTGGCCCACGGATTGGCGGACGCCGCCACCAGGGTCGACGGAAGTCTCCTGCTGGCCCGGGAGGCGGCCTGGGCTGCCGGCGAAGATGGCGAGCGTGCCACCCAACTCGCCGCGTTGGCCTGCGCCTTCAGCGCCGAGGCGGCCCGGGAGGCGAGCTACCGGAGCCTCCACTACCACGGGGGCTACGGCTTCATGCTCGAGTTCGACATCCAGCTCTACTTCCGGCGGGCCAAAGCCTGGCCCGCCCTGTTCGGGGAGCCGGCCGTGATGTACGCCCGGGCCGCCGCCGACCGGTTGTCCACCTTGCGTTCGGAGGTTCGGTGATGGACTTCCGTCTGGGCGAGGACAGCGAGGCCTTCCGCCAGGAAGCCCGGGATTTTCTCGATGAGTACCTCACCGAGGCCGTGCGAGAGCAGATGCAGACCACCGGGGTACGCCATAACTGGGACTTCCACCGGGCCCGGGTGGAACACGGCATGCTGGCCCCGGGCTGGCCCGAGGAGTTTGGCGGACAGGGGCGGCGACGCCCTCGAGGTCCTGGCCTCCGCTGAGGAGTTCCAACGGGCCGGAGCCCCGACCTACGGCCTTGGCACCACCCTGATGGTGGCCAACATCATCCGCCATATCGGGACCGAGGAGCAGAAGCGACTGATCCTGCCCAAGGCGCTGACCGGAGAGATCATCATCGTGCTCGGCTTCACCGAGCCCGAGTCGGGCTCCGACGTGGCCGCGGCCCAGACCCGGGCGGTTCGCGACGGGGATGAGTGGATCATCAACGGGCAGAAGATGTTCACCACCAATGCCCAGGAGGCCGACTACGTCTTCCTCCTCACCCGTACCAATCCCGACGTGGCCAAGCACAAGGGGCTCACCACCTTCCTCGTGCCCCTCCGCCAGCCCGGAGTCGAGATCCAGCCGGTGTTCACCTTGTCGGGCGAGCGCACCAATCTCACCTTCTACTCCGATGTGCGGGTGGACGACTCGTTGCGGATCGGAGAGGTCGACGGCGGGTGGCATGTCATGACGGTCAGTCTCACCTTCGAGCGGTCCGGACCCCAGGGTGGCGACTCGAACCGGCTCCTCGATGGCATGGAGCAGTGGGCCTCGACGGCGGTGGACGATGACGGTCGGCCGGTGGCGGAGGACCCTGATGTCCTGGCTCGCCTGGGGCGGGCCGCGGCGGAGAACGAGATCAGTGTGCTCTTCGCTCGCCGTGCCGCCTGGGTCCAGAATGCCGGGGGCCTTCCCGGTGTCGAGGGATCCATGGCCAAGCTCTTTGCGTCGGAAGCCCTGACCAGGCAGTCGGCTGACTTCGTGGACATGCTCGGCCCCGACGGCTTGCGCAGCGAAGGCGAGCCCACGGCCATCGCTGATGGTCTGGCCGAGTACTCCTACCGGTTCTCTCTCGGGACCACCATCTACGGTGGCACCAGCGAGGTTCAGCGCAACATCATCGCTCAGCGCGGCCTGGGCCTTCCCCGCGGTTGACCGTGGCAGCGTTTCCCTAGGAGGACGGTCACCGTTCGGCGCGCCGCCCGGCGAAGAACTCCGAGAGCAGAGCCGAGGCCTCGGCGGCCCGGATGCCGGCGGTCAGGGAGACCTGATGGTTCAGGCGGGGGTCGTCGCACAGGTTGTAGAGGGAGCCGCAGGCCCCGCCCTTCAGATCGGCGGCCCCGAAGACCAGCCGTCCCACTCTGGCCGCCACCAGGCCCCCCGCGCACATGGCGCACGGCTCCAGGGTCACCACCAGCGTGACCGCTGACAGACGCCAGGTGCCGAGGACGGCGGCGGCGTCCGACAAGGTGAGCAACTCGGCGTGGGCCGCCGGGTCACCGAGCTTCTCCCGTTCGTTGTGTCGAGAGGCGATGACCTGTCCCTCCCACAGCGCCACCGCTCCCACCGGCACGTCTCCGTGCAGGGGTGCCGATGCCGCTTCGGTCAGGGCCAGTCCCATGGCCGCACCATCGTCGAGGCTGGGAGCCGGCGGAGAAGGGTCGGCGCCGGTGCTCATGCGGCGGGATGCTAATCACTCCCGGGCGGAGAGGCGCCAGCCACAGCGGGAATCCTCCCAGTTCAGGGGGATCCCATGGCGGAGGCGGTGGGATTTGAACCCACGGTGAGTTTCCCCACACACGATTTCCAGTCGTGCCGATTCGGCCGCTCTCGCACGCCTCCGGATGGTCGACCCCCCTCCGGACGGGCCGGGGGTGGCCGACAGCCCCGACAGGCTACTCCGCCACGATGTTCGCCTCGTTCCGGCGCCGACTAACATCGCTCCGCGCCCCGACGTTGGGTGCGACGGCTGGGTCCTGCGCAACGTTCTCCCGTGAATCGAGTCAGGGTCGGAAGGCAGCAGCTCTCAGCGGGTCAGGCCGTGTGCCGCAGTCAACCTGGCCGTCGCACCGAACGCCGGGGTCGCCCGATCCCCGGAAAGACCGAGCCCGGTGGCCGGTAGGCTCACCCGACGTGGCTGACGCACCCGACGGACCCGACGACACGCCTTACCAGTCGCTCTATCGCCGATTCCGGCCGTCCACCTTCGGCGAGGTCCGGGGCCAGGATCACGTGGTTCTGGCCCTCCGCAATGCCGTCCGTGACCAACGGGTAGGCCACGCCTATCTCTTCAGCGGGCCCCGGGGCACCGGCAAGACCTCCACCGCCCGCATTCTGGCCAAGGCTCTCAACTGCACCGACCTGCAGGACGGCGAGCCCTGTGGCGTCTGCACCTCGTGTGTGGAGATCGCCAAGGGGACGTCGCTCGATGTGCACGAGCTCGATGCGGCGTCCAACAACGGGGTGGAAGCCATGCGTGACCTGGTGTCACGGGCCGCCCTCGGCACCCCGGGCCGCCAGAAGGTCTACATCGTCGACGAGGTCCACATGCTGTCGACGCCGGCGTCGAACGCCCTGCTGAAGACGCTCGAGGAGCCTCCGGCCCACGTGGTCTTCGTGCTGGCCACGACCGATCCGCAGAAGGTCCTGCCCACCATCCGCAGCCGAACCCAGCACTTCGAGTTCCGGCTCCTCGGGCCCGAGACCCTGGCCGACCTGTTGGGTGACGTCCGTCGCCAGGCACAGCTCGACGTGCCTGATGAGGCCCTGGACATGGCGGTCCGCCGCGGTCGCGGGTCGGCTCGTGACGCGCTGTCGGTCCTCGACCAGGTGGCCGCCTCGGACACCGTCGATGACGACCTGCCCGAGCTGGACGAGGTCGTCGAAGGCCTGGCCCAACGCGATGTGGCCCGGACCCTGGTGGCCGTGGCCCATCTGGCCTCGGCGGGATACAGCCCCCAACAGCTGGCCGGCGACCTGGTCGACCATCTCCGACAGGGTTTTTTGGCCCTGGTGGCTCCGGACGTGGTGGGGGTGTCCGGCTCGGAGCGGGACGAGTTGTCCTCCCAGGCCGAGCGGGTCGGGCTGGCCACGCTGGTCCGGTCCATGGAGGTGCTGGGCCAGGCCCAGATATCCATGCGGGAGGCCCCCGATCCCCGGGTGGTCCTGGAAGTGGCCCTGGTCCGGTTGGCCCACCCCGAAGCCGATGATTCGCCGGCCGCTCTCCTGGCCCGCATCGAGCGCCTGGAGTCCTCGGGCTCACGACCCGCCCCCGCGGCCCCCGACCCAGCCGCCACAGCGGCCCCGGCCGACAGCAGCCGTCACGTCCCGGTCCCCGAACCGGTCAGGGCGGCCACCGGGTCCGGCGATACCGGTTCTGCACCGCCTCCGGCTGCCGCCACCCGCAAGACCCTGGGCGCCGTCCGCCGGGAGTCCGCTCCTCCGCCGGCCGCGGCGTCGCCATCACCTCCCGCCCCGACCCCGGCCCCGACCCCGGCCGCGGCGCCGCCCCCCGCTCCCGCCGCACCTGCCCCGGTGGCGGCCGCAGGCGGCCCGGCCCCCCTGCCCACCCGGGACGAGCTGGTCCAGGCCTGGGGCGACCATGTCATCGGTCGGCTCCGGCCCAAGGCCAAGGCCCTGTTCCAAGCCGGGCGGTTCGTCGGGGTGGAGAAGGACAAGGCCGTCTTCGGGCTGCCCAATGAGATCCATCGGGGACGGTGTGAGGAGGTCCGCGGCGAGGTGGAGTCGGCGCTGGCGGAGCATTTCGGCCGTCCGGTGGGGTTGATCCTGGTGGTCGACGCCGCCACCGGAGCCGGCGATGGCCCCCCTCCGGACCGAGCAGCCACCCCGCCGGACCCACCGGACACCGAACCGCGGGCGGCCGCCGGACCCGGCTCCCAAGTCGAGACTCCCGCCACACCGGAGCCGGCTCCGTCTCCCGTCGTACGGGCACCCGATCCCGGCCCCGAGGACCTGGAGGACCTCTCGGCCTTCGACGAGGCCGAGCTCGGCGAGGTGGCTTCGTTCGACAATTCGCCCGAGTCCCGGGTGCTGAAGGCGTTCCCGGGCGCCGAGGAGGTCGGGTAGATGGCCATCTTCTCCGGACCCCTGCAGTCGCTCATCGACGAGTTGGGCCGTCTCCCCGGCGTCGGGCCGAAGTCGGCCCAGCGGATCACCTTCCATCTCCTCAAGGTGGCCCCCGAGGACGCCCTCCGGCTGGCCGACGCCATCATCGCCGTCAAGGAGCGCATCACGTTGTGCACCCGTTGCTTCAACGTGGCCGAGGGTGGGCTGTGTGCCATCTGCACGGACGACCGCCGGGACCAGACCTCGGTCTGCGTGGTCGAGGATCCCCGGGACATCGTCTCAGTGGAGAAGACCGGTGAGTTCTCCGGCAAGTACCACGTGCTCCAGGGGGCGCTCAACCCCATCGAAGGGATCGGGCCCGACCAACTGCGGGTCCGCGAGCTGTTGGTGCGGGTGGAGGCCGAGGGCATCACCGAGGTCATCCTGTGCACCAATCCCAACCTCGAAGGTGAGGCCACCGCCATGTACCTGGCCCGGCTGTTGAAGCCCCTGGGCCTCACCGTCACCCGGATCGCCAGCGGTCTGCCCGTGGGCGGCGACCTGGAGTACGCCGACGAACTGACCCTCGGGAGGGCCCTGGAGGGACGGCGCGAGGTGGACGCCTAACAGCCCCGCTTCCCGGGTCGTCCCGGGCACTGCTCCTCCACTTGGGGCACCATGGGGACATGCCGAGCCCACCAAGCGGTCCCACTCGGCACCTCTGGCTGCTCCGGCACGCCAAAGCGGCGTCCGACGCCCCCTGGGGCGGAAGTGATCGGGAACGCCCACTCACCGGGAGGGGCCGACGCGACGCCACGGCACTGGGCCAACGCCTGGATGCCGGGGGGACCCCGTTGCCCGGGGTGGAAGAACTCCCCAAACCGGAGCAGATCATCTGCTCAGCCGCGGTGCGGACCCGTCAGACGGCCGATCTGGTGGTCCAGGGCATGGGCACCCCGGTGCCGCTGGAGGCGTACAAGTCCCTCTACGAGGCCCAACCCGACCTGGTGCTGCAGTACGTGCGCGAGGTCGACGGGGGAGTGAACAGCCTGCTGGTGGTGGGCCACAACCCGACCACCTATCAGCTGGTGTGGGAACTGCTGGCCAACCGGGATGACGACGGGCCGATCGGGGACCGCGCCGCCCTCGAACTCCACGGATTCCCGACGTGCGCCCTGGCTGTCCTGACCCTGTCCGTCGGGGCCTGGGAGGACGTCGCCCCCGGGTGTGGCCGATTGGTCGGGCTGTTCAAGCCTCCGTACTGAGTCGACCCCGTACGGAGGCCGGCGGGGCGTTCCCGGTCAGAGGGTGCGCAGGATGGCCGCATCCCCTTGGCCACCACCACCGCACAGGCTCACGGCGGCCGTGCCGCCACCCCGGCGCTTCAACTCGAACAGCGAGGTAAGGGCCAGCCGGGTACCCGACATCCCGACCGGGTGGCCCAGGGCGATGGCACCGCCGTTGACGTTGACCACGTCGTCGCCGACGCCCAACTGCTGGCTGGAGGCGCACCCCACCGCGGCAAAGGCCTCGTTGATCTCGAAGATGTCGATGTCCTTGGTGGTGAGGCCGGCCTTGGCCAGGGCCACCGAGGTGGCATTGGACGGCTGGTGCAGCAACGACGGATCGGGGCCGGCCACCTGTCCGTAGCTGACCAGTTCACCGAGCGGGGAGAGCCCCAGCTCTTCGGCTTTGGCCTTGGACATCACGATGACCGCGGCGCCGCCGTCGGAGATCTGGGAGGCGTTGCCGGCGGTGATGGTCCCGGACTTGTCGAAGGCCGGCCGCAGCTTGCCCAGGGATTCGGCGGTGGTCTCGGGACGGACGCCCTCGTCGGTGTCCACGATCAGCGGGTCCCCCTTGCGCTGGGGCACGCTCACCGGGATGATCTCGTCGGCGAACTTTCCGTCCTTGATGGCCGCGGCCGCCCGCTCGTGGGACTGGGCGGCAAAGGCGTCCTGTCGGTCCCGTGCGACCCCGTCGGCCCCGTTGTACACCTCGGTGGAGAGCCCCATGGCCCGCTGGTCGAAGGCGCAGAACAGCCCGTCGTACATCATCGAGTCGACCACGGTGGCATCCCCGAGCCGGTAGCCGCCCCGGGCCCCCGGCAGCAGGTAGGGAGCCTGGGTCATCGACTCCATCCCGCCGGCTACCACGATGTCGGCGTCGCCGGCATTGATCATGAGGTCGGCCAGGTAGATGGCGTTGAGGCCCGAGAGGCAGACCTTGTTCACGGTGGTGGCGGGGACCGACATCGGGATGCCGGCGTTGACCGCAGCCTGACGGGCGGTGATCTGTCCCGTCCCGGCCAGGATCACCTGTCCCATAAAGACGTAATCCACCTGCTCCGGCTTGAGGCCGGCCCGCTCGAGGGCCCCGGCGATGGCGAATCCTCCGAGCTCGGTGGCGGCGAAGCCCCCCAGGGCCCCCGAGAGCTTGCCGATCGGGGTCCGGGCCCCAGTGACGATGACGGTTCCGGGCATGACGTCCTCCGCGGCCTGGTGGCCAGTTCAGGTGGCGGCCCCCCACGGGCCCGCTACGACCGCCCCATGATACGGCCTCCCCGGCTCGGACCACCACCCGGGCCCGGCGGCCCCGGGCCGCTCCCCGGATCGGGCCCTCGACGTCCGAGGAACCGTCGCCGACGATGGGACTATCCTCACTGCCCATGCAGGAGTTCCTCTCAGCCATCCAAGCAGGCGTCCCAGGGGAGGAGTTGGCGGAGATCCCGCTCCCCGATTCCTACCGGGCGGCGTTCGTCCGCCGTGACGAGGTGGGGATGTTCGACGGCCTGGCCTCCGAGGACAAGGACCCCAGGAAGTCGCTGCACATCGATGAGGTGGCCGTTCCCGAGCTGGCCCCGGACGAGGCCTACATCGCCGTCATGGCCAGCTCCATCAACTTCAATACCGTGTGGACCTCCATCTTCGAACCGTTGCCTACCTTCGGCTTCCTCGACCGGTTGGGCAAGGAGAGCGCCTGGGGCAAGCGCCACGCCCTCGACTACCACGTGGTCGGCTCGGATGCCTCCGGCGTGGTGCTCAGGGTGGGGTCGGCGGTGCGCAAGTGGAGGCCCGGGGACAAGGTCACCGTGCACTGCAACTACGTGGACGACCAGAGCCCGAGTGCCCACGACGACTCCATGCTGGCCGACAACCAGCGCATCTGGGGGTACGAGACCAACTTCGGCGGCCTGGCCGATCTGGCCGTGGTCAAGGCCAACCAGCTGATGCCCAAGCCCACCCACCTGACCTGGGAGGAGGCCGCCGTCAACGCCCTGTGCAACTCCACCTCCTACCGGATGCTGGTGTCGAAGAACGGGGCCAAGATGACCCAGGGGGACAAGGTGCTGGTGTGGGGGGCGTCGGGCGGTCTCGGGGCCTACGCCGTCCAGTACGTGCTCAACGGGGGCGGGACTCCGGTCGGTGTGGTCTCCTCACCCTCCAAGGTGGAACTCCTCCACGACCTCGGCGTGGAGGCGGTGATCGACCGCAAGGTGGCCAACTACCGATTCTGGAAGGACCAGAACACCCAGGACGAGTCGGAATGGCGGCGGCTGGGCAAGGACATCCGGGGCCTGGTCGGCGACGACGTGGACATCGTGTTCGAGCATCCCGGCCGCCAGACCATGGGGGCGTCGGTGTTCGCGGCCAAGCGGGGAGGCATCATCGTGACCTGCGCCGCCACCTCGGGCTACATGATCGAGTACGACAACCGGCACCTGTGGATGAAGCTCAAGACCATCAAGGGGTCGCACTTCGCCAACTACCGGGAGGCGTGGGACGCCAACCAGCTGGTGTGCGAGGGAAAGATCCAGCCGGCCCTGTCGGCCGTCCACCCGTTGGAGCACGTGGGCGAGGCCACCTATCAGGTCCACCGCAACCTCCACGAGGGCAAGATCGGAGTCCTGTGCCTGGCCGATCAGACCGGCCAGGGCATCGACGACCCCGAGTTCCGGGCCGAGGTGGGAGAGGACCGGATCACCTTGTTCCGGAGACACGAAGGATGAGGAGGGTGTGCCGGTGACCGAGCCCATGCTCACCGAGATCGACCATGTGGCCATCGCCGTCCAGGACCTGGAGGCGGCCATCGCCTACTACGCCGAGACCTTCGGGGCCACGGTCGACCACCGCGAGCGGGTGGAGTCCGACGGTGTCGAAGAGGCCCTCCTGAAAGTGGCGGACAGCTACGTCCAACTGCTCACCCCCATCCGCGAGGACTCGCCGGTGGCGGTGTACCTGGAGAAGAAGGGGGAGGGGCTCCACCACGTCGGCTACCGGGTGGCTGACTGCGCGGCCGCTCTCCAGTCGGTCAAGGACCACGGGGGCCGGGTCATCGACCAGGAGCCCCGACCCGGGTCGCGGGGGACCACGGTGGCCTTCATCCATCCCAAGGGTGCCTTCGGCACGCTGATCGAGCTGGTGCAGGAGTAAGCGATCGCATCGATCGACCCCGCCACTGTGGCACCGGCCGGGCCGCCCTACGACTCTGTGGTGGCGGAGGTGCCCCCCATCGGTGTGGCCAGCCTTCCCGCCCCCACCGATCAGGAGCGCCCGCCGGCCGCTGTCCCCTCGGTAGCGGTGCCCGGGGCCGCCGACGGTCCCCTGGAGCCGGTGGTCGACGTCCGACCCCGCCCACCGGAGGCCCCCGATACCGGTGAGCCGGAGCCCGGGTTCTCACCCGGGGTGTGGTCCAAGTTGGGGTCGTACGTCTACCTGTTGGTCGACCCCCGGACCGGACGGCCCTTCTACGTCGGCCACGGCCGGAAGGACCGCTGCTTCCGCCTGGTGCAGTCGGCTCGGGAGTCCGCGGGGCGTCCCGTCCCCCGCGAGGAGGATCCGGTGCTGGAGCGCATACGCCAGGTGGAGTCGGGTGACCGTGCCGTCCGCATCGACATCCTCCGGCACGGCCTCTCTCCGGAGGAGGCCCTGGTGGTCGAAGCGGCCACCCACGAGGCCCTGGGCCTTCACGGTGCTCCCACCCTCGAACGCCAGCGCCGCAGCGCCAGTGAGGTCAACGCCCTGTTGACCAAGCGCGCCAAGATCAAGCGGGCCCACCAGCTGGTGCTGTTGCGGGTGGGCGGGGTCGGCGCCGATGCCTCCTATGAGCAGGTCCGCCACGAGTGGCGGGTGGGGCGCCGGTGGATCGACCTGGACTCCCCCCGCTCTCCCCGGTGGGCGGCCACCGTGGCCGGCGAGGTGGTGGTCGGGGTCTACCGGATCGAACGGTGGGAGCCGGCCCCGGCCGGCCCGGGCCGCGAGGGGCCGGTGGTTGACACCGGGGCCAGCCGACCTCCCGACCGGTTCTCCTTCGTGGGTTCACCCGATCCGGAGCTGGAGAAGCGGTATGTGGGCAAGAGCGTGGAGCCCTACCTGGGGGCCGGCCCCGGCAACCCGGTGACCTACGTGTGGTGCGGGCCCCACTGGGTCAACTCCCCGGGCTGAGATCAGGCCGGCGGGCGGGACCCCAACCGCGGTTCCGATAGCCTCACTGTCCATGGATCACCCGATGACCCAACGACTCGAAGAACTGGCCGAGCGCCGCGAGCAGGCCCGCAATGCCGGCTCCCCCCGGGCGGTGGAGAAGCACCACGCCAAGGGGAAGATGACTGCCCGCGAGCGCATCGACTACCTGCTCGACGACGGCTCCTTCCAGGAGCTGGACATGCTGGCCCGCCACCGGGCCCACGGCATGGGCCTCGAGGAGAACCGCCCCTATACCGACGGTGTCATCACCGGGTTCGGCACCATCGACGGCCGCCGGGTCTGCGTGTTCAGCCAGGACTTCACGGTGTTCGGCGGAGCGCTGGGCGAAGTGTTCGCCGAGAAGATCCACAAGGTGATGGACCTGGCCACGTCGATCGGCGTGCCCATGATCGGACTCAACGACGGAGCCGGGGCCCGCATTCAGGAGGGCGTGGTCTCGCTGCACTCCTACGGGGGCATCTTCCACCGCAATGCCGAGGCCTCCGGGGTGATCCCCCAGATCAGCGTGATCCTGGGCCCCTGCGCCGGGGGCGCGGTCTACAGCCCGGCCATGACCGACTTCATCTTCATGGTGCAGGGGACCAGCCACATGTTCATCACCGGGCCCGACGTGGTCAAGACGGTGACCGGTGAGGACGTGACCCTGGAGGAGCTGGGTGGGGCCATGAGCCATGCCACCAAGTCCGGGGTGGCGGCCTTCGTGGCCCCCGACGAGAAGTCCTGCCTCGACGACGTCCGGTACCTGTTGAGCTTCCTGCCCTCCAACAATCTGGAGGAGGCGCCGCTGGTGGCGTCCGCCGACGATCCCGAACGCCTCACGCCCGAACTGACCGAGCTCATGCCGGCCTCGCCCAACCAGCCCTACGACATGAAGAAGGTCATCGAGGCGGTGGTCGACGACGGCGAGTTCTTCGAGGTCAACCACCACTGGGCCATGAACCTGGTGTGCGGGTTCGCCCGCATCGACGGCCGGTCGGTGGGCATCGTGGGGAACCAGCCCCAGATGCTGGCCGGGGTGCTCAACATCGACGCCTCGGAGAAGGGCGCCCGCTTCGTGCGCACCTGCGATGCCTTCAACGTCCCGCTGATCACCTTCGTGGACGTCCCCGGCTTCATGCCCGGCACCGACCAGGAGTACGGAGGCATCATCCGCCACGGGGCCAAGCTGCTCTACGCCTACTGCGAGTCCACCGTGCCCCGGGTGCAGATCATCACCCGGAAGGCCTACGGCGGGGCGTACGTGGTCATGAACTCCAAGTCCATCGGGG
The DNA here is from genome assembly GCA_963778165.1 of uncultured Acidimicrobiaceae bacterium. Lineage (GTDB taxonomy): Bacteria > Actinomycetota > Acidimicrobiia > Acidimicrobiales > RAAP-2 > Bog-756. The sequence continues at coordinate 467,148 of CAVZTE010000001.1, read as the reverse complement.
CGGACCTGGCCTACGCCTGGCCCTCGGCCGAGCTGGCCGTGATGGGGCCCGAGGGCGCGGTCGAGATCGTCTACCGGCGGGACCTGGCCGAGGCGGTGGATCCGGTGGGCCGGCGCAAGGAGCTGGTCGAGGAGTACACCGAGCGGTACGCCAATCCCTATGCCGCCGCCGAGCGGGGCTACGTGGACGATGTCATCGACCCCGCCGAGACCAGGCGCATCCTGGTGCGGAGCCTGGCCCTGCTGGTGTCCAAGCGCGAGGACCTGCCCAAGCGCAAGCACGGGAACATGCCCCTGTGACACCGGGGAACGACGCGGCCACCTCACCGACCGGCATCGCCCCGCGGCCGGAGATCGATCCCGAGGTACTGGCCGTCCTGGCCGCGGCGGTGGACCAGGCCTGGCCCCGGCCCCGCCTGGTCCTGGCCGACCAGCACCAACGTCCGCCGGCGTGGCGGTTCAGCGGGCGGTGGTGGTCCCGTCCGGCCACCACCCGGCGGGACCGGCCCTGGGCCGGAGGCTGAGCACACAGCCCCTGACCGCCCACCGTCCCCGTGCGGATCGCGACCGGGTCAGTTGGGGTCGGTCACGAAGTCGATGAGCTGTTCCACCGCTCCCACCAGGGCCGGCTCCAGGTCGGCGTAGGAGCTGACCGAGGCCACGATGCGCCTCCAGGCGGTGGGGGGATCCCCGAACCCGAGGGCCTGGCAGACCCCGGACTTCCACTCCACGCCCCGGGGGATCCGGGGCCACCCTTCGATGCCCAGCACCGACGGCTTCACCGCCTCCCACACGTCGACGAAGGGCGTTCCGGTGACCAGCACCTGGGGATGTCGGACGTCGGCGGCGATGCGCCATTCCTTGCTGCCCTCGACCAGATGGTCGACCAGCACCCCGAGCTTGCGGGCCGGGCCGGGTCGGAACTCCTTGATGGCCGCCCCCAGGTGGTCGATCCCGTCGAGCCGCTCCACCACCACGCCCTCGACCCGGAGGTCGTCACCCCAGACCCGCTCCACCAGTTCGGCGTCGTGGACGCCCTCCACCCACAGCCGTCCGGCCCGGGCCACCCGGGCCGGCGCCCCGGTGACGGCCACCGATCCCGAGGCGGTGATGGACGCTGCCCCGGACGAGCTGTTGGCCGCCGGCCGGACCAGGGAGACGGCCCGGCCGTCCACGATGAAGGCCCCGGGGGCCAGGCGGAAGACCCGCTCGAGCCCGGTGTGCCCCCGGATCTCCACGCCTCCTCCCTCGACCCGGACCAGTGCCCCACCGAACCCGCTGGCCCGGTGGCGCAGGGTCATGCCGGGGACGGCCTCGACGTTGGGGTACACCCGGGCCAACTTGTCCTCGGGCGGCGCGTCGATGGGCCCCGAGAGGATGCCGGCCATGGGGTTGCGGCGGGTGGGCACCCGGCGAAGCTACCCGGTGGTGGTAGCGAAAGGGCGGAGCGTCGGAGGTTCTGGCGGTGCCCTCAGACCGGGGCGGTGGCCCGGTACTGCTCGGCCAGTCGCAGCATGTCGTCCATCATCGGCCCGATCTCGAAGTCCTTGGGGGTGTACACCCGGGCCACCCCTTTGCCCAGCAGGATCTCGGCGTCCTCGGGGGGGATGATCCCGCCGACCACCACCGGGGCCTCGACCCCTGCGGCCCGGAGCCGGTCGACCACTTCGGGCACCAGCTCGAGGTGGCTGCCCGAGAGGATGGAGATCCCCACCACGTCGACGTCCTCATCCCGGGCCGCGGCGGCGATCTCCGCCGGCGACAGCCGGATCCCCTGGTAGATGACCTCGAAGCCGGCATCGCGGGCGGCCACGGCGATCTGCTCGGCCCCGTTGGAGTGACCGTCGAGCCCGGGCTTGGCCACCAGCAGCTTGGGGGGCCCACCGGCCCGTTCGGACCAGGCCCGGACCCGCGACCTCACCGTCCGGAACTCGGTGCCCCGATGGCCCACCCCGCCCCGGACCCCGGTGGGGGCCCGGTACTCACCGAACACCTCCCGGAGGGCGCCGGCCCACTCGCCGGTGGTCCCGCCGGCGTGGGCCAGGGCGATGGTGGCCGGCATCATGTTGTCGGTCCCCTCGGCAGCCCGCTTCAGATCGTCGAGGGCCTGACGCACCGGAGCCGGCTGGCGACGGGCCCGCCAGTTCTCCACGTCCACCCGCAGCTCGGACTCGACGGCCGGGTCCACCCGCAGGATGGACTCGATGTGGGGCCCGCCCTTGCCGGACTGGTCCCCCGCCGTCTCCAGGGGTGATTCGGCCGTCTCGGTGAAGCAGTTGACCCCGACCACCTTCAGCTCGCCGGTCTCGATCCGTCGGACCCGGTCGGCCTGGCTGCCCACCAGTCGGGCCTTCAGCTCGTCGATGGCCTCGAAGGCCCCACCCAGTCCCAGCACATCCTGCAGCTCGGCCCACGACGCCTCGGCCAACTCGGTGGTCTTGGCCTCGATGACCACCGAACCGTCGAAGATGTCGCCGTATTCGAGCAGGTCCGACTCGAAGGCCAGGATCTGCTGGATGCGCAGTGACCACTGCTGGTCCCAGGGACGGGGCAGTCCGAGGGCCTCGTTCCAGGCCGGGAGCTGCAGGGCCCGGGCCCGGGCCCGCTTGGACAGGGTCACGCCCAAGGACTCGAGGACGATGCGGGGCACATTGTTCTCGGGCTGGGCCTCGGTGAGGCCGAGCGAGTTGACCTGCACGCCGTAGCGGAACCGCTTGAGCTTGGGGTCGGTGACCCCGTACCGCTCACTGCACACCCGCTCCCACAGCGCGGTGAAGGCCCGCATCTTGCAGGTCTCCTCGACGAAGCGCACCCCGGCATTGACGAAGAACGAGATCCGGCCGACCACCTCGGGGAACTCCTCATCGGGGATCTGGCCGGACTGGCGGACGGCGTCGAGGACGCCGATGGCGGTGGCCAGGGCGTAGGCCACCTCCTGGAAGGGGCTGGCTCCGGCCTCCTGCAGGTGGTAGCTGCACACGTTGATGGGGTTCCACTTCGGCACGTGGCGAACGGTGTAGGCGATGGTGTCGACGGTCAGCCGCCGGCTCGGCAGCGGCGGGAAGATGAAGGTGCCCCGGGAGAGGTACTCCTTCACGATGTCGTTCTGGGTGGTCCCGGACAGCACCAGCGGATCCACCCCGTGATCCTCGGCATTGGCGATGTACAGGCCGAGCAGCCAGGCCGCCGTGGCGTTGATGGTCATCGAGGTGTTCATGGACTCGACGGGGATCTGATCCATCAGCTGGGACATGTGGCCCAGGTGGGCCACCGGCACGCCGACCTTGCCGACCTCGCCCACCGCTTCGGGAGCATCGGGGTCGTAGCCGATCTGGGTGGGCAGGTCGAAGGCGATGGACAGCCCGGTCTGGCCCTTGGCCAAGTTGGTCCGGTACAGCTCGTTGGAGGCCTTGGCCGTCGAGTGGCCCGAGTAGGTCCGCATGACCCACGGCTTGTCACGGACGGTGGGGGAATGGTGTGGTTCGCCGCTCGGGTCCACCCCCGACTGCTCAGGCTCCACGTTGCTCATCCCTCCATTGTTGCTCCGGGTTGTCGCCTTGACGACTAGAACGCGCTCTCGTTCTGGGCGAGCCGCCTACCTGCGGCATATCCGGTTACTTGCGGTAGTCGAAGAACCCCCGACCTGACTTGCGCCCCAGCAGCTCGGCCGCAACCATCCGGCGCAGCAGCGGCACGGTGGCGTAGTTCGGATCCCGGTACTCCTCGTACAACGCATCCAGGATAGCCACGGAGGTGTCCAGTCCGACGAGGTCGAGCAGGGCGAACGGCCCCATGGGAAAGCCGCAGCCGCCCTTCATGGCGGTGTCGATGTCCGCCACCGACGCCACGCCGCCCTCGCACATGCGGACGGCATTGTTGAGGTAGGGGAACAACAGGGCGTTGACGATGAAGCCGGCCTGGTCCTTGACCTCGACCGGGTTCTTGCCGCAGGCCTCGGCGAACTGACGGGCCGCGGCCACCGTCTCGTCGCTGGCGGTCAGGGGGCGCACCACCTCGACCAGGGCCATCACCGGAGCGGGGTTGAAGAAGTGGACCCCGCAGACCTTGTCGGGGCGGCCGGTCTGCATGGCCAGCTCGATCACCGGGAGGGTCGACGTGTTGGTGGCCAGGATGGTGCCGTCGGCGGTGATCCGGTCCAACTCGTTGAACAGCTCCTTTTTCACCTCCAGGTCCTCCACCACCGACTCGATGACCAGGTCGACGTCCTTCAGGGCGCTCAGATCCGAGGTTCCGGTCACCCGGGCCAGGGCCGCGTCCGCGATCGCCCTCGGTGATCTTCTCTTTCTCCACCTGGCGGTTGAGCGACTTCTCCAGAGCGGCCAGGGTGGCATCGGCGGTCGACTGGCTCCGTGACCGGAGCACCACCTCGAACCCGCTGACGGCGGCGGTTTCGGCGATGCCGGCTCCCATGATCCCCGAACCGACGATTCCCACTCGCTTGATGGACATGGGAACCGATGTTACTGGACAGTAGGTGGGTGCCGCTCTGGGCCCCCGGTCGGCCCTGCTGGCCTCCATGCTTGCCATGGGGGCACCCTCCCGACACCATGGAGACCATGGATGACACCACCACCGGTACCGACGGGTCCACTGCGGACGAGCCCGCCCCGAAGACCCGTAGCGCCCGGTCCGGCTCCGGAGCCACCAAGGCCAAGCCGGCTGCCAAGGCCACAGCGGCCAAGGCCACGGCCACACGGGCCCCGGCCCGGAAGCGGGGGGCGAGGGCCGGCTCCGCGGCCCGCGGGTCGAGCGAGGCCACTACCGGTCCCCTGGAGGACCCGTCGGGCCGTCGTCCCTGGGGGAGGTCCCGGAGCCGGGCCCTGTACAACCGCCGAATCCAAGGGGCCTACGAGCACTGGCCGGTGGTCACCCGGGTGCTGGCCGGGTTGTTCTCCCATCCCGACGCGGTGCTGGGTGTGTTGGGCTCCCGTGAGCCGGTGGAGGTCGACGGCCGGGTGCTCAACCGGGGGATCCAGGCGGTGCTGGAGGTCAGTGCTCGCCTGCCGGGGTTCGACCGGGACCCGGACCTGTGGGATCCGCAGGCCATGCGCTCCGACCTCAACCGGGTGTCCCGCCTGGCCATGCCGGTCCGCACCGACGTCCACGTCACCGGGCGGGTCATCCGCCACGGCCCGGAGTCGCCGGGCATCCCGATCCGGATCTACCGGCAGTACGGAACGGGGATCGGGGCCGGCCCGACCGACCGGAAGCGCCCGCCGGCCCTGGTGTTCTTCCACGGCGGAGGCTGGGTGACCGGCGGTCTGGACTCGCACGACGCCTTGTGCCGACTGTTGGCCGCAGTCAGCCGGTGCATCGTGGTGGCAGTGGACTACCGCCTGGCCCCCGAGGAGCCCTACCCCGCCGCCGTGGACGATGCCCTGGCCGCCTACGCCTGGGTCCACCGCCACAGTGACGAGGTCGGACATGCCGACGGTCAGGTCGGCGTGGTGGGCGACAGCGCCGGAGGCAATCTGGCCGCGGTGGTGGCCCTGGAGACCCGGCCCGATCAGGGGAGCGGGGATCTCGATGTGCCGCCCCCGGTGGCCCAGGGGCTGATCTACCCCGCCCTCGATGCCCGGCTCGACTCGGCTTCCAACCGGACCATGGCCGAGGGCTTCTTCCTCACCCGGGAGAGCATGGAGAACTTCCGCGCCAGCTACCTGCCCGACCGCTCGGACTGGGAGACCGGCCGGGTCTCCCCGCTGCTGGCCGACGACCACCACGGGCTGGCCCCGGCGCTGGTGGTCACGGCGGGCTTCGATCCGCTGCGCGACGACGGCGCCCACTACTCCGAGGTCCTGGCCAAGTCCGGGGTCGAGGTCGAGTACCGCTGCTACGACGACCAGGTCCACGGGTTCATGAGCATGGGCTTCCTCCCCGACTCCCTGGCCCTGGCCACCGAGGTGTGTGAGGCCATGGGGCTGTTGATGCGCCGGTCCGCCACCGCCGAGGCCGAGGCGTAGCCCGCCCGCACGGGGACCGGGGCGGGGCGATGGGGCGGGGGCACCGATCCGGCGCTCTACAGTGACCCCAATGGACGGCTCCCCCGGAACTCTCGCTCTGGTCGGCGGCGGCGAATGGCAGCCCGGCTGCTCGTTCGACGCCGAGTTGCTGGCAGCCTCGGGATCGGACGAAGTCCTGGTCCTGCCCACGGCCGCGGCGTACGAGCACCCGGAGCGCCTGGTGCTGGGGGCGGCCCAGTGGTTCGAGCCCCTCGGCGCCAAGGTGGAGGGGCTGATGGTCCTGTCCCGGGCCGACGCCGAAGACCCCGGCGCCGCCACGGTGATGGCCCGGGCCCGGTTCATCTATCTGAGCGGCAGCTCCCCCATGCACCTGCGGAGCGTGCTCAAGCACTCGAAGGTGTGGGACGCCCTGGTGGCGGCGTGGAACGGCGGTGCCGTGGTGGTGGGCTCGTCCGGGGCGGCCATGGCCCTCACCGACCCCATGGTCGATGCCCGGGGAGGGGGCCTGACCATCGGGCTCGGCCTGTTGAGCGGCCTGGCGGTGGTTCCCCACTTCGGCGACGTCCACGAGGACGAGCACGGCGAGAAGCTTCACCGGTCGGTGCACCTGGCCCCGGCCGGCACTCCGGTGGCGGGCATACCCGAACGGACCGCCCTCATCCGCGACCCCTGGGGTCAGTGGCGCTCGGAAGGCGTGGGGACGGTGACGGTGTTCCTCGACAGGGCCCGGGCCGCGGCCGGGCTGGGTGCCCTCCCGGCCTGACCTCTGACCGGTCGATCAGTCGGACTCGGTGATGGTCACCGACTCGATGACCACCTCTTCGGAAGGGGCACCCGAGCGGCTGCCCACCGACTCGATGGCCTTGACCACGTCGAGTCCGCCGACCACCTTGCCGAAGAGCGAGTAGCTGGGCGGCAACGACGTCCCGTCCGGACCGCTCACGATGAAGAACTGGCTCCCGTTGGTGTTGGGCCCGGCGTTGGCCATGGCCAGGGAACCGATCTCGTAGCGCCCCGGGGCGGGCAGTTCGTCGTCGAAGCGGTAGCCGGGGCCGCCCCGTCCCGATCCCTCGGGATCCCCGCCCTGCAGCATGAACCCCGGGATGATCCGGTGGAAGACGATGCCGTCGTAGTAGTGCCACCGGGCCAGGAACACGAAGTTGTTGACCGTCTTGGGAGCGCCCACCGCATCGAGGACGATGGTCATGGTGCCCTTGGACGTCACCACCTCGGCCCGGTACTGCTTGGTGGGGTCGATGACCATGGGGGGTGGGCCGTCGAATCGTTGGGTCTTCGGGCTCGAACCGTCGGCTGCCGGAGCGTCTGGGGCCATTGCGCCTTCTCCTCTTGTTGGATGGTTGGGGACGTAGGTGTCGGCGGTGGGTGATCCGCCATCGACGATGGTGCCGGCCGAGGCGACCGTGTACTAGGACTCGGAGATGGTGACCGAGATCATCCGGTGGAGGGTGACCGGCGTCCCGGTCTCGCTGCTCGATGTGGAGCCGCCGGCGTTGATCTTGTCCACCACGCTCATCCCCGAGGTCACCTTGCCGAAGAGGGTGTAGTCGGGGGAGAGGTCCTCGCCCTCGGACCCGGTCACGATGAAGAACTGACTCCCGTTGGTGGAGGGATCGGTGGTGGCCGGGCTGTTGGAGTTGGCCATGGCCACCGAGCCGATGGGGTACTGGGGAGTGGCGGTCTTCGGGCCTGCCTCGGTGTACTGGTAGCCGGGGCCCCCGGTCCCCGTTCCGGTCGGGTCGCCGGTCTGGTCCATGAAGGTCTGGATGACCCGGTGGAAGATGACGCAGTCGTAGAAGTGGTGTTCGGCCAGGAAGACGAAGTTGTTCACCGACTTGGGTGCTTCCTGGGGGTCCAACTGGATGGTGAAGGGGCCGACATCGGTGGTGACGGTGGCCGTGTAGGTCTTCGAGGTGTCGATGGTCATCGGCGGCGCGGTCTTCCACGACGGCTTGTTGAGGGTGGCCTTGAAGTTCGAGGGGCAGTTGGCCGAGGTGGTGACGGCGGCCAGGCTGGTGTTGCCGGAGCCTCCGGCGGGGGCCGGCGTGGTGGTGGTGGTCGAGGTGGGCTTGGTGGTCGTGGTCGTGGTGGCATCGGCGTTCTTCGACTTGGAGGAATTGCCGAAGATGGCGTAGGAGATTCCGAACACCACACCGGCCACGATGACCACGGTGATGACCCGCCGGAGGGTCCGCTTGCGCTTCTGAGTCTTCTGCTCGGCGGCCAGACGGGCTTGCCGGCCGGCCTTTTGACGTTGGCGTTTCTCGGTGGACACGGGGCCTCAGGGTACTCGCTCCGGGCTGGCCCGCTGGCGTCGCCCCCCATTCCTCCGACGGAGGTGCCGGACCGGTCCCTGTAGCCTTAGCCCCCATGTCTCTGGTGGTGCAGAAGTTCGGCGGGACCTCGGTTGCCGATGCGGAGCGGATCCGCGCCGTGGCCGACCATGTGGCCCGTACCCGGCGCGCCGGCGATGACGTGGTGGTGGTGGTCAGTGCCATGGGCCACACCACCGACGAGCTGATCCGGGTGGCGGCCGACGTGAGCTCGGTCCAGCCCATGCGGGAGGTGGACATGCTGCTCAGCTCGGGGGAGCGCATCTCCATGTCCCTCCTCTGCATGGCCCTGGCCGAGCTGGGGGTGGAGGCCACGTCGTTCACCGGGAGTCAGGCCGGCATCATCACCGACGCCGTCCACACCCGGGCCAAGATCCTCGAGATCAGGGCCGACCGGTTGCGGGCCACCCTGAAGGGCGGTGGCGTCCCGGTGGTGGCCGGGTTCCAGGGCGTGTCGGTCGAGCGGGATGTGACCACCCTCGGCCGCGGCGGTTCGGACACCACGGCGGTGGCGCTGGCCGCCGTGCTGTCGGCCCAGGTGTGCGAGATCTACACCGATGTGTCCGGCGTGTTCAGCGCCGACCCCCGTATCGTGCCCGAGGCCCACAAGCTGTCCCGGGTCAGCTTCGAGGAGATGCTGGAGATCGCCGCCACCGGGGGCCGGGTGCTCAATCTGCGGTCGGTGGAGTTCGCCCGTAATCACGGCGTACCCCTGCATGTACGTTCGAGTTTCACCTGGGAGCCGGGAACCTGGGTCGTCGAGGAGGATGAAACCATGGAGCAGGCAATCGTCACCGCCGTCACCCACGACGTGACGGAGGCCAAGGTGACGGTCATCGGCGTGCCGGACCGACCGGGCCTGGCCGCCCGGCTGTTCCGGGGGTTGGCCGAGCGACACGTCAACGTCGACATGATCGTCCAGAACACCTCCCTGCACGGGACCACCGACATCTCCTTCACCGTGCCCGGCTACGACCTGGCCGTGAGCACCGAGGTGTGTGAGGCGCTGGTCCCCGAGCTCGGCGCCATCGGCGTCAACAGCGACTCCGACGTGGCCCGGGTCTCCCTGGTGGGGGCGGGGATGAAGACCCATCCGGGGGTTACGGCCCTGACCTTCGAGACGCTGGCTGCCGCCGGCATCAACATCGAGATGATCTCCACGTCGTCGATCCGCATCTCGTGCATGATCCGTTCGGACTCCGCCGAGGAGGCGGTCCGGGCCCTGCACGTGGCCTTCGAGCTGGCCTGAGCCCTACAATGGCGGGCGTGCGCGTAGGAGTGGTGGGAGCAACCGGTCAGGTCGGGACCGTCATGTTGGCCATCCTCGGCGAGCGGGGTTTCCCGCTCGATGAGTTGCGGCTGTTCGCCTCGTCGCGGTCGGCCGGCCGTCGGATCGGGTTCCGGGGTGACGAGCTGGTGGTGGAAGATGCCGCCACCGCCGACGTCAGCCATCTGGACCTGGCCCTGTTCTCCAGCGGCGCCACCGCCTCGCTCGAGCTGGCCCCGAGGTTCGCCGCGGCCGGCGCCATCGTGATCGACAATTCGTCGGCCTGGCGCATGGATCCCGAGGTCCCCCTGGTGGTGCCGGAGGTCAACGGCACCGCCCTGGGCTCGATCCCCAAGGGCATCGTGGCCAACCCCAACTGCACCACCATGGTGGCCATGCCGGTGCTGAAGCCACTCCACGACGCCGCCGGCCTCGAGCGGCTGATCGTCGCCACCTACCAGGCCGTTTCGGGCTCGGGCCTGGCCGGGGTGGCCGAGCTCGAGGAGCAGCTGGTCAAAACGGTCGACGGTGCCGGGGCCCTCACCTTCGACGGAGGGGCCGTGAACTTCCCCCCCGCCTCGGTCTTCCCCGACGTCATCGCCCACAACGTGCTTCCCATGGCCGGACATCTGGTCGATGACGGCTCGTTCGAATCGAGCGAGGAGCAGAAGTTCCGCAACGAGAGCCGGAAGATCCTGGGCCTCCCTGATCTGGAGGTGACCTGTACCTGCGTCCGGGTGCCGGTGTTCACCGGGCACTCCCACGCCATCGTGGCCGAGTTCGCCGACGAGTTGAGTCCCGAGCGGGCCACCGAGCTCCTGACCGGCTCACCCGGGGTGGAGCTGTCCGACATTCCGACCCCCCTGCACGCCGCCGGCAGGGATCCGTCGTTGGTGGGCCGGCTGCGCCGGGCCGACGGAGACCCCCGACGGCTGGCCCTGTTCGTGAGCGGCGACAACCTGCGCAAGGGCGCCGCCCTCAACGCCGTGCAGATCGCCGAGGCCCTGGTGGCCTCGGGCGCCGTCGGCTGACCTGACCGGAACCTAACCGACCGGATCCGACCCTTCCCTAGATAGGTCGGAATCACCGTCGGCGCCAGCACGGCCACCCGCTTGGCCAGGTTGACGGCATGATCGCCGAACCGCTCGTAGAAGCGGGCCACCATGGCCAGCTCCACGGCCACCGGGAGGGGCATGGTCCCGGCCACGACCTCGACGGTCAGGCTGACGTGGAGGTCGTCCATCTCGTCGTCGAGGGTGTCCACCAACGATGCCGCCATGGGCTGACGCTCGGCGTAGCAGTCGGTGGTGGCCCGCCACATATGGATGGCCACCTCGCCCATCCGCTCCACCAGGCCCCGGCTCCGGGCCGACAGCTCGCCCCCCAGGCCCCGGGCCGCCCGTCGGGCCACGTGCTCGGCCAGGTCACCGTTGCGCTCCAGGTCGGGGAGCATCCTGATCACCGTGACCAGGAACCTCAGGTCTTTGGGCGAGGTGATGCCGGCCACCGTGAGCTGCTGCATGGTCAGCTGCTCGATCTCGTGGTAGAGGGTGTCCACCACCTCGTCCCGGTCGGCCAGGGCCTTGGCGGCCTCGCGGTCACCCGAGAGAAGGGCGTCGGTGGCCCCGGACACCGACTCACCCACCAGAGCGAACAGCTGAAGGACCTTCCGGTCGATCTGGTCGAGCACATCCTCCATGGTGATCACCGTACTCCCGCCCCCGGCGGCACTCCCGGTCCGGCCCCGGGGGTCAGCCGGTGGAGCTCCGGGCCGGCCCCCCGGTCCGGATTCCCTTCACCACCTCTTGCTTCTCGAAGTCGTCGCCCACGATCACCCGGGGCCCCGAGCCCCACTTCAGGTACCTCCACGACCAGTTGACCAGCACGATGAGGCGGTTCCGGAAGCCGATGAGGTAGACGAGGTGCAGCCCCAACCAGGAGAACCATCCAAGCGTCCCCTTCACCATCAGGCCGCGGGGGAACTGGGTGATGGCCGCCCGTCGGCCGATGGTGGCCATGATCCCCTTGTCGTGGTAGCGGAAGGTCCGGGTGGGACGGCCCTCCATCCGGTTGAGGATCTGGTGGGCGGCGTGCGCCCCCGACTGGATGGCCACCTGGGCCAGCTGGGGACAGACCTTCCCGGGCTCGTCGGCTCCCGGTCCCCAGGGCACGGCGGCGGCGTCCCCGACGGCGAAGGCATCAGGCCGTCCGGTGATCGAGAGGTCCGACTCGACCAGGAGCCGCCCGTTGGCTCCGGTGGCCGTCCCCAGCCGGGCCGCCACCGTGTTCTCCACCGAGACGCCGCCGGCCCACACCACCGTGTGGGTCTGGATCTCGCTGCCGTCGTCGAGCACCACACAGGTAGGGGTGATCGATTTCACCATGCGCCCCAGGCGCAGCTCGACGCCGCGACCCTGGAGGGTGTCGGCTGTGTAGGACGAGGCCGACGGCTTGAACGACGTCAGCAGCCGCTCCACCCCGTCGACCACGATGATCCGCGTATCGTCCCGCGAGAACCGGAATCCGTCGTGGCGGACGGCCACATCGAGGAGCTCGGCCAGGGCCCCCGACACCTCCACACCGGTGGGTCCTCCCCCCACCACCACAAAGGTGAGGGCCCCCTCCGAGGCCGGAGAGGGATCGGAGTCCGCCAGTTCGAGCCGTCGCAGCACATGATCACGGAGGGCCCGGGCATCGGTGAGGGTGTAGAGCGGAAAGCTGAGCTCGCTGGCTCCGGGGATCCCGAAGAACTTGGCGGTGGCCCCACTGGCCACGATCAGTGAGTCGAACGGGAGCGGCTCGGACTCCTCCAGAGTGAGCAGGCGGCGTTCCCAGTCCACCCCGGTGGCCGTGGCGAAACGGAAGGTGACGTTCTTGCTGGTGCCGAAGATGGCCCGGACCGGGTACGCCACGTCGCCCGATTCGAGGCCGGCCGTGGCCACTTCGTACAGGAGCGGCTGGAAGGTGTGGAAGTTCCTCTGGTCCACGATGGTGACCTCGACGGGCTTGCCCACCAGGGTGCGGGCAGCTGACAGCCCGGCGAATCCCGCCCCCACGATGACCACCCGGTGCATGGGGCCATGGTGGCACGGCTCCGCTCCCGGAGCCAAGGGCCGCCGAGCCCCCTGACCTGGACCCAGCGCACAGGAGGACGGGGCGGTCCCCGGAGTCGTCACACCCCGTCTGTACGCTGGCCGACGAGGGCCGATGGCGCCCCCGAGGAGGACTGATCATGATTACCGGAGTGATTGTCGGACTGCTCGCCGGCGTCGCCCTGGGCGTGGTGGTGGGCCTGTTGGTCCGCTCCGGTCAGGTGGCGGCGGCCAGTACGGCGCAGGCCCGGTTGGCCGATGCCGAGGCACGTAACCAGACCCTCACGGCCGACCTCCAAGGCCTGAGGGCCCAGCTCGACCAACAGCAGGACCAGCTGACCTCGGTGCGGGCCGAGGCCGCCCGGCTCACGGCCGAGCTCCACCATGAACGTCGGGCCACCGAGGAACGCGCCGCCGGCCTGGCGGAGACCCGCCAGCAGCTGACCGGGGAGTTCGCCCGCCTGTCGACGCTGGCCCTCCAGCAGAACAACGAGCAGTTCCTCCAGCTGGCCGACACCAGGCTCAACCAGACCCGTCAGGCGGCCGACGGCGAGTTGGCCAAGCGCCAGGAGGCCATCGAACAGCTGCTCAAGCCCATCGGCGAACAGCTGGGCAAGTACGAAGCGGGCATCCAGCGTCTCGAGGTCGAGCGACAGCGGGCCTACACCACCCTGACCGAGCAGATGAAGCACCTGTCCACCTCGCACGACCAGCTGCAGAAGGAGACCCGCAACCTGGTGACGGCCCTCCGGTCGCCCCAGACCCGGGGCCGATGGGGCGAGCTGCAGCTCCGTCGGGTGGTCGAGATGGCAGGAATGCTCGAGCACTGCGACTTCGACGAGCAGGTCACCTCCGACGCCGACTCCGGCCGGATGCGTCCGGACATGGTGGTGCACCTGCCCGGAGGCAAGAACGTGGCAGTCGATGCCAAGGTGCCCATGCAGGCCTTTTTGGACGCCAACGAAGCCGACGACGAGACCGTCCGCCGCACCCACCTGGCCAGCCACGGCCGCCAGATGAAGGCCCATGTCGACGCACTGTCGAAGAAGGAGTACTGGAAGCGGGTGGACCCGTCGCCCGAGTTCGTGGTGGCTTTCATACCGGGTGACCCCCTCCTCACCGCGGCGCTGGAGCACGAGCCGGGCTTGATGGAGCACGCCGTGGCCAACCACGTGCTGTTGGCCACCCCGACGTCGCTCATCGCCTTGTTGCGGGCAGTGGCCTACGGGTGGCAGCAGGACTCGTTGGCCGAGAACGCCCGCGAGATCCAGCGGGACGGAGCGCTGCTCTATCAACGCCTCTCGGTGTTGGGGGACCACTTCTCCGGAGTGGGCAAAGGGTTGAACAACGCCGTGGCGGCGTACAACAAGGCGGTCGGATCGCTCGAGGGTCGGGTCCTGGTGACCGCCCGCCGCTTCGCCGACAACGGTGTGGTGGCGGCGGGGGAGAAGGAACTGCCCCATCCGGCCCCGGTCGATGCCGTCACCCGGGCCCTCCAGGCGCCCGAGCTGTTGGCCTCGACGTTGGACCGTCCCCGGCTGTACAGCGCCGATGACGAGGAGGGGACCGAGGGAGCCACCGACCCGGCCGAGGGGTTGCGCGAGCTCCCCTACGGGGGGGCACTCGACGATCACCACACGGCCTAGGCCCGGAACTCCCGCCGGGGTCGCGGCCCGACCACGGCACTATCGTCCACGTGATGCCGAGGGACCGACGGAGGCGCAGCCGCGCCTCGAACAGGCGTGGAATGGCCAGACCGGTCCTCTACGGCCTCCTGATCGCGATCACGGCAGGCCTGGTCGTGGGCTCGGTGGCGGAGATCAACGCCCAATCAGGCGGCTACCGCAGTTCGGTCGACTCCGGCTACGGCGCCCTGGCGGCCCGGGTGGTCGACGCCTCCAACGAGACCGGAAGCGAGTTGGGCCACCTGATGGATCAGGCCCCCCAGATGACCAACGGGGCCGTCCCCCGCACGGCCCGGGCCGAGATTCAACAGGGCCTGGACCAGGCGGTCGAGCAGACCTCACAGGAGGCCAACCAGGCTGCCTCCCTCGTCCCTCCCTACCCGACCGGTCAGATCAGTGCCCGCTTCACCCAGGTCCTGTCCCAACGGGCTCAGGGGACGGCATCGCTGCGGAAGGTCATCGACCGGCTGCTCGGCATGGCCCCCCTGTCGGTGGCCGGCGCTCCATCGACCCCGGAGTCGGTGGCCCAGGGCCCACTCATCTCGGCGACCGCCGCGGCCTCGGCCATGACCGCGGTGGGAACCCTGTTCCTGCAGGCCGACTTCAACTTCCGGAGCCTGCTCGCCTCCATCCGTGCCCAGCACCTCCCCGTCCACCTGCCCGGCTCCGAGTGGGTGCCCCGGCCCATGGCTGACGCCCCGCTCGGCCCGACCCGCCTGGGTGCCGCCGCCACCCTGCTCCCTCAAAATCCGGCACTGGCCCCCATCCACCAACTGGTCATCACGTCGGTGGGCTTCACTCCGCCCGCAGTGACCACCGGCGGCCCCGGTGTGGTCGGGGACAGCTGTGTGGCTCCCCAGTCCACTGTGCCCGGCCCCGCTCCGACGCTCCTGCCGCCCACCGGCGTCATGAGTGTGGCGGTGACCGTGACCAACTGCGGCACGGTGGTGGAGTCCGGGGTGGCGGTGACCCAGACCCTCGTCCTGGCTGATCCACCAGGCACCGCCCCACCGCCGGCCCGCGATCGCGGCAAGACCACCGACACCACCGTCACCCTGAACTCGGGGGCTTCGAAGGCCATCTCCCTCCCCCCTCTTCCGGTGGCCGCCGGTCACCTCTACCAGCTGACCGTGGCCGTGGCCGTGCCTCCGACCGCCAACCCTCTCGGCGCCACCCAGAGGTTTCTTCTCCAGATCTCGGCGTGAGGCCGGGCCGTCCGAGCAGGCGCCGTGCAGCCGGCTCCGGAGCGCTCGGGGTGGCGATGACTGAGCACTTTTGACGTCCCCGGTTGGTCAGGGTCGGCCCTGGTCGATCTAGGATTGGCCACGGACGGCGATGAGTGAAACGACAGAAGGGTAACGGGATCAGTGGCCGAGAGCATCACGATCATCGACAACCGCAGCGGCGAGTCCCTCGAGATCCCCTTCGAACATGGGGGCATCTCCGCGGCGCAGTGGTCAAAACTTCTCCCCGGGGTCTGGTTCTACGACCCGGGTTTCGTATCGACCGCGGCGTGTGAGAGCTCCATCACCTATCTGGATGGTGACGCCGGCATCCTGCGCTACCGGGGCTATCCCATCGAGCAGCTGGCGGAGAGCTCGACGTATCTGGAGGTGGCCTACCTGCTCCTCCACGGCGAGCTGCCCAACGCCGCCGAGTACGAGGTCTGGGACCGGGAGATCACCCAGCACACCTTCATCCACGAGAACGTGCGCAAGCGCTTCCTCGAGGGCTTCCACTACGACGCCCACCCCATGGGCATGCTGGTGTCGGCAGTAGCCGCCCTCTCCACCTTCTACAGCGACGCCAAGGACATCTTCAACATCGAGTCCCGGCACAAGCAGATCATCCGGCTGATCGCCAAGATGCCCACGTTGGCGGCGGCGGCCCACCGTTTCAGCGTGGGCATGCCCTTCGTCTACCCCGACAACTCCCTTCCGTTCACCTCCAACTTCTTGTCCATGATGTGGAAGATCGCCGAACCCCGGTTCGAAGCCGACCCCGTCCTGGCCCGGGCCCTCGACGTGCTCTTCATCCTCCACGCCGACCACGAGCAGAACTGCTCGACCACGGCCATGAGGGTGGTGGGCTCGTCGCATGCCGATCCCTACTCGGCCTGCGCCGCCGCCGCCGCCGCGCTCTACGGCCCCCGGCACGGTGGGGCCAACGAGGCGGTCATCCGCATGCTCACCGACATCGGAAGTCTCGACAACGTGGAGCCTTTCATCGCCTCGGTCAAGGAAGGATCGGGCGGACGGTTGCAGGGCTTCGGCCACCGGGTCTACAAGAACTACGACCCCCGGGCCACCATCATCAAGCGCGTCGCCGACGAGGTCTTCACCATCACCGGCAAGAACCCGTTGCTCGACATCGCCCTCAAGTTGGAAGAGATCGCCCTGTCCGACGACTACTTCCTCTCCCGCAAGCTCTACCCCAACGTGGACTTCTACTCGGGACTGATCTACCAGGCCATGGGCTTCCCCCTCGAGATGTTCCCGGTGCTGTTCGCCATCCCCCGCACCGCCGGCTGGCTGGCCCACTGGCAGGAGATGCTCGACCAGGACTCGAAGATCGCCCGCCCCCGTCAGCTCTACATCGGCGACGACGCCCGCGACTACGTCCCGATGACCGCCCGCTGAGGCCCACCCCTGACCGGTGGTGGATCGGGCTCCCGAGCGGAGCCCGTCTGGTAGTCGTCAGCCGGCGCCCGGGTGCGAACGGCTGGAGAGCCGCATCAGGCCCTCTTGCACCATCGACACCACCAGCTCGCCTTCCCGGGTGAACAGGAATCCCCGGGCCAACCCCCGGGCGCCCGAGGCACTGGGGCTGTCCATGTCGTAGAGGAGCCACTCGTCGGCCCGGAACGGGCGGTGGAACCACATGCAGTGGTCGAGGCTGGCGCCCATGAAGTCGGTGTCGTCCCATCGCACGTCGTGGGGGGCCAGCATGGTGTCGAAGAGCGACATGTCCGAGGCGTAGGCGGCGATGCAGGTGTGGAGCAGGGGGTCGTCGGGAAGGGTGCCGTCGGCCCGGATCCAGAGGCGCTGCACCGGCTCCTTGCCCGCACCGTGGGTGAAGGGCAGCTCACCGATGTGGCGCTGGTCGATGGGGTGGGGCTTGGCGAACCAGTCTCCCAGGGTCTCCCGAAAGGGCTCGAGCCGGGTCTCCAGGGTGTCGAGCTCCTCGGGAGGGGGCACGTCGGGCATGGGGAACTGGTGGGACAGGCCGGTCTCGTCCACATGGAAGGAGGCTGACATGTTGAAGATGGCCCGGCCGTGCTGGATGGCCACCACCCGGCGGGTGGTGAACGAACGACCGTCGCGGATGCGGTCGACCTCGTAGAGGATGGGGGCGGTGGGGTCGCCGGGCCGGAGGAAGTAGGCGTGGAGGGAGTGCGGCCGGCCGGTCTCGACGGTCCGCCCCGCCGCCATCAGCGACTGCGCCGCCACCTGGCCCCCGAAGACCCGTTGACGCTCCTCGTTGGGGCTGATGCCACGGAAGATGTTGACTTCGATCGGTTCGAGATCGAGCAGGTCGACGAGAAAATCGAGGTCTTCGCTCACCGCTCCATCCTGCCAGGTGGAGTCAGGTCCGGACGCCCCTCCGGCCCCGGGACCGCCGCCCGGTGGAGCTGCCCGCTACGGTTGCCCACCATGCCCGACGTCACCTTTCCCGACCGCTTCGTCTGGGGAACGGCCACCGCCGCTCACCAGATCGAAGGGGGCAACGTCAACAACGACTGGTGGCAGTTCGAGCACGACCCCACGTCGGGATGTGTCGACGTGAGCGGCGATGCCTGTGACTCCTACCACCGCTACGGGGAGGACATCGCTCTGGTGGCGGGCCTGGGCCTTTCTGCCTACCGGTTCTCCCTCGAGTGGAGCCGGATCGAGCCCGAGGAGGGCGAGTTCTCCGTGGCTGCCCTCGACCACTATCGCCGGGTGGCGGCCGCCTGTCACGAGCGTGGCATCACCCCGGTGGTCACCTTCCACCACTTCACCCACCCGCGGTGGCTGGCCGCCGCCGGAACCTGGGAGGCCCCCCACGCCGTCGACCGGTTCGCCCGGTACTGCGAGCGGGCCACCGCCCATCTGGGGGACCTCATCGGCATGGCCGGGACCCTCAACGAGCCCAACGTGGTGGCCACCATGGGCTGGAGACTCGGGATCTTCCCTCCTCGGGTGCGGGACCGGGCCAGACGCCAGGCGGTCAACGACACCCTGGTGGCCGCCCATCGGGCCGGGGTCGAGGCCATCCGCTCGGGCCCTGGCAACGCACCCGTGGGCCTGACCCTGTCGATGACCGACTATCAACTGCAGCCCGGCGGTGAAGAGTGGCTGGAGCGGATCAGACGGCCGTCGGAGGACGTCTTCCTCGAGGCCACCGGAGGCGACGACTTCATCGGGGTCCAGACCTACACCCGCATGCGGGTGGGACCTGACGGGGCTCTGGGCGGGGAGGAGGGCGTTCCCACCACCCAGATGGGTTACGAGTTCTGGCCCGAAGCCCTCGAGGGCACCATCCGGCGGGCCTGGGACAAGACCGGGGGGCTACCGGTCTTCGTGACGGAGAACGGCATCGGCACCGGCGACGACGCCGCCAGGATCGAGTACGTCCGGCGGGCCCTGCACGGAGTCAGCCGCTGCCTCGACGACGGCCTCGATGTGAGGGGCTACTTCTACTGGAGCCTCCTGGACAACTTCGAGTGGGTGCTGGGCTACGGCCCCACCTTCGGCATGGTGGCGGTGGACCGCGCGGACCTTCGCCCGCACCCCCAAGCCGAGTGCGTCGTGGCTGGGCACCGTGGCCCGGGCCAATGGGCTCTGAGCCGCCCCCGGGCCGACCCCTGGACCTGCCCGATCATTTTCGGCCCTCACCACTAGTGTTGTCCCGGTGAGCAGCCTGTCCACCCGTGTGGTCCACCTGTGGCAGAAGCGGGACACACCGGAGGCGAAGAAGCTCTTCCGCTACACCATGGTCTCGGTGATCTCGACGGTGGTGTCGTTCGCCGTCCTGGGCCTGGTGTTCGGCGTGCTCCACCTGGCCGATGCCGTGGTCAGCACGCTCATTGCCAACGTGGCGGCGGTAATTCCGAACTACTACCTCAATCGCAAATGGGTGTGGGGCAAGGGCGGACGGTCCCATGTCACCAAGGAGATCATCCCGTTCTGGGTGATGTCGGCCCTGGGGATCGCCTTCTCGCTGGTCGGGGCGGCCGTGGCCAAGCATGTGGCCGTCGAGCACCACCTCACCCATTTCGAGGAGACGGTGGTGGTCCTGGCCGCCAACGTGACGTCCTTCGCCATCTTCTGGTTCCTCAAGTACCTGGCCTTCAACCGGCTGTTCCAGGTGCACCCGCTGGAGGAACTGGACGACATGGTGGAGGCGGCCTGAGCCCCGTCGCATGGAGCCGGGCGATCGGACGTCGCCAGTCAGGGTGTGCGACTCAATCCCGGAAGTTGTTGAACTGCAGCGGGATGCCGAAGTCTTCGGCCTTGCACGCCGCGATCACCGCCTGCAGATCGTCCCGCTTCTTCCCGTTGACCCGCAGCTGATCGCCCTGGGTCTGCGAGGTGACCCCTTTGAGGCCCAGGTCCTTGATGAACTTGTTGATCTTTTTGGCGTGGTCACTGGAGATGCCGGCCTGGATGGTCAGCTTCTGGCGGGCCGACCCACGCGACGCCTCTTCGACCTTGCCGACATCGAACGACTTGAGCGAGACCTCGCGCTTGACCAGCTTCTCCTGCAGCACCTGGTAGAGGGCCCGTAGGCGGTCCTCGGTGGAGGAGGCCAGGAGCAGTTCCTTGTCGGTCAGCTCGATGGAGGAGTCGGTCCCTTTGAAGTCGAAACGGGTGGTGGCCTCGCGATTGGCCTGATCAACGGCGTTACGGACTTCTTGCATGTCGACCTCGGAGACCACGTCGAAGCTGGGCATGCCGAAACAGTAGCGCCGCGCCAGACGATATCCTTCCGGCCTGCGGGTCGGTGCCCGAGTGGCCAAAGGGAGCAGACTGTAAATCTGCCGCGCAAGCTTCGAAGGTTCAAATCCTTCCCGGCCCACCGCAGTGAATGCTCTGGTCAGAACGCTAAAATCAGCGTTTTGGCCAGGGCATTCCCAGGTGTTGTCGCCCCAATCTTCCAACCGGTGCCACACCTACCTTGTACCGGACGCTCCGTGCCGAAGGCTCTGCGCCCCACCGGGCATCGGATCCGCCCGGAACCGCGCGGTGCCGTGGCCACCAACCGCCGGTGCCCCGGCCCATGTCCCTCCCCGCACGTCCTCGACGCTCGGTTGTCCGGCCCTGGTGCCGCCAGTTCGTGCCTGGCCCCTGGCAGAATACTTAAACCTCTGATCAGGTGACTTGATCGCCACTCCCGCTTGGTTACAATGCCGTTACGGATTGATTGCGGTAAGGGTGCTCCCGATCCGGGCGGCGCCGGTCGGCCACTCGCATGAGATGACAGCGCAGGGACCCACGGACGGTTCCCGGCGCACCAGCTGCAACTGCCCGGCAACCGCCGGGTCGACCGAGGAGAAGGCTCCACACGTCATGCCATCCGAGATCGCCGGAGCACAGGGGCCGGACGTCGAGCCCCCGCCGGTGCGCCGCCCGGGTGAGCCCTCGCTGACGGCCGAGGCTCTCAAGGCCGGGCTCTCCTACCTCGACCGGTTCGCCGGCGTGCGGGCCCGCCTGGCCCAGGCCGGAGGGCCCGTCGGTGAGGTCGAGCCTGACCACGAAGCGACGCAACCCCGGGGCCTGGTGCTGAGGCCGGCCCTCCTGGGCTTCGTGGCCATGGTGGCCATCGCCATCGGGACGTCGCTGCCCAGCTCTCCCTTCAAGCTGGAGATGCCCGGCGCCTGGTTCTTCGGCGTCCCCCACACCGACACCCCCAGCACCTGGGCGGTCTTCTTCACCCTGGCCGCGGTGTACGGCGGACTGCTCCTGTTGATGCGGGTGTGGTGGGGAATGAGCCGCCTCTACGCCCGCTGCCCGGGCGTCCCGATCAAGCGGATGATGTGGGTGTTCGCCCTGTGGGCCATGCCCATGCTGGTCATCGCCCCGCTCTTCAGTCGTGACGTCTACTCGTATGCGGCCCAGGGCGAGATGGTCAGCCATCACATGAGCCCGTATCTCTACGGCCCGGCCCAGCTGGGGAACAACTCCTACACGGCTCCGGTCGACCCGCTGTGGGCCAACGCCCCTGCCCCGTACGGGCCGCTGTTTCTGCAGATCGACGGGCTCTTCGCCCGGATCACCTTCCACAACGACCTGGCCACGATCGTGCTGCTCCGCCTGCTGGCCCTGGTCGGGGTGCTGCTCATCGCCCGGTGCGTCCCCAAGCTGGCTCGTCTCTACCACCGGGACGGGGCCGAGCTGTTCACCCTCATGGTGCTCAACCCGGTGACCCTGCTCCACCTCATCGGCGGCGCCCACAACGATGCCCTGATGCTGGGGCTGCTGCTCAGCGGCCTGGTGGCGGCCAAGGAGAAGAGACCCATCGTGGCCGTGGTGCTGTGCGCTCTGGCCACGGCCATCAAGGCGCCGGCGGCGTTCGGGATCGTCTACGTGGGTTGGACCTGGCTGGGATCGCAAGCCTCGGTGCGGGACCGAATACGGCCCGTTGTGACGGCCGGACTCCTCGGGAGCCGGGGTTCTGGGCCTCTTCTCCTATGTCAGCGGGCTGGGCTGGGGTTGGGTGAGCATCCTCGGGACACCGGGAGCGGTCCGGTCCTGGACCGCTCCGACCACCTCGGTGGCCCTGGCCTTCACCGGGTTCGCCCACTTCTTGGACATCGGAGTGGGATTCGGCGGGGTGCTGTCGGTGGCCCGCTTCCTCGGGCTGTTGGCCGCGGCCATCGCCGCGGTCTGGCTGCTGATCAACAGTGACCGGATCGGGACGCTCAAGGCGCTTGGGCCTCACCCTGCTGCTGGTGGTGGCCCTGGGCCCGGTGGTCCAACCGTGGTACCTCTCCTGGGGCCTGCTGCTACTGGCCCCGGTGGCTCTGGGCCGGCTCCGCTCCCTGATCGTCGGGCTGTCCATGGTGACGGCCTTCATCGAGCTGCCCGGTGGCACCGACCTGGTGCACAGCCTCATCCACGGCGACCCCCTGGAGATCGTGCTGACCCTGCTGTGGATCCTCTTCGTCCTGACCGTGCCCCTGGCCACCTGGGAGCGCCGCCCGTCGGTGTCGATGGCCCCGGTCGAGCCGGATGTCGTTCCGGCGAGCCGTCGCGACGTAGGCGGTCGGTCCGGCGGCCGGGTCGGACCGCTCCGGACTCGACTCAGAGCAGGCGCTGGAGGACGGTGACGTCCAGCCACCGGTTGAACTTCCGGCCCACCTCGCGCTCCACCCCCACCAGGGTGAAGCCGCAGGCCTCATGGAGGCCGATGGAGGCCACGTTGTCGCCACCGACCCGGGCGATCACCGAGTGGAACCCGTGCTGGGTGGCCAGACCGATGAGGTGCTCGAGGAGGGCCCGCCCGATCCCCTCACCCCGGTGTTCGGGGGCTATGTACACCGAATTCTCCACCGTGGTGGCGTAGGCCGGGCGGTTCTTGTACTCCGAGAGCGACCCGAAGCCCAAGGTGGACTCGTCGTTCGTCCACGGCCACCACGGCCGGGTAGGGCCCGCCGTGGTCGGCCAGCCAGGCCTGCTGCTCCTCGGCCGTCCGGGGCACCAGGTCGAAGGTGGCGGTCGACCCGGTGACCTCGGCGTTGTAGATCGAGCGGATGGCCTCGGCGTCCGAGGGCCTGGCCAGGCGGACGTGCATCCGCTGATGGTAGCGAGGAGAGGCCTGGCCTCGGTGTGGTCGGGCTTTGGCTATGCTTGCCACTTTTGCTGCTCGCTCGAGCCGCACTGCCCCCTTAGCTCAGTCGGCAGAGCACAGCCATGGTAAGGCTGGTGTCGTCGGTTCGATTCCGACAGGGGGCTCGCCCATGGCGGCGTAGCTCAGTTGGTCAGAGCACACGGCTCATAATCGTGTTGTCGCGGGTTCGAGTCCCGCCGCCGCTACCCATTGGTTGACGCAGTAGATGAAGCAGTACGAGGACAGTTCACCGCCCCGACAAGCGTCGGAGGCGCCCTGGGGCCAGGGCGCCGGGCCGCACAGGAGGAGTCACCATGGCCAAGAACGAGAAGCGCATCCAGGTCACGCTGGCCTGTGAGGTGTGCAAGCGCAGGAACTACATCACCACGAAGAACAAGCTGAACGACCGCGAGCGGATCGAGATGAAGAAGTTCTGCCGGTGGGACCGCCAGCACACGCTGCACAAGGAGACCCGGTAGGGGCCGATCGGCTGGGGGAGGCCCGCCTCCTCCGGGCCTGGCCGTCCGCCTGTGATCCCCGGCCTCCCTGGTGATAACGTAGCGAACCGCCCCTGCGATCGGCTGGCCGCTCGCGGCATGGCGATCGACAGAGGGCAGTAGCTCAACTGGTAGAGCACCGGTCTCCAAAACCGAAGGTTGGGGGTTCGAGTCCCTCCTGCCCTGCTCTGCACCTCATTGAGACAGTCGAAGGAAGCGGCACGTGAACCGAGAACAGAAGCGGATGGCGCAGCGTCAGGGCCAGGACCCCGATGGGGAGAGCCGCGCCCAAGCGCACAGCCGCCCCGCCCCGCCGGCCGCCCAAGCGTGAGCCCTTCCGTCCGGGCCAGTTCCTCCGCGAGGTACGATCTGAGTTGCGGCAGGTGGCCTGGCCCAACCGGTCCGAGGTCATCAACTACACCACGGTGACGCTGGTGACCCTGCTGTCGCTGATGGTTCTCATCTTTATTCTCAACTACGCCTTTGCCAAAGGCGTTCTCTGGCTGTTCAAGACGTGATCGGTGTGACTGTGGCTCAAGACGATACGAATGCCCCCCTGGGCCGACGACGAGGCGTTGACCGCCGAGGCCGACCCCGCCACGGCCCCCGCCGACCTGGCGGAACAAGTGGAAGAGGTCGAGGCGGCGGCGGACCTCGAGTCCGATACCGGGGTCGACGCCGGGCTGGACGAGTTCGACGAGGAGGAGGACGACGAGCCCTTCGTCGTCAGCCCCTACGACCAGCCGGGCCGGTGGTTCGTGGTGCACACCTACGCCGGCTACGAGAACAAGGTGAAGTCGAACCTCCACAGCCGGGCGGTCTCGATGAACATGGAGGACCGCATCTACGAGGTGGTCATCCCCATGGAGGATGTGGTCGAGTTCAAGAACGGCAAGAAGGTGGTCGTCCAGAAGAAGGTGTTCCCCGGCTACCTCCTGTGCCGCTGCGAGCTCGATGACGACAGCTGGTCGGTCATCCGCAACACCCCCGGGGTCACCGGGTTCGTGGGCCCGGGCACCAAGCCCACCCCGCTGTCACGCCGCGAGGTCGAGGGGATCCTCCAGGTCAAGGCCGAGGGGACCGAGGCACCTTCCAAGCGCAGCCGCCCCCGTCTCGAGCACGAGGTGGGAGAGACGGTCCGGGTGAAGGAGGGGCCGTTCGCCGACTTCTCGGGCCAGATCGCCGAAATCAACGAGGACCAGCTCAAGCTCAAGGTCCTGGTCAATATCTTCGGGCGAGAGACTCCCGTGGAGCTGGAATTCAGCCAGGTCGCAAAGCTGTAACCCGGCGGAGATAGGTAAGGAGACGTAACCATGCCACCGAAGAAGCGCGTCCTAGCGGTCGTGAAGATCCAGCTCCCTGCCGGGGGCGCCACACCCGCGCCGCCCGTCGGGACGGCCCTGGGCCCCCACGGCGTCCAGACGATGGATTTCTGCAAGCAGTACAACGCAGCCACCGAGAGCCAGCGGGGCTCCATCGTGCCGGTCGAGATCACCATCTACGAGGACCGGACCTTCTCGTTCATCCTCAAGACCCCTCCCACCCCGGCCCTGCTCCGGCAGGCGGCCGGCTTGGAGAAGGGCGCCTCGACCTCCGGTCGTGAGCAGGTGGGGACGGTCACCGGGGCCCAGGTGGCGGAGATTGCCGCCATCAAGCTTCCCGACCTCAATACCGCCGACATCGAGGCGGCCAAACGCCAGGTGGAGGGCACCGCCCGGTCGATGGGCATCGCCGTCGCCGGCTGAGGCCGGCCCACGGGAACTTCTTAGGAAACGGAGAATTACATGTCAAGGGGAAAGAAGTACAAGGCGAGCATCGCCCAGCTCGACCGGCAGCACCTGTACACGCCGGCCGAAGCGGTGGACCTGGTCAAGGCCTCGGCCAAGGCCAAGTTCGACGAGACGGTGGAGCTGGCGGTGCGCCTGGGAGTCGATCCCCGCAAGGCCGACCAGATCGTCCGGGGCACCCTCTCGCTCCCGGCCGGCACCGGCCGGACGGCCAGGGTGGCAGTCTTCGCCGCCGGCGAGAAGGCCGCTGAGGCCCGTGCCGCCGGAGCCGACGTGGTCGGGGCCGATGACCTGGTGGCCCGGGTGGCCAACGACGGCTTCCTCGACTTCGACGTGGCCATCGCCACCCCCGACCTGATGGGCCAGGTCGGGACCCTGGGCCGGGTGCTCGGCCCCCGCGGCCTGATGCCCAACCCGAAGACCGGCACCGTGACCGACGACGTCGAGCGGGCCGTGGCCGAGTTCAAGGGCGGCCGGGTCGAGTACCGGACCGACAAGGTGGGGAACATCCACATCCGGGTGGGCAAGGCCTCCTTCGATCGATCCAAGATCCTCGAGAACCTGCATGCGGTGATGGAGGAGATCCACCGGGCCAAGCCGGCCTCCTCCAAGGGCCGCTATGTGAAGGCGGTGACGTTGTCGTCCACCATGGGCCCCGGCGTCCACATCGACCCGTTGCTGGCCCGCAAGAGCGACGAGGAACTGGCCGCCGCCAGCGCCTGAGCCTGGCGCCGTGACCGCCGCCGGCTGGCCGGGCCGGCTGGGGCGCGCTAGGGTTTCATTTTTCCAGTTGTGACTGAACTGCCGTAGACCTCCGGTGTACCGCTCGCCCGGTACCGAAGGGACCCCGATGGGTCCGCCTGATGAGGCGTTCCGTGATGAGCCCCAGGGTGCTCACGCGAAACCACCTGTCGGTGTCTACGGCCCGGATCTGAGCTGATGGCTCAGCGGAGGGACCATGGACAATCCGAGAGCCGACAAGGTCGCCGTCGTCGATGAGGTGCGGACGCGCCTGGCCGACGCCGACGGGGCCGTGCTCACCGAGTACCGGGGCCTGACCGTCGCCGAGCTGGCCGAGTTGCGCCGGGGACTCAGTGCCGCCGGAGGGGATTACAAGATCTACAAGAACACCCTGGTCCGGCTGGCCGTGGCCGACGGTCCCCAGGCTCCGATCACCGACCTGCTCACCGGCCCGACGGCCATTGCCTTCGTCAAGGGTGATGTCAGTGCGGTGGCCAAGACCCTGCGTGATTTCGCCAGGGCCAATCCCAACCTGGTGGTCAAGGGCGGCATGGTCGGCGCCGGCGTGCTGTCGGCATCCGACATCAACGTGCTGGCCGACCTCCCGCCCCGGGACACCCTGCTGGCCCAGTTGGCCGGGGCCCTGGCTGCACCGCTGCAGCAACTGGCCGGCCTGGTCCAGGCCCTGCCCAGGAACCTGGCCTACGGGCTGTCGGCGCTGATCGACCAGCGCCAGGCGGCCGGCGAAGGGCCCCCCGAGGCCCCGGCTGTCGCTGAAGCCCCCGCCGAGGCCGAGGCTCCCGCAGCTGAGGCTCCCGCCGCAGAGGCCGAGGCCGCCGAGGCCACCGGGACGACCGAGGGCACGGAGACGGCGGACACCGCCGCAGCCGACAGCGCTCCCGAGCCCGAGGCCCCCGAAGCCGGAGCCGAGGCCCCGGCCGAGTAGTACCGACCGAAACACCACCTAAGCACCACCGAGACCAGGAACAACAGGAACCAAGGAGTTACGACAATGGCAGGCACCCTCACCAAAGATCAGATTCTGGACGGCATCTCCGAGCTGTCCGTCCTCGAGCTGAGCGAGCTGCTCAAGGAGTTCGAGGAGCGGTTCGGCGTGACCGCCGCCGCCCCCGTGGCCGTGGCTGCGGCCGCACCCGCCGGTGGCGGGGCCGACGCCGGGGACGGCGAAGACGAGAAGACCGAGTTCGACGTCATCCTCACCGCCGCCGGCGACAAGAAGATCCAGGTGATCAAGGAAGTCCGCTCCCTCACCAGCCTGGGCCTGAAAGAGGCCAAGGACCTGGTGGACGGGGCGCCCAAGCCCGTCCTCGAGCGGGCCACCAAGGAAGACGCCGAGAAGGCCAAGGCCCAGCTCGAAGGGGCTGGAGCCACGGTGGAGCTCAAGTAGCAGCCTGGCCTCCGGGCAGCCGCTCCGAGGCGGCCACCAGAGGCCGGGGACCGGATGTGACCGGGCCCCCGGCCGACGGATTCCTTGACGGGCGGCAGCGGGTCTTCTACCGTGTGCAAGCCTGGATCGGGGAACCGCGTCCATGGGCTTGTGTTCCTCTGCGCGTCCGGTTAGGATAACTGGTTGCCGTGCCTGCTCCTTTTGCCTTCCTCAGTGTTTTGGCTGATTGACGCGCGCCCTGGCTCCCTCTGACCACCGCTCCGGCGGTAGTTGTCGACCCCTGAGAAGTCCCCGTAAGTGCCCGAAGTCCCCGAGAAGTACCGGTTCGAGAAATTGACCCACCGCATCAACCCTTTGACCCACCGCATCACCCTGTCGTCGCCCCATTCACCCTGCAACTGGGAGGAGTAGGCCGTTGCCTACACGGTCCAACAGCCCGGAACGTTTTTCATTTGCCAACATCGATGAGGCCCTGCCTTTGCCGGACCTCGTCGCCATCCAGCGGGACTCCTTCCAGTGGTTCCTGGATCGGGGATTGGCCGAGACCTTCAATGACATCAGCCCGATCGAGGACTTCACCGGCCAGCTGAGCCTGGAGCTGGAGTTCGATCCCACCGATCCCGACCTGCGCCCACCGCCGAAATTCTCGGTCGAGGAGTGCAAGGAAAAGGACATGACCTATGCCGCGCCGGTCTTCGTGCGCGCCCGGTTCATGAACGCCGGCACCGGTGAGATCAAGGAGCAGACGGTCTTCATGGGGGACTTCCCGGTGATGACCGACAAGGGCACCTTCATCGTCAACGGCACCGAGCGGGTCGTGGTGAGCCAGCTGGTCCGCTCCCCCGGAGTCATCTTCCAGCCCGGCCGCGACGCCAAAACCGTCTTCACCGGCACCATCCACCCCTACCGGGGCGAGTGGATCGAGTTCGACGTCGAGGCCAAGCCGTCCAAGGACGTCACCGCCGGCTGCCGGGTGGCCCGCAAGCGCCGCCTGTCCCTGTTCGTGCTGCTGCGCGCCCTCGGCTACGAGGACCAGGCCTTCCTGGAGCGCTTCGTCCGCCACTTCGACTTCCTCGAGGGCCAGTGGGAGAAGGAGCAGAATCTCGCTCCCACCCGTGAGGAGGCTTTGCTGGAGATCTACAAGCGGGCCCGTCCCGGCGAGCCCCTGTCGGTCGAGGCCGCCCGCCAGTACTTCGAGAACGCCTTCTTCAACCCCAAGCGGTATGACCTGACCCGGGTGGGCCGGTACAAGCTCAACCGCAAGCTGGGACCCGAGATCGAGCGCATCGCCGACATCTTCCAGATCGACCTGGAGCGCCCGACCCCGACCCAGGGCGTGCTCAGCCCGTCGGAGATCCTGGCGTCGGCCACCTACATGCTCCACCTGGCCAAGCACATGGCCGACGGCGAGTCCACCTACCGGATCGACGACCAGGACCACTTCGCCAACCGCCGGATCCGTTCGGTCGGCGAGCTCATTCAGAACCAGGTCCGGGTGGGCCTTTCGCGGATGGAGCGGGTGGTCCGCGAGCGGATGACCACCCAGGACGTGGAGGCCATCACCCCGCAGACCCTGATCAACATCCGCCCGGTGGTGGCGGCGGTCAAGGAGTTCTTCGGGACCAGCCAGCTGAGCCAGTTCATGGACCAGAACAACCCGCTCTCGGGCCTGGCCCACAAGCGTCGCCTCTCGGCCCTGGGGCCCGGCGGCCTGTCGCGTGAGCGCGCCGGCTTCGAGGTCCGCGACGTGCACACCTCCCACTACGGCCGGATGTGCCCCATCGAGACCCCCGAAGGCCCCAACATCGGCCTGATCGGCTCCCTGGCCACCTACGCCCGGGTCAACGAGTACGGCTTCATCGAGACCCCGTACCGCAAGGTGGTCGACGGCCAGGTGACCAAGGAGATCACCTACCTGGCCGCGGACGAGGAGGAAGAGCACGTCATCGCCCAGGCCTCGGCCGCCCTCGGTGACGACGGACGGTTCACCGAGGAGAAGGTCCTGGTCCGCCGGGGTCCCCAGGGAACCGGCGTGCGGGTCGGCGCCACCACCACCTCGTACGGGACCACGTCGGAGATCGACTTCGTGCCTCCTGCCGAAGTGGACCTGATGGACGTGTCCCCGAAGCAGATCGTGTCGGTCTCCACCGCCCTGATCCCCTTCGTGGAGCACGACGACGCCAACCGGGCCCTGATGGGCGCCAACATGCAGAAGCAGGCGGTGCCGCTGGTGGTGCCCGAGGCTCCCTACATCGGAACCGGGGTCGAGGCCCGTGCCGCCCGCGATGCCGGCGACGTGGTGTTGGCCGAGGCCGAGGGAACGGTGGTCGACCTGTCCGGTGACCAGATCACCGTGGAGTACAAGGCCGGGGCCAAGGACCGCCACGGAACGGTGCTGGGCAAGAAGATCTACCGCCTGGCCAAGTTCCGCCGCTCCAACCAGAACACCGCCATCAACCAGAAGGTCATCGTGGAGGAGGGCCAGAAGGTCTCCGCCGGCGACGTGCTGGCCGACGGGCCGGCCACCCACAACGGGGAGCTGGCTCTGGGCAAGAACCTCCTGGTGGCCTTCATGCCCTGGGAGGGCTACAACTACGAGGACGCCATCATCCTGTCGGAGCGCCTGGTGAAGGACGACGTGCTGACGTCGATCCACATCGAGGAGCACGAGGTGGACGCCCGCGACACCAAGTTGGGTGCCGAGGAGATCACCCGGGACATCCCGAATCTCTCCGAGGAGATCCTCGCCGACCTGGACGAGCGCGGCATCATCCGGATCGGGGCCGAGGTCGGCCCGGGCGACGTCCTGGTCGGGAAGGTCACCCCCAAGGGGGAGACCGAGCAGACCCCCGAGGAGCGCCTCTTGCGGGCCATCTTCGGTGAGAAGGCCCGTGAGGTCCGTGACACCTCGCTCAAGGTTCCCCACGGGGAGCAGGGCACCGTCATCGACGTGCGGGTGTTCTCCCGCGACGACGCCCACGAGCTTCCCCCCGGGGTCGAGCAGCTGGTCAGGGTATATGTGGCCCAGAAGCGCAAGATCTCCGAGGGCGACAAGCTGGCCGGCCGCCACGGCAACAAGGGCGTCATCTCGAAGATCCTCCCCATCGAGGACATGCCGTATCAAGCTGACGGCACCCCGGTCGACATCATCCTCAACCCGTTGGGCGTGCCCAGCCGGATGAACGTGGGACAGGTGCTGGAGTCGCACCTGGGCTACGCGGCCCGCTGGGGCTGGGAAGGTGCCGGCGACGTGGCCCGCCCGCCGCTCCGCGGCACCGAGACCAAGACCCGGCCCCGCACCGATCCTGCGGTGTGGGTGTCCACGCCGGTCTTCGACGGCGCCCACTGGGACGAGGAGGCCGATGCCGGCCGCCACCCGACCATCCAGCAGATCTTCCGCCGCCTCAACCCCGACGGGGTCGACGGCGCCGTCCAGGTCAACGACGACGGCAAGAGCGAGCTGTGGAACGGGCGTACCGGTGAGAAGTACGACAACCCGATCTCGGTCGGCTACGTGTACATCCTCAAACTCCACCACCTGGTGGACGACAAGATCCACGCCCGGTCGACCGGTCCGTACTCCATGATCACCCAGCAGCCGTTGGGTGGTAAGGCCCAGTTCGGTGGCCAGCGCTTCGGGGAGATGGAGGTGTGGGCCCTCGAGGCCTTCGGGGCGGCCTACGCCCTCCAGGAGCTCTTGACCATCAAGTCGGACGACGTCCTCGGCCGGGTGAAGGTGTACGAGGCCATCGTGAAGGGCGAGAACATCCCCGAACCGGGGATCCCCGAGAGCTTCAAGGTGCTCATCAAGGAAATGCAGTCCCTGTGCCTGGACGTCGAGGTCCTGGCCCCGGGCGGAGAAGAGATTGAGATGCGTGAGTTGGACGAGGACGTGTTCCGCACGGCCGAGGAGCTCGGTATCGACATCAGCCGGCCCGAACGCGGGTCGGACGAAGAAGACGCACGACGCGCCGCGGAAAGGGGTTTCTGATGCTAGATGTCAACGACTTCGATCAACTGAGGATCGGACTGGCTACGGCTGATTCCATCCGCGGGTGGTCCAACGGTGAGGTGAAGAAGCCCGAGACCATCAACTACCGCACCCTCCGTCCGGAGAAGGACGGTCTCTTCTGCGAGAAGATCTTCGGTCCCACCAAGGACTGGGAGTGCTACTGCGGGAAGTACAAGCGGGTGCGCTTCCGGGGCATCATCTGCGAGCGCTGCGGCGTGGAGGTGACCCGTTCGAAGGTCCGGCGCGAGCGCATGGGCCACATCGAGCTGGCCGCTCCGGTGGTGCACATCTGGTATCTGCGGGGCACCCGCAGCTGGCTGGCCTACCTGCTCATGGGCACCGAGGCCCGCGAGGAGCTCAAGGCCAAGCAGCTGGAGAAGGTCATCTACTTCGCCGCCAACCTGGTCACCTGGGTCGACGAGGCCAAGCGCCACGAGGACCTGCCTGACCTGGAGGTCGAGCTAGGCGTGGAGATCGCCGACATCGAGAAGAAGCGCGATGTCGAGATCGACCGTCGGTTCAAGGCCCTCGAGGCCGAGCTGGCCGAGTTGGAGAAGGGCGGGGCCAAGGACACCGAGATCAAGGCCCGCCAGCGCAACGTGGAGAAGGAGATCGCCGGGGTCCGCGAGCGGTACCAGACCGAGATCGAGCTGGCCCAGCGGTCCTTCGACGAGTTCAAGAGCCTCCACTCCCGCAAGATCCTCGAGGACGAGATGCTCTGGCGTGAGCTGCGCATCCGCTACGAGGACTACTTCGAGGGTGGCATGGGCGCCGAGACCATCTCCCGGCTCATCGACCGCATCGACCTCGATGTGGAAGAGGTCAAGCTGCGCGAGATGATCGACGCCGCCGACGGGCGCAAGCCCCTGTCGGCCCAACGCCGCCAGAAGGTCATCAAGCGCCTCAAGATCGTCACCGCCTTCAACCGGCGCGACGAGAACGGGCGCCGGGCCAACGACCCGCGGGCCATGATCCTGGACTCGGTCCCGGTCATCCCGCCCGACCTGCGCCCCATGGTCCAGCTCGACGGTGGTCGATTCGCCACCTCCGACCTGAACGACCTGTACCGCCGGGTCATCAACCGGAACAACCGGCTCAAGCGCCTGCTCGACCTGGGTGCCCCCGAGATCATCATCAACAACGAGAAGCGGATGCTGCAGGAGGCCGTCGACGCCCTCTTCGACAACGGCCGTCGTGGCCGTCCGGTCACCGGGCCGGGCAACCGCCCGCTCAAGAGCCTCTCGGACATGTTGAAGGGCAAGCAGGGACGATTCCGCCAGAACCTGCTGGGCAAGCGGGTCGACTACTCCGGCCGTTCGGTCATCGTGATCGGCCCCACCCTCCAGCTCCACCAGTGCGGGCTGCCCAAGTTGATGGCCCTGGAGCTGTTCAAGCCCTTCGTCATGAAGCGGTTGGTCGATGGGGAGTACGCCCAGAACATCAAGTCGGCCAAGCGGATGGTGGAACGTCGCCGTCCCCAGGTCTGGGACGTCCTCGAGGGAGTGATCAAGGAGCACCCGGTGCTGTTGAACCGGGCCCCCACCCTCCACCGCCTGGGCATCCAGGCCTTCGAGCCGGTCCTGGTCGAGGGCAAGGCCATCCAGGTCCACCCGTTGGTGTGCACGGCGTTCAACGCCGACTTCGACGGCGACCAGATGGCCGTGCACCTGCCCCTGTCCGCCGAGGCCCAGGCCGAGGCCCGGGTGCTGATGCTGTCGGCCAACAACATCCTGTCGCCGGCCACCGGTCGCCCGATCACCGTGCCCACCCAGGACATGGTCTTCGGCATCTACTACGTCACCCTCCCGGTCGACGGGGCCAAGGGTGAGGGCCGGATCTTCCGCCACGCCTACGAGGTCGAGACGGCCTTCGACGCCGGGGACATCGACCTCCAGGCCAAGATCGTCCTGCGGCCCGAGGTCGGCTCCCACCTGGCCAAGTCCATCGCCCTGGCCAACGGGGCCGAGGCTGACGACGACGGCAACCTGGTCGGCGTGGACCCCGAGGAGCGGGTCGAGATCGAGACCACGGCCGGGCGGCTGTTCTTCAACACCGCCCTGCCCGACGGGTACCGCTACATCAACGACATCGTGGGCAAGCGGAACACCTCCATCGGGACCATCGTGGAAGAGGTGGCTGCGGGCTTCCCCAAGCGGGAAGTGGCGGCCAGCCTCGACCGGATCAAGGACCTCGGGTTCCGTTACGGCGCCCAGTCGGGCCTGACCATCTCCATCAGCGACGTGGTGACCCCGCCCGAGAAGGGGGCCATCCTCGACCGCTACGAGAAGGAGGCGGAAAAGGCGGAGGCCCAGTTCAAGCGGGGCATCATCACCGACGACGAACGCCGGCAGAAGGAGATCGAGATCTGGACCTCGGCCAACTCCGAGGTCGGGAAGGCCATGGAGAAGACCATGTCCTCGATCAAGTTCAACCCCATCGACATGATGGTGGACTCCGGTGCCCGCGGTAACAGCCAGCAGATCCGCCAGATCGCCGGTATGAAGGGCCTGGTCTCCAACCCGAGAGGCGAGATGATCCCGAGGCCCATCAAGTCCTCGTTCCGCGAGGGCCTCTCGGTCCTCGAGTACTTCATCTCGACCCACGGTGCCCGCAAGGGTCTGGCCGACACCGCCCTGCGTACCGCAGACTCGGGCTACCTGACCCGCCGACTGGTCGACGTGGCCCAGGAGCTGATCGTCCGCGAGGACGACTGCGGCTCGGTCCGCGGCATCTGGATCGAGGGCATCGTGCCCGACGGTGCGGGCACCCGCTCGTACCTCGAGACCCGGGTGAACGGCCGGATCACCGCCGAGGCGGTGACCTTGTCGGACAAGTCGAAGATCGAAGCCGGCACCGTTCTCACCGAGGAGATCGTCAACCGGCTCCGGGACGACCCGTCCGTCGACCGGGTCCGCACCCGCTCGGTGCTGACCTGCGAGGCCGAGCAGGGCATCTGTGCCGCCTGCTACGGCCAGTCGCTGGCCACCGGCGAGATGATCGAGCTCGGCGAAGCGGTCGGGGTCATCGCGGCCCAGTCCATCGGTGAGCCCGGGACCCAGCTGACCATGCGTACCTTCCACACCGGCGGCATCGTGGGTGAGGACATCACCCACGGCCTCCCCCGGGTGGTCGAGCTGTTCGAAGCCCGCACCCCCAAGGGCGCCGCCGTCCTGGCCCGCCACTCGGGAGTGGCCCGGGTCGAAGAGGACGAGTCGGGTCGCCACATCACCGTGGTGGCCGACGACGGCGAGGAGCACACCATGCTGGTGGCCCAGCGGGCCCACCTCGAGGTGGTCGACGGCCAGGAGGTCGGTGCCGGGGATGCCCTGGTGGAGGGGCCCAAGGACCCCAAGGAGCTCTTGGAGGTCAAGGGGATCCGCGAGACCCAGCAGTACCTGGTCGAAGAGGTCCAGAAGGTCTATCGGGACCAGGGTGTGTCCATCCACGACAAGCACATCGAGCTGATCGTGCGCCAGATGCTCCGTCGGGTGCTGGTGGCCGAGCCCGGCGATGCGTCGTTCCTCCCCGGCGAGCGGGTGGACAGTCGCTCCTACGCCGAGGTCAACCGCCAGCTGGTCCAGGACGGGAAGCGTCCCGCCGAGGGCCGGCCGGAGCTGATGGGGATCACCAAGGCCTCCCTGGCCACGGAGAGCTGGCTGTCGGCCGCCTCCTTCCAGGAGACCACCCGGGTGCTGACCGAGGCTGCCATCGAGGGCAAGTCGGACCAGCTGTTCGGGCTCAAGGAGAACATCATCATCGGCAAGCTGATCCCGGCCGGTTCGGGTATGGAGCGCTACCGGGACATCAAGTTGGAGATGCCCGGGGCCGAGGCCATGCCGTTCTGGGCCCTGGGCTCGGAGGGCGATGCCGGCACCGAGGACCTGGCCGCCTGGCTACGGGACACCGGGGGCGACGCCTCGCTGGGCAGCTTCAGCTCGGAGATCGACGCCAGCTGGCTGGGCGCGGTGCCCGCCACCGAGGAGCTGATCGAAGGCGCCCCGGACCTCGGGGCCGCCGACCAGGCCGTGGACGGCCCGCTCGAGGCCGGAGCCTGATCCAGAGGGGACGCCGCCCACCCGGCCCTGCTGTTCGGGGCACGGGTGGGTGACGTTCCCGATTCGACCCCGTCCCGGTAAGCTGTCCTCCGCGGCTCCGCGCTTGCTGGTCAGGCACGGATGTCGTACCATTGGCTGTTTGCGGCTGCGCGCCGAAAGGCTTGTCTTGCCCGCCCGCAGCGCACCTGAGTAAGTCCTGAAGTATCCCTGCAGTTCACAACGTAGAGGTAACGCGTGCCCACGATCTCCCAGCTCGTCCGTAAAGGTCGGGCTACCAAGCCGACCAAGTCCAAGACCCCGGCCCTCCGGGGAGCACCCCAGCGACGGGGCGTGTGCACCCGCGTCTATACCCACACCCCGAAGAAGCCCAACTCGGCCCTCCGCAAGGTGGCCAGGGTCAGGCTCACCAGTGGGCTCGAGGTGACCGCCTACATCCCTGGTGAAGGCCACAATCTGCAGGAGCACTCCATCGTGCTGGTGCGCGGCGGTCGTGTGAAGGACCTCCCCGGGGTCCGCTACAAGGTGATCCGGGGGACCCTCGACGCATCGGGAGTCCGCGAGCGGAACCAGGCCCGTAGCCGCTACGGCGCCAAGAAGGAGTCCTGATATGCCCCGCAAAGGCCCTGCCGTCCGCCGTGAGCTCATGCCCGATCCGGTGTACCACTCGGTGCTGGTCACCCAGGTGGTGAACCGGGTCCTGAGCCGGGGCAAGCGCACCCTGGCCGAGCGCATCGTCTACGACGCCCTGTCCGACGTGGCGGAGAAGTCGGGGAACGATCCGGTGGCCGTCCTCAAGAAGGCCGTGGAGAACACCCGGCCCGAGCTCGAGGTCCGCAGCCGCCGGGTCGGTGGCGCCACCTACCAGGTCCCCGTCGAGGTCCGTCCCCGCCGGGCCACCACCCTGTCCATCCGCTGGCTGGTGGGCTACTCCCAGCAGCGCCGCGAGAAGACCATGGCCGAGCGGCTGTCCAACGAGATCCGCGACGCCGCCAACGGCATCGGAGCCGCGGCCAAGCGCCGCGAGGATCTTCACAAGATGGCCGAGTCCAACAAGGCCTTCGCCCACTACCGCTGGTAGCAAGGGCCCTCCTGCGGCCCCCGTTCTGGCAGCGGGCACGACCAACACGTACTACCCGAGAGCTGACTAATCATGGCTGAAGCAAGCACCCGCCACCATCCCCTGGCCAAGACCCGCAACATCGGGATCATGGCCCATATCGACGCGGGCAAGACCACCACCACCGAGCGCATCCTCTACTACACCGGCAAGAACTACAAGATCGGTGAGGTCCACGAGGGCGCCGCCACCATGGACTGGATGGTCCAGGAGCAAGAGCGCGGCATCACCATCACCTCGGCCGCCACCACCTGCATGTGGCGGGACACGGTGATCAACATCATCGACACCCCGGGCCACGTGGACTTCACCGTCGAGGTGGAGCGCTCGCTGCGGGTGCTGGACGGGGCGGTAGCCGTCTTCGACGCCGTGGCCGGGGTCGAGCCCCAGACCGAGACGGTGTGGCGCCAGGCCAACAAGTACGAGGTCCCCCGGATCTGCTTCATCAACAAGATGGACCGGACCGGAGCCAACTTCGAGCAGTGCGTCGAGATGATCAAGGACCGGCTCGACGCCCAGGTGGCCGTGGTGCAACTGCCCATCGGCTCCGAGGGCGGGTTCCGGGGCGTGGTCGACCTGGTGCGCATGCGGGCCCTGGTGTGGGACGACGGGATGGGCGAGGAGTGGTCCGAAGAAGAGATCCCCGCCGAGATGAAGGCCGCCGCCGAAGAGGCCCACCACCAGCTCATCGACATCGTGTCCAACCACGACGACACCATCATGGAGAAGTACCTCGGTGACGAGGAGATCCTCCCCGAGGACCTCGAGCGGGCCATCCGGACGGTCACCCTGGGCAGCCACGCCGTGCCCATCCTGTGTGGCTCGGCCTTCAAGAACAAGGGTGTCCAGCCCATGCTGGACGCCGTGGTCGACTACCTGCCCAGCCCCCTCGACATCCCGCCCACCATGGGCCTGGTCCCCCGCAAGGAGGGAGTGACCGTCGAGCGCCCCCCCGACGACACCGCCCCCTTCGCCGCCCTGGCCTTCAAGATCATGACCGACCCCTACGTGGGCAAGCTCACCTACCTGCGGGTGTACTCGGGCACCCTGACCAAGGGCTCGGGGGTCATCAACTCCACCAAGGACCGCAAGGAGCGGGTGGGCCGCATCCTCCAGATGCACGCCAACACCCGCGAGGACCTCGACGCCACCTACGCCGGCGACATCATCGCCGCGGTGGGCCTCAAGCAGACCACCACCGGCGACACCCTGTGCGATCCAGACGATCAGGTCATCCTCGAGTCGCTGACCTTCCCCGAGCCGGTCATCCACGTGGCTGTCGAGCCGAAGACCAAGGCTGACCAGGACAAACTGTCCAAGGCCCTGTACTCGCTGTCCGAGGAGGACCCGACCTTCCGGGTCCAGTCCGACGAGGAGACCGGCCAGACGGTCATCTCCGGCATGGGCGAGCTGCACCTCGAGGTGCTGGTGGACCGGATGCTCCGCGAGTTCAACGTCGACGCCAACGTGGGCAAGCCCCAGGTGGCGTACCGCGAGACGGTGCGCAAGAAGGTGGAGAAGGTCGAGCTGCGCTATATCCGCCAGACCGGCGGTAAGGGCCAGTACGGGCACGTGGTGATCACCCTGGAGCCCACCGGGCCCGGGGGCGGCTACGAGTTCGAGGACAAGATCACCGGCGGGGTCATCCCCAAGGAGTACATCCCCTCGGTCAACCAGGGCATTCAGGAGTCGATCACCTCAGGGGTGTTGGCCGGCTACCCCACGGTCGACATCAAGGTGACCTTGACCTATGGCTCCTACCACGACGTGGACTCCTCGGAGATGGCCTTCAAGATCGCCGGATCCATGGCCATCAAGAAGGCTGCCAACCTGGCCGACCCGGTGCTGCTGGAGCCGGTCATGGCTGTCGAGGTGACCACGCCCGAGGACTACATGGGCGACGTCATCGGCGACCTGTCGGCCCGCCGGGGCAAGGTCGAGGGCATGGAACAGCGGGGGAACAGCCACATCGTCCGGGCGCAGGTACCGCTGAGCGACATGTTCGGCTACGCTACCGACCTGCGCTCGCGCACTCAGGGCCGAGCCACGTACTCGATGCAGTTTCACGCCTACAACGAAGTCCCTGAGTCGATCGCCAAGGAGATCATCGCCAAGGCGCGCGGAGAGTAGGCGGCGTCCAACCCGGGCATTGACCCGAGCCGGCCGCCGGAAGATGTACCGAATCACACCAGCACAGTCAGTACCAACACACCACTACACGCAGTACCACCGATAGACGAGGAATGACGTCAGGCAACCGCCTGCGTCGTGGCGGGCCCGAGGGGGTACCGCCCGAGATCAGGAGCATTACCCCAGTTATGGCCAAGCAGAAGTTCGAGCGCACGAAGCCCCATGTGAACGTGGGAACGATGGGACACATCGACCACGGTAAGACCACGCTCACCGCGGCCATTACCAAGGTGCTGTCCGAAAACGATCCGACCACGTCGTTCACGCCGTTCGACCAGATCGACAAGGCACCCGAAGAGAAGCAGCGGGGCATCACCATCCAGATCGCCCACGTGGAGTACGAGACGGAGAACCGTCACTACGCCCACGTCGACATGCCCGGGCACGCCGACTACATCAAGAACATGATCACCGGCGCCGCCCAGGTGGACGGGGCCATCCTGGTGGTCTCGGCCGCCGACGGTCCCATGCCTCAGACCCGTGAGCACGTGCTGCTGGCCCGCCAGGTGGGCGTGCCCTACATCGTGGTGGCCCTCAACAAGGCCGACACGGTGGACGACGAGGAGCTCCTCGACCTGGTCGAGCTGGAGGTCCGTGAGCTGCTCAACGAGTACGAGTTCCCCGGTGACGACACCCCGATCGTGCGGGTGAGCGCCCTCAAGGCCCTCGAGGGCGACACCGAGTGGACCCCGGCCATCCTCGAGCTGATGGCCGCCGTCGACTCCTACATCCCCGAGCCCGAGCGCGACGTGGAGAAGCCCTTCCTGATGTCGGTGGAGGACGTCATGTCCATCACCGGACGCGGCACCGTGGTGACCGGCAAAGTGGAGCAGGGCATCGTCAAGGTGGGCGAGGAAGTGGAGATCGTCGGATTGCGCGACACGCAGAAGACCACGGTCACCGGCATCGAGATGTTCCGCAAGCTGCTCGACGAGGGTCGGGCCGGCGACAACATCGGCGCCCTCTTGCGGGGTACGAAGAAGGAGGAGGTGGAGCGGGGCCAGGTGCTGTGCAAGCCCGGGTCCATCACCCCCCACACCAAGTTCGAGGCCACGGTGTACGTGCTGAACAAGGACGAGGGCGGTCGCCACAAGCCCTTCTTCACCAACTACCGGCCCCAGTTCTACTTCCGGACCACTGACGTGACCGGCACCATCACCCTCCCCGAGGGCACGGAAATGGTCATGCCCGGTGACAACACCGACATGACCGTGGAGCTGGGCAAGCCCATCGCCATGGACCAGGGTCTGCGGTTCGCCATCCGTGAGGGTGGACGGACGGTGGCTTCGGGCCGGGTCACGAAGATCCTCGAATAGTCCGGCTGTAGCGAAACCACCCAGGAGAGGACACCGTTCCCATGGCCGCAGAAGGCCCCCGCCAGAAGATCAGGATCCGTCTCAAGGCCTACGATCACGAAATTCTCGATCAGTCCACAGAGAAGATCGTCCAGACGGTGCTCCGCACCCAGGCCAAAGTGCTCGGGCCGGTGCCCCTGCCCACGGAGAAGCACCGCTACACGGTGGTCCGGTCGCCCCACAAGTACAAGGACAGCCGGGAGCACTTCGAGATGCGGGTGCACAAGCGGCTGGTCGACATCGTGGAGCACACCCCGAAGACGGTGGATTCGCTCCAGCGGCTCGACCTCCCGGCCGGCGTGGACATCGAGATCAAGATCCAGACCGTTTGAGCGTCGGGCCGGGTTCGCCCCGGCCCGCCGTTGTACTGCCCGGTGATGTTGGTATATAGTCACCAGTCGGCCCGATTCCGGGTCAATTGTCAGAGTAGTTACGTGTTCGAGCGCCCGCGGTTGGACGGCGGGGACCTTGGACCAAACCAGGCGAGCGCTCCGCTCGGGTTCTCCGAGCGGAGCGTCTGCGTGCAAGCCGTTGCCTCCGCTGGCATCGAGGGTGCCTGCAGAGCCCGGTCGAGAGCAGGTCAGACAGGTTGCAGCAGACGATCGACGCCGGCCGGCGTCGGTCAGAACGATTAAGTCGAGATGGAGAAGCTCCAGTGGCCACCAAGGCGATCGTGGGCGAAAAAGTGGGCATGACCCAGATTTGGGACGAGCAGAACCGGGCCATACCGGTGACGGTGGTCCGCGTGCCCCGGTCCGGGTGGTCCAGATCAAGTCCCCGGAACGTGAGGGCTACTCGGCCCTCCAGGTGACCTGGGGTCATCGCCGGGCCTCCACCCTGACCAAGCCCGAGCAGGGCCACTACGACAACGCCGGGGTAGACCCGGGGCGCAAGCTGGTCGAGCTCCGGCTGGACGATGCCTCCGAGTACGAGGTGGGCCAGCAGCTGACCGCCGACCTGCTCCAGGCGGGCGACCTGGTCGATGCCATCGCCGTGTCCAAGGGCAAGGGTTTCGCCGGTGGGATGAAGCGCCACAACTTCAAGGGCCAGGGCGCCTCCCACGGTAACCACAAGAAGCACCGCTCGCCCGGTTCCATCGGGGCCTGCGCCACCCCGTCCCGGGTGTTCAAGGGGACCCGGATGGCCGGACGGATGGGTGGCCAGCAGGTGACCACCCTCAACCTGGAGATCGTCCAGGCCGACTCGGAGCGTGAGTTGATCCTGGTCAAAGGGGCCGTGCCCGGGCCCAGGGGCGGGATGGTGGTCCTGCGGGACGCCATCAAGGCGCCGCTGGTCAAGGGAGGCAAGGCCTGATGAGCGCAGAACCGGTCACCGTGACCATCGACCTGGAGTCGGCCAGCCCCGCCGAGATCCGCCGCTTCCTCCGCCCCGCCCCGGTGGAGCGGACGGTGGAGCGTCGCTCGACCGACGGGAAGGTCCTCAGCCGGGTGGTATTGGACCCGTCGATCTTCGGGATCCAGCCCAATCTGGCCGTGCTGCACCAGGTGGTGACGGCTCAGCTGGCCGCGGCGAGGTCCGGCACCCAGTCGACCAAGACCCGGGCCGAGGTCCGGGGTGGTGGGGCCAAGCCC
The DNA here is from genome assembly GCA_963778165.1 of uncultured Acidimicrobiaceae bacterium. GTDB lineage: Bacteria > Actinomycetota > Acidimicrobiia > Acidimicrobiales > RAAP-2 > Bog-756. Next base: position 425,205 of record CAVZTE010000001.1, on the reverse strand, counting down.
TTCCGCCAGAAGGGGACCGGCCGGGCCCGCCAGGGATCGACCCGCTCGCCCCAGTGGGTGGGTGGAGGGGTGGCCCTCGGGCCCAAGCCCCGCTCGTACGCCCAGAAGACCCCCAAGAAGATGATCCAGTTGGCCCTGCGTTCGGCGTTGTCGGACCGCGCCGCCCTGGGCCGGGTGGCCCTGGTCGATGCCTGGCCCTTCGAGGTGCCCAGCACCAAGGCCGCCGTGGCCTCGCTCCGGGCCCTGGGCCTGTCGGGCCGGGTGCTGGTGGTCCTGGGTGAGGAGGACGGTTACGCCGACCGGTCGTTCGGCAACCTGCCCGAGGTCCAGACCCTGGTGGCGGGCGAGCTCAACGCCTACGACATCCTGGTCAACGACTGGGTGGTGTTCACCGACGACACCCTGCCCGGGGAGGTCGACCCGGCCGCCGTCGAGGCCGACCCGGCCGCCGACGAAGCCCCGGCCGATGCTGCCGTCGAGCCCGACAGACGCGGTCGAGGCCAGTACGGCCGGCAGCGACACCGAGGGCGCCGACACCGAGGAAGAAGGAAGCGGGTCATGAGGGATCCCCACAACGTGCTCATCCGGCCGGTGGTGTCGGAGAAGTCCTACATGCTGATGGACAACAACGTCTACGTCTTCGTGGTCGACCCGTCGGCCACGAAGATCGACGTGCGCCATGCGGTGGAGCAGGCCTTCAACGTCCGGGTGGACAGCGTGAACACCCTCAACCGCAAGGGCAAGGCCAAGCGCAACCGGAAGAACAACTCCCTCGGCCACCGCCCGGACACCAAGCGGGCCATCGTCACCCTCCACGAGGGTGACTCGATCGACCTGTTCGAGAACTGAGAGACCCGGACCAGCCATGCCACTCCGCTCACGAAAGCCCACCAGCGCCGGACGCCGGTTCCAGACCGTCTCGGACTTCGCCGAGATCACCAGGGATCGCCCGGAGAAGTCGCTGCTCGCCCCCAAGCCCTCCACCGGTGGGCGCAACAGCCACGGCCGCAAGACCTCACGGCACCGCGGTGGAGGCCACAAGCAGCAGTACCGGATCATCGACTTCAAGCGGAACAAGGACGGGATTCCGGCCAAGGTGGCCGCCATCGAGTACGACCCCAACCGCAACGCCCGCATCGCCCTGCTCCACTACCTCGACGGCGAGAAGCGCTACATCCTGGCCCCCTCCCAGGTCAAGGTGGGCGACCGCCTGCAGTCCGGCCAGGGAGCAGAGATCCGGCCCGGCAACGCCCTGCCCCTCCGGTTCATCCCGGTGGGCTCGGTCATCCACAACGTGGAGCTCCGGCCCGGTGGTGGCGGCAAGATGGCCCGGGGCGCGGGGATGAGCGTGCAGCTGGTGGCCAAGGAAGGGGCCTTTGCCACCCTCCGCCTCCCCTCCACCGAAATGCGCCGGGTCCCGATCGACTGCCGGGGCACACTCGGTACGGTGGGTAACTCCGAAGCCGAGCTGATCAAGATCGGCAAGGCCGGCCGTAACCGCTGGAAGGGCATCCGCCCTCAGACCCGTGGTGTGGCCATGAACCCCGTCGACCACCCGCTCGGTGGTGGCGAGGGCAAGACTTCGGGTGGGCGCCATCCGGTGTCGCCGTGGGGTCAGCCTGAGGGTCGCACCCGCTCCCGCAAGAAGGAATCCGACAAGATGATCGTCCGAAGGCGCCGCACCCGCGGTGCCCGGCGGTAGGCAAGACAGAAAGAACGTCACGCTATGCCTCGCAGCCTAAAAAAAGGTCCGTTCGTCGATGACCACCTCCTCAAGAAGGTGGACGTCCTCAACGCCGCCGGTGACAAGAAGGTCATCAAGACGTGGTCCCGCCGTTCCACCATCATCCCGGACATGGTCGGCCACACCATCGCCGTCCACGACGGCCGCAAGCACATTCCGGTGTACGTGACCGAGTCCATGGTCGGCCACAAGCTGGGCGAGTTCGCCCCCACCCGGACCTTCAAGTTCCACGCCGGTCAAGAACGTGCGGGGAGGCGCTGAGGTGGCCGGAGTGAAGACCAACGAGCGTGAGGGCACCCGGGCCGTACTGCGGCACAGCCGGGTGTCGGCCTACAAGGTGCGCCAGGTGCTGGACCAGATCCGGGGCCAGGACGTCGACCGGGCCGCCGAGACCCTGTCGCTCGGCGACCGCGAGGCCGCCATCACCGTGGGCAAGGTCCTGGCCTCCGCGGTGGCCAACGCCGTCCACAACGACGGCCTCGATGCCGAGGAGCTCTACGTGTCGGCGTGCTACGCCGACGAGGGCAGCACGCTCAAGCGGTGGCGGCCGCGGGCCCGGGGCCGGGCCACCCGCATCCGCAAGCGGACCTCGCACATCACCATCATCGTGAGCAGGCTGCCCGAGGACCGGATCGCCCGCCGCCGGGCCAAGAGCGCCGCCAACACCTCCCAGCGCTCGCGCCGGGTAGCCGGCTCCCGCCGGCGCCAACGGGTCGAGTCCTCCGCACCGGCAGCCGGCGAGCACGACACCGGATCCGAAGCGTGGTCCGAGGATGCCGTCCACGCCGACGACGTGGTCACCGAGACCGAGGCCGGCCCGCTCGAGGAGTCCGATCTGGACCCCGACGGCGATGAGCAGTCGGACCAGGTCGACGACGTGGTCACCGAGACCGAGGCCGGCCCGCTCGAGGAGTCCGATCTCGAGCCCGACGATGAGGCCAGCGGGGCCACCGAAGACGAAACCGGCGGCGAGACCGCCGAAGAGAAGGGCAAGTAGATGGGCCAGAAAGTCAACCCCTACGGGTTTCGGCTCGGGGTCACCACCGACTGGAAGTCGCGTTGGTTCGAAGAGCGCAACTACCAGAACTGCGTGATCGAGGACTGGGAGATCCGCGACTACCTGATGTCGCAGCTGGAGTCGGCTGCGGTGAGCCGGATCGAAATCGAACGGACCCGTGACCGTCTGCGGGTGGACATCCACACCGCCCGCCCCGGCATCGTCATCGGCCGCCGCGGCGCCGAGGCCGACCGGCTGAAGAAGCGGATCGAGGAGATCACCGGCCTCAACAACCGGATCCAGCTCAACATCCAGGAGATCAAGCAGCCCGAGCTCGACGCCGCCCTCATCGCCCAGGGGATCTGTGACCAGCTGGCCCGCCGGGTGGCCTTCCGACGGGCCATGAAGCGTTCCATCCAGACAGTGCAGAAGGCCGGCGCCCTGGGCGTGCGGGTGCAGTGCTCCGGACGCCTGGGCGGCTCGGAGATGTCCCGCAAGGAGTCCTACCGCGAGGGCCGGGTCCCGCTGCACACCCTGCGGGCCGACATCGACTACGGATTCCGCGAGGCCAAGACCACCTTCGGGCGGATCGGGGTCAAGGTGTGGATCTACAAGGGCGACATCCTCCCCTACAAGATCTCCACCGAGGACAAGATCACCCGTGAGGCCGCCATGGCCGTGGGCGAGACCTCGGGCCAGGGTGGCGAGGCCCCCCGCCGCCTGATCACCGCCGGTGGTGGCCGCCGCCGGGCCGAGCAGGGGGCACCGGGCAGCGTGGTCACTGTCGACGCCGACTCCGCCGAGACCGAGATCCCCGAGGGCCTGGTCGACCGCTCCACCGCCGACATCGCCGCCCCCCCGTCGGTCCCCGACGAGCTCGAGCGCATCCTCACCGAGGACGAGGAGATCGAGCGGCGCACCCGCGAGCACCACGAGACCCCGCACTTCCGCAAGGAGGTCGACTGACATGTTGATGCCCCGGAAGGTGAAGCACCGCAAGCAGCAGCGGGGCCGCATGAGCGGCAAGGCCAAGGGTGGCAGCGATGTGACCTTCGGCGACTTCGGGATCCAGGCGCTGGAGCCGGCCTGGCTCACCGCCCGCCAGATCGAAGCCGCCCGTATCGCCATGACCCGTCACGTGAAGCGTGGTGGCAAGGTGTGGATCCGGGTCTTCCCGGACCGGCCGGTCACCCAGAAGCCCGCTGAGACCCGCATGGGCTCGGGCAAGGGCAACCCCGAGCACTGGGTGGCTGTGGTCAAGCCCGGCCGCATCCTCTTCGAGCTGGCCGGGGTGGAGCCCGATCTGGCCCGCGAGGCCATGGACCGGGCCATCCAGAAGCTGCCGTTCAAGGCCCGCTTCGTGATCCGTCCCGGCACCCACGGCACGCCGGAGGTCCAGGTCTGATGGTCACCGCCTCGGAGATCGCCGACTACGACACCGAAGAGCTCGAGCGCCAGCTCGGGGACACCCGGCGCGAGCTGTTCAACCTCCGGTTCCAACTGGCTACCGGCCAGCTGGACAACTTCTCGCGGCTCAACCACGTGCGCAAGGACGTGGCCCGCATGCTCACCGAGCTGCGGAACCGGGAGATCGCCGAGGCCGAGGGCATGGCCCTCGACGAGCTGCCGGCCCACGTGGCGGCGGCCCGCCGGCACGCCGAGGACGAGGCCCTGGGCCGGGACCAGACCACCGCCTCCGAGCGCCGGGCTGCGGCCAAGGCCGCCGAAGCCGGACCGGCCACCGATGACGTCGACGACACTGACGACGGGGTGGACCAGGACGAGTTGGCCGAAGAGGTGGCCGACGACGACGGCATGGCCCCGGTCGACACCGAGGACGCCCCGGTAGGGGACGGCGTCGACCAGGACGCCGATGAGGATGAGGTCGAAGACGACCCAGAGGAGAAGAGCTGATGGCTGACGAGCAGATCGTCGGGGAGCCCGCCGAGCGGATCAACCGCCGCAAGGTCCGCGAGGGCCTGGTGGTGTCGGATTCCATGGACTTGACCGTGGTGGTGGCCGTCATCGAACGGGTCCGCCATCCCCGCTACGGCAAGACCGTGCAGCGCACCAAGCGCCTCTACGTCCACGACGCCGACAACTCCGCCAAGGTCGGGGACCGGGTCCGGGTGGTCGAGACCAGGCCGCTGTCCAAGCTCAAGCGGTGGCGGGTGGCCGAGGTTCTGGAGCGGGCCCGATGATCCAGCAGGAATCCCGTCTGCGGGTAGCCGACAACTCCGGGGCCAAAGAGGTCCTGTGCATCAAGGTGCTGGGCGGCTCGCGCCGCCGCTACGCCTCCATCGGGGACATCTTCGTGGCCACGGTGAAGGACGCCATCCCTGGTGCCGCCGTCAAGAAGGGCGAGGTCGTCAAGTGCGTGGTGGTCCGGACGAAGAAGGAGAAGCGCCGTCCCGACGGCAGCTACATCCGCTTCGACGAGAACGCCGCCGTCCTCATCAATGACCAGCAGCAGCCCCGGGGCACCCGGATCTTCGGACCGGTGGGCCGTGAGCTGCGCGACAAGCGCTTCATGCGGATCATCTCGCTGGCGCCGGAGGTGTTGTAGATGCGCATCAAAAAGGGCGACACCGTGCAGGTCCTGACCGGTAAGGACAAGGGCAAGCAGGCCAGCGTGGTCCGGGCCATCCCGGCCGAGGGCCGGGTCATCGTGGAGGGCGTCCACGTGGCCAAGCGCCACGCCAAGCCCACCCGCGCCACCATGCAGGGCGGGGTGATCGACAAGTTCATGCCGGTCTCGGTGTCCTCGGTGGCCATCGTCTGCGGCTCCTGTGGTCCCACCCGCATCGGGATGAGGATCGACGACCAGGGCCGCAAGATCCGGGTCTGCCGCAAGTGTGGGACGGATCTGTGATGGCCACCGCCACCACGGCTACCCGCCCCCGCCTGAAGGAGCGCTACGACCGCCAGGTCCGGGCCGAGCTCAAGGAATCGCTGGGCCTGAGCAACATCATGGAGGTCCCCCGGCTCGACAAGATCGTCATCAACATGGGCGTGGGCCGGGCCACCCAGCAGAAGTCCCTCATCGAAGGGGCCATGCGCGACCTCGAGATCATCGCCGGCCAGAAGCCGGTGGTCACCCGGGCGAAGAAGTCGATCGCCTCGTTCAAGCTCCGGGAGGGCCAGGAGATCGGGGCCAAGGTCACCCTGCGCGGCGACCGGGCCTGGGAGTTCTTCGACCGCCTGCTGGCCATGGCCATCCCCCGCATCCGTGACTTCCGGGGCCTCTCGCCCCGCTCGTTCGACGGGCACGGCAACTACACCTTCGGGGTCACCGAGCAGCTCATCTTCCCCGAGATCGACTACGACCGCATCGACACCACCAGGGGCATGGACATCACCATCGCCACCACCGCACGCACCAACGAAGAGGGCCGGGCGCTTCTGTCCGCCTTCGGCTTCCCGTTCCGACAGGAGAACCAGTAACCCCATGGCGAAGAAGGCCTTGATTCAAAAGCAGCAGCGCACACCCAAGTTCAAGGTGCGCGGGTACACCCGGTGCCGTCGGTGTGGCCGACCCAAGTCGGTGTACCGCAAGTTCGGCCTGTGCCGGATCTGCCTGCGGGTGATGGTCCACGCCGGTGAGATCCCCGGCGTTACCAAGGCCAGCTGGTGAGAGGAGGCTACCGACGATGACCATGACCGACCCGATCGCCGACATGCTTACCCGCATCCGGAACGCCAATACCGCCCACTTCGACACGGTGAAGATGCCGGGCTCGAAGCTGAAGGAGTCCCTGGCCGCCATCTTGGTGGACGAGGGCTACATCGTGGGCTACCAGGTGAACGACGACCCCACCAAGCCGGGTAAGACCCTGGAGATCACCATGAAGTACTCACCCGACCGGGCCCGGACCATCTCGGGCATCAAGCGGGTGTCCAAGCCCGGCCTGCGCATCTACGCCCGGGCCGACAAGATGCCCCGGGTCCTCGGGGGCCTCGGCGTGGCCGTGGTCTCGACGTCCAAGGGCCTGATGACCGACCGTGAGGCCCGCAAGCGCCGCATGGGAGGAGAGGTGCTCTGCTATGTCTGGTAGTCGTTCCGCCCTGCGTGCGGCCATCGTCGGCGGTGGCTGCTGATGTCGCGCATCGGACGTTCCCCCATCCCCGTGCCCTCCGGGGTCACGGTGGCCCTGGGCACCGAGAACACGGTGACCGTCAAGGGGCCCCAGGGTGAGCTGGCCCGCACGGTGCCGGCCGCCATCTCCATCCGCCAGGACGGCGACGTCCTGTTGGTCGAGCGCCCCGACGACCAGCGCCAGAACCGGGCCCTCCACGGGCTGACCCGCTCCCTGGTGGCCAACATGGTGGCCGGGGTCACCGACGGCTTCTCCAAGGAGCTCGAGATCGTCGGCGTGGGCTACCGGGCCGTGGCCAAGGGCCCGTCCGCTCTCGAGCTGGCCCTGGGGTTCTCCCATCCGGTCAACGTGAAGGCTCCCGACGGGGTGACGTTCGAGGTGCCGTCGGCCACCCGGATCATCGTGCGGGGGATCGACAAGGAAAAAGTCGGCCAGGTGGCCGCGGACATCCGTAAGTTGCGCAAGCCCGAGCCCTACAAGGGCAAGGGCGTCCGCTACGCCGGCGAACGGGTCGTGCGCAAGGCCGGGAAGGCAGCGAAGTAATGGCTCGTACCGATCACAAGCTGGAGCTCCGGCGCCGCCGGCACTCCCGGGTCCGTCGACGGGTGCACGGCACGGCCGGGCGCCCCCGTCTGGCCGTGTTCCGCTCCAACAAGCACATCTCCGCCCAGCTCATCGACGATGACGCCGGCGTGACCCTGGCTGCGGCCTCCTCCACCGAGAGCGACCTGCGCGGGTCCAGCGGGGGCAACATCGACGCGGCCGGAACGGTGGGCCGACTGGTGGCCTCCCGGGGCAAGGCCGCCGGCATCACCACCGTGGTCTTCGACCGCGGCGGATTCGCCTATCACGGGCGGGTGGCCGCCCTGGCCGACGCCGCCCGTACCGAAGGACTGGAGTTCTAGCGCCATGGCCATGAACGAGCTGCAATTCGAAGAGCGGACCATCCGGGTCAACCGGGTGTCCAAGGTGGTCAAGGGGGGCCGTCGGTTCTCCTTCGCCGCCCTGATGGTGGTGGGCGACGGCAACGGCAAGGTGGGCCTGGGCTACGGCAAGGCCAAAGAGGCCGGCCTGGCCGTGCAGAAGGGCATCGAAGAGGCCCGCAAGAACATGTTCGACGTGCCCCTGGCCGGTTCGACCATCACCCACCCCATCGTGGGGGAGAGCGGTGCCGGCCGGGTCATGCTCAAGCCGGCCGCCCCCGGTACCGGGGTCATCGCCGGCGGTGCGGCCCGGGCCATCCTCGAGATGGCCGGCATCCGCGACATCCTGGCCAAGTCCCTGGGGTCGTCCAACGGCATCAACGTGGCCCATGCCACCATCGCCGGGCTCAAGGGCCTCAAGCGGCCCGACGAGATCGCCGCCCTCCGGGGCAAGCCGGTGGAAGAGGTGGTGCCGGCGGCCCTGCTGCGCTCCTACCGCGAGCGTCGGCGCGAGGCCGACCTGTTCACGGAGGTGAGCTGAGATGAGTGCGGCGTCATCGTCGGGCTCGACCCCCACCACCTGGTTGCGGGTCACCCAGGTGCGCTCGGCCATCGGCACCAAGCCCAAGCACCGGGGCACCCTCCGGGCCCTGGGTCTCCGGGGTATCGGGCGCACCAACGTGCTACCCGATCGGCCCGAGATCCGTGGGATGCTGGCTCGCGTCCCCCACCTGGTGGACGTGACCCCCACTGATCGAGACGAGGAAGGTCGACCATGAAGGTCCATGAGCTCCGCCCGCCTGCAGGTTCGACCCGGCCCCGCCGCCGGGTGGGACGAGGCATCGCCGGCAAGGGGGGCAAGACCGCAGGTCGCGGCACCAAGGGACAGGGCGCCCGGGACACCATCCCCATGGGGTTCGAGGGTGGCCAGCTGCCACTGATGCAGCGGATCCCCAAGCTGCGCGGCTTCAAGAACCCCTTCCGGATCGACTACACCCCGGTCAACCTGGGGGCCCTCGAGGCCATCGAGGGCGACTCCATCGACCTGGCCGGCTTCGTAGCCCTGGGCCTGGCCAAGAAGTCCGACCTGGTCAAAGTGCTCGGGGGTGGGACGCTGTCGCGCTCCCTCCGGGTCGAGGCCCACGCCTTCTCCAAGTCCGCCGAGGCGGCCATCACCGCCGCCGGGGGCTCGGTCACCGTGGTCCCGCTCCCGTTCGGCCACGACCGCCCGCCGGCGCAGGGCAACGCCCTCACCAACCGGTAGCATCGGCCCCCTGCGGCGTCGAGGAGTCCCATGCTCGCCAGTTTGGCCAACATCTTTCGCATCCCCGACCTTCGCAAGAAGGTCGTCTTCACGCTGACCATCATCGCCCTGTACCAGTTCGGGGCCAACGTGCCGGTCCCCTTCGTCAACTTCTCGAAGGTCCAACAGCTGGAGGCGGCCTCCAAGTCGTCCGGGGTGCTCGGCTTCCTCAACCTGTTCTCCGGTGGCGCCCTCACCCGCATGGCGGTGTTCGGGCTGGGGATCATGCCCTACATCACCTCCAGCATCATCATCCAGCTGCTGGCCACGGTCATCCCCAAGCTGGAGGAGTGGCGTGACCAGGGGGCGGTGGGCCAGAAGAAGCTGACCCAGACCACCCGGTACCTCACCGTGGCCCTGGCCCTGATGCAGTCGACCGGCCTGGTCTACCTGTTCCACAAAGGCGGCGGGGGGCTCTTCGGCTCCACCCAGAGCATCGACCTGATCCTCAACTACTCCATCTGGCGGGCGGCGTTCATCGTCATGACCCTGACCGCCGGCACCGCCTTCGTGATGTGGCTGGCCGAGCTGATCACCCAGCGCGGCATCGGCCAGGGGATGTCCATCCTGATCTTCGCCAACGTGGTGGCCGGCATCCCCTCCGGCCTCAACACGGTCCTCCAGGAGGGGGGCCGGGTCAAGTTCACCACCATCTTGGTGGTCTCCCTGGCCCTGCTGGTGCTGATCGTCTTCGTCGACCAGGGCCAGCGCCGCATTCCGGTGACCTTCGCCAAACGGGTGGTGGGGCGCAAGATGTACGGGGGGTCGAGCACCTACATACCGCTCAAGGTCAATCAGGCCGGCGTGATCCCGATCATCTTCGCCAGCTCGGTGCTGTACATCCCGGTCCTGCTGTCCAACATCATCCCCTCGGAGGCCTTCCGGACCTGGGTGAACGCCAACGTCACCCCGACCAGCCTCTTCTACATCCTCACCTACTTCATCTTCATCCTCTTGTTCACCTTCTTCTACGTCTACGTGGCCTTCGACCCCCATCAGCAGGCCGACATCATCCGAAAGCAGGGCGGGTACATCCCCGGCATCCGGCCGGGCCAGCCGACCGAGCGGTACCTGGCCCATATCCTCAACCGGATCACCTGGCCCGGCGCCCTGTTCCTGGGTGGGGTGGCCATCACCCCGTCGCTGCTCATGGCGGCCTGGAACATCACCAGCTATCCCTTCTACGGAACGACTCTTCTGATCGCAACGGGCGTGGCACTGGAGACCATGAAGCAGATCGACAGCCAGCTCATGATGCGAAACTACGAGGGCTTCCTCAAGTAAGTGGTACCCGGAGCCAGGCTCGTGGTCCTCGGCAAACAGGGGGCCGGCAAGGGAACGCAGTGTGTGCGCCTCTCCCACCACTACGTGGTGCCCCATGTCTCCACCGGGGACATGCTGCGGGCCGCCGTCAAGCAGGGCACCCCGATAGGACAGAAGGCCAAGGACCTGATGGACCGGGGCGAGCTGTTGGGGGACGACCTGATCATGGAGATGGTGGCCGAGCGGCTGCAGGAGAGCGACGTCCGGGCCCGGGGGTTCGTCCTCGACGGGTGCCCGCGCACCGTGGCCCAGGCCGAGCAGCTGGCCGCCATCCTGGCCCCCTTCGACCTGGACCTGGCCATCGACATCGAGATCCACACCACCCAGGTGCTCCGCCGGCTGGCCGCCCGCCGGGTCTGTGTGGACTGCGGGGCCAACTACTCGCTGTCCTCCCCGCCCCTCATCAACTGGACCTGCGATGTCTGCGGCGGTGAGGTGGTCCAACGCCAGGACGACACCGAAGAGGCCATCTCCCGCCGGCTGGAGCTGTACGAGATCCAGACCGCCCCGCTCATCGAGTGGTACCGGTCCCGCAACCAGCTGGAGTCGGTCCCGGGCACCGGATCGCCCGACGCCGTGACCCGCCGGATGGTCAAGGTCATCGAGATCCGCCGTCAGAGGGGCAGTGGGTTCGGATGAGACGCAACGCTGACGAGCTGGCCAAGATGCGCAAGGCCGGGCGGGTGGTGGCCGAGATGCACGAGGCCACCCGGGCCGCCATCCGGCCGGGGGTCTCGACCGCCGAGCTGGACCGGGTGGCCCGCGACGTCCTGGACCGCCGGGGGGCGGGGTCGAACTTCCTCAACTACCACGGCTTCCCCGCGGTGATCTGCACCTCCCCCAACTCCATGATCGTCCACGGGATCCCCAGCGGGTCGGTGATCCTCGAGGAGGGGGACATCATCTCGGTGGACTGCGGGGCCATCATCGAGGGCTACCACGGGGACGCCGCCTACACCGCCGGGGTGGGCGAGGTATCGGCGGAGGCCACCCGGTTGATGGAGGTCACCGAGGCCAGCCTGTTCGCCGGGATCGACCAGCTCCGGGCCGGGAACCGCCTCTACGAGGTGGGCAGGGCGGTCCAGCAGGTGGCCGAGGCCGCCGGGTACTCGGTGGTCCGGGAGTACGTGGGCCATGCCATCGGCACCGCCATGCACGAGGAGCCCCAGGTGCCCAACTACTGGCCCGGCACCCCGGGGCCCACCCTCAAGACCGGGATGGTCTTCGCCGTGGAGCCCATGGTCAACGCCGGGGGTGCGGGCACCGTCCAGCTCGACGACGGGTGGAGCGTGGTCACCTCGGACGGCCGGCTCTCGGCCCATTTCGAGCACACCATCGCCGTGACCGACGACGGCCCGGAGGTGTTCACCGTCCTGTGAGACCGCTCCGACCAGGTCGTCCCGCCCAATTTCAGGGGTCGAACTGGCAATTTGGCGGTGACCAGCTAAACTATTCCTTCGGCTGACCACGGGTGTGCTGTGGCGTGCCGATTCCCGTTCCCGGTGGTGCTCCTTGGGTGTGCCCCCGAACACGGTGCGGACGAACGACGACCTCGTGGTTCGTGACGCACGTCGACCCCCGGGTCGAGCGGACAAGAACGACAGAGTACCGAGGAGATTCACCTGCCCAAGCCCAAAGAAGATGCCATCGTGCTGGAGGGCACGGTCGTGGAGCCACTACCGAACGCCATGTTCCGGGTGGAGTTGGAGAACGGTCACAAAGTGCTGGCCCACAGCTCCGGAAAGATGAGGATGCACCGCATCCGGATCCTTCCCGGCGACAAGGTGCAGGTGGAGATCACTCCCTACGACCTGGCCCGGGGACGGATCACCTACCGCTACAAGTGATCCCGACGTCCCGCTCCGGCCGGGCGGATGGCCACCGGGGGGATGGGACGGCAGGATCCGGTGGGAGCCGGCTCCGGTCGCCGGCGGGCGGTGTCAGCAGTAGGCAGTCAGCAGCAGGAGACAAGGAAAGAGAACGTGAAGGTTCGACCCAGCGTCAAGCCGATGTGTGAGAAGTGCAAAGTGATCCGCCGGCACCGGCGGGTCTTCGTGATCTGCGAGAACCCGCGCCACAAGCAGCGCCAGGGTTGATGCTCGCGGACATGGCGTAGAGAGAAGAAAGAGGAACACGTGGCCCGCATTTCAGGCGTGGACATCCCCCGCGAGAAGCGGCTGGAGATCTCCCTCACCTACATCTTCGGCATCGGCCGGACTACCTCCAAGCAGATCTGCACGGCCACCGAGACCAACCCCGACACCCGGGTCCGGGACCTGACCGACGAAGAGGTGACCCGCCTCCGCAACTACATCGACGCCAACCTCCAGGTCGAGGGGGACCTGCGCCGTGACGTCTCCCAGGACATCAAGCGCAAGATGGAGATCGGCTGCTACCAGGGCATCCGCCACCGCAAGGGCCTGCCGGTCCACGGCCAGCGCACCCATACCAACGCCCGCACCCGCAAGGGACCGAAGAAGACCGTCGCCGGAAAGAAGAAGGTTCGCAAGTAATGGCCAAGACCCCCAAGTCGGCACCGACCGCCCGGCGCCCCCGCAAGCGGGAGCGCAAGAACATCACCTTCGGGGTGGCTCACATCAAGAGCTCGTTCAACAACACCATCGTGTCCATCGCCGACCCGGAGGGGAACGTGTTGGCCTGGGCGTCCGCCGGCAATGTCGGCTTCAAGGGCTCCCGCAAGTCCACCCCCTTCGCCGCCCAGCTGGCCGCCGAGCAGTGTGCCAAGCGGGCCATGGAGCACGGGGTGCGCCGGGTCGACGTGCTGGTGCGCGGCCCGGGCTCGGGTCGGGAGACGGCCATCCGCTCGCTGGCCGCCGCCGGCATCGAGGTGGCCGGCATCAAAGACGTGACCCCCATCCCCCACAACGGATGCCGCCCGAAAAAGCGGCGTCGGGTCTAGGGCCGGGAACCAAAGGAAGCTAAGGAAGCCATGGCTCGATATACAGGACCCGTCTGCCGGCTCTGCCGCCGGGAGCGCACCAAGCTCTTCTTGAAGGGCGAGCGGTGCTATTCGATGAAGTGCCCGGTCTCCGAGGCGGTGACCGACCGGCACAGCCGGGCCTATCCCCCCGGTGAGCACGGCCGCGACCGGATGCGCCAGGGGTCCGAGTACCTCGGGCAGCTGCGGGAGAAGCAGAAGGCCCGCCGGATCTACGGGCTCTTGGAGCGCCAGTTCCACAACCTGTACGTGGAGGCCAGCCGGGCCCCGGGCATCACCGGCGAGAACCTGCTGCGCATGCTGGAGCTGCGCCTCGACAACGTGGCCTTCCGGGCCGGCTGGGGTGCCAGTCGTTCCCAGGCCCGCCAGTTCGTGCGCCACGGCCACGTCCTGGTCAACGGCAAGCGGGTCACCATCCCCAGCTACCGGGTGCGCCAGGGCGACGTGGTGGCCCTCAAGCCGTCCTCACGCGAGCTGTTCCACGTCCGCCGCAACATGGACACCCTCGACCGCCAACTGCCGCCCTGGCTCGAGGCCGTCGGTGACCGCTTCGAGGTCCGGGTGTTCTCCCTCCCGCTCCGCGAGCACATCGACGAGCCCGTGCAGGAGCAGCTCATCGTCGAGCTGTACTCCAAGTAACCCGACCCATACCCAGACCCACACTTCGCATCACACTGCCGAGGAGTCACGATCAGCATGCTCATCATCCAACGCCCCACCGTCGAAGCCATCGGTGAAGAAGAGGACAACCGCCAGCGGTTCGCCGTAGGGCCGCTCGACCCGGGCTTCGGGCACACCCTGGGCAACTCCCTGCGCCGGACCCTGTTGTCGTCCATCCCGGGCGCCTCGATCACCCAGGTCCGCTTCGACGACGCCCTGCACGAGTTCACCACCCTGCCGGGGGTCAAAGAGGATGTGACCGACCTCATCCTCAACCTCAAGGACCTCTTGTTCCGGGTGCACAGCGACGAGCCGGTCACCATCCGCCTGGACCAGCGGGGCCCCGGCGATGCCACCGCCGGCGACCTCCAGGTCACCGCCGACGTCGAGGTGCTCAGCCCGTCCCAGCACATCGCCTCGCTCAACGGCAAGGGCCGCCTGGCGGTCGACCTGACCGTGGAGCGCGGCCGCGGCTACCTGTCGGCCGACAAGTCCAAGCGCTCGGCCACCATCGGGGTCATCCCGGTCGATGCCATCTTCTCGCCGGTGCGCCGGGTGGCCTTCACCGTCGAGCCGGTCCGGGTGGAGCAGTCCACCGACTTCGACCGACTGGTCCTCGACATCGAGACCGACGGGTCCCTGACCCCCCGGGAGGCCCTGGCCTCGGCCGGCGACACCCTCCGGACCCTGGTGGGCCTGGTGGCCGACCTCGAGGACGAGCCCATGGGCCTGGAGCTGGGCGAAGTGGGCACGGTGGGCACCGGCTCACCCGACCTCGACCTCCGCATCGAGGACCTCGACCTCACCGAGCGCCCCCGCAACTGCCTCAAGCGGGCCCAGATCAACACCATCGGCGAGCTGGTCGACCGCACCCTCGACGACCTGCTCAACATCACCAACTTCGGGCAGAAGTCGCTCGACGAGGTGCTCCAGAAGCTCGACGAGCGGGGCCTGTCCCTGCGGGTCAAGGACTGAGGTCACACCATGCTCGGCACTCCGAAGAAGGGCCGCCGGTTCGGCGGGAGCTCCGCCCACCAGAAGGCCATGATGGGGAACCTGGTGGCGTCATTGATCGCCGCTGAGTACCTGGTCACCACCGAGGCCAAGGCCAAGGCCCTGCGCCCGGTGGCCGAGAAGGTCATCACCGCGGCGGCCAAGGGCGGCGTGGCCCGGCCAGCGGCACGTGGTGGCGTTCATCCGGGACAAGGACATGGCCAACAAGCTGTTCTCCGAGATCGGCCCCCGTTACGCCGAGCGGCCGGGCGGCTACACCCGGATCCTCAAGCTGGGCAACCGGCTGGGCGACAACGCCCCCATGGCCAAAATCGAACTGGTGTGAGCACGCCCCCCCTGGCCGGGGGGGAGGATGACCGGCCGGTCCGGTGGCGGCTGACGTTGGCCTACGACGGGACCGGCTTCCACGGGTTCGCCGCCCAGGAGGGCCAGCGCACCGTGGCCGGGGAGCTGTGTGGGGCGCTCACCCGGATCACCCGGACCCCGGTCACGCTGACCTGTGCCGGCCGCACCGACGCCGGGGTGCACGCCCTCGGTCAGGTGGTCCACGTCGACCTGCCGGCCGGGGCCTCCCACCGCCTCGATGGTGACTCCCTGGTCAAGTCGTGCAACAGCCAGCTGGGACCGGCCATCGTGGTGCGGGAGGCGGCCATCGCCCCCGAGGGGTTCGACGCCCGCCACTCGGCCACCGCCCGGCGGTACCGCTACCTGGTGGTGAACGCCCCGGTGGCCGACCCCCTGCTGGCCCGGCTGGCCTGGCAGGTGGCCGACCCGCTGGAGCTGCGGTCGATGCAGGCGGCCTCGGACACCCTCCTCGGCCAACACGACTTCCGGGCCTTCTGCCGGCGGGTGCCCGGCACCACCGCCGACGACCCCATCACCCGGCGGGTCGACCAGGTCCGCTGGTCCCGGTGGGGTGGCCCCTCGGGCCCCTCCGGCCCACCGGGGTGGAAGGGGGCCGAGCGCAAGGTCCCGGGGGCGGAGTTCCCGGCCCTGGTGCCGGTGGTGGGGAGCCTGCTGGCCTTCGAGATCGAGGCCGGGGCCTTCTGCCACCAGATGGTCCGCTCCCTGGTGGGCACCCTGGTGGACGTGGGCCGGGGCCGGAAGCGGCCCTCGGACATGCTGTGGATCCTCCGGTCCGGGGACCGCCAGCAGGCCTCCCAGCCGGCCCCGCCCCAGGGACTCACCCTGATGGCCGTGCGCTACGACCGCTGACCGGCTTGCCTGCCGGGGCCGTTTGGTCGTATCGTAGGGACTCGCCCGGTTTCCCAGGTGCGGTGTTCCGCGAGTGGGGACACCACTGAAAGCCCGGGCCGCCGTCCCCGCCGAGCCTCGAACCCGAGGATCACCGGGGCCCAGTACCACTGAACCAAGGATCTCTCGTGCGCACGTACACCCCCAAGCCTGCCGACATCACCCGCGCCTGGCGCATCGTCGACGCCGATGGACTGGTGCTCGGCCGCCTGGCCACCGAGGTGGCCTCGGTGCTCCGGGGCAAGCACAAGCCCATCTTCTCCCCCAACCTCGACACCGGTGACCACGTCATCGTCATCAACGCCGACAAGGTCGTGCTGACCTCGGGCAAGGCCGAGGCCAAGCTGTCCTACCGCCACAGCGGCTACCCCGGGGGCCTCACCGCCACCCGCTACAGCGATCTGATGATCGACCGGGCCGACCAGGTGGTGAGGAACGCCATCACCGGCATGCTCCCGAAGAACCGCCTGGGCCGCCAGATGGCCACCAAGTTGAAGGTCTACCGGGGCGCCGAGCACCCGCACGCCGCCCAGTCCCCCGAACCCCTGGAGCTTCCGGACGCCCGCCGCACGGCGTCGGCCCGGAGCGGCGCGTGAGCACCGTCGCCGACCAGGCCCCCGTACCGACCCAGCGCGAGGAGCACCCCGTGGCCAACACCGTCCCCATCTGCAGCACCACCGGTCGTCGCAAGCGGGCCGTGGCCCGGGTCCGCATCCGGCCGGGCCAGGGGGCCATCACCGTCAACGGCCACAAGTTCGAGGAGTACTTCACCTCGGCCACCCACCGGATGATCGTCACCGAGCCGCTGCGCCTGACCGACACCACCGAGTCGTGGGCCATCGACGTGACCATCGACGGGGGCGGGGTCTCGGGGCAGGCCGGCGCCTTCCGGCTGGGCATCGCCCGGGCCTTGTGCCAGCTGGACCCGGAGCTGCGGGCGTCGCTGAAGCGGGCCGGCTTCCTCACCCGGGACTCGCGTGAGAAGGAGTCGAAGAAGTACGGACTGAAGAAAGCCCGCAAGGCTCCGCAGTACTCCAAGCGGTAGGGGCATGGCCAGAACCCGGTTCGGCACCGACGGTGTCCGGGGCGTCGCCAACTCCGAGCTGAGCACCGACCTGGTCCTGGCTCTGGGCCGGGCCGTGGCCCGGACCATCACCGCCACCACCTTTCTGGTGGGGCGCGACACCCGACGCTCCGGCCCCATGCTGCAGGCGGCCCTGTCGGCCGGACTGGCCAGCGAGGGCGCCGACGTCATCGACATGGGGGTGCTGCCCACCCCGGCCCTGGCCTGGCTGTCGGCCCAGCGGGGCGTGCCGGCCGTGGTCATCTCGGCCTCCCACAATCCCTTCGCCGACAACGGCATCAAGCTGTTCGCCGCCGGCGGGCTCAAGCTCAGTGCCGAGGTGGAGGGAGCCATCGAGGAGGAGTTGGAGCGGATCCTCGACCCCTCGGTGAAGGGCCCCCGCCCCTTGGAGGGCCACAGCATCGGCTCGCTGGGCGCCGAGCCCGGGGTCGGTGACGCCTACATCGACCACCTGGGCACCCTGGTGGACGGCCGCACCCTCGAGGGCCTCCGCCTGGTGGTGGACAGCGCCAACGGGGCCGCCTCGGCCCTGGCCGCCCAGGTCTACCAACGCCTGGGGGCCGAGGTCATCGCCATCGGCTGCGATCCGGACGGTACCAACATCAACGACGGCTGCGGCTCCACCTCGACCGAGGCCCTGGCCGCGGCGGTGGTGGAGCACCATGCCGACCTGGGCCTGGCCCTCGACGGGGACGCCGACCGGCTGCTGGCCGTGGATGCCTCGGGCCGGGTGGCCAACGGGGACGAGCTGCTGGCCCTGTTCGCCCTGGACCTGGCCGACCGCGGTCAACTGGCCGGCAACACCGTGGTGGTCACGGTGATGACCAACCTGGGCTTCCGGCTGGCCATGCAGGAGCGGGGCATCGTCGTCAAGGAGACCCAGGTCGGGGACCGCTACGTGCTGGCGGCCCTGGACAAGGACGGGTTCGCCCTCGGGGGGGAGCAGTCGGGGCACATCGTGTTCCGGCGCCTGGCCACCACCGGCGACGGCCTGCTCACCGGCCTGGTCCTGGCCGACCTGGTGGCCCGGAACGGGAAGCCCCTGGCCGAGCTGTTGGACGGGCTGGTCAACCGGGTACCCCAGGTGCTGATCAACGTGCCGGTGCCCAACACCGAGCTGCTGGACGGAGCCGAGGCGGTGTGGTCGGCGGTGGCCGAGGAGGAGGAGCGGCTGGGGGACGGCGGCCGGGTGCTGCTGCGGCCCAGCGGGACCGAGCCCCTGGTCAGGGTCATGGTCGAGGCCGTCGGTGACGGGGTGGCCGAGGAGATCGCCCAACGGCTGGGCACCCTGGTGGAGTTCGAGCTGCAGACGGCGGCGGCCACCCACGGCTGACCTGTCCGGGCCGGTCCCCTTTGAAGCGGCTGACCCGGACCGCTAGCCTCGCTCCATGTGCGGAATCATCGGGATCACCTACGGAGCCGGGCTATCCGCCGATGACACTGCGCTCGGGACCGGTGGCCAACCCGATGAGGCGGAGGTCCTGGGGGTCCTGCTCGAGGGGTTGAGCCGTCTCGAATACCGCGGCTACGACTCGGCCGGGCTGGCCCTGGTCGGGGCCACCGGGGAGCCGGGCATCTGGCGGGCCCGGGCGGCCAACGGGACCCGCTCCCTCGACGATCTGGTCAAGCGGGCCGAGGCTGCCCCCGAGGGCGCCTCCTCCGGCCTGGGGCACACCCGTTGGGCCACCCACGGAGGCCCCACCGAGGGCAACGCCCACCCCCACATCGACTGCACCGGCCGGTTGGCCCTGGTCCACAACGGCATCATCGAGAACCACGTCGAGCTGACCGACGAGTTGGTGGCGGCCGGGCACGGCTTCGCCTCGGACACCGACACCGAGGTCCTGGCCCACCTGGTCGAGTCGGCCCTGACCGCCCGGCCTGAGGACGGCCTGGTCGGGGCGGTGCGCCAGGCCCTGGCCCGGATCCGTGGCACCTTCTCGGTGGCGGTGGTCCACTCCGACGAGCCCGACCTCATCGTGGCGGCCCGGCGGGTGTCCCCGCTGCTGATGGGGGTCAGCGAACGTGCAGCCTTTCTGGCCTCGGACGTCCCGGCCATCTTGGGGCTGACCCACGACTTCTTCGTGCTGGACGACGACCAGGTGGCCGAGTTGCGGCCGGGCTCGATCCGGGTCACCACCCTCGACGGCTCCGAGGTGCAGCCGGACCGGCTGAGCGTCGACTGGGACCTGGACTCGGCCCGCAAGGACGGCTTCGACGACTACATGAGCAAGGAGATCCGGGAGCAGCCCAAGGCCGTGGCCGACACCATGCTCGACCGGCTCCTGCCCGACGGGACCCTGGACCTCGACGAGGTCCACATCACCGCCGAGGAGTTCCGGGCCTTCAACAAGGTCTTCATCGTGGCCTGCGGCAGCAGCTACCACGCCGGGCTGATGGCCAAGTACGCCATCGAGCACTGGGCCCGGCTGCCGGTGGAGATCGACATCGCCAGCGAGTTCCGCTACCGCGATCCGGTCCTCGACGCCCACACCCTGGTCATCGGGGTCAGCCAGTCGGGTGAGACCGTCGACACCATGGAGGCGGTGGAAGAGGCCCGCCGGTTGGGGGCCAAGGTGCTGGTCATCTCCAACGTGGTGGACTCGTCCATGGCCCGCAAGGCCGACGCCGTCCTCTACACCCGGGCCGGGCCGGAGATCGGCGTGGCCGCCACCAAGACCCACCTGGCCCAGATCACCGCCCTCGAGATCCTGGCCCTGTACCTGGGCCAGGTGCGTGGGACCCTGGCCCCCGAGGAGGCCCGCTCCCTGTTCGCGGCCATGGGGGCCCTCCCCGACCAGGTGGCCCAGGCCATCGAGCGCGCCGACGACGTGGCCGCGGTGGCGGCCCGCTACCGCGACTCGCCCTCGTTCATCTTCCTGGGCCGACAGGTGGGCTACCCGGTGGCCCTCGAAGGGGCCCTCAAACTGAAGGAGCTCTCCTACCTGCGGGCCGAGGGGTTCCCGGCCGGCGAGCTCAAGCACGGGCCGATCGCCCTGGTCGAGCCGGGCACGGTGGTGATCGGGGTGGCCACCCGCACACCGGTGTGGGAGAAGATGATGAGCAACGTGGCCGAGGTCAAGAGCCGCGGGGCCACCGTGGTGCTGGTGGCCAACGACGGGGACGAGGAGACCGCCCGCCAGGCCGACGCCGTGCTGTGGGTGCCGGCCACCCGGCCCCTGTTCGCCCCCATCGTCGATGTGGTGCCGTTGCAGATGTTCGCCTACTCGCTGGCCCGCCTGCACGGGCACGACGTCGACCGACCCCGCAATCTGGCCAAGGTGGTCACCGTCGAGTGAGCCCGGGTGGCTCCCCGCCGCTGGCCGCGGTGCTCACCGGGGCGGTCGGGGAGCTCATCGGCACCAGCGGGCTGTCGGGGGTGGTGGTCGGCGTGGGCGTGGACGCCGTGGATCTGGACCGGTTCCGCCGGGTGCTGGACCGGCGGGCGCACCTGGCCGACCGACTCTTCACCGCCGGCGAACGGGCCTACGCCGCCGCGGCCTCGGACCCGGTCCCCCGGCTGTCCACCCGGTTCGCCGCCAAAGAGGCCACCATGAAGGCCCTCGGCGTGGGCCTGGGGGCCTTTGCCTTCGCCGAGGTGGAAGTGGTCCGGTCCGGACTGGGCGCGCCCTGGCTGGTCCTCCACGGTTCGGCTCTGGAGCGGGCCGGGGCCGCCGGGGTGTGGCGCTGGCACATCTCGCTGACCCACACCGAGCGGGTGGCCATGGCCCTGGTGGTGGCCGAAGGCCGTGGGGACGCCGGCGGTCCCGACCCCGACCCCGAGGCGCCGGCCCGACGGTCCACGGGCCCCGCTCCGAAGCCGTAGCGTCGCGGGCATGTTGCCGGTCCTGACCGTGGCGGAGATGAACGCCGTCGACGCCGCCGCGGCCGAGTCCACGCCGCTCGAGGAGCTGGTGGGCCGGGCCGGTTTGGCCGTGGCCCTGGCCGCCCTGGAGATGCTGGGAGGGGCCTACGGCCGCCGGGTGGCGGTGGTGGCCGGCCCCGGCAACAACGGGGCCGACGGGCGGGTGGCGGCATCGATCCTCCGCCGCCGGGGGGCCCGGATCTCCGTGATGGAGGCGGCCAAGGCCGAGGCCCTGGGGCCGGCCGACCTGGTGATCGACGCCGCCTACGGGACCGGGTTCCGAGGCGAGTACCGCTTCCCTGCGGTGGCCCCGGGCACCCCGGTGCTGGCCGTCGACATCCCGTCGGGGGTCCACGGCGACACCGGAGCGGCCTCGGGGTCCCCGTGCCCCGCCTCGAGGACCGTGACCTTCGTGGCCCTCAAGCCCGGGCTGGTCCAGGGGGACGGCGCCCGCCTGAGCGGCGCGGTGACAGTGGCCGACATCGGGCTGCCCCCGGGCCCGGCGGCCATCGGGGTCGTGGACGACGGTGACGTCGCGACCCTCTTCCCGGCCCGCCGCTTCGGGGGCAACAAGTGGTCGGCGGCGGTGTTGGTGGTGGCGGGGTCGCCGGGGATGACCGGGGCCGCCGCCCTGTGCGCCCGCTCGGCCTACCGGGCCGGCGCGGGGATGGTCCGTCTCGGGGTCCCGGGCGGGGAGCTGGCCGAGGCACCGGCCTCCGAGGCGGTGAGCGTGGCCCTGCCGGCGGAGGGGTGGTCGAGCGATGCCCTGGAGGCCGCCTCGCGCTGCGCCGCGGTGGTGGTCGGGCCGGGCCTGGGCCGTGACCCGGCGGCGGCGTCCGAGGTCCGCCGGCTGGTGGCGGAGTCGCCGGTGCCGGTGGTGGTGGACGCCGACGGCCTCTACGCCCTGGGCCGGGTGGGCGGGGACGACTCCCTCCAGGCCCGCTCCCGGGTGGTGCTCACGCCCCACGATGGCGAGTACGCCCGACTGATGGGCTCGGACCCCGGGCCCGACCGGGTCGAGGCCTCCCGCCGCCTGGCCGCGGCCAGCGGGGCGGTGGCCCTGGTCAAGGGCCCCACCACCGCGGTGGCCGATCCCACCGGTCGGGTGCTCCTCGGGATGTCGGGCACCACGGCCCTGGCCACGGCGGGCACCGGGGACGTCCTGTCAGGCATCATCGGGGCCATGGTGGCCCGGGGCGTACCCCCTCTGGAAGGTGCGGCCCTGGGCGCCCACGTGCACGGCCGGGCCGGAGCGGCCGGCCGGTCGGAGGGGCTGGTGGCCGGGGACCTGCCCGACCTGGTGGCCGAGTTCCTCTCGGGCGTGCGGGCACAGCAACCGACGACGGGTCGCCGTGGCTGACCGCTGGCGCCCGGCCTGGGCCGACATCGACCTCGACGCCGTACGGCACAACGCCGCCCTGCTGGTGGAGTTGTGCCGTCCCGCCGCCCTGTGCGCCGTGGTCAAGGCCGACGGCTACGGCCACGGAGCCTTGCCGGTGGCCCGGGCCGCGCTGGAGGGTGGGGCCAGCTGGCTGGCCGTGGCCCTGGTGGAAGAAGGGGTGGCGCTGCGCCGAGCCGGCATCGGGGTGCCGATCCTCCTGCTGTCCGAGCCGCCCGACGAGGCGGTGGACGAGGCGGTGGCCCAACGCCTGACCCCCACCGTGTACACCTACGGGGGCCTCAGCCGCCTGGCCGCCGCGGTGTCCGACGGCGGCCACCCACCCCTCGAGGTCCATCTCAAGGTGGACACCGGTATGCACCGGGTGGGTGCCGACCCCGCCGACGCCCCGGGCCTGGCCGCCACGGTGGCCGCCGATCCCCACCTGACCCTGGGCGCGGTGTGGACCCATCTGGCCGTGGCCGAGGGCGCCGATCCGGTCGACGTGGCCTTCACCACCACCCAGCTGGAGCGGTTCGACACCGTGCGGGCCGAGCTGGCCCAGGCCGGGCACCGGCCCCCCATGGTCCACGTGGCCAACTCGGCCGGGGCCATCGGCATCCCCCCGGCCCGCCACGACCTGGTGCGGTGCGGCATCGCCCTGTACGGGGTGGCCCCCACCCCGGCCCTGGCCGCGACCATCGCCGAGGCCACCGGCGGGGGTCGGCTGGAGCCGGTGCTGTCGCTGCGGACCCGGGTCACCTATGTCCGGGACCTCGACGGCGGGGCCCGTCCCTCCTACGGCCGGCGCCGGCCGCTGGAGCGGCGCTCCCGGGTGGCCACCATGCCGGTGGGGTACGCCGACGGCGTCCCCCGCCGCCTGTTCGACGCCGGAGGTGAGGTGTTGATCCGGGGGGTCCGCCGTCCCCTGGCCGGCTCGGTGACCATGGACCAGATCGTGGTGGACTGCGGACCGGCCGACTCGGCCTCGGTGGAGGTGGGCGACGAGGTGGTGCTGATCGGGCGCCAGGGGGACCAGGAGATCACCGCCGACGAGTGGGCCGGCCTGCTCGGCACCATCAGCTACGAGGTGCTGTGTGACATCGGTCCCCGGGTCCCCCGCCTGCCGGTGGGGCGGTCCGGCGGCCCGGCCCCCGACGGGCCGGGTGGGGCGTGACGTCGGTGGCCGATCTGGCCGCCCTGGGCCGGGAGGCCGCCGGCTGCACCAAGTGCCCGCTCTCGGCCCACCGGACCCAGGTGGTGTTCGGGGTGGGCGACCCGTCGGCCGACCTGATGTTCGTGGGCGAGGCCCCCGGTCGTGACGAGGACCTCCAGGGGGAGCCGTTCGTGGGACGGTCGGGCAAGCTCCTCGACCGCCTGGTGGCCGAGGAGCTCGGGGTCGACCGGTCCCGCTTCTACATCGCCAACGTGGTCAAGTGCCGGCCGCCGGACAACCGGGACCCCACCGCGGCGGAGATCGCCGCCTGCCGCCCGTACCTGGCCTCCCAGGTGGAGCTGATCCGTCCGGTGGTGGTGGTGAGCCTGGGCAACTTCGCCACCAAGCTGCTCCTCGAGACCGATCAGGGCATCACCAAGGTGCGGGGGAGGTCGTACCCGGTGGGGGAGTTCCAGCTGGTGCCCACCTACCACCCGGCCGCCGCCCTGCGCTCCGGCGGGGTGGTGGTGGCCGAGATGCGGGCCGACCTGATCCGGGCCAAGCAGCTGCTCGGATGGAGCTCGTGACCGGGCGGCCGGCCCACCGGTCCGCCCGGGCCGACACCCTGACGCTCGCCACGGACTCGGCCGAGGGCACCCGGGAGCTGGCCGCATCGCTGGCCCCCCTGTGCCTCCCCGGCGACGTCCTGCTGCTGGCCGGGGACCTGGGAGCGGGCAAGACCACCTTCGCCCAGGGCTTCGCCGCCGGGCTGGGCATCGCCGGCGCCGTCACCAGCCCCACCTTCGTCCTGGTCCACCAGTACCCGGTGGAGGGGCGCCCGCCGGTGCGGGTGCTGCTCCACGCCGACGTCTACCGCCTGGACCATCTCCACGAGATCGCCGACCTGGGGCTGGCCGAGTTGGTGGAGGACGGTGGGGTGGCCCTGGTCGAATGGGGCGACGCCGCCGAGCCCGTGCTGGGGTCCGGGGCCCTGGTGGTCCGATTGGCGGCGGCCGACGACGACGACCAACGGCGCACCCTGGTGGTCGCCCCCACCGATGAGGCCTGGTCCGAACGCTGGGCCCGGCTGGCCGCGGCCCTGGCCCCCTGGGCGGACCGACCGTGACCTTGCTGGCCATCGAGTCGGCCACCGACTCGGTGGGGGTGGCCCTCATCCGGGACGACGGAGGCGCGGCCGAGCGGGTCCACCAGGGGGGCCGGGCCCACGCCGAGCTGCTGGCCCCGGCCATCGAGGAGGTGTGCATGGTGTCGGGGTGCACCGTCGGTGCCATCGACCGGATCGCCGTCGACATCGGCCCCGGCCTCTTCACCGGGCTGCGGGTGGGGGTCGCCACGGCCAAGGCCCTGGCCCAGGCCCTGGGGGTGGCGGTGCTCGGGGTCACCAGCCTCGACGTCCTGGCCGCGGCCGCCGCGGCCCGCTTCGACCCCGGGCAGGCCCGCCCGGTGGTGGCGGTGGTCGACGCCCGCCGGGGTGAGGTCTTCGCCGCCGCCTACCGCTTCGAGCAGGCCCCGCCGACCGGGGACGGCCCGCCGGTGGACCCCGAGTCGGTCCGCTCCGACCGGCTCGAGCCGCTGGCCCCTGACGAACTGGTGGGCTGGGTGGAGGAGCTGGTGGCGCAGGCCGGCCCGGTCACCCTGGTGGGCGACGGCGTGGTCCGCTACCACCAGCTCCTGGGGCCGGTGCCCGGGGTGGATCTGGGGTGGGCGGAGACCCTGTCGTCCCCTCCGCCCCTGGCCCTGGCCCACCTGGCCCTACGACGGCTGGACCGGGGGGTCGCTCCTGCCCCGGTGGTGGAGCTGGTGCCCGACTACCGGCGCCAGGCCGACGCCCGGATCAACTGGGAGCAGCGGAACCCCCGACAGAGCGGGCCGAGCCCCGCCCCCACTCCGGGAGGGGGGCGTTGAGCGCACCCTCCCCTGCGTGGCGGCCCTCTCCGCCGGCCCGCCCCGGCGACCCGGTCCCGCCGGCCACCACCGCCGGCCCGGTGCCGGTGGTGGTGGCCCCCATGCGCACCAAGGACCTCCGGGGGGTGCTGGCCATCGAAGAGGCGGTCTTCCCCCAGCCCTGGTCCCACCGGCTCTTCGTCGAGGAGCTGGCCCAGCGCAAGTCCCGGGCCTACCGGGCCGCCTGGGTCGGGACCACCATCGTGGGCTTCGCCGGCCAGATGTTCATCGACGACGAGGCCCACGTGAACAACGTGGCGGTGGCACCGGAGTGGCAGGGCCGGGGCCTCGGCAACGTGCTGCTGGCCGACCTGGTGCGCACGGCCCTCGACCGGGGGGCCCGCCACCTGACCTTGGAGGTGCGGGTGGGGAACCAGCCGGCCCTGGCCCTCTACCACCGCTTCGGCATGGCCCCGGTCGGGGTCCGGCGCAACTACTACCCGGTGACCGGGGACGACGCCCTCATCATGTGGGCCCGGGACATCGACTCCGACTCCTACGGCCGGCGGCTGGCGGAGATCGAGTCCTCGCTGGCCCCCGACTTCGAGGTGAGCTCCCGCCGCTGACCGGGACCCGACGCCGTCGGGCGGGGGAACCGACGTCGATTCCGGGCCCCTCGGGAGGGTCCCGCGCCCCGTCCCCCGGGGACGACCCCGGAGTACCCACCTAGCCGGTGACGGGATGGGTGGGGGTGGTCCCGTCCGGGAGGAGATTGTCGAACCCGTCAGGGATCGAGACCAGCCCGGGAGCGGTGCCGGGCACGTCAGTGAGCCCGTACTGCCACACGATCGAGTAGGTGGCCGGGTCGATGACCACCACCCGATCGCGGTAGTCGTCGTTGACCATGATGAGCCCGTTGGGCAGCTGCTCGGCCAGCGAGGGCTTCTTCAGCGCGGCATCACCGGAGCGGGCGTCATAGAGCCAGGTGATCCGGCCACTCCGGGCGAACTCGAGTATCGCGGCCTTCGGCCGGCGGGTCGTAGTCCGTCATCAGATACCGGTCGGTTCCGATCTGCTGGGGATCGGAGGGGTAGTTGACCGAGGGGAAGTGGGTGGACCACACCAGCTTCCCGGCCTGGGTGTACTCGTCGATCCACGACCCGTTGATCTCCGACACCAGGACATCGCCGTCCGCCAGCGGAGTGTCGCCGTTGGGATAGGCGATCGAGTCCGGCGGGTCGTGGGCGTCGGCGCCGTTGCCGATCTGGCCGGTCACCTGGCCCCCCGGTGAGATGAACAGGATGCGGTTGTTGGACGCGTCGGCCACGGTGATGGTCCCGGATCGGAGCAGATAGGCGTCGTCGGGCTGGTCGAGATAACCCGCAGCCGAGCCCGGTTGGCCCGGGTGTCCGTACTGCCACAGGATCTTGCCCGACGGGTACCCGATCTCCACGATGGTGTGGTTGTCCTCCTGATTGGAGATGATCCCGCTGCCGTGCCTGATGAAGAAGGCGTCGTCGGGGAAGTAGAAGCCGCCGGGTGGCGGGGGCATCCCTGCTGACGGGTACAGCCAGGTCACGGCCCGTTCCTTGTCCAGGGCGACCAGCCGGTTGTTGCCCCGGTCGGCGATGAGCAGGGTGCCGGCGTAGGGCGAGCCGGCCCCCGGCCGGCCGGCCGGGCCCCCGTAGGCACTCAGACGCAGGGAGATGACTGTGGCCAAGGAGCCCGAGGCCACCCCGGCCTGGTCGGGGCCGGACTGAGAGGACACCTCGCCCCCGACCAGATAGCCGATGGTCCCCTGGGCCGACGTCACGACGGTGGAGCCGGCGAAGGCGTCCGCCTGAGGAAGGAGCCCGGCGTCGAGGACCTGGCCGGTGCTCGGCACGAAGGCGTCGATCCGGGTGAGCGTGGGACCCCCGGGGACCTGGCCCCCGACGACGTAGACCGTTCCCCCGAGGAGGAAGGCCGAGGCGCCGTAGAGCGGTTGGGGGAGGTGGCCGACCACCTCGGCCCGGTGGGTGGACGGATCGATCATCTGGATGTCGGCGGTGGCCTCGGGGGAGGCCGTCGGCGACGGGACCTCGCCCCCGAAGGCGTAGAGGCGGTCGCCCTCGGCCACCACGGCCGGATACCGAACCGGGGCCGGCAGGGTGGCCACCGTGGTGAAGTGGGTGCCGTCGTCGGTGGCCAGCACGTCCGGGAGGTACCGGGCCCCGTCGTACCCGCCGACCAGGTAGGCGGTGGTGACCCGGTGGCCCCGCACCTTCGGGGAGAGCGTGGCCACGGCCAGGTCCGAGCGGGGCTGGGGCAGGCTGCCGGCCACCTCGCCGCCACCGGGCCCAGCGGCCCTGGGGGATCCCGAGCCGCTGACCGTCCCGTAGGACTCGACGGTGGCCACCGTGTCGGGCGAGCCCCCGCCGAAGACGAACGTCCGCGAGCCGATCACCGCGGCGGCAGCGTCGTGAACCGGTTGGGACAGCGACCCGGTGGCTTCGATCCCGCCGGTCACCGGATCGATCGAGGAGACGGAGGCGAGCGACATCCCCGACGGGGTGAGGCCTCCGAGGACGGTGAGCCCGGACCCCGCGGTGACCACGGCCTCGCGGGAGACGGGGGAGGGTAGGGGCCATGGCTCGATGCCCGCCTCGAGCGAGTCCGGCCCGGCTCGGTGGACGGTCGTGGCCCGGACGGCGGTCCGGGCGTGCGGCGAGGAGGGTGGACCACCCCCGGTGAGGAATGTCACGGCCACCACGACGAGAGCGGTGACACCGAGGGCCACCGCGGCGGCACGACGCCGTCGGCGCCGGAGGCGGCGGGCCCGCTCGATCCGGCGGCGTTCGCTCTCAGTCACGTGGAGACGGGACGCAGATCGGTGGCGGGCTCAACCCGGCGGCCCGACCGGCGTGCCCGGCTGGGCCCTCATGGCCTGACGGAGCGCAGGCGCCGGACCCGGGCGATGTGGACCATGCAGTTGTAGGTGACCACGGCGATGGCCAGGTGCATGACCATGAGCACTCCGACGGCCTCGGCCGACTCCCCTTGCAGCAGGATCCAGATGTCGGGAAGCAGCAGCACCAGGGTGACCACGATGGCCATCCGGAAGTAGAGCCACCGTGGCGCCGAACTGATCCGGGTCACCACCGGCCAGGCCACACAGGCGGCCAGCACGCCGATGACGGTCAGCTTGGCGTAGTCCGAGAATTGGAAGTGCACGAATCCCTTGGTCGTCGGGAAGACCGTGGTCCCCAGCGCCACCAAGAGGGCATCGGCGGCCAGCGACCCGACCAACGACGCCACGGTGGCCACCACCACCGCCAACGCCGTCGGGGGACGGTGCCGGGGAGCCATGTCCACGCGGATCAGGTGCAAGGCCTGGTCGAGTGGGGTGCCTGCTTCGGTGTCCATGGACTGCTCCTCGTTCGGCCGGCGCCCGGCCGGCGGGGCGCACCGGGCATTCACTGGTGCATGGTACGGGTGCATCCTGACGCCAACATGAAGGAACGCCAGTGACGTCAAGCCCCTGGCCTGGCGGACATGGTGATGAAGTCGCGTGCCCACCACGGCTCGAAGTACCGCCCGGGCGACCCCGCCATCTGCGGCAGCAGGTCGACCCCGTCGGCCGGGGTGGCCGGGGTCTGACCGGTCGGTGCGTACGAGGCGAAGTTGACCCAATCGGTGTTGATGTCGAGCTCCATGGCCCGCACGGCTCCGGCCCGGGACAACAGGTCGGCCAGGTCGGTGATGTTGAGACCCGGTCCTCCGACGTAGACGAGGGCGCCGTCGGCGGTCACGCCCAGACCCGAGCGCCACACGTAGACCGCATTGCCGAGGGTGGCCCCCCACCGGGTGGTGTCCGTGGCGTCGAGCCCGGGGACCGGGTGGCCGTGGTCGACGATCAGTTCGAGGTTCTGGCGGACCGAGACCACGCTGGAGGTCATGCCCACATTCGTCCCCCAGGTGCCCACGGTGGATGATCCGTCCGCGTACACCACGAACGAGGCCGCCCCGAGTCGAAGCGGTATCACCGTGTGGCCGTCGGTGTAGTACCCGCCGTCGGCGGCAGACATCAAGAAGCCGGCATTGAAGGCGGACACCAGGGTCGTGGCCGCTTGTGGCGAGATCGGTGCGGTGTGCCGGTAGGGGCCGCCGCCGGGGATCTGACTGCCCGAGTAGAGGGTGGCCCGGAGCAGCTTGGTGTCCATCCACGCCACGCCGACCACGTAGCTGGTGTGCACCGGGTCCGGTCGCAGGGTGGAGGTGTACACCGCGGGGATGCCTCCGACCAACCGTCCGGCCGGTGACCACTGACCTTCACCCGGGATGGCCGGGGTCACCACCGGGGGGATCGGGGCGGGAACGGGGAGGTGGGCGGGTCCGCTGGCTGCCATCACCGGCTGGGCCTTCGGTTGTCTGATCGCTCCCGGAGGTGGCTTCCCGCCCACGGGGGGCGGATGGTGGGAGTACCACTCGCCCTCGATCCAGTTGACCGTGCTCGCCCCTCCGTGGCTGCGGGCCCACTCGGCCAGGCGGCCGCCGGCAGAACTGCCGAGGGCCGGGTTGGTGAGCGCGCTCCCGACCGACACGGCCAACCACGCCACCACGACCACCAGGACCACCAGGACCACCCTCCGCACCGGATGATGGCGGCGCCAGTGGCTCCACGCCCGGTGGGTCGACGGGCGGGTCCCGGGCAGAAGGCTCACAGGCTCCACGTTGGGGGTCGTCCCTGAAGTTCCCGTGAAGATCCGGTGATTTCGATGCCTGATTGCGGGAATCTCCTCGCTCCGTTGAGGTCACGGAGGCGCGCCGAGCCGGGTGGGTTGGCGCTCTTGGCCCTCAGTCGGTCGACCCGGACCCGGCCACCGGGAGCTGGACGGGCGCGGCGTAGCGACGTGTGTTGCCGCCGGCCCGGTCGCCCGGAGGCCCGATCGGCCTGGCCCGGGGGAGGAGCCCACGCCACGAGATCTCCATCCGGGTCCCTCCGAGCGGTGCTTCGGCAATGAGCCAGGAGCCGTCGGTGGCCCGGACCACCGAGTCGGCGATGGCCAGGCCCAGGCCGGTCCCCCCCTCGGCGGAACCGCCGCGGTGGAACCGATCCAGTACCAGTTGCCGCTGGTCCGCAGGGATGCCCGGACCACTGTCATCGACCTGGAGTACCACCCGGTTGCCCACCCGCCGGACCGTCACGACCACCTCGCCGCCGGCGCCGGCGAACTTGCAGGCGTTGTCCACCAGCACGCCGAAGAGGCGGTCGATCCACTCGGGATCGGCGTGGATCCGGGTCGGCTGGTCCGTGGCCACGTCGACCCGCAGCACCGTGGAGCGCGCCGCGGCGAGCGGTTGGAACCGATCGACCGAGGTGACGGCGATGGCCGAGACATCGGCATCGGTCACCGAAGCCGTGGTGGCGCGGTCATCGTCGATCCGGGCCAGCCACAGCAGGTCATCGACGATGTGACGGAGTCGGTGGCCCTCGCCGGCGATCCGGCCCAGCACGGCCCGGTACTCGTCCGCATCACGTGGCCGGCTCAGGGCCAGTTCCACCTCGGCCTCGATCACGCTGAGCGGGGTGCGCAGCTCGTGGGACGCATCGGCGGTGAACTCCACCTGGCGCCGGTGGATCAGCTCGAGGGGGGCTGAGGCCCGCAACCCGATGATCAGCGAGCCGATGAACGTGACGATGAGCAAGATGATCCCGAAGAGCAGCTCCGGTCCGGTGAGGGCGGTCTGGACCCGGTCCAGCTGGCTCAGACTCTCGCCGGCCACGAGCCACCCGGACCCGTTGGCCTCGACCGCCACCCGGAACGGCGTACCGTCGACATTGATGGTGGACGCCCCGGCGCTCCAGGTGCGGTCGGGCAGGGTGGGGGACGGGGGGGTGAGGGCGATCGCCTTGCCGCTTCCGGTCACGATCCAGACGAACCGGGGTGCATCGTCGATGTCGTGGTCCTTGTCGGTGGTGGGCTGCGTCTCCCCGGTGGAAGGCGTGGGATGTTCGGCTTCGGCCAGCCTTTGGGACAGTCGGGCGTCGGCCTGGGCGGTCAGCCGGTTCACCACCACGAGGTTGAGGGCCACCGCCCCGAGGAGGTACGCCGCCATCACCACCACGGTGGCGACGGTGGCCACCCGGGCGGCATGGAGCTGCCGGCTCCGGCGGGGGCTACGCACGGGCGCCGGCGCGGTGGGCACGGCCGTTCATAGGGCGATGATGCGGTAGCCGGAGCCTCGGACGGTCTCGATGCGAGCTTGGGTTGCCTGGAGCTTGGTCCGCAGCCGGCCGACGTGCACGTCGATGGTGTTGGAGCCCACGGCGTCGGCCTCGTCGTCCCAGACGTGAACGGCCATGGCCCGCCTGGTGACCACCGAGGGCGACCGGCGCAGGAGTACCTCGAGCAGGCCCATCTCGGTGGCCGTGAGCGAAACCGGTCGACCGGCCACGGTGACTTGGCGGAGGCCCGGATCGAAGATCAGGTCGGCGCACTCCAGCCGGGGCCCGATGGTCACCGCCGGTCTCCGTTGGAGGGCGCGGAGGCGGGCCAGCAGCTCGCCGAAGTCGAACGGCTTGACCAGGTAGTCGTCGGCTCCGCTGTTGAGCCCGGCGATCCGGTCCGAGGTGGTGTCACGGGCCGTGAGCATGAGCACGGGAACGTGGATGCCCTGCCGGCGGGCGCCGGCGATGACCTCGACCCCGCTGGTCCCGGGCATCCGCCAGTCGACCACGGCCACGTCGTACTCGTAGCTGCGCAGGTGGAAGAGGGCGGCGTCACCGTCGTCCACCGCATCCACGGTGTAGCCGTTCTCGCGCAGCCCCCGCTGCAGCACGGAACGGAGGGCCGGGTCGTCCTCGGCCACCAGCACCCTCATCGGAGCGGCTCGTCTCCTCGCCCGGGGTTGCCCATGCACCCCACGGTAGCGACCGATGCTGACACCCCGATGAAGGGGCGGCCCTGCCCGGAGGGGGCCGGGTCCGCCCTCGGCGTGGCTACGGCTCCATCCTGGCCAGGGTCAGGGCCATCCGTGGACAGCTGGAGACGGCCCGCTGGGCATGGTCGACGAGGTGGGGCGGGATCCCGCCGGGCCGGACGATCGGGAATCCCCAGGGGTCGAGCTCGACGCACTCGGGGAACAGCTCGGCGCAAACGCCGGCTCCGTCGCAGGAGACCGGGTCGATGACCAGGGCGAACCGCGGCGACCTCATCGGATCGGACCGCGCCGGACGGATGGAAGGGGGAGGATGCCCCGGTCGACCACCGCGCAGCGGCCCCGGCGGAGATGGAGGTCGGCGTGGCTCTCGAACACCCGGAGGGCGGTGGTGACGAATCGCGCCACGCCGTCGGGATGGGCACAAGCTCCCCGTCCGTCGACCAGTTGGCACAGGACGGCGATCCCCGGGAGGCCGCCCGAAAGGGCGTGGGGCTCCCCGGCCAGGCGTTCCATGGCGGTGGCCAGGGCGCCGAGCCCGTTCACACAGGGCCCGCACTGCCCGGCGCCCTCGCTCTGGAGATACCGGACCACCCGGGCCACCTCGACCAGCGGGCACACGTCGTTCGGGAGCAGGACCACCACTCCGGCCCCGATGGACGAGCCCGACCGCCGGGTCGCCTCGGCGGTCAACGGAAGTGACAGCGCCTCGTCGGTGCGGACCCAACCGCCCCCGTAGCCGCCCAGGAGGATCCCCTGGATGTCACGGACGGCCCCAGGCCCCAGCCCGAGGACCTCCCCCAGGGGAGGGCCCAGTGGGGTCTCGACGATGCGCGGCCCGGCCCAGCGGCCCGTCACGGTCAAGAGGGTGGTGCCCGGCGACTGCTCGGTGCCGAGCCGACGGAACCAGTCGGACCCGAACCGGGCGATGAGCGACACCTGCGCCAGGGTTTCGACGTTCTGCACCAGCGTCGGGCGTCCGTCCACGCCCCGCTGCCGGACCGGCCGCAGTCCGACGAACGACGGGATCCCCTGCTTCTGGCCGTTGATCGTGTTGACCACGGACGACTCCTGGCCCGCCACGAACCGGTGCGGTGCCGTGACCATCTGGACGGGGAACGGGTCGACGCCCCGTCGCCGGCGCTCGTCGATGGCCCGGCCCATGGCCTCCCGGGCCGGCGCCGGCAGATGGACGATCACCTCGGTGGCCCCCGTGGCCCTGGCAGCCACCATCGCACCATCGAGCACCAGATGGGGCACCTGGCCGAGGAGCAGGCGGTCCTTGCCGCTGGCCGGCTCGCTCTCGGATCCGTTGGCCACCACCACCGGCCGGCGCAGGCCCACACGATGTACCGACCGCCACTTCCGGCCGACCGGGAACCAACCTCCGCCGCGACCACGGAGCCCACTGCGGTCGATCTCGTCCAGCAGAACGGCACCATCGGACAGGGGGAGGGGCCCCCACTGCTCGAGATGCCGGTGGAGATCGACTCGGTCGCCGGCCGGCCCCAGGCCGGACAGCAGTCGGAGGGGTCCGGTGGGCGGGGACACCGCCGGACGGTCGGGCGTCGACGAACGGTGGCGAGACGACGGGGTGCTCAGGTTGGTCATGGGCTTGTTCCGGTCACGGTCCCCGAGATGGCCCCGGTTCCGGGGTCGACCTGGAGCGACAGGGTCAGGTCCTCGGGCGCCGGCGCCTGCACCACCGCCCCCACCATGTCGCCGCTGAGCTTGGACACGGTGCCGTGGTAGGGCCCGAAGGCCACCGCTCCTGACGTCATGACGATCCCACCCTGGTGGTCGGGGGCGCCGACCAGGCGCACCGTCAACGGGGTGGACGCCGAGTCGTTCAGCGTCATGGACAAGATGATCTGCGCCGTCCCCTGGCCGCCGGCCGTGGTGGTGGTCTGGGTACCGCTGAGGTCATAGGTGAACGGCGCCGGCGGGACGCCGCCGGCGCCCGAGGTGGTGCGGGTCGATGGGGACGACGCCACCCCTCCGGATCCAGTGCCGGCCGACTGGGCCAACTTGTCGAGGAGCGCCGCCGAGGTGCCGGCCCGACGGGACCAGCCCGGCCGGAGCGGCCCGACCGTGGCGAAGGCGATGAGCCCGATGACCACGGCCACACTCAGCGCCGCCACCACGACCCGCGGGCCCACCCGGAAGGACCGGCCGGTGCCCAGGCGCCAGGCCACCGCGGCGAGCAGGGCCGCGGCGCACAGGGAGTCGACGGCCAGCGCCAAGGGGAGGCGGGCGTCCGAACCGCTGCCCAGGCTGTGGAACATGGCGATGGGCCAGCACGCATACGCCGTCCAGTGGATGTACCGCCACGAGGTGAAGCCGACGCGGTGGCGGAGGGCGCTGGTGACCAGTACCACCAACAACAGATCGAAGCCCAGTGCCCCCAGGCCGACCCAGACCGGCCGGTAGGGACTGATGAAGGGCACGAAGGCGTCGGTCAGCCCGATGGGCACATAGCCGTCGCTCACCGTGGTGACCACGTGGACGGCCACCAGGCCCACGCAGAACAGGGAGAGGTTCCGGTGCACGGCCTGGGACACGAAGCGGGGCCACCGCTCGGTGGTCCACCCCACCGACGCCACCACGCCCATGACCAGGGTGGCGGTGAGGGCCACCAGGGCCACGAGGCCGGTGGCCCTGGTCAGGTACCACAGGGCCCGTCCATTCCCGCCTGTGGCAATCAGCGGGAGGACCGAGGCGCTCACCACGAAGCCGGGTCGTCGGCGTCGAGACGCCGGTGGCCGGCTCGTCCGGCCACCCTCCCACCGTGACGGTCGAGCCGTCCCTGCGCACCAGGCGGGCCGGGAGGTGCCGGGCCTCGAGCCACGAGGGGGCGGCTCCGCCGATCACCACGGCCGCGGTGGCCGCGGTATTGGCGTCGGTGCAGGAGTGGCCGGCCACGGTCACGGTCCGCCACGGACCGTCGGCGGGTCGACCCGTGGCCGGATCGATGAGGTGGTGCACCGGCTCTCCGTCCAGCCTCCAGTGACGTTTGGAAATGCCCGAGGTGGCAAGGCCGCCCGACTCGATGGTGACGGTCACATCAGGGCGGGGATCCCCGCAGACGTCGGCGATCCCCACGCAGAAGCCCGCGGCCGGTGGCGTCCCGGCCACGGCCACGTCGCCACCCAGGGACACCAGCACGCCGCCACCGGTCCGGACGGCGATCATCTCGGCGGCCCGGTCGGCTGCCCAGGCTTTGGCCGTGGCCCCCAGGTCCAACAGCGTGCCGGCGGGCATGGTCACAGTCGACCGCCCTCGGTCGAGGTGGACCGCCTGCCACCCCACTGCGGGGACCGGGCCGGCATCGCCGGCGCCGCCGACCCGCTCGCCCAACAGGGCGAAATCGCGGTCGTAGCCGATGCGGCACATGGCGGCACCGACCGTGGGGTCCACGGCGCCGTCGGTGAGGCGGGCAGCCCGCAGGGCCACCGCCACCAGCTCCCCGAGGGCCGCGCCCACCGGGACCGGCGTGCGACCGTCGGAGGAGCGCTGCAGCCGACAGACCTCGGAGTCGGCCCGGAACCGGCTGGCCACCGCATCGATCCGGTCCAAAAAGGCCTGGAGGAGCCGGGCGGCCTCCACCACCACCCCCGGGTCGGTCACCACCAGGTCCACCCGGGTGGACCACGCCGACGAGCGGTGGACGGCGGTGCGGTCGGGGTGCCCGGTGGTGTTCGTCGCCGTGGTCATGTCGAGCCGCTGACCACGGGGGCCTGCTGGTGGGTATGGACCGGTGGCGAGGCCGGTGGGGCCAACGAGCCCGTGGGGGCTGTCGACGACCCGGACGGGGCACCGGGGGCCGGGGTGGTGGCGGGCGACCCGGACGAAGCCGTTCCCCCCGGGGGCGTCGCGGTCGAGGCGGTCGGCCCCGACGTCGTCGTCCCGGTCGTCTGGCGCGTGCCCGAGCTGTGCCCCGGAACCGCCCGGCTCACGTAGATGCCGACGGCAGCCACCGCGGCGACCAGCCCGACACCGATCTTCCGGGTGATGGAGGACACCCGGCGGACACCGGCGTCGCGCCGGGCCAGGGCGCGGCCGGCCCGTTGGGTCGTGGCGGCCCGATAGGCACTCCGGTCGGTCCTCGGCATAGCCACCACGCTACGGACCGTTCCTGACGGCGACATGACACGTCCCTAAGAAATTCGACAGAAAAGCGCTGGTCACCGCGGTGTGCGCCGTCAGTTGCCCCGCCTCGACGCGCCCCCGGGCCCACCGCCACCGGTAGTGTCCCAGCCATGACCATGCCGGGAGTCCACCGGGTCCTCGGGATCGAGACGTCGTGCGACGAGACGGCGGCCTCGGTGGTCGACGGGGGCTCGACCATCGTCTCCTCCGTGGTCAGCAGCCAGATCGACCTCCACGCCCGCTACGGAGGGGTGGTCCCCGAGCTGGCCGGCCGGGCCCACGTGGAGTTGTTGACCCCGGTGCTGGCCGAGGCCCTGGCCCTGGCGGGCTCGGACACCTCGGGATCGGGGATCGACGCCGTGGCCGTGACCTACGGCCCCGGGCTCATCGGCTCGCTGCTGGTCGGGGTGGCCGAGGCCAAGGCCCTGGCCCTGGCCTGGGGGGTCCCCTTCGTCGGGGTCAACCACCTGGAGGCCCACCTGTTCGCCTCGTTGCTGGAGCAGCCCGACCTGGGCTGGCCCCTGGCCGTGCTGCTGGTGTCGGGGGGCCACACCCAGCTGATCGAGGTCACCGGGGCCGGCCGCTACCGCCTGCTCGGCGGCACCATCGACGACGCCGCCGGCGAGGCCTTCGACAAGGTGGCCCGGTTCCTCGGCCTGGGCTACCCCGGGGGCCCGGCCATCGACAAGATCGCCGACCAGGGCGACCCCTCGGCCTTCGCCTTCCCCCGGTCGCTGCCCGGCGACGGCTACGACTTCTCCTTCAGCGGGCTGAAGACCTCGGTGGTCAACACGGTCCGCAAGCACCCCGACGCCTCCACGGCCGACGTGGCGGCCTCGTTCCGCCAGGCCGTGGTGGACGTGCTGATGACCCGGGCCCGCCGGGCGGCCGCCGATGTCGGGGCCACCGCCCTGTGCCTGGCCGGCGGGGTGGCGGCCAACGCCCTGCTGCGCCAACGGGTGGCCGAGGTGTGCGCCGAGGACGGGATCGGGGCCTTCCTGCCCAGCCGGGCCCTGTGCACCGACAACGCCGCCATGGTCGCCGCGGCCGGGTGGTGGCGCCTCCGGCACGGGGATCCCAGCCCCTTGGACCTGGGCGCCGATCCCAATCTGGCTCTGGTGGCCCCGGGCTGAGCGGCTGGCACTCGAAGGACCCGGTTGCCAACGGCCTCGGTTCCCGGTATCGTTAGCACTCTCAACCCTCGACTGCTAAATGCGTGCCACAGGAGGCCCGAACACATGAGTCTGCAACCCCTTGACGACCGAATCGTCGTCCGCCCCGGCGAATCCGAGGAGACCACCGCGTCTGGCCTGGTCATCCCCGACACCGCCAAGGAGAAGCCCCAGCAGGGCGAAGTACTGGCCGTCGGACCCGGCCGCCGCGCCGAGACGTCCGGTG
Organism: uncultured Acidimicrobiaceae bacterium; assembly: GCA_963778165.1. GTDB lineage: Bacteria > Actinomycetota > Acidimicrobiia > Acidimicrobiales > RAAP-2 > Bog-756. Next base: position 387,075 of record CAVZTE010000001.1, on the reverse strand, counting down.
AGCTGATCCCCCTCGGGATCGCCGTCGGCGACACCGTCGTGTACTCCAAGTACGGAGGCACCGAGATCACCACGGAGGGCGAGGACCTGCTGATCCTGTCCAGCCGTGACGTGCTGGCCAAGGTGACCAAGTAATGCCCAAGATCCTGAAGTTCGATGAGGCGGCCCGCCGCGGCCTCGAGGCAGGCGTCAACAAGTTGGCCGACACGGTCAAGGTGACCCTGGGGCCCAAAGGCCGCAACGTGGTGATCGAGAAGAAGTTCGGCGCTCCCACCATCACCAACGACGGCGTGTCCATCGCCCGTGAGGTGGAGTTGGACGACGTCTTCGAGAACATGGGCGCCCAGCTGGTCAAAGAGGTCGCCACCAAGACCAACGACGTCGCCGGCGACGGCACCACCACCGCCACCGTCCTGGCCCAGGCCCTGATCAAGGAGGGCCTGCGCAACGTGGCCGCCGGGGCCAACCCGCTCGGCCTGCGCAAGGGGATCGACAAGGCCGTCACCGCGGCCGTGGCGTCCATCAAGGACCAGTCCAAAGAGATCGACTCGAAGACCGAGATCGCCCAGGTGGCCTCCATCTCCGCAGCCGACTCGGCCATCGGTGAGGTCCTGGCCGACGCCATCGACCGGGTGGGCAAGGACGGCACCGTCACCGTCGAGGAGTCCAACACCTTCGGCATCGACCTCGAGTTCACCGAGGGCATGCAGTTCGACAAGGGCTACCTGTCGCCGTACTTCGTGACCGACGCCGAGCGCCAGGAGGCCGTCCTCGACGACCCGCTGATCCTCTTCGTCAACCAGAAGGTCAGCGCGGTCCACGATCTGGTCCCGGTGCTGGAGAAGGTCATGCAGACCGGCAAGCCGCTGTTGATCGTGGCCGAGGACGTCGAGGGCGAGGCCCTGGCGACCCTGGTGGTCAACAAGATCCGTGGCACCTTCACCTCGGTGGCCGTCAAGGCCCCCGGCTTCGGTGAGCGCCGCAAGGCCATGCTCCAGGACATGGCGGTCCTGACCGGCGCCCAGGTCATCTCCGAGGAGATCGGCCTCAAGCTGGACACCACCACCGTGGACCTGCTGGGCAAGGCCCGCCGGGTCATCGTGACCAAGGACGACACCACCATCGTGGAAGGTGGCGGAGCCGAGCAGGACGTGAAGGGCCGGATCGCCCAGATCAAGCGCGAGATCGACGACACCGACTCCGACTGGGATCGCGAGAAGCTCCAGGAGCGCCTGGCCAAGCTGGCCGGTGGCGTGGCCGTGGTCAAGGTGGGCGCCGCCACCGAGGTGGAGCTCAAGGAGAAGAAGCACCGCATCGAGGATGCTCTCTCCGCCACCCGGGCTGCCGTCGAGGAGGGCATCGTGGCCGGAGGAGGAACGGCACTGGTGCGTTCGCGTGCCGCCGTGCAGAAGGTCGTCGACTCCCTCAAGGGGGACGAGGCCACCGGTGCTTCCATCGTGGCCAAGGCTCTGGCCGCTCCGCTGCACTGCATCGCCAGCAACGCCGGGCTCGAAGGCTCGGTCTACGTGCGCCAGGTGGAGTCGGAGACCGGCTCCATCGGGCTCAATGCCAACACCGGCGAGCTGGTGGACCTGGTCAAGGCCGGGGTCATCGACCCGGCCAAGGTGACCCGGTCGGCGCTGCAGAACGCCGCCTCCATCGCCGGCCTGCTCCTGACCACCGAAGCATTGGTGGCCGACAAGCCCGAGAAGGCCGACCCCGCCGCAGCTGCGGCCGCGGCTGCCGCCATGGGTGGCGGCATGGGCGGTATGGGTGGCATGGGCGGCATGATGTAGTCAGCCGGCTCGGGCTCCGGTCCGGGCCACCGGCGCCATCTCGGCGCCACGCTCCGAGCATCGGCCGGGCCTTCGGGCCCGGCCGATGTGCTGTCGGGGGGACGGTCGGGTCCACACCCGTGGGCCATAACCTGTACCTGACCATGTCCCCCTCCACCACCCCTTCACCGACCACGCCGTCACCCGCCCCGGCCGCGCCGGAGCGATTCCAGGCCGATGCGGTCAGACGGCCGTTGCCCCGGCCGCCGGACACCCGCCCCGGTTCGCCCGCCCCCTGGGCCGCGCTGTCGGACGCCGAGCGCCGCCACATCACCCTGGAGCGGGTCCGGAAGGCGCTCGCCGCCCGCCGGCCGCCGGCCGGCGGCTCAGCCCGGGAGCCCTGGCCCTCGGCCGAAGGCCCGGTCTACGCCGACCGTCCCGCCGCCGTGCTGGTGTCGCTGTTCGAAGAGGACGGTGAGGCCCGGGTGGTCCTGACCGTCCGGTCCGATCTGCTCCGCTCCCACCAGGGTGAGGTGGCCTTTCCGGGCGGCCGGCTCGACGGAGACGAGAGCGTGGTCGACGGGGCCCTGCGTGAGGCCTTCGAAGAGGTCGGCCTGCAGCCCGGGCTGGCCACCGTCATCGGGCAGCTGACCGCCTTGCCGACGGTCTCCTCCGACACCCTGATGACGCCGGTGGTGGCCACCCTGGCGGCCCGTCCGTCCCTGACCGCCAACCCCGGGGAGGTGGAGCGGGTCTTCGACGTGGCCCTCAGCGAGCTGGCGGCCGACGGGGTCTTCCACGAGGAGTGGTGGTCGGCGCCGGGCCGGACCGGTCCCCGGGGATTTCCCGTGGGCGAGTTCCCCATGTGGTTCTTCGACGTGGCCGGCGAGACCGTGTGGGGCGCCACCGCCCGGACCCTGGTCGAGCTGATCTGCCTGGTCCTCGGGGTGGACGTTCCCGCCTCCCTCCGATCGTCACCGTGAGCCTTCAGGTCGCGGGCCCCGGCCCGATGGCCGTCGGGTGGGGAGAAAGCCGCCGATTGGGGACCAGCCCACCGGGCCCAGGCGGTATCGTTGGGGGCAGTCGGCCGGCACATTGTCGGGTCGCCGCCGACCGGAGGGTTCTGATAACGACGACCAAGTCCGGAGGGCATGCACGTGGCTGAGCTAGAGATCGGCATCTTCAAGTCGGGTCGGAAGGCCTACGGGCTCGACGACATCGCCATCGTTCCGAGCCGTCGGACCCGTGACCCCGAAGACGTCGACATCAGCTGGGAGATCGATGCCTACCGGTTCGAGCTCCCCCTGATGGCCTCGGCCATGGACGGTGTGGTCAGCCCGTCGACGGCCGTGGAGATCGGTCGTCTGGGCGGCCTCGGGGTCCTCAACCTCGAAGGACTGTGGACCCGCTACGAGGACCCCACCCCGTTGTTCGATGAGATCCGGGAGCTCCCGGCGGAGAAGGCCACCGCCCGCATGCAGCAGATGTACGCCGAACCGGTGCAGCTGGAGCTGGTCACCGAACGGGTTCGGGAGATGAAGGCGGCCGGCATCACCACGGCGGCGTCGGTCACGCCGCAGAAGACCGAGAAGTTCGCCCCGGCCCTGCTGGCCGCGGAGTTGGACCTGCTGGTCATCCAGGGCACCGTGGTCTCGGCGGAGCACGTGTCGAAGACCTCGGAGCCCCTCAACCTCAAGCGCTTCATCCGCGAGTTCGAGATCCCGGTGATCGTCGGGGGCTGCGCCTCCTACCAGGCCGGCCTGCACCTGATGCGCACCGGTGCCGTCGGGGTGCTGGTCGGAGTGGGCCCGGGCAACGCCTGCACCACCCGCGGGGTGTTGGGCATCGGCGTGCCCCAGGCCACCGCCATCGCCGACGTGGCCGGGGCCCGGATGCGCCACCTGGACGAGACCGGCGTCTACTGCCAGGTGATCGCCGACGGCGGCATGTCCAAGGGCGGGGACATCGCCAAGGCCGTGGCCTGCGGGGCCGACGCCGTGATGCTGGGCTCGCCCCTGTCGTCGGCGGTCGAAGCACCGGCCCGGGGCTTCCACTGGGGCATGGCCACCTTCCACCCCACCCTGCCCCGGGGGGCCCGGGTGCAGACCACCACCCGGGGCACCCTGCGCGAGATCCTCCTCGGGCCCGCTCACGAGAACGACGGCCGGATGAACCTGTTCGGAGCCCTGCGCACCGCCATGGCCACCTGCGGCTACCAGACGGTCAAGGAGTTCCAGAAGGCCGAGGTCATGGTGGCCCCCGCCCTGCAGACCGAGGGCAAGGACCTGCAGCGCTCCCAGGGTGTCGGCATGGGGCATTGACCTCTGCGCCCGCCACCTCCGGGCGGTCGGGTGTGGACGACCTGGTCGAAGGGCTCACCGGACCGCAGCGGGCGTCGGTGGTCCATCGCGGGGGCCCCTTGCTCATCGTGGCCGGGGCCGGATCGGGCAAGACCCGGGTGCTCACCCGGCGCATCGCCCATCTCATCGCCAGCGGTGATGCCGCGCCCTGGCAGATCCTGGCCATCACCTTCACCAACAAGGCGGCCGACGAGATGCGCCGCCGGGTGGCTGAGCTGGTGGGGCCGCGGGCCGGACGGATGTGGGTCTCCACCTTCCACTCGGCGTGCGTCCGCATCCTCCGGGCCCACGGGGACCGGTTGGGCTACAAGGGGTCGTTCACCATCTACGACGACGCCGACTCGCGCCGGCTCATCGAGATCGTCTGTCGCGAGTTGGACATCGACACCAAAAAGCTGTCGCCGCGCTCCATCCTGGGACAGATCAGCCAGGCCAAGTCCCGCCAGCAGGGACCCGTCGAGTACCGGGCCGCCGCCCTCACCATCTTCGACCGCCGGGTGGCCGACGTCTTCGACGAGTACCAGCGGCGGATGGTGGCGGCCAACGCCATGGACTTCGACGACCTCCTGCTCAACACGGTGGTGCTCTTCGAGCAGAACCCCGACATCCTCCAGCACTACCGGACCCGCTTCACCCACGTGCTGATCGACGAGTACCAGGACACCAACTCGGTCCAGAACGCCCTGGCCGTGCTGCTGGCCGGCGAGCACCGCAACATCGTGGTGGTGGGGGACAGCGACCAGTCGGTCTACCGGTTCCGGGGGGCGGACATCTCCAACATCCTCGACTTCGAGCAGGCCTTCCCCGATGCCACCGCCATCACCTTGGATCAGAATTTCCGTTCCTCCCAGACCATCCTGGACGCCGCCAACGCCGTCATCGCCAACAATGTCTCCCGCAAGCCGAAGACCTTGTGGACCGATGTCGGCGACGGGGAGAAGATCGTCCGGTACCGGGCCGAGGACGAGTACGACGAGGCGGCCTGGGTGGCCCACGAGATCCTCCGGCTCCACGCCGAGCAGGATCTGCGCTGGGGGGACACCGCCGTCTTCTACCGGACCAACGCCCAGAGCCGGGCCCTGGAAGAGGCCATGGTGCGGGCCGAGGTGCCCTACAAAGTGGTGGGGGGCACCAAGTTCTACGACCGCCGCGAGATCAAGGACGTCATGGCCTACCTCCGGGTGCTGGTCAACCCGGACGACGAGGTGAGTTGGCGGCGCATCGTCAACGTTCCCAAACGCGGGGTGGGGGAGACCTCGGTGGCCAAGCTGGCCGGCTGGGCCGGCTTGCACGGGATGTCCTTCGGCGAGGCCGTGGCCCACGCCGATGAGGCGGGCCTCGCCGGCAAGGCCGCCCCCGCTCTCATCCAGCTGTCGGCCATGCTCGAGCGGTGGCGCGGGCTGATGGCCCTGCCCCCCCTGGTCGACGAGAACGGTGACGCCCTCCCTCCGGTGGACGAGGGGTTCCGCCCGGCCGACGAGGAGCCCCCGCCCCCGGGCAAGCTCGGGCCGGGGGAGTTGGTGTCGGCGGTGGTCGAGGGCACCGGCTACCGGAGTGAGCTGCTCGCCGAGGGAAGCATCGAGGCCCTGGGACGGGTCGAGAACATCGACGAACTGGTCGGGGTGGCCGACGAGTACCGCACCCTGGCCGAGTTCCTCGAGGCGGCCTCGCTGGTGGCCGACTCCGACGAGCTGGAGGGGGACGGGACCAAGGTCTCGTTGATGACCATGCACATCGCCAAGGGCCTGGAGTTCCCGGCGGTATTTCTGGTGGGGATGGAGGACGGGATCTTCCCCCACCTGCGGGCCCTCGGGGACCCGGTCGAGCTGGAGGAGGAGCGGCGCCTGTGCTACGTGGGCATCACCCGGGCCGAGCGGCACCTGTACGTCTCCCACGCCTGGAGCCGGATGCTGTTCGGCAGTACCTCCAGCAACATCCCGAGCCGGTTCCTCAACGAGATCCCCACCGAGTTGGTGCGCGACGTGGCCGGTAGCTCCCGGTCGCGGTTCGGCGACCGGGACAGCACCGATCGGAGCTGGTCGATGGGCCGGTCCGGAGCCGACGACGAGGGGGGGACCCCGGGCCGCAGTGTGTTCGGCCGGGGGGTGGCCCGGGCCGACGGCGAGTTCGACGCCAACGGGCGTCGGCGCCGGGTGACCTCGGGGTCCTCGGGTGCCGAGCAACTGGGCCTGGTCACCGGCGACCGGGTGGTGCACGGCACCTGGGGGGAGGGCACGGTGACCGAGACGGCGGGCGCCGGCGAGGACGCCGAGGCGGTGGTGCAGTTCGGATCGGTCGGGCGCAAGAAGCTGCTGTTGCGGATGGCCCCCCTCAAGCGGGCCTGAGTCGGGGCCCCTGAACCATCAGCCGGGCATGCGGCGCCAGACCTGGCGGGGAAGATGGCGCATGACCCCGAAGACCCAGCGCAGCACGGGCGGTACGTAGACCACCGGGGCCCCGGACTCGATGCCGGCCACCACGGCGTCGGCCACGGCGTCGGGTGTGGTGGAGAAGGGCGCCGGGGTCATGCCCTCGGTCATCCTCCCGACCACGAAGCCCGGCCGCACGATGGTCACGCCGACTCCCGTGCCCACCAGCGAGTCGGCCAGGCCCTGGGCGAAGGCGTCGAGCCCGGACTTGGACGACCCGTAGATGAAGTTGGCCCGACGGGGCCGCTCGCCGGCCACCGACGACAGCACCACCAGGCGCCCGTGGCCCTGGTGGCGGAGTCGACCCGACACCGCCACCATGGCCGAGGCCAGGCCGGTGAAGTTGGTGGTGATGACCGAGGCCGCCGCCACCGGGTCCTGCTCGTCCACGGTCTGGTCGCCGAGGACGCCCGCCGCCACGATCACCAGGTCCATGTCCCCGAACCGGTCGAAGACCTGGTCGGCCAGGGCCTGGTGGTGCTCCACGTCGGCGGCGTCGAAGGCCACGGTCTCCACCACCTCGGCCCCGGCCGACCGGGCCGCCTCGGCTGCCTCTGCCAACCGTGGTCCCTCCCTCCCGGCCAGGATCACCGTCCGGCACCGGGCCGGGACCAGTCGGGCCACGATGGCCTGGGCGATCTGGGAGGAGCCTCCGAGTACGAGGACTGACTGGGGTCGCCCGACGGCGTCGATCATGAGGGGGTCCGTTCTGGGGAGTGGGTGTCCGGAGCCTGGTCCGGCTTCTCGGTGGTGCGGCGGGCCGGGGCCTTGGCCGATTTGGCGGCGCTCCGTTTGGCGGCGCTCCGTTTGGTTGTGCTGGCCTTGGCCCGGGTCCTGGCCTTGGCCGGAGCTGACGGCTGCTTGTCGGTGCACAGGCCGAGACGTCGCCCCAGGTCCGAGCGGAGGACCCCGTCGGGGTCCACCCGGTCCTTGACGGCCAGCCACCGGTCGACCTCGGGGTACATCGACCGGAAGGCGGCCGGGTCCACCCGGGAGTCCTTGGCCAGGTAGACCCGGCCCCCGGCCGCCATGACCTCGGCGTCCAGCGAGTCGAGCAGGGCGTCCAGGCCGAGGTGACCGACCGGCAGGTCCAGGGCCAGCGTCCACCCGGGCATGGGGAACGAGAGCGGCCCCGGGTCACCCGGGCCGAACCGCTTGAGCACGGCCAGGAACGACGCCAACTTCAGAGTGGCCAGGCGTTCGATGACCTGGCGGACCGTCTGGCCATGGTCGTCGGGCACCACGAACTGGTACTGCAGGAAGCCCCGCCGGCCGTAGAGGCGGTTCCAGGCCCCCACCCCGTCGAGCGGGTGGAAGAAGCCTGCCATGTGATGGGGCCGGGCCACCTGGTGGACGGGGGCCTTGCGGTACCAGAACTCGTTGAACGCTCCCACCGTGATCGGGTTGAGCAGTCCGCCGGGTGGGGTGATCGGGACCCGGGCCAGGGTGCGGGGCGAGAAGGCCCGCGCCCGGTCGGGGCGGCGCCGGAGCCGCTCGGGCAGATCCTCCATGCGGGCGTGGTTGCCCCGGGTCAGGACGGACCGGCCCAGTCGGCTGCCGGTGGACTGGCAGTCGATCCAGGCCACCGAGTACCGGTAGGCGTCGTCCCCGGTGACCATCTTGTCCATGGCCTCGTCGAGGTCGGCGGCGCGCTCGGTGTCCACCAGCAGGTAGCTGGTCTCGACCGGGATCATCTGGAGGGTGGCCTGGGTGACGATGCCGGTCAGGCCCATCCCCCCGGCCGTGGCCCAAAAGAGGTCGGGGTCCGACGCCGGCGACACCGTGTGGGTGCCGGTGGGGGTGACCAGGGTCAGCTCGAGCACGTGGGAGCAGAAGCTGCCGTCGACGTGGTGGTTCTTGCCGTGGATGTCGGCCGCTATGGCCCCGCCCACGGTCACCAGCCGGGTCCCCGGGGTAACCGGCACGAACCACCCCAGCGGCACCAACCGCTCCATCAGGGACTGCAGGCTGACCCCGGCCGCCACGGTGACCACCCCCGAGTCCAGGTCGACGTGGTGGTAGGAGTCCAGCCAGGTGGTGTCGACCACCGCCCCGCCGGCGTTTTGGGCGGCGTCGCCGTAGCTGCGCCCCAGGCCGCGGGCGATGATGCCCCGACCCGGGCCCGGCACGGACCCGGCGGCCTCGGCCATGGCCCGGTCCACCACGGCGGGATCGACCGCCCGGGTGACCCCGGCCGCGGTGGGAGCGGTGCGCCCCCACCCGGTCAACTGGGTCGGCGGTACGGGTGGCCGGCTCACCCTGCGTAGATGCCGATGGCGAACAGGGCGATCCAGCACGCTCCGTAGATCTGCAGGCGGTGGTCGCGGAGGGCCAGCTCCTCCGGCTCGGCACCGGCTCCCATGTCGAAGAGGCGGATGACGTGCAGCAGGGCCAGGGTGAAGGGGACGATGGTCAGCTGGAACCAGATGGGGTCGCGACCGGGGTGGACCTGAACGGCCCGTTCGAAGGCCCACAGGCAGTAGGCGGTCACGGTCACCGCCGCCGACAAGGTCCGGACCGATCGCAGGAAGGTCGGGGTGTAGGAGCCCAGGGTGGCCCGGACGTTGCGGTCGTCGGTGTTCTGATCGCCCAGTAGCTGCTTCTCCCCCGAGCGCTTGCCGGTCACCACCAGCAGTGATCCGAAGGACGCCACGATGATGAACCAGTTGGACAGGACGATGCCGGTGGCCACCCCTCCGGCCACCGCCCGTAATACGAAGCCGGCGCAGACCCCGGCCAGGTCGAGGATGGGCTCGTTCTTCATCCCCAAGGAGTAGGCCACGTTGACCAGGGCGTAGAGCACCATCACCAGGGCCAGGTGCCAGCCGGCCACCACCTCCCCGAGGATGGCCGCCGCCGCCATCAGGGCCAGGCCGACCCCGATGGCCAGCGGCACGGGGACCACGCCGGCGGCCACCGGCCGGTAGCGCTTGGTCGGATGGTTCCGGTCGGCCTCGGCGTCGAGGGCGTCGTTCAGGTAATACGTGCCCGACGCCGCCACGCAGAAGATCCCGAAGGCGGCCAGGCTGTGCCAGAAGGCGCTCCCGTGGAACAGCACACCGGCCGCGGCGGGGGCCACGAAGACCAGCACGTTCTTGGTCCACTGGCGGGGCCGGGCCAGGGCCAGCAACCCGGCCGCCAGGCTCCGTGGGGCGGGTCGGGCCGGTCCACCAGCGTCTTCGTCAGGTCGGTTCACAGCTTCAGCCGGAGTGGTCAAAGCGTCCTCTCGCCAGTGGGGACGGGTCGGGGGCGCCGGTGGGTAGGTAGCACGGACCCCCCACAGTAGGTCCTGGTGGGGCCGATGGTCTGTCTTCGCGCCCGGCCGACCCGGGCGCAGCCCCGCCCGTCTGGGCCTGGCGCCCCGTAGCGCTTAGTATCGGCCTCCGTGAAACGCCCGTATCGAGTGGTGGTGGCCAAACCCGGACTGGACGGGCACGACCGCGGGGCCAAAGTCATCGCCCGGGCCCTGCGCGACGCCGGGTTCGAGGTCATCTACACCGGTCTGCACCAGACCGCCGAGCAGGTGGTCCAGGCGGTCATCCAGGAGGACGCCGACGCCGTCGGCCTCTCCCTCCTCTCGGGGGCTCACCTCACCTTGGTCCCGCGGGTCATCGAGGGTCTCCGCGAGCAGGGTCGCGGCGACGTCCTGGTCCTGGTGGGCGGCATCATCCCCGCAGACGACATCCCGGTCCTGAAGGACATGGGGGTGGCCGAGGTGTTCACTCCCGGTGCCCCCCTGCCGGCCATCGGGGCCTGGCTGGGCGACGCACTCGACCAACGCGAAGATGGTGAGGTCGCCTGACCCACTGACAGGCCTCCGGGGCGGGGAGCCGGCCGACGGAACCAGGGCCGCCCCGGGCTCCCGGTCGGAGTCCACCGACCGGTGACGGGTCGGCACCGGCCGACGGGGCTGTACGACCGTTGGCGCACCACCGACTGACACGACCAGACCAACAACACACAACAGAAGAACAGAGAGGAACAGATCCCGTGGATCTCTTCGAGTACCAGGGCAAGCAGTACTTCGCCCGGTTCGACCTGCCCGTCTCCAAAGGCGACATCGCCGACACCGTGGAGGACGCGGTCCGGGTGGCGGCCTGGGCCGGCTACCCGGTCACGGTCAAGGCACAGGTCAAGGTGGGGGGCCGGGGCAAGGCCGGCGGCGTCAAACTGGCCGACAACGAGGAAGAGGTGCGCTTCCACGCCGGCAACATCCTCGGGCTCGACATCAAAGGGCATGTGGTCAAGAGGCTGTGGATCGAGCACTCCTCGGACATCGACAAGGAGTACTACGCCAGCTTCACCCTGGACCGGAGCGCCAAGAAGCACCTGGGCATGCTGTCGGCCGAGGGCGGGGTGGAGATCGAAGAGGTGGCCGTCACCAACCCCGACGCCATCGCCATGCTCCATGTCGACCCGGTGGACGGACTCAGCCTCGACGAGGCCCGGGCCTGGGTCGAGCGGGCCGGCCTCGACGAGGAAGCCCGCCAGCAGGCGGCGGTGATCCTGGTCAAGCTGTACCGCTGCTACACCGAGGGCGACTGCGACCTGGCGGAGATCAACCCGTTGATCTACACACCCGACGGCAGGGTGCACTGTCTCGACGCCAAGGTCACCCTGGACGACAACGCCGCCTTCCGTCATCCCGAGTGGGACGAGTTCGCCGGCAGTGACGTGGAGGACGAGCGGGAGGCCCGGGCCAAGGCCCGGGGCCTCAACTACATCGGGCTGGACGGTTCGGTGGGCATCATCGCCAACGGTGCGGGCCTGGCCATGAGCACGCTCGACGTGGTCAACCAGTGCGGGGGCTCGGCGGCGAACTTCCTCGACATCGGGGGCGGGGCCAACGCCGACGTGATGGCCGCAGCCCTCGAGGTCATCAACTCCGACCCCGCTGTCCGCTCCATCTTCGTCAACATCTTCGGTGGGATCACCCGGGTGGACGAGGTGGCCAAGGGGGTCCTCGAGGCTCTGGAGCGCGTGGAGATCAACTCGCCCATCGTGCTACGCCTCGACGGGACCAACGCCGTGGCCGGCCGCGAGATTCTGGCCGACCGACTATCCGATCGCCTGGTCGCCGAGCCGACCATGCTCGATGCCGCCCGTCGCGCGGTAGCCCTTGCAGGAGGCAACTCATGAGCATCTTCGTGGACGAGAACACCAAAGTCGTGGTCCAGGGCATCAGCCCCACCAGCCAGGGCCTCTACCACGGCCTGCGCAACCGGGCCTACGGGACCCAGGTCGTGGCCGGCACCAACCCCAACCGCGGTGGCGAGGAGATCGAGGGCATCCCGGTCTTCGCCACGGTGGCCGAGGCGGTGGCCGCCACCGGCGCCAACGCCTCGTTCATCTCGGTGCCACCCAAGTTCGCCGCCGATGCCATCGTGGAGGCCGCCGCCGCCGGTGTGCCCTTCGTGGTGTGCATCACCGAGGGGATCCCGGCCATCGACGAGGCCCTGGCCTACAACCGGTTGGTCCGGGAGTTCCCCGCCACCCGCCTGCTCGGCCCCAACTGCCCGGGGATCATCTCCCCGGGGAAGTGCAACATCGGGATCACCTCAGGTGACATCGCCCTGGCCGGTGGCCCGGTAGGCATCGTCAGCCGCTCGGGAACCCTGACCTACCAGGCGCTCCACGAGCTCTCCCAGCAGGGCGTGGGCCAGACCACCTGCGTGGGCATCGGAGGCGACCCGGTCCCCGGGACCAGCTTCATCGACTGCCTGGCTGCCTTCGAGGACGACCCCGACACCAAGGCCATCATGATGATCGGCGAGATCGGCGGCTCGGCCGAAGAGGAGGCCGCGGTGTTCATCGACACCTCGGTGACCAAGCCGGTGGTCTCCTACGTGGCCGGCGTCACCGCTCCCCCCGGGCGCAAGATGGGCCACGCCGGTGCCATCATCTCGGGCTCCAAGGGCACGGCCCGGGCGAAGATGGACGCCCTGTCCGCGGCCGGGGTCACCGTGGCCCTCAACCCGACCGAGGCCGGCGAGGCCATGGTCGACGTGGTCCGGAAGCTCGGCTGAGCATCGGGGTCCCCTCAGCCGACGCTCTGGCCGGTCTTCCGGTCGAGGCGGTCATCTTCGATCTCGACGGTCTGCTCATCGACTCCGAGCCGTTCTGGCGCCAGGCGGAGATCGAGGTGTTCGGTGCTCTCGGGCTCGAGCTGACCGAGGCCGACGTGCGCCAGACCATGGGACTGCGCATCGACGATGCCGTGCGCCACTGGTGGGAACGGTTCCCGTGGGTCGGGATGACCCCCGTCGAGGTCGAGCGGGCCGTGACCGCCCGGGTGGCCGAGCTGGTCCGCCGGAGCGGGAAGCCCATGCCCGGAGCGCTGGAGGCCCTGGCGCTCTGCGCCCGGCTGTCCCTACCGGTGGCGGTGTGCTCCGGGTCGTATGCCAAGGTCATCGACGCCGCCATCGACCGGCTGGGCATCGGGTCGGCGGTCTCGGTCCGGTACTCGTGCGAGTGGGAGCCCCTGGGCAAGCCACACCCCGGGGCGTACCTCTCGACCGCGGCCAAGCTGGGGGTGGCGGCCACCGGCTGCCTGGCCGTCGAGGACTCGTTCAACGGGGCCATAGCGGCCAAGGCCGCCCGCATGCGGGTGGTGGTGGTGCCCGAGCCCGAGGCCTTCGACTCGCCCCGCTGGGGCTTCTGCGACGCCCGGCTCCCCTCGCTGGCCCGGTTCGACCAGGCCCTGATCCGATCCCTCGAGGGCCGGCCTTCCTGACCGTCGGGTCCGGCCCGACCAGGGTCGGTGGAAATTTCACTTCGGTAACGCCGGATCGGTGCCGATAAGTCATGCACGAGGGGCATTCCCTGGGCAGGGGAGGCCGAGCGACGTTGGCCCGTACCGGAGGCAGGCCGGTTGGGCCACGTCGCTCCGGTCCTCACCCGGGGGAGGCCACCCTGGGAGGCCGCGGGACCGCCCGGGTGACCGAGCGCGCTCCAGCGGGCCTGTGAGGCCGCGCCTGCAGGGGGGAGCCGGCAGGTTGGCGTCCGGCCGCAGGCCCGCTGGTAGCGTGCGGCCGTGAGCGCTGGTGCATCCCGGAGAGCCCCGTCCGATGTGAGTATCGGGGTGCTGGCGTCGGGCACCGGATCGATTCTGGAGGCCATCGTGGCCGCCGATCTCCCGGTCCGGTTGGTGGTGGTGGACCGGCCCTGCCCGGCCATCGACGTGGCCGAAGCGGCCTCGGTCCCGGCGGTGGTGGTGGGCCGGTCCGGCTTCGGCGGCTTCGGAGCGGCCTTCGACCGTGACGCCTACACCGTGGCCCTCACCGAGGTGCTGTTGGAGGCGGGAATCGATGTGGTGGTGATGGCCGGGTTCGGTACCGTGCTGGCCCAGGCGGTCCACGACGCCTATCCGGGGCGGATCCTCAATACCCACCCCGCCCTGTTGCCGGCCTTCCCCGGTTGGCACGCCGTGGCCGACGCCCTGGCCGCCGGCGTCAGCCAGACCGGCACCACCGTCCATCTGGCCACCTTGGAGATGGATGCCGGCCCGATACTGGCCCAAGAGGCGGTGCCGGTACTCCCCGATGACACCGAAGCCTCGCTCCACGAGCGGATAAAGAGAGTCGAGCGCCAGCTGTATCCGGACACCATCCGGCGCTTCGTCGACGGGTTGGCGGTGGTGGGCGCCGATGGGACAGGATCACCTTCGGAGGTTGCGCCATGAGGGCTTTGCTGTCGGTCTACGACAAGAGCGGGTTGATCGAGCTGGCTGCGGGGCTCAGCGACCTGGGCTGGGAGCTGGTCTCGAGTGGAGGCACGTCGGCCGCTCTGGCCGAGGCCGGCATCGCCCACATCGAGGTGAGCGAGCTCACCGGGGCGCCGGAGATGCTGGGTGGCCGGGTCAAGACCCTGCACCCCACCATCCACGGGGGCATCCTGGCCAACCGGTCCGAGCCCGGGCACCTGGCCGAGGTGGAGCAGTACGGCATCGGTCTCATTGACCTGGTGGTGTGCAACCTCTATCCGTTCCCCTCCGACCCCTCGGTGGAGCTCATCGATGTCGGAGGGCCCACCATGGTGCGGGCCGCGGCCAAAAACCACGACCACGTCGGGGTGGTGGTCTCGCCGGCCGACTACCCCCTGGTCCTGGCCGAGCTGCGGGAGCAGGGAACGCTCTCCGACGCCACCCGTCGGCGACTGGCGCGGGAGGCCTTCGCCCACACGGCCGGCTACGACGCAGCCATCGTGGAGTGGCTCGACGAGCGGCAGATCCCGCCGCCGGAGGACGAGGCGGCCGAGACCGCCGAGGTCTTCGACACCGAGGCCCTGCTCCCGCCCACCCTCCACCTGACCCTGGAGCGGGCCGCCTCCATGCGGTACGGGGAGAACCCCCACCAGCACGGGGCCCGCTACCGGATCGCCGGCCAACACTCGTGGTGGGACGACGTGGTCCAGCACGGCGGCAAGGAGCTGTCCTACCTCAACGTCTTCGACGCCGATGCCGCCTGGCGCCTGGTCCACGAGCTGGTCGGCGATGACGCCCCGGACCGGGCCGTGGCCATCATCAAACACGCCAACCCGTGTGGGGTGGCTCTCCACCACGACCTGACCGTGGCCTACCAGCGGGCCCTGGAGTGCGACCCGCAGTCGGCGTTCGGCGGGATCGTGGCCATCGGGGGGCGGGTCACCCGGTCGGTGGCCGAGGCCATAGCGGCCGGACCGCAGGCCGACGTGATCATCGCCCCGTCCTACGACGACGAGGCGCTGGCCCAGCTGACGTCCAAGCGCAAGGCCACCCGCCTGCTCTCGGCTCCCGCCCCCGAGCCGTTGGTCCGACAGCTGCGGAGCCTCGGAGCCAGCGTGCTGGTCCAGGACGCCGACCGGTTTTTGGTGGCCCCCTCGAGTTGGGAGGTGGCCACCAAGGCCGAGCCGACCGAGGGCCAGTGGCGGGACCTGGCCCTGGCCTGGAAGGTGTGTGCCCGCACCACCTCCAACGCCATCGCCGTGGTCACCGACGGGCAAGCCGTCGGGGTGGGGGCCGGCCAGCAGTCGCGGGTGGTGGCGGCGGAGATCGCCGTGGCCAAGGCCGGGCCCCGGGCCCAGGGCGGCTCGGCGGCCAGTGACGCCTTCTTCCCGTTCCCCGACGGGCTGCTGGTCCTGGCCGAGGCGGGCGTGGCCGCGGTGGTCCAGCCCGGTGGCTCCATCCGCGACGGCGAGGTCATGGCGGCGGCCGACGAAGCCGGCATCGCCGTGGTTCTGGCGGGTGGCGAACGCCACTTCCGTCACTGAGGTCAGGACGGCCATGACGGCAACGGTGCTCGACGGCGAGCTGCTGGCGGCAAAGATCAGGTCGGAGGTCACCGACCGGGTGGCCCGACTGCGTGCGGCCGGGGTGGTGGCCGGGCTCGGAACCATCCTGGTGGGGGACGACGGGCCCAGCGCCCGCTATGTGGCCATGAAGCACGCCGACTGCGCCGAGGTGGGGATGAACTCGGCGCACGAGCACCTGCCGGCGGACGTGACCCAAGCCGAGCTGGAGGCTGTGGTGGCCCGGTTCAACGCCGACCCGGCCATTCACGCCTATCTGGTCCAGCTGCCGCTGCCCCCCGGCCTCGACGAGGAGCGGGTGCTCATGGCGGTGGACCCCGACAAGGATGTCGACGGCCTCCATCCGGTCAACCTGGGTCGCCTGGTCATGGGGGCTGACGGACCGCTCCCGTGCACCCCGGCCGGCATCGTCGAGCTGCTGGCGGCCAACGACGTCCCGGTGGAGGGACGCCACGTGGTGGTGATCGGGCGAGGCCTGACCATCGGCCGACCGCTGGCCCTACTGCTGGCCATGAAGCGACCCGGCTGCAACGCCGCCGTCACCGTGGTGCACACCGGGGTGGACGACTTCGCCGGGTTGGTGCGCCAGGGCGACGTGGTGGTGGCGGCGGCGGGCCGGGCCGGGCTGGTCACCCCGTCGATGGTCAAGCCCGGGGCCGCCGTGGTCGGTGCCGGCACCTCCTGGGAGGGCAAGAAGCTCCTCTCCGATGTGGACGAGGCCGTGGCCGAGGTGGCCGGATGGATGACCCCGCGCCTCGGAGGGGTGGGCCCGATGACCCGGGCCATGCTGTTGCGCAACGCCGTGCGGGCCGCCGAGCGGGCCACATGAGCCCGCCGGCCGGTCTGGAGTACGACGAGCGTCCCTGGGGCAACTACACCGTGCTGGCCGACGACCGGACCCACAAGGTCAAGCGGATCGTGGTGTCGCCGCACAAGCGGCTGAGCTACCAGCGCCATGCCCGACGGTCCGAGCACTGGTTCATCGTGGAGGGATCCGGGCTGGTCACCGTGGACGCCGTACCCATCGGGGTGTCGGCCGGCGACTCCATCGACATCGCGGCGGGAACCGACCATCGGATGGAGAACCCCGGGGAGTCCGACCTGGTCTTCATCGAGGTCCAACACGGCGAGTACTTCGGGGAGGACGATATCGTGCGGCTCGACGACGACTTCGGGAGGAGCGACCCATGAGGCCAGGGACCGGCAGGCGGTTGGCGGCGGCGGTGATCATCGTCCTCCTGGGCAGCATGGCCCTGGGTCGGGGGCTGACCGCCCCGGCTTCAGCGGCGGTGTCCCCGGCCGGCCCGGTGGCGACCACCACCTCCACCGAGCCACCGACCACCACCACCACCACGGTGCCACCGACCACCACCACCGTCCCCTCCACCACCACGACCACCGTTCCGTCGACCACCACCAAGCCCACCACGACCACCACCACCAAGCCGACCACCAAGCCGTCCACCAAGACCACGTCGTCCAAGACCCCGTGGGGGCTCATCGTGCTCATCGTGGTGCTGGTCATCGCCATTGCTCTGGTGGCCATACTGCTGGCGTCCCGGAAGAAGAAGGGGGCCGAGTCCCGCTGGCGCCGACTGGTGGTGCCGGCCCTGAGCGACGCCCAGCTGGCGCGGGATTCGCTGCAGTCGGCCAACGCCATGTCCGACGACCCGCAGCTGCGGGCCTCGGTGGAGGCTCAGGTGGAACGGGCCTCGGCGGCCCTGGAGCGTGCTGTGCCCGGGGCCCCCGATCCGGAGGCCGGGAGTCTGGCTACCAACGCCGCCACCGCCCTGCGGGGACTGGCCTTCGCCATCGAGGCCGACCGCCTGCTTCGCCACGGGGCCTCGGCCCCGACCGGCACCCAGCTGGCCCAGGCCGACGAGGCCCGTCGGGCCCGCACCGTCGAATTGAACTCGGCCCTGGCCGGCCTGTCCGGTCGCGTCGGATCCCCGCCGGGGCGCTCCTCGCGCTGAGCGGGCCACCCCGCCCTGGGAACAGTGCGCCCCCCGCCGATAGGCTGGTAGGCCTATGACCAGGATCTCCGATCTACTGGCCAAGGGGCGCACCTACTCGTTCGAGTTCTTCCCCCCCAAGACCGACGCCGAACAGGCCACCCTGGTCAAGACGCTCCGCGACCTCGAGCCGTTGGCTCCGTCTTTCGTCTCGGTGACCTACCGGGGGGGTGCCGAGTCCCGCAAGCGCACCTTCGACCTGGTCACCGGGATGCTGCGGACCACCACCCTGGTGCCGATGGCCCATCTGATCTGCGTGGCCCACAGCCGACTGGAGCTGGCCGAGATCCTGGTGGCCTACCGCTCGGCCGGGGTCGAGAACCTGATGGCGCTGGGTGGCGATCCCCCCGAGGATCCCGACGACGGACCGGGTGAGTTGCTCCACGCTCTGGACCTGGTGGAGTTGGCCTCGGCCATCGGCGGCTTCTCGGTGGGGGTGGCGGCCCAGCCCGACGGCCATCCACTCTCCGCCGACCTGGCTTCGGACCGGGATCACCTGGCCGCCAAGTTGGCCCGGGCCGACTTCGCCGTGACCCAGTTCTTCTTCGAGGCCTCGGCGTACACCAGCCTGGTGTCCGACCTGGCCGACCGGGGCGTGGACAAGCCGGTGCTGCCGGGGATCATGCCGGTCACCACGCTCAAGTCGGTGCCCCGCATGGCGGCGATGGGGGCCGCCGTGCCCGGGTGGATGGTGGAGCGCCTCGAACGGGCCGACCAGCGTGGGGGAGCCGAGGCGGTCCGGAGCGAAGGGGTGGCCATCGCCACCGAGCTGTGCCAGCAGTTGCTGGAGGCCGGCGTGCCCGGGCTGCACTTCTACACACTCAACCGCTCCAGTGCCACCCGGGAGATCTACTCGGCGCTGGATCTGGCCCTTCCCTGACCACCCCCGACCGCCCTGCCCGGTCACCCCGGCCCCCGGGGCGGCGACGTCGGTGCCCTGGTTCGACCGGGTCGGACGGGTCCGATTAGCCTCACCACCATGGCAGCCAAACCACCGATCCACGTCACGGTGACCGGGGCCGCGGGACAGATCGGTTACTCCCTCTTGTTCCGGATCGCCTCAGGTCAGATGCTCGGCCCCGACCAGCCACTGGTCCTGCGCCTGCTCGAGATCGAGCCGGGCATGAAAGCCCTCGAGGGGGTGGTGATGGAGATCGACGACTGTGCCTTCCCCTTGGTCAGCGACATCGTCACCACTACCGACCTCGACACGGCGTTCGACGGGACCTCCTGGGCCCTGTTGGTCGGCTCCATCCCCCGCAAGGCCGGTATGGAGCGGGGCGACCTGCTCACCGTCAACGGGGGCATCTTCGGACCCCAGGGCCGGGCCATCGCCGCCAACGCCGCCTCCGACGTGCGGGTCCTGGTAGTCGGCAACCCGTGCAACACCAACTGCCTCATCGCCCGGTCCAACGCTCCCGAGGTGCCCGCCGACCGCTGGTTCGCCATGACCCGGCTCGACGAGAACCGGGCCAAGGCCCAGCTGGCCAAGAAGGCCGGAGCACCGGTGGCCTCGGTCTCCAACGTGGCCATCTGGGGCAACCACTCTGCCACCCAGTTCCCCGACTATGCCAACGCCCTCATCGACGGGGAGCCGGCGGTCAAGGCCATCGACGACATCGAGTGGCTGCAGGGCGACTTCCTCACCACGGTGCAGAAGCGGGGCGCGGCCATCATCGACGCCCGGGGCCTGTCCTCGGCGGCATCGGCAGCCAGTGCCGCCGTGGACTCGGTGGTCAGCATCCGGAGTGCCACCCCCGACGGGGACTTCACCTCCCTGGCCGTGGTGTCCAACGGCGAGTACGGGATCCCACCGGGGCTGCAGTTCGGCTTTCCGGTGCGCAGCGACGGCGCCGGCGGCTGGTCGGTGGTCGAGGGCCTGACCCATGACCCCTTCGCCACCGATCGGATCCGCATCACCACCGAGGAGCTGGAGGGCGAGCGGGCCGACGTGGTCGACCTGCTGCCGTAGCCCGCGTCCTGCTTCAGCGGGCCGCGCCCACCGGCTGGCGGGGCAAGGCTTGTTCCGGCAATGACGGCCACCGCACCCGGGTGGCCCATCCCCACTGTTCGAACCGGCGGATGAGCCAGGCCGACGGGTCGACCATCCCCGGGCGAGCCCCGTGCCGGGCCCAGGAGGGGTGGGCGTGGTGGATGTTGTGCCAATTGTCCCCGAGGGAGATGACGGCCAGAGGCCACAAGTTGGTGCTGCGGTCGGTGGTCCCCTCCGGCCGACGGCCGAAGGTGTGGCACAGCGAGTTGACCGACCAGGTGACGTGGTGGAGGAGGGCCATCCTGACCAGGCCGGCCCACAGCAGGGCGGTCAGGGCGCCCACCACGGTGCCCGAAAGTGCCCAGCCGATACCGAAGGGGATGGCCAGCGATCCCAGGGCCAGGAGCGGGAAGAGGCGGTCGATCCGTTGCATGTCCCGGTCCTTCAGCATGTCGGGGGCGTAGCGGGAGGCATCGGAGGCATCGGAGACGAACAGCCAGCCGACGTGGGAGAAGGCCAGGCCGCGCAAGAGGGCCCCACCGTGATCGCCGTAGCGGTGTGGGGAGTGGGGGTCACCGACGTGGTCGCTGAACATGTGGTGGCGCCGGTGGGTGGCCACCCAACTGGTCACCGAGCCCTCGACGGCCATGGAGCCCAACACCGCCAAGGTGATCTTGAGGGGTCGCCGCGGCGTAAAGGCCCGGTGGGAGAACAACCGGTGGAAGCCGATGGTGATCCCGAAGCCGGTGAAACCATAGAGGGCCAGGGCGATGAGTACATCGGTCAGATTGATGGCGTGTCCCCACAGCCACGGGATGACCAGAGCCAGGGCCACGACCGGGCCGGCCACGATGGCCACGGTGACGAGTTTTTGAGTGGGATGCACGACGGGCGGCTCCCGATCCGTCCCCAGGGCGGGGTCGCGGGCAGCCATCGGCCCGGACGGGTCGGGCGAGCTGGACACGGGGAACCTCCGGTAGCGCCGAGGCGCCGGTTGGGGGCAAAGCCGAACCGGGCTGTATCAGCGGACCGTGCCTACGAGTCACACTACCGGCCCTGGGCGAGGCCCACAGGTCGGGCACGGTCCCCCGGCTGGGGACTCCATTCGGCCCGGGCCACAACCGGGAGACCCGGCGACCATCGTTGACTGAGCGCACGCGGGGTGCCACCATCGCCGGGACCGTCAACTGAGGGAGAGACCGTGGGCCGACTCGAGGGAACACGCGCCGTGATCACCGGGGCCGCCAGCGGAATCGGTGAGGCCACCGCCCGGCTCTTCACCGAGGAGGGGGCGTGGGTGGTCGTAGCCGATGTCGACGACGTACACGGCCCGCGTATCGCCGACGAGTGCGGGGAGCGGGCCCTGTTCGTGCGCACCGACGTCTCCGAGGAGGCCGACGTCGACGCCGCCGTGGCTGTGGCCGTGGATCACTTCGGCGGGATCGACTGCATGTTCAACAACGCCGGCACCCCCGGTTCGGTCGGCGGCATCGAAGAGATCGACCCGGCCACCTTCGACCGGACGGTGGCGGTCCACCTCCGCGGGGTGTTCCTGGGCATCCGGGCCGCAGCCCGGGTCATGCGCACGCAGGGCCGCGGCAGCATCATCAACACGGCCAGTGTGGCCGCTCTGGGTGCCAACTACGCCGGGCACGATTACAGCGCGTGCAAGGCGGCGGTGGCCCAACTGACCCGCACCACGGCCAACGAGCTGGGCGAGAGCGGGATCCGGGTCAACGCCATCCTGCCGGGAGCCGTGGCCACCTCCATCTTCGCCCGGGCCGCGGGGCTGGACGGCGACGAGGCCCAAGCCACGGTGGAGGCCATGTCCCAGGTGCTGAGCGATCTGGCCCCGATCCGCCGGGCCGGTCGGCCCGTCGACGTGGCCGAAGTGGCCCTGTGGCTGGCCGGTGAGGGATCGAGCTTCGTCACCGGCCAGGCCCTGGCCGTCGACGGTGGCCTCACCACGGGCCCGCTCTACCGGGAAGAGCACCCCAAGGTCGAGGCCCTGGTCCACATCCTGGCGTCGCCCACCTCCTGAGCGGGAGGGCGGGGCGCGGGCCCGGGGTGGTCAGACCTGCGAGAAGAAGTCGGCCAGCACGGCGCCGACCGCCGGGCCGTGGGTGAAGATTCCGAGGTGGCTGGCCTCGGGGATCTCCTCGTAGCGGGCCCCGGGTATGGCCGCGGCGGCCTCCCGGGCCCGGGCCGGTGGAGAGTCCACGTCCTCCTCGAACGCCAGCACCAGGCACGGAACGGAGATCTCCGGCCAGGCTTTGGTTCGCTCCAGGTCCAGGGACCACGCCAGGCAGGCCTCGTACTGGCCCAGCCGGCCCGGATTGGGCCACGGGGGCAGGTCGGCGATGAGGGACAGCCAGCCGTCGACCACGACGTCGTCCTGTAGCTGGCGGTTGGCGAGGTAACGCAGCGTCTCGGTGGCGTAGAACAGGGGGGGCAGGGGGAAGTCCAGCCGGGCCAGGTCGCGTTCCACGGTGGTGATGGCCTTCTCCCAGGCGGTGGCCACGTTGCAGCTGCCCATGAAGGCCGCGCCCCGCACCCGGTCCGGATGGCGGATGGCCATGGTCTCGGCCACCCATCCACCCATGGAGTGACCGGCGATCCGGACCGACCCCATCCCCAGGTGGTCGAGGAGGGCCACGGCGTCGTTGGTGAGGTCTTCAACCGAGTAGGGCGCCGGTGGCGACGACGACGGGGCCACGCCGCGATTGTCGAAGGTGATCACCTGGTAGCCCGCCCCCACCAGCTCGGGGACCAGGTTCAGCTCCCAGGCCACCGCGGGCTGGCTGCATCCGCACACCAACACCACCGGCTCGCCCGACCCGAACACGTTGTAGGCGATGGTGACCTCGTCAAGCCGTACCTCGGGCATGCCTGCCCCTTTCTGTGCCGTCTCGCTCCAGCCGGAGCCAGACCTCCGATCATCACAACCTTCAGGCTGGGATCAACTCGATGCGGTTGCCGAAGGGATCGTCCACGTACCACTGGGGCCGCCCCGGGACGTCTTCGGCCCGGCGGGTCGGGTGGCCGGCCCCGTCGAGAGCCCGGCACAGCGCTTCGAGCCCCGACACCGTCAGCCCGGGATGGGCCTTGCGGGCCGGTCGGAAGTCCTCTTCCACGCCCAGGTGCACCTTGACCGGCCCCCGCTCGAACCAGCATCCGCCCCGGGCCGCCAGTTCCGGGGGCTTGGGCACCCGGGGCAGGCCCAGCAGCCCGGTGAAGAAGGCCTCGGCCCGGGCCTCGGCCTCCGGCCCGGCGGGCATGGCCAGCTGTACGTGGTCGAGGCCCTCGATCCGGTAGTCGGGCCCGGTCACTTCGGTCCTCCGCCCATGGCCAGATCACGCTGATCTCTTCGGAGCGGATGATCAGCGGGCACTTCGACCAGATGGATCCTGATCCCGTCGGGGTCGTCGACCCAGGCTTCGATCAGGCCCCACGGCTCGAGGGTGGCGTCCCGAGCCAACACCACCCCTCGGCGGGCCAGTTCGTCCACGGTGCCGGCCACCGAGCGTACCTGCAGCCACAACGCCACCACCTGCTCGGGCGACGACCCTGACGGGGCACGAGGACGCGACGGTTGGTGCGAGCCGACCACCTCGATCAGGCCGCCCCCGGCGAAGAAGACCACGCCGCGTCCCGCCCCGGCTCCGAACTCCCGGGCCACCGGCAGGTCCAGCGACGAACCGTAGAAGGCCAGGGACGCCTCGAGGTCCGAGGGATGGATGATGGTCCTACTGGTCAGTACGTGCACACCTTCAACCTCCGTGGCCCACCGTGGTCCAACCCCACGCTGTCACGTCACCGGGGTCTGCTGCCAGCACCGCCGCGCCGACGGGCGGTCCCTCAGTAGGTGGTCGATGCCGCCAGCGCCTGGGTGGCGGCGCGGGCGGCCACCAGCATCTCCTGGGCGGCCACCAGGACCGAGAGGTCTCCCCGCACCCGGATCCGGCCGGCATTGAGGGCCTCAGCCGGGGCCATCTCCCCCTTGGACAGGGCCGCGGCGTCCTCGTAGGAGATGGCGATGGTCACATCGGCCGACCCCTGGCCGGCTGCGCCGGCCCCGGTGGTCCGGCGCTCCCCGGCCGGCTCGACCCGGAACCGGAGCGAACCGCCGTCGACCAGGAGTACCACCGAGACGTCCCCGTCGGGACCACCGTGGACCTCTTGGACCACGGTGAAGCGGCCGTCGGCTGCGGCCAGGCCGGCCTCGGGGCCGGGCCCGGGAAGTCCCACCCCGTCGAGGGCGGCATTGAACTCCTCGGCCCAGGACGGGCTCAGGAACTGGACCACGTCAGGACGTCCGGCCGCGCGGTCGGGCCTCAGCTGCGTACCCGTGGCGTCGGAGCCCGCTCACCCGGCAGGCGCATCCTCGCCGGGGTCAGTGGCGGCCGGTGGTTCGACCGCCGCTGTCGGGGTGTGAGCCGAGTACGCCGTCAGGTCCAGGTCGTCGGCTGGTGCGGCCATGGGAGTGGTGGCGCCCGGGGCCACCGCCACGGCCACTGCTGCCGCGTGGGGGTGGGGAGCGGGGATCCCGTGTACCGGCGACGGGGGTTGCACCGCGGCCGGCCCGGTGGCCGGTGACAGGGCGGACGCCTCGGCCGGGGTGCTCTTCTTCCGGCTCCTGATCTTGCGACCCAGCCACGCCACCGGGTCGTACGAGGCATCGACCACCCGCTCCTTCAGGGGGATGATGGCGTTGTCGGTGATCTTGATGTGCTCGGGACACACCTCGGTGCAGCACTTGGTGATGTTGCACTTGCCCAGACCCTGCTCTTGTTGGAGCAACTCGCGACGGTCGTTCACATCCAGCGGGTGCATCTCCAACTCCGCCGACCGGGCGAAGAAGCGGGGGCCGGCATAGGAGGTCTTGTTCTCCTCGTGGTCCCGGATGACATGGCACACGTCCTGGCACAGGTAGCACTCGATGCACTTGCGGAACTCCTGGCTCCGCTCCACGTCGATCTGCTGCATCCGGTAGCCGCCCGCCTCTTCCTCGTCGGCGGTCTTGGGCCGGGGATTGAACGGCGGGATCCGCTTGGCCACCTCGTAGTTGTACGAGACGTCGGTGACCAGGTCCCGCAGGATGGGGAAGGTGCGCATGGGCGCCACCGTCACCGGCTCGCCGGGCGGCAGGGTATCCATCCGGGTCATGCACATCAGGGCCGGGCGCCCGTTGATCTCCGCCGAGCAGGAGCCGCACTTGCCGGCCTTGCAGTTCCACCGGCAGGCCAGATCGGGAGCTTTGGTGGCTTGCACCCGGTGGATGACATCGAGGACCACCTCACCCTCCTGGGCCGGCATCTCGTAGTCGAGGAACTCGCCCCCGGTGTCGTCACCGCGCCACAGGCGCATGGTGACCTCGCCGCTCTGGTCGCTGGTCACAAGTTCGTCGGCCATCAGTTCGCCTCCTCGAGCAGCGCTTTGAGATCGTCGGGCATCACCGGGAGGGGTTCGGGTTGGACCGTGATGGACAGGATCGACGGGGTGCCGCCCACGCCGTCGTGGCCCTGGCCGTCTCCGGGGATCCTCTGGACGAAGTTGACCGAGCCCATCTCGGCCACCGGCTTGGGGAAGTCGTCGCGGGTGTGCCCGCCCCGGCTCTCCTTGCGGTTGATGGCTCCCTGGGTGGTGCACCGCGACACGGTGAGCATGGCCGGCAGGTCGGTGGTCAGGTTCCACCCGGGGTTGTAGCGGCGGTCCCCGCCCACCGAGATCCGCTTGGCCCGATCCTCGAGCTCCTCGAGCTTGCCCATGGCCTCGTCCAGTTCGGAGGCGGTCCGGATGATGCCCACCAGGCTCTGCATGGTGGCCTGGAGGTCGTGCTGGATGTCGTAGGGGTTCTCGCCCCCTTCGTTGGTGAACGGGGCCACCGCGCCCTCGATGGCCTCGGAGACCTGGCCCTCGTCGACGCGGACCGTGCCGCTCCGGCCGGAGGCGAACTCAACGGCACCGATGCCGGCCCGGCGACCGAACACCAACAGGTCCGAGAGGGAGTTACCGCCCAGTCGGTTGGCCCCGTGCATCCCCCCGGCCACCTCACCGGCGGCGAACAGCCCGGGGACCGTGGTGGCCTCGGTGTCGGCATCGACCCGGACCCCGCCCATGATGTAGTGGCAGGTCGGGCCGACCTCCATGGCCTCGGCCGTGATGTCCACGCCGGCCAGCTCTTTGAACTGGTGGTACATGGAGGGGAGGCGGCGCCGGATGTCCTCGGCGCTGCGCCGGGTGGCGATGTCCAAGAACACGCCGCCGTGGGGGCTGCCCCGTCCCGCTTTGACCTCGCTGTTGATCGAGCGGGCCACCTCGTCGCGGGGGAGCAGCTCGGGGGGTCTGCGGCCGGCCGAGTGGTCGTCGTACCACTTGTCGGCCTCGTCCTCGGAGTCGGCGGTCTCTGCCGCGAACATGGGCGGGATGTAGTCGAACATGAACCGCTTGCCCTCCGAGTTACGCAGCACGCCGCCGTCGCCGCGCACCCCCTCGGTGACCAGGATGCCGCGCACCGACAGGGGCCACACCATCCCGGTGGGGTGGAACTGCACCGACTCCATGTCGATGAGGTCGGCTCCGGCCCACAGCGACATGGCGTGCCCGTCCCCGGTGGACTCCCAGGAGTTGGAGGTGTACATCCAGCTCTTGCCCACACCCCCGGTGGCCATCACCACCGCCTTGGCCGTGAACACCACGAACTCCCCGGACGGGCGCCAGTACCCGACGAGACCGGAGACCGTGCCGTCGGCGTCGTGGAGGAGGCGAAGCACCTTGAGCTCCATGAACACTTCGATGCCGTCGGCCACGGCCTTCTGCTGCAGGGTCCGGATCAGCTCGAGGCCGGTCCGGTCACCGATGTGGGCCAGCCGGGCGAAGCGGTGGCCGCCGAAGTCGCGCTGGAGGATGAGCCCGTCCTTGGTGCGGTCGAACAGGGCGCCCCAGTCCTCGAGCTCGCGCACCCGGGCCGGCGCCTCTTGGGCGTGGAGCTGGGCCATGCGCCAGTTGTTGAGCATCTTGCCGCCGCGCATGGTGTCCCGGAAGTGCACCTGCCAACTGTCCTCGGCGTAGACGTTGCCCAGGGCTGCGGCCACTCCGCCCTCGGCCATCACCGTGTGGGCCTTGCCCAGCAGCGACTTGCAGACCAGGGCGGTGCGCAGTCCGCGGGAGCGTGCCTCGATGGCGGCCCGCAGTCCGGCACCGCCCGCCCCCACGATGATCACGTCGAAGTCGTGGGTCTCGTACTCAGTCATCGGTCCGAATCCCCTTAGAAGTGGAAGCCGTAGTCGTGGATGGTCCCGCTGGCCACCAGCCGCACGTAGAAGTCGGTGAAGGCCACGAAGACCAGGCTCATCCAGGCGAAGACCATGTGCTTGGCGTTGAGCGGGGTCAGCGCCTTCCAGATCCGGTGGCGTATGGGAGAGGCGGAGAACTGCTTGACACCCCCGCCGCACAGATGCCGGCACGCATGACAGCTCAACGTGTAGAGCCACAGGAGGGTGGCGTTGATGCACAGCACTGCGGTGCCCACGCTGAACCCGAGGCCGATGCCGGGCTGACGGAAGGCCTCCACGGCGTCGGCGGTGAGGATGACGTTGAAGATGAGCCCGAAGTAGAAGAAGTAGCGGTGGACGTTCTGCAACAACAGCGGGAAGCGGGTCTCACCGCTGTAGGAGCCGTGGGCATCGGAGACCGCGCACCCCGGAGGCGACAGCCAGAATGACCGGTAGTAGGCCTTCCGGTAGTAGTAGCAGGTCATGCGGAATCCGAGCGGGAAGATCAGGATCAGCAGGGCCGGCGTGATGGTCCACCAGGTGATGACGGTGGTGGGGTGGCTGCCGGGCACGCAGCTCTCCACCAGGCATGGCGAATAGAACGGGGAGAGCAGGTTCCGGTGGAGGCTCGCACTGGTGAAGTAGTCCTTGTTCACGAAGGCGGCCCAGGCCGAGTAGCCCACGAACGCCGTCAGCACGGTCACGGTGACCACCGGCTGGATCCACCACCGGTCCTGGCGGAGGGTCGGAACCTTCGGGCCGCCTCGAGCTCCTCCCAGAACGACCGGGGTTACCGCGGCCGGAGGGGCCGGAGGCGCCGGTGGGGCTGGTGAGGCATCGTCCAAGGTAGTCACGCCGTGTCCCCGTCCTTCTCGTGTCCGTGGTCAGGCCGTCGCCAACTGGGCGGTGCTGGGCGGTGTGCCCACCAAGGCGGCCGTCGCACAGGGTATCGATTCCGCCGGCAGAAGTCGAAGACATATTTCGTCTTGTTCCCATAGGATTTAACTATGCTCCCGGCCGTCCATCAGCTCCGGTACTTCCTGGCTGTGGCCGAGGACGGCCAGTTCACCCGGGCCGCCGAGCGGCTGGAGGTGGCCCAGCCTTCCGTGAGTGCCCAGATCCGCCGCCTGGAGAAGCTGCTGGGCACGCCGCTCTTCCACCGGGGCCCCGGCCCGGTCACCCTGACCGATGCCGGGGCCACCTTGTTGCCCATCGCCCGTCGGGTCGTGGCCGAGCTGGCGTCGATCGAGGACGAGATCTCCGGGCTCGAGAAGCTTCTCCGGGGACATGTGGCGGTGGGCGCCACCCCCAGCTTGAGTGCCACCTTGCTGCCCAGCGTGCTGGGGCGTTTCCACCGGCAGCACCCAGGGGTGGCCATCCGGGTGTCCGAGCAGGGGTCGCCCCAGCTGGTGGACGAACTGCACGCCGGCACGCTGGACCTGGCCCTGGCCATCGCCCCGGTCCAACTGCGGGGGCTGGTCAGCGAGGCCCTGGCCGAGGAGGAGCTGGTGGTGGTGACCACCCCCGAGCATCCCCTGGTCGGACGGCGCTCGGTGACCGTCCCCCAGCTGGCCGAGTACCCCATGGTGATGTTCCGGCCCGGCTACGACCTGCGCACCTCCACCCTGGCCACCTTTGCCGAGCACGGCGTGGAGCCCCTGGTGGCCGTGGAGGGCGGCGAGATGGGGAGCGTCCTGGCCCTGGTGGCGGCGGGGTTGGGGGCGGCCGTGGTGCCCGGCATCGTGACCACCGGCGAAACCCGGCTCCGGGTCACCCGTTTCCGCAAACCGGCGCCCACCCGGACCATCGCCCTGGTGCGAGGGGGCGACCGGGTCCCGTCCCGGGCCGCCGAGGCCCTGGCCACGGCGTTCACCGAGGGGATCACCGCCGCCGGCTGGCCCGGGACCATGCCCGAGGGGATGCGCCTCCTCCGGTGAGTCCCGGGGGTGGTCCCAGGCCAGGGGGGTCGCCGCATCAGCGGGCGATTTCCCCGCGTAGGCTCGCCCCCATGACTCCGCCGGACCCCTCTGAAGCCACCGACGACATCCAACCCAGCCTGGACCTCTCGGTGAGGTCGACCCCGCCACCGGACATCACCACCCTGGGCCGCCTGCGTGACTCGGGATGGAAGTCCATACCGGTGGCCGAAGAGATCCGGCGCAACGCCTCGGCCCGCATCGCCGACGGCCAGCCCCTGGTGACCGGGGTGCTCGGGTTCCAGGACACCGTCCTGCCCCAGCTGGAGAACGCCGTCCTGGCCGGGCACGACGTCATCCTCCTCGGCGAGCGGGGCCAGGCCAAGACCAGGATCATCCGGTCGCTGGTGGGGCTGCTCGACGAGTGGCTGCCCATTGTGGCCCACTCCGAGATCAACGACGACCCGTACCACCCGATCTCCCGGTTCGCCAAGGACCTCCTGGCCGAGGCGGGTGACGACCTCCCGATCTCGTGGGTGCACCGGAGCGACCGCTACGGCGAGAAGCTGGCCACCCCGGACACCTCCATCGCCGACCTCATCGGTGAGGTCGACCCCATCCGGGTGGCCGAGGGCCGGTACCTCTCCGACGAGCTGACCATCCACTACGGCCTGGTCCCCCGGCTCAACCGCGGCATCTTCGCCGTCAACGAGCTCCCCGACCTGGCCGAGCGCATCCAGGTCGGTCTGTTGAACGTCCTCGAGGAGCGTGACGTGCAGATCCGGGGTCACCGGGTACGCCTCCCCCTGGACATCGTGCTGGTGGCTACAGCCAACCCCGAGGACTACACCAACCGCGGGCGGATCATCACGCCGCTGAAGGACCGCTTCGGGGCCCAGATCCGCACCCACTATCCGCCGGACGCCGCCACCGAGCTCCGCATCGCCGAGCTGGAGGCCGACCTTCCCGGCCGCAACGGGTCGGGCCCCGCCGCGGACGGCGCCGCCGCAGTGACCGTAGAGGTGCCGGACTTCATGGCCGAGGTGGTGGCGGAGTTGAGCCAACTGGCCCGCCAGAGCCCCCATCTCAACCAGCGCTCGGGGGTCTCGGTCCGCCTGACCATCGCCAACTACGAGACACTGGTGGCCAACGCCACCCGCCGGGCCCTCCGCAACGGCGAGTCCGAAGCGGTACCCCGGGTGTCGGACCTCCAGGCCCTGGTGTCGTCGACGCAGGGCAAGGTGGAGATCGAGTCGCTGGAGGAGGGCCGTGAACAGGTCCTGCTCTCCCAGCTGGTGTCCGCCGCGGTCTTGTTGGTCTTCCGCCGCCGGGTGGTGCTGGCCGACCCCCAGGCCGTGGTGGGGGCCTTCACCACCGACACCGTGGTGCACGCCGGCGACGATCTGCCCGCTTCGGCCTACGCCACCACGCTGGCCCAGATGCCGGCCCTCTCCGCACCGGTGCTGGGGCTGACCGGCGGATCCGAGGACCCCGGTGTGGTGGCCAGCGCCGTGGAGTTCCTGCTGGAGGGATTGCACCTCACCAAACGCCTCAACAAGGAGGCGGCGGGGCCGAGGGCCACCTATCGGGGACGCGGGTGACCTGGCGCTTCGACTACCGCCGTTGGGACGGTAGTCAGGACTCGCTCATCGACGACACCGACTCGGTGCTGTCGCAGCTGACCGACGACCTGTTGGCCAACGGCGACCTCCACGAGGCGTTGCAGAGGATGCTCAACCGCGGGTGGAGGACACCCGACGGTGAGCAGGTCCAGGGGTTGCGCGACCTCTTGGACCAGTTGCGGCTGGAGCGCGAGGAACAGCTCGACCGGGGAGATCTCGGGGGCGCCTACAGCGAGGTGGCCGAGGAGCTCCATCAGGTGCTGGCCGAGGAGCGACTGGGCATCGAGCAGCTCGAGAATGACGCCCGCAACTCCGGGGACAGTCGCCGTCAAGAGGTCACCGATGAGGTGGCCGTGGAGCGCCGGATGCAACTCGACCTGCTCCCGAGCGACCTGGCCGGCATGGTGCGCGGCCTGCAGAATTACGAGTTCGTCTCCTCCGAGGCCCGCCAGCACTTCGAGGAGTTGGTCGAGCGGCTGCGCGAGGAGGTGGCCCGCACCTACTTCGAGCAGATGTCAGAGGCATTGGCCAACCCCGACCCGGCCCAGCTGGCCCACATGCGCGAGGCCTTCGACGCACTCAACCGGATGATCGAGCAGCGCGAAGCCGGTGAAGCCATCGACCCCTCGTTCGAGTCGTTCATGGAGCAGTACGGCGACCTCTTCCCCGGGGACCCGGCCGACCTCGATGAGCTGTTGGAGCAGTTGGCCGCGCGGATGGCCGCGGCCCAGGCCATGTGGAATTCGATGTCTCCCGAGCAGCGCTCGCAGCTCCAGGGACTGGCCGAGTCGCTGCTGGAGGACCTCGACCTGCGCTGGCAGGTGGACCGGCTGGCCGGCAACCTGCAGCGGGCCTTCCCCGAGGCCGGCTGGGACCAGCGCTACCGGTTCAGCGGCGACCAGCCCATGGGCATGGGCGAGGGCACCGACGCCGCCGGAACCCTACGGGACCTCGACGAGCTGGAGGACTTCCTGCGCTCGGCCAACTCACCGGCATCGCTGAGCGAGGTCGACCTCGACAAGGTGCGCCGGCACCTGGGCGACGACGCGGCGCGCTCGCTCGACCGGTTGGCCAACCTGGCCAAGCAGCTGGCCGACGCCGGCCTCATCGACCAGCGGGAGGGCCGCTTCGAGCTGACCCCCAAGGGCATCCGCCGCATCGGTCAACAGGCGCTGTCCGATCTCTTCGACCAGCTGGACAAGGACCGGGTGGGCAATCACCACACGACGGCCATGGGGATGGGGCATGACCGCGAGGAGACCACCAAGCCCTACGAGTTCGGCGACCCCTTCAACCTGGACCTGTCCCGCACCGTCCACAACGCCGTCCGCCGGTCGGGTAGTGGCGTGCCGGTCCGGCTGTCCCCCAACGACTTCGAGGTCATCGAGACCGAGGCCCTGACCCGCTCGGCCACGGTGCTCCTCCTCGACCTCTCCTTGTCCATGCCCATGCGCGACAACTTCGTGCCGGCGAAGAAGATGGCCCTGGCTCTCCACACCCTGATCGCCACCCGGTTCCCCCGCGACTATCTGGGCCTGGTGGGCTTCTCCGAGGTGGCCCGGGTCATCGAGCCCGAGGACCTGCCCACGGTCAGTTGGGACTACGTCTACGGGACCAACTTGCAGCACGGCCTGATCCTGGCCCGCAAGATGCTG
The DNA here is from genome assembly GCA_963778165.1 of uncultured Acidimicrobiaceae bacterium. GTDB lineage: Bacteria > Actinomycetota > Acidimicrobiia > Acidimicrobiales > RAAP-2 > Bog-756. The sequence continues at coordinate 354,755 of CAVZTE010000001.1, read as the reverse complement.
GCCCACCAGCAGGGGACCAAGCAGATCATTCTGGTCACCGACGGGGAGCCCACCGCCCACGTGATCCCCTACGAGGGAGGCGTGGGCTACGACGTCTACTTCAACTACCCGCCGGTCCCCGAGACCCTCGAGGTCACCCTGGCCGAGGTGATGCGCTGCACCAAGGCGGGGATCACCATCAACACCTTCTTGTTGGACCCGGACCGCGGCCTCCAGGGCTTTGTGGAGCAGCTGTCCCGGATCAACAAGGGCCGCACCTTCGCCACCTCACCCGACGAACTGGGCGACTACGTGCTGGTCGACTTCCTGGCCCACAAGACCACCCTGCGTAACCGGGGCCGGCGGGCCGGCTGAGGTCGGGGGCCCGGCCGGCAGGGGCGGGACCGGTCCAACAGGTGGCGGTCACGGGGCAGACGGCCGGAGGCTGTGCGTACCCGGCTGGGCTTGAGATCGCGTTCACAAGCACCTTTTTTCTTGCTTCCCCCCAGGTTTTCTTGCGTTTCCCCCACGGATAGTGAATGATGACATATCTGTAGTTACATCCGTGCTATGCGATTCCACCCGGAATCGTGTGGATGACTGGGAGGGAGACCTGTCAATGGACATGGTGTCATTGATGTACGGGCCCCAAGAACGAAGCTGGCAGACCAAGGCCAACTGCATGGGAGTGGACCCTGACCTGTTCTTCCCCGAGCGGGGGGCGTCGACCCGCGAGGCCAAAGAGGTCTGTCGGGGCTGCGTGGTTCGCGAGGACTGCCTCGAGTACGCCCTCGCCAACGGGGAGAAGTTCGGTATCTGGGGTGGACTGTCCGAGCGGGAGCGCCGTCGGCTGCGACGTCAACGGGCTATGCAGCGCCGGGCGGTCGGCAGCGCTTCCTGAGCCGCCGCCTGACCCCGCCGTTCACCAGGCCCCTTCGATGAGGGCCTCGATGGTGCGATCGGGATCGAGGTCCAGCTCGGCCCACCGCCGGCGAGGCACCTGGTGGAGCACCGCGGCGGGGACCAGGCCGACCAACTCGGCCCGGAGCACCGAACAGCCGTGGGAGGCCGCCCCGGCGGCTACGGCGTCATAGAGGTCGGCCACCCGGGCCGAGGCCGGGTCGATCAGGTTGAAGCTGACCTGGGCTCCCGGGCCGACCGGGAGGCCCAGGCTCCGCCGTGTCGGGGTGCGCAGCTGGCGGGCCAGGGTGCGGGCCACCGACAGCACCTCTTCCCGTTCCGTGCCCGGGTCTCCGCCGTCGGTGGCGGTGATCCATATGTTGTAGGCCACCAGGAGGTCCCGGGCCCCCACCGCTGACGCCCCCGCGCTGGGATGGGGCTTTGCCGGCCCGGTGTCCGGCGGCAGGGGGTGGAAGGCCAGACGTCGGACCTCGGGCAACGAGCGCTCGGGCCCGTAGTAGAAGCAGGGAAGGGCCAACTCGGCTCCGGCCCACTGGGCGAACCGGTTTCTGGCCTCGAGCACGTCGACCCGGAGCCCGCCGTCGCCGGCGAATGTCTTCGGCCCCGAGTCGGGGTCGGGCCCGGCCAGGGGGACGAACGGCACCACGTCCGCGGCCCCGAACCGGGGATGGGCGCCGTCGTGGTGGCGCAGATCGATGTGGTTCACCGCCGAACCGACCACCAGACGGGCGGCGGCTTCGACGGCGTCCAACGGCCCAGCCAGGGTCAACACGGACCGGTGGTGGTCGGGATCGGAGTGGATGTCGAGAACCGCACGGCCCCCCGCTCGGCCCACGGCGTCGATGATCGACGGGTCCCGTCCCTCAGAGATGTTGATGACGCACTCGGCCGGTGCCCCGCCGGACACGACCAGCCGTCGGTCGGGGCTCAGACGCTGACGGAGTGACCGATCCGGCGACGGCGGAGCATGCGGCGACGCTCACGTTCGGACTTGCCGCCCCACACGCCGTGATCCACCCGTTCGTCGAGGGCATACTGGAGGCAGGCATCGGCCACCGGGCACTCGGCGCAGATGCGTTGGGCCGCTTGCACGCCCACCCCATCGCTCGGAAAGAAAATGGTGGGAGAAAGGTCTTTGCACTTTCCCACGCTCATCCAATCCGTATCCATGGTCCCTCCGTCGGACTCAGGGAGGCTGCGGTGGGCTCTCCGAACCCTGGTGCCGTCGCCGTCCGTTGCACAACTAGTCTCGCATTCTGAACTGGGCCGTAGTGCGAAATGAGCCGGTATTGATGGAATCCTCACAATTTTCTTATGAGGCACCAGGGTCTTCTTATGAAAGCTCGATCGGGGGAGCTCCCATCCCACCACCGGACGACGAAACAGCACCGCTGCCGACCCCCCGGAGCGTGCCTTCGTTCCCGATCCCCGACGAGGTGGCGGCCCCCGGGCCCATGCCCCCCGCTACCGACCTTGCTCCGCCGGCCGTAGGGCCTCCGCCGGTCAACGGACCACCCCCGGCCTACCCGGTGTACAGCGGCTATCCGGCCTACCGCGGATACCCGCCCTACACCGGCTACGGGGCCTATGGCGGGGGGTACGGGCCGCCCGGACCGATGGGGCCCATCCTTCCCTATCAGGGTCTGCCGGCGCCCCAGGTGGTGCGCCACACCCTGGAGAGGAGAAGTTGGGTGTGGGTGGTGGCGGCCACGGCGTTGGTGGCGGCCCTGGTCGGCGGGCTGGTGGGGGCCGCGGTGGGGGCCAACACCCAACAGACCATCATCGAGAAGTTCTTCCCCAATACCAGCGCCCTGACCAAGCCGCAGGACATCCAAGAGGTCCTGGCCAAGGTGGAGCCGGCGGTGGTGGCCGTCGACAGCGACGGTACGGGCTCGTCCGGTGGGGACTTCGTGGAGTCGGCCGGGAGCGGGATGATCCTCACCCCCACCGGTGAGGTCCTGACCAACAATCACGTCATCGCCGGCTCCACTTCGGTGACCGTCACGCTGTTCGGCCAGACCGTGGCCTTACCGGCTCACGTGATCGGGGCCGATCCTTCCGTCGATCTGGCCCTGGTCCAGATCGACCATGCCTCCAATCTCCCTACCGTCCAGTTCGCCAACTCCGCCCGGACCCGGGTGGGCGACTCGGTGCTGGCCATCGGCAACGCCCTGGCCCTGGCCGGCGGCCCATCGGTGACCGAGGGCATCATCTCGGCGTTGCACCGGTCACTGACCGCCGAGAACGACGAGGGCCAGACCGAGAACCTCACCGGTCTCATCCAGACCGATGCCCCCATCAACCCGGGGAACTCCGGGGGACCGCTGGTGAACGCCCAAGGTCAGGTGGTGGGGATGAACACCGCGGTGGCTTCCAATACCACCGGCAATGCCCCGACCCAGAACATCGGATTCGCCATCGCCGTCGACTCGGTCAAGCCCCTGTTGGCCAGTTTGCGGGCCGGAGGGACGGCGGGGGCCGGCGCCAGCGGTCCCACCCTCAACCCGGTGGACAACACGGCGTACATCGGGGTCACCGTGGGGCCGGTGACACCTGCCCTGAAGCGCCAGGACCACCTCACCCCCTCGACCGGTGCCCTGATCATCTCGGTGGAGTCGGGCAGCCCGGCCCAGCGGGCGGCTCTGCAGGTCAACGACGTCATCGTGTCGTTCAACGGCACCAACATCCAGAGTCCCGACGACCTGACCGCCGCCATCCACCCCCTCAAACCCGGCGATCGTGTCTCGATCGGGATCTACCGCGGCACCGCGTCGTCGCACGTGGAGGTGACGCTCGGGGCCCGACCGGGCGGCGGGTAGGATGACTGGCGCTGCGAACCCAGGAGGAACCACTGCCATGACCCCGGTCACCGACGATCCGATTCTGCCGGAGGAGAGTGGAGAGCCGCTGCCCCCGGTGGGTCACGTCCGGGTGGTGTACCTCGGTCCGGTGGCTCCCCACTGGGAGGTCCGATCGGACTACGGGGACCCTGCCCTCATCGAGGAATTCCGTCGGCGGACCATGGCCCGCCTGGTCCTGCTACCGCCCCACGACCCCCAGTACCGTCGCAACCGCGAGCGGGTCATCCGCGACGCCGAGCGCGAGAACATCGAGCTCGAGTGGGACCTCGGAGTCCCCGAGGAAGAGGTGGTGGCGGCCGAACCGGCCGAAGCCATCGTTGAAGTCGTGGAGACCCCGGTCACCGGAAGCTGAAGGTTCTTCGCCCCGGCCCCTATCGACCGGGGCCGATCCTACGGGTCAGTCCTGCGTCGGGTCCTCGAGTTCGGGCAGGCTGATCCGCTCCAACCACAGACCCGGGGCATCGACCTCGGACGGGGTGGGAAGGTTGCGCTCCGACGACCACAGCCGGGCCAAGCCATCCTCACCGGCCCGCTCCACCACGCCGCTGACGAACGACCGGCCCCGATCGACCTGCACCTGGTCGAGGTCCAGGCCGAACAGAGCCCCGGCGGCCTCTTCCCCCTTGCCCCGTTCGATCCGGCGCCGGTACCAGGCCTCGGTGAGTTGGGCGTGCGATCCGACCAGTTTCTGCCCCACCCGATCGGCGATGTGATCGGCGTAGGCGTCGATGACCACGGCCAGGGCGGTGAGTTGATCGGAGGACCGGCGGGATTCAGGGGTGAGCAGTTCGCCGAGGAGGGCGTCGGGATCGCCGAGCATCCCCTGCAGTGACTCGAGGTCCATGCCGGCGGCACCGCCCAGGCCCTCAGGTCCACCGATCTCTCCGATCCGTCCGGCCAGGTTCTGCTGGGCCGCCGCGGTGGATTCGGCCAACTCCGTCAGCAGCCGCTCCAGATGGCCGCGGACCACGGGACGGGTGAGCACCGCATTGGAGGCCAGCTCGCGGGCGCACACCCACACCATGGCCTCCTCTTCGGGCAGGCTCCAGTCCTCGGCGAAGGCGGCGATGTTGGAGGTGATGAGGACCAGCTCGTCTGACGGTGCCCACGGGATGGCCAGGGGGTACTGGCCCAGGGCCCGCTGGGAGAGGTGGCCCACCACCGATCCCACCTGTAGTCCGAAGAACATGGGGCCGATGGCCGTGGCCCACTGACCGAGGAGGTTCCCGAAACCTCCCATGGGATCGTCATCGTCCAACGGGTCGGACGCATCGACCGGCGGTGCAGGGGCGGCCCCCGGGGTGGGCGCCATGGCCGAGAGGATGGGGCGCCAGGACTCGAGGGCCCGAAGGGTCCAGTCCCCGCGGCCTACCGGCACACAGGTCAGCCGACGGCCGTCCGGCGATACGGGCATACCGGTGGCCTCGACCACGTTGAGCTCGGCCACCCGGGCCAGCTGCTCGAGGCGGATCCGCTGGACCGGGTCCACGTTGGGCTCGGCTTCTCCGCCGGTGGCCACGTTGAGAGCGAAGGACCGGGTCATCTCCCACTGGTTCGGAGCGCTGGTTCCCAGCATGTTCATCAGGTCGCCGAGCAATGACTGGAACGGGTTCCCCGCGTCCCCGGGTTCGGGCGGTGCCATAGGCCCATGCTACGGCTAGGAACCCCCGGCCGGAGCATCGCCACCGGGCTGGGCCAGCACCATCGAGGTGTTGTAGGCGCTTCCGCCGCGTTCGTAGGCCACCGTCAGCTCCATGCCCGGCGGATCGGCGTACAACCTGGTCCGGAGCTCGGCCGTCGAGAGAACCCGGTAGCCGTCCACGGCGGTGATCACGTCACCGGCCGCCAGACCGGCGTACGCCGCCGGCCCGTTGGCGTCGACCACGTCCACCCGGGCGCCGTCGACAGCCGAGGTGGAAGCCACCACGGCGCCGTCCGAGGGCGGGGCGGCGTCCTCGGCGTCGGACACCTCCATGCCCATCCAGCCGTGATCGACGGTCCCCGACGTCACGAGCTGGAGCGTCACCCCCAATACCAGCTCGGCGGGTAGGAAGTCGGCGGTGGTCGAGGTGCCCTCACCTTGGATCGTCTCCAGCATGCCGAGCACATGCCCGCTGTCATCGAGGAGGGCGCAGCCCAGGTCATCGCGGTCGAGTGGGGCCCGTACCGCGGTGGCGGAGAACGTGGTGGTGGCGGGATCGGCGTCCAGGGCCTGACCGATGGAGACCACCTTGCCGGCATAGGCCAGCGAGGAGGGAGTGGGGTGACGGTCCGAGCCGGGCTCCAGGCCCGCGGCCACGGCGATGGCGCCGACCGAGGGGTCGCTGTCGTCGAAGGTGGCGGCCGGCAGGTCATCGTCGATCCGGACCACGCCCAGGCCGGAGGGCTGATCGACCCCGACCAACTGGGCCGCCTGGTGGGCACCGTCGGGCTCGATGACGGTGATCGACCGGGCCCCGGCCAGGGCCCGGGCCGCAGTCACGATGATGCCTCCGGCCTCGGCCACCAGACCGGTGGTGGACGAGACGCCGTGCGGCCCCCGGACCTCGAGGACCACCGTCGAGGGACGGATGGAGTCGACCATGGCATCGATGTTCCCCGAGACGGTGGCGTCCAGCCCCGGCTCGGTGGTCGGTTCTCCGACCAGTGTCTCTTGTCCCGTCGTGGCCGAGGGGCTCGACCCGGAGTTGGCGTTGACCATGACCAGGCCGGCCATCACCAGCACGGCCACCAGGCACGCCGCCGTTCCCCCGATGATCCACGGGCCGGTGCGCATCCCGCCGGTGGTCCGATCCAAGGCCGGCAGGGGTACCGAGGACAAGGAGGCCGACCCTCCGGACTCCGATGGGTGACGCCACAGCCGGTCGTCGGGAGGGATCCACCCCCGCAGGCCGCCCTCTGGCTCCTCCCCGCCGCCGTCGTCGTGAGGATCACGGCCTGACGCCCCCAGGTCGTCTTCATGCACGTTCCTGAGGTTAGTGAGGGAACCGCCCCTTGGGGCGTCGGCTCGGTGCCGCCTGGCGTCTGGGGGCCTCCCCGGTTGCGTCGAAAACCGGGGGTGGGCCACCTGGCCCTACGATGACGGCGTGGCTCGGGACCTGGCGATCGATCTGGGGACGGCCAATACCCTGGTCTACGCCAAGGGTGTCGGCATCGTCTTGAACCAGCCGACGGTGATCGCCCTCAACACCCGGACCCATGAGGTGCTGGCCGTCGGGAACGAGGCCTGGAAGATGATCGGGAGAACACCCGGGTACATCGTGGCCGTCCGACCTCTGAGGGAGGGGGCCATCACCGACTTCGACATCACCGAGCGGATGATCCGGCTGTTGCTCCGGCGGGCCGGGGTCACCAAGTTGAATCGGCCCCGGGTGCTCATCTGCGTGCCCTCGGCCATCACCTCGGTGGAGCGCCGGGCGGTGAAGGAGGCGGCCCGGCGGGCGGGAGCGTCGGCCGCCCATCTCATCGAGCAACCCATGGCGGCGGCCATCGGGGCCGGCCTCGACATCCATGAGCCGGTGGGCAACATGGTGGTCGATGTCGGAGGTGGCACCACCGAGACCGCGGTCATCTCGTTGGGCGGCGTGGTGGCCTCCCAGGCCATCCGGTGCGGCGGCTTCGACATGGATGCCGCCATCCAGCAGTACGTGCGTCACGAGCACGGGGTGGCCATCGGCGAACGGACCGGGGAAGAACTGAAGTTGGCCATCGGCTCGGCCCTGCCCTACGCCGACGAGGTCAAGGCTGAAGTGCGCGGTCGGGAGATCCGCACCGGGATGCCCAAGACGGTGGTCCTCTCCCCCGAGGAGGTGCGGTACGCCGTGCGCGACCAGGTGGAGCTCATCGTGGACACCGTGGTGGGCTGTTTGGCCGAGTCCCCCCCGGAGTTGGCCCAGGACATCATCTACGAGGGCATCCATCTGGTGGGCGGAGGGGCCATGTTGCGGGGCTTGGCCAACCGGCTGGCCGACGAGACCGAGGTGCCGGTCCACCTGGTGGCCACGCCACTCGAGTGCGTGGTGATAGGCGCCGGACTGTGCCTCGACTCCTTCGACAGCCTGCGCCCCATCTTCGCCGCGGCCGAAGCCTGACGCCGACCCGCTCACTCCACCTCGAGTAGGTCCTCGGCCACCTGGCGGACCTGCCAGTCGCGGTCGTCCAGGCAACGACGGAGCGCCGGCTCGACGGCGGGGTCGTCGAAGGCGGCCAGGGCCACCGCCGCCCGGCGCCGGATCGCCGGCTTGTCCTCGAGGGCGGCGATCACCGCGGCCAGCCCGGCGTGGTCGCCGATGGCGCCGAGTGCGGCCACCGCGGCCTCCCGGCAGAGCGGATCGCGGTGGCCCGACGCCATCGAAGCCAGCTCGACGAGGGCCGCCACTGCCGTGGTGTCCCTTCGTTCGCCCGCCGACCACGCCGCCATCTCCACCACCGAGGGGTCGGGGTCGGCGAGGCTGGGAGCCAGGTCCACGGCCGGAACCCTGGCGGCCAGTTCGCAGGCCCGCCGACGCACCGCGGGAGTCGGATCGGCCAGTGCGGTTCGAAGATCGTGCTCGGTGAGGACGCCCAGCCGGTCGAGGGCGCCCAGGGCGGTGACCCGGACCGACGGATCGTCGTCGGCCATCCCGGCACGGGCGCCGGCGAGGTCGCCCAGATGGCCGGCCAGGGCCACCGCCCGGCGGCGTTCGGTGACCTCCAAACGGCCGGGTTCCATGGCAGGCTGTTCCCCGGAGTCGTCGGCGTGGCCGGACGCCAATGGATCCGAAGCTCGAGGAGTGATCACCCAACCACTATGACCGTGGACGACGACCATGTGGAACCGGCAGCATCCGTCCTCGGCCCGCCAGTCCAGGCGGACTGGAGCGGCGCCACGACCCCGGGGCCGGAGTCGGGACTGGTGGGAGGAGCGAAGGGCATCCCCGGCCCGAACGCTCGGGGCCGGGCCAAGAAGCGGCGGGTATGGCCCTGGGCCATTTTCGTCGTCCTGGTGGTGGCCATCGCCGTGGCTTCGCGGATCAATCTCAACTACTACTTCCTCCAGCCCGGAACGGCCCAGTCGGTGCAGCAGTTCATCACCGTGCCGGCCGACAAGAGACACCCGGTCACCCACCCGGTCCTGCTCACCGATGTCGAACTCGGGCGGGTCAACGCCCTCACGTATCTCTGGTTCAAGTTGCAGGGCCATACCAGCCTCGAACAGGTCGATGACGTGACCGGGGGCACGCCCCCCGCGCAGCTCAACGCCCAGGGCAACCTGGAGATGTCGCAAGCCGAGGCCGCGGCCAAGGCCGCGGCCCTGAGGCACCTGGGGTACAAGGTCCCCGCCACCGCCGGCGGCGCGGTGGTCTTCGCAACCTTCCCGGGGACGCCCGCCTATCCGCTGATCAACGTGGGGGACGTGATCACAGCCATCGACGGCACGGCCACGCCGACGGCTGCGGCTCTGTCGAAGGTGTTGGACGGTCACCACTCGGGACAGACCGTCACGCTCACCGTGCTCCGGGGGGGTACCGGACGACCGGTTCCGGTGTCGGTCACGCTGAAGCGGACCGCCATCGACGTCGCCGGCCAGAAAGGCACGGTAACGCTGGGGGTCGATGCACAGGACCAGGTCGACTTCTCCTATCCCTTCCCGGTGTCGATCGATGTGACGAACATCGGTGGCCCTTCAGCCGGCCTGGCCATGACCCTCGGGGTCATAGACGCTCTGGACTCGGGCTCGTTGACCGGCGGCCATACGGTGGCGGCCACCGGCACCATCGACGCCCAGGGCGACGTGGGCGACGTCGGGGGGGTGGCCCAGAAGACCATCGCCGTCGAGAACGCCGGCGCCACCATCTTCTTCGTCCCACCTCAGGAGTACAAAGCAGCCATGTCGGAGGACCGGCCCGGTCTGAAGGTCTACGCCGTCTCCACCCTCGATCAGGTGCTCAAGATCCTCGGCGCCCACGGAGGTTCGGTTCCCAAGGTCCCCGCAACCCCTTGAGGGACGCGGGATGACCAGTTTGGGGAGTCGACCGTCGTAGGCTTTCGGCAATGCCCGAGGAACGCCTGAAGTCCATCACTTCTTCGTCCCACCTGGCGCCGGACGATGTAGCCCGTCACACGTTCGGCTCGGTGCGACGGGGTTTCGATCCCAATGAGGTACGGGCCTATCTGGAGTCGCTGGCCGTGGGCCTGCGGGGGCTGGCTGAACAGGAGAATCAGCTGCTCCAACAGCTGGCCGACGCCGAGCACCGGGCGGCCAACCCGGTCCTCGACGACGCTTCGCTGACCGAGGCCCTGGGCACCGAGACGGCCCGGGTGCTCCGGAGCGCCCACGAGGCCGCGGCCGAGATCGTGGCCAAGGCCGAGGCCGAGTCCCATCGCCAGCTCACCGAGGCCCAGGAGCAGATCGAGGGGGACGTGGCCCGCACCGAGGCGGAGCTGGCCGAGCTGACGGCCGAGGCCGAAGCGGCTGCGGCTGATCTCCGCCAGGAGACCGACCGGCAGGTGGCGGCCAACCTGGAGGCCGCCCGCCTCGAGGCCGAAGAGCTGCTGTCCCAGGCGCGCGAGGAGTGCCGCCAGATGGTGGAGGAGGCCCAGGGCCTGCGGGCCCGGGTCCTGGCCGACCTGTCGAAGCGGCGCAAGGTGCTCCACGCCCAGATCGAACAGCTGCGGGCCGGCCGCGAGCGGCTGTCGGAGACCGTTCAGGACGTTCGGCGGTCGGTGGACACCATCGCCGATGAGTTGTTCGCCGCCGAGGACAACGCCCGCCTGGCCGCCGAGGCTGCTGGACGGCAGGCCGCGGCCAGACCGGATGAGGGATCGCCCGAGGAGCTGGCTGCCCTGTTGTTGGCCGAGGAGGAGGCTGCTCTGGCCGACGAGGAGTCGTCCGAGAGTGGATCGGCCTCCGAGGCCGCCACTGAGCCACCCGGAGGCAGTGAGCCGGAGCAGGAGGACACGACCGTAGGGTCCTCCGAGCCCACGGAGGAGCGGGCGGAGCCCGACTCCGAGCCGACCGGGGTGCCCGACGAATCGCCGGTCGAGGCCCTCTTCGCCAAGATCCGTGCCTCCAACCAGTCCGTGGAGGGCGCTCCGGAGGCCGAACCTGACGATGGGCCGGACGGCGGTACCGACCAGGGAGAAGGTACTCCTCCGGTGGTGGCGGCCTCCGAGGAGGAAGAGCCGGCCGACGAGGACCAGGACGGACCGCCCGAAGACCGGAACCCGGTGGCCATCCGACGGGACGAGCTCATCGCTCCCATCGTCACCACCCTGTCGCGTCGCCTCAAGCGGACCCTCCAGGACAGCCAGAACGAGCTGCTGGACCAGCTCCGGTCGAACGGGTCCAAGTGGTCGGTCGACCTCCTCCCCGATGAGACCGAGCAGGTGGACGGCTATGCCACCGCGGCGCTGCCGGCCCTGGAACAGGCCGCCGCCGCTGGTGGCTCGTTGGTCGGAAACGGGTCGACGAGAGGCCCCGCCGCCGATGTCCTGATCCAAATTGCCCACGATCTCTCCGAATCGGTGGTCGGGCCGCTCCGTCGCCGATTGGCCGCCGACGACGGCGAGCTGACCGACGCCGACGAGGCGGTGGTGGCCGAGCACGTGGGGTCGGCCTTCAGGGAGTGGAAGGGCGAGCGGATCGAACGACTGGCCGGCGACCACGTGGTGGCGGCCTTTTCGGCCGGAACCATCGCCACCGCGGCCGATACCCCGCTGGAGTGGGTGGCCGTGGCCGGCTCGGGTGACGCCCCGTGCCCCGATTGCGAGGACAACAGCCTCAGCGGGTCACAACAGCCGGGGGAGGAGTTCCCCACCGGGCACCGGCACCCGCCGGCCCACTCGGGGTGTCGATGCCTCCTCACACCCTCTGCTGTCTAGGCTGCAGCGGTGCGTCCCCCCAGTGACATCCCCCAGATTCCGCGTACGCCGAACCGCCGGCGCCGCTGGATCATCGTCATCCTCATCGTTCTGGTAGTCCTTTTCGCCTCGCTTCGGACCTTCGCCGTCTTCTACACCGACGCGCTGTGGTTCTCCTCGGTCGACCTGCACTCGGTGTGGGCCAAGCTCTTCGAGATCAAGGCCGGGCTGATGGTGACCTTCGCCGTCATCTTCGCCGTCCTGCTCCTGGCCAGCCTGATGGTGGCGGAACGTCTGGCGCCCAAAGGACCGTCCCTCGACGCTGAGGACGAGTTCGTGAAGCGCTATCAAGAGATCATCGGGCCCTATTCGCGTTGGCTCCGTGCCGCGGTGGTCGTGGTGCTCTCGCTCATCGTGGGCTCCCAGGCCATCGGCCAGTGGAACAACTGGATCCTGTTCCGACACAGCACCCCGTTCGATGCCGTCGACCCCCAGTTCCACCGCAACGTGTCCTACTTCGTGATGACCCTGCCCTTCGAGCAGTTCCTGGTGCACTGGGCCCTGGTGGCGCTGTTCCTGGTCCTTTTGGTCACGGTGCTCAGCCACTACTTGAACGGTGGGATACGGATGCAGGGCTCCCGCCCGCGGGTGCGACCGGCGGTCAAAGCCCACATCTCGGTCATCCTGGGATTACTGGCCCTGGTCAAGGCAGTCGGTTACTACTTTGCCCGCTTCAATCTGGACCTGTCGCAGAACGGCTACTCCCAGGGTGCGGACTACACCGACGTCCACGCCCGGCTGCCGGCCCTCGAACTGCTCATCCTCGTGTCATTGGCCGCCGCCCTCCTACTCATCTACAACATCCGTCGCCAAGGTTGGGCCCTGCCCATCCTCGGGGTCGGGCTGTGGTTTCTGGTGGCCCTCACCGCCGGAACCATCTACCCGGCCGCGGTGCAGGCCCTCAAGGTCAATCCGGCTCAGAACACGCTGGAGCGGCCCTACATCCAGCGCAATATCGACGCCACCCGGGCGGCCATGGGCATCGACAATGTCAAGAGCGTCCAGTATCCGGCATCGTCCAACCTGACCGCGGCGGCGCTGTCGGCCAACAGCGACACCCTGGCCAATGTGCGGCTGTGGGACCCGACCCAGACCCAACAGACCTTCGACAAACTGCAGGACATCCGGACCCAGTACCAGTTCAACGGACTGGCCGTGGATCGTTACAAGATCAACGGGGTGGAGACTCCGGTGATCGTGGGCGTGCGCGAGATCAATGACAGCGACCTTCCCTCGTCCTCGTGGGTGAACACCACCCTCCAGTACACCCATGGCTACGGCATGATCATCTCGCCGGCCAACACCTCCACCAGCAACGGTGACCCCCAGTTCGCCGTGGGTGGCGTCCCTCCCCAGTCCGACAGCCAGGGTTTGCAGATCACCCAACCGTCGGTGTACTTCGGGCTCAACAACACCGGGTACGTGGTGGCCAACACCAAGCAGCCGGAGATCGATTACCAGTTGACCAACGGGACCAACGTCGAGACCCACTACACCGGCGACGGGGGAGTGCAGCTGTCGAACTTCTTCGACCAGGCGATGTTCGCCCTTCGGTTCAGCGACTTCAACCTGCTCATCTCCAACCAGATCACCAGCCAGTCGCGCCTGATGTTCGACCGTGGGGTGCAGGCCCGGGTGTCCAAGGCCGCTCCGTTCCTGAGCCTCGACTCCGATCCGTATCCGGTCCTGCTGCACGGGCAGATCGACTGGATCCAGGATGCCTACACCACCACCGACGACTATCCCTATGCCCAGAACGCCAACACCGGTGCCCTTCCTGCCGGCAGCGGGCTCAACCAGACCTTCAACTACGTACGCAACTCTGTGAAGGTGCTCATCAATGCCTACACCGGCAAGATGACCTTCTACGTAATGGATCCCAGCGATCCGATCATCCGGACCTACGAGAAGGCCTTTCCGGGCATGTTCACCTCGTCGTCCAAGATGAGCCCGGACCTGGTGTCCCACCTCCGGTATCCCGAGGACATCTTCACGGTTCAGGCTTCGATGTACGGCAAGTACCACATTGTAAATGCCTCGAGCTTCTACAGCGCCGCCGACGCCTGGGCCTTGTCCCCCTCGCCGGGCGCGGGCTCACCGTCCCAGGCGCTGCAGACCACTCTCACCACCAACGCCCAGGGCCAGGAGGTCTCCACCGGTCAGCTGGTGCGGATGGCGCCGATCTATCAGGTGTTGAAAGTGCCTGGTCAAACGACCCAGTCCTTCAACCTCCTCGACGCCTTCGTGCCCATTTCGGGGCAGAGCCAGATCCAAACCCTGTCCGGGTTCATGATCGCCGACTCCGACCCACCGCACTACGGCCAGTTGCAGATGTTCGTCACGCCTCGGGACAATCCCGTCAACGGACCCGCCATCGTGTCCGCCCAGATCGACGCCACCCCTCAGGTCTCCCAGCAGATCACCCTGTTGAATTCCAACGGGTCTTCGGCCTTGTTGGGGAACGTGTTGATGATTCCGGTGGCAAACTCGTTGCTGTACATTCAACCGCTGTATGTGGAGTCGTCGCGCAACGCCGTGCCCGAACTGCAGAAGGTCATTGCCGTCTATGGGAAGCAGTACGCCATTCAGTCCACACTGGGTGGCACGCTGACCCAAGTATTTTCGGCGCCGGTGTCGACCACTCCCGGGGGAGGGAATTCGTCGGGCCAACTGACGCCGGAGGTCAAGGCATTGTTGGACGAGGCCCAGTCCGCCTACCAGCAGTCCCTGAAGGATCTGAAGGCCGGCAACTTGGGGGCGTACCAGGCGGACATCAACAGCCTCGAGTCCGACCTCCAGCAGGTGCAGCAATTGACCGGCACCACCACCCCTTCGACCTCAACCACCTCGACGACCTCCACCACATCGACGACGTCGACCACGGCTCCGGCCTCGAAATAGCGGGCGAGGGGGGCGGGACCGGAGCGGAGCTCCTCGTTCCGTGGTCGGCGGCGCCCGGCTGGACAGGGGGATCGACGATGGCCGGTGAAGTGATAAGTTGTTTGCCTCGCCGCGGGGTGGAGCAGTCTGGTAGCTCGTCGGGCTCATAACCCGAAGGTCGTGGGTTCAAATCCCACCCCCGCCACCAAGTAGAAAATGCAAGTCAGGGCCGGTTCTTCGGGACCGGCCCTCTTGCTGTCAGGGGTCGCGCCCGTATCACGCCGCCAACGGGGCATTTGAGGTCCGAGCCCTTGCCCCTGTCTGAGGTCGAAGAGATCTGGACAAGCACCGCCGGCAGCCGACCTCACGTGGCGATTCTCGGTCCTCGCACCATGGAACATTTGGATGACCTGCTCGACAGGGCCGACCTCGTTCTGGCAGATGAGGTGCTGGACCAGATCGCCGCCATCGTGGCGTCCGGCACCGACGTCTGACTGCTCGACATGGCTTACGACCCTCCAGCAGTTCAGAATGCACAGTTTGCGGCGTCCATTGATCGACCGCAGCGCCGCCTGACCGTGCCGCAGATACAGAGCGGCCGGAGGTGGACTCTTAATCGAGACGCAAGGAGTGGGTGACCTGACTGGGCGGCCCAGCCCATCCTCGCTTAAGTTCAGTCAATGAACGAAACGGTCTTATGGCAGGTCGAGGCCGGCGTGGCCACACTCACCCTCAACCGACCCGAAAAGCGCAACGCCGTGACCTATGACATGTGGCGCACCATCGGTGATACCTGCGCACGCCTAGCCGACGATCCCTCTGTTCGACTCCTTGTTGTCCGGGGCGCAGGTGGCCACTTCTGTGCCGGAGCTGACATTGCCGGGCTGGCCGACGTTGACCCTGGCGACTACCGGGCTACAAACGAGTTGGCCGACCATGCCCTCGCCACCTTCCCGAAACCGACCATCGCCGTCATCACAGGCTCCTGTGTCGGGGGAGGGACCGAGATCGCAGTTGCCTGCGATCTCCGCATCGCCGATACCACAGCAAGGTTCGGCATCACTCCGGCTCGCCTTGGCATGGTGTATCCGGTAGGGGCCACTGAACGAGTTGTGCGAATCATTGGACCATCCGCGACCAAACACCTCCTCTACAGCGCCGAACTCATCGACTGCCACCGGGCCCTGCGCATCGGACTCATCGACGAGCTGGTAGATACCCCTGACCTCGCGCATCGAGTCGATGAGCTGATCGATCTGTTGGCCCACCAACGATCTCTGCTCACCCAGATGGCCAGCAAGGAGATCGTCAATGCAGCCTTGACTGGCCCAGTTGATCCGAAGATATCGGAAAGGTGGTTCGCAGAGATGGCCCTTGGGTTGGATTCCACGGAGGGCATCGCGGCCTATCTGGAAAGACGCTCGCCCCGATTCCCATGGACTGCCGGTCCAACAGGCTCCTCGGGTGGATAGCGGCCACTGAAGTGCTTTGTCGAAGAGCAGTCACCAAACACTTCCGCCATTAGAAGAGTACACCGGGATGGGGGCCTTGCTGCAAGGACCCCAAGTGTGCTGACAATGCACGCCACAAGCCGAGGTACGGGCGTCCGAGTGGATCGGCCGCAGGTGTCGCAGAGGTCTGAGGGCTTGGGGAGAGTGAACGGTTGAATAGGTACGTTCTGGGTTTTCAGGAGATCGACCAGTCACAGGTCGCCGTCGTTGGCGGCAAGGGTGCTCAGCTGGGGGAGCTCTCGCGGATCGAAGGCATCCGCGTACCTGCTGGATGTTGTGTGACGACCGATGCCTTCCGGCGGATCATGGCGGAAGCGTCCATCGACGAGGTGCTTGACCGGCTGTCGCTCCTGGACCCGGGTGACCAGGAGGCGATTGGCACCCTCAGCGCCGAGATCCGTCAGAGGATCGAAGGAGCCGACGTGCCCGACGATCTGGCTGCAGCGATCACCCGCTCGATCGCCCGGCTCGGCGAGGAAGCCGCCTACGCCGTTCGATCGAGTTCGACAGCCGAGGACTTGCCGACCCTCTCCTTCGCAGGCCAGCAGGACTCGTACCTCAATGTTTCGGGTTCGGCAGCCATCCTCGAGCACGTCAGCCGGTGTTGGGCCTCTCTGTTCACCGAGCGGGCCGTGACCTACCGCGTAAGGAACGGGTTCGATCACCGAGCCGTCCGCATGGCCGTGGTCGTGCAGCGGATGGTCTTCCCGGAGGCGGCTGGCGTGCTGTTCACTGCCGACCCGGTCACGTCGAACCGGAAGGTCGCCTCTGTGGAAGCCACCTTCGGACTCGGCGAGGCCTTGGTGTCCGGCCTGGTGAACACGGATCTGTACAAAGTCCGAGACGGCGAGGTCCTCTCCAAAACGGTCGCATCCAAACAACGGGCCTTTCGGGCATCGCCCACAGGAGGAACGCGGGAGGAAGCGATCGATCCTGAGCGCCAGGAGCAGCCAGCACTGACCGATGTCCAGATCGTGCGGCTGGGACAGCTGGGGCGGCAGATCGAAGCCCACTTCGGTCGGCCCCAGGACATCGAATGGTGTCTGGCCGGTGACGACTTTGAGATTGTCCAGAGCCGGCCGATCACCACACTGTTCCCCATCCCTTCGGCCGGGGACCAAGCGAACCACATCTACGTGTCGGTCGGTCATGCGCAGATGATGACCGACGCCATGAAGCCCCTGGGCCTCTCCGTGTGGCAGCTGACGACTCCTCGGGAGATGTACGAGTCCGGTGGGAGGCTGTTCGTCGATGTGGCCATGGGTTTGGCGTCACCGGCCACCCGGGCCGGCCTGTTGGAGACCTTTGGCCGGGGCCAGCCGATGATCGGGGAGGCACTCAAGACCATTGTGGAGCGCGGCGACTTCATTCCGTCGCTCCCGAACGGGGGTGCCGCCGAGGTTCCCTCAACTGTTGCGCCCACCCCGATTGAGACCGATCCGGCCATCGTCACTGAGCTGATCGGTCAAAACCAGGACTCCATCGCCACCCTGAAGCACGACATCGGGACGCAATCCGGATCGGCACTCTTCGATTTCATCCTGGCCGACTTCCAAGAGCTGAAGCGGATCCTGTTCGACCCGCGGAGCCATCAGGTGTTCATGTCGGCGATGGAGGCCTCGTGGTGGCTCAACGATCACCTGCTGGAATGGTTGGGAGAGAGGAGCGCGGCCGACACGCTCACCCAGTCCGTTCCCCACAACATCACTTCGGAGATGGGGCTGGCGCTCCTCGATGTCGCCGATGTGATTCGTCCATTTCCCGAGGTGGTGGATTTTCTACACCGCGTGGACGACGAGGGGTTCCTGGACGACATGGCGGGATTGGCGGGTGGACAGAAGGCGCGTGACGCCCTCCAGGCCTTCCTCGACAGGTACGGCATGCGCTGCGTGGGCGAGATCGACATCACGAGACCGCGTTGGAGCGAACGCCCCACCACCCTGGTGCCGCTGATCCTCGGCAACATCAAGAACTTCGAGGCGGGTGCAGGCGAGCGACGCTTCGAACAAGGACGGCGGGAGGCCGAGGCGAGGGAACGGGAACTGCTGGAGCGCCTGCGAGGGTTGCCCGACGGGGAGGCCAAAGCCGAGGAGACCAAGCGAAAGATCGACCGTGTCCGGACATTCATCGGCTACCGCGAGTACCCGAAGTACGGCATGGTCAGCCGCTACTTCGTTTACAAACAGGCACTACTGCGCGAGGCCGAACGCCTGGTGCAGGCCCAAGTGCTTGCCGAGAAGGAGGACATCTTCTACCTCCGGCTCCAGGAGCTCCACGAGGTGGTTCGATCGGGCCAGATCGACGATCAACTCATCGCTCAGCGCAAGGAGGAGTTCAGGTCGTTTCAGGCCTTGACACCGCCTCCGGTGTTGACCTCGGACGGCGAAGCCGTGAGTGGGACATACCGACGCCACAACCTGCCCGGTGATGCGCTTGTCGGCCTGGCCGTATCCGCCGGAACCGTGGAGGGACGGGCCCGGGTCATTCTGGACATGGGGGATGCCCGTCTCGAAGTGGGCGACATCCTGGTGACGGCCTATACCGACCCGAGCTGGACGCCGGTATTCCCGACCATCGGCGGCCTGGTGACCCAGGTCGGGGGCATGATGACCCACGGGGCGGTGATCGCCCGGGAGTACGGGCTGCCGGCCGTGGTGGGTGTGGACCAGGCCACCCGGTTGATCCCCGATGGGCGGCGGATCCGGGTCAACGGAACCGACGGCTACGTGGAGATCCTGCCCTGACGGTCCTTGGTGCCACCGCTGGCCGTGGCACCGATCTCAGGGTGGGATCGAGGCGGCGGCCGGTCGGCTCCGCGCCGGAGATCCTCGCCGTTGCGGAGCCGACCGGTTCGGGGACCGGGCCGTGACGGGTTGGCGCCCGGCCACTACTCTGCGAGGCATGTCCGAGGATGCCGATCGTTATGCCCGGGTCTCCAGCGGCTTCACCCAGAGACTGGAAGGGGTGGGGCCGGACCAGTGGATGCTGCCCACGCCCTGTGAGGAATGGACCGTGCGGGACCTGGCCTCACACGTCATCGACACCCAGCGGCGGGTGCTGGGACTGCTGGGGGACCCGGTGACCCCAGCCGATCCCGATGGTGACCTGCTGGCCCAGTGGATCCAAGCCAGCACCGCCCTACTCGAAGCCGTACGTGACCCGGCCCGATCCGACATCGAGGTGCAAGCCTTTGCCGGACCCACCCGCTTCGGGAGCCTGGTCGGCGACCTGGCCTGTGCGGACACGGTGGTCCACACCTGGGACCTGGCCCGGGCCACTGGTCAACCGGAGACGCTCGATCCGGGCGCCGTCGAGCACTGCGCCGGTGTGATTGCCGGGTTCGGGGAGGCCATGCGTCGCCCGGGTGGTTTCGGTCCACCCGTGGATTGCCCGGCCGATGCCGCCCCGCAGAGCAAGTTCCTGTCTTTTGCCGGACGCGCTCGTCTGAGTTCGCCGGTGTCGACCATTGAGCGGGTCGGATACCTGCGCCAGGCTCGTGATCTCATGGACCGGCAGTTCGCGGAGCCCCTGGACCTCGATCGGCTGGCCGCCGAGAGCGGGTTCTCCAAGTTCCACTTCGCCCGGTCCTTCAAGGCCGCGTACGGCGAGACGCCGGCGCAATATCTGACCAGGCGGCGGGTGGAGCGGGCCAAGGACCTGCTGCGCCACGCCAACCTCACGGTGACCGAGATCTGCATGCTGGTCGGCTTCTCGAGCCTGGGCTCGTTCAGCAGCCGCTTCACTGAGCTGGTGGGCATGTCACCCTCGGCCTACCAGCGTTGCCGGGCCGAAGGCGGCGGGCCACCCGTTCCCGGATGCTTCCTCATGGACTGGAGCCGTCCCAGGCCGGATTCCGCAATCTCGGAGAAGCCGCCTGGGGAGGCTCCGTCGTAGGTTGGTGACACTGCAAGTGAACAGGGCAAGAAGGAGCCGACTAGATGATCACTCACCAATCCCATACCAGCGTCTTCGTCCTGGACCAGGACTCGGCCAAAGCCTTCTACACCGAAAAGCTGGGGTTCGAGCTCCGTATGGACTTCACCATGGGGGAAGAGTTCGAAGGATCAGGGGGCGGCTTCCGCTGGCTGACCGTGTCGCCACCCAATCAGCCCGACCTCCAGCTGATCCTGTCCTCGTGCACGATGGGCCGCTCGGCTCAGGACGCAGAGAAGCTCCGGGAGCTCGTAGCCGGCGGAGCCATGGGCGTCGGGGTGCTGGCCACCGAGGATTGCCACCGCACGTACGAGGAGCTGTCGGCCAAAGGCGTGACCTTTCTCTCGCCGCCCGCCGAACGACCCTATGGAATTGAGGCCACCCTGCGGGACGACTCCGGCAACATGATCAGCCTGACCCAGCCCTTCGAGATGCCGTCGCAGTAATAAGCCCGCGACCAGAGCCACTTCAAGCTCACCCGATCTGAACCGCGGCGAGGGCACCGCGCTCCTGCAGCCACTCCACCAGATCGGAGGCTTCGGCGTCGCAGGCCACGTCCAGTGCCGTCTGATGGTCCCAGCCGATCCAGTTGATATCGGCGCCCCTGGCCAACAGCAGTTCGGCTATGTCGTGGTGGCCACCACGACATGCCGCCCAGAAGGCCTCGGTGATCCTCTCCTCGTCGGGCCCCGGCTCGGCGGATAGCTCAGCTTCGAGACGTTCGATCAGTCCCAGCGCCGCACCTTGAAAGATGTTCGTTCCGATAGTTTCTCTGCCGTCTACCGACGGGTGGTACCGGAGTTCCCCTTCTTCCAGACCGATGCGCCTGGTGGCGCGGCGACCTACGCACCGCTGTTCGACAAGGCGATCGACGGCCTCCGACAGGGCGGAGGGTTCGTTGAGCCCGAGCAGTGGACCTTTGACTGGGAGCGGTCGTACTCCCGCTATGAGTGGGTGGAACTGGTGCCCACCTTCGGCGGTCATGCCCTGTTGGCCCCCGAGAGGTTGGCCGAGTTGCTGGCCGGGACGTGATCGACGTCGCCGGGGGCAGCTTCGTGATGGGTTACTCAACCGTGGTGGTCACGGCCACGCGGGCCGCTGACCTCTGATCTAAGGCAGGGAGATGGCCGGTCGGTGGCCTCTCTCATGTGCAACGTCGGGCCACTTCGAGGAAGGCCAGGCCCTCGTCCCCGTCGAAGTCACGCAGGTTGCCCAGGCCGGTGGAGACCCGCTCGATGTAGCCCCACTGCCATACGGCCTCGGGGTCGACGTCGCACCATCCGGCCAGAAGGTCGGCACGTTGGCGGGTCAATCGTCGGGTGTCGCCGTCAAGTAGGGGTCGGTTGTACTCCCGCATCGGGATGCCGAGGTCGTGGGCCCGCTCGGATCGCAGACCCTCGGGGTCCACGAACTTGAAGGTGCCGTCACTGGCCTCCAGCGTATTCCACCCGTGGGCGTCGCCATGGACCAGTACGGCGAGAGCTGGATCGAACGCCGTGGCCCGCTCGTCGCAGTAGTGAAGGGCCTGATCGATCACCGGCCGGGGGCACGGCCGGCTGAGTTCCTCCCACGTCGTGGCGATGGAGCGACCCAGCCATGCGGCCTTCTCCGACCCCGTGGCCAGGCCGGAGGAGTCGTCGACAGGTCGCCAGAAATTCCGGAGGGTCATGGCGATGGTCTCCAACATGACCGGGAGTGGCATTCCTAGTTGGTCGAGGTTGGGCCCCAGGCGCTCGAGGAGCATGGCCCGCGCCGACTCATCGACACCAAGGAGTCGGGCGCAGCCGCGACCTTCGGCGAGTTGGTGGGCCACCACGCTCTGTCCGAATGATTCCGGTGCCTCATACTGAAGTGGCATGGCCAGTTTCAGTACGCAGGCCTGGCCGGAGGGGCCAGTTGCTGCCGCCACGAAGGAGGCTGTTCCGCCCTGGAACGAGTGGCCCAACTCCAGGCCCCACCGGTCGGTCATGGTGGCCACCAATCCGGGCAGTTGTTGGAGCCATTGTCGACCGGAGATTCCGTTGGACATGGCGCACTGCTGCACCAGGTTCGGGACAACGAGCGGCGCGCTCACCGACTATCTCTAGCGCGCCGACCCCGGGGAGGACGGACCGGCTACCCGTACGTGGGTCGTTGCGGCCAGCCGGCCGGGGAGTCCTCCCAGTCCTCCTGCCGGCCGTACGGGCAGAGGTCCAAGATGTTGTGGAAGAACATGACCCGGTCCACGCCGCGCGCCGTGGTGTTGTACGTCAGATAGACATCACTGCCGTCGCGGAGGAAGACCGAGAGCATGAACCCCTCGCCTCCTCCGCAGTCCTTGGCGAACGTCGTGCCGTGCGACGACACGAATGGCATGGTCCAGCCCATCTTGGCTTTGTACCCCTCGATCTGGGGCAGGGGCATGTTCGAAACGGTAGCCCAGCTGACTCCGTTCCGGGCCAGATGGTCGAGGTCGGTGACGTTGTTGGTGAAGGCGGTGCAGCCCGGGCAGAAGTTGTCCGGCCCGTTGTCCATGAACTGGTACACGACCAGTTGATCCCGGCCTTCGAACAGGTCGATCAGAGCTTTCGGTCCTGTCGGACTATCGAACAGGTAGTCGCCGCTGAACGTGACCATCGGCAGCCGGCGCCGCTTGGCCGCCAGGGCATCCAGTGCCCGAGTGGCCTCCTTTTCCGCCACCAGCAGTTCGGTACGGGCTTGCTCCCACTCCTCGTTCGCCACCACATCGGGTTTCGCCACGCTGTCCTCCTCTGAACTCCGCTACTGACACAACCCCCTACGACTACAGACGGGAGAGGTCCAGCAAACTCATCGCAGATCTTCCTATACCTGGGCCGGCGCGCGTTGAGCGACCGGACGGAGGGGGCTCAGTCGGTTCGCGCCACGGTGCGCAGTTCGGCGACGGAATCACGCATGATGGCGGTGAGATGGCGATCGTCCTCCCCGCTGGCCCAGCGCGGGAGGGCCACGCCCAACACGGTCATGCCCAGTTCGGCGGCCAAGGTGGCCTGTGGTTCGGCCACGCCTCGCTGGCGCAGGGACGCCGCCACCGCCGCGGCGTAGTCGGCCAGCTTGGTGAGTTCACGCTCGCGCAGTTCGGGGTTGGCAGCTATGACGGCCAGGCGCTGGTTGGTCAGGTCCCGACGGGCCTCGCCGAGCATGGTGGCGGCGGCATCGAGCCCTCGGGCCACGGCATCGAGA
Source organism: uncultured Acidimicrobiaceae bacterium (assembly GCA_963778165.1). GTDB lineage: Bacteria > Actinomycetota > Acidimicrobiia > Acidimicrobiales > RAAP-2 > Bog-756. The sequence goes on along the minus strand of CAVZTE010000001.1, from coordinate 331,567 downwards.
GGCCCGTCGGTGGCCGGCGCCCCGGACACCCCGGCCACGATCCGCTCTTGGAGAAGAGAAGACCCACCGAACAGCACCTCTCTCTTGTCAGCGAAGTGCCGGAAGAAGGTCCGTTCGGTCAGCCCCGCTCGGGCCGCGATCTGGGCCGCGGTGGTCTGGTCGAAGCCGCGCTCGGAGTACAGAGCCAGCGCCGCCTCCTGCAGCCGTCCGCGGCTGTCCGGCTGCCATCGTCCCATACTCTCCACCCTATCGTTGACAGTCACTGTCATCGGGTCTATGTTGGTGATAGCAGTCACTGACATCACCACTCCCGGGGAGGGACCACCATGAAGATCTTTGTAACCGGCGCATCAGGTTGGATCGGCTCAGCAGTCGTGCCCGAACTGCTCGGAGCGGGCCACCAGGTGGTGGGCCTGGCCCGCTCTGACGCTTCGGCTGAGCGGCTGGAAGCGGCTGGCGCCGGGGTGCAGCGCGGTGACCTCGACGACCCCGACAGCCTGGCCAAGGCGGCCGCCGACTCCGACGGGGTCATCCATCTGGCCTTCCAGCACGAGGTGGCCTTCGGCGGCAATTTCCCCGCTGCGGCGGCGGCCGACCGGCGGGCCGTGGAGGCCATGGGTGCTGCCCTGGCCCACTCCGACCGGCCTTTCGTGCTGGCCTCGGGCCTACTCGGCTTGATGGTCGGACGGGTGGCCACCGAGGACGACGGGCTGGTGCCCGGCGCCCTGATTCGGGCCAACCCGGCCGGGCTTCGGGCCGCCACCGGCCTGTTCACCTTGTCCCTGCGAGGCGTCGGCGTTCGTTCGTCGGTGCTGCGCCTCCCCCCGACGGTCCACGGCGACGGCGACAACGGGTTCGTGGCCACCTTCGTGGCCATTGCCCGCCAGGCGGGGGAGTCCGGATACGTGGGTGACGGTGCCAACCGCTGGCCGGCGGTCCACCGTTCTGACGCCGCCCGCCTGGCCCGCCTGGCCGTCGAGTCCGCCCCCGCCGGCTCGGTCCTGCACGCCGTGGGCGACGAGGGTGTCCGCTTCCGGGAGATCGCCGAGGCCCTGGGTCGGCACCTCGACGTGCCTGCCAAGTCGTTGACCCCGGCTGATGCCCCCGATCGCTTCGGCCCCCTGGCCCACTTCGTGGGGGTGGACAGCCCTGCCACCGCCCTGGTCACCCGGGAGTTGGTGGAGTGGGAGCCGACCGGCCCCAGCCTGCTCGAGGACCTCGAGCAGGACCACTACTACCGCCAGGCCTAGATGGCATCCGAGGAGGGCAGTCGATGAGAGACGACGTCCGACGAGCTCTGGCCATCGATGGCTCCTCGACCATCGAGGATCGCACCATCGACATCACCACCACCGGTCGGCGTTCGGGTTTGCCGCGCCGGATCGAGATCGTCTTCTACCGGATGGGCGACGACATCTACCTGAGCGGCATTCCCGGGCCCATGCCCCGCCACTGGCTGGCCAATCTGGCCGCCCACCCGGAGTTCACCTTCCACCTCAAGCACAACCTGGTGGTCGACCTGCCGGCCATCGCCACGGTCATCGTGGACCCGGCGGAGCGTCGGCGGGTTCTCGCCGTCTTCGTCGAGGAGTTCAACCGTCGCCACGGCCCGGACAGTGAGTGGCCCGAGGCCGTCCTCGACGAGTGGGTGGAGCACAGCCCGCTGGCCCGGGTGGAATTGTCAGACAGCGACTGACGGACGGAGCGACGGCGGTCCTAGGTCCTCGGTTCGACGAATCTGGTCACGACCCACCGGTGCTTGCCGATTTTGCGGTCACGGACGAACCCGGTCTTCTCGAAGGTGGACAGGGCGCCGTGGTAGAGGAAGCCGGCGGGCACCGCCTCGGCGCTCTCCGGGTACCCCTCCACAGTTCCCCCTCCGAGCGACCCGATGAGTTCGACGGCCCCGGCCAGCGCGGCGGTAGCCACCCCCTGACGCCGATGACCCCTACCCACGTAGCAACAGGCGATCCGCCATTGCGGTGTTTCCGTCCGGCCTTTTTCGTAGGCCGCTCGATTCTTGATCCGGGGCACCTCATCGGGTGATCCGAACTGACACCAGCCCACGCACTCCTCTCCTTGGAAGACCAGGGCCGCGTGTGCCGTTCCGGCTCGTACCCGATCGCGCTTCTGTTGGCGCTTCGGTGTCGGTGCTGTCCCCTCTGCGGGTCCCTTGGGATGGAATCCCATGCACCAGCAGCCGCCGAAGATGCCGTTGTTGCACTCCACCAGGGCGGCGAAGGCAGGCCAGGTGCGTTCGTCCAGAGCCCGGATCTCGTAGGTCGGCTCGACCATCCAGCCAGCTTACGAGTCTGAGTTCGATTTCGAACGCCGGCGAGGGGCTCTGGTAGTGACGTACTCGGCCAGGTGGCGGCCGGTCAGGGTGGAGTGGGCGGCGACCAAGGCCGCAGGCGTGCCTTCGAAGACGATCCGGCCCCCGTCGTGGCCGGCACCGGGGCCGAGGTCGATGATCCAGTCTGCGTGGGCCATGACCGCCTGGTGATGTTCGACCACGATCACCGACTTGCCGGAGTCGACCAGCCGGTCGAGCAGGCCGAGCAACTGGTCGACGTCGGCCGGGTGGAGGCCGTTGGTCGGCTCGTCGAGCAGGTAGACCTGGCCCTTGTCGGCCATGCGGGTAGCCAGCTTCAGTCGTTGCCGCTCGCCACCGGACAAGGTGGTGAGGGGTTGGCCGAGGCTGAGATAGCCCAGCCCCACGTCGATCAGTCGTTCCAGGATGGCATGGGCGGCCGGCGTCCGAGCCTCGCCGGCATCGAAGAACTCGGCGGCGTCGTTGACCGGCAGGTCCAGCACCTCGGCGATGTCGAGCCCTCCGAGGCGGTACTCCAACACTGCGGCCTGAAATCGTCGGCCCTCGCACTCCTCACAGATGGAGGAGACGCCGGCCATCATCGTTAGATCGGTGTAGACCACCCCGGCACCGTTGCAGGCGGGGCAGGCGCCTTCGGAGTTGGCACTGAACAGGGCTGGTTTCACGCCGTTGGCCTTGGCGAAGGACTTGCGGATCGGCTCCAGCAGGTCGGTGTAGGTGGCGGGGTTACTGCGACGCGAGCCCCGGATGGGGGTCTGGTCGACCGACACCATTCCCTCCAGACCCGACAACGAGCCCTGGATCAGCGAGCTCTTCCCCGATCCCGCCACGCCGGTGACCACCACCAGCACCCCGAGCGGAATGTCGACATTGACGTCCTGCAGGTTGTGAAGGTCGGCACCGCGCACCTCCAGCACGCCCGAAGGCTCCCGCACGGATGGTTTCAGGGAAGCCCGGTCATCGAGGTGGCGGCCGGTGAGTGTCCCGCTGGCCCGCAGTTTGTCGACCGTTCCCTCGAACACCACCTCGCCTCCGGCCGCTCCAGCGCCTGGGCCCAAATCCACGACGTGGTCGGCAATGGCGATGGTCTCTGGCTCGTGCTCCACCACCAGTACCGTGTTGCCCTTGTCCCGTAGGCGGAGCAACAGGTCGTTCATGGGTTGGATGTCGTGGGGGTGCAGCCCCGCGGTGGGCTCGTCGAAGACGTAGGTGACGTCGGTCAGTGAGGAGCTGAGGTGGCCGATCATCTTGACCCGCTGGGACTCGCCGCCCGACAGGGTCCCCGACGGTCGATCGAGTGAGAGGTAGCCCAGCCCGATCTCGACGAACGAGTCGAGGGTCTGTTGCAGCGTGGCCAGTAACGGCGCCACCGACGGCTCATCGAGGCCTCCCACCCATTCGACCAGGTCGCTGATCTGCATGGCCCAGGTCTCGGCGATATTGACCTTGCCGATCCGGGACGACCGGGCTCCCTCGCTGAGCCGGGTGCCGTCGCACTCCGGACAGGTGGCGAAGGTGACCGCCCGTTCCACGAACGCCCGGACATGGGGCTGGAGGGCCTCGATGTCCTTGGAGAGCATGGACCTTTGGATTCGGGGGATCAGCCCCTCGTAGGTCATGTTGATGCCCTCGATCTTCATTCGGGTGGGTTCGCGGTGGAGGAAGTCCTCCCGCTCCTTCTTGGTGAACTTCTTGATCGGCTTGTCCGGATCGAAGAACCCCGAGGCGCTGTAGAGCCGGGAGTTCCAGCCCCCTCCGGTGTACCCGGGCACGGAGATCGCTCCCTGGTTGAGCGACTTGGACTCGTCGAAGAGTTGGGAGAGGTCGATATCGGAGACCGCCCCGCGCCCTTCGCAGCGGGGGCACATGCCTCCGGCCCGGGTGTAGGTCCGCCTCACCGTCTTGGCCGCACCGCGTTCGACGGTGATGGCCCCGCTGGCGCGGACCGACGCCACGTTGAAGGAGAAGGCATTGGGTGGGCCGACGTAGGGCCGCCCGAGCCGGCTGAAGAGGATCCGCAGCATGGCATTGGCGTCCGTGGCGGTGCCGACCGTGGAGCGGGGGTCGGCCCCCATTCGGTGCTGGTCGACGAGGATGGCGGTCGTCAGCCCCTCGAGCACGTCGACCTCGGGTCGTCCCAGCGTCGGCATGAAGCCCTGCACGAAAGCGCTGTACGTCTCGTTGATCAGCCGCTGCGACTCGGCGGCGATGGTGCCGAACACCAGGGAGCTCTTGCCCGAGCCGGAAACCCCGGTGAACACGGTCAGCCGCCGCTTCGGGATTTCGAAGCTGACGTCTTTGAGGTTGTTCTCGCGCGCGCCGTGGACCCGGATCAGATCGTGGCTGTCGGCGGGGTGCCGAGCAGTGGACTTACGATCGGCCATCATGCCCTCAGGCAGTTGTCTGCGTCGATGACCTCACCAGCTGGCTCCCGGCTTTCACCTGGCTCAGGCCTGGGCGATGCGGACCATGTTGCCCGAGGGGTCCCGGAATGCGCAATCGCGTGCCCCCCAGGGCTGGGTCGCAGGCTCCTGGAGCACCTCGGCGCCTGAGGCCCGCACCTTCTCGAAGGTGGTGTCGAGATCGTCGGAGCGGAAGATCGCAGCTTGGATCGAACCCTGCGTCACCAAAGACAGCAGGGCGTCTCCCTCGGCTTGTGAGCGACCCCCGTGCGGCTGGAACAGAACGATGTCGACGTCCTGACCCGGAGCACCGACCGTGACCCAGCGGAAGCCATCGGACGCTACGTCTGCACGGACCTCGAGACCGAGAGCGTCACGATAGAAGCCCAGCGCCGCGTCGGGATCGTGTACCGGGACGAACATGGCGGAGACGGAGATTGTCATACGAAAACCGTAACAGCACCGCCCGGCGATTTGCTTCTCCGATCCTGCTCGGTATCGGTGATCTGACCCTCCGTGCGGAGGGCTGCAACCCCGTTGCCCAGTTGTGCCGGCGCGCTCAGACTGTGGTCAAACGCTGTGGGCGTGTGGCGAACCTACTCACGCAGGAGGGAAGACCTTCGAGATCGTGGTGGTCGTGGCTCCGGTACTGCGAAGGGGTCATGCCGACGATGTCGGAGAAGCGGGAGCTGAACGAGCCGAGTGAGGTGCACCCGACAGTGACGCAGGCATCGGAGACCGTCATCCCCTGACGCAGAAGAGCCTTGGCACGCTCGATTCGTCGTGTCATGAGGTAGGAGTAGGGAGTCTCGCCATAGGCGGCCCGGAATTTCGCGCGAGAAGTGGGCGGGCGACATGAGGGCGGCACTGGCCATGGCCGGTACGTCGAGAGGCAGTGCGTAGTCGCGGTCTACGAGATCGCGCGCCCGGCGCAGGTGTACGAGATTGGCCATCTCCTCCGGGTTCATCCCATCGACGTTACCCGACCGATCACCGCATCGATCAACCCGGGCGTCACGGTGACGCTTCCGGAGTGCGAAAGCGTCACCGTGACGGAACCAGAGGTGAGGTCCTCCCGGGTTAGAAGAGGAGACCTCGGGTCAGCTGGTCACTTGGCCGGTGCGAATGTGGCCGAGAAGACGTTGCCCGGCCCCGGAACCAGTTCGTTGAGGACCGGCGTCAACAGCTCGCAGTTCTGCAGCTGGGGAATGGTGTAGTCGCCCGAGAACTTCGAGCTGCCGGTGAAGGAGAACTTGCCACTGAACGTGACCGATACGGGAGTGGCGGTTCCGCAACTGTTGCCCACCAGGTTGACCGGCAGCCCCAGCGGCTCCAGCGAGGTGATGAGGACGTTGAACGAGGCCGTAGAGGTGACTTTCAACGTCGAGAGATTGACTTTTCCGGTTACCTCCTTGGTCTCCGAGAGCTCGAAGGTGGCGTTGGCCAGGCCGATCCCGGCCACATCGACCGTGGTGGTTGCGGGCGGCAGGTCCAACTTCCCTTTCAAAACGAGGGAGCTCAGGTTCAAGGAGCCCTTGAAGGAGCCGGGAGGAACCGTGACGGTCTGCTTCAACTTGGCCAAGGTGGTGGTGGCCTTCACCGTGTAGTTGATCGGATAGAGGGAGCTGGCCTGTTTCGACGATGTCGCCGCGGTTGCCAGGCCCCCGGGCATCATGATGGCAACGAGTGCGGCTAGGCCTACACCACTACCGACAACTGCCTTTAACGAACGTTTCATCGGGTCCTCCGGTTCTCTGTGCCCCCAGCCCAACTACAGCTCCGTCTCCGTGGTTACGCGCAGAAGCAATCACTGTTGACGGGCCGGGCTTACCCGCAACAGTGAATCGCTAAACCCTGATGCCACCGTCGGTGGCAAAACCTCGGCTCGGTCCATCAGGGCCCAAGGGCCAAGGTGCAGGTGCCGCCCCACGATCTAGTCGGTGCGGTCGGTGACGCTCCGTCACGGCGACCCGGCCTCATCGGGGTGCTCCCGATGGCAACGGTGGCGCCAGGCCAGAGTCGAGCACCCGAACGGAGTTGGCGGAGATGGCGTCCGACCATCCTGACGACCGGTGGGCGACCAAGCCGGTGTTCGTCGGGCTCGAGGTCGCCCACGGGCTCACCCTATCGACAGGAACTCAGCCCTACCGTCCTTGGAACGCCCTGCCCGCCGAGGATGCTGAACAACATCACCGAGGGGTGGCCCGGGGCGGCCGGGGCCCGATCCGCGGGCCGTCGGCTTGCGACACTCGGGCCGGGGTGATGTTCTTGGGGCCGTGCCGGTTCGACCCCATGACTACCCACGGCCCCGAGGAGCACGGTGACTGACTCGACCATCATCTACACCCGGACGGATGAGGCCCCGGCGCTGGCCACCTATTCCCTGCTTCCGGTGATCCAGGCGTACGCCTCCTTGGCCGGCGTCACCGTGGAGCCAAGGGACATCTCGCTGGCGGCGCGGATCATCGCCAGCTTTCCTGAGTACCTCGGCGAGGAACAGCGGGTCCCCGACGCCCTGGCCGAACTGGGCGCACTCACTGCCTCGCCGGAGGCCAACATCATCAAGCTGCCCAACGTGTCGGCCTCCAAGCCCCAGCTGAAGGCGGCCATCGCCGAGCTACAGGAGCATGGCTACCCACTTCCCGATTTTCCCGACGACCCGCACTCCGACGAGGATCGCACTGTCCGTTCCCGCTACGACAAGGTGATGGGCAGCGCGGTGAACCCCGTCCTGCGCCAGGGGAACTCCGACCGTCGGGCCCCTGCCTCGGTGAAGAAGTATGCCCGCGAGCATCCACACCGGATGGGGGCCTGGTCGCCGGAGTCGAGGACCAACGTGGCCCACATGGAGCTCGGGGACTTTCGCTCCACCGAGCGTTCCGCCGTAATCCCTCAGGACAGTTCGCTCCGCATCGAACTGGTCTCCGAGGACGGGAGCACGACGTCACTGCGCGACTCGGTCCCGGTGCTGGCCGGTGAGGTTGTCGACGCCGCAGTCATGCGGGTGGCACCACTGCACTCGTTCATCGAGGACCAGATCGAGCGGGCCAAGGCGGACGGCGTGCTCTTCTCGGTGCACCTCAAGGCCACCATGATGAAGATCTCCGACCCGATCATCTTCGGCCATGTGGTGAAGGCGTTCTTTCCCAAGACCTTTGCCCGCTTCGGCGGAGAATTGGCGTCGGCCGGCCTCAATCCCAACAACGGCTTGGGGGCCATCTTCACCGGGCTGGAGACTCTGCCCGACGGTGCCGCCATCCGGGCTTCCTTCGATGCCGAGCTCGAGGAGGGACCGCCCCTGGCCATGGTGGACTCCGACCGGGGGATCACCAATCTGCACGTACCGAGTGACGTCATCGTCGATGCCTCCATGCCGGCCATGATCCGGTCGTCGGGCCACATGTGGGGCCCGGACGGCGAGGAGGCCGACACCCTGGCCGTCATCCCCGACAGCAGTTACGCCGGCGTGTACCAGGTGGTCATCGACGACTGCCGGGCCCACGGCGCCTTCGATCCGGCCACCATGGGCTCGGTGCCCAATGTCGGGTTGATGGCCCAGGCCGCCGAGGAGTACGGCAGCCACGACAAGACCTTCGAGATACCCGTCGACGGCACGGTCCGGGTTGTCGACAAGACGGGCGCCGTGGTGTTGGAGCAACCGGTGGCCACCGGCGACGTGTTCCGCATGTGCCAGACCAAGGACGTGCCCATTCGGGACTGGGTCAAGTTGGCCGTCTCCCGGGCCCGGGCCACAGGCGATCCTGCGGTGTTCTGGCTCGACGAGGACCGTCCTCACGACGCCGTCCTCATCGAGCGGGTCCGGGCCTACCTCCCGGACCACGACACCGACGGGCTCCAGATCGAGATCATGTCGCCGGAGCGGGCCACCGCCTTCTCGCTCGAGCGCATCCGACGGGGCGAGAACACCATCTCGGTCACCGGGAACGTGTTGCGGGACTACCTGACCGACCTGTTCCCCATCATGGAGCTGGGGACCAGCGCCAAGATGCTCTCCATCGTCCCGCTGATCAGCGGCGGCGGCCTGTTCGAGACCGGAGCGGGTGGTTCCGCTCCCAAGCACGTCCAACAGCTGTTGAAGGAGAACTACCTCCGGTGGGACAGCCTGGGCGAGTTCCTGGCTTTGGCCGTGAGTTTCGAGCACCTGGCCCAGACCACGGGAAACTCCCGGGCCCAAGTGCTGGCCGACACCCTCGATCGGGCCACGGGGACCTTTCTCGATCAGGACAAGTCACCGACCCGCCGGCTGGGCGGCATCGACAACCGGGGGAGCCATTTCTACCTGGCCCTGTACTGGGCCCAGGAGCTGGCAGCCCAGACCCAGGACCCCGAGTTGGCCGGGACCTTGAAGCGGCTGGCCACCACCCTCTCCGAGCAGCAGGAGGTCATCGTGGCCGAGCTGATCGGTGTGCAGGGCTCGCCGGTCGACATCGGCGGGTACTACCAACCCGACCCGTTGCTGGCCACCGCGGTGATGCGGCCCTCCGCCACCTTCAACGAGGCCTTGGAACTCCTGGGCTGACTCACTGCCGTTCGGCCTCGGTCGTCGCCGGGATCAAGCGGCGTTACCACGGAGCATCAGCGGGGCGGCGAAGTGGCCATCGACGCCCCGGTACCTCGAGGAGTCGGACTGGTCGGGCGCCATGGCACGGGTGCTGCCCGTAGCCTGGGGGCGTGCTCAGCGAGGATCACGTGGCAGCCGCCCGCGATGTCTACGACATGACGGCGCAGACGTATGTCGAGTCCGTGGGCACTGCCATCAACTCGGACACGGAATCCCCACTGGACCGGGCCATGCTTGTGGCCTTCATCGAGATGATCAACCGACAGGCCGTCAACCGCGTAGCCGATGTCGGCTGCGGACCGGGGCGGGCGGCGGCCTTCATGGCGGAACGTGGGCTCGACGTGGTCGGCGTGGATGTGTCCCAAGCGATGCTGGCCGTAGCTCGTAGCGCGCACCCGCACATCGAATTCGACGAGGGTCGACTCGATGCGCTTCCCTTCGAAACCGGGTCCCTGGCCGGCGCGGTCTGCTGGTACTCGATCATCTATACGCCTCTGTCCCGACTCCACGAGGCCTTCGACGAGCTGGCCCGGGTCTTGATCCCCGGGGGTCATCTGCTCCTGGCCTTTCAGGCGGGTACGGAGCCCGTGCACCGAGAGCATGCGTTCGGTACCCACCTGCCGCTCACCAGTTACCGACACAGCGTGCAGGCGGTCGCCGACACGCTGGAGGGTGCCGGCTTCAGGATCTACGCCACCGCCCTCAGGGCCCCTGAACTGGAGCATGAGACCACCGATCAGGGATTCGTCATCGCCACCCGTCCCCGCTGATGGGCGAGCCTCGCCACGCGGCCAGGCTCCCGTGGTCGCCCACCCTTCGATCCCCGAATTAGGCGGTGAGGCCCGGGACCACCGGGGCGTCCCGGTCCGAGAGCACGGCCTGGAGGTTCGAGAGCAGTTCATCCACGGCATCGGACTGGACCACCAGCTGGCGCCGGGCCCCGTCGCGGACGTCGGTGACCAGTCCGGCATGGCGCAGGACCTTGACGTGGTTGCTCACCGTCGGTTGCGCCAGAGCGAAGGCCGCGGCGATGTCGGTGATGGTGCGCGGACCGTTCCGCAGGGCGTCCAGCATGGCCAGTCGCGTGGGGTCCGAGATGGCCTTCAGCCGACGGGCCAAGGACTCGGTCCGGGCCCGGGCCTGAGCGCCGGTGATATCGGTGCGCACTCCGAGCACCACGATCCCGGGTAGGTCGACCACCAGTCCCTTGTGGGTGAAGAAGGCCGGAACCACCACCAGTTCGCTGTCCGGGCCGAGCTCGGCGACGGTCCGGTCCACCAGGTCCCCGAAGTCGCACTCGCTGCGGGCCACCTCGTGCCAGTCGGCCCCTTTGGCCCGGATCCCCTCACGGGCCGCCACCGCCACCTCCACCGCGCCCCGACCCGATCGCTCCCAGTCCGGGCGGATGGCCTCCCACATGTGGCGGATCAGTTCCACGTACTGCTCCCGCAGATCGGCCGACTCCCGCAGGCGGCTGAGTCGGGCCATGACGGCCCGGCGGTCCTCCACGGTCTCGGTGATCAGGTACTGCTCCAGGTCCGTGGGCGCAGTGGCGCACAGGTCGCCCAGGCCATCGAGGAACGGACCGACATCGGTGCCGAACAGCATCCCGCCCTGGTGGGCCAGCAGCATCAGCTCCATGAACCCGCCGCAGCTGATGGCTTCGCCGGGGCCCCAGATGGACCCCACCCTCGAGAGCAGGTCGGGATGGCTCTGGTACATGGCGTCCAGCACCGGGTGGTCCGCCCGGTAGCGGTCGTTCTCGCCGGAGGCCAGCGCCCACTCGAGCTCGATGACCACGGACGGTTGAACCGAGACCCGGGGCGATTGGGAGGGAGGAAGGTCGGTGTGAAGGAGCGGCATAGTTCTATGACTATATAGGGATATTCTTGACACTGTCAACTACAGACGGTAAATTGGTCTCCGTGAGCATGCACCCCCTGGTCTCCGAGAAGATGGTGAAGAGTCGGATGGCCGACCGCGAGCGGAGTGCTGCCCTGCGCCGGCGGGCCCCGGTCTACGGGGATCGGCCCCTCTTGGACCCCTTGTCACTGCCGGCCCCCCGCCCCCACCACAGCCCCTCCCGATTGGTGGGCGGACTGTTGATCGGAGCCGGCCGCCGGCTGGCCGGGCCCGAGGCCCTGATCCGGGCCCTCGAGGGCTCCGGGGCCCGACGAGGTCGCACCGCCTGACCCTTCCGGCCCTCTGGCCGCTCGCTTCCCCGACCCCTCCCGCCTGCCCCCCGGCGCCCGCCGCCGCGCCGGCGGGCCTGTGTACCCTGAACTCCTCGTGGGCGCGGTGCGCTCCCGTCGAGAAAGGGCCAGGACATGCGCAATCCGCACGCGGGGGAGCCGTTCGACACGTCGGACGAGGAGATCGCCGAGGCCCTGCTGGACGTGAGCATCCCGACCCTGATGCTCTCGCTGGTGCACATGTCCGGCGACCCCGATCTCATCCGGGGCCGGCTCCGGCCCGCCGGCCTGTTCCTCAACGAGGTCCAGGGGTACATGACCGAGGAGGACAAGGCCGAGGCCCGGGCCCTGGCCCTGGAGGTGATCCGCCAGTACCGCGACCGGGGCTGCCCCGAGCCTGATCCGGTGTCCCCGGAGTTGCTCCACGAGATGATGACCTGGCTGGTCTGTGAGGACGTGCCGGTGGAGTACGTGCCCATGCTCATGGAGGAGATGGAGCTGGACGGGGCGGACTCCCGCCGGGTCCCGGTAGCGGCCGACCAGGCCTCCCGTGAGAACTTCCCGGTGGTGGTGGTGGGATGCGGCCAGTCGGGGCTCCTGGCCGGCATCCGCCTCCAAGAGGCCGGCATCCCCTTCACCATCGTCGAGAAGAACGCCGGGGTCGGCGGCACCTGGTGGGAGAACTCGTACCCCGGGGCCCGGGTCGATGTGGGCAACCACTTCTACTGCTACAGCTTCGAGCCCAGCGACCAGTGGACCGAGTTCTTCGCCCAGCAGCCCGAGCTGCAGGCCTACTTCGAGTCGGTGATGCACCGCCACGGCATCGAGCCCCACGTCCGGTGGGAGACCGAGGTCCTCGGAGCCACCTGGAACGACGACGACGCCACGTGGTCGGTCCGGGTGCGTTCCGCCGACGGCACCGAGTCCACCCTGGTGGCCCGGGCCGTCATCTCCGCCGTGGGCCAACTCAACCGCCCGCACGTGCCGGACATCCCCGGTCGGGAGAGCTTCGCCGGCCCAGCCTTCCACTCGGCCCGCTGGGATCACTCGGTGGACCTGCACGGCAAGCGGGTGGCCATGATCGGGGCCGGGGCCAGCGGCTTCCAGATCGCCCCGACCATCGCCCCCGAGGTGGAGCAGCTGACCGTGTTCCAGCGCACGGCCCAGTGGATGTTCCCCAACCCCAACTACCACGAGGCGGTGGGGCCGGGTGTCCGGTGGGCCTTGCGCCACCTCCCCTTCTACGGACGGTGGTACCGGTTCCTGCTCCTGTGGCCCGGGTGTGACAAGGGACTGGAGGCGGCCCGGGTCGACCCGGACTACCCCGACCAGCAGCGGGCGGTGAGTGAGATGAACGAGCTGACCCGGCAGATGTTCACCGAGTGGATCACCAGCCAGGTGGACAACGACCCCGAGCTGGTGGCCAAGGTGGTGCCCGACTACCCGGCCACCGGGAAGCGCACCCTCCAGGACAACGGAAGCTGGCTGCGCACGCTCACCCGCCACAACGTGGAGCTGGTCCGGACCGGCATCGACCACATCGAGCCCGACGCCGTGGTCACCACCGACGGTGTGCGGTACCCGGCCGACGTCATCGTCTTCGCCACCGGCTTCTACGCCAACCGGGTCCTGTGGCCCATGGAGATCGTGGGTCGGGACGGGGTGGACCTACGGGCCCTGTGGGGCGAACGCCCGGCCGCCTACCTGGGGATCACCGTCCCGGGCTTCCCCAACCTCTTCTGCATGTACGGACCCGGCACCAACCTGGCCCACGGCGGGAGCCTCATCTTCCATTCCGAGTGCCAGATGCGCTACATCACCCAGTGCATCGAGGAGCTGGTGGCCGGGGGCCACCGCTCCATGGAGCCCCGCCAGGAGCGCTGCGACGACTGGCACCAGCGCTCACAGCGGGAGATGGCCACGCTGGTGTGGTCCCAGCCCTCGGTCAAGCACTCGTTCTTCAAGAACGCCTACGGCGAGATCCACGTGCTGAGCCCGTGGCGCCTGGTCGACTACTGGGGCTGGACCAAGGAGCCCGACCTGGACGACTTCGTGGTGCGTTGAGGGCCCGGGGCGGCCCCCCGGTCACCGGTTGGCCTGCTGCAGCTGGGGCAGGAGCCACGGGGTCAGCCACTCGCCGCCCGGCTCGCTCAGGTGCACCCCGTCGGCCGCCCTCACCACCACCCCGTCGACCTCGTTGGTGAACACCCCGTCGGGTGACAGCTGGTGGCTCAGCTCGATCAGGGTGACCTTGCCACCGAGCACCCCCACCACCCACCGGGCCACCTGGTTGAGCGCCGCCACCCGTTGGGTGCCGGTGGGGCAACCGGTGACCGTGGCCGGCGGGGGGACGCAGAGCTCGGGACCCGACGACCGCACCACGGGCACGGTGGTGATGGCCACCCGGCCGCCACCGGCCGAGAGGAGGTCCACCGCCGTGGTGATCAGCTGGGCGTAGGAGTCGTCGTAGGCCGACTGGCCCGGCCACTCCCACTTCCCGTCGACCTTCCTGGTGCTCAGGTCCCAGGGCCCCAGCACCAACAGGGAGAGCGTGGGTCGGGACGTGCTGACGTCGGACCGGTACTGCGAGGGCCAGCCGGCACCGGTCGGGGCGCAGGGACCGGTCACCGCCAACTGGTCGGTGCCGATGAGGACCGGGCTGCCCCGTACCAGGGCACAGCCGTCGAGCGACCCGTCGATGACGTCGACCCCCCAGGCGGTGGCATTGCGGGCCACCCCCATGGCCAGGGTGTGGGCGAACGAGTCGCCCACCACCAACAGCCGCAGGCTCGGGCTCGGCGCGGCCATCCCGGCCCGCACCACCCACTGGGCGCCGCCGTCGTCGGAGGTCACCACGGCGCCCCCGCTGCCCACCGCCACGCACTGGTCGAGCGAGGGGCAGGTCACCCCCAGCAGGGTCTGGCCGGTGTGGGACGCCACCGACTTCCACGGTGGACCCTTCCCTTCGGTGGTCAGGATGGTCCCGGCCTGGCCCACGGCCACGCAGGCCAACGGTGAGCGGCAGGCCGCGGCCATGAGGTTGTCGGAGGTGGGGGACGGATCGGCGGACCAGGTGGCACCGCCGCGGAGCGAGCTGGCGATCAGCCCGTGGCCCCCCACGGCCACGCACGTCGAGCCGGAGCAGCCGATCCCGTTGAGGGCGGCCAGGCCATCGAGCGGGGGGAAGGGCACGGTGACCGGCTTCCAGGTCGAGCCATCGGACGTAGCCAGGTTGGCCACCGCGCTGCTGGTGACGGCGGCACACCGGGTGGGGGTGGTGCAGGCCACGCTGTCGAGCACACCGGAGCCCTCGAGCTGCCGCTGCCAGTGGGTCCCGCGGTCGTCAGTGGCGATCACGGTGTCGGCGTCGCCCACGGCGTAGCACCGGCTGCCCCCGGGGCAGGCCACCGAGGACAGCGGGATGCCCACCCCGGTCGGGTAGAAGGTCCACGACGAGCCTCCGTCCCCGGTGACCAGGGCGGTGCCGTCGTCACCGACGGCCACACAGTGGGCCGGGTCGTCACAGGCCACGCCATAGAGGTAGTGCCGGGTCGGAACGGTCACCGCCGTCCAGGTGCGACCGGCGGTCCGGCTGACCTCGACGCCCCCGGCGCCGCCGACGGCGATGCACTCCGAGACGGTGGGGCAGGCCACGGCGTCGAGGGCGGCCGGAGGACGTGTCGCCACCAGCGGGGATTTGGTGGCCGACGCGGAGTTGGTGACTGGGTGCGGAGGCGTGGTGGGCGACGTCGCCGGCGTGGCGCTGGTCTTGGCACCGGCAAAGGTGCCGGCCGCCGCCAGCGCGGCCACCACCACTGCCCCGATCACCCCGGCGGCGAGCGGGGCATTCCACCAACGGAGACGACCGGTGCCTGTTGGGGTGGTGCCCGTAGGCCGATCGTAGCCCCGCCTACTATCGGCGCGGTGAGCGCGCCCTCCACCGACCCCGCCACCCTGGCCCAGGTGCTGGAGGTACTCCACCGGGCCGGCTCGATGGAGGAGCCCAACGAGGAGATCGCCGGCCTCACCATTCTCGCCCACGGGCTGCAGTGCGCCGACCTGCTGCGCCGCACCGACCCCGACGACCCCGAGCTCCAGGTGGCCGGGCTCCTCCACGACCTGGGCCATGTGCTCGAGCCCGGGTGCGAGGACGTCCATGGCGTGGTAGCGGCCGAGTTCGTGCGCCCCGCCTTCGGGGACCGGGTGGCCGGGCTCATCGAGGGGCACGTGCCGGCCAAGCGCTACCTGGTGGCCACGGACCGCTCCTACCGGGGCCAGCTCTCCGAGGGCAGCCTCCGGACCCTTCTCCTCCAGGGCGAGGCCATGAGCCCCGAGGAGGCCTCCGAGTTCCGCTCCTCGGCCTACGCCGAGGACGCGTTGCGCCTGCGGCGGGCCGACGAGGCGGCCAAGGTGGCCGGCGCTCCGGTCCCCGGGCTGGAGGAGTGGGTGGCCACGCTGGATCTCGTGGCCGGGTGAGGGTCCTCTTCCTGGTGCTCGACGGGGTGTCGCCCCGTCATGTGGACCCGGCGGTGATGCCCGTCCTCCACGACCTGGCCTCGACCGGCGGATGGTGGCCCGAGGGGGCGGTGGGGGTGATGCCCACCTCGACGTACCCCAACCACGCCACCTTCGTCACCGGCGTGGCTCCCGACCGCCACGGCATCGTGGCCAACGAGATCCCCACCGGGGCCGGGCCGGTCCCGTCGTGGGAGCGGGGACCCCGGTCCGCCACCCTGTTCGACGCGGCACGCGCCGCCGGCCGTCGCAGCGCCGCCGTGTTCGGGGACCACCATCTGGTGGGGGTGACCGGGGCCGCCCGGGCCGACCGGGTGTGGCCCGACGATGGGTTCACCCCGGACGTGGACCTCGACGTTTTGGGTTACGCCAAGGACCGGGAGACCACGGCCCGGGTGCTGGAGGCCATCGACGGTGATGCCGATCTCCTCGTGGTGCAGCTGAACGAGACCGACACCGCCGCCCATATCTTCGGCCCGGACGCCCCCGAGGCACTCGATCGGTACGGCCGGGCCGACGCCCGGTTGGGTTCGATCCTCGACCGGCTCCGGTCGGAGTGGGACCACTGGGTGGTCATCGTGGTCAGCGACCACAGCCAGGAGTCGGTGACCGAGCCCGACCCCATCGACCTGCCGCGCCGCGGCCGGCCCCCGGGGCCTGGCCGGCGTGGTGGTCGACGACGGAGCGGTGGCGGTGGTGGCCGGAGCCATGGCCGGCACCGACGGGTGGATGGAGGAGGTGCCCGGGGTCGAGGACACCATGAGGATCGACGACCACACCGTGCTGGCCTGGTCCTCACCCGGCCGTTGGTTCTCGTCGGTGGCCTGGCCGGTGCGCGGGGTGCACGGGAGTCCGCGCACCGCCCCGCAGGTGGCGGTGGTGGGCGGTGGGCACCCGGGGGCGGCCGACCTGGTGGCCGGCTTCGGCACCGAGCGGCCCCGCTCCACCGCCTGGGCCCCCGCAGTCGCCGGCCTGCTCGGCCTCGCCGCTCCGGCGGACCTGACCGTTCCGCTCTGAAGCCACGGTGACACCGTCATACGAGGGCGCCCCGCGGGTCGGGCCGGAGGCCGGTCGGGATAGACAGGGACCATGCCCTCTTCCACCGTCCAGCTCGCCGGCCGTCCCGTCCACCGGATGGGATTCGGGGCCATGCAACTGCCGGGTCCCGGCGTGTTCGGGCCACCGGCCCACCGTGACCAGGCCCTGGCCGTGCTGCGCCGGGCCGTCGACCACGGCGTCGACCACATCGACACCGCCCAGTTCTACGGACCCGACGTGGCCAACGAGCTGATCCGTGAGGCCCTCTACCCCTATCCGGAAGGATTGGTGCTGGTGTCCAAGGTGGGGGCGGCCCGCACCGCCGACGGCCACTGGACCGCGGCCCAACGCCCCGAGGAACTGCGGGCCGGGGTGGAGGCCAACCTGGTGGCCCTGGGCCTGGAGCAGGTCCCGGTGGTCAACCTCCGCCGCCATCCGGAGTCCGAGGTGGACTTCGCCGACCAGGTGGCGGCCATGAAGTCACTGCGTGACGAGGGGCTCATCGGCGGGATCGGCCTGAGCAACGTCACCCTGGACCAGTACCGGGCGGCCCGGTCCGAGTTCGAGGTGGCCTGCGTCCAGAACGCCTTCAACCTGGCCGACCGCCGCGACCAACCGGTCTTCGATGCCTGCCTGTCCGACGGGGTGCCCTACGTGCCGTTCTTCCCCCTGGGCTCGGCCTTCATCCCCGACGGTCCGGTGCTCCAGGCCCCGGCCGTGGTGGAGACAGCCGGCCGCCTCGGAGCCACCCCGGCCCAGGTGGCCCTGGCCTGGCTGTTGGCCCTGGCCCCCAACGTCCTGCTCATCCCGGGCACCTCGTCGCCGGCCCACCTGGACGAGAACATGGCCGCCGCCGAGGTGGTCCTGGATCCGACGGCCCTGGAGGCCCTGGGGGCGGTGGCCGGCTGACCAGGGTCGATCGCCCGTCAATCTGACCCGGCCGGCTCAAGATGCGGGGCGTATCGGACGATGAACGGCCATGGCTCTGCGTACTGTCGGGCACGGCGTGGACCAGGCCGGATCCTCCGCGGTCCAACAGTCCATCCATGTGCTGTGCCAACCGGGGATCGTGGAGTCGGTGGTCCAACCGGTGGTGCGGGCCGGCGACCAGCTCATCGTGGGGTACGAGGCCTTGGCCCGCATGCCCCTGGAGCCTGTCCACCCACCGGACTGGTGGCTGGCCCAGGCCGAGCGGGTCGGCCTCCGCCGCAACCTGGAGATCGCCTGCCTCAAAGCGGCGTCCCGACTCGGTCCCATCCCCGAGGAGCGGCTGCTGTTCGTGAACCTCAGCCCCTCGTTACTGTCGGACCCCTCGGTGCTGGCCATCCTGGACGACCTGCCCGACCGCCTGGTCATCGAGCTCACCGAGCAGGAGGCGGTGTCGGACTACACCCGGCTCCGCCACGACCTGGTGCCGTGGCTGTCGCGGGGGGTCCGGGTGGCCATCGACGACACCGGCGCCGGCTACTCCAGCCTGCGCCACGTCATCGAGCTCACCCCGGACTTCCTCAAGCTCGACCGCGAGCTGGTGCGCGACCTCGACACCGACAAGAACCGCCGGGCCCTGGTGCGGGCCATGGCGGCCTTCGCCAGCGAGGTGGGCACCAGCGTGATCGCCGAGGGGGTGGAGACCCAGACCGAGCTCGACATCCTGTGCGAGGCGGAGGTCCACCTGGTGCAGGGGTATCTGCTGGCCCGACCGGGTCCGGCCTGGCCCACCGTGGACTCCCACCCGGCCCCGGCCGAGGGCTCGGTGCGCACCAACCCCGCCGGGGTGCACTCCGACGACAGGCTGGCCGACGCCCTGGCCCGGTCGTCCGACTCCGGCCGGGCCTGTTCGGTGGTGGCGGACCATCTCTTCCGGCAGGGCCAGATCATGCCCAGCGTCTATCTCGAGCGGCGCGGGGAGCTGCGCTGCATCGCCCAACGCGGCCTGTGGCTGATCCTCGACGGCATGTGCGGCTCGGCCGGCATCACCGGGCGCACCTGGATGACCGGCCAGCCCATCGTGGTCCCCGACGTCTCGGCCAACCCCGACTATCTCGAGGCCATACCCGGGGTGGTGTCGGAGATCTGTGTGCCCATCACCGCCGGGGACACCACCATCGGCGCGCTCAACGTCGAGTCCCTGGTCCCGTTGCCCGCCGACATGCTGCCCCGGCTCCAGCAGTGCGCCGCCCTGCTGGCCGCCCGGCTCCACGCCATCGGCGATCATCTGGAGGAGTCCTCCTGGGACCGGACCATCAACGCCTCCATCGCCATCTCGGGGATCACCGACGACCCCCACATGCCGACCCGGTTGGCCCGGTGCATGAAGGAGGCCTCCCAGATGGACTCGGCGGCCCTGGTCCTCGAGACCCGCGGCGGGCACACCGTGGCTGCCGCCAACGGCCCGCTGGAGGACAGCCTGTTCGGGCTGACGCCGGCCGACCTGAGCTCGCTCTCCTCGTTGGTGGCCGAGATCCGCTCGTGCTACACGGGCACCGACGCCCTGGGCCGGGGATTCGTGGGCACCGGCTCCCTCCGGGACGGCGGGGCCCGGGCCGTGGTGGTGCTGCCCCTGTGGGCCCAACGCACCCGGGTGGGCATCGTGGTGCTGGCCCACTCCCGTCCGGTCCAGTTGAGCAGCGCGGAGATCCGGCCCCTCGAGATGCTGGCCGACCACGTGGCCGCCACCCTGGTGTCCTCGGGACGTTCGGAGTCGTACCAACCCTTCTGAGCCCGGGTTGCCCGGGGATAGGGCTTGTCCCGGGCCGGAGCGGCGGGCAGACTCCCGATGTGACCGTATCCACTGATCCCGATCCCTTCGAGGAGGCCATCGACCAGCTGATGGCCCGGGAGTTCGAGGAATCGCCCCGGATGGCCGCGGCGGTGGGCCGGGACGGGTTCGACGACCGGCTCGACGACCTGTCGGCGGCGGGGTTCGAGCGCCGCCATGCCGACGAGGAACGGTGGATCGCCCGGTTCGAGGCCTTCGACGACGCGGACCTGTCGTTCGACCAGACCATCGACCGGGCCCTGGTGCTGTCGAGCTTGGGTCTGCGGCGGACCCTGGCCGACCGCCAGGAGTGGCGCCGCTCCCCCGAGGGCTACCTCGAGACCGGGATCACCCAGCTGTTCCTCATGGCCCTGCGCTCGGAGGACGAGCTGACCGATGCCGCCGTGGCCCGGCTGCACGGCATCGGGGCGGTGCTGGAGGACGCCGCCGCCAACCTCGACCCCTCCCTGGCCAGCCGGCTGATCATCGAGCGCAGCCTGGCCGAGTGCACCGCCAACATCGGCTTCGCCCGCCGCGAGGTGGTCGAGTTGGCAGCCGAGCCCGCCAACCGGGAGAAGCTGGCCGAGGCCGGCGAGATCGGGGCCCGGGCCTACGAGGCCTTTGCCGGCTTCCTGACCGAGCTGGCCCCCCGGTGCACCGGCACCTACGTGTTCGGGGAGGACCACTACAACCAGGTGCTGAGCCAGGGGGAGCTGTTGGACACCGATGCCCGGGCCCTGCGCCAGCAGGGGTGGGACGAGTACCACCGGGTGGCCGAACAGATGGCCGAGGTGGCCGCCAAGGTCCCCGGGGGGTCGAGCGACTGGCCGGCGGTGATCCGCCGCCTCCAGCAGGTCCATCCGTCCTCGGTCGACGGGATGCGGGCCGAGTACGAGGCGGTCTGCCTCCAGGCCCGCGCCTTCATGATCGACCAGGGCCTGGTGACCGACCCGCCCGACGAGCTGTGCCACGTGGTGCCGGCGCCCCCGGCCATCCGGGCCACCCTGGCGGTGGCCTGCTACATCGCCCCTCCCATGTTCAAGCCGTCCCGGGAGGGGTACTTCTTCGTGCCCTACCCGGTCCACGAGGACGACACCGAGGAGGTGGAGGGCCTGCTGGAGAGCAACGCCACCTACTCCATCGGCACCACCTCGGTGCACGAGGCCTACCCCGGCCACCACTGGCACCTCATGACCACCAAGGAGGCCCGGCCGGTGCGGCGCATCTTCGAGTCGGCCTACTTCGCCGAGGGGTGGGCCCTGTACGTCGAGGGCATGATGCGCGACGCCGGGTTCTTCACCACCGAGCAGGAGCTGGGCCAGCTGGAGGCCCGTCTGTTCCGGGCGGCACGCATCGTGGTCGACACCTCCCTCCACACCGGCGAGATGTCGTTCGACGAAGCGGTGGCCTTCATGCACGACCGGGCCCTGGTGCCGCTGCCCACCGCCCGCTCCGAGGTGGCCCGGTACTGCGCCTGGCCCACCCAGGCCTCGGCCTACCTGACCGGGGCCATGGCCATCGAGCGGGCCCGCGACGACTGGGTGGCGGCCGGCGGGGGCCTCCGGGCCTTCCACGACGCCCTGGCCCACTCGGGCTGCATGCCGGTGCCGCTGGCCGTCCGGGCCATCGGGGTCCCCTAGCCGTCGGCGGCAGCCCGTCGGGTGTCGGATCGCCCAGCGGCCCGGCCAGTACCATCGGTGCCCATCCCGCTCGGGCCGACCCCACCCACCTTGTCCCGTGAGGAGACCTCATGACCGAAGCCGAAGAGTTCTGCCACCATCTCGACCAGGTCCAAGAGGTCGCTCCCTCATCCAACGGATGCCAGGAGTGCCTGGCCACCGGGGGCCACTGGGTGCACCTGCGGATGTGCATGATCTGCGGCCATGTGGGCTGTTGTGACAACTCGCCCGGGCGCCATGCCACCGGCCACTTCGACGAGACCGGTCACCCGCTGATCCAGTCGTTCGAGCCGGGGGAGGACTGGTGGTGGTGCTACGTCGACGAGTTCGCCTTCGGCGTCGACGGCGCCCCGAACTTCGAACATTCCTGAGCCCCGACGTTGATCCGGAGCCCGGTCCGCCGGCCCGTGCGCCTGCCCACCGCCCCCGGCTTCCGCCGGGCCGTCCGCCACCTCCGGGTGGCGGGGGCCGTCACCACGGTCGGCGCCCTGGCCTGTGGCTGCTCCCTGTTCTCCCCTCCGGCCGCCACTCCCGATCACGACGCCTCACTGGCCCCGCCGGGGGCCGTCGGCTACGTGGTCTGTCCCGACGCCGTCACCCCGGTGGAGTTGGCCACCCACACGCCGGAGGCCGACATAGCGCTGCCCATCTCGGGCACCCCGGTGCTGGGCAACTTCGCCATCACCACCTCGCCGGACGGTCGGTGGGCCTACGTGGTGACCAGCGACGGGGCGGACTCCTCGCCGTCGGCCGACGCCACCACCCTGCCCCCGGCCACCACCGGTAGCCCCGGTGCGGAGGCGCCGCCGGTGGAGAGCGTGCAGAACGTGGTGATTCCCATCAACCTGGTCACCCAGCAGGCCGGGACCCCCATCAAGATCCCCGGTCAGGGTGGGACCCACGCCATCGTGGTGATGCCCGGGGGGCGCTTCGTCCTGGCCTCCAGCGGGAGCTCCATCGTCCCGGTCAATGTGGCCACCCGTCAGGTCGGCACCCCGCTGCAGCTGGGGTCGGGACGGACCGTCTTCGGCATGGCCCTCGACCCCGGGGCCCCACCCTCTTCGCCCTGGTGGCCGGGGGGGTGGTCCCGGTGGACACCGCCAACGCCACCGCCGGGGCGCTCATCCCCACCGGGCTGTCAGTGTCCTCGGTGTACTCGCCCCACGGAATCGTGGTGACCGACGACGGCGCCACCGTGTACGTGGTGGGCCAGGGGGGGAGCGACTACGGGGGCCGGGTGCTGCCCATCGTGGCCGCCACCGGGGCCACCTTGGCCACCACCGGGTTCGACAAGTTCGGCATCTCCGATCCGGCCGCGGTGGCCATCGATCCGACCGGGACCGGACTGCTGGTGGCCGACGCCGCCAACAACTGGATCAACCCGGTCCCCCTCGACGACTTCTCCGATCCGCCCGCCCCCGTCCGGCTGCCCCAGCGGACCCGGGCCAGTTCGACCCCGGGCACCGGGCACCCGACCGACGTGGTGTTCGGGCCCGGGCACACCGGGGCCTTCGTGGTGGACGGGTTCAGTGTGGTCCTCCCGTACCAACCGGCCACCCAGACCTTCAGCCCGGCCATTCCGGTGTGCTCGGGGGCCTCGTCGATGACGGTGGCGCCGGCCCCCTGACCGGGCCCCGCCCCGGCGCCCGGCTCAACCCGGGTGGCTCAGCAGTCGGGCCGGTCGGGGTCCAGCCCCGAGGCCCGGACGGCGGCGGCGGCCTCGTCGGAGCGGTAGTGGGCCGGCTCCTGCCCGGCGGCACAGAGCAGCTCGTCGAGGGCCCGGGGCACGGCGGCGATGAGGCTCCACAGCCGGGGGATGGACTCCGGGCAGGCGATGACCCCCCAGTTGAGGATGCCCCGGTAGCTCATGACCGTGATGTTGAGGGCCATGCCCTCCATGACCGGTCCGAGGGGGAACCCGGACTTCATCTCGGCGCCCCCCAGGTACAGCGGGAAGTCCGGGCCGGGGACGTTGGAGATGACCAGGTTGGCGATGGGCCGGTGGCGGTCGGCCAGGCGCATGGCCGAGTACAGCCGGGCGGCGTTGGCGAAGACGTTGGGGGTGGCGTGCTCGGCCCAGTTGAGCAGCATGTCGGCCCCCAGGGCGTTGAACTCCTCCTTGGCCCCCTTGGTCCCGTCGTGGATGGCCGACAGTCGCCCCAAGGGGTCGTGGAGATTGGCCGGCAGCTGCACGAACATCGACGACACCTGGTTGGATCCCTTGGGCGAGTCGATGTCCGGGCGCACGGACACCGGGACCACCGCCACCAGCGGTCGCTCCGGCAGCTCGTCGCCCTCGATCAGGAAGCTGCGGAGGGCCCCGGTGCACACCGCCAGCACCACGTCGTTGACGGTGGTGCCGGTGGCGTTCTTCAACCGCTTCACGTCGTCGAGTCCGATGGCGGTGAAGGCCACCGACCGCCGCCGGGTCAGGGCGGTGTTGAACGAGACCCGCGGGGCCGACAGGGGGAGCGCGGCCTTGGACAGGGCCGAGCGGTTGGGGGTGCCCAGTCGGATCCGGCGCACGTTGAGCACGCGGTGGGCGGTCCGTATGGCGTCGCGGGTCATCTCCAGGGGGCGCAGCGACCGGGCCACGGCGGCCTCGGTCATGAGCTCGAGCCCGGAGGGGATCCGCTCGTCCACCGGCTGCTCGGGCGGCGTCGACTGGGGCGGCGGATCGGGCTCCAGGTCGAACAGCACCGAGAGCAGGGCCGCCCCCGACACCCCGTCCACCGTGGAGTGGTGCATCTTGGCGATCAGGGCGATGTAGCCGTGCTCGAGGCCCTCGACGATCCAGATCTCCCACAGCGGCTTGGACCGGTCCAGCTGTTGGCCGGCGACGTCGCCGGTGAAGTCGGCCAACTGGCGCAGCCCACCCGGCTCGGGGAGCGCCCCCCGGCGCACGTGGTAGTCGATGTCGAAGTCGGGGTCGTCCACCCAGATGGGGTGGCCCAGCCGGAACGGAACCTCGATGAGCCGGCGCCGGAACACCGGGGCGCAAGGGATGCGGCTGGCGATGCCCGTTTTGACCTTCTCGAAGGAGTAGCCCCCCGGGACCGTGGACGGGTCGAAGACCAGGGTCATGGCCACGTGCATGTGGAGGGTGGGCGTCTCCAGGTACAAGAAGCTGGCATCGAGCCCGCTCAGTCGTTCCATCCCCCATCCCTTCGCTCAGGTCTGCCGTCGAACGCTTACCCCTACCCACCCCCTGCCCGGTCTACCCCCCATGGCCTTCCCCCTGCCCGCATCCCACCCGACCCCGACCCCGGCGACCCCGGACGGGGCCCTCCTTCACTTTCCCCACCGGACCGTGTTTGATGGGGGCATGGCCTGGGTGTTCCTCGCAGTCAGCATGGCCTTTGCGGCCCTGGTGGTCAACGCCTTCCATCCGATCAGGCGTGAGCCCTTCACCGTGGCCAGTTTCGCCCTGGGCTGGATACCCGGCGAGCTGCCCCTTCAGGTGGGGGCGTTGGAGGTGGCCGGCGTGGTGGTCTTCGCCCTCGGTGGCGCCCTCCACTCCTGGCCGGGGTGGGTGGGCCTGGCCGTGGCCGGTGGGACCGAGGTCGGCTTCGTGCGGCTGGCCGTGGTGGCCCACGGCGCCGGGGCCCTGGTGGACGAGGCCCTGGAGCGGGCCAGCGGGGGAGCGGTCACCGTCCCCGGCTTCGATCCCGCCCCCACCTGGAACCGCTGGTGGCGCCTGGTCATTGCGGTGCCCTTCCGGTGGTGGTCCATCAAGCGGATCAGGAACATCGACTACTGGGGCGACGGCAACTACCGGCACAAGCTGGACATCCTGGCCCGCCGCTCGGTGGCGGCCAAGGGGGCGCCGGTCCTGGTGTACATCCACGGGGGCGCCTGGGTCATCGGGGACAAGCGCCAGCAGGGCATCCCCCTCATCCACGAGCTGGCCAGCCGGGGATGGGTGTGCGTGGCCATCAACTACCGGCTCAGCCCCCGGGCCACCTGGCCCTCCCACATCGTCGACTGCAAGCGGGCCGTGGCCTGGGTCCGGGAGCACATCGCCGAGCACGGGGGGGACCCCGGGTTCATCGCCGTTTCCGGGGGTTCGGCCGGCGGGCATCTGTCGGCCCTGCTGGCCCTGACCCCCAACCAGCCCGAGTGGCAGCCCGGCTTCGAGGACCTGGACACCTCGGTCGACGCCTGCCTGCCGTTCTACGGCGTGTACGACATCACCGGGGACCCCGAGCTGTCCGGGGCCTACGGGCCCGGGCTCCTCGACCTCCTCGAGCGGCGGGTCATGAAGGCCCGCCAGTCCGACAGCCCCGACCAGTTCGCCCAGGCCTCCCCGGACCACCGGGTCACGGCCTCAGCCCCTCCCATGTTCGTGGTCCACGGGGTCAACGACACGCTGGTCCCGGTGGCGGTGGCCCGGCACTTCGTGGACCAGCTGCGCCGGGTGTCCCAGGCGCCGGTGGCGGCGGTCGAGCTTCCCCGGGCCCAGCACGCCTTTGACGTGCTGGCCTCGATCCGGTGCCGGCACACCACCATGGGGGCGGTCCGTTTCCTCGAGGGCATGCGGGCCCGAACCCACGACCGGCCGTTTACGGCGGCCCCACTGCGGGAATATGACGCTCTGGCCTGCGGTGCTAGACACGTGCCGGAGTTTCTGACGTAGAGTCACATATTCGTGGGTGACCGGGGAGCCGAGCTTCCCGCCCAGCCCGGGCCAGTTCCGATAGAATCCGACGACAAGGGGGAGCCTTGGGTTCTGCATCGTGGAAGACGCGCATGGCCGCAGTGGGGATGGCCGTGGTGGTAGCAATTTCGGTGGCGGCGTGCAGCTCCACCAACTCCACCACGACCACGACGGCGGCGCCACGGGCAGCACGGGATCAGGGAGGACCATCCCCGCCAGTGCCTACAGTGACCACACCGGCATCACCGCCAGCACGGTCGATGTGGGCAACGTCTCCACCCTGGCCATCGGCGGCCTGTTCAAGGGAGCCCTGGTCGGGACGGAGGCCTACGCCGACTACGTGAACTCCACCGGTGGGATCAACGGGCGCAGGATCGTGGTCAACAGTGCCGACGACGGCTACTCCGGCACCGGCAACAAGACGGCCACCCAGAACGCCGTCAACACCGACGCCGCCCTGGTCGGCGGGTTCTCCACCTTCGACAGCTTCGGGGGCCAGGTGCTGGCCCAGAACCCCGGGATGCCGGACGTGACCCAGGTGTTGAGCTCGGCCACCAATGCCCTGCCCAACGTCTTCAGCGCCGTCCCCCTCGCCGGGGGCTGGGAGGAAGGCGTCCTGCTGTACTTCAAGCAGACCTTCGGCAACGCCGACGTGCAGAAGGTGGGGACGGTCATCGCCGACCTGCCCTCCACCCTGGCCGACTGGGCGGGCGAGAAGTACGCCATGCAGAAGGCCGGCTACAACATCGTCTACGACGCCCAGTACGCCGACACCCAGACCGACTTCACCCAGAACGTGATCGCCATGAAGAACCTCGGGGTCAAGGTGCTGTTCATCGACCAGATGCCCGAGGCCTACGCCTCGGCCCTGCTCAAGGACCTGGTCCAGCAGAACTTCCACCCCAAGGTGGTGCTCGGGGCCGCCACCTACTCCCACGCCCTGATCGAGGCGTCCGGGGGCGCGGCGGCGGTCAACGGCTCCTACCTGGACCAGAATGCCTCGCTGTACCTCGGTGAGGACCAGAACGACATCCCGGCCGTCGGCACCTTCCTCCACTGGGTCAACGTGGCCGATCCCGGGTTCAAGACCGACCTGTTCACCCTGTACGGCTGGCTCTCCGGTGAGCTCTTCGCCCAGGCCCTCAAGAACGCCGGCTCCGATCCGAGCCGGGGGTCGATCCTCAAGGCCCTGCGGCAAGATCACCTCGTTCAACGGTGGCAACATCGTCACCACCTCCAACCCGGTGGCCCGGACCACGTCGAACTGCTACCTCATCGGGATGGTGACCAACGGCCTGTGGGTCCGTCACGACGATCCGCCCATCAGCGGTCCCACCCACGGTTACCGTTGCGACTCCGAGTACGTGACGGCGCCAAGCTCCTGAGCTGAGCGGCTGAGGAAAGGGAGACGACAGGTGTGGGCGACCGGGTGACGGAGCTGAGTCGGTGAGCAACTTCTTGCAGTTCACCGTGTTCGGCGTCATGTTCGGCGCCGGGTACGCCATCGCCGCCACCGGACTGGTCGTCACCTACACCACCTCGGGGGTCTTCAACTTCGCCCAGGGCGCGGTCGGCATGATCGCCGCCTTCAGCTACTGGGTGCTGGTCTCCGAGCACCACGTGCCCATCGTGGTGGCCCTGGTCATCATCCTCATCGTGGGGGCCGCCATCGCCGGGGCCCTGGTCGAGCGGGTGCTGATGCGCCGGCTCCACGGGGCATCGGCCGAGCGCCCGGTCATGGTCACCCTGGGCCTGATGGTCATCCTGACCGGGCTGGCCACCGTGATCGTGGAGCCCGAGCACCCAGCGCGCTGGTCGGGCAACATGATCAACGGGCAGTTCCGGCTGGTCGGGATCAACATCCAGTATCAGGAGGTCCTGATCATCGGGGTGGCCGCCGCCGTGGCCATCGGGCTGCGGATCCTCTTCTACGCCACCCGCACCGGGGTGGCCCTGCGGGCGGTGGTGGACGACCCCGAGCTGCTGGCCATGTCGGGGGCCTCCCCCAACCGGATGAGCCAGTACGGCTGGATCCTCGGGTTCATGATGGCCGCCCTGGCCGGGGTGCTGCTGGCCCCGACCCAGACCACCGGGCTCAACATCGAGGCCATGACCCTCCTGGTGGTCAACGGGTACGCCGCGGCCATCGTCGGCCGCCTCAAGAACATCCCGGTCACCTTCGCCGCCGCCATCGGCATCGGGCTGGCCGAGAACTACATCATCAGCTACCTCGCTGCCCCACCTGCCCCAGAGCCTGGTCCCCGACATCACCCTGGCCCTCCCCATGGTGTTCTTGTTCATCGCCCTGGTGACCCTGCCGTCGGTGCGGCTCCGGGCCGTGGGCCGCCTGACCACCATGCGGGCCCCCCGGGTGGCCGGCGGCCGGGAGTCCCTCATCGCCGGCGTGGTGTTCTTCGCGGTGGCGGCGGTCCTGGCCGCCGTCTTCAACAACACGCCAGTTCCAGGGCACCACGGTGCTGACCCTGGGCGGGGTGGTCATGACCCTCGGCATCGTGGGGCTCTCGCTGGTCCTGCTCACCGGGTACTCCGGGCAGATCTCCCTCTGCCAGTTCTCCTTCATGGGCATCGGGGCCTTCATCATGGGCAAGGTGGCCGGCGGCGGCTCCCTGCTGGGCCTGGTGGCCGCCACCATCGTCTGCGCCGCCGTCGGCGCCCTGATCGCCCTGCCCACCATCCGGCTGCGCGACCTCTATCTGGCCCTGGCCACCTTCGCCTTCGCCGACGCCGTGGCCAACGGGTTCTTCCTCGACACCCACATCTACGGGTCCGGCGGCCTCAGCATCGGCCGGATCGTGCTGCCGGGGCTGTCCTTCGGCGGGCGATGCCTCCGAGTTCCTGTTGGTCACGGTGTTCTTCGTGCTGGCGGCGTGGATGGTGCTGGCCATCCGGCGCAGCCTGTTCGGGCGGCGGCTGCTGGCCCTCAACGACTCGCCGGCGGCCTACGCCACGGTGGGCCTCAACATCGGGGTGACCAAGGTGGCGGTGTTCGCCATCGCCGCCGGCATGGCCGGCCTGGCCGGGGCGCTGTACGGGACGGTGCAGCAGATGGTGGGGACCTCCGACTTCGACTTCTTCTCCGGCATCATCTTCGTGCTGTTCGTGGTGATCTGGAGCATCCGCACGGTCTCGGGGGCCTTCCTGGCCGCCCTGACCTATGTGGTGCTCAATCAGCTGTGGCCCAACGGGTTCGGCCTGTTCGCCGGCGTGGGCATCATCCTGATCGGCCGGGCCGCCGGTGGCATCCTGGGCATCGAGGGCCTCCAGGGCCTCCTCCCCTGGGTGAAGGGGCCGGTGCCCGGCACCGGTGGGGCCTCGGCTCCGCCCTTCGGTGGCGCCGCCGTGCTGCGGGGGGAGACCAGTGCCGCCGGCTGATCGGGCCGGCGCGGTCCTCACCGTGTCCGAGGTGGCCGTGCGCTTCGGCGGCGTGTCGGCTCTCAGCAGCGTCAGCCTGTCGGTGCAGCCCGGTACGGTCACCGGGCTGATCGGGCCCAACGGGGCCGGCAAGACCACCCTGTTCAACGTCATCAGCGGGCTGCAGACGCCCGGCCGGGGCACGGTCCACCTGTTCGAGACCGACGTCACGGCCATGAAGCCCCACCGGCGGGCCCGGCTGGGCCTGGCCCGGACCTTCCAACGCCTCGAGCTGTTCGGCTCGCTCACCGCCGGGGAGAACGTCCTGGTCGGGCTGGAGTCCGACGCCCGCTGGTGGCAGCCGCGTCGGCTGGCCCGGCTGGTGCCGGGGAGGCGGCGGCGGGCCAACCGGGCTGATCCCGGTGCCACCACCGCCCTGGGGGACATGACGGTGACCGACCCGGACCAACTGCTGGAGGGGGTGGGGCTGGTCGGGCTGGGCGGCCATCACTCGGCGGCCATGTCGACCGGGCTGGCCCGCATGGTCGAGCTGGCCCGGGCCCTGGCCATCAAGCCCAAGCTCCTGCTGTTGGACGAGCCGGGCTCGGGTCTGGACGAGTCGGAGTCGAACGTCCTCGGACAGCTGCTCTCCAAACTGGCCGCCGATGGGATGGCCGTGCTGCTGGTGGAGCACGACATGGAACTGGTCATGCGGATCTGCGACCACATCTACGTCCTCGACTTCGGGGACATCATCGCCTCGGGCACGCCCGACGAGATCCGCAAGGATCCCATGGTGCAGGCCGCCTATCTGGGTGAGGCGGCGCCGGCCCCCGGGACCGAACCCGCCCCACCCGCCGCCGACGGCGCCCCATGACCGATCTCTCCGAGGCCCCGGGGGCCACCACCCGGGCCTTGCCGCCGAGCATCACCCTGTCGGGGGTGACCGCGGCCTACGGCCGCATCGAGGTGCTCCACGGCGTGGACCTGGCCGTCCCGGCCGGCAGCGTGTTCGCCCTCCTCGGGCCCAACGGGGCCGGCAAGTCGACCTTGCTCAAGGTCATCAGCGGGCGGATGCGCCCGACCGGCGGCCAGGTGCTGTTCGGTGACGAGCCGGTGGGGAAGCGCCCCCCGGAGAAGTTGGCCCGGGCCGGTATCTGCGCCGTGCCCGAGGGCCGGGGCATCTTCCCCAATCTCACCGTGCACGAGAACCTCCGCATCT
The DNA here is from genome assembly GCA_963778165.1 of uncultured Acidimicrobiaceae bacterium. Lineage (GTDB taxonomy): Bacteria > Actinomycetota > Acidimicrobiia > Acidimicrobiales > RAAP-2 > Bog-756. Next base: position 300,818 of record CAVZTE010000001.1, on the reverse strand, counting down.
GGACCTACCGGGGCGGCATCAGCACCAAGGACGTCGAGGAGAGGACCTTCGCCGCCTTCCCCCGGCTGAAGGAGCGGCGGAGCCAGACCGCCGGCACCCTGTCCGGTGGGGAGCAGCAGATGCTGGCCATCTCCCGGGCCCTGGTGACCGATCCCCGGGTGCTGCTGCTCGACGAGCTGTCCATGGGACTGGCGCCGCTCATCGTGGCCGAGCTCTACGAGCTGGTGGGGAACCTGGGCCGCCAGGGGATGACCATCCTGTTGGTCGAGCAGTTCGTGACCACCGCTCTGTCGGTGGCCACCAGGGCCGCCATCATGGTGCACGGCCGCATCCAGCAGGAGGGCACACCCGAGGAGATGGCCGCCGCCGCCCTCAGCGTCTATCTGGCCTGAGCCAGCTCACTCCTCGTCGGCCAGCACCACGGTGATGTCGGGCTCATCGCCCTCCACCGTCACCAGCTCCTCCACCCCGCCGGCGTCCGCTACGTCGTCCCGGGCCAACTGGAGGGCGGCGATGCGTGCCGGGGTGTCGGTCACGGTGAGGGCGGCCACCTTGGAGCGCATCGACCGCTTGGCCTGGGACTTGGCCTGACGGACCCGACCGAGGACCTCGGCGGCCACCTCGAGCACCTGGTCACCCTCACCCACCCCGGCTGGGCCCAGCTCCGAGCTGGCCGGCCACGGGGCGGTATGGATGGAGCCGGACTGCCACCACGACCACACCTCCTCGGTCACGAACGGCAGCACCGGGGCCAACAGCCGTAACAACACCGAGAGGGCGGTGGCCAGGGCGGCCCGGGCCGAGGCCGTGGCGGCATCACCGGGCTCCCCGTAGGCCCGGGTCTTGACCAGCTCCAGGTAGTCGTCACAGAACGACCAGAAGAAGGCCTCGGTCCGTTCCAGGGCCCGGGCGTAGTCGTAGCCCTCGAAGGCCGCGGTGGCCTCGTCCACCACCGAGCCCAGCCGGGTCAGCATGGCCCGGTCCAGCGGGACGGTGACGGCGTCGACGGCCGGGGCGATGACCTGTCCGTCCTCACCGGCGATGCGGCCCAGGGCGAAGCGCGAGGCGTTGAGCACCTTGATGGCCAGGCGCCGGCCCACCTTCATCTGGCCCTCGTCGAAGGCGGTGTCAGTCCCGGGCCGTCCGCCGGCGGCCCAGTAGCGGACGGCGTCGGCCCCGTGCTTCTCGACCAGGGGGAGGGGGGTGACCACGTCCCCCTTGGACTTGGACATCTTCTTGCGGTCGGGATCGAGCACCCAACCGGAGATGGCGGCGTCCGACCACGGCAGGCAGCCGTGCTCCAGCTCGGACCGGACGATGGTCGAGAACAGCCAGGTGCGGATGATCTCGTGGGCCTGGGGCCGCACGTCCATGGGGAACACCCGCTCGAACAGGTCGGCATCGTCCACCCAGCCGCCGGCGATCTGGGGGGTCAGGGACGAGGTGGCCCAGGTGTCCATGACATCGGGATCGCCGACTGAACCCGCCCGGCTGACCCCGCTGGGCCTCGGTGAAGCCGTCGGGCACGTCGGTGGACGGATCGACCGGGAGCCGGTCCTCGGCCGCCATGAGGGGGGCGTCGAACACGGCCTCGCCGGCTTCGTCGACCGGGTACCAGACCGGGAAGGGCACCCCGAAGAAGCGCTGCCGGCTGATGTTCCAGTCCCCGTTGAGCCCCTCGACCCACGACCGGTAGCGGTGGGCCATGTACGGCGGGTGCCAACGGAGCTCCTCGCCCCGGGCCAGCAGCCGGTCACGCAGGGGGAGGGTCTCGACGAACCACTGTCTCGACGACACGATCTCGAGCGGCCGCTCGCCCTTCTCGTAGAACTTGACCGGGTGGGTGATCGGGGTGGGCTCACCGATCAGGTCGCCCGACTCCGCCAGCTGCTCGACGATGCGGTTCTGGGCCTGCTTGACGGTGCGGCCGGACAGCTCCTGGTAGTGGGCGGTGGCGGCCTCGGGTTGGTCGGACTCCCACCCCGGGGTGCCCCAACTGACCGGCAGGAGCCGGCCGTCCCGGCCCACCACGGTCCGGGTGGGAAGGGCCAGCTCACGCCACCACACCACGTCGGTGGTATCGCCGAAGGTGCAGATCATGGCGATGCCCGACCCCTTCTCGGGGTCGGCCAACTGGTGGGCCAGCACCGGGACCCGCACGCCGAAGAGGGGGGTGCGCACCTCGGTGCCGAACAGGGGCCGGTACCGCTCGTCGTCGGGGTGGGCCACCAGGGCCACGCAGGCCGGGAGCAGCTCGGGCCGGGTGGTCTCGATGTCCACGCCGCCGTCGTGGTCCACCCGGGGGAACCGGAGCCGGTGGTAGGCGCCGGGGCGTTCCCGGTCCTCCAGCTCGGCCTGGGACACCGCGGTCCGGAAGTCCACGTCCCACAGGGTGGGTGCGGTGCGCTGGACCACCTGGCCCCGCTGGGCCAGGTGGAGGAACCCGCGCTGGGAGACCCGTTGGGCCTGCTCGGACACGGTGGAGTAGGTGTGGGACCAGTCGACCGACAGGCCCAGGGTGCGCCACAGGTTCTCGAAGACCTGCTCGTCCTCCTCGGTCAACTGGTGGCAGAGGGCCACGAAGTTGGGGCGCGAGATGGAGATGGGGTCCTTGGGCGGTGCGGCCGGCGGGGTGAAGGCGGGGTCGAAGGGGAGGCTGGGGTCGCAGCGGACCCCGAAGTAGTTCTGGACCCGGCGCTCGGTGGGGAGGCCGTTGTCGTCCCAGCCCATGGGGTAGAAGACGGCCTTCCCCCGCATCCGGTGGAAGCGGGCCATGGCGTCGGTGTGGGTGTAGGAGAAGACGTGCCCGATGTGGAGCGACCCCGAGACCGTGGGCGGTGGGGTGTCGATGGAGTACACCTGGGGGCGGGACGCGGTGCGGTCGAAGGTGTAGGTGCCGGCCGCATCCCAGCGGGCCGACCACACCGCTTCGAGCCCTTCGAGGCCCGGCTTCTCGGGGATTCCGGACGGGCCGGACATGGGGTCTGTCGCACCGGTCGCGTCCGTGGTCATGATCGGGTTACCGTACCCTGCGTGCTGACGCTCCACGACTCCGCCACCGGCGAGGTCTCGCCGCTCCAGCTGCGGGTGCCGGGCCGGGTCTCCATGTACGTGTGCGGTCCGACCGTCGACGGGGTGCCCCACCTGGGCCACGGGCGGTTCTCCCTGGTCTTCGACGTCCTGCGCCGCTACCTGCTGTTCACCGGTCTCGACGTGACCTACGTCTCCAACATCACCGACATCGAGGACAAGATCATCGACCGGGCCAATGCCCTCGGCATCGGGATCGACGAGTTCACCGCCACCAACGAAGCCGAGTGGTGGGAGATCATGGATGCCATCGGGGTGCTGCGACCGGACGAGGCCCCGCACGCCACCGCCTATGTGGACCGCATGATCGAGCTGGTGGCCGACCTGGTGGCCAGGGGCGTGGCCTATGAGACCGGTGACGGGGTGTACCTGTCGGTGGCCGATGTGCCCGGCTACGGGCTGCTGGCCCACCAGCCCCTCGAGTCGCTGCGGGCCGGGGCCCGGGTGGAGGCCGACGAGGAGAAGCGGTCACCTCTGGACTTCGTGCTGTGGAAGAAGGCCAAGGAGGGGGAGCCGTCGTGGAAGTCGCCCTGGGGCCCGGGCCGGCCCGGGTGGCACACCGAGTGCGTGGTCATGTCGCTCGATCTGCTGGGAGAGGGGTTCGAGCTCCACGGTGGGGGACTGGACCTCATGTTCCCCCACCACGAGAACGAGCGGGCCCAGGCGGTGGCGGCCGGGCAGGAGTTCGCCCGTCACTGGGTCCACAACGGCTGGGTCACCGTGGGGGGAGAAAAGATGTCCAAGTCGTTGGGCAACTTCACCTCCCTCCGGGACCTGTTGGACCGGAGCGACCCCCGGGCCTACCGGCTGTTGGTGCTGCGGTCCCACTACCGGTCACCCATCGAGGTCACGCCCGAGACCATCGCCGACGCCGAATCCGGGCTGGCCCGGCTGGACGAACTGGCCCGCCGGTTCGACCTCCCCGATCAGCTCTCGGCGGGTCCGGTGGTCGACCACCCGGGCGGGGACGACATCGACCGTGAGGCCGTGGACCGGTTCCGCCGGCGGATGGACGACGACCTCGACACCCCGGGGGCCCTGGCCGCGGTGTTCGATCTGGTCCGCACCGCCAACGGGGCCGACGACCGCGGCGAGAGCGTGGCCGCCGGGCGTAGCGCCCGGACCGCGGCGCTGCTCTGCGCCGTGCTGGGTCTGGACCTCCGGCCCGCGGCCGGGGGCGAGGTGGATGCGGATACGGCGGAGCTGGTGCGGCGCCGGGACGAGGCCCGTTCGGCCCGCCGGTGGGACGAGGCCGACGCTCTGCGTGGCCAACTGGAGGCCGCCGGTTGGCTGGTGGAGGACGGAGCCGAGGGGACCCGGATCCGACGTCGGTGAACGCCGCGTGAACAGGCCGCCACAGGCGCCCTGAGCAGTTGATTCGCCATGGGGGACTGCTAGCGTTTGCCGTAGGGAACCCTCCTCCGGGAAGGCGGGTCCGAGGTCCACTCCGGTCGGGAGGATCGAGGCTCGTCTCGTGGGCGGGGGCTGCCTGCACCGCACGTGTGGAGGAAAGGGGAATGCCACCGTGGCTTCCGGAACAGTCAAGTGGTTCAACGCCGAGAAGGGCTTCGGCTTCATCTCGCAACCTGATGGTGGGGCTGATGTGTTCGTGCACCACACCGCCATCCAGATGAACGGATTCCGCTCTCTCGAAGAGGGTCAGGCGGTTGAGTTCGATCTTCAAGAAGGACCCAAAGGGCTCCAGGCGGTGGATGTGCGCCTGGCCCAACCTGCGTAGCTTCACCGCCTTCCTCCCCGGGGTCCTCGGACCCAGCTGAGCGCCGGTGCCGTGGTGGCGTGCCATGGCACCCCGGAGCGCTGCGCCCACGGGCACCTCCGGTCGCCGGCGCCTTGCCCCGAGTCCTGTCCTGCGCCCTGCTGCTGACTCGGTCGTCCCGGAGAGTTCGCCCTCGGCGACCCGGTCCTGAGGTCCAGGCAACCAGCGGTTCGCCCTGCCGCGTGGCGTTAACGGCCATTCTTGGTTACTATGGAGTAACTTCGAAGTAGCTGCCGGCTCGACCGGCCGCCGGGATGAGGGGCCCCGGGGCTGCTTGTGAGGGCCGATGTGCATGAGGGCCCCGACGGGCCGGAATGGAGAAGGTCAAGATGGCTGAATTCTCGCTCGACCTCAACGAGGACCAACTGCAGATCCAGAAGTGGGTCCACGATTTTGCCGAGACCGTCATCCGCCCGGCCGGGCACGAGTGGGACGAGCGTGAAGAGACGCCGTGGCCCATCATCGAAGAGGCCGCCCGGATCGGTCTCTACTCGTTCGACTTCATCATCCAGTGCTTCTCCGACGACACCGGGCTGTTGCTGCCCATCGCCAATGAGGAGATGTCCTGGGGCGACGCCGGCATCGCCTTGTCCATCTTCGGCAGCACCCTGGGTCTGGCCGGCATCGCCGCCAACGGAACGCCCGAGCAGTTGATGGAGTGGGGGCCGCAGTGCTTCGGCACCCCGGAGAAGATCCAACTGGCGGCGTTCGCGGTGTCCGAACCCGACGCCGGCTCGGACGTGTCCTCCCTCCGGACCCGGGCCGTCTACGACGAGGCCAAGGACGAGTGGGTCATCAACGGGACGAAGACCTGGATCACCAACGGGGGGATCGCCGACATCCATGTGGTGGTGGCTTCGGTCGATCCCGAGCTCGGCTCGAGGGGCCAGGCCAGCTTCATCGTTCCTCCGGGTACGGCCGGTCTCTCCCAGGGGCAGAAGTTCAAGAAGATGGGCATCCGGGCCTCTCACACCGCTGAGGTCATCCTCGATGACGTCCGGGTTCCGGGCAGTTGCCTCCTGGGTGGCAAGGAGAAGTTGGACGCCAAGTTGGCCAACGCCCGCGAAGGCAAGCGCTCGACCAGCCAGGCGGCCATGAAGACCTTCGAGGCGTCGCGGCCGACCGTCGGGGCGCAGGCCCTCGGCATCGCCCGGGCGGCGTACGAGTACTCACTGGCCTACGCCAAGGAGCGCAAGGCGTTCGGCCGGGCCATCATCGAGAACCAGGCCATCGCCTTCAAGCTGGCTGACATGAAGACCAGGATCGACGCATCCCGCCTCCTGATCTGGCGGGCATCGTGGATGGGTCGCAACGGCAAGGAGTTCACCTCGGGCGAGGGGTCGATGTCCAAGCTGTTCGCCGGCGAGACCGCGGTGCACGCGACCGAGGAGGCCATCCAGATCATGGGAGGCTACGGCTATATCCGCGACCATCCGGTGGAGCGCTGGCACCGCGACTCGAAGATCTACACCATCTTCGAAGGCACCTCCGAGATCCAGCGGCTGATCATCGCCCGGTCCATCTCCGGGGTGCACATTCAGTAGCTGCCTCCGACGTCCGTCCTCAGCCAATCCTCTGGGGGGCGGCCGGCGCCGCTCGGGTCTCGGAACCGGGCCGAACGGGCTCTGGCCGTACTCGTTGGTGGGTTCTCCCGTGGCGACCCTCCCTGAACGCTCTCCGAGGTATGGCGGTCCGGGTCCTCACCGGCCGTGACGACCAGGGTCGGCCCACCCGGGCGGCGGTGACCATCCAGGCCGGCCGGCGGGAGGCACGGCCAGAAGCGTCCCGGCTCCGATGTCCGCGCTCCGACGTGGTGCTGCTGGCCGGACGGTGGCCGACGCTCAGGACGGCTACACAACACCTGTGACAGGGCCCTCGGGTCTTGCCCTCACTGAGGTCCTGACCACTGATGGCGGCTGGGGGGCTTTCACCGCGTCAAGGGGGACGCGCCAAGGGCCGACGTGTCGCCCCCCAGGCGGGCACCCACGTCCAACACGATGTCCGACTTCTCGATGCTGGTGGTCGAACCGGGCAGTCGCGGGTCTCTACTCGGCCAGGGTCTCGCTCGTGTCATGCACCGGCTGATGCCGTCCGATGGAGACGTCACGGCCTATGGCTAGGCCTGGCCCAACGGTGAGAAATCTAAAGCTCGGAATCTCGCGAGCCGACGAAAGGAGAGGACACGTAGCGCCGCCCAGTCGAGGCAAGAGCGAGAGGAACAGATCGTGGCGGAGGCGAGAGCCCTGGCAGATGTTGAAAGGATCAAGGGTCGGCTCGACTACATAGACGTGCTGAGAGCCCTGGCGGTCCTTTCCGTCGTGTCGGTCCACGTCTACGCCTATTGGGACAACTCGCCACTGCAGCTGGCGCACGGTCACACCCTTCTGGCACCGATCTTCCGATTGGCAAGCATCGGATCCTGGGGGGTGGACCTGTTCATCGTGATCTCGGGATTCTGCCTCGCTCACCCGCTGTTCAAGAATCAGGACGCATCTGCGCCACCCCGGGGGCTGAAGACGGTGGCCTTTTACAAGCGACGGGCTTGGCGAATTCTTCCGGCCTACTACGCAGCGCTCATGTTGTTCTTTTTGCTGGAGCTCATCCCCTACGTGGACAAGCTCGTTGTCGGACACCCGGTCAATGGGTGGGACCTGGTCACCCACGTCTTCTTAATTCAGTCCTGGTTCGCCGCAACGATCGCCGCCATCAATGGACCATTCTGGTCGATCGCATTGGAGGTACAGCTCTACCTCGTCTTTCCTCTCCTCCTTGTGATGATCCGGAAGTGGGGCTTCATCAAATCCATAGCAACGACCATGCTGATTGCAGTCGTCTGGTACGTGTTCGCAAATGAGTGGTCACATGTGGCGCTCAGTCATACTGTGGGTCCGGACCTGAGTAAGGAGCTTCCGGCTCGGTGGTTCGAGTTTGCCCTGGGCGTGGGGGTGGCCAAGCTGGTGGCTTCGCCGCGACGAAGTGATTTGAAGTGGGCCCTGCTGGCTCTGGTGATTGGAGCGCCCATCGCCGCAGCGGGAGAGTCTCTGAACTCGCCCCTGGGCCGAGACTTCGGTTACGGGCTCTTCGCGTCGGGTCTGGTCCTGGCCTGTTCGTTCGTCCCCAATGAAGTCTTCACGGGGAATGTCGTGGGCCGAAGCGTGCAAAAGCTCGGCGTGATCTCCTTTAGCTTCTATCTCCTGCACCAACCGATCCTGTTGTTGCTGGCCCCCTGGGTCCACCAGCTCCATCTGAGCCCGTTCGGCACGTTGGCTCTCGGAATGACGGGTGGAGTGGCAGCGTGCGCGGTCGCCGGACGGATCTTCTTCAACTTCGTAGAGCGTCCCTTCCTCGTGAGAGGTGGGATGAGAGACGCAATCGTCACTCCTGGTGCAAATCGCATACTCGATGACAGCCCCACTCTCGTGACGGAGCCGGCCGAGGGAGTGAGGCCGGAGTCGGCGTAACGGAGATGCCATCAAGCGGGGTGGGTCCATGGCCACCACGCCTGCTCGAAGCGTCGGGCGTCCCGGTGGGGCCGTTAAGCGTGCCACTCATCCGGTCGACGTACCGCGGCTCGGATGTGAGAGCTTCGCTCTCCGTCAACATGGAGTTCGATTGCTACTCTCGGCCCCTGCCCCGAAGAAGGGATATTCGAAACGGACGGAGCTCTCCTTTGGCGTATCCTCCGGCGACAGCCGGGTCGTCGTTCATGATGGCTCGAGCCGACTCTTCATCAGGCGCTTCGAAAATTGCAATCCCGGTATTGACCCGTCCGAGGGTAGGACCGGCAACGACTAAGACGCCATCGCTGAGGAGTTGCTGAAGTCGCAAAAAGTGGCGGCGCCAGATCTCCTCCTCCTCGTCGGTGATCGTTGCGGCGAAGTCGTCGCGGGGTGGATGCAGGAAATAGATCCATTCGGACACACGGATACATTTGCTCACCCTCAAGAGAGATTCAACCTGCTCAAGGGAGATCCAACCTGGGGTGTCCCGATCGTCGGGTGGAAGGCGTTATCGACCGACTAGGCACCGCTTGGTACCCTCTCGGCGGTGAACAACGGGGACTCAGCTCGTACAGCGTCGGAATATGACGCTATGGCGGTCGAGTACGACCTTCACAATGCCAGTGGTGCCGCCAACAGCTACTACGAACGCCCTGCAACGATCGAGTTGATCGGCGATGTTCACGGTAAGCGGGTTCTGGAGGTCGGCTGCGGCTCAGGTCCCGTAACTGAATGGCTCGTTGACGGCGGAGCTGAGGTGGTGGCATGCGACGTGAGCGCGGCCATGCTTGATATCGCCCGTTCACGAATCGGTGATCGGGCGGAACTGCGTCGCCACGATCTGGCCGAGCCACTCACGTTCCTGGAGAATTCGAGCGTGGACCTGGTGGTGGCGTCGCTGGTGTTCCACTACCTGCGCGACTGGGTCGCGCCTCTCCGCGACCTCCACAGGGTTCTCCGACCCACAGGCTCGGTGGTGATGTCGGTACATCACCCAGCGTGGGACTGGAGGAACCATTGCCCCGAGGACTACTTCGCCTTCCTTCAAGTTTCGGAGGTGTGGGTAGAGCCACACGAGGTCACCTTCTGGCGCCGCCCACTTACCGCCATCACAGAAGCCATCAGCGATGCGGGATTCCTCATCGATCGCCTGGTCGAAGCCAGGCCGAGTCCGGAACTGGAGAAGCGAGACCCGAGCGCCTTCGAGGAACTGACCACTGGACCATTCTTCTTGCACCTGCGCCTGAGACCGGCGCAACCCGATGGCAGCGTGATTGGGCGGGAAAGCAAATCTTTGAAATCGACTGCGGACTGAAGGTCGAGATGTAGGAACTACTGCCCGGCTGTGCGAACCTCGTAGATCGACTCCCATTGAGGTCAGACAACTCCCAGAACGGTGCCCGCTCCGCTTGTAGCCGATACAGGACATCGAAGTACTTATGGGCCGACGGCAGATACTGCTCGTCGCCGGGGCGTCGTACTCCACACTCAATGCATGACCTACGTGTGGCATGTCCGAGTCCCGAACACCGGACCGGAAGGGGAAGCTCTGGCTGTGGCCGCGCCCGCTATCGTGGCCCAGGTCCCAGGTCCCCAGGTCCCAGGTTGGAGGAGTGGTTTTGGCCAAGCTCATCTACATTGCCAACACGTCACTCGACGGTTTCACCGAGGACCGCGACGGGGGCTTTGACTTCGGCAACCCTGATGAGGAGTATTTCAGCTCTATCAACGAGCTGGAGCGCCCGATAGGTACCTATCTGTACGGCCGCCGGATGTATCAAACGATGGTCTACTGGGAGACCTCACCGGTCGCTGACCAACAGCACTGGATCGTGGATTTCGCCAACCTTTGGCAGGCGGCTGACAAGGTTGTGTTTTCTAAGACCCTGACATCGGTGTCCAGCGGTAAGACCACTCTCGAGCAGGAGTTCGAGGCGGAGACGATTCGGCGCCTGAAGGCCCGTGCGGACCGCGACATGACAGTGGGTGGAGCAGATCTTGCCGCTCAAGCGATAGAGGCCGGGGTAGTAGACGAGTGCCACCTGTTCTTCTGGCCTGTCGTGCTGGGAGGCGGCAAGCGCGCTTTACCACTTCGGACCGGCGTGGACCTCGAACTCCTGAGCGCGAGGCCCTTTCGCAGCGGAGTCGCCCACCTCCACTATCGATTCAACTATTGAGGATCGTTTGTCGATCCATTCCGCCTTCTCCGAGAGCACAATTCGATGTGTGCCCCCGAAAAATGGAAGCGAGTCATGGTGGTCAGCCTTTTGTGGAACGCACCGTGGAGCGCGAAAGTATCGACGTGGACGACGAGGATCTGCTAACGGAGCAGCGTTCGTACTATCGGGCCCGTGCCCCTGAGTACGACGAGTGGTGGCAGCGACGGGGCCGGTTCGATCGGGGCGACCAAGAGCTGTTCGAATGGCAGCGCCAAGTAGCGGTCGTGGATGATGCCCTGACATGTTTCGGCGCCATGGGCTCCGTCTTGGAACTGGCCGGAGGTACTGGGTGGTGGACCGAGCGTCTTGCTCGAACAGCCGACAGTCTGACCGTGGTGGACAGTTCACCGGAGGTGCTCGCACTCAACCAGACACGGGTGGGACGCTCCGACGTGAACTATGTCGAGGCAGATCTCTTTGACTGGAAACCGGACTCCCACTACGACGTGGCGTTCTTCTCCTTCTGGCTCTCGCACGTGCCAAGGTCCCGATTCAGCGAGTTCTGGTCGCTCCTTGGCTCCTGCCTCACTCCATCCGGACGTGCCTTCCTCATCGACAATCGAAACGATCCGCAACCAGGGACATCTGTGAAGGACCCATTCGTCATAAGGTATGAAACTGACCTGCTCTTGCGGCGCCTGAGGGACGGATCCGAGCACCGGGTCGTAAGTGTGATGTACGAGCCAGGTGAGTTGCAGACGCTCGTCGAAGCAGAGGGCTGGGATGCAGAGATCGAATCAACGCGGTGGTTCATCTTCGGTTCAGCCCATCGAATCTGAATCGCACTGCCCCCTATTCGACGGCCTCTGCCAACCTCCGGCAAGCGCCCGAAAGTCCTTTGGCTGGGTCACGGGTGGCTCAGCAACCTGATGAGGCTATCGTTGGAGCGGGTCGTTACTGGCGTCAGGGTGGAGCACCACCGGGGACCGGCCCTCCGGCAACGTGTCGGACAGAGCCGTGCGCCTGGGCGAACTCTCGATGTCGTCCCAAGGAGCATGATGCCCGAATCGGCTGAAACAACCGCCTATCGATCGGCTTTGGAGGTCATCGGCGCCGCCGCACCAGACGTGGCCGGCGCAATCGTCAGTGAGCTGGAGTCACAACGACGCCAACTGAAACTCGTCGCTTCGGAGAATTACGCCTCGCCGGCGGTGCTGCTCGCCATGGGCAACTGGCTTTCGGACAAGTATGCCGAGGGCACCCCGGGCCATCGCCTCTATGCCGGGTGCGAGACGGTCGACCGGATCGAGACCCTGGCTGCCGACCACGCCAAGGCACTCTTTGGTGCCGATCATGCCTACGTCCAGCCACACTCCGGGATCGACGCCAACCTTGTCGCCTACTGGGCGATCCTGGCGCATCGGGTCGAACAACCCGCCTTGGACCGGGCCAGTGTGCGCCACGTGAACGATCTTGACTCCGCAAGCTGGGACCGGCTGCGCAATGATCTTCATTCCCAGCGCATGATGGGGATGGCGCTAGACGCCGGCGGGCATCTCACCCACGGGTTCCGGCCCAACATCTCGGGGAAGCTCTTCGACCAGGCCAGCTACGGGGTCGATCCCACCACCGGGCTCCTCGACTACGGCGCCATCGCGGCCCAGGCCAGGGAGTTTCGTCCGCTTGTCATCGTGGCTGGATACTCGGCATATCCACGGAACCCCAACTTCGCCAACCTGGCCGAGATCGCTCACGAGGTCGGAGCCACGTTCATGGTCGACATGGCCCATTTCGCCGGGCTGGTGGCCGGACATGCGCTCACCGGCGACTTTGATCCGGTCCCCTGGGCCGATGTCGTGACCTCCACGACTCATAAGTCACTGCGAGGTCCTCGTGGTGGGCTGGTGCTCTGCAAGGAGGCGTACGCCCCCTACGTGGACAAGGGGTGTCCGATGGTCCTCGGGGGCCCGCTACCCAATGTGATGGCGGCCAAGGCCGTCGCCCTGTCCGAAGCCCGCCGACCCACCTTCGCCGGTTATGCGGCCCGGATCGTGGACAACGCCCGAGCGCTCGCTGACGGGCTGCTGCGCAGAGCGGTCCGGCTCGTCACCGGGGGGACGGACAACCACCTCGTCCTCATGGACGTCGCCACCAGTTTCGGACTCACCGGCCGCCAAGCCGAAGCCGCTCTGCTCGACGCCGGCGTGGTGACCAACCGCAACTCGATCCCGGACGACGTCCACGGTGCCTGGTACACCTCGGGTATCCGGCTTGGCACCCCTGCACTTACCACCCTCGGATTCGGGCCGGACGAGCTCGACCAGGTCGCCGACGTGATAGTCGCTGCGCTGGGCGCGACCACGCCCGCCGCCTCCACGGCCAAGGCGAAGTACCGGATCGATCCTGGGATTGCTCAGACCTGCCGTGACCGCTGCGAGGATCTGCTCGCCCACCACCTCCTCTATCCGGAGATAGCCCTGTAACGGCTATCGGGTACGGGACTCCCGCCGCGTCGCCACGGGATACAGAAGGGTTCTTCTGGCCACCGTTCGACGTCGAGAGGTTGGTGAATCGCATCGATAACCGCATGGGTACCGGCCATGCCTGCCAGGGTCGCTGCTTGTCGGCGACCTGTAAGACCCGCCCGGAGAAGATGCCCGCTAGCTGGGGCCGTACGGGTCGTCTAACGGCTGGTTCGGATGCTGGTCACCGCCGGCCTCGGGTGTCCCAGAATGCTCAGCTGTTTCGCCCCAACATGGTATTCCCGACCCCGGGGGGAGGGTCGTACGTCACCTGCGGTGATAGACCCTAAGCGTGAGCACGGCAGACAGAATCACGATCGGGTTTCCCACCAAATGCGTCTACCGTGGTGGACACGCCGAACTTGGTAAGCACGGAAAGCATTTTCGAATCGAGGACGGCAAGATCGGCTACGGCGAGTTCAAGCTGTCCCACAGCATTCCTTTGGAGAGTGTTGCCAGCGTCGAGGTAGAGGAACATGAGTTCGGAGGGTCACAGGCGCGTACTCTGATCAGCGTGGGTACGGTGAAGCTCGGCGGCACTCGAGGTTCCCCTGATTCGGAACCGAGGCAGGTCACTCTGATCACAGTCAGGACGAAGGATGGCCAAGAACCATTGTGGGAAGTGGAAAACAAAGGGGCCAACTGGGTTCGTGAGAGGCTCTCGCCGGTGCTCCAAAATGCCGGGATCGGCTACTACGGAGATCCGCCTGGCCAATCCGAGGGGTAGTCCAGAACACCGGAGTGAGTGGCACTAATAGTCGGCGTAAGGGAAGGTCAGGTCGCCGGCAGCGACAAGGCTCTTAATCAGCCTCGCCGTGGCTTTGGGGTCGATGGCCGAGTTGTCAATCACGAAGCGCTCGGCCATCCCGAGGTGGCGGAACTGTTCCCACATCTGCCGGATCGGACCTTCATCGGTCAAGGCGTCTCGGTGCTGTGGCGACTCCAGCACTCGTCCCTGCGCTCGGGCAAGGCAGGTGACATCATCGGGCCGGAGCACGGCATAGTTCACGGAGGCCGTACACTGCCCCAGTTCCTCCCTCAACGGCTTGAAGTGCCACGGGCCGAGGATGCCCTCCAGGACGACCGAAAAGCCTGCATTGGCCATCCGCACCCCTGTTGCTACTGCCGCTCGGATCATGGCCCGATTCTGAGTATCCGCTGCACGCTCCCAGGGAGGGATGTGGCCATTGACGATGGTGGTCCAGAACCAATCTGATTGGATGCAGGCGGACAATGGTGATTCAGAGGCGATGATCGCTCCCACTGTGGTCTTTCCGGCCCCGGGCGGCCCCGTGAGGATCAGCATCATCCCGTCATCCATGCCGAAACGATATCTACTGGTTCCCGGATGGGTGCCCGAGATCGCCGGCTATGCCCCTGGTGCACCAGGCTTCACCGTCGCCCGCCAAGTGTGACCTTCCCGATCGAAGGGTTGCTCGGAAGGCGCGGATCCTGCCTCCACATACTCGACCGAGATCCACTCCGAAGAGCATGCTTCGAACTCAGACCCGGTGAGGTAGGGACTGTTCTAAGCATCCCGCAGCACAATGAAGCAGTGGCGTATCTCCTCAGGAGCCAGACCGTCTCCGTCGGAGGTCCCGAGCCGCTACTCAGCCGGAGCGTTCCGTCGGGCCTCGAGGTCTCCACAGACGAAGGCGAACGCCAGCGCGCCAGCGGCCCAAGCATCCCTTTTCCCGATAGACCGAAAGCTGGCAAGGCTGACGAGAGTGTCAAGAGAATCGCTCGCTAGTGCCGCGGAGTTCCATCGAGCTACATCACCGGCCCCGGCGGACCTTGCTGCGACAACGGTGCCTAACCCTAAGACGAGGTCTCTGATGCCGATTGTTCTCATGAGCAAGACAGAAGCGGCAGTTGGCTCCTCGCTGCCCGATAAACGCATCGGCGCTTCCGGAGCCACGACCAGTACTACGCCGACCAAGGCCCGAAGCCACCCCATCGCTTCGTGTTTGGCAATCGGCACACACGCAGCGTACCCAACTAAGGCATCGTGCCAGGGTCCGTATAGTTGTCTGTCCCGGGGGCGACCTGAATACCGGCTCGAAGCGCCTTATCCGGCAGTACTCGCCTTACGGGTAAATGCCCATGAATGGCTACTGAGCCTGGGCTGATTCGACTTGGCCTAGAGTCCGTATCCCTCAAGCAGCCACTTCGCCTACCACAACGGACACGTTGTCGCGGCCTCCACCGGCAATGGCCCTTTCGATCAACGTATCGACGATAGCTGCCACGTCTTCGTCTCCCGCTAATGCGCTCCCTATCATTTCGTCGGAAAGTTCGGTGAACAACCCGTCACTGCAGAGTGCAATCCGATCTCCCATTTCCACGGCGACCGTTCTCCGGTCAATCTCGACTTCGGACCCGACGCCAATTGCTCGGGTCAGAATCCCGTAGTAGGGATGGTTGGTCGCGTCCTCCTCCTGAAGTTCCCCCCGTTCGATTAGTTCGGCCGTGAGGCTGTGATCCTGAGTAAGGCGGGTCAATGTGCCGTCGTGAAACAGATAGCACCGACTGTCTCCGACATTGACGAGCGCAACATGTCCGTTCGAGAGCAGTCCGGCTGCGCACACCGTTGTTCCCATCCCATCTAGGTCAGCTTGAGTAATCGCACGCTCCCGGACGGCCCAGTTGGCGGCACGCACTGCTGCCTCCAGCTCGTCAACGGACTGGCCCGTAAAGACTGCCGGAACCACCCCGGCCACGATTTCTGCTGCTATCTCGCCGCTCGGGTGCCCACCCATCCCATCTGCGACGAGTGCAAGACGGTCGGTGGCGACGATGACATCTTCGTTGTTCTCGCGAACCAGTCCGATGTCAGTTCGCCCCGCCGTTCGCCAAGTGGTCATGAGTCCCTCCAGAGGTTCCGAGTTGTCAGTGGGTGAGAATGGGTAGTCGTCCCCCATCAGAAGACGTTGGGCGTGGGCGAGGGCTCCCTGGCGGTTGTTCGTATCGGTTTCAAGCTGTTTGGCCCAAGCATCGAGGCGCTTCCGGGAGGGCCGCCGCCTGAATGCCCGAATCTCGGCAAGAGGAACGCCAGCCTGCCGAAGCGCATCTATCAACCGAGCATCTGGCAACTGACCAGGGGAGTAATAGCGATACCCCGACCCCGGGTCCACCGCGGCTGGTGCGAGCAGTCCCTCGGCCGCATAGGTCCTAAGCCTTTTGGCTGAAAGTCCAGAGCGGTCTGAGAACTCTCCGATGGGCATGAGATCGTCCACAACATGAAGCATGGACCCTGCCCCATGGTGAGAGTCAAATGGGACTGACGAAATTGGCCTGAGTGACCCTGACCACCAGACAGGTGAGGCAGCTACAAGCGACCGGAGCAGGACGTCTCAAGGCTTCCATGGTCTAATGGGCCATGTTTTACATCTTGATCTTCAGTCTCCTCGCCGTTGTCCTTGTCGTCGGGGGCATAACAACAATGAATCGCCGCCGCCATAGTCCGGCAGCGAACGAGGGCGAATCCAACCACATCCACGAGGGGCGCTCGACCGATGGTCAAGTGGGGCACACGGCCCACAGTGATGCCAGCCGTCGCAACCGGAAAGCGAAGCGAGTGCAATCGAGGAATGCCCGGCGCAAGCGCCATTGAGTCATGGAGAAGTACGACCCTGTAGAGGGTGCCCCTGATCCGAGGCCAGGATGCAGCCAATCGCCTGCTCAGGAATAATCGTTGCCATGGCTGAGGTACCCAGTTTGACGGAGCTACTCAGGGTGATTGCCATCCGAGAGGGCAATGCCACCGAGACTCCTCTCGACAGAGCGCCTTCCCTGGCAACGGCCTCACTGGCCCCGGGGTGAGGAGTTCTTCCTG
This sequence comes from uncultured Acidimicrobiaceae bacterium, assembly GCA_963778165.1. Lineage (GTDB taxonomy): Bacteria > Actinomycetota > Acidimicrobiia > Acidimicrobiales > RAAP-2 > Bog-756. The sequence continues at coordinate 283,935 of CAVZTE010000001.1, read as the reverse complement.
GCTGAACGGCTCGCACAACTCTACGAGGGTGACACTGCATTGCACGCCGCAGGATTCAGCTACGACTCAGAAATGAGGCGGACTCTGGTCGATTGGAACGCCAACATCCGAGCCAGCAATCGACGTGGAGCCGAGCAATTGCATGCGGCGACAATCGGGGTACCCGGTTCGGACAGTTGGAACCCGACGGATCTGCGAGCTGTGATCCTTGACCTCATCGAGCTCGAGGCAGATCCCAATGCAGTCCGATCGGCGTAACGTCGATGGAGTGCCCATCACCACCGGCCACATCATATGGGCGGAGACGGAGAAGGTAGACGCCCTGCAGCCACCGCGTGGAGGTCCGGTCGGCATGCACGCCGTCGCCATCTTCGATGGAACGCCAGCCCAACGGACCATATACGACCGCTTCGCTGTCGCCGTTGACTACATGTTCAACTGGGACTTCTTCGACCAAGCTTTCATCTTTGCCTCTCTTCCATGCCGGGAATGCAAGATCCGGCTCAACGTGTCGCCCAGCGACTGACCGCATTCGTGACCAGACAGAGTGATCGTTTGGTGAAGCGGCTGAATTCGATTCGACCCTGACTCAGATCGCAAAGTCGGTGCTCACTTCGAAGCTTGAGGGGCATGGGTCGTCGAGCGCCATCCGTCAGAGTCTGGCCACTTGAGGAATCCGGAGCGGTCGAGCCGAGCGGTCAGGGTCCAAGCAGGGCGGCGAGCACCGCTTCGGTGTCAGAGAGATCTGGAAGAAGGAAGTCGGGGCTGAGGCCACGGAGCGAACTCAGCCCGTCCCTGCCCGTACCGACCAGAAGGCAGCGCACTCCCCCCGCCCTCGCACAGCGCAAGTCATTGGCGGTGTCACCAACGATCCATACCTCTGACGGCGAGAAGCGCTCGTCCCGGAGCCGGGCGACGCGGTCGAGTGCAATAGGAACGAGATTGTCCCTATTGGCGTGGTCGTCTCCGTAAGCGCCGACGGCAAAGTCGAAGAACCCTGCCAGGCCGAAGGTTTCAACCTTGACCATGGCATTGGCCCGGACGTTGCCGGTTAGGAGCGACTGCCGTACACCCCCACTTGCGTCGAGTCGCTCGAGCACGTTGCGCACGCCGGGGTGCACCCGTCCCTCAGCCGCCATTTGGGCTCGTCCCCGGGCCAGGAGGGTTTCTGCCGTGGACAGGGCGTTTGGGACTAGTCCGGTGATGAGTCGGTCCGGTACTCCTGAAGCCGCCAGGATCTCCGCGATGATTTGGGGATCGGTCTTTCCCCCCATGGAGACCTCTGGGACCGTATCGAGCCCAGCCGCCTCGGCAGCGGCGTCTTCGAGTGCTCGGCGCCCGATCACACCGGTGGTGATCAGGGTTCCGTCGATATCCCAGAGGATGAGGCGGCGAGCCATGCTGACATACTGCCGCCATTCCTCCCTCGCACTGGACATGCCAATGGCGAGAGGAATCAGACGGCGCCAGCCGGCCGGATATGGCCCGCCCCCGACCGGGACGCGTGGGCTTGTGGAAAGTTCAGTACCGACTACTGAGAGACCCTGACATATCGATTCCTACTATTGAAGAAGGTCGTCAGAGATCGGCAGCGGGAAGGAGCAACCATGGCGCAGAGGGTGGGATTGGACTTTCATTCAGGGGCTGGCACTGTGACGCAGACGCCTCACCCCAACCTGGTCAAGACTCAGGAGATCTGGGACTTAGTACGGGAAGATCGCGCCGTTGAGGTCCTCGACTCCATAGCGGACGACATCATTATCGAAAACGGACCAGGAGCCGGACCTTGGCAGCACGTTTCGGGCAAGGACGCCTACGTGGAAATGACGCTTTCATTCCCTGCCTTATTCGAGGGCACGTGGAACCAGGACGGACGGTGCATCTATGCCGATGACATCGTTGCGATCTCATTGGTTCACGAAACGGGCAGGCTGCCAAACGGAGATATTTTTGACAATCGTGCCATCTGGGTTTCGCGAATCAACCCGGAAGATCAGGCCGAACGAATCTGGACGGTCGATCTCGACAGCGAGAGTTGCGAATCGTTTTGGGAGCGGAACCAAGGCCTCACGTCGTGACCCTATAGCTGTCGGGATTCGTGCCTTCTGAGATCGCTCATCGAACGTATCCGATCGCCGCGAACACGGCGGATACTGCACGGTTGCTTGACCTGAGAGGTCAGAACGGAACCCACCCAGCGCAGACTCAATAGGGCCTGCGAGGGCGCATCAGGATCCACGTCCCAACGCCGGCCAGGACCGCTGACGCCACTATATGAGCGCCGACGGCCCGACGGGTCTCCGGAGCCCACGACTGCGCTTTGTAGGTGTTGGGCTCAGTGAGAATTCCAACGATTCCTACGACACCGATCCCCGCGCATACCAATGCAGGTTTCATCCTTCCATTTCCTGGTGTCTTACGAAAAGCCACAAGCAATGCCGCTGCCGGCATTGGCCATGGGGCAGCAATCGCTGATCCCCAACCTACGAGGCTCCCGGTCAGTACAGAGAGTGGAACGGTTATACCGAACGGCTCACCTGGCAACTGTTCCCGGACAGCCAACAGGCTGTTGTGGCCGGTGACGCAAGCGAAGCCGAGCGCGGCAGCCCGGAGGGCAAGGTCGCTGTCACCGATCATGACTTCGGATTCTCCACCGCCATTCAGGCTACTTCGACTGCCAATATGGTCGCCCACATCAGCGGGTCCAATGGGTACCCCACGAACGCTGGGAACGACGGTGATTGCCACCACCTGCGGCCGATCGGAACAGGTGGGCTATTCCTCTCATCGGCACCCCACACGTTGGGGACAGGCAAATTGCCTGCCCAGGCAGTCCGGTGGCGCTCAGGACTTACCTGCCGCGTACGTCTCGGTGAAGATGTCGCCTTGAGCCGCGCCTGATCCCGACTTCCCACCTCCCGGGCCTCGCAGGACGAAGGCGATGATGACCGCCAGGGCGGCCCCGGCGATGGGGCCAGCGATGTAGACCCAGTATCCTGTGAAGGTCCTCCCGACCAGATCGGGACCGAAGGTGCGGGCTGGGTTCATCGAGGCACCCGAGATTGGGCTACCCCACAAGCCGGCCAGGGCGATATAGCCACCGACGCCGAAGGCACCGAACAGGCCGATGTTCTGTGCTCCTGACGCTGTGCCGAGTATCACGCTGACCAGGCCGGTCGTCAAGATCAGCTCCATCCAGAACGCGGCCATGTCGGAGTAGCCGTGGGCGGGGTAGTTGGACCCGTAGATGGCGGAGACATGGATGACCGAGTGCAAGAACGAGGGCGGCCAGTGTGGCCCCGGCCAGTTGCACGACGATGTAGCCTGGCACCCGCCGCCACGGGAAGTCACGCCGCAGGGCAAAGGCAATACTGACCGCCGGATTCAGGTGGGCACCAGACACCTTGCCCATGAACAGGATGATGGCCATGACCGTCAGTGCCGGTGCCACCACGGCAGCCGTGCGGCTGATGGTGCCGGGGAAGGCGTGGCCCATCATCCCCCCGCCGGCAGCCGCCAGGACCAGGAAGAACGTTCCGAGCAGCTCGGAGAAGAGGCGCCGCCACTCCTGGCGGGGGTCGTTGAAGTCGGTGATCCGCTCGATGATGTTCTGCTCGTAGCGGGCGAGCGGACCGAGTGTGGGGAGTTCCTGTGTCGCTGTCATCACTGATCGCACCTTCCAGGGGTTGGGGACATTTGGGGGGGGTGCCGATGTTGCCGAGTCGATAGATGGACATGAAGGCTGGGCCACGCCGAGACCGCCGGTGAATGTAGCAACGGAACGCCGGTCTGCAACCGGTTTGATCGGCCTGAGGCGGCGTTCAACCACCCGAGACCGATGATGGAACCGCTGCCAGAATCGTGCAACAGTGACAACGTGGGGCACTGTGGGCGAGGAGGAGCGCATGACCACAGATCGAAACCATGCCATGGACCACATCGTCGTGGTCCTGTTCGAGAACCGATCCCTCGACAACGTGCTCGGCCACCTCTACGGACCCGAAGACGGCAAGACCTTCGAGGGGGTCATCGGCAAGGATCTGTCGCAATCCCATCCCTGAGTGGGCCGAGCACGGTGCCGACCGCAAGGTGGTTCCCTACGGATCGCCACGGACATGGACTCGCCCAATCCCGACTCGGGCGAAGAGTACTTCCACACCAACACCCAGCTCTTCAACACCCTCGACGACCACAACCGGTTCAAGATCGGCGAGGGCGCCAGCGAACCGTGGAACGCACCGCCGCCGGGTGCCACGCCGACCATGGATGGCTTCGTTACCGACTACATCAGCACCTTTACCGGTGAGGTCGGCCGCCAGCCCACCTACGACGAGTACGCCCAGATCATGACCGGTTACACCCCCGAGCAGCTCCCAGTGCTGAATGGTCTGGCTCGCGGCTTCGGGGTGTTCGACCACTGGTTCTCAGAAGTCCCCTCCCAGACCTTCATGAACCGCTCGTTTTGGACGGCGGCCACGTCCTCCGGGCTGGTAGTGAACAGTCCGTCGGCAAAGTGGATGACCAAGAACACCGCTGAGACTGTCTTCGAACGCCTCGAAGCCCATGGCAAGACCTGGAAGGTCTACGTCGCCGAGCCAATGCCCCTATCGGTCACCGGTCTCATCCACTTCCCACGTCTCCAAGAACGGTTGGCCACCCACTTCGTGCCCTTCGACGAGTTCGTGAAGGATGCGGCGGCAGGGACCCTGCCCGACCTGTCGTGGATCGAGCCGGACATGACCTCTGGACACAACGACTATCACCCCGCCTACGGCCGGTCCTTCATCGGAAGAGACCTCGACATCGGCTTCGACCCCCCATCGTCGGTGTTGGGTGGTGAGGCCTTCCTCCAACGCATCTATGACGCCTATCGGTCCATGACGGGACCTTCGGGCACCAATGTCTGGAACACAGCGCTACTGATCGGCTGGGATGAGCCTGGTGGGACCTACGATCATGTCCCGCCCGGTCCCGTACCGTCCCCGGAAGAAGGTGCTCCGCCAGGGGAGCTGGGGTTCCGGTTCGATCGCTCAGGCTACCGAGTCCCCGCAATTATGGTCTCGCCCTGGGTCGAACCCTGCTCGGTCTACAACGAGGAGTACCGGCACACCTCCCTCATCGCCACGCTGCGGAAAGTGTGGGATCTAGGAGGGGCATTCACACAACGTGACGCCTCCTCGCGGACCTTCGACCAGGTGTTCGCTCTTGAGAACCCCCGTGACCCCAAAGACTGGGTCACTGTCGAGGCGCAGGCAGTGCCTGACTGGACGATAGACATCCAGACCGCTGGAGGCGCATTGAGTACGTTGGGCAAGGCCGTTGGTCCGGGCGTTATAGAATTGGCCGAGCAAATGGGCCTTTCGCTGCCATCGGAACTCGCGGGCCCCAGCCCCGAGTTCACTCCGGAGTTGCTAATCCAGTTTCTTCGAGAGGTTTGCCTGCACCTTTTCCCGGGACTTGAGTTGAAGGGCAATTCGACGAAGTGACCCTCGTACCTCAACGGATACGGCAGACCCCGCTCTCAACGTTCGCCCTCTGTTTGGTGCTCATGGGTGGGCTCCTTGCCGCCTGTTCTTCGACCGACTCGACGAGCGGCACACCAAGCGGTTCATCGACTCCTCCAATCCCAGCGTCCGCCTTCCAGGACCACACTGGAGTAACGCCCACGTCAGTGACGATCGGCAACGTATCGACCCAGGTCGCTGGTCTGTTCACCGGCGCCGTTGTCGGCACCGAGGCTTACGCCGCGTTCGTAAATTCGAAGGGCGGAATCGACGGCCGCAAGATTGTTGTGTCAAGCGCGGACGACCGGTTCCAGGGCGCGATTAACAAAGAGGACGTCCAGAGCGTTTTCCGGTCCGACTTCGCCAATGTCGGCGGACTTTCGCTCGAAGACAGTTTCAGCGAACCGTTGATCGCAGCCAATCCGGGTTTTCCTGACATCACGGCATCGCTCGACCCCGCCACAGAAAGGCTCCCGAACAACTTCAGCCCGACGCCGACCTCGAACGGATGGCCAACGGGCCCGTTGCTGTACTTCAAACAGAAGTACCCGACGAAGATCGCCCACACGGCCACAGTCATTGCCGACCTGCCGTCGACCGAGTTGGCTTGGGACAACGAGAAGAAGGCTATGCAGCACCTGGGCTACACGGTGGTCTACGATCCGGCGCTGTCACCTACGACGACGGACTTCACGTCTCAGGTGGTGGCTATGAAGAACGCAGGCGTGCAGATTCTTTTCCTCGAACAAGAACCTCAGAACTACGCGTCGGCCATCTTCCGAGACCTCGACCAGCAGAACTTTCACCCAGTGGTGGTCCTCGGCGCCGCCTCCTACAGCTCGCAGCTCATCGGCAATGCCGGGGGACCCGAAGCTGTCAACGGGGCCTACCTGGAGCAGGCGACGTCGCTCTATTTGGGCGAAGACGCACATCAGATCCCAGCGATCACCACGTTCAACACCTGGGTCCAAAAGGTCTCTCCAGGGTTCGCGCCAGACGCCTTCACCCTAGGCGGTTGGCTGTGCGCAGAGCTATTCGTCGACGCTCTGCGCAACGCTGGGACGAACCCGAGCCGGGGTTCACTTCTGCAGGCTCTCCGAAAAATCACTTCGTTCGACAGTGGGAACCTCATTCCGGTAAGCAACCCAGCGGGCAAGGTGCCGATCACCTGCTATTTGTTGGGGCAAATCTCGAACGGCCAATTTCAGCGTATTGATGACCCGCCGGTGACAGGCTCCACCAAGGGATTCCGTTGCGACGGGACTTACTATCGGGCGACCTAGCTGTTCGTGGACAGGTGGCAATGTCGCCGTACCCGCTGAATTAGTTCACGGGCAGCAAGCATCACCGGTCTGCCACCACAACCCATGATGCAGCAGTGGTTACTTCCAACCCGGGGTGCGGCCCGCTTGTTCGATCCACTTCTGCAGCTCTGGTGTCTGCACCTCCTCCAGCGTGGTGACCTTGATGTACCGAGTTCGGTCGGTCGTTCCGAGCGGAGGTGGTGACTCAAAGTCTGCACCGCCGAGGAAAAGAACGTTCACGGAAACGTCGTAGGCAGCTAGTTCGATGATCCACCCGAGTCCCGAAATCCCGTAGTATCCCCTCTTGCGATTGACGGCGTAATTGAGGTCTGGGACCGTCACTCGGATCAACTCGTCCAACGCCTGGATGATTGGCTGCAAATCTGGCATCAGGTGCCGGCACCACTCCTCGATATCGGAATGGTCAGCCGAGGGCGCTGGCGGTTTCCGCCCAGCATTCCCTTTGATCACTTTGGGCATCGCATCTCCTCCTCACTGTTGCCGGGCCTCATTTCTATCTGGGAGCGTCCAGCATCAACATGACTTGTGAGTATCTCTTGGCACCGGGCCAGCAACTGTTGTTCAATGTGGCTGATCGGATTTTCTGGCATACCCTCCTTGGTGGCTAAGAGCGTCCCGTGCCTCCCGAATGGCGTAGCAGAAGAGAACATATCCGGCGAGAGGATCAGCCCACCACCAGCCCAGCAGGGCATTGAGGGTCAGCCCCACCAACACTGCGATCGCCAGGATTCCGTCAATCATTGTTATACGACCCTCTGTGCTGAGTACGGGGTTCCCAAGTGCCGCTCCGGTCTTCACCTTGCCCGCCGCCAAAGTGAACATCACCCCAGCGGTAACCCCCGTCCAGACAATTCCGGTCGGACTATGCCGAGGGCGAAATCCGAGCGCAAGGGCTGCTGTGCTCTGGATGGCAAGGTAGACCGCCAACGCCACGAATGCGAACCCGATGAGGCGCATGGCCCGGTGTCGGCGCTCCTGAGAGACATCGGCGAGTTCCCAGAGTACGACGGTCGAGGCGCCAATCTCAATGAGGGTGTCGAGTCCGAACCCTGCGAGTGCCACCGAGCGAGCCTCGATCGCCGCGACCGCAAGCACGAAGACGCCGACCACATTCCATCCGAGAGTGACGGTTTCCAGTAGGCGTCCTCGTCTCAGTAGCCGCCGCGTTGCTTGGGCTGGCGATCCGGGCACCGCATCAGTGTGTCAGAACCTTCAAGTTCAGGTAGGGAGAGGAAGAGACCCGTCTCACAACTCGGCTAGCCAGCGGTTATCGAGGTCGGCTCCAACCGTGCCCTGACCATGTGACCGGATCCTTCCCCAATGCCCCGTTGCACCACCCCGTAGGGTTCCCCGACGGAGTCGCCCGACGCGGCACTTCTTGTCCGCACCTAGGCGATCAGTGGCGTGACTGGCAACGCTGAGTAAATGGCACATATTGACCATGGCTAATCAGTACATCGGTGGTGGCCACGAAGATCAGTTACATTGACGGAGCCAGCTCGGAGAACGCCTCAGCGTCGTAACAGTTCGGCCAGTACCTCTGCCTCACTTATCTCGGGCTGTTTGGTCGCAGTGAGCAATGTCAACGTCCCACTCTTCGCCAGATCCTGTAGATGGGCTAGGGCGTCCGATTGCAGGCCTTTGCTCAGCTCGGAATGGTAACGGCGGCTGAACTCTCCGAACAGCGCCGGGTCGTGGCGATACCACAAGCGCAGCTCCGTCGATGGTGCGACCTCCTTGCACCACTCGTCAATGTTCGCCTTTGCCTTGGCCAGTCCGCGCGGCCAGAGCCGATCGACTAGTACGCGTTTCCCATCGCCTGGCTCAGGAGCGTCGTAAGCCCGTCGGACTTGGACTCTCAACTTACTTTGTGTCACTGTGACCCTGCTCGCTCCGCTGCTCCAGGTCTGTTGTGGGGGCTTTGCGCCCGCCCGTTCATCCTAGCGACAGTCGTCCCAAAATGCCGGATGGGCGAGCCGATCTGCATCGCCTACATGTCCGTGAATCTCTCTAAGCGACGGTGCAGGTGAGCCTCACGGTCAGGCCACTCAACGTCAATGATCGAATACATCGCCGAGTCTCTCAGTCTGCCCTCCTCGCCCGGTGCCCACGACGGTGACCACCTTCGCAGGACCCCTTCAAACGTGGTCCCGAGTCCCTCGATCGCCCTACGAGATCGATAATTCCGAGCGTCTGTCTTCAGGTCGACTCGGGCAACGCCCAGGGCCTTGAACGTGTGCCGCAGGAGAAGGAGCTTCGCCTCGATGTTGATTCCGGTGCCCTGCGCTGATGCCGCCAACCACGTCCAGCCGATTTCCACGGCACATGGCTCGGTGGGTCGTCCGGGCCAGGCTCTCGGATCCCAGTATGCGGTGCAGCCAACGGCTCGATTGTCGGCAAGCCGGATTTGCGCTAGTGGGGTCAGCTTGCCCGAGCGAGCCTGGTCTACCTGATTTTGGATGTAGTGGTTGATGCCCGCACGGTCAGGTACCCAAGTGTGACCATAGGAGGAGCGGTCCTCCTCAACAGCCTTCGCAAGGTCGGTGGAATGGGTCAGCGAAAGGGGCTCCAACCTTACAAGGGCACCTTGGAGGACTGGTATGTCGAGCACCAGGGACACGGGGCCTCCTCATCGTTCCTAGCTTTGGCACCTTGCCGCTAGGCAGGTTGCCGGATCGTCACTGGGCCAGGTCCCTCGGATCCTCTGGATGAAAGCGAGACATTAGCTCGGTGCCGACGGGCGCCGTCCCATAACATCGGAAAAGAAGCAATCAGCTGCGCATTGGTGGTACACCGCCCTGGCGCACTCCTGAGGAGGCAAAAGTAGTATGGATGAGAGCGTCAGTGCTTCAAAGGCAATTCCCGCCCAAGCGGAGACCATCTTTGCCGTTCTGGCCGATCCGGCAAGTCATGCCGCTATCGACGGGACGGGCTGGGTGTGCAAAGCCGTCGACGAACAACATTTGACAAACTGTGGGCAGATATTTCGTATGGCCATGTACCACCCGAATCATCCGAATGGCGCCTATGAGATGGCCAATCGGGTTGAGTTGTTTGCTCCACCGCACGCCATCGCCTGGAAGCCAGGCTATGACCCCGGCGACGGCGTCCTTAAGTTTGGAGGCTGGATCTGGCAATATGACCTGACTCCCCGTGGCCCTTCTGACACAGAAGTCAGGCTTTCATACGATTGGTCCGCAGTATCTGAGGCTGTGCGTCAGACGGGACCGGCGTTTCCACCGTTCCCTCCCGATCACCTCCACAACTCGCTGAGTCATTTGGCCATGCTCGTCTCGGGAGACGGTTGAGCGTGTCCCGCGATCCCGGAGCGCCGAGAGAGTGACGAAACCTAGACCCAGCCCTCCAAAATCTCGCAGGCCGTAAGGAGGAGGGAGATGCCCCAGTATCTGACCCGAACTCTCTGGGTAGCTGGGACTTGGGAGGGGATGCCGCCCGCTAGAAACTCTCTGGGCGGTAGTGATATCAGGGTCAGAGTCAACGTTGAGCGGACAACATGTGCGCCGTCTCCAATTTGGTAGCTAGGGTCGCTCCGATCCGTAGCCGACAAGCTACTGATGGATCTACCTGGCCTGGTCGACACTGACTGCCCCTGAGGACCGGGTGACAGGACTCGGACAGATCGAAGCCGACTGGTTGCTAATTCGAGACCCCGACTATCTGGCCTGTTGCGGGATTCATGATCACCATGTCTCCCGAGAGTTACTCGGGGCAGAAGTGTGGCGGAACGCACGTTGCGAAGCTCTATGCCGTTGCCGGCAAGGTGACTGCCAATACCAACCCGTACTGAAGGTCGGCTTGGGTGTCAGTGGCACCCTCTGCATCACTCCCACGGGAGTGGTGAAGGGAGTGGGGTTCTATGGCAATCTCTCGTTCTAACCGTAACGGCGGACCAAGAGCCTTCCCGTGGCGCTGCTGCCGTACCCTGTTTAACAAGTTGTCGTTACAGGTTCCGATACCGTCAACTATGGCAGTTATGCGTGGATCGTCCGATCGAAACGTGTTGGTCGCCGGACTCATCGAGGCGATGCCGGATGAGCGGACAGGTGGTCGTCTTTCGGGCGGTTAGGGCATCGGCCCGCTGGCCAAGTGAAGTGAGAGCTCGAACGCGTGGCAATCGACATGCTTGCCCCGGCAGGCTCTTGGGACCGGACGATGCCTTTTCGTGGTCACCAGATACCGCTTGGCCCAAAACCGTCCCGGGCCGCGGGGTCTTGGATGCCCCACACCTCTCCTCCGTAGGTTCGTGGCGTAGGCTCCGATTGTGAAATCCCGAATGCCTGGGATGTGGTGGGGCACTGCCATAGAGGCACCCGACCCTTTGGCGCTCGCCACCTTCTATTCGGAACTCCTCGGATGGCCAATCGGACACCAGGAACCGGGCACGGCCATTGTCGCAGCGCCCGAGGGTTCGATCTATATCGTGTTTCAGGAGGCAGCCGGTTACAAGGCACCGGTATGGCCTCCCGAGGATGGCTCCCAGAGGCCAATGATGCATTTCGACTTCCAGGTCGGCGATCTCGATGCGGCAGTCTTGGAGGCAGTCGCGCTGGGAGCCACACTGGTGCAGCATCAGCCACAGCAAAACGTCAGAGTTTTGCTGGACCCGGCAGGGCATCCCTTCTGCTTGTGCCGAGACGACGGCTGACCAGCCATGTTCCGCCCCTAACCATGGCAGGAGGGCGCACACCGAGTAGTTCGGGGGTGCCGGTGCAGGCAGCCCTTTGTGCACTTAGCCTGCAATAATGAGCTAGTGCTTGGTCGGCGGACCGTCCCTCTGTTCTGTCTTATCTTGGGGATCGGAGTCGTGCTGTCGGCTTGTACTTCCCCGAAGGCTTCCCCTGTCCAGCAGGGTGGGTCGACGAGGTCGGCGTGTTCGCTGTTGACCGTTCAGGAGGCAGCCGAAGCACTTGGGGGTCCCGTCGGCGCTCCGGTCGAATGCGCAACTTCGGCCGACCATCAGAGTGGGGGTCTGTACCACCGTTCAGACCGACCGGGGACACTGCTGGTTCAAGTCTCGTGGGACAAGCGGACCGTCAATACGTTCACGACGGCCCATAGTGGCCATGCCCAGTTCCTCGGCAGGGCTGCACGCTCGCAGTACGAGAAAGTGATGGTCGCCGGTCTGCCCGCTTACTGGCAACTCCGTCCGACGCCAGGACCAAAAGGCTTTGGTAGCCTCAGCAGCCTGAAAAGTGGATACGTGATCATACTGATTTCGATGGACATCAGTCAGTCCCAAGTGGAGAATGCCCTAGCAGTCATACTCAACCACCTCTGACTGGGGTCGCAGCGTCCCATTCCACCTGCACGGCGTCGGGAATCCCCATGCTCGGGCCGGCACACATGGAGCTTGCGTCGAACCCGATGAGGGCAGACTGGCAATATGACTAGCCAGATTGCAGCTATTTCTATCGAAGCCGTGGATCCCCGCCGAATTGCCGAGTTCTGGTGTGCCGTACTCGGTTGGGAGGTCCAGCATCTCGACTCAACGGGAGGCGAGATAGCCCCGCCTGACGGTTCGTGGCCAACGATCGACATCGGACGTGTGCCCGAGGCGAAGGCAGTGAAGAACCGGCTTCATCTTGACATTTGTGCAGATGGATCTACACAAAACGACGAGCTTCGACGGCTGTTGGAGCTCGGGGCCAAGCAGGTGGACGTAGGCCAGACGTCCGACTCCACATGGATTGTGCTCGCCGATCCCGAAGGAAATGAGTTCTGTCTACTCTCACGTTCTGTCCAAGACATTCGGGAACGTCCGTGAGCGGGATACCGATCCTGGGTGCCTGCCCCCGATCCCCGGATCAGCACCCCACGGCCAATGGGACGCATCTGTGGTCAGATCTATACCCGGCCGCCTATCGTGAGGGAGGTGACCGAACACTTTGGCTATGCCATCGACAAGCGATACTTGCCGGTGCTGTTGCCATTTCTCCTGCGACCCAGAAGCGACGGCGTGACTCTCACTGAAGAGGGAGGATTGATCGCGACCTTTGGCGTTTTCAAGGTCGCCACGCCCCTTTCGAACATCACGGGCGCGCATATCACCCGCAACTACCGCTGGTGGACGGCATTCGGGGTTCGCATGTCACAGGCCGATGACGGGCTGACCTTTGGAACGAACCACGAGGGAGGCGTATGTATCCACTTCGCAGACAAAGTTCACTCGCTACTGCGGAGAAATGGCCATTCAGCGCTGACGGTTACCGTGGCTGACCTGGACGGGCTGAAGACGGCATTGGGCGGCGGCTAGTAGGACTCGGTCTGAATGATCGGGCGTTGATATCGGACACCGGCACCGGCGAGCGATCGGGGCGACCCAGAAGATTCAGGAAACACCGGTGCGGAATCGAGCGAAGTGAGTGAGTCGGACTGCCCGCGAAACCGGGTCGGAGTTCTGCCATTGCTGGATGCTCCCTGCGTCTAGTTTCGGTCTTCATCGCTCTGGGAGCAACGGACTTCGAAGAGCCTTTGTCCCGATGCGGGGCTCTCAAGTACCGTTGGCTCTGAGGGTTGAATGTGTCGACCCAGGTTGGCGGAAGGGGAACGATGCCAGACATCATTGGCGCAGTGGTTGGGGTTGGATTTCTCGCACTCTGGATTTACTGCATTTACGACGTCATTACCACCGACGACGCCATCATTCAGCACTTGCCGAAGGCCGTGTGGATCATCATCGTGGTCCTCTTGTCCGATCTTGGGTCACTACTCTGGCTGGGATTGGGGAGGCCACGCGTATGGGCGCGGCGGGCCAACGACCCGAATTACCGAGCTTCCCGACAAGGGGGCCTCGATTCGGGCACATCCACCGGGGAGCTCCCTGGAGCAAACCCGATCGTTCAGTATCGCGAAGAGCAAGCCCGACTGCGGTTGAGAGAAGAGCAGCTCAACCGGCGCGAAGCGGAACTGCTGCGCCGAGAGTTGGGGGAAGGCTGATCCGGACGGAGGAAGCGGAGGCTCATTCGAGCCAATGTCACAAGTAGGGGTGACCTGTATGCACTAGCCGTCCAAGCCAATGAAGCGATCGACCTCATCCAGCGAGTCGCAACGTGCAGGTGAAAATTCGTTCGTCAGACGGTGGCCGAAGATAACCCGACGGCGCGTGATCGCCCCGTGCCACGGGAGAACGTCGTAGCCGAGCTTTTACTGTGACGATCTATTGGCGGGTGGAAGGGTCACAACATAGAGTGGCGAGAGCGTTAGCTGACTTCTTCGATGTCGAAAGGGTGATGCCGATGCGAAGGTGGTTGGTCCGAGTGTTGGTTGCGCGAGGATACCGTGCCCTAGGCGCTGGGAACTCGACACCGGTGGTGAGTCTCTTCCGACCGGGCGCACGATTCCGATTTGCCGGATCCCACAGTTGGGCGATCGACACCACTGACCACCGGTTGATTGAGTCGTGGTTTGAGCGATTTGCTGCTCTCAAGCCACAACTCGAGGCGCTCGACGTTGTCGTCAACGGACCTCCGTGGGACATGAGCGCCTGTGTCATCTTCGATGACTCACTCCGTGATCCCTCCGGCCAGATCGTGTATTCAAACCACGGAGTTCAATACGTGCGACTCCGGTGGGGAAAGATCACCCTCGACGAAGTCAACGTGGACACTCAAAAGGTGGCCAGCTACGACGCTTTGACGGGGTTCGCCGCGTCGGACTGAAGATCTCGGTCAACCAACGCTGGGAGGGTGGCTTCCTCGACTCCCTCAAGCGGGCGTGCCCCAATCCGACAATGTCGGCCTTGCCTTTCACGAGGAAGTTGCGACCAACTCCGGACGCGGTGGTCAGGTATCCGTTTCGGACCGCCGGCCAGGTACGTACACAGCCGCGCCTACCCCAATGCCTAGGACAAGAGACGAAGTGGCACCAAGGAATAGCAACTGCCACGACCTGCTACGCCAAAACGCCGGCTGATCCGCCAAGAAGCCTCATCTGCCGGAAGGGTTGTGGCGAGAATCGATTAGCACATGGCTCTTAACCCCGGACGGGTGCCATTCGCTTGGGCCTACGTCGGGGACTTAGACCGCAACGAGGTCATCTTCGGGCATTGACTCGTCGCCAAGGGCAGAGCGAACCTCTGACGATGCGCCCCAGAAGGCAATAGCTGCCAGCAGGAAGCCGAAACACTCCAACCCGTATGAGGCTGCTGCGACTGGCGTGGTCCGGCCGTTGTAGGGCAGCGAGATCGCCAGGTGCGTCCAAAAATAGCCGACTGCCGAGAGGCCAACCGCCAAGAGCAGATTCCCGACGGCGAAGAGTCTCAGCACGTTGGACATGCCACTAAGCGATACACGAGAGTTTTCCATCCACTTGAACCAAGCCCATGATCCGCAGGCAATGGCGGCGTAACCCAGGATGCTCCCGATGCCGAGCACGAGGTCATCGTGATATTGGTCGTTCCCTTGACGGACACCCCATTGGAAGAACGAAGTCTCGCCGATCCATCCGGCCGCCACCAAGGCGAATCCGCCCAGCACCACCAATCGTTGCCACCGCAATGAGTACATCGCTAAAGCTTATGCAGATTAGCGTCGCCTAGCTGTGTCCCCAATGACCGGCCGTCTGCTTCCCCTGTTCTGGGATCTGCCGTGTCGCCAAGTTGAGCGCAGCGATCGATTTCGGATTCGGCGATTCCCACCGATTGGTCCTCGGCCATCCGGCAAGAGATACCTGTACATGGTCCACTAGTTCACTGTTAAAAGTGACCCTGTGGCCGGGAGTTGAGCGCTGGTCACCAGTGACAAGGCCTAGTATCGTGCAAGGTTGATGGTCGGCGCCGGCCATTCGACAGGCGGTGGACGGATGCATACATGCGTCAACAAGAGCCTTCGTCCGGGGGGGCGATTCGCACCTACTTCCGTGGCGTTCTTTTCACTTATCGCACTGGTCGGTTGCGGTGTCCAAGGCACCGCGACTCCAACCACGACCAAACCGCACAAGGCGATTGCGGTCAACGCAGTCCCGACGACGATCTCAGCCGTCTGCCTGGCCGCCAGCGACTACCGTTTTTCCCCTGCATACGAAGTCCAGAAACCAGGGACAGCCGTATCGCCGTCGAGCGTTCTGTCGGAGTTCAATGGTGGATTCAATGAGGCCTTCGTCGGAGCAGCCCAAGGGTATGCCCTTGCCGACGTCAACTCTCAGACGTACCCAGCGGTAACGCTTGATGGTGGCCACACCTGGCGCATCAACGGACCGATGCTGTATCGAGCTGCCGCAGATGCTGGCCAAGTTGTGAGCGAGATCGGGGCAGCTCCACCTGACACTGTGTTCATTTGGGGAAGCGGAAATGTAATCGATTTCAGCCCGGACGGTGGCATGAACTGGTGCGAGGCGAACATGGGCGGGAGTGTTCTGAGCATGGGAGCCTCTAGTGCCTCTTCGGTGTGGGCGATCCTCGGGTCCCCTCCGGTCACAGGGCAGTCCAGTGGACCGACAACGACCTACATTTCAGACGATGGTGGGCGCACCTGGGTTCTCTCTCGTAGTCCTAGGTGACGTGGAGCACCCTGAGTACCGGGTCATTGGCGATCAGCAAGCGTGGGATTCTGCGCAGAGATACACCGGCCGAGCGAATTAGCTATTGACCGTGGATGTTTCGTTGCCGCTGTGCGAGGCAACTTCGATCCCGGATTCTTCATGGACCGGGGAAGGCGGCAGAAAAAGCTTGGCCAAACTGCACATCACCGGTGATCCGGGTCGAATCGGCGAAGGGCCTTCCGAGTAGGAGCGCCAGAAGGTCTCGACTGCTGCCTTCGATGGCGGCAGTCGCTAGTGCCGTGGGGTCGGCTGGCTTGGATTCGACGGTGTCGCCTCTCACCGAAACCGAATATGCGGGACCGTCGGTCGCAATGAGGAGCCAAGTGCCCTGTAGAGATTGGTCGAACTCACGGTGGTTGGTGCGCCGAACGCTGAGTCGACCCAGCCGGCTCGGAAGTGCTGCTTTGACGAATAGATCGCTCCAATCGTCCAATCCGATGTCAAGGTCA
Organism: uncultured Acidimicrobiaceae bacterium; assembly: GCA_963778165.1. Lineage (GTDB taxonomy): Bacteria > Actinomycetota > Acidimicrobiia > Acidimicrobiales > RAAP-2 > Bog-756. The sequence continues at coordinate 267,099 of CAVZTE010000001.1, read as the reverse complement.
GAGCCGTGGACTTCCACCTCGGTCAGCCTGAGTAACGGAAGTGCGGAAACCTGAACTGTGCCGAGGTCCGGATTGCCGTCCGGTTCGATGATCTTTTGCCCCCACGCTCGATCATCGAGATGGTTCCAGACTTGGTCCAGCTCCGTGCTCAGCCTACGAAGTGACTCCACGACCTCCATGGGGTCTTCACCAAGAAGAGGTTCGAGGGTGCGCGGGCGCTGCGATGCCCGTCCGTCTGGGTAGTAGGCCGCCCTCTGGCCTGAGATGCCAGCTGACGTCATGCGAAGCAGTGCGTCTGCTCCAAATCGGAGATGACAGACGATCGTGAGCCGTGTCCAGCCCAAAAGCCTGGACGGAGCTGACAAGGCGTCGCTGCCCCCGACGTTTAGGGCGTCCACGATTGCTGCTGTTCGTCGAGCACACCCTGCGATCAGGCTGCGATTCAGATCCGCAGATGGAGCCACGGTCCAGTATGTCAAGCTCTCGGGCACATGAATGGCCTCGTCCCAGAACAGGCGGATGCGCAGCCATATGTAGATGCGGATCGCCAGTTGGCGAGGAGTGATTCTGCTCTGGGTGTTAAGGCCGGCTCTCACCGTTCTGACGGGCGACTGGTTCAGGCGACCCTCCCACAGGAAGCACACACTGCGACGAATCCTCGAAAACCCGGTCATCTCACATCGGCATTGACTCCGATACCATGGCAGGCAGTCCATGTACGTCATCGACTACGTCATCTACGGTCTGTGGGCCCTCTTCTGGCTGGCATGGCTGACGGCCGCCCTGACGGCGAAGCGGGCGGCTCAGTCACGAGTCCGACAGTTCCTCGGCTTGAGGGTTGCTCTTTTTGTCATCCTGATCCTGGTCGTTCACTCGGGACTTGTCAGAGGTCACCACGCCGTCGTGGGCAACCCTGTTCTCCAAGGCATCGGCATAGGACTGTTTCTGATCGGATTGGGACTGGCTCTGTGGGCACGGGCCTATCTGGGACGGAACTGGGGCACCCCGATGTCCGAGAAGGTGGACGCGGAGTTGGTGACCACCGGGCCCTATCGGTACATCCGCAATCCGATTTACTCCGGATTGATCCTCGCCGCCATCGGGACGGCAGTAGCCGTGAGCTGGTACTGGTTCGTTGCCGCGGTATTTATGGGCGGGTACTTCGTCTACAGCGCAACCGTCGAGGAACACATCATGGAGCGTCTCTTTCCGAACGACTATCCGGCATACAGGCGCTCGACCAAGATGCTGATTCCTTTTCTGTTCTGAGAAACCATCTGGTCGAGGTGCCGCCAGATCCCACCAAAGCGACGGGTCAGGGTCGATTAGTGCACCGTGAGGGGTGGGTCACGTGTTGAACCGTCAGGATGGTGTTCGTATCATCGGGCATGTGCCTCGAACAGACTTTGCCTCTCGGGTTATCCCGGCCCCAATCTCCGAGGTCTACTCGGCCTTGGTCGATCCAAAGGCCTTGTCCGAGTGGGTTCCGCCGGGAGACATGACCGGAACAATCGAACGATTCGATCCTCGTCCGGGGGGCTCTTACCGCATGGTGTTGAAGTACCCGGATCACCTAGCATCGCAGGGCAAGTCGACGTCGGATACAGATGTGGTCGAGGCGCGCTTCACGGAGATCACGCCGAATGAAAGGGTGGTGTATTCGGTGGACTTTGTCTCGGACGATCCCGAGTACGACCAAGCGATGACCATGAGGTGGGAGGTTACCGACACAGACGACGGCACTCTCGTCGAGATCACAGCCGATAACGTCCCAGACGCAGTCTCGGAACAGGACCATGCAGCAGGTCTGAGATCCTCGTTGGAGAAGCTCTTCGAGTACGTCGTCCGGTAGAGCGATCGGATGACCCCTGATCACGGGATCAGTAGGCGGCATCGACGTCACTAACAGCTAACACTGATTTCGGGCACTGGCCATGAGTTGGTGATCGGTAGTGCTTGGGTGGGCGATCAAATGAGTGGAGTAATCCGTGGATCGGCGGGAGGAGACACCGGTGGCGAATTATTTGGACTATACGGGTGCGGAGAGCAAATGCTCCGGCTCGTCGAACCATGGGGCGAGACCGGATAGAGCCATCCAGATGGGCAGCTAGATAGCACGGCTCGCCACTCCTGACGAGGGTTCCAGGGCGGTGGCCGGACCACCAGGGTCAACGGCAAACCGCGGCAACTCCGATAGCGTTTGCACGTGGCTAAACGGGAGACAGATGGCCGTGAAGTGCAACACGTGCTGGCCTCCGTAGGGTGGATCGAAGGCGCGCTGACGCAGGTAACGGAAGGCGAATTCCGGATTGACGATCGTGCTATTGGTTCATCGGACTGCGTGAACTTTTTTGTGACTGGTGGTGACCTACTCGAAACGGTGCAGTACTTGTGGTGCGAATTCGAATGGGTCCAACTCGAACATCGATCGGCGATAGGCGGACGGGCCATCGACCTCCATGGCCGGCTATTGGAGCGATCCGTGGACCAACATGTCTTGCTCGGTTACTTGACCAACTCTGAAAGGTTTGTGTGGGCTCCGATCAACTGTCGAGCCGAACGCCTACTTGAAGTGTTTGTTCGTGCTGAGGTCGAGGTGAGGAAATAGTCTGGCTCAGCCGATTGGCTGGGCCAGTGCGACGATGATTCCTTCGGGACCCCGGACGTAGGCCATCCTCCAAGTGCTTTCGTACTCACCGATTCCGCCCACCAACCCGTAACCTGCGGATGCAGCTTGGCTGACGGCGGCGTCAAGGTCCTGAACTTCGAACGCGATGCTTCGCAAGCCAACCTCGTTGGCCATGGCGGAGGGTGAACCGGGTTCGTAACTTGGCCGGACGAAACTCGAGAGTTCGACGCCAGTACCACCGTTCGGAGGCCGAAGCATCAGGATTTCCGTTCTCGATCCCGGGATGCCGATGACGGTGTCGATGAACTCCCCCTCCACGAACGTCCTACCCTCGATCTCCAGACCCAACGTGATAAAGAACTGGGTCGCGGTTTCAAGGTCGACAACGGTGATTCCAACGTGGTCGAAACGGCGTACATGTGACATCTCGGTTCCTCCTTCGGCCTGAGCCGGGCTCCGATCGATCGGGCCGCGCTTACGCAGGTAGCGTCGCTGTGAGCGCCCCCGTTCGGATGTGAAGGTCGGGCGGCGGGATCGGCCCCACAATCTACCTGCGAGCGCCGAGGGGATCCCAGAGCTACCTGGGTTGGTGCGCCTTCCCCCAGACCCCGGTGGTGCTGGTGATCGGCTAGGGCCGACCGCACCCCTGGCGCCGTGGGCAATCGAGCTCTCAGAACAAGACGGACCATCAAGCGTCAGGGGTCAGATCAAGTCGTTCTTTGAAACCTGTGAGGGATGCATCCGCCAGACCACACGCCACCACTGCTGACTGCGGTCGCGCCTTTTTTGTTCAGAGTTGGTTGGTGGTAGAGGTCCGGCGCCTACCGCCCAGGAACTTCGGGGTGACGAATCAGGGTCATCGTGTCCGAGCCGACGGTCCACGTTCGGGCCCCACGGGGCAAGCGTCAATCGGGGAGTGTGTACGTGTTCTCGAATTCGTCTTGGAGCACGGAGGCCAGATGGTCGGAGGTGTCCACCACCAGCTCCTCGTCGAGGATGCGAGAGCGGTAGGTCCACCCATCGGGGAGGGCAAGACGCCCACCCAAGGCCAGAAGAGCCTCTTCGCTCATGTCTGGGTCGACGCCGACACAGCGAGCCTGCATGACGTAGACGAGCCCGTCCGGGTCGACCAACTCGTACAGCCGGCTACCGGCGTCGAAGAAGAAGACGGCCCGTCGATCGACGTGGCGGACCGTGTATGGGATCTGTGCCGGGTCGTCCCCGAGCTTGACCACGGCGATACGGCGCATCATGATCCCACCGAACTCTCGCATGATCGGCTCGATGGGTTGCGCCTTGGAGCCCAGGCCGTCGAGCATCCAGTAGCGAGGGCCGTTGAGCTTTACGAGCACGGCCTCCAATTCCTTGGCGATGGCGTCGGGCTCGAGCCGTTCCCAGAGCTCTTGAGGGCAATCATTGATCATCTGAGTGCCATAGACATGAGCCAGGAGCCCATCGTCGGTCAGGAAGACGGCGAGGACCTCGCCGTAGCGCTGGCCGCGCTGACGGTCGATGAGGCGCTGAGGGGTGTCGGTGCTCACGGCTGTGTTCCTTTCCTGGGCGGTTCTGGCTGGAGTGGTCTGTGCCTGATGTACTGAGACAACAGGAGTAGGCGTTGTCGACGGGGGGTCAACTTTTGAAACCACGACCAGGATGGGACCGGATCTGTTGCGATCCGGCGGTCGTACCCACCTCTCCTCCGCTTGCGCCTCATTCTGGTCGGCTGATGCCCATGCGGAACGGTCACGGGGGAGATCCGCAGTGGGCGGTCCTTTCTCGGGGCGGATAGACAGCCGTGCTGGCTTCCATGGGAACTCCTCGATCTGCTCCCGTCGTGACAGAAGGTGTCGGTCCTTGTGACACTAGTTTCACCTTGCTTTGGCTGCCGAGCATCCGTGCGGCGGCCTGATCCGGACCGTTTGTGCACGGCCGAGTCCTGTCCCAGACCAGGCCCTGGGCCCAGTTTCGATGACATCGGGGGCGGACGTCAGCATCACGCTTCCAGCCCCGGCGAATACCGCTAGCACTGCCGGATTGACAAGGTCGGCAGAACATGTGAATCTACAACCATATGGTTGTAGATTTACGGGGGCGCCAAAGGCAGACCGACCGGTTGTTCTTCGCGCTGAGCGACGCCACCCGGCGCCACATCGTCGGGGAGACCCTTGACCGTGATCGCTCCGTCAGCGAACTCGGTCGGCTGTATCCGATCAGCCTCACCGCGGTGCAGAAGCACGTCGAAGTGCTGGTCGACGCCGGTCTGGTCTCAAAGCATCGGAGCGGACGGGAACAACTCGTACGCGGGGAGGCCGGCCAACTCCGCCGCGCATACGAACTTCTCGATGAACTCGAAGCTGTGTGGCAGGCCCGCCTTGAGCGCTTCGAAGACATCCTGGACGAAACCACCGAAAAGGAAAGCGAATGACCATCTTACGTATCGACAAGAACGCAGAGGCCAAGACTATGGTCATCACTGCGGAGTTCACGACCTCAATCAGCAACGTGTGGCGGATGTGGGCCAACCCTCGCTTACTCGAGCGGTGGTGGGGTCCGCCGGAAGTTCTGGCCACGTTCGACTACCACGACCTCGAGCCGGGCAGCACCATCGCCTACTCCATGTCCGCCCCGGACGGCGGCGACACGTTCGATGGAACGTGGAACGTGATCGAGGTCGACGCACCGACCAGGCTCGTGGTTGAAGACGCCGACGTCGACGATGACGGAACGCCTACCGACGGCAATTCCATGACCCGCATCGAGATTGACATCGAAGCGGCGGGCAGCACCACGCGCATGGTCCTCACCACGCATTTCGACTCGCTCCAAGGCATGGAGCAAGCGATCGCCATGGGTGCGGCCGAAGGGATGAAGGCCTGCATGTCCCGGATCGACGCCCTGCTCGTTGAGGTCGCCGCCTAACGCCCCGGATCAGCCCAGCGGTCGACTTCCGGACCGGCGGCTGAGCGTGGTCCACAACGCAACCACGCCACAGGCGGTTATGGCCTTTCTCATGGAGTCCCGGTACTGGGGGGAGAGTTGCGAGGCTTCTCTCGATTTCATAGTCCGCCCACACCACGACGGAAAGGTGCGGTCTATGTCTGATCGAGCGGCGCTCGCACCAAGGTCGGTCACTCGATCGGAAGGTCGGTCCCTCCATACGGATGATCGATCACATACTTCCAGGTGCCGTCACGCTGACGGCGTGCCACCTCTGAAGTTCGAGAGGATAACTCCGCGCCAGGGCAGACGAAGTGCCAGTCGTTGCTGAGCAAGGCGGTATCACCCACGATCACAGCATGACGGGTCACCATCTGGATCGTCCCACCGAGCGCGATGAAACCTGACCACTGTTCACGGATGGCAACGCGGCCGCGCACGAAGATTCCCTCTGGAGTGGCCATGGCAGCATCGTCTTCGTACAGGTCTGCCAAGGCCTCATCGTCCCCAGCATTGAATGCATCCTGAACCAAGCGATGAATATCCGCGGCGTCCATCTACGAACCCTAGACCGAACGAAATCGACTCTGCTGTGGGGCTGCGCCTGCTTCCGATGACGCGGCGAAGGGCTCGGTCCGCGAAGACAGGGGAGTGTCCCGAACCGGCTCCGAGATGCTCCGGCGACGCTCACTTTGATGTGCAGCTGACTTCAGTGCGTCGCACGTCTTTCACGCGGGGAAGTGGAGGAGTAGAGGACTGTCTGCCCTGGCCGACGGTTGCGAGTTGCCACGCATGGGCGCCGCCACGACATCCCATCAAGGGTCGGGGGTTCCCGCCTCCTTCAGCAGGGACTCAGCCTCGCTGTCCGTGATTCGTGTTGTGATCGTCCCGGCGTCGTTGGCCACATACTGAGCGGTGCATTGGGGGCATCGCCACAGGATGGTCCCGGTGCCGGCAACCCGGGAGACCTCGGTGATCTTCCCGCTTCGGCGGTTGCGTGGATCTCGGCAGTAGCCACAACCGAAGGTCGATCCGAACTCGGCAGCCGTGTCCATTGTGGTCTTCGTCCCTTCAATCCCAGCTCTTGGATGCGAACCCTGCGACAACGACCCCCGCCGGTCGACAGTTTGGGGAGCGTCCCCACGTCGGATTGGATGCGACCGACGTGAGGCGCTGCAACCCAACGGTCCGCCGACATTGGCGCCTGGTGCGGCGCTTCGGACCTGGCTCTGGTCTAACACCCGATCTGTGACGAATGAGCCAACACCTGCTGAAACTTTGGTGAACACTCCTGTGGCAGCCGGGCGTATCCGACGCACAGTGGGCACGTCGTCATGCTCTGTAAGGAGAGGCGACGTGATGGGTGAGAATGGGCTTGGTGTCCTGCGGCCTCGCGCCGCTAGGCCGCAGGAGGTCGGGTGCCGCGGCTCTCCGCTAGTCCGAGCACCGTGGCGCTCGTCGGGAAGGCACCCCCGTCATCCTCAGTGATTGACTCGAGGCTCTGCCCCTTTGGCTCCGGCAGCAAGGTGATCGTCACCACGGCTCCGATCAGGGCCACGAAACCGACGATGGCACTGGTCTCTCCAAGACCGATGCGAGGTAACAAGCTGGTCAAGGCGTAGGTTCCGACGAAGGCTCCGATCTTGCCGGAGGCTGCGGCCGTACCGTGGCTGGTCGTGCGGACCCGGACCGGGAAGATCTCGGCGGGATAGACGAATGTCGTGGTGTTCGGTCCGAACTCGCTGAAGAAGTAGGTAGCCCCGAAGAGCACGATGAACGGGCCCACGGTGGTGGTGGCCCCGGGGATGAGCCACAGCCCGAAGAAGGCCAGGCCGATCAGAACGAACCCGCCCGTTTGCATGACCCGGCGACCGAGACGGTCGATGGTCCCTGCCGCCAACAGATAGGCCGGAAGGGCGAACACGGCGAAGATGGCAAGAACGTAGGCGGTCTGGGTGATGAGGCTGGCGTGGGGAGCGACCAGCTTGACGATGAGGGGACTGGAGATGGTGTTGCCGTAGTAGACGAGATCGAACAGGAACCAGGCCACCGAGGCGCCGATCAGCCAGCACAGAAACCGGCGATCGGCGATGAGCCCTCGCATTCCGGTTGCCTTTCCCTCCCGGTGCGCCCGTTCGTCAGCTTCCTTCGCTTCCAGCTGGGCCAGCTGGAAGCGGGGCGTCTCGTTCAGGCGACGACGCATCCAAAAGACCGACAGGGCGGGGATAGCCCCGAAGGCCAGCAGCAGACGCCACACCAGATTCTCGGACATGCCGGTCGAGAGCAGGACAATGGCCAGCACCGGTCCGACGATCAGGCCCAGGCCCTGCATGGAGAAGACCAAGGACACCATGCGCCCCCGGTTCTTCTGATTGGCGTACTCACTCATGATGGTGGCGCTGACCGGGTAGTCGCCCCCGATGCCAAATCCCAGTACGGCCCGGAACCCGATCAACCACCAGATGCCCGGAGAAAAGGCCGAGGCGATGGCCCCGGCCGCCAGGATGAGAACTTCGTATCCGTAGATCTTCTTTCTGCCCAGGCGGTCCGCCACCCGCCCGAACACGATGGCGCCCACGGCCGAGGTGAGAAGGGCCAGCGAGGTGAGCAGGGACTTCTGAGAGCCTGTGATGTGCCACTGCGTGGTTACCAGGGTGGCCACCACGCCGATCACGAAGAGGTCGTAGGCATCGGTGAAGAATCCCATCCCGGAGATGAACAAGATCTTCCACTGCTCACCGGACGTGGGTGCCTGATCGAGTTGGGCCAGAAGCTCCCGATCGACCGCTACATCGCTGTCAGGCCCGAACGCGGCATGGGTGGCGGTCGTGGACATGGGGCCTCCTCGTGAGAGTTGCAACGAACCCACTGTGGTCGTCGTCATGACTCGGTATGCCCCGATCCGGGTGAACCGCACCTGACGGGAAGCTGAACCTTCCGCGAACTCCGTGGGCGATGCCGGCTCTCCTTCTCCGGTATCGACCCACAGGCCCGCGGGGTTGGAGCGCTCCCAGAGTGGGTAGCTCACTTGAGTGGCCGACGATCCCGTTGAACGAGAGGTGAAGCTGGCTGCCGATCGCCAATTCTCCTTGCCTGACCTGGGAGACCTGGTCAAGCAGACCGTCAGGTTGCCTGAACAACGGCTGCTCGCCGTGTACTTCGACACCGCCGATCATCGCCTCTGGGCCCGCCGGATGACGCTTCGCCATCGGGTCGGGGAGAACGACGGCACCGGGGTGTGGACGCTCAAGACCGCCCGGCCTCACCATGGTCCGACCTTGGACCGGACCGAGCTCGAGTGGCCAGGCTCCCTCGACTTCATCCCCGATCCGGTGAAGGAGATCCTCTTCGGCGTCGTGCGGAGAGCCCCTCTTCAGAAGGTCACGTCGCTGGAGACCATCCGCCGCCGTCTGGAGCTCCAGGGCCGCAAGCAGACCTTGCTGGCCGAGATCGACGATGACCTGGTCACCATCCAAGGCGGCCCCCGCGACGGTGGTCGCTTCCGGCAGATCGAGGTCGAGGTGGATCAGGCCGACGATGATCTCCTGGAGAAGTGCCTCGAGCGGCTCTGCGAGGCTGGAGCGTGGATCGACGACCGGGGCCCGAAATTGGCCTATGCCCTGGATGAGGACGGTGCTGGTCGGGATCACTTTGGTCCGCCGGGACCGAAGTCGACGGTGACCGATGTGGTGCGAGCCAGCCTTCGGGATGGGCTCGACCGCATCTTGGACCACGAGTACCTGCTGAGGTTGCACGAGCAGGATCCACCTCCTGAAGCCATCCACCAGACCCGGGTGGCGGCCCGACGGCTTCGGTCCGATCTGCAGACCCTCAAGGTCGTTCTGGATCCCGTCTGGACCCGTCATGTTCGTGACGACCTGAAGTGGCTGGGAGGGGAGCTGGGCCTGGTGCGTGACGTAGACGTCCTCGGACAACACCTCGAACTCGACGGCTCGACCAAGGGCGGGTCCCAGGGGATGGACGGTTTACGAGCACAGCTGCACGAACAACGAGAACGAGCCGCTGAGCGGGTGACCGACGCCCTGCAGAGTGAGCGGTATTTGCTCCTCCTGGACAAGCTCCATGCCGCCGTCGAGCGGCCGCCCGTCCTCGACAGCAGCGATGGCGGACGAGGGGTGCGACCGAGCCAAAAGGCCTCCAAGGCCCTCCCGAAGGTGGTCAAGCGACCGTGGAAGAATCTTCGTAAGGAAGTCCGGCGGGCGGGCCGCCAGCCCACTGATCGACAGCTCCACCTGATCCGCATCGGAGCCAAGCGGCTCCGGTACGCCGCCGAGGCCGCCGAGGCCGTGGTGGGGAAGGAGGCGGGGCGTCTCGCCGAATCCGCGGAGAGCCTGCAGACCCAGTTGGGTGATCACCACGACGCCGTCATTGCCGAGGCCTGGTTGCGGGCCCAGGCCAAGGGGGCTTCGTCCAAGGTGGCCTTCTCCGCCGGGCTCCTGGCCTGTAAGCAGATTCGTCGTCAACAGGTCTACCGGCGGGACTGGCGAACAGGTTGGGAGAAGATCGACCGCCGGGCACGAGCGTGGCTCGGCTAGAGCCCCGACGCCTTCGACGTATCCCCGGGCTGCGTGTTGCTACTCCGTCGAGCTCTACGGACCAGCCAGGTGGTCCAGTACGACGTCGAGCGCCAGCCAGGGTGAGTCTCCCCCTAACGTCTCTTGGACGCACCGGGCGAAGAGCCACTGCCGAACCCGGGTGGCATCCAGGGCGGCCAGTTCGGCCACCCGGTTGGCCAACCCGATGGGGTCGGCCTGTAGCGACTCGGTGCAGTTCAACAAGTGCTGGATCACGTCGTAGTGCGGATCGCCGACGTACGGCTTCGGATCGATGAGCAGCCACGGATGGCGGGTGCCGGACAGTACGTTCCCGGCGTGCAGGTCGGTGAACAACAGCACGTCGGTCGGTCCGGGGCGCGACAGCTGCCGGAAGAGGCTCAATCCCTCGCGGGCCAGCCCGGCGTCCAATCTCTGGGGTTGTGCGGCCAGTCGAGCTTCGGCGCTCCCGATCCAGTAATCGGCCATGGCCGACAGCGGCCGGAACGGATGGTCGGACGGTAGGTCGACAGCCCAGACCGACCGGAGCAGCCCGGTGATCACCACGTGCTGCTCCGCCTCGGGCCGGCCCCGTAGCTCGGTCCCGGGTCGGCACCGCTCCAGCAGGAGTGCGGTGGCGCCGACGGAGTCGCCCTCGGATGGGACCGCCGACAGGTGCTCGAAGGCCAGGACTTCGACCGCCCCTCTCCCTCCCAGGGCCGCCAGGCCCTCGGCCTCGTGCAGAGCCTCGGTGTGGGGCCATGCCACCTTGAGCACGATCGGGCGTCCGTCAGGGTCGACCCCCGGAGCAACCCACGAGCAGTTGCCACCCGGCTCGAACGGTTCGCCGAGCCGCAGCCCCCAGCGATCGGTCAGCTCCCCGACACGTGCGGGCAGCACGCCGAGCCAGGCCGCCCGGGCCGGACCCCCGATATCGGTCGAGGCCTGCAGGTAGGTAGGCACCCGAAGCTTGCCGTTCATCCGCCCCACCGTACGGGTCCGGGCTGGGCGACTGGGCACTGGCGCGGCAGTGCACCATGCCGGTGTCACGACGACGGGTGGACCTCTGGTCTCCGCCACACCTGGAAGGAGAAAGCCGGCGTGTCGCCGCTGGCCGCCGAGGGTTCTTCGCTGACCAGTGCGAACTCCGCCTCGAACGGAGGGAAGAACTTGGTGCAGCCGTACTCCCCGGCGACGCGGGTGAGGTGGATCTCTTGGACCAGGGACAGCGTGGCGGCGAAGAGGGAGGCCCCGCCGATGTCCCAGATGTCGGCGGGCCCACGCTCCCGGAGGAACGCCACGGCGTCGGGGATGGGAGTGAAGCCGGTCCGCAGGAGGCCGGTGCGCCCTGTGGCCACATAGTTCGTCCCACCCGGCATGGGTCGGGCGTACTCCTCGTAGGTGGCATAGCCCATGAGCACATCGGTGGACTCCGTCTCCGACCGGAGGTGCGCCACGTCGGCCGGGACCGACCAGGGGATACCGGCGTCGGTGCTCAGCCCCAGCTGGTCGTCGACGGCGGCTATGGCGCGGATCACGGTCGGCCTCCTGGTAGGGATCTCTGCGGTCAGCTGGCAGAGGTTATCCAACCTGGCCGCTCTGCCACCGGTCGAGGGCGCGGGCACGAGGGGTGGTTCCTGTAGCGTGATGTGGGCCGTGACCCTTGTGCAACATGCACCGACCAGGAGTGGTAGCGCCATCACCCCTACGTTCATCAGCCGGTGACAAGTCTCGAAGGGACCATCGGAGACCGGGCCGCCCACGGCCGGACCATCCGGGTGCTCACGCTGTGCACCGGAAACGCCGCCCGGTCGGTGATGGCTGGAGCCATGTTGCAGCCGGGCTCGCTCCGGGTCGTTACCGCCGGCACCCATGTGGTCGAGGGTCAGCCGATGAGTAGGCGGACCCGCGATGCGCTGGAGTCAGTGGGCTTCCGCGCCGAAGGGCACCGGAGCCACCAGCTCACCGAAGGGGACGTGGAGGACGCCGATCTGATCCTGGCCATGGCCGGCGAGCACGTGGCCTACATCCGTCGGCTGCACCCCGGGGCGGCGCCGAAGACCGCCTCCATCAAGCGGCTCTGTCGTGATCTTCCCCCCAGCCCCCCGACCCTTGCGGAACGTCTGGCCGCCATGGACCTGGCGGCGGTTCCCATCGAGGCCTGGGAGGACGTCGAAGACCCAGCCGGAGGCGAGGACGCTCAGTATGTGTCGTGTGCGCAGGAACTCTCCGGGCTGTGCGCGGAGCTGCTTCCCCGACTCACCTGACCGGGTCGGCCCCGGGGTCAGGCGGTGTGGCTGATCGACTGCTGCGGGTGCCGAAGGGAGATGTCAGCGCAGGCTTCGCACACCTCTTCAGGTATCACGCCGGCCTTCATCAGCATGCCGAAGCCGATGCAGCCCAGACAGATGGCGAAGGCTGATTCGAGGATCGCCGCCACGGCCAGGAGCGACACCACCACCCAGGTCGCCGTGGACAGCCCGAATCCGAACCACAACACCACAGCCGTGGAGGAGAAGACCACCCCTACGCCCTGGGCGAACCGCTTGGGTGGTCCGGGGACCAGGCGGGGCTGCCCGGGTAGGCGGGGAGCCACCACCCGGGTGGCCAGGAGCCCGAGCGGGCTGAAGCGCGGTCCGGACAGCACCCGCGCCCAGAATCCATAGGCCAAGGGGATCAGGATCCACGGTTGACGGAAGGCCACCGCCGCCACGCACATGACCACCACCCCCGCCGCCACCGTCCTGGCGGCATACTCGTTCACCGGGTTGGGGAAGCTGAACACCCACTTAGTTTATCGGGTCGATCAGGTTTCTGCCCCACCCAGCGACCGGGCCGGGCGGGACCGGCTCAGGCCGCGGCGGAGACCGCTCCGTGCAGCAGGCGGAGGCCCTCGAGCCCGGGCAGGCGGTCGACCCGACGGTCGATGCGGTCGGCCAGGGCCAGGCCGTCCACGTCACCGAACAGGTAGCCGCGCAGGAACTCGACCTCCTGATCAGGGACCACCCCGGTGCCGACCGGCGCCCAAAAGTGCCGGAGGGCCCACCGGGTGAGCCGCTGGGCGGCCCGGCTGTCGGTCAGGCGCGAGCGGGCCTGCGTGACGTAGAAGTCGATGTGGCGTCCCTCCTGCTTCATGATGCGACGCAGCAGCTCGGTCAGGGTGGGGTGATCGGCCAGCTTGGCCAAGCGGGCATAGGCCGCCTGGGTGGTCCACTCATTGACCGCCCCCCAGGTCATGTGCACCGCAGTCAGGTGAGGCGTCAGGGCCGAGGCGAACTGGAAGGTCACCGGCTTCCACGCCTCCCGCTTGGGCAACCGTTGACGCAGGGCGGAGATCCGGCCCGATCCGGCATCCTCCTGGTGGGCCTCGAGGATGCCGGCGATGGCCTCACCGTGCCAGAACTCCTCGTAGTTCCACAGGGTCAGGAACGAGGTGACCTCGGGATCGCGATGGGCCCGGGTCACCAGGACATCCCGCAGATAGCAGACCGTGTGGTTCTCCACATCGTGCATGTAGCGGAGGCACCGGAGCGCCTCGGGGTTGAGGGGGCGCTGGCGGAAGGCGTCGAAATCGATGTCCTTGGTCTCGAGTTTCTCCGAGAGTCGCTGGTAGGTCGTCATGTCGAAGCTCATGACCACTCTTCGGCACCGATGGGGTTCGGGATGAGCGAATAGAGCCGGACATCCGGATGACCGGTCGGTGTCGAATAGAGTGAAGTGATCGAATTGGAGCAGGCCAGCGACGCCAAGTTGGTGGTGGCGGTCGGCCGATGGCAGGAGCCTGCCTTGGCCGAGATCTACCGGCGCCACGGCGGGGCGGTCCACGCTCTGGCCCGGCGCATCCTTCGCAGTGACCCCCCGGCCGAGGAGATCACCCAGGAGGTCTTCCTCGATCTGTGGCGGCGACCCGAGACCTTCGACGCCCAGCGGGGGACGTTGCGCTCCTTCCTCCTGGCCCGGGCCCATGGGAAGTCTGTCGACTTCATCCGGTCCGAGGTGGCCAGGCGCAAACGTGAGGAACGAACGTCCCGGGAGACGGCCACCGCCGGCTACGACATCGATCACGAGGTCTGGGACATGGCCGTGGCCGATCAGGTGAAGGTGGCCCTGGACGCCCTGCCTGATGACCTTCGCCGTCCCATCGTCCTGGCCTACTTTGGAGGGAACACCTATCGCGAGGTGGCCAAGGCCCTGGGCGAACCAGAAGGGACCGTCAAGAGCCGGATCCGGTCGGGACTGGGTCGGCTCCGGCTCAACCTGGCCGAGCTCGGCGTGGAAGCCGCAGGAGGAGAGTCGTGAGGGGCGACGGAACCGAACTCACCCACCAGGAGATACAGGAGCTTCTCGGTGTCTACGCCCTCGACGCCGTCGATGCCGAAACGGCCGCGGCCGTCGAGCGGCATCTGGCCGAGTGCGTGCGGTGCACGGTCGAGGTCGGTCAACATCATGAGGTGGCCGGGCTGCTGGCCAACTCGGGGGGTGAGTCGCCGGCCGAGTTGTGGGTCGGGATCGCCCGACAGCTCGACGGGTCGAGGCCGCCGTCGTGGGAGCGGTTGGCCCGACGGCTCGAGACCGACCCCGAGCTCTCCGATCGGGCCCCCGATCCCCGGGACGTCGGACTGTCGGGGGACGACGGGGAGGGCGCCGGGGTGATCCCCATCGGGAGCAGACGCCGACGGAACCAGCTGCTGATGCGGGGCGCGGTCATAGTGGCCGCGGCCGCCGCCGTGGTGGCGGTGGTCCTCGGGGTCCAGGTCAACCATCTGCACCATCAGGTGACGGCACTGCAGTCCCCGACCCTCAGCCAGGCCGAGCAGGCCGCCGTCGACGCCCCGTCGTCCAAGAAGGTCCTTCTCAGCTCCCCGACGACGTCGGGAGCCTCCCCGGTGAAGGTGACCGTGGTCCTCACCGCTTCGGGCACGGGCTTCGTCGAGGCCACGCAGCTGTCCTCACTACCCGGGAGTGAGACCTACCAACTGTGGGGGGATGATCGGAAACCAGACCATC
This sequence comes from uncultured Acidimicrobiaceae bacterium, assembly GCA_963778165.1. Lineage (GTDB taxonomy): Bacteria > Actinomycetota > Acidimicrobiia > Acidimicrobiales > RAAP-2 > Bog-756. Next base: position 251,973 of record CAVZTE010000001.1, on the reverse strand, counting down.
TCGCTCGGCTTGTTGGGCCCACACCCGCGGGTCGTCCCCTTCTCGGTGGCCGGCAACGGACAGGTGGCGGCCTTCGCCATTACCGCCGAGCATGCCGGTGGGGTGGTCCGGAGCACCCATCAGCCGGTGGTCAGCGGTGACGTCACCACCTGAGAGGTCGGGCTTCTGAGGCGCCCTGTCGTCCGCCGGCGCCCCGTTCCGGGGTCAGACCCGGTGGACCTGACGGAGCCCGGCCCAGGCGAAGTCGGCCAGCCTGCCGGCCAGCTGGGCCGCTTCGGCCTGGCGTACGTCGTCGGTCGCCCCCGGGGCCCCGTTCTCCCCGCCGTTCTGGCGACGATCGGTGTCCAGCCAGTGGCGGCTGGCCCCCTCGGCCATCCCGACCACCGAGTGGGCCAGCAGCAACCGGTGCCCGGGATCGAGCCCGGCATCGATCAACGGGTCGATGGCCTCGGCGATGGTCTCCTCGACCCGGCGCAGGGCCGCCCCCAGCTCCAGGTCGTCGGGAGCGTCCCGGCCGTAGAGCAGGCGGAAGGCCTTCTCGTTGCGGACCATCTGATCGAAGTAGGCGGCAAAGCCCAGCTCCACCTGCTGGCGGGGTCCCGCCGCAGTGGCCGTGGCCTCGACGATCCGGGACACCAACTCCTTGGAGAACACGTCCATGAGCTCCAGGTACAGGGCCCGCTTGGACTCGAAGTGCTGGTACACCAGCGGCTTGGTCACCCCGGCGGCCTCGGCGATCTCGTCCATGGTGGTGGAGGCGTAGCCGTGTTCGGAGAACAGCGTTAGGGCCACCTCGAACAGTTGGCGGCGACGGGCGTCGGCGGTCAGGCGTCGCCCGGCCGGGGCCGGCGAAGCGGCCCCCGGATCCGCGTCCAGATCGGGACCCCCCGTGGTCGCTCCGCTCATCAGGGGTCATGGTAGCCCCGGGTCGATGAGGGGCCGGGCCGGCCGACCAGGCGACAGTGGCCCGGTCGACCTGGTGGCGGTCACAGCTCGGGCAGCACCGCGGCGATCTTGGCCGGCAGGTCGGCCAGGGAGAAGTGGGCCCCGGCCACCTCCAGGTTGTGGTCCAGCAGAGCAGCGTCCGGGGTGGTCAGCCAACTGCCCAGTCGTCCCATCTCCTCGAGGGCGAACCAGTCGAAGCCGAAGGCCAGGAGCTCCTCGGCCACCGGGTAGGGACCGATGGCCAGGGGCCGACGGTGGGCCACCGACTCGATGGTGGGGTTGCCGAAACCCTCCCAGGTGGAAGGAAGGGTGACCACGTCACAGGCCCGGTACGCCTCGTGCACGGTCAGGGACGGCATCCCCTCGGGCGACCCCAGCACCACCGGGCACTGCGCCCCGGCCACCAGGTCGGCGAGCTCGGGCCCGTATCCGTCCTCGGCCGGCCCCAACAACCAGTAGACGCCCCCCAGCTCGGTGGCCACGCGCAGGCCCCCGGCCACGTTCTTGCGGGGTATGGCCCGGGTCGGCTGCAGGACCAACCGGCGGTCGTCGTCGATGCCGACAGCCAGGCGGACCTCCCGACGCCCCCCTCCGTCCTCCGACCCGGTGCGGCCCGCCGTCGCTCCGCCCGCGGCCGCCAGGTCGAAGCTGTTGTAGATGGTGGTGGCGTCGATTCCCCGTTGGGCCAGCTGCCCCCGGCTCAGCTGGTTGATGGTCACATGCCGCCAACGGGGGTCGACCGGGGGAGCGGGGTCATCGAGGAACTGCGGGCGCTGCCACGGGAGGTCGTGGTGGTGGAGGAGGGCCGGACGACCTTTGAGGGTGGTGGCCGTGGCGGCCAGGGCGGGCCGGTTGAGGGGTAGGGAGCACAGGTTCTCCACCACCACCAGGTCGGCGTCGTCCAGGGCCGAAGCCAGCTCCGCTTGGTCCGGTGGTTCCGGCGCCCCGATGGACAGCCCGTTGACCGGTCGGTCGACAGGCCCGTCACCGGCCACGGTGACCGTGGTGAACCCCAACTGGCCCAGCGCCCACTGCCATTTGGTGGCTTCGATGGACACCCCGTCGGAACCGCCGAGGCGAAAGGAGAGGAGGGCGGCGGTCGGAATGGCGTCACCGTAGCGGGCGCTCCCGGGATACCGTCTTGGCCGTGCCCGAAGCCCACCCACCAGAAGATGTGCCGGCGGCAGGATCCAGCTCCGACCTCCTGGTCGAGCGCCGCGGCCCGGTCCTGACCCTGACCATCAACCGACCGGAGCGGCGCAACGCCATGACCTGGGAGGTCATCGGGGGGCTGCGGGAGCAGGTGGCCCGGGCCAAGGACGATCCCGCCGTGCGGGTGGTGGTCCTGGCCGGAGCCGGCGACCAGGCCTTCTGTGCCGGTGCCGACCTCTCGGGCATGGTCCCCCGCCACCCGGGCGGCGACACCGACGAGTATGCCGACCACCACCGGGCCCGGGGCTGGCTGGCCGAGCTGTTCGAGGAGCTGTGGCACCTGGGCAAGCCCACCGTGGCCCGGGTCCAGGGATGGTGCATGGCAGGGGGGTTCGGCCTGGCCCTGGCCTGCGACATGCTCATCGCCTCCGAGCAGGCCCGTTTCGGGGCCCCCGAGCTCAACGTGGGGCTGTGGCCGTACATGGTGACCGTCCCCATGCTGCGGTCGATGCCCCCCAAGAAGGCCCTGGAGATGATGCTCACCAGCCGGGTGGTCGGGGCCGAGGAGGCTGAGCGGATCGGTTTCGCCAGCCGGGTCGTGCCCGCTGACCGGCTCGACGCCGAGGTGGCGGAGCTGGCCGCGGTCCTGGCTTCCAAACCGCCCGGCGTGATGAGGATGGGGCGCGAATCGTTCTACGCTGTGCTGGACTCAGCCGCCACCGAGGCTCTGCCCTATCTGCACGCCATGCTGACGGTCACCAGCCAGACAGCGGAAGCTGCCGAAGGGATCGCCGCCTTCACCGAGAAGCGGAAACCCAGCTGGCAGACGGTCACCGACGACATCGACACCCACTGAGACCTGAGGAGCTCCTGAATGGCGAAACGAGCACTGATCACCGGCATCACGGGCCAGGACGGCTCCTACCTGGCGGAGTTCCTGCTGGACCAGGGGTACGAGGTGTGCGGGATGGTCCGGCGGTCCAGCACCTTGAACTTCGAGCGGATCGCCCACATCCAGGACCGCATCACCCTGGTCGCCGGTGACCTGCTCGACGAGGTGTCGATGATCAACATCCTCCGGGACAACCATCCGACCGAGGTGTACAACCTGGCGGCCCAGTCCTTCGTGCAGACCTCGTGGAGTCAGCCGGTGCTCACCGGCGAGACGACCGCCCTCGGGGTGACCCGGGTGCTCGACGCCATCCGCATCGTCGATCCGGAGATCCGCTTCTACCAGGCCAGCTCGTCGGAGATGTTCGGCAAGGTGCTCGAGGTCCCCCAGAGGGAGTCCACCCCCTTCTACCCCCGCAGCCCCTACGGGGTGGCCAAGGTCTACGGGCACTGGATCACCGTCAACTACCGCGAGAGCTACGGGCTGCACGCCTCGTCGGGCATCCTCTTCAACCACGAGTCGCCTCGGAGGGGGCTGGAGTTCGTGACCCGCAAGGTGACCCACGGGGTGGCGCGGATCAAGGCTGGGATCGACGAGAAGCTGGCCCTGGGCAACCTCGACGCCCAGCGGGACTGGGGCTTCGCCGCCGACTACGTGCGGGCCATGTGGCTGATGCTGCAACAGGACGGGCCCGGCGACTACGTGGTGGCCACCGGCGAGACCCACTCCGTCAAGGAGCTGGTCGAGCTGTCCTTCTCCGCTGCCGGCCTCGACTGGGAGCAGCACGTGGTGATCGACGACCGCTTCCTCCGGCCGGCCGAGGTGGACCTGTTGGTGGGGAACCCGTCCCAGGCCGAACAGGTCCTCGGGTGGCACCGCGATGTCGACTTCCCGCAGTTGGTGCAGATGATGGTGGAGGCGGACATGGCGCTGGTGCAGAGCCAGCTGGCCTAGTGACCCGTCTGGGAATTGGCCCGGGTGGTTGAGGCCGATGCTCCCTTCGCTGCGTTCCGTCGTGCTCGACACCACTGATGCCCGTGGGTTGGCGGAGTTCTACCGGGAGCTGCTCGGGTACCGGTACCGCCCCGGCGACGAGCGGCCCGGGGTCGGAGAGCCGGATCCCGCTGGGGCCGACTGGCTGGTGCTGGTTGCTCCCGACGGTCAGGACCGCCTCGCCTTTCAGCAGGTAGCGCAGCTGCCGGCCTCGACCTGGCCGGACTCAGGAGTGCCCCAACAACTGCACCTGGATCTTTCCGTTCCTTCCAGTGGGGACCTGATCGCCCAGCATGAGCGCATAATCGGACTTGGCGGAAGGCTACTGGCCGACCGCGTCGACGACCCTGACGAGCCGCTGTACGTCTACGCCGACCCATCCGGTCATCCGTTCTGTGTCTTCGTGGCATCCGCCCCCGATCAGTCCATGGCCCATGTTGTTTCCGCCACGGACGCCTAGAGGTTGGCGGTGGTAGAGCTGGCGGTGATCCACGCTGATCCCCTGGGGCTCCTGGTGGCGTTCGGCGCCGGCATGCTGTCCTTCCTGTCCCCGTGTGTGCTCCCGCTGGTGCCGGCCTACGTGTCGATGGTGTCGGGACTGTCCGCCGCCGAGTTGCGGGACCTCCGGCCGGTAGCCGGCCCTCCTGCCGCCCCGGTGGCCTCGGAGGTGGCAGTCCCGGCCGCCATGGAGGTGGCCCTGGCCGGCGCACCTTCGCCAGCCGCGGCCCCCGGCGGGGCATCGACTCCGGCAGGGGGCGTCACCGGTGGTGTGGCTGCCCGTCCCCAGGGCCTGACCCCCGAGGAACGTCGCCAGCTCCGCGCCCACCTGATCCGGGGGATCCTGGCCTTCATCGCCGGGTTCACCGTGGTCTTCACCATCCTCGGGGCGTCGGCTTCGGCCCTCGGCCGCTTGTTCCTCACCCACCAGCGATCGCTGGACCGGGTCTCGGGCATCCTCATCGTGGTCTTCGGGGCCCTCCTGGTGGTGATGGCCTCGGGGGTGAAGGTTCCCCTACCGCTGGCCGCCGAGCGCCGGTTCCACGTCCGGCCTTCGACCTTGGGGGTCTGGGCCCCGCCCGTGCTGGGCATGGCCTTCGCCTTCGCCTGGACCCCGTGCATCGGCCCGGTGCTGGGCAGTGTCCTCACCCTGGCGGCCGGAACGGGCGGCTCGGCCACCGGCGGGATCGCCCTGCTGCTGGCCTACTCGCTGGGCCTGGGCGTGCCCTTCCTGCTGGCCGGCCTGTTGTTCGGCCGGATGACCGACGCCCTGGTCCGGGTCCGGAGCGGGCTCCGGTGGGTCAACCTGATCGGGGGAGTGATCCTGATCGTCTTCGGGCTCCTCCTCCTGACCGGCAACGTGTCCATCATCGCCGACCACCTGTCCAGTTGGTTCCGTGACCTGCACCTCACCCGGCTCTCCGACAGCTGACTGCCCCAAGGGCGGGCCGCCGCCGCCCTGACCGGGTCCTCCGACGGCCTTCCGGCCGCCCTCAGCCCGGCTCCCGGCCGGGCCCCGCCTGGCTCCTGAACCGTGACCCCCGTAGCATGAGGCACGGTCATGGCCCCTCCAGCACCTTCCTCCCCCGCGATATCCCTGCACGACGCCGTGGCGTTGTCCGGACGGTTCCCCCTCCTCTCCGGGGTCGACCTCCAGGTGGCCACAGGCGAGACCGTGCTGGTCGAGGGCCCGAACGGCGCCGGCAAGACCAGCCTGCTCCGGGTCTGCGCCGGCCTGGTCGGCCTGGCTTCGGGGCAGGTGCGGGTGCTGGGCCTCGACCCCATCCGGCAGCGGAACCAGGTGCGACGGCGGGTGGGGCTCCTGTCCCACGCCTCCCACCTCTACGACGACCTCACGGTGAAGGAGAACGTGAGGTTCGCCGTGCGTGCCGCCGGTGCGGACACCGCCCGGATCGACGACGCCTGCGGCAGGTGGGGCCTTACCGGACGGCTGCTCAAGACCAGTGGCTCCAAGCTCTCCGCCGGCCAGCGCCGACGGGTGGCGTTGGCCGTCCTGGCCGCCCGGTGGCCCGAACTGTGGTTGCTCGATGAGCCCCACGCCGGGCTGGACGCCTCTGCCCGCGACATCCTCGACGGGTTGATCCACGAGGCCGCGGCCTCCGGGGTCACCGTGGTCATCGCCTCGCACGAGGCGGAGACCGTCGAGTCCCTGGCCACCAGAGCGGTGGTCATCACCGGGGGACGGGTCACGGCGGAACGGTCACTCGGAACGGCACCGGCGCACGCCGCTCCGGCCGGCCCCACCTTGCCGGAGCGGGTGGCCCATGTGGCGTGACACCGTGCTGGTAGCCGGCAAGGACCTGCGCATCGAGGCCCGATCCCGCGTGGCCCTCTCCCAGGTGGCCCCGTTCGGGGTGGTGGCCCTGGCCATGTTCGCCTTCGCCCTGGGCCCGGACCGGGCCCCCATGGCCCATGGCGCCCCGGGCCTGTTCTGGGTGGCGGTGTTGTTCTGCACCGTGCTGGCCGTCCAGCGCAGTGTGTCGGTCGAGGCGGTCGACGGCGCCCGCGACGGTCTGCGCCTCTCCGGTCTGGACCCCGCCGGGCTGTTCCTGGGCAAGGCCGCGGCGGTGGCCGCCCAGCTGGTGGTGCTGGAGCTGGTCCTCACGGTGGGCGTGATCCTCCTCTACGGCGCCCGCATCGAGACGCCGTGGCTGATCCTGGTGTCCAGTGCCCTCGGGACCATCGGGCTGGCCGCCACCGGCACGCTGTACGGCGCCCTTTCGGCCGGGCTCCGGGTCAAAGAGACCCTGCTGCCCTTCTTGTTCCTGCCCATAGCGGCACCGGTGCTGCTGGCCGGTACCCGGATCTGGCAGGCGGCCCTCTCCGGAGGGATCCCGGCCGACGCCACCCCCTGGCTCCGGCTGCTGGTGGTGTTCGACGCCGTGTACCTAGCTCTCGGCGTAGTGGTCTACGGACCCATCCAGGAGTCGGCATGACCACCCTCACCACCCGGACCTCGACTCCGACCCCGGAGGTGAGCACGCTTCCCCTGCAGTCCTCCCGGGCCCGCTGGACGGTCCGGATCATCGGCATCTCCGCCGCCGTTGGGGTTGCCCTCACCGTGTGGCTCGGCCTGTGGGTCACGCCGCCCGACGTCTCCCAGGGCAACACCGTGCCCGGCGACCTGGTCCGTCTGGTCTACATCCACCCCGGGGTGGCCTGGGTGGCCCTCTACCTGGCCTTCGGCCTGGCCGCCGTGGCCAGCCTGCTGTACCTGTGGCCCCGGACCCGCTCGATGTTCTGGGACCGTCTGGCTGCCGCCGCGGTCGAAGTCGGCGTGGTGTTCAACGTGTGCACCCTGATCTCGGGATCGATCTGGGGCCGGCCCACCTGGGGGGTCTACTGGGCCTGGGACGCCCGGCTGACCCTGACCGCCATCTTGTTGGTGCTGTTCCTCGGGTACATGGCCCTGCGCCGGATCCCCGCCGAACCGGACAAGCGAGCCAAGCGGAGCGCCTTCGTATGCCTGTTCGCCGCGGTCGACATCCCCGTCGACCACTTCTCGGTCCTGTGGTGGAAGACCCTCCATCAGGGGGCGACCGTTCTCAACCCCGACCTCTCGCCCACCATCCACGGATCGATGGCCTGGACCCTGCTGATCAGCTTCGTGGCCCTGACCCTGGTGTTCGTGTGGATGCTGCTGGTCCGCTACCGGATCGGCGTGCTCGCCGACTGGCTGGACGGGAACGAGCTGGACGTGGCCTTACGTGGAGCGGCAGAGCGAGGGCGTGGCCCCGACCGACACCGGAGGGGTCCGATGAACTACGTCATCGCCGGCTACTCCATCGTCCTCACCATCCTGTTCCTCTACGGGGCACAGCTGCTCTGGCGGCGCCGGCGCCTCACCCGGGCCGCGGCGCGGGTGGCGGCCTACCAGGCCGAGCACGGCACCGGGGTCTCCCCGCAGTGACCACCGCCCCTCCCGTCGGTTCCGCTCCGGCCGGGGCGTCCGGGCCTGACGATGCCCCCATCCCTCCCACCCGACCGCCGGTGCGGGCCAAGCCCATGCGCACCAGCCACAAGCTCCGGTACGCCGTGGTGGGCGTGGTGTTGGTGGGATCGCTGGCCTTCTTGATCGTGAAGGGGCTCAGTTCGGCCCTCGACTTCTACCTTCCGGCCAACCAGGCCGTGGCCCAACGCCTCACCCTCGGGACCCAAACCTTCAACCTCGAAGGACTGCCCGAGCCGGGCACCATCCACTCCACCCGCAGCGGGGTCGATTTCGTGATGACCTCCGGCTCGACCAAGGTGCCGGTGGTGGAAACGGGCAGCCCGCCCCAGCTCTTCCAAGCCAACATCCCGGTCATCGCGGTCGGGCACTTCAACGGGACGTCGTTGACCGGCCTGTCGTTCGTCTCCAATCAGATCCTGGTCAAGCACTCCTCGAACTACATCGCCGCGCACCCCGGTCGGGTCACGGCCCCGAACGGATCCAAGCGATGACTGGTGTACGGCCCGGCTGGCGCCCCATCACCGGTCTCCACCAGTGAACGGAGCCCTCGGCCACACCGGCGTACTCCTCGGGTTCGTGGCTGCCGTGGTCGGGATCATCGTGCTGGCCGTGGGCCTGGCCCGGGGCCGCTCCTCCCTGAAGCGGAGTGGCCTGGTCTACGCCCCGCTGATCCTGGTCGGGGGCCTCATCGGCCTGGCGGCCATGGAGCACGCCCTCGTCACCCACGACTTCTCGCTGGCCTACGTGGCGCAGAACAACAGCCGGGAGACCCCGGTGCTGTACTCCATCACCGGGTTGTGGTCGGCGCTGGCCGGATCGATCCTGCTATGGGGCCTGGTGCTCGGCGGCTACGCCACCGCCATGGTGTGGCGCTTCCGAAAACGAGCGGACGAGGACCTCATCGCCTGGGCCACCCTGGTGGTCTACGTGGTGGCGGCGTTCTTCTTCGGCCTGATGCTCGGGCCGTCGGACCCCTTCCAACATGTGGTGGGCGCCATCCCCGCCAACGGGCCCGGCCCCAACTCCCTGCTCCAGAACAACCCGTTGGTCCTCATCCACCCGCCCATGCTCTACCTGGGCCTGGTGGGGTTCACCCTGCCCTTCGCCTTCGCCGTGGCCTCACTGATCACCGGCCGCCTGGACGACGACTGGCAGGGCGAGACCCGCCGCTGGACCCTGTTCGCCTGGGCCTTCTTGACCATGGGCATCCTGCTCGGGGCCTGGTGGTCGTACGAGGTCCTGGGGTGGGGGGGCTTCTGGGGCTGGGACCCGGTGGAGAACGCCGCCCTGCTGCCGTGGTTGGTGGGCACGGCCTACCTCCACTCGGTGATGGTCCAGCAGCGACGCGGCCTCCTGCGCATCTGGAACCTCTCGCTGGTGGTGGCGGCGTTCAGCCTGACCATCCTGGGCACCTTCCTCACCCGTTCCGGAGTGGTGCAGTCGGTCCACTCGTTCTCCGACTCCACCATCGGGCCGCTGTTGTTGGGCTTCTTCGGGTTGGTGGTGGTGAGCGGGGTGGGCCTCATCGCCTGGCGGGGCGACCGGCTCCACTCCTCAGGAGGGATCGACTCGCCCATCAGTCGGGAGGGGGCCTTCCTGGCCAACAACGTCCTCTTCGTGGGCTTCGCCTTCATCGTCCTGTTGGGCACGGTCTTCCCCCTGCTCTACGAGGCGCTCAACCCCAGCTCGTCGGTGGCGGTCGGCGCTCCCGTACTTCAACCGGTTCTTCATCCCGGTGGGGCTGGCCCTGCTGTTCCTGATGGCCGTGGCCCCGGCCCTCCCGTGGCGCAAGACCTCGGTCGAGGTGATGCGCGGCCGCCTGGCCATCCCCGCGGCCATCGGTGTGGTCACGGTGGTGGTCTGCGTGCTGGCCGGCATGCACGGGGTCGAGCCGCTGCTGGCCTTCGGCCTGGGCGCATTCGCCGCGGCCTCGGCCGGACGGGCCCTGTTCCTCTCGGTCCGGGGCGCCTACCGGACCTCCAGATCGGCCGGGGCCGCCCCGGCCCGGTCGGTGGCCGCCGGGTGGCGGGGCTTCGTCGGCCGGGCCAACGGGGGCATGGTGGTGCACATCGGGGTGGTGGTGATCGCCGTCGGGTTGGCCGCCGCCACCTCCTTCCTCCACCGGGGGGAGTTGCGACTGTCGCCGGGCCACGCCGCGGCGTTCGCCGGGCACACCGTCGACTTCGTCGACACCCGCCAGGTCACCACCCCCTCCCACTCGGCCTTCGAAGCGGTGCTGCGGGTCGACGGCCGGGGCATGTTCTACCCGGCCATCAGCCAGTTCGGCAGTGGGACCCAGGCGGTCGGCACCCCGGCCATCGACTCCAGTTGGCGCGACGACCTCTACCTGACCATCGACAGCATCCCGAGCAGCGGAAGCAGCTGGACCTTCGGGGCGGTCGAGCAACCGCTGGTCATGTGGCTGTGGATCGGCGCCGGCCTGGTGGGATTCGGTTCGGTGCTCTCGGCCATCCCGGGGCGGCGGCGTCGCCGGCCCACCGATCCCATCTCTGCGCCGGTGGTGGAGTCGGCCCCTCCACTCCCTCGCCACGGTAGGGCACCGGTGGCGCCCGGCCACCCGGCGCCGGAGCGCGGACCCCGATGAGACCATCGTCCCCCAACCGGTGGGGGCAGGAGACCCGTCATGACCACCGCCGACGACGGATCGCCGCCGCCGGCCCGCCACACCGCCCGGTGGGTGGCCGTGACGGTGCTGGTCATTGCGGCCGGGCTGATCGCCGTGCTGGCCACCCGGCCGCCGGCCTCGGTGGACGAGGTCCAGAACCCGGTGGTCGGCAAGGTGGCCCCGCCGGTCAGCGGGCGAGACCCTGGCCGGCACCCGCTACTCGCTGCCCCGACCTGCCGGGGAAGTTCGTGGTGCGTCAGCTTCTTCGCCAGCTGGTGCGAGCAGTGCCAGAACGAGGGACCCGAACTGGTCGCGTTCCAGTTCCAGCACCAACGGACCGGTGACGCCACCATGTTGAGCGTCATGTTCAGTGACAGCGCCTCGCGACGCCCGGGCCTCCCAGTCCCAGCTCGGGGTGACCTGGCCCACCATGGCCGACCCGGGGGCATCCATCGCCCTCGACTTCGGCGTCCGCCAGCTCCCGTCCACCTTCGTCATCGCTCCCGACGGCCGGGTGGTGGCCTCCATCGTCTCCGAGGTGACCGCGGCCGAGCTCGACCAGGTCATCGCCAAGGCCCGGGCCGAGCACGCGTGACCCGCCGTCGCTTCCCCCTCTGGACCGCTGCTGGCCGCGGTGCTGGTGGTGGCGCTGGTCATCGGCAGCGGCGTGCTGTCCTCGGCTCCGCCCACCGCCCAGGCCCAGCGGGCCCAGTCCATCGAGTCGTCGCTGCGCTGTCCCAGCTGCGAGGACCTCTCGGTGGCCGAGTCCAGCGCCTCCACGGCGGTCACGGTGCGGGCCACGGTGACCCAGCATGATCGCCGCGGGCAAGACCAACCAGCAGATCGTGGACTTCCTGGTCGGCCCGGTACGGGCCCTCCATCGTCGCTCGACCCTCCGGCCAGCGGCTGGTCCCTGCTGGTGTGGCTGCTCCCCCTCCTCGGGGGGTGGCCGCCCTGGCCCTGCTGGTCACGGTGCTGGTCCGCCGTCGGGACACCACCGGCTCCGGCCTGGCCGACGCGGGAGAGGGACCGGCACTGACCACCGAGGAGGTCGCCGAGCGCCGGCGCTTCTTGACCCAGTCACTGGCCGACGCTGATGCCGAGTACCTGGCCGGCGATCTCTCCGACGACGACTATCTGGCCCTCCGGCACCGGGACATGGTCCGGTTGGCCTCGCTGGACGAGGGACGGACCGGGGCCGGGGCCGTGGCGGCTGATGGCGGCAAGCCGAGTCCGGCCGGACCGACGGTGGCCACGGATGGCGACCTCGGCCGCCCGACGTCCGGCCACGTACTGGTGGCCGAGGACCCGAGCCGCCGGTCGAGCCGGAGGAGCCGGTCTCCGCCCGGCCGGCGCGGTCGCCCAAGCGGCGCCGGCGGAGCTGGTGGTTCCTGGCCGGCGCGGTGGTGGCCTTCGGGGCCGCACTGGTGCTGGCCGTCTCCCTGTTCGCCACCGACCGGCAGCCGGGCCAGTCGGTCACCGGGAGCTTCGCCGAAACCCCGCAGCAGCAGATCGAAGAGAACTTGGCCCAGGCGGCCACCGACGTGAACCAGGGCCAGCTGACCCGGCCGCCCAGCTCTACCAGTCGGTGCTGACCAAGCAGCCCCGACAACGAGGTGGCCCTGGCCCAGCTGGGCTGGCTGGAGTTCGAGGCCGGCCGAGCCAGGGCACCAACGCCACGCTTGATCCAGGAGGGCCGGGCCAAGCTCAACCGGGCCGTGCAGCTCGATCCCAAGGACTACGCCGTCCGCCTGTACCTCGGGACGGTGCTGTTGCAGGAGGACGGCAACGCCGCCGGAGCGGTGGCCCAGTACCAGCAGTTCCTGGCGGACGGCCCGCCCGCCGATCTGGTCAAACAGGCGGACCCCGAGTTGCGTGAGGCCTACCAGAAGGCCGGGGTGCCCGCTGCCCACCGGGCTGGCCGGCTGAGTGTGAACGACCCCGGCGTGGGCGACGACGGCCGGTCTCAGTGGGAGCGGATGGTGGCCGGCGACCTGTACCGGGCCGACGACCCCCAGATCGTGGCGGCCCACCACCGGGCCATGGGCCTCCTCGAGCGGTACAACCGCACCCCGGCCGACGGGACCGACCGCACCGACCTGCTGGTCGAGCTGCTGGCGGCCTTCGGGCCGGACAGCTGTGTGCGGCCGCCGTTCCTCTGTGACTACGGCTCCCAGATCTCCATCGGGGCCCGGACCTTCGTCAACTTCGGGCTGGTGGCCCTGGACCCCGGGACCATCACCATCGGGAGCGACGTCCAGATCGGGCCCAACGTCCAGCTGCTCACCGCCACCCACCCGCTCGATGCCGACCTCCGTCGGTCCAAGTGGGAAGGGGCCCACCCGGTGGTGGTGGCCGACAACGTGTGGCTCGGTGGGGGAGTCATCGTGCTGCCCGGGGTGACAATCGGTGAGAACACCGTGGTGGGGGCGGGAGCCGTGGTGACCCGGGACCTGCCCGCCGACGTGGTGGCCGTGGGCAATCCGGCCCGGGTCATCCGCCGGGCCGGCTGACGCCCGTCGCCGGGTCATTCAACGCGGGGCGGGACCGCTCAGGTTCCAGTGCCGGGCCACCCGGCAGTACCAGGCGTCGTCATGGTCGGAGGGGAGGACGGTGAACCTGCTGATGGCCCGCTGGTGGCCCAGCTGATCGCCGTAGAGGAGATCGAGGGTGTACGGCTCCCGCTGGGTAAGGGCCTCCATCATCGGAGCCAGCATGGGGTCGTCATCGTCGCGCATGGCCGCTTCGAAGTAGCCCACGCCCCCGGCGGGGATGTAGAGATCGATGGTCAGGCGTCGGAACTCCTCGGGATCGGCGTGCCCGTCCTCCAAGTTCCGCTCCGGATACGGATACCAGCCGTGCAGCAGGCCGATCCCCGTTCCGGCGTTCCGCAGCCCGGCGGCCAGGTAGATGACCCCGTCCTCCTGCTCGAAGACCGCCCCGCCCCCGCCCAGCCGGGCCCGGTGCAGGTCGCGCCACAACAGCTTCTGGTCCGGATCCTCGGGCAGGGTCTGCACCAGCAGCGGGCGCAGGCTGGTCAGCAGCCCTTCCTCGGCGATCCGGGCTGACCGGTTGGCCGAACGCACCGCCGAGAACGTGGCCACCGCCAGCACCAGGGTTCCCACCGCGGTGGCGAACGAGGCGATGGCCGTCCAGTCGGTCATGGGCCGAACCCTATCCAGCTGCCGGGGCCAGTTCAGCCGCCGAGGCCGCTGGGCCTTCTCAGCGGATGGGAGTGGCCGAGGCCAGGTGCACGGCCATCTGCTCCGTGTAGCGGACCGAGCCGAGGGGCCCGGCGCTCTGTGACATGTTCACCGTCTCACTCTGGCTGAGGATCAGCCCGTTCGGCGAGACGTAGTAGTCGTTGGGGTTGCTCCCCGACTCGGCCCCCGAAAAGGTCAGGACCAGACGGGTATGGGTGGCCTGCACCGTCTTCCCGCCGATGTCCACCCGGGCCGGCCCCACCACTTGACCGGTGAACACCACGGTCTGGTTGGCCGAGTGGCAGGTGGTCTTCCACCGCTCGCCGGCGTGGGCGTTGGGGGGCACCAGGTAGGTGTCGGTGGGGCAGTGGATGGTGTCGGTGGTTTTGGTGCCGGCGATCTCCTCATACGACAGGGAGGTGGTGATGTTGTAGGCCCCGTTGCCGAGCGGGCACTCAACGATCCCTTCCATGTGCTGGACCAGTGGTTCCCAGCGGTCGGTGGCGCACTTGGAGCTGGAGTCGGTCACGATCATGTCGGTGGCCTCGGGGAACGACCGGGCGATGCCGCCGAAGCTGAGCTGCTCGCCACCGGAGGTCCGGTAGCGGTAGACCCCGGCCGCAGGGAGCGCCGCCGTGGGGTCGGCCTGCTGGCCCGCCTGGTCCTGGCGGTAGAGGCGGAGGGCTTGGCGCAGGTTGACCGGGGTCTCCGGGTTTCGGAGTACGAAGAACCAGACCCCCGCGGCCAAGGTGACGATGATCAGGGCGAATCCCACTCCGAAGAGCAGTAAACGGTGATGAGCGGCCCACGTCCATGCTGGCATATCGCTCTCCGACCCTACCCGAATCGGACCTCCCAAACCAGCGCTTGATGGCCTGGAGGAATACCCCGTGGTCAAGGTGTGTGACGATGGGGCCATGGACGCAACCCCGGTGGTCTTCGAGGGCTTCGAGGGCCTGCACCTGGTGGGGGAGGTCCGGGGGGACCCTGACGCCTGTCCGGTGCTCTTCCTCCACGGGGGTGGCCAGACCAGGCACGCCTGGGGATCGACCGCTGACACCGTGGCCGCTCAAGGCTGGCGGACGGTGACCATCGACCTGCGGGGCCACGGCGACAGTGACTGGGCGGCCAACGGGGACTACTCCTTCACCGCCTTCTGCGCCGACTGCGTGGCGGTGGTCGATCAGCTGGGCCGCCCGCCGGTGCTGGTGGGGGCGTCGTTGGGCGGGATGTCGGCCATGCTGGCCGAGGGCACCAGCGACCGGACCGTCTCCTGCGGCCTGGTGCTGGTGGACATCACCCCGAAGACCAACGCCCCCGGCATCGAGCGGATCAAGGACGTTCATGCTGTCGGGGGTGGACGGGTTCGACACCTTGGAGGACGCCGCCGATGCCATCGCCGCCTACACCCCGCAACGGACCCGGAAGGTCAATCCGGCCGGACTGCAGAAGGTGCTGCGCCAGCGGGGGGACCGCTGGTATTGGCACTGGGACCCCCGATTCATCGGCCTCGACCGCACCGAGGTGGTGCCCGACCGCCTGGCCGGGTTGCTCGACGTGGCCACCAGCAACATCACCGTGCCCACCCTGCTGGTCCACGGGCTCCTCAGCGATGTGGTCACCCAGGAGGGGGTGGACGACCTCCTGGCCCAGATACCCGACGCCACCGTGGTCGGGGTGGACGGAGCGGCCCACATGATCGCCGGCGACCGCAACGACGCCTTCTCCGACGCCGTCATCGCCTTCCTGGAGGACCGGATCCGCCCGACGCTGGGCTAGGGCCCGGAGCGCCTACCCCCGCAGCGCCCGCAGTCCCTCCACCACCGGGCCGAAGGCCGCTCCGAAGGCCTCGATGTCGGCGTCGGTGGTGGACCACCCGACCGACAGCCGCAAGGAGCGCTCGCCATCCACGCCCATGGCCTCGAGCACCGGGGAGGGCTCCAGGGTCTCCGACGAGCACGACGATCCCGAGTGGACGGCAATACCGGCCTGGTCCAGACCCAGCAGCACCGGTTCGGCCTCGACCCCGTCGACCCCCAGGCACACGAGGTGGGGCAGCCGGCGGTCCTGGTCACCGAACGGGGTGACCCCCACGGTGGCCTGGGCTGATCGCCGCAGCCGGTCGGTCCGGCTTCGGGCCACCGACTGCTCCCCGGCCAGGGTGCCCCGGGCCGGCCAGGTGCGGCGCCGGCCGCACCGAAGCCGATGGCGCCGAGCACGTTCTCCAATCCGGCCCGACGGGCCCGCTCCTGCTCCCCACCGACTACGAACGGCTCCAGCCGCAGGCCCCGCCGGACGATCAGGGCTCCCGATGCCGGCCGGCCCGCCCGAGCTTGTGCGAGGACACCGAGACCAGGTCGGCGCCCACGCCGTGCCAGGTCCACGGGGACGTGCCCGGCCGCGGCCGCCGCGTCCACATGGGTCCGGCACGCCCGAGCCGGTGGCAGTGCTCGACGACCTCGGCCACCGGCTGCACCGTGCCGACCTCGTGGTTGGCCCACTGGCAGTGGACCAGCGCCGGCAGCCGTCCGTGAAGCCGGCGGCATCTGCTCCATCGCTTCCTCGACGGCGGCCGAGCTCGATGCGACCGACATGGTCGGCCTCGATGGGGACCACCGGTCCCGACGCGGGCCGAGGCGTCCCGCACCGCCGAGTGCTCGACCGCCGAACAGGCCACGGGCCCGGGGTCGGTCCGGGTGGCGCCCCACACCGCGGCGTTGACGGCCTCGGTGCCCCCCGAGGTGAACACCACCTGGCGGGGCCGGACCTGGAGGAGGGCTGCCACCTGCTCCCGGGCCTCCTCCAGGGCCGCCCGGACCATCCGTCCCTCGGTGTGCACACGGCCGGGGTCGGCGGTGATCCCCGACTCGGTCCCACGCGTCCATGGCCGCCCGGGCCTCGGGACGGATGGGGGTGGTCGAAGCGTGGTCGAGGTAGTGACGGGCCACGGAGCGGCTGGCCGGTCAGACCACGGCGGCGCAGGCGTCGTCCCCACGGGCACGGGAGGACGACAGCACCACGGGCACGGTGCCGTCGGCGTCCTCGCCGCACAGGCCGGCCAGCAGTCCTTTGACCATGCCCCGGTCGACGGCGCACAGCACCGGGTACTGCGAGGCGGCGTTGCCGAACGGGCAATTGTCGGCCACCACCGCGGTGCTCGACCCGTGGTCCTCGGCGTGGGCGGCGAAGCCGTGGGCGGTCAGGGTGTCGGCGATGGCGTGCATGGCGGTGCGCAGCGAGCGCTGGCCGTCGCCGGGCGACATCTGCCCGGCCAGGGTCCGGCCGTACTCCTCACCCACCCGTTCGGCCATGCCTTCGGCGGCCACCGGGCCCAGCAACTGCAGGGCCTCCTGCAGCAACAGGACCAACAGGTCGTCCCGCCGGGTCAGCAGATCGAGGGTGGGGTCGTTGCCGATGGCCCGGAACCGCTTGGAGGGCCGGCCCGCCCCGTTTCCGGCCGAGCGCTCCATGGTGACCTCGACATAGCCCCCGGTGGCCAGGCGCTCCAGATGGTGCCGGGCCACGTTGGGGTGGAGGGAGAACCGGGTGGCCACCTCCGAGGAGGTGGTGCCGGGGTTGGAGCGGACGAACAGGTAGATCTCCCGCCGGGTGGGATCGCCGAAGGCCGCGGTGACGGCGGTGACCGCGGCGGAGAAGTGGCTGTCCGCCTCGGACGCAGGGAGGGCGATCAGGCTGTCCGGGTCCGCTGACACGAGCCCTAGTGTACCGGTGACGGCGAAATTCCCCGAGGAGATCCTGCATGTCCATTGACGAGTCCCAGGTCGCAGCAGCTGTGGCCGCGGTGATCGATCCCGAATTGCGCCGTCCGCTGGGGGAGCTGGGCATGGTGGGGTCGGTGCAGGTCAAGCGCAAGAAGGTGGCGGTGGAGGTCGCCCTCCCGGTGGCCCACTACCCCCAGGTGGACGAATTGTCGGACCGGGTCCGGCTGGCGCTGGGCGCCCTGCCCGGGGTGGACCAGGTCACCGCGGACTCCGTGGTCATGGACGAGGAGTCCCGGGCCCGGCTGCGCATGCTGCTCCGGGGCGAGCCGGTGGAAGGCGGCGCCCCCGAGGGCCACGACCACGGCCACGCCCACGACGGCCAGCTGGGCCACGAGGAGGGTCGTCCCAACCGGTTCATGCTGCCGCGCTCGAAGACCCGGATCCTCGGGATCTCGTCGGGCAAGGGCGGGGTGGGCAAGTCCTCGGTCACCGTCAACCTGGCCGTGGCCCTGGCCCGCATGGGCCACGACGTCGGGATCCTCGACGCCGACGTCTACGGGTTCTCCGTCCCCGGCATGCTCGGGGTGAAGGCCGACCCGTTGATCATCGGCGACCTGGTGGTGCCGCCCACCGCCAACGGGGTCCGCTGCCTGTCCATGGGGTACTTCGTCCCCGACGACACCCCGGTCATCTGGCGGGGGCCCATGCTGCACAAGGCCCTGGAGCAGTTCCTGGTCGACGCCTACTGGGGCGAGCCCGACTATCTGCTCATCGACATGCCTCCCGGTACCGGCGATGTCACCCTCTCGCTCGGCCAGTACCTCACCAAAACCGAGGTCTACGTGGTCACCACGCCCCAGCCGGCGGCCGAGCGGGTGGCGCAGCGGTCCGCCTACGCCGCGCGCAAGTTGAAGCTGACCGTGCGGGGGGTCATCGAGAACATGAGCTGGTTCACCGGTGACGACGGCCACCGCTACGAGCTGTTCGGGTCCGGCGGGGGAGAGCAGTTGGCCGGCGAGCTGGGGGTGCCGCTGTTGGCTCAGGTGCCTCTGGTCTCGGCGCTGCGAGAAGGTGGTGACGACGGGGTGCCGGTGGTGGTGGCCGACCCCACCGGCGAGGTGGCCGGGGTCTTCGACCGGTTGGCCGAGACCATCGTGGGCCTGGGCCCGGCCCGGGTCTACCGGCGCGAGCTCACCATCAATCCTGCCTGAGTCGTCGGCTGGTTGGTCGGGTACCGGGGCGGTCGGTTCGGGCCGAGCCGGAGGGTCAGCCCCACCCGTCGCGGGTGGGCGGCATGCCGCTCGACCCGTCGGCGGCCGTGGCCACCCCGAGCACCTGGTGGATGGCCAGCCCGCCGTCGTCGAAGCCGTTGGCCGACGCTGCCATGTACAGGCGCCAGATGTTGGCCCGGGCCAGGCCCACCAGCTCCACCGCCCGGTCCCAGTTCTCCTCGAGGTTGGCCACCCAGTGGTGCAGGGTGCGCGAGTAGTGCTCACGCAGCGACTCCACGTCGCGCACCTCGAAGCCGGTCTGTTGCATGGCCCGCACCACGTCGGCCACGTCGCACAGCTCCCCGTCGGGGAACACGTACCGCCCGATGAAGGTGCGCCGGCCCAGGAACGATCCGCCCGGCTTGGAGATGGCGTGGTTGAGCAGCCTGCCGGTCGGGACCAGCAACCCCCGCAGGGTCTCGAAGTACCGGCCCATGAGGCCTGATCCCACGTGTTCGAACATGCCGATGGACGAGATGGCGTCGAACTGCTCGCCGCCCAGGTCCCGGTAGTCCTGCAGCCGGATCTCGATCTGATCGGCCAGCCCGGCCCGGTCGACCCGGCGTCGGGCCTCGTCGACCTGTTCACGGCTGAGGGCCACCCCGACCACCGTGGCGTGGTGGTGGCGGGCGGCGTGGATGGCCATGGAGCCCCATCCACACCCCACGTCGAGCAGGCGGGCCCCCGGCTGCCGGTCCAGCCCGAGCTTCCGGCAGATGAGCTCGTGCTTGGCCGCCTGGGCCTCCTCGAGTGTGGCGTCGGCGGTCACGAAGCGGGCGCACGAGTAGGTCATGCTCGGGCCCAACACCAGCCGGTAGAAGTCGTTGCCCACGTCGTAGTGGTGACTGATGACGGCGGCGTCCCGAGAGAGCGAGTGGAGACGGCCCGGGGGACGGCACTCCTCGGGCGGGGGCGGCAGCGGCGGCCCCAGCGCGCCCAGGCGCCCGGCGGCGGCCACCATGGTGGGCAGGGTGCGCATCCCCACCTTGCGCAGGTCGCGGCCCGAGGCCCGGTTGAGGGTGCGCAACAGCCCGTAGAGATCGCCGTCGACGGTGAGATCGCCGGCCACGAAGGCCCGCGCCACCCCGAGCTCCCCGGGGGCCCACAGGATCCGTCGCAGGGCGTCGACCGAGCGGATGGTGATGGTCCCGATCCCGTCGGTGGGGCCGGACCCGCTCCCGTCCCAGAACTCGAAGCGGACCGGCACCGTGTTCCCCACCAGGGCGGTGATCAGCGGCCCCAGGGCCTCGGCGGCGCTGCCGGCGGAGGGGCCGGCGGTGCCGGCGGTCGGCGGTGCCGGCTGGCGGCCGTGCCGGCGGTGTGGCTCTCCGTCCGGTCGGCCCGGTCCTCGCCGCGTCGAGTGGGTGCGTGCTGCCTGGTGTCCGTGACCATCGGTGACCTCCTCGACCGGTCGACCCGAGTGCCGGTCCTTGGTGATCTTATGGCTGTCTTCCGCCGACCGATCCTGCGGTTCGATGGTCCCGAAGCGACCGGTGCGGCTGTCCTGCTGTGTCCCTTCAGCCTCCCTTACAGACCGGTCTCGGCGGCGATCCGTCCGGCCTTGACGGCTCGCACCAACTGCTCGTAGTCCGACTCGTTCTGGTCGGCGTAGGCCGAGGAGAAGTCGGCGATGGCCTGGTCGAAGACCGGGCCCTTGCCCAGGTAGGCGGCGATGGCGATCCAGTCACCGGACCGGGCGTGGGCCCGGGCCAGGGTGGCTCCGCACATCCGGGCGTACGTCACCGCGCCGGGCACCCGCAGGGTGTCCACGTGGGCGGAGCCCTTCCAGTCGTGGAGCTGTCGGATGTAGTAGTCACGACCCTGGCCGTCCATGTCCTTGACCCGCTGCCAGCCGAGGAAGATGTCACTGGCCGTCTGCATCAGGCGTTGGCCCACCACCACCCGCTTGCCGTGGTTGCCATAGGCGCTCCGACCGGCGAAGCGCTCCAACACCGAGGGCTGGGCCTCTTTGGCCTGGAGGATCAGCGGGTCGCCTTGGTCCACCCCCATCATCAAGAAGACCCAGGCCCGGGTGCCCACACTGCCCACGCCGACCACCTTGCGGGCCATGTGCACGTAGCGGAACTCCTCCAACGGATGATGCTCGTCGGCCAGCGTCCGGCGGTACTTCTTGATCAGCTTCCTCAGGGAGCGCTCGGTCCGGTGCCGGGCCTCGTCCGAGAGGATCAGGTCCTCGATGGGCACGATCAGGGGCGGGTCCCTGGCGAAGCGCACCTCGTCACCGTTGCGTTCGGTCAGCTTCTTGAAGGCCCGGACGCTGTCGCGGGTCCGAGCCTTGGCCACGTCCAGCACCCCCTCGTGACCGTTCCTCCTCGCCGCCCGCTCCTTCTTCCCCTCCTGCTTGTCGGTGTCCTCGGTGCGGATCCACTCGAGCATCTGGTCGATGTCCATGTGCGAGTACCAGACGTCGAGGGTGCCCCGCTCGGCGGCGTTCCGCAGGCCCAGCCGGTACTCCCGGACCGCGGCCAGCACCACCTGTCGCCGGTCGTCGGCCGAGTAGCCCCGGTCCCGACCGGCGATCTCGAAGCTGGCGGCCAGGCGCTTGACGTCCCACTCCCACGGCCCCGGCAACGTCTCGTCGAAGTCGTTGATGTCGAAGATCAGCCGGCGCTCGGGCGAGCCGAACACCCCGAAGTTCGACAGGTGGGCGTCGCCGCAGCACTGCACGGTGACCGCCGAGTCCGGGGTGGCCGACAGGTCGTAGGCCATGATCGCCGCGCCACCGCGGAAGAAGGTGAACGGTGAGACCAGCATCCGCCCGTAGCGGATGGGAACCAACTCGGGGACCCGGGTGGCCGCCTGCTCCTCGAGGATCTCGACGGGATCGGGCCGACCGTCGTCCGGACGCCACCGGCCGTGGGACGACCGGGGGGCCAGCTGCCGGGCCGATTTCCCCCGTTCGACCCGCTCGGCCCGGCTCGGTCGCCGGGTCTTCCTCATGGTCCGGGGCGGCGGGTCCACCGCTCGGACCTGAGCGGGGCCGTGCCGGCCGCCGTCGGGATCCATTGGTTCGACACTACCGGCGGGTCCCCGCATGCGGCGGTGGCACCGCCCGGGCGGTGCGATCAGAAGTGCTTGGTCATACCGATGCCGGCCGGCAGCTTCTCGGGATCCCATCCCAGGACCGCCACCGCCTGACTGAAGGCGAACCGGTCGGTCATGCCGGCCACGTAGGCCACCGCGGCCCGGACGGCCAGGGGCTCCCCGCCGGTGAGTCCGGAGGTGGGGCCGCTCCCGTCGGGGATCAGGTTGGGCCGGTCGGCGAAGTAGTCGACCAGGGCCTGGAGGACCGCTACCACCGAGCGACCCTGGGCCACCGAGCTGGGCCGGAGGTAGATGTGCTGGTAGTTGCTGGCCCGGAAGGCCGCCAGGGCCTCGGCCTGCTCGTCGGCCATCCCGATCCGGCCGGTGGTCAGGATCGACGACACCATGGCGTCGATGAAGGTGCCCAGCTGTTGGCTCCTCCGGTCTCCGCACCGCTGGCGGACCAGCTCGGGGAGGGCTGAGGGGGTCACGATCCCGCTCTTCACCGCGTCCTCGAAGTCGTGGCAGACGTAGGCGATGCGGTCGGCCCAGCTCACCACCTCCCCCTCCGGGGTCGACGGCGCCGGGCGGGACCACGAGTGGTTGCGGATGCCGTCGAGGGTCTCGGCGCACAGGTTGAGGGGGGCCAACGAGACGTCGGCCCCCCAGGGGGCGTGGTCGAACCCCCCGTCGAGGTACGGGGACAGGGCGTCCTCGCTGGCGTGGCCCCCGGGGCCGTGGCCGCAGTCGTGACCGAGGGCGATGGCCTCGGTCAGGGCCACGTTGAGCCGGCAGGCCCGGGCGATGCCCGTGGCCACCTGGGCCACCTCCAGGGCGTGGGTCAGGCGGGTGCGCTGGTGGTCGTCGGGGAACACGAAGACCTGGGTCTTGCCGGCCAGCCGGCGGAAGGCCGGGGCGTGGAGGATCCGGTCCCGATCCCGCTCGAAGCAGGTCCGCCAGCGGTCGGGCTCCTCGGGCCGCTGGCGGTCTCCGGCCCCGGTGCCCCGGGTGGCCCCCGGTGCCAACCCCTCGAAGTCGATCTCTTCCCGGGCCTGGCGCTCCAGGCCCGGGTTGGGGCCGGGCCAGCCGGTGCCGGCGTGGCTGTCGGCGTGGGCGAAGGTGACCCCCGGCCCGCCATGGCCGGCCATGGTCGAGGCCCAGCGGCGGTTCCGCTCGTTCTCGCCCTCTCGTCGGGGTCGGTCGTCGGCCCCCGGGCCGTCACCAGTGGGTCCGTCCCCGACCTGTCCATACCGTTCCACCGGGCCAGTGTGCACCATGGGTGCGACAGATGGCTGTGACGGTAGGGCGTCCCGGACCTTGTAGGGTCGGAAGGACCCGGCAACCGGCAGCCGTGCCGGGACCCCACTGAGAGGAGCGTGCCAGGTGGACGTGCGTATCGGAATCGTGCAGTCGATGAAGGAGCTCGACATCGAGTTGCCCGACGATGCGGACCGCGACAAGGTCCTGGCCGACATCGAGAACGCCCTGGCCCAGGACGGCACCATTCTGTGGCTGACCGATCGCAAGGGTCGCCAGGTGGGGGTGCCCGTGGGCAAAGTGGCCTACGTCGAGCTGGATCCGCCGACTTCTGACCGGCGGGTCGGCTTCGGGATCTCCTGATCGGGTCGGCACCGTTCCGGGTCCGGCTCCGGTGACCGACGCCCGCAGCGCCGGCGGGGGACTCACACCCGCCGATGAACGCCGCTCCTCGACCTACGCCTGGTCTTCGTGACCGGCAAGGGCGGCGTGGGCAAGACCACGGTGGCCTCGGCGCTGGCCCTGTTCGCCTCCCAGCGCGGCAAGCGGGTGTTGATCTGCGAGATCGACGCCAAGGGTGACGTGGCCGGCTTCTTCGAAGCCCCACCCACCGGCTTCAACGAGCGGGAGATCCTCCCCGGCCTGTTCGCCATGACCATGGACACCGAGGCCTCCCTGCGGGAGTACCTCAAGCTCCAGCTCCGCATCCCGGTGGTGGGCCGGATCGGCCCCCTGGCCAAGGCCTTCGACTTCGTGGCCACCGCGGCGCCCGGGGTCCGCGAGATCCTCACGGTGGGCAAGCCGGTCTACGAGGTCCGCGAGCGCCACTACGACCTGGTGGTGGTGGACGCGCCGGCCTCGGGCCACATCATCAGCCTGCTGGCCGCCCCCCAGGCCATCAACAACCTGGTCAAGGTGGGCCTCATCCGCTCCCAGACCGACTGGCTGCTCGAGATCCTCTCCGACCCGCCAGACCACCGGCCTGGTGGCGGTGTGCACCCCCGAGGAGATGCCGGTCAACGAGACCATCGAGTTGGCCGCACGGGTGCAGAAGGAGACCACCGTGCAGCTGTCGGCGGTGGTGGTCAACCGGGTCCTGCCCGAGCTGTTCGGGCGCCAGGAGGAGCAGGTCTTCGACGCCCTGGCCACCCCGGGCCCGTCGGAGCGGCTCGAACGAGCTGGTGGGCGGGGACGCCGGCCCGCTGCTGGAGGCGGCCCGCCTGGCCGTGACCATGCGCCGCACCCGCTCCACCCATCTCGACCGGCTCCGCCAGGGCATCGACGGGTCCGTTCCCATGCTCTACCTGCCCTACCTGTTCACCCGGTCCCACGGGCTGCGGACCACCCGACAGGTGGCGGCCTCGCTGGGCGAGGAGCTCGGGTACTGATGGCCGAGCGACGGGTCGAACGGCGCAGGGCCGTCGGCGGCCGCGTCGGACCAGGATGCGGCCAGCGGTCCGGTCGGCGGCCAGCGGCTCGATGGACGGCCTGCTGGCCACCAAGGAGATCGTCGTCGCCTGTGGCCCGGGCGGGCGTGGGCAAGACCACCACGGCGGCCGCGGCCGCGGTCATGGCCGCGGTCCGCCACGGCAGCAAGGTGCTGGTCCTCACGGTGGATCCGGCCAAGCGGCTGGCCGATGCCCTGGGCCTCGACGGCATCGGCAACACCGAGCACCGGGTGCCCGACGAGGCCTTCCGGGCCGCCGGGGTCAAGCCCAGGGGTCAGCTGTGGGCGGCCATGCTCGACACCAAGGAGTCGTGGGACGACCTGATCCGCCGCCACGCCCCCGACCAGCAGACCCGGGACGAGATCCTGGCCAACCCGCTCTACCAGAACATCGCCGGCCGGTTCGTCCAGAGCCACGACTACATCGCCATGGAGCGCCTCTACGAGATCCACTCCGAGGGTGACTACGACCTCATCGTGGTCGACACCCCCCCGACCCGGAACGCCCTCGACTTCCTCGACGCCCCCCAGCGGATGGCTGACTTCTTCTCCTCCCGTCTCCTGCGGTGGCTGATCGTCCCCTACCGCTCCCGCCTGGTCAACGTGGCCACCAAGCCCTTCTACCAGATCGCCGACCGGATCCTCGGGACGGAATTCCTGGCCGACATCTCCGAGTTCTTCATCCTCTTCCAGTCCATGTACGACGGGTTCGTCGAGCGTTCCGAGTCGGTGGGCCGCCTGCTGTCGGACCGTCGGACCACCTTCGTGGTGGTGTCCACCCTCGAGGCCGTGCCCCTCCGGGAAGCGGAGTTCTTCGCCGAGCAGCTCACCTCCCGCCATCTCCACCTGGGGGCCATCGTGCTGAACAAGGTGCTGCCCGACCTACCTGCGGGGCTCGGACGGGGCGGTGCTGGCCGAGTCCATCAAGGACCGGGCCCCGGCTCCTGGCCGTGCAGTTGGCGCCCGGGCCTGGCCGCCGTCGACCCGGCCCTGGGTGACACCGACCAGATCGCCAGGGTGCTGGCCGAGGTGGCCGACAGCTACCTCAACTTCCAGGTGGTGGCGTTGCGGGAGATGGAGGAGCGGGCCCAGCTGTCGGTGGCCCCCGACGTGCTGGTCACGGTGCCGTTCTTCGACACCGATCTCTACGATCTGGCCGGACTGCTGAGGTTGGGGGAGACAGATCTGGGAGTGACCGTGGTACGGGCCCGTTCGGCGGCTCGACCCGGTCCCGACCCCCTGCGGGCTGCCTTACGATGCGTCCATGACCGACATCGTCGACCCTGAGGTGGAGTCGTACGCCACCGAGCACACCACGGCCCCGCCCGACGTTCCTCGAGGAGTTGGCCACCGACCTGCGGGCCACGCTGGAGTCCCCGGGCATGATGGTGGGCCGGCTGGAGGGTCGGTTCCTCGAGATGCTGACCTTCGCCCTCGGGGCCCGATCGGTGCTGGAGATCGGGACCTTCGGCGGGTACTCGGCCCTGTCCATGGCGGCCGGCCTGGCCCCGGGCGGCCGGATCACCAGCTGTGAGATCTCCCCCACCCACGCCGAGTTCGCCCGCCGGCACATCGCCGCCAGCCCGTTCGCCGACCGCATCGAGGTGGTGGTGGGGCCGGCCATCGACACCATCGCCACCGTGGACGGTCCGTTCGACCTGGTGTTCATCGACGCCGACAAGGCGGCCTACCCCGACTACTACGAGGCCGTCCTGCCCAAACTGGCCCCCGGTGGCCTCATCGCCGCCGACAACACCCTGTGGAGCGGACGGATCCTCGATCCCTCCGACACCTCGGCCGACACGGTGGCCCTCCGCCGGTTCAACGACGCCCTGGCCACCGACCACCGGGTGGTGGTGGTCCAGACCACGGTCCGGGACGGGGTCACCCTCATCCGCCGGGCCGGCTGACCGGACCGTGCTCGACTACCACCTGCATCTGTGGCCCCACTCGCAGAGTGACGCCGAGACCACGGTGGAACAGGTGGCGGCCTACTGCGAGCGCGCCGTCGAGGCCGGGGTGACCGAGATCGCCGTCACCGAGCACCTCTTCCGCTTCACCCAGGCCCGCGACCTGGTCGGGGGGTTCTGGAACGACCTGCCCGGCGAAGCCCTGCGGCCCGGCATGGCCGCCTACTGGGACCACCATGCCCGGGTGGACCTCGACGCCTACGTGGAGGTGGTCGAAGCGGTCAAGGCCGAGGGCCTCCCGGTGGTGCTGGGCCTGGAGGTCGACTACTACCAGGACCGGATGGACGAAGTGGCCGGGCTGTTGGCCGGCTACCCCTTCGACGTGCTGTTGGGTTCGGTGCACTGGTTGGGGACCTGGCGGTTCGACGTCCTCAACGACCCCCTGGTCATGGCGGAGTGGGACGTGCGCGACATCGACGCGGTGTGGGACGAGTACACCCGGGCCATGGAGGAGCTGGGCGCCTCGGGGGCCTGTGATGTCTTCGCCCACCCCGACCTGGTCAAGGTGGCCGGGAGGGTGCCGAAGGTGCCCGACGAGTTCTACGACCGGATCACCGAGGCCGCGGTGCGCTCGGGGATGGCCGCCGAGCTGTCGTCGGCGGGGTGGCGGAAGCCGGTGGGCGAGGAGTACCCGGCGCCCCCGCTGCTCAAGCGGTTCGTGGAACAAGGGGTCCCGCTGACCACGGCGTCGGACGCCCACTCGCTGCCCGATGTGGCCGATCGGGCCGACGACCTGCGGGACCTGCTGCGCGGAGCCGGGGTGAGCCGGCTGCAGGCCTACCGGGGCCGCCGCCCCCACCTGGTCCCGGTCGATCCGCCCGGCGGCGGCTGAGGATGGCCACTCCGGCCGAGCTGGCCTTCGAGCGCACCAACCTCGACGATGTGCAGCTGGGCCACCTCCAGCGGCTGCTGGGCACCTGGGGGGTCCTGGCCGACCTGTCCTTCTCCGACCTGATCCTGCTGGCCCCGGTGGCCGCCGACCTGCGGGACAACCCCGAGGACCAGACCGAGATGGTGGTCCTCGGGCAGATGCGACCGTCCAACAGCGCCACCGTGGTCCAACAGGACCTGGTGGGGGAGACCGCCGGCACCGAGCGGTGGCCCCAGGCCGTGGCCACCTTCGAGGTGGGGGAGGTCAACCGCGGCGAGCTGGTCTTGGATCCGGACGACGAGCCGGTCCGCTTCCACTGCATCCCGGTCCGGTGCGAGGGCACCACGGTGGCTGTGCTGGTGCGGCTGTCGTCGGGTGCGGGTCGGCGCCCCGGCCATCTGGAGCGGACCTACCGCGACCTCTTCGAGCGGTTCGCGGTGATGGTGGCGGAGTCGACCTTCCCGTTCCCCAGCGAGGAAGTGGCCACCGAGGAGGCCCCCCGGGTCGGGGACGGGGTGGTGCTGGTCGACGAGGAGGGCCGGGTGCGCTACGCCTCCCCCAACGCCACCAACGCCCTCCACCGGATGGGCATGTACTCCCAGGTCGAGGGCCGGCGCCTCACCGACCTGGGCATCGAGGAGTCGGCTATCGAGTGGGCGCTGGCCTCGGCCCTGCCGGTGGTGGAAGAGGTCGAGCGCCGGCCCGACGTGACCGTCCTGCTGCACTGCATCCCCCTGCTGGCCGCCGACGACGTGACCGGATGCCTGGTCCTGATGCGCGATGTGACCGACGTCCGTCGCCTCGACCGGCTCCTGCTGTCCAAGGATGCGGCCATCCGGGAGGTGCACCACCGGGTCAAGAACAACCTGCAGACCATCTCGGCCCTGCTGCGGCTGCAGGCCCGCCGGCTACCGCCGGGCGGGGGCCGGGTGGCCCTCTTCGAGGCCGAGCGGCGGGTGCGGTCGATCGCCATCGTGCACGAGATCCTCTCCCGCGAGCCCGGGGACCAGGTGCCCTTCGAGGAGATCGTGACGTCGCTGGTCCGGATGGCCGAGGACTCGGTGGTGCTGTCGCGCCCGCTCACCTTCGAGGTCACCGGGGGACTGGGGGAGGTCCCGGCCGACGTGGCCACCCCACTGGCGGTGGTCCTGGCCGAGCTGTTGCAGAACGCCGTGGAGCACGCCTTCCTCGAGGTCGAGGGGGAGGAGGCTGACGGATCCGGATCCCGGCTCCCGCTCGGTGCAGCCGGTCGGCCACGTCCAGGTCAACCTGGTCAACGATCTCAATAGCCTGACCTTGGAGGTGGTCGACGACGGATCGGGGCTCCCGGAGGGATTCGACATCGACGCTTCGGAGAGCCTGGGGCTTTCCATCGTCCGTGACCTGGTCCGCAGCCAGCTGGAGGGCACCATCACCATGCGGAGCCGGAACGCCGTCGAACCCGGTCAGCCCGGCACGGTGGTGGCCATCGAGCTCCCACCGGTGGAGTTGGATCCCCAGCGGGCCGGTCTGTAGGAGGGGGCTGACCGGAGGAGGTCAGCCCGGGGAGGTCCGGTCAGGAAGCCCGCCGGCGGGCGGCCAGCCAGGCCTTGCGCAGCTTCCGCCGCTCTTCTTCGGAGGTGCCGCCCCACACGCCCGACTCCTGATTGGTGGCCAGGGCGAAGTCGAGGCAAGGCTCCAAGGCGTCGCAACTGTTGCAGACCCGCTTGGCCGCCTCGATCTGGTCGACGGCCGGCCCGGTGGTGCCGATAGGGAAGAAGAGATCCGGCTCGGTGCTTCGACAAGCGGCCAGCTGTCTCCAGTCGTTGTCATCCCATTCGACCGTACGGTTCCACATAAGAGCCACGATGTTTCCTCCGCTCCCGTTCCCGAAATAAGTTTGTGATCCGTTTCACATAGCTCGGCGCCAGAAAGTCACCGGCCGTTCAGGGTTCGTTCACTAGAGTAATCACCGGCACCCTCGGACGCAAGCAGTTTTGGGGCCCGGCGCACGTCATTCGAGCCGGTTCCGGCCCCGGACCGGCCAGGGGAGCGGAGGGTCGGCCGACGTGGCTTCGATAGCGATTCTGGCCCACCGGGGCAGCCCCGACCGGCCCGGTGGGATCGTCGAGAACACCCTCGAAGCGTTCGCCCGGGCCCGCCAACTGGGCGCCGACGGGGTCGAGCTCGACGTCCGGATGACCTCGGACGGAGGGCTGGCCGTCCACCACGATCCGGTGGTGGACGGGGCCGGACCGGTGGCCGAGCTGAAGGTGGCAGATCTCCCTCCGTGGGTCCCCCTCCTCCCCGCCGCACTGGAGGCCTGCGCCGGGCTCACCGTCAACATCGAGATCAAGAACCTGCCCGGCGAGCCGGGCTACGACCCCGGGGACCAGGTGGCCCGGGACGTGGTGGAGCTGGTGGTGGCGGCGGGTCGGGTTCCCGACGTGGTGGTCTCGTCGTTCTGGCCGGACACCCTCGGCGTGGTCCGCTCCGCCCATCCCGACCTGGCCACCGGGCTGCTCCTGACCTCGTGGTTCGACCCGGGGGCAGGGCTGGCCCTGGCCCTCGACCAGGGGTGCACGGCCCTCCATCCCCACGTGGACCTGGTCGATCGCGGTGCTGGTGGCGGAGGCCCACCGGGCCGGGCTGTCCGTGGCCACCTGGACGGTCAACGACCCCGCCCAACTGGAGGGGGCTGCGGCGGCCGGGGTGGACACGGTGATCACCGACCACGTGGTCCAAGCGGTCCGCGCCCTGACGGCCGGAGTGACCTCCCGGACCCGGGGTTCTGACCTGGGATCGCGGCCCGATTGGTCCAAGAGGCCTTTTTCAACAACAATGCACGCCCATGAACGTCGTTGTCTGTGTGAAGCAGATCCCCGATCCGGCCGCACCGGCGGCCCTGGATCCGGGGACGAAGAACCTTGTCCGAGAGGGAAAACTGATCCTCGACGACTCCGACTCCTACGGGGTGGAGATGGCTCTCCAGCTGGCCGACGCGGCCGGTGGGGGCGATGTCACCCTGGTGTCGATGGCCCCCAACGGGGAGACCTCCGGCCTGCGCACGGCCCTGGCCATGGGAGCGGCCAAGGCCATCCTGGTCAGTGACGAGGCCCTGGCCGGCAGTGACGCCCTCGGGACGGCCCGGGTGCTGGCCGCGGCCATCAAGCGGGTCGAGCCCGACCTGATCCTGGCCGCCACCGAGTCCACCGACGGCTACACCGGGACCACCCCGGTGCAAGTCGCCGAGCTGCTGGGCCTGCCCTCGGTCACCTTCGCCAAAAAGGTCGAGGTCAACGGCAACTCGGTCAAGGTGGACCGCCAGACCGAGGCCGGGTTCGACGAGGTGGAGAGCCCGCTGCCCGCCGTGGTCACGGTGACTGCAGGTGTGGTCGAGCCCCGCTACCCCTCGTTCAAGGGGATCATGGCGGCCAAGTCCAAGCCGGTGGAGACCCTCAGCATCGCCGATCTCGGATTGGACGCCTCCCAGGTGGGAAATGCCGGCGCCCGCCAGGAGATCACCCAGGTGGTCGAGGCCGAGGCCCGTTCCTCGGGCGAGATCGTGGTCGACGAAGGTCAGGGTTATGAGCGGGTCATCGAGTTTCTCGAGCAACTGAAGGTCCTCTAGGGATCGGGTAGGAGAACAAGCAACATGTCTGTCCAAAAGATCTGGGTCCTCGCGGAAGTGGCGGACGGGGCACCCGTCACCACCTCGTTGGAGCTGCTCACCGCGGCCCGCTCGCTGGCTTCCACCGTGGAAGCCGTGGCGTGGGGCGATGCCACCGCTGCCGTGGCCCCCACCCTGGGCGAGTACGGCGCCACCACGGTGTTCGACGTCGGCGACCTGGGGGGCGGCCTTCCGGGCGCTCCGGTGGCCGCCGCCATCGCCGAGGCCGTGTCGGGCGGCGCTCCCGACGCCATCCTCTTTCCGGCCACCTACGACGGCCGCGACATCGCGGCCCGGCTCTCGGTCAAGCTCGACCGTCCGGTGCTGACCAATGTGGTGGACCTGACCGAGCAGGACGGGGCACTGGTCACCACCCACGCCATCTTCGGCGGCAGCGAGATGGCCTCGGCCCGCTTCACAGGCGAAGGCCCCGGTATCTACGTGGTGCGGGCCAAGTCCTTCACCGCCGAGCCCTCCGGCGGAGCGCCGGCGGCTGTGGTGTCCACCCCGGCGCCCGATACCGGTGCCACCGGTGCCGCCCGGATCGTGGCCCATCACGTCGAGGAGCGGACCGGCCCCAAGCTGGACGAGGCCGACGTGGTGGTCTCCGGCGGCCGGGGCCTGGGCGAGAAGGACCAGTACGTGCTCATCGAGGAGTTGGCCACCTTGCTGCACGGCGCGGCCGGGGCCAGTCGGGCCATCGTGGACGCCGGGTGGGTGCCCTACTCGCACCAGGTGGGCCAGACCGGCAAGACCGTGAAGCCGACCGTGTACATCGCCTGCGGGATCTCGGGTGCCACCCAACATCTGGTGGGCATGAAGAACTCGAAGAACATCGTGGCCATCAACAAGGACCAGGACGCCCCGATCTTCTCGGTGGCCGATCTGGGCATCGTCGGTGACGTGCACAAGGTGCTCCCGCAGCTCATCGAGGCCATCAAGTCGCGGGGGTGAGCCGGACCTGACCCATGGGGTGAAGGCCGGTCGCAGACTCCATCGCGACCGACGCCGGGGGACACCGTTCGGCGAGGAGGGCGTGCCATAATGTTGGGCCGATTGCCCAACCGCTCCGATCCTCAGGGACGTGATCTCCACCGCTGACCGCCGCCGTAGCCGTCCTGACCCAAACGAGAGGCTCGGTGGAGCGTCGGGATCGCATCCCCACCCGGTCGCCAGGCGAGTCGAGCAGCTGAAATCGGCGGGCGCCCCGTTGACTGCGGCGCACCGTGCCTAGGCCGGTCGAGGGGACCAGCCCGTATCTCCCAGGGCTGGACGGGATCCGTGCCGTGGCGGTGCTGGCCGTCATCGCCTTCCACCTCAACTTCGGGTGGGCCTCGGGTGGCCTGCTCGGCGTACAGGTGTTCTTCGTGCTGTCGGGGTACCTGATCACCGACCTGTTGATGGCCGAGTACAGCCGCCACCGGGGGATCGGGCTCAAGATGTTCTGGCTCCGTCGGGCCCGCCGGTTGCTGCCGGCCCTGTTGGTCATGTTGTTCGTGACCGTGGGCTGGGCCACCCTGTTCGACCGGGCCCAGCTGAGCGCCCTGCGCTCCGACCTGATCCCGGGGATCTTCTACTACAGCAACTGGTGGTTCATCTTCCAGCACGTCTCGTACTTCGCCAGGTTCGGGCCGCCCTCGCCGCTCGGGCACCTGTGGTCGTTGGCCATCGAGGAGCAGTTCTATCTGCTCTGGCCCCTGCTGATCCTGCTGGGCTTCCGGTTCCTCCACTCCAAGCGGGCCATGCTGCTGGTGACCCTGGGCCTGGCGGCGGCGTCGGCCATCGAGATGGCCATCCTGTTCTCGCTCCTGCCGCAGAACGGCGACACCACCCGGATCTACGAAGGCACCGACACCCGGGCCTTCGCCCTGCTCATCGGGGCGGCCCTGGCCATGGCCCTGCCCCGCAACCGGACCTTCGCCCCGGTGTCGGCCAACGCCAGGCGCCTGCTCAACGGGGTGGGCGGGCTCTCGCTGCTGGGCATCCTGATCATGTACTGGCACACCAACCAGTACGAGCCGCTCCTCTACCAGGGCGGCATGGTCCTGTTGGCCATCCTCACCGCCATGCTCATCGCCGTGACCGTCCACCCCGGGTCGCAGCTGCGGACGGTGCTGGGGTGGGAGCCGCTGCGCTGGGTGGGAGAGCGCTCCTACGCCATCTATCTGTGGCACTACCCGATCATCGTGCTGACCACCCCGCTCAACGCCGGCCCCAGCCTGGTGCGGGACATCCTCCAGATCGTCGCCACCCTGGTGATCGCGGCCCTGTCGTGGCGGTACATCGAGCAGCCGGTCCGGCACGGGGCGCTCGGGCGCCAGTGGGAGAGGGTCAGGCAACACCAGTGGCGGTGGCCCACCTTGAAGCCGGTCGGCTGGGTGGTGGTCAGTGCGGTGGCCCTCAACACCGCCATCTGCGCGCTGGGCCTGTTCGGGGTGGTGTCGGCGTCGGCGGCCGACCCCGGCTCGCAGGTCAACTCCATCCTCACCGCTCCCCGCCACCACCGCCGGACCACCCCGACCACGGTGCCGGGCCACCCGGTGAGCACGGTGACCACCAACACCGCCCCTCCCCCGGCCGGTCAGGGCGTGACGGCCATCGGCGACTCCATCATGGTGGACGCCGCCCCCTACCTCCAACAGATGCTGCCCGGGATCGCCGTCGACGCCCAGGTGGGCCAGCAGCTCTACCAGGTACAGGACGCCGTGCCCCAGCTCAAGCAGGAAGGGATCGTGGGGAACCGCCTCATCCTCGAGCTCGGGACCAACGGGCCGTACTCGGTGCAGCAGATGGAGCAGCTCATCAACTCGCTGGGCCCCATGCGCAAGATCGTGTTGGTCAACACCCGGGTCCCCCGGCCCTGGCAGGCCCAGGTCAACCAGACCATCGCCGCGGTGGCCCAGGCCTATCCCCAGGCCACCGTGGTCGACTGGTACGCCGACAGCGCCACCCACCCGGGCTACTTCTATCCCGACGGGGTGCACCTCGATCCTCCCGGGGCCAAGTACTACGCCTCACTCCTGGCTCAGGCGGTCAAGGCCCCACCGCCGTCGGCCGTCCGGAACCGGGCCGAGCGGGGCAGTTAGCCGTCCTCAGACCAGCGGCCACGGATAGGGCGGCCTGTCGCCGGTGGGCTCGGGGAAGACCCCGGAGTCGAGCAGCCAGCGGGCCCGGTGCCGCACCGCGGCCCGCTCGGGGCCCGACAGCAACTGGTCCAGCTCCTCGGGCGGGTCATCGGCCACCCGCGCCAGGTCGCCGAGCAGGGCGTCGGGGAGCGGATCGTCGGCGAAGTCCCAGATGACCGTGCGCAGTTTGGGCTGCCGGTGGAAGCAGAGCCCGTGGTCGATCCCCCAAAGCCGGTCGTCGGCTCCCAACAGGACGTGGCCGCTCTTGCGGTCGGCGTTGTTGGCCACCACGTCGAAGGCGCAGATGGTCCGGAGCACGGCGTCATGGTCCCCTTCGTCGAAGAGGGTGAAGTAGTGCTGGGCGTAGTCGGCCTCCACGAAGAGCTGCAGGGAGCCCTCACCGAAAGGGCCGTCGTCCCGAAGCACCGTGGGGGGGACCAGGCCCCACCCCAGCGCCTCGGACAGGGCGAAGGCCGCCACCTCCCGGAGGAAGAGCCGGTCGGGGAAGTCCCACAGGTCCCGTTCGCCCGAGCCGGGCTTGTACACCGCGGCCAAGGCGTCCTCCCCACCGGTCTCCAGGCTGACCAGGTAGGTCAGGTTCGAGCTCCACGGCAGTCGACCGAGCACGGTGAGCTCGGCGGTGGTCAGTAGTTCGGTCGCCGTCTCGAGCCCGGGACCGCCATCGGGGCTCCAGCCGGTCACACCGCCGGAGGTCGGTGGCCGTTCGTCCGCGGGCATTCGTGTCCCGAGGGGTCGAGGGGCGATCCGCACAGCGGGCAGGGAGGGCGCCCCGACTCGACCAGCCGGGTGGCCTGGATGGCAAAGGCCGCGGCCTGCTCCCGGGAGATCGACAGGCGGGCGATGGCGCCGGACTCGTCCTCGGCCACCAGCTCCTCGATGACCAGGATGACCCGGTCGTCGGTGTCGTCGTAGGACACGCCGACCGTGCCCACCACCCAGGCCGGCTCGGCCGGCTCTTCCAGCGGGAGCTCGTCGGGGAGGTGGCCCGGGCGCTGCTGGTCCCGGACGATGCGGGCCAGATAGTCGGCCACCACCGCCACCTGCTGCTTCTCGATCTTGAGGGTCAACAGGACCGGCCCCTGCCGGCACTGCAGGAGGAAGAGCCGGTCACCGACCGGGCCCACCGTCCCCACGGTGATCCGCTCGGGAGAAGAGAGGTCGTAGCCCTCGCTCATGCCAGGGCCAACTCGTCGAGGGAGGCGGTGGAGTTGACCGCCAGCACATGGGGCCCACCGGCGGTGAAGGACAGTGCCGAGACCGAGCACGGGGACACCACCAACCGCTGGAACAGGTCGAGGGGGGTACCGGCGGCCGAGGCCACGGCAGCCTTGATGGGGTCGGCGTGGGACACCGCCACCACGGTCTCCCCGGGGTGGCGCTCGATCAACCGCGCCAGGGCCGACGACATCCGTTCCTGCATCTCGAGGAAGGACTCCCCTCCGGGGAAGCGGAAGCCGCTGGGCCACTGCTGGACCTGTCGCCACTCGGGCTTTTTGGCCAACGAGGTGAGACGGGCCCCGGTCCAGGCCCCGAACTCGCACTCGAGCAGGCCCCGGTCGGAACGCACCCGCAGGCCGAGCTGACGGGCGATGGGACGGGCCGTCTCCATGGTCCGCTCCAGCGGCGAGGCGTAGATGGCCACCGGGGGCCGCCGGCCCGACGCCACCATGGCGGCCATGCGCGCCCCGACGGCCTCGGCTTGAGCCCGGCCCTCGTCGGAGAGGTGGAGGCCGGGCGCCCGTCCGGGCAGCACCTTGCCGGTGGTCGGCGTCTTACCGTGACGGACCAGGAGTACCACTGTCGGTCGGCTGGGTACATCCCGTCGGCTGGCCACGCCCGTTCACCGTACTCTGTCCCAGCTGGGGCCCGACCCTCCCGGGCCGGTGCCCGAGCCCCTGGGGCCCGGCAGCTTTTTTGGCGCTGGGTCAGGGCGCCACGCCGGCCAGCGGTCGGGTCTCGGACTCGACGGCGGGGCATCCGTCCAGCGGGCCGATGTTCTCGGGGGCCACCGGGTCGTGGCTGTGGTCCTCGCCCGAGAGCCGGGACGGCCACCAGTTCCACCGTCCCAGCAGCACCACCACCGACGGGACCAACAGGGTCCGCACGAAGAAGGTGTCGAGCAGGATGCCGGCGGCCAGGCCCAGGCCGATCTCTTGTACCTGGACGTTCCCGGTGGCGGTGAGGACGCCGAAGGTGCCGGCCAGGATGAGGCCGGCCGAGGTGACCGTGGTACCGGTGGCCTCGACGGCCCGGCGGACCGCCACCTTGATGGGGGCGTGATGGGCCTCCTCCCGGATGCGGGTCATGACCAGGATGTTGTAGTCCTGTCCCAAGGCCATGATGAAGATGAACATGAAGAAGGGCAGCACGAAGTTGATGCCGTCCTGGCCCCCGATGACCACGAACACCAGAACGGCCAGGCCCAGCGAGGCCAGGTAGGAGAGGCCCACGCTGATCACCAGGTACAGCGGTGCCACCAGGCTGCGCAGCACGATGGCCAACAGCAGGGCCAGCACCAGCATCACGATGGGGATGATCTCTTTGAGGTCGTTCCCCGAGATGGAGCCGACATCGGTGGCCAGCGGGGCATCCCCGGTGACCCCGCTGGCCGACGCCCCGATCGAGTGCCCCACCTGATCAACCACGACCCGCACGGCGGGGATGGCCGCGGCCGCCGCCGTGCTGTCCGGCCCGCCGGCCACCAGCGCCATCTGGTACTGGACGGTCCGCCCGTCGGCCGTGATGAACTGGTTGGAGGCGAGGTAGGCCCGGTAGGTGGTGTCGGACACGGTGACCCCCGGTGGAGGCCTGGCCGGCAGTGAGTCCAACCGCTGCCCGGACAGTTGGGCGTGGGCCGCGGCCAGAGCGGTGGCCGACACCGCGGTGCCGTCGGGGTTGAGGGCCCCGGTCACCGTCGAGAACTCACCCGAGCGGACCAGCCCCTCCTCGGCCCGGGCCAGCAGGTCGGGTTCGCTCCAGACCGAGACCGGCAGCCGGAACACCACCGTGGTGGGATTGGTCTGGACCGAGGGGAAGTCGGCGCTCAGGATGGCCTGGCCCCGCCCCGAGTCGGAGGTGGCCGAGACCGGCGGATTGTTGAACCCGTTGGGGGTGTACGCCAACATCGACAGGGCCAGCCCCCCGAAGATCACCAGGCCGATGATCAGGGTCAGCACCGGCCGGCCCACCACCTTGCCGGCGATCCGGCCCCAGGCACCACCCTGGTGCTGGCCGACCCGGGGGATCCGGGGCCAGAACACGCTGCGTCCCAGCACGGCCAGCAGGGCCGGCAGCAAGGTCAGGTTGGCCAGCAGGGCCACGGCGATCCCGATGGCCAGGGCCGGGCCCAGCCCGTTGTACAGACCGAAGCTGGCCACCACCACCGTGGCCAGCGCTCCGATGACCGTCAGCCCGGAGAAGCTGATCGACTCGCCCACTTTGCAGAGGGAGAAGGCCACCGCCTCGTGGACGTCCTTGCCCCGGCGGAGCTCCTCACGGAGCCGGAAGATGAGGAACAGGCCGTAGTCGGTGCCCGCCCCCAGCAGCACCACGATGAGCAGGATGGGAGTGAGGTCGGAGACCTGCACGCCCAGATGGGTGGACACCGCGATGATCGGTCCCGCCGCCACCAGGGCCACCGCCGAGGGGAGCAGGGCCACCAACGGCGCCAGCAGGGCCCGGAAGGTCAGGAACAGCAGGGCCACGATGAACAGCACCGACAGCAGCTCGGTCAGGGTCTGGATGTGGCCGTTCTGGTTCTGCTCGTCGAGAGCGGTGGCCAGTCCGCCGGTCAGGTGCATGGCCAGCCCCGGGGGTGGCCGCGAGATGGCCAGCGCCACCCGGAGGTTGTCCACGGCCCGGTTCTCGTCCCGGGTGGCCGAGGCCGACGGGACCCGGACCTCGACCAGGGCCCGGCGGGCCTTCCCGTTGGCCGACACCCCCTGGTCGAGGACCGCTGACACCCCTCCGACGGTCCGCATGGCCTGCTCGGCCCGGTCGATGGCGGCGTTGTCGGCTGTGGTCAGCCTCCCGGTGGTGGCGGCCACGAAGGTCATGGTCTCCAGGGGCCGCTTGGTGTTGAAGGCGTTGGCCAACCCCTGGGCCACCACGCTGGGCTCGGAGGCCGGCAGGAACTGGGTGTTGGAGTTCTTCTCGACGCTGGTGAGCGAGGGCAGCGAGATGGCCAGCACCACGGTGACCACGATCCAGCCCGCGATGATCAGCCAGCGGAACCGTACGGTGAACCGTCCCAGGGCGGCGAACAAGCGTAATCCTCCAGGGTTCGAAGGCTGGACCCCAGAGGCGGAACGGACCGACGTGGGTGGCCCCCCTGACTATGGGTTCTTCACTGTGGCGCCCCGACCACCGGACAGAATCCGGGCTCCCCAAGTGCCAGCCTACGCCTACCCCAATGAATTATTTAGGGCCGAAGGACCTGAAGGGCTGATTATTACGAACCTTTCATGTGGTGGCCGGCAAGCGGCGGGGCATGGGGACCGCCGTCTCGGGCCAGCGACGGCGGCTGACCCGGGCCAGCCGGTGCAGCAGGGCGATGGCCCCGGGGTCGTCGTCGCCGGGCCTGGTCTCCAGGGCGCCGTCGTCGATCATCTGGTTGAGCAGGTCCCGCCCGGTGTCGGTGCGGATCATGGTGAGGGTCCAGTCGTTGAACGCCCCGATCCCCCCGGTGGAGATGTCGGCGTGCTCGGCGGCGAAGTCCGGGCAGCTCTTACAGCCCTCCCGGGTCCAGGCGTGGGCCTCTTTGAGCGGGATCTCGTGGTAGCCGCCGTCCCTGGTCCACACCTGGAACACGCCCTTGATGTTCATCTTGGCGATGTCGGCCCGGGCGATCCCGTACCTGGCCTCGAACAGCTCGGGGAAGATGGCGTCGTCGAAGGTCTTCGAGCACATGAGCCCGATGGTCAGCGAGAGCCGGCGGGCGATCTTGCCGGCTTTGCGGGCCTTCATGACCGGGGCCGCAGACGCCTGGCAGCCCATGCCCACCAGGGCGATGCGCTCGGCCCCGGCCTCGATGGCCTGGGGGTAGGCCAGGGGGTTGGCCGAGTAGGTGTAGCGGGAGCCTGCCGCCGCCAGCACCTGGGCCCGATCGGTGGCCAGGCCGGGGGTGGCCTTCCAGGTGGAGCCGTCACCCTCGAGGACCGAGACCAGGGCGGCATCGATCACGTCGTGCTCCAGGGCCCAGATCAAGATGGCCGAGACCAGCCCGCCGTCCTGGCCCAGCCTCCAGCACCTCGGGATCGGTGGCCCGGACCAGGAGGGTGTCCGAGCTGACACCGGCCACCTCCTCGACGGTCCGCTCCCGCCCGAAGAGATGGTTGTCGATCTCGGGCTCCCAGGTGCGGAACCTCGGGCAGGCCCGCGTGCACATGGTGCATCCCTTGACCCCGTGGGTGCAGCTGTCGGGGCCTCCCTCGGCATCGATGTGGAACGGCTTGTAGCGGCCACCGGTGTCGTCGTAGGACAGGACGTCGTAGGGGCAGGCCACGATGCAGGCCGCGCATCCGGTACACAGGCCCGAGGTCACCACCTCGGTCAGGAGCTCGGCCCAATGAGGCTTTTCGGGGGGCATGGCCCAACCCTATCGAGGCGGCCGCACCCCGGTAGACACCGGGAGCGGTTCGGCGGTGGTCGGGGCTCGGTACCCTCGGGCGGTGCCCGAGTTCCTCGAAGTCGAGATCTACCGACAGCTGGCCGAGGAGGCCCTCGATCGGACCATCGCCTCGGTGATCAGCACCGACGCCTGGTTCCTCAAGGGCGCCACCACCGGGCCGGCCCTCCGTCGGGCCCTGGTCGGACGGGAGTTCGTGGCCGCCCGCCGCATCGGGAAGCTGCTGTTGCTGGACGTGGACTCGGGCCCCGACCGTGGGCATCCGGTTCGGGATGACCGGCACCCTGCTGGTCGACGACCGCGCCGGGGTGGAAGACATGTACTACGCCCCCAAGCGTCGCCAGACCAAGTGGGACCGGTGGAAGGTGCGCTTCGAGGACGGCGGCTCCCTGGTGGTCCAGGATCCCCGCCGCCTCGGCGGGGTCCACCTCGAGCCGGACGTCTCCGGGCTCGGACCCGACGCCGCGGTCATCACCGCCGGCCAGCTGGCCGCGGCCCTCGGGGGGTCGCGGACCGCCCTCAAGGCCCGGCTGCTCGACCAGTCCAAGGTGGCGGGGATCGGGAACCTCTTCGCCGACGAGCTGCTGTGGCGGGCCGGGCTCTCCCCGCTGCGGCCGCTCGGACTCACTGACCCCCAACGAGGTGCGGCGCCTCCACCGTCAGCTGCGCCGGACCGTGGACCTGCTGGGCCGACGGGGCGGGTCCCACACCGGCGACCTCATGG
This sequence comes from uncultured Acidimicrobiaceae bacterium, assembly GCA_963778165.1. Classification (GTDB taxonomy): domain Bacteria; phylum Actinomycetota; class Acidimicrobiia; order Acidimicrobiales; family RAAP-2; genus Bog-756. Next base: position 211,464 of record CAVZTE010000001.1, on the reverse strand, counting down.
AGGAGCGGTACCCGGGTGGCCGCTGCCCCCGCGACGGCACCGAACTGATCCGGTCGACCGTGGGCGGCCGGACCTCATGGTGGTGTCCGGCCCACCAGCTCTGAGCAGCTCTGAGGGCCACCCCCCGTGGCGTGCGGAGCGGGTGTGGCGGACCGGGACTACTTGTCCAGCTCGGCCAGGACCTTGTCGGCGTGGCCGTCGGCCTTCACGTGGTACCAGGCCCGGGCCACCTTGCCGTCGGGACCGATCAGGAAGGTCGACCGGATGACCCCGATGGACTTCTTGCCGTACAGGGTCTTCTCACCCCACGCCCCGTAGGCCTCGCCCACCTTGTGGTCGGCGTCGGTGAGGAGGGGGAATTTGAGGCCGTACTTCTCCCGGAACTTCTGGTGCTTGTCGGCGCTGTCGGCCGAGATGCCCAGCACGGTCACCTTGGCCTTGGCGAAGGCCCGCAGGTTGTCGTTGAACTGGCAGGCCTCCTTGGTGCAGCCCGGCGTGTCGTCCCGTGGGTAGAAGTACACGACCACCTGCTTGCCGGCGAAGTCCTTGAGCGAGACCTTGGCACCGTCCTGATCGGGCAGGGTGAAGGCGGGTGCCTTGTCGCCGGCGTCGAGCTTTCCCATGGCGGCATCCTTTCGTAGGAGGGGAGAGGGCCGGTCGGGCCGGCGCATCCGGCGGGGTGCCGGTGCCCCACGATGACACAAAGCCGCTTCCACGGGGAGGGACGGACCGTGGAAGACTCGACCTAAATTGCGACTCGAGGTGCAGTGAGCTCGAAGGGACACTTTCCATGACCAGTGCGACGACGGGGCCCTCCCCGGCCCCCCCTGACAACCCCGACCAGGAGGCGCGGCCCACCGGCAGCCGGCACAAGGTCTACGTGGACGGCCCGGGTGGCGTCCGGGTCCCCTTCGTCGAGGTCCCGCTGTCCGACTCGCCGGCCCGCAACGGGGCCAGCCCCAACCCAGCCGGTGCGGCTGTACGACACCTCGGGACCCGGCTCGGTGCCGACCGAGGGCCTGCCCCCGCTGCGGGGGCCGTGGATCGCCGGCCGCGGTGACGTGGAGGCCTACCAGGGCCGGCCGGTCAACCGGCGGGACGACGGCCGGGCCGCGGTCCGCGCGGGGCACCGACGGCGACCGCGCCTTCCCGGCCGGCGGAGCGGGCCCGCTGCGGTCGACCGGCACCCCGGTGACCCAGCTGCACTACGCCCGCCGGGGCGAGGTCACCCCGGAGATGGCCTTCGTGGCGGTCCGCGAGGGCGTGGCCCGCCGAGGTGGTGCGGGACGAGATCGCCGCCGGCCGGGCCATCCTGCCGGCCAACATCAACCACCCCGAGTCCGAGCCCATGGTCATCGGCGCCAACTTCCTGGTCAAGGTCAACGCCAACATCGGCAACTCGGCGGTCACCTCCTCCATCGAGGAGGAGGTGGAGAAGCTGACCTGGGCCACCCGCTGGGGGGCCGACACGGTGATGGACCTGTCCACCGGCCCCGACATCCACACCACCCGCGAGTGGATCCTCCGCAACTCCCCGGTCCCCATCGGCACGGTGCCCATCTACCAGGCCCTGGAGAAGGTGGACGGGGCCCCCGAGGAGCTGACCTGGGACCTCTACCGCGACACGCTCATCGAGCAGGCCGAGCAGGGGGTGGACTACTTCACCATCCACGCCGGGGTGCTCCTGCGCTACGTGCCCATGACCGCCAAGCGCACCACCGGCATCGTCAGCCGGGGCGGGTCGATCATGGCCGCCTGGTGCCTGGCCCACCACACCGAGAACTTCCTCTACACCCGGTTCGAGGAGATCTGCGAGATCATGGCCGCCTACGACGTGGCCTTCTCCCTGGGCGACGGCCTGCGACCCGGTTCGATCGCCGACGCCAACGACGAGGCCCAGTTCGCCGAGCTGCACACCCTGGGCGAGCTCACCGAGGTGGCCTGGCGCCACGACGTCCAGGTGATGATCGAGGGCCCGGGCCACGTGCCCCTGCACAAGATCGTGGAGAACGTGACCCTCCAGAAGGAGGTGTGCCACGAGGCGCCCTTCTATACCCTCGGTCCGCTGACCGTGGACGTGGCCCCGGGCTACGACCACATCACCTCGGCCATCGGTGCGGCGGTGATCGGCATGGCCGGCACCGCCATGCTCTGCTACGTGACCCCCAAGGAGCACCTGGGCCTGCCCAACCTGGAGGACGTCAAGCAGGGGATGATCGCCTACAAGATCGCCGCCCACGCCGCCGACCTGGCCAAGGGGCACCCCGGGGCCCAGGCTGTGGGACGACGCCCTGTCCAAGGCCCGCTTCGAGTTCCGCTGGGAGGACCAGTTCAACCTGGCCATGGACCCCGAGACGGCCCGGGCCTACCACGACGAGACCCTGCCGGCCGAGCCGGCCAAGACCGCCCACTTCTGCTCGATGTGCGGCCCCAAGTTCTGCTCCATGCGCATCAGCCAGGACGTCCGCGACTACGCCGAGGCCAAGGGCATGGACCTGGCCACGGCCGTGGAGATCGGGCTGAAGGAGAAGGCCAGCGAGTTCCGGGCGGCGGGATCCGAGGTCTACCGGGAGCCCTCCACCACCTGAGCCGTAGGTCCCGGTTTGCCGTCTGACCTGGTGATCGGGCGCCGATTCCGGTACACTGGGGCTCGTGGAAGGCGCAGTGCCTTCCACCGGGGTCTTCCTCATCCGGTTCTCCGAACCGCTGTCGCAGTTCGGATCAGTGGCCCGAGGCGGGCCCGCAGGTGTTCGTGACTGGCACGGATATCGACGGTCGGCCTCCGCCCGTCACTGAGCAGATGAGAGTGAGCTTCATACCCCATGACAACCGTTATCGATCCCTCGGATCGCGTCTTCGAGCCCGTCAACGAGGCCCTGGACGCCGGCCCTGACGGCACGGCCGAGGCCCGGACCTTCGCCTCCCTGGGCGTCGACCCGGCCCTGGTCAAGGCCCTGGCCGCCCAGGGCATCACCACCACCTTCGCCATCCAGGCCATGACCGTGGCCGACGCCCTGGCCGGCCGTGACGTGTGCGGCAAGGCCAAGACCGGATCGGGCAAGACCCTGGCCTTCGGCATCCCGCTCCTCCAGCGGACCATGGCGGCCCGCTCCACCCAGCCGGGCCGGCCCCGGGCCCTGGTGCTGGTGCCCACCCGCGAGCTGGCCGTCCAGGTCAGCGAAGTGCTGGAGCCCCTGGCCAAAGAGGCCGGCCTGCGTATCGCCGCCGTCTACGGCGGAGCGGACATCGAGCGCCAGGTCAAGAAGTTGCGCCGGGGGGTGGACGTGATCATCGCCACCCCTGGACGGCTCATCGACCTCGGTGACCGCGGCGAGCTGTCGGTGGCCGACATCGAGACCCTGGTCCTCGACGAGGCCGACCGCATGGCCGACATGGGGTTCATGCCCCAGGTGGAGTGGGTGCTCCGCCGCCTCGAGCGTGAGCACCAGACCCTGCTGTTCTCGGCCACCCTGGACGGAGCGGTGGACCGGCTGGTCAGCCGGTACCTGACCGATCCGGTCCTGCACGAGGTGGCCTCGGCCCACACCACGGTGGACGCCATGGAGCACCGGTTCCTCGAGGTGCACCAGATGGACCGGGTCAAGGTGTGCGCCGCCATCTGCCGCAACAACGACAAGACCCTGGTGTTCGTGCGCACCAAGCGCGGCGCCGACCGGCTGGTCGAGCAGCTCCGCAAGGAAGGGGTCAAGGCCGACGCCATCCACGGCGACCTGCGCCAGACCAACCGGGAGCGCACCCTCAAGGACTTCGGGGACGGTCGGCTCCCGGCCCTGGTGGCCACCGACGTGGCGGCCCGGGGCCTGGACATCGACATGGTGGACGTGGTCATCCACTTCGATCCGCCCGAGGACCACAAGGCCTACCTGCACCGCTCGGGCCGGACCGCCCGGGCCGGCGAGGCCGGCCTGGTGGTCACCCTGGTGCAGTGGAACCAGGTCCTCGAGGTCGAGCGCATCCAGACCCGGATCGGGCTCCGGCTCCCCATCGTGGAGATCTTCTCCAACGACCCACGGCTGGCTGATCTGGCTGCTTGGCATCCGGGCCAGGACTGAGCCCGGCTCGGCCGGTCCACCCGGCCGGCCCGACGCCATTCGACCGACCCCTTCGACTGAGGAGAGCACCGTGTCCGACACTCACTCCCGGGCGCCCATGACGGTTGGCGCCGGTATCGAAGGCGTGCGAGCGCATCCTGGTGGTCACCGCCCACCCCGACGACGTCGACTTCGGGGCGGCCGGATCGGTGGCGGCCTGGACCCACGGCGGGGTCGAGGTGGCCTACTGCATCGCCACCGACGGCGACGCCGGCGGATCGGACCGAACCATCAGGCGGAGCTGACGTGGCCGCCATCCGCCGGCAGGAGCAGTTGGACGCGGCCAAGGTGGTCGGGGTCAGCGACGTGACCTACCTGGGGTTCCCCGACGGGCGCCTGGCCGCCGACCTCGACCTGCGCATGGCCATCTCGCGGGTCATCCGCCGGTTCCGGCCCGACCGGGTGGTGTCCCAATCCCCCGAACGCAACTGGTCCCGCATCTACGCCAGCCATCCCGACCACCTGGCCGCCGGAGAGGCGGCCATCTGCGCCGTCTACCCCGACGCCCGCAACCCCTTCGCCTTCCCCGAGCTGTTGGAGGAAGGGTTCGAGCCGCACACGGTGCCCGAAGTGTGGATCATGACCACCGACCGCGCCGACCGGGCGGTAGATGCCACCGACTACTTCGACCTGAAGCTGGCCGCCCTGCGCTCACACGTCAGCCAGGTGGGAGACGGCGCCCACCTCGAGGAGTTGCTACGCACCTGGATGTCGGGCACCGCACTGGCCGCCGGGCTGCCCGAGGGATCGCTGGCTGAGGCGTTCCACGTCGTGGCCACCGGCTAGTGGGCAGCTCCGGGTGGAGTGACCCCGGGTCCACTGGCGCCGCCCGGTCCGACGCCAGGCCGTGGGCGGTCATCCAGCACGTGGACCACGAGGGGCCGGGGATGATCGAGGGCTCCCTGGCCCGCCACGGACTGGGCCATCGACGTGTTCCGGATGGACCGGGGCGATTCGCTGCCCGACCCCCGCGTCCATCGACGGCCTGGTGGTGATGGGGGGTCCCATGGGGGTCCACGACGCCGATCGATATCCGTGGCTGGTAGCCGAGCGGGAGCTGATCTCGGCGATGGCCACTTCCGGCCGGCCGGTGCTCGGTGTGTGCCTGGGGGCCCAGCAGTTGGCCGCGGCGCTGGGGGCCGAGGTGACCACCGGCCCGACCGAGGAGATCGGCCTGGGCCAGGTGGAGCTGACCGAGGCCGGACGCCGTGATCCGGTCTTCGGTCCCGAGTACGGGGGGCTGGCCCATACCGCCCTGCCGTGCGTGCACTGGCACCGCGACACCTTCTCCCTACCCGACGGGGCTGTCCACCTGGCCGCTACCCGCCTCTTCCCCCATCAGGCCTTCCGTTGGGGTGACCGGGTCTATGCCCTCCAGTTCCACGTGGAAGTGGACCACTCCCTGGCCGAGGCGTGGAAGCCGCACCTACCGGCGGGCGTGACCCTGGACGCACCGGGACTGGCCCTGGTGGAGTCGGTGGGCACTCGCCTGCTCCAGCGCTTCGTCGACCGGGCCGTGGCGGCGCCGGGTCCGGTCGGCACTCGGACCGGTGCACCCGGCACCGGGTCCGCCCTCACCGGGTGATGCCGGACTCCGGGGCAGGAACGGTAACCACGGTGGCGTCCGTCGGAATCCGCCCCCAAGCCGGCCCTGCGGGGCGTCCTCCACGAGGTGGCGTTCTTCGTGTCGGTGGTGTCCGGGGTCGCCCTCATCGTGGCCGCGCCCACCACCGGCTCGAAGCTGGTCATGGCGGTCTACGCCGTGTCGATCTCCGCCCTGTTCGGGGTGAGCGCCCTCTTCCACCGCCACACCTGGGGACCGGTGGGCCGTCGACGCATGCGCCGGGCCGACCACTCGACCATCTTCATCGCCATCGCCGGCTCGTACACCGCGGTGGCCGGCATCGCTCTCAGCGGGTGGCCCCGCACCACCCTCTTGGTCATCGTGTGGGCCGGGGCGCTGGTGGGCATCACGGTGAGGCAGGCGTGGTTGGACGCGCCGAAATGGGTCATCGCCCTGCCCTACGTGGTGGTGGGCTGGGCCGCGGTGGTGGTCCTGCCCCAACTGTTCCGGGCCCTCGGCAGTACCGGCTTCGTCCTGTTGCTGGCCGGGGGAGTGGCGTACTCGGCGGGGGCGGTGGTCTACGCCCTGAAGCGCCCCGATCCCGACCCCGAGGTATTCGGGTACCACGAGGTGTTCCACGCCTGCACCATCGTGGGGGCCATCCTGCACTTCGTGGTCATCGCCTGGTTCGTCCTCCCCCTGGCCACCTGAGCGGGAGGAAGGGGCTGGCCGGGGACCGGTTCAGCCGGCCATCTGGCGCAGCATGTAGGGCAGGATCCCCCCGTTGCGGTAGTACTCGGCCTCCATGGGCGTGTCGATGCGCAGCCGGGCCTCGAACTCCACCAACCGGTCTCCGTCGACGGCCCGGACCGACACGGTCTTCGGGGCCACCCCCTCGTTGAGGGAGTCGAGACCACTGATGTCGAAGACCTCGTGTCCGGTCAGTCCCAGCGAGGCCGCGCTCTGGCCTTCGGCGTACTGCAGGGGGAGCACGCCCATGCCGATCAGGTTGGAGCGGTGGATGCGCTCGTAGGTCTCGGCGATGACGGCGCGGATCCCGAGCAGCGCGGTGCCCTTGGCCGCCCAGTCCCGTGACGAGCCCGACCCGTACTCCTTGCCGGCCAATACCACCAGGGGAACGCCTTCGGCGGCGTACCGCTCGGCGGCCTCGTAGATGGTGGTCTGCTCGCCGTCGGGCAGGTGGAGGGTGAACCCGCCCTCGGTGCCCGGGGCCAGTTGATTGCGGAGCCGCACGTTGGCAAAGGTGCCCCGCACCATCACCTCGTGGTTGCCCCGGCGGGTGCCGTAGGAGTTGAAGTCGGTGGGCTGGACGCCGTGCTCGGCCAGGTACTGGCCGGCCGGGCTGGATTGGCTGATGTTGCCGGCCGGGGAGATGTGGTCGGTGGTGACGCTGTCCCCCAGCACGGCCAACACCCGGGCCCCGGTCACCCCGGTCACCGGGGCGGGGGTCATGGTCAGGCCCTCGAGGAAGGTGGGACGCAGTACGTAGGTGGAGTCGGTGTCCCATAGGAACGTGTCGCCGGTGGCGATCTCGACGGCCCGCCACCGTTCGTCACCGTCGAAGACCGAGCCGTACCGTTGGCGGAACATGTCCGAAGTGATCGAGGTGCGGATGGACTCGGTGACTTCCTCCGGCGACGGCCACAGGTCGGCCAGGTACACCGGGGCGCCGTCGGAGCCGGTGCCCAGGGGATCGGTGGTGAGGTCGATGTCCATGGTGCCGGCCAGGGCGTAGGCCACCACCAGCGGTGGGGAGGCCAGGTAGTTCATCCGGACGTCGGGATGGATCCGTCCTTCGAAGTTGCGGTTCCCCGACAGGACGGCGGCCACCGAGAGGTCGTCGGCGTGCACGGCCTCGGAGACCCCGGGCAGCAACGGGCCCGAGTTGCCGATGCAGGTGGTGCAGCCGAAGCCCACCAGGTCGAAGCCGATCTGGGCCAGGGGCTCGGTCAGCCCCGCCCGGTCCAGGTAGTCCATGACCACCCGGGAGCCGGGGGCCAGGGTGGTCTTGACCCACGGCTTGGGGGCGAGACCGCGCTCCACCGCCCGCTGGGCCACCAGCCCGGCGGCCACCATGACCTGGGGGTTGGAGGTGTTGGTGCAGCTGGTGATGGCCGCTACCACCACGGCTCCGTCCCCGACGTCCACCGAGGTGCCGTCGGCCAGGGTGGCGGCGCCGGCCCGCTGCTCCCGTCCGAGGGCGGTCCGGTACGTGGCCCCCGCTCCGGCCAGGGTGACCAGGTCCTGAGGCCGGGCCGGTCCGGCGATGCTGGGCACCACCGTCGACAGGTCGAGCTCGATGGTCTCCGAGAACACCGGCTCGACCTCTCCGGTGTGGAAGAGGCCCTGCTCTTTGGCGTAGGCCTCCACCAGGTCCACGTGGCCGTCGTCACGTCCGGTGAAGCGGAGGTAGTCCAGGGTGACCTCGTCGATGGGGAAGATGGCACAGGTGGCGCCGTACTCGGGCGACATGTTGCCGATGGTGGCCCGGTTGGCCAGAGGCACCGCGGCCACCCCGGGGCCGAAGAACTCCACGAACTTGCCCACCACCCCGTGCTGGCGCAGGAGATGGGTGATGGTCAGCACCAGGTCGGTGGCGGTGGTGCCCGGGGCCTGCTCGCCGGTGAGCCGGAACCCGACCACCGGCGGAAGCAGCATCGACAAGGGCTGGCCCAGCATGGCGGCCTCGGCCTCGATGCCGCCCACGCCCCAGCCCAGGACGCCGAGCCCGTTCACCATGGTGGTGTGGGAGTCCGTGCCCACCAGGGTGTCGCAGTAGGCCCTCCCGTCGTCGGTGGCGAATACCACCCGCGACAGGTACTCCAGGTTGACCTGGTGGCAGATGCCGGTGCCGGGAGGGACCACCCGGTACCCGTCGAAGGCCTGCTGGGCCCAGCGCAGGAGCTGGTAGCGCTCGATGTTGCGCTGGTACTCGATGTCGACGTTCTGGTCGAAGGCCCCCGGCGTACCGGAGGCCTCGGCGATCACCGAGTGGTCGATGACCAGTTCCACCGGGACCAACGGGTTGACCTTGGTCGGGTCTCCGCCGAGGGTCCCGAGGGCGTCGCGCATGGCGGCCAGATCGACGATGGCCGGCACGCCGGTGAAGTCCTGCATGAGCACCCGCTCGGGGGTGAGGGCGATCTCTGCGGCGTCGGCACCGCCCAGTCCGTGGCGCTCGGGGTGGTTGCCCCAGGCCGCCACGGCCTCGACGTCGGCCGGTCGTACCGCTACCCCGTCCTCGTGGCGCAGGAGGTTCTCGAGGACCACTTTGATGGAGTAGGGGAGCCGGGCGACGTCGTAGCGGTCGGCCAACGCGTTGATCCGGTAGATCTCGTAGGTGGCGTCGCCGACGTTCAGCGTGCCCCGGGCCCCGAAGGAGTCGGGCGGGGGCGAGGAAGAGGGTGTCTGGGCCATGGCCCCATTCTGCTCCGCTGGAGCGTCGACGGCGAGCCGGGGTGGGGGTGGCCCTCGAGGTCGCTCAGGTGCGGGTGCGGTACCGCCAGCTGGACAGCGGGATGAACACGATCAGGAACCCGACCGTCCAGGCCACGGACTGGATGACCCAGGTGGCGGTGGGCCCCCCGATCATTAGGGCCCGGCACGCCGAGATGGTCACGCTGAAGGGCTGGTAGGTGGCGAACCCCTGGAGCCAGGTGGGCATGGAGGCCACCGGCACGAAGGCCGACGACACGAAGGTCAGCGGGAAGAGCAGGGGGAACGACATGACCTGGGCCGTCTCGGCGTTGGCCGCCGACAGGCCGATCATGGCGAACCCCCACGAGAGGGAGTAGGCGAAGAGCAGGATGAGGAGGATGGCGGCGATGTAGGCCAGCACCCCGGTGGTGGGCCGGAAGCCGACCAGCAGCCCCACCACGGTGATGATGATGACCACCAAGACGTTGCGGACGCCGTCGCTGGTGGTGCGGCCGATGAGCACGGCCGAGCGGGCCATGGGTAGGGCCCGGAACCGCTCGATCAGTCCTTTTTGCAGGTCTTCGGCCAGCCCCACGCTGGTGCTCACCGCCCCGAAGGCCACCGTCTGGACGAAGACCCCGGCCATCAGGTAGTTCACGTAGCTGGAGCCGGGCGTTTTGATGGCGTTCCCGAACACGTACACGAACAGCAGCACGAACATGATGGGCTGCACGGCGGAGAAGAACAGGGCCTCGGGGATACGGGTCAGGGCCAGCAGGTTGCGCCGGGTGATGGTGAGGGTGTCGGACACCGCCCACCGGATCCGGGTGAACGGTCGGTCCGAGTGCGGTGCTCCGGACACGGTAGGTGCGGTGATGGTGGTGGTCATGACAGCTCCCCGGTGACGATGGGCAGGGCTTCGGTGGCGGCCCGGCGCCGGCCTCGTCGGCGGCCGGCAGCACCGGGTTCGTCGGTGGACTCGGTCTCGTCTTCGGTGCGCCGTCCGGTCAGGGCCAGAAAGACGTCGTCCAGGCTGGGCTCGCGGAACGTGAAGGCGGCCGGGACGATGCCCTCCTGGTCGAGGGAGCGCAGCCCGGCCATGGCTGACGTGGGCCCGCTGTCCACGGTGACCTCGACCACGGTGCCGTTGAGGAGTGGGGTGTGCGGCCCGAGGGCCTGGAACAGCTCGGCGGTCCGGGCGGCATCGTCGAGGGAGTCCAGACCGACCTCGAGCACGGTGGCCCCCAGGTCGGCCTTGAGGGCCTCGGGGGTGCCCTCGGCGATCACGTGACCGTGGTCCAACACGGCCAGCGTGCTGGCCAGGCGGTCGGCTTCCTCGAGGTACTGGGTGGTTAGGAGCACGGTGGTCCCGCCGCCCACCAGGCTCTCGATGACCTCCCAGAGGTCGTTGCGGCTCTGCGGGTCCAGTCCGGTGGTGGGCTCGTCCAGGAAGAGGACGGTGGGCCGGGCCACCAGTGCCGCCGCCAGGTCGAGCCGGCGCCGCATGCCTCCCGAGAACGTCTTGAGCGGACGGTCTGCCGCGTCGACCAGGTCGAACTGCTCGAGCAGTTCAGTGGTGCGGCGCCCCACGTCGGCCCGGCTCAGGTGGTTGAGATTGCCCACCATGCGGAGGTTCTCCCGGCCGGTCAGGTTCTCGTCGACGGCGGCGTACTGGCCGGCCAGTCCGATCAGGGACCGGACCAGGTTGGCCTTTTCGGTGACGTCGTAGCCCAGCACCCGGGCCCGGCCGCCATCGGGCTTGAGGATGGTGGTCAGGATGCGCACCGCGGTGGTCTTGCCCGATCCGTTGGGCCCGAGCAGCCCGAACACCGTCCCCTCCTCGACGGCGAAGCTCACCCCGTCCAGGGCCCGGACCTCGTGTTTGCCGGCGAAGGTCTTGGCCAGAGCCTCCGCCTCGATGGCGTGTTGCATGCGGGTAGTCCTGACTGATCGGTGGGCGACAGAGGAGCGACTTCACCCCGTCCGGACCCCGGGCCTGGGTGGCCGGGTCCGGACTCCGACAGGGTCCGCGGTGCTCCTCGGCGTGCATCTTACGGTGGGGGTGCGACCTTGGAACGCACCGGGCCGAAGTCGGGCTTCGGTTCCGAGAGTTGGCCGCACCCGGGCCTGACGGCGTATCCGGACGGACCCCGGTAACCTCAGCGCATGGAAAAGGGTGACCTGGTAGCGGACTTCGAACTGCTCGACGAGGACGGCAAGCCTCGGAAACTGAGTGAGCTGGCGGCCTCGGGGCCGGTGGTCCTGTTCTTCTATCCGGCCGCCATGACCTACGGCTGCACCCACGAGAGCTGCCACTTCCGCGACATGAAGGCCGAGTTCGAGGCGGTGGGGGCCCAGCGGGTCGGGATCAGCGCCGATCAGGTGGCCAAGCAGAAGCAGTTCTCGGAGAAGCACGCCTTCGACTACCCCCTCCTGTCCGATCCCGATGGGACGGTGGCCACCCAGTTCGGCGTGCGGCGCCGGTTCACCAAGCTCTCGCCCACCAAGCGGGCCACCTTCATCATCGGGTCCGATCTCCGGGTCATCGACGTCATCCAGAGCGAGGTGCGGATGAACGTCCACGCTGACCGGGCGCTCGAGGTCCTGAAGGCCCACTCGCCGGCCTGAGCAGCTGCGGCACCCGGGCCCGGGCCGGAGGGCCGCCCCACCCACCGTCCCCACCCACGCCATCGTGCGATGGGAAGCTGGGGCCATGGATGCACGGTCACTCCTGCGGTGCCGATGAGCCCGGTCCCCGGCTCCGGGCGCATGGAGCAGTTGGCCCAGGTGGTGGCGGAGCGGGTGGTGAGCATGGTCATGGACGCCATCGACATCGACGCCCTCCTGGAGCGGATCGACGTCGACGCCCTGGTCAGCCGGGTGGATGTGGACTCGGTGGTCAGCCGGGTCGACGTGGACCGGCTCATCGACCGGGTCGATGTGGAAAAGATCGTGGAGCGGGTCGACGTGGAGAAGATCATCGAGCGGGTCGACATCGACAAGATCCTCGAGCGGGTCGACATCGACGCCCTGATGGAAAAGACCGAACTGGGCAGCATCATCGCCCGCTCGACCACCGGCGTGGCTTCGGAGGTCCTCGATGTGATCCGGGCCCAGGGGGTCGGCCTCGACGACTTCTTCGCCCGCTGGGTCAACCGGATCCTGCGCCGGTCGGCCGCTGACCTGCCGCTGGGGCCGCCGGCCCTGGTAGGGCCGGCCCCCCGCCCCGAGCTCACCAGCGGGGCGGCTTGATGGCACAGCTGTCCGCCGCCGAGCCCATTGAGGGACGGCAGGGCCACTATGCCGGGGCGGTGAGCCGGTTGGTGGCCTTCGCCGCCGACGTCGGGGCGTCGTGGGGCCTGTTCACGCTGGGTGCGGCGGCGTTGGCCTTCTCCATCCAACTGGTGTCGGGCACCAAGATCTCGTTGACCAACCATCAGGTGATCTCGGTCGTTGCCGCGGCGGTCTGGGAGTTCATCTACTTCGCCTACCAGTGGTACCTGAGCGGCAAGACCATCGGCATGGCCCTGCTGGGTATCCGGGTGGTCAAGACCGACGGCTCGCCGGTGGGTGCCCGCCAGGCGGTGATCCGGACCCTGGCCTTCCCGTTGAGCTTTCTCCTCTTCGGGCTGGGGTTCCTCGGCATCCTCACCAACCGGAACCGCCATGCCCTCCACGACCGGCTGGCCGGTACCGCCGTGGTCTACTCGTGGGACGCCCGGGCCGCTCGGCTGCGTTGGCTGGCCAAGCAGGAGGCACCGACTCCGACCTGACCGGGTGGGCATGGCCTTGCCAAGCCCGCACCCATCGCCCACCATCGGGTGATGGCCGACACGCGGCTTGATCCCGGCGGCACCGCTGGTGGTGGCCCCGGGAGCGGTCCACCTCCCGGGGTGGCTGGACCTCGACTCCCAGCGCCGACTGGTGGCGGACTGTCGCGCCTGGGCCTCTGCGGCCGGGGGCTTCCGGGCGCCCCGCATGCCGAGGGGAGGGATCATGTCGGTGGAGATCACCTGCCTCGGATGGCACTGGTATCCCTACCGGTACTCCCGCACCGTCGACGACGGTGACGGCCGGATGGTGGCCCCGTTCCCCCGACGGTTGGAGGAGCTGGGCCGGCGGGCGGTAGCCGACGCCGCCGCCGCCGATCCCGCCGTCGATGAACCGGGGGCTGAGGAGGCCGGGGACGGGACCGCCGGCGATCGGCCGGCTACGTCCCCGATGTGGCCCTGATCAACCGGTATCGCCCTGGAGCCCGGATGGGGATGCACGTCGACCGGGACGAGCCGAGTCCCGCCCCGGTGGTGTCACTCAGCCTCGGAGACACCTGCGTGTTCCGTTTCGGCAACGCCGAAGGGCGGGGGCGCCCGTGGACCGATGTGCGGCTCGAGTCCGGCGACCTGTTCGTGTTCGGCGGCCCGTCGCGCCGGGCCTACCACGGGGTGCCCAAGGTCCTGCCCGGCACCGGCCATCCCGCCATCGGACTGGCAGACGGCCGATTGAACATCACGTTGCGGCAGTCAGGGTTGGAGGGCGAGAGCACCGCCGCCGAGGCTTAACGTTCGCTTAATTCCTTGCCAAGCTCGCGAGGCCCGATGGTATGATCCTTGCACCACAGAAAGGGGCAGAAATGAACAACAAGCGCACGTATGAGAAGCCAGAGCTCCAGAAGCTCGGACTTCTTCGTGATCTCACCAAGTTCAGCTTCAACGGTCACGGACCCTACTGATCGAACTTGGCTTACCTGGTCCAGTCGAACCGTTGACGCTGCGTTGTTAGATCAAGGCAGCGTCTTCGGTCGGCGGGACCGCGTCATGGTCCAGCAGGTCGAGGGCCAGACCGTCCTCCTCGACATTCAGAGCGGGGAGTATTTCGCCCTCAACGATGTGGGCCGTAGCGTCTGGGATCTGTGCGATGGCACCCGCACGGTGGCGGAAGTCGTTGAGGCCATCTGTTCCGAGTACGACGTCCCGGCGGAAACCGCATCCGATGACACCGGCGCGCTTCTTGAAAGTCTCGTCGGGGCGGGTCTTGTCGTCGAGTCCTAAGGCGCTGGCGCTCACCCGCCGACCCCCACCCCTACTGCTGTTCCGGTTGGCGGTGGTTGCGATCGCCACCCCCCTGCTGATGCGGGCGGGGCTTCCCCGGCTGCACCGGTGGCTCGAGCCCGGTCGAAAGCCGTCACCGATCGACTCCCACGCGTCCGGTCCCCTCGAGGACCAGATGGGTCGCTGGGTGGACTCCATCATCCGACGTGGCCAGCCGCTGGTCCGACCGGGCTGCCTCACCCGTGGGGTGACGCTCTACTACGCCCTCCGTCGAGCCGGCGACGACGTCTCGTTGTGCTTCGGGGTCGGTAGCGACCAGGGGCAGCCAGCCGGTCACTGCTGGTTGGACAAGGGCGGAGAGCCCCTGCTCGAACTGGCCGACCCACTGTCCAAATTCACCGAGGTGGTTCGGCTGACTCCGGACGGCGTGATCCACTGAGACCGGCATCGGACCGGACCGTCCGGTGAGCGCCTCCTACCTGCTCGGCGGACTGACCATCGAGGCCAGGTGCGCCGACGACTCGGTGGCCGCGCTCATCGACTCGCGGTTCGGCTCCTTGCGGACCGAGGGGTCGGGTCCCCCCGACCTCGTGGTGGAGGTGCGCGGACCGGGCGGTGAACGCACCTGGCCCCCCGAGCCCGCCGGAACAGGCCGACCCATCTATGACGCACCCAGTGCCCAGGTCGAGTACTTCGAAGGGTCGGACCAACTGTTCGTGGACTACGAGGGCCGGGCCCGGCTGCTGTGCACCCCCGCCGAGGGCCGGATCGAGATCTCCATCATCGGTTCGGCCCCGGGCGACCCGGTTCTGGCCACCCACCCGATGCTGACCATCGCCCTGGTCGAAACGCTGAAGCGGTTCGAGAGGTACTCGTTGCACGCCGCCGGTCTGGCCTGGAACGGCCGTGGGATCCTGGTGCCCGGGGCCAGTGGGGCGGGCAAATCCACGACGTCGGTGACCCTGGTCCGGGCGGGCTTCGGCTTCCTCTCCGACGACACGGTCTTCCTCACCCGGGACCGGGACGGCATTTGGGTGGCCGGCTTCCCCGATGAGGTCGACGTGACCGACAACACGGTGGCCATGATCCCCGAACTGGCCTACCTGGCCGAGTCGGCCATCCGGCCGGGGCGGGACAAGCACAGCTTCCGGGTGGAGGAGGTGTTCGGGATCACGCCCCTCGTCGGCTGTCGCCCGGAGGTGCTGTTGGCGCCGCAGGTGGTGGCCGGCCCGGATACCAGGGTCGAGCCGCTTTCCACGTCCCAGGCCCTGATGGCCCTGCTGCCCAACGTGCTGTTGACCGAGCCGGTGGCCACCCAGGCCCATCTCGACATGTTGGCCGAGCTGGTCGAGTCCCTGCGCTGCCTGAAGCTCCTGGTGGGCTCGGACCTCGATGCCGCCGCGGCGTGCGTCGCTGATCTGGTCTCGTGACCAAACGGGGGCCCTCAGGTCGGGCCGCCGACCAGGTGGGCCGCCTCCTGGTGGAGTTGGTCCGGCGGAGTGATGCCCGGACCATCGATCCACGGTCGCTGCTCGACCAGGTGCCCGCCGCCGTGCTGGTGGATCGGGCCCTCCATCACCGGGTGCCGGGGGTGGTCTACCGGAGCCTGGTGGCCCTGGGCCGGGACGGGGCCGACTTCGCCGACCTGCGCTCGGCCTGCCAGATGGCCACCCTGGCCCACGGCCGCTGCCTGGTCGAGCTGGCCTCGGTAGCCGAGGTCCTCGGGGGAACCGGGCGGCCCTGGATGGTGGTCAAGGGCCCGGTTCTGGCCGACCTGGCCTATGGCGACCCAGGCGCCCGCCTGTACGAGGACCTCGATCTGGTGGTGCCGGCCGCCGACCTGTCCGTGGTCCTCGACGCCCTGGAGGGGGCCGGCGCCGAGGTGACGGACCTCAACTGGCCGATGATGGTGGACCTGGTCCGCGCCGAGATCCCCATGATCCTGTCCCACGGGATGCTGGCCGATCTCCACTGGCACCTGCTGGTGACCCCGCGCGATCCGGTCCCGCTTCTCCATGCCCATGGGTGAGCTGTTCGCCCGTCGGCGGAGCGTCCGGTTGGGCGGGGTGGAGACGCCCACCCTCGACGTGGTCGACGGGCTGTTGTATCTCTGCCTCCACGGCTCCCTCTCCGGCGGCGATCAGCTGGTGTGGCTCAAGGACCTGGACCAGGCCATGGGGGCCGAGGAGGTCGACTGGGACGAGTTGGTCCGGCGGGCCCGTCGTTACCGGGTGGCGCTGGTGGCCGCCATCCAGCTGGAGCGGGCCCGGGTGGTGCTGGGGGCCACGGTCCCCGAGTCGGTGCCGGCCGACCTGGCCGGCGGCGAGGCCTGGTGGCGGTGGTGGCGGATGCGGGAGCACAGGGCCGGCCTCGGTGAGTGGGGCGCCGCCCAGCGCGCCGATGGCCGACTGGTCTCGGCCACCTCGGACGGCAGCCTGGCCAGCGCCGTGGAGCTGTCACGGGTGGTGGCCACCGACATGGCCGAGCACTACCTGAAGAGGCCGAGGTCGCACCGGGCCGAGCCCGACGACACCGTGCCCACCCTGTACCAGTCGGAGGGAGCGCAGGAGGCCCGGGCGGCGTACCTGTCGCTGGTGGAGGCGGGCACCTGGGAGTGACACGGCCCCGGGGCGGAAACGACAATCGAGGATGCAGAAGCGGTTGCCGTCCGGATCGGCCAGCACGACAAAGTCCGGGTCCTCGGAGTAGCCGTCCCACTCCACCCGTCGGGCGCCGACGGCTACCAGGCGCTCGGTCTCGGCCTGCTGTTCGGAGACGTCAGCCTCGTGCAGATCGATAGGGGTCCGTGGGTGGTCATCGGGCCGGGTGGCGCTGCGTTGGAGGCCGAGTTTCGGGCCCGAGCCCTCGGGCGGGGTGAGGACCGTGCCCCAACGCTCAGGGCGATCACGCCGATGGTCACCACCACCAGAGTCTGTCGAGCCGCCGGGGACCCCACCACCCGGCACTGTCGGTCGCTGACGTGCAAGGCCACCGCGGCCGGCGTGCGCCGACCACCTCTGTTGTTCCAACGCTCGTACGATAGCGGGCATGGCGTACGACGAAGAGTTGGCCATGCGACTTCGGGAGTTGCTGCAAGGAGAGGCGGGCCTCAGCGAGAAGAAGATGTTCGGCGGCCTGGCCTTCCTGATAGGTGGGCATATGGCCATAGCGGCCAGTCACCAGGGTGGGGTACTGGTCCGCGTCGATCCAGCGGATTCGGACCGGCTCATCGACACGTCGCACGCCCAACCGGCGGTGATGCGCGGGCGCCCGATGGAAGGTTGGCTCCGGGTGGCCCCGGAGCACCTGCGGACCAAGCGGCAGTTGGCCCGGTGGGCACATCTGGGGGTCACGTACGCCCGGTCGTTACCCGACTAGGGATCGTTCGGGCGTCTTCCGCCGCAGGGCGTCACCCAGGGTTCAGCCAACCTTCCACCTGAGTCACCATCAGGGCGTTGGCGGCAGCTTCAATCTCCGCAGGGGCGGCGTCCAGAAGGCGCAGGCAACGGATGGCCGCATCGCTGTCGTCGGGGAATTGGGACAGCTTGACCAGAGCCCTGATGGCCCCGGTGCGTGCTTCTTCTTGCTGCGACATCTTGGCGTAGTGACTGCGCTGTCGAGTCGTTATCGCCACGGGTCTGCCCCCAATCGTCTCTGCCCCGACACAGCTACTTGCTTTGGCTCGTTTAGTTCTTACCCGCTCATCTTGTCAGCCGCCACTCCTGTGCACGGTCAACGCTGCGGTCTTCGAGGGCTGTTTTTGGCCGGGGGACAATGAAAACAGCTCATGGCACCAACGCCGGGCGGACGGTGTGGCCGATGCACGAAAGGGCACAGGAGGTCAGATGAAGCGTTGTGATTTGGTTTCTCCAGAGCCCTGGCGGAATGGCGCTGTCGGTTGTCCGGTGGCGCGGCCGAGCCGCCGTCACTCCCCGGTGCTGCCGTCCACCGACTCCCGCAGGAGATCGGCATGCCCGTTGTGCCGGGCGTACTCCTCGATCATGTGACAGAGGATCCATCGGAGGCTCGGCGAACGCCCGTCAGGCCAACTCCGGCGAGCCTTCTGTCCCAGACCGCCGTCAAGGAGTGAGGCGGCGATCAGGCTCCGCGAGCGGTCCACCGATCCCTGCCACAGGGCGAGCAGTTGCCCGGGAGAGTCATCGGCGGCCGAGTGCCACTCCCAGTCAGGATCAGCCGCCCAGTCCACGGTGTCCCAGGGCGGCCCATGTTCGTGCCCGTGGAGAAAACGTCCGAACCAGTGGTCCTCCACGAAGGCCATGTGCTTGAGGATCCCGCCGAGGGTCATCGACGAGGCGGCCACCGTAAGCCGGAGGCCCTCGGAGTCCACCCCTTGGCACTTCCACAACAGGGTGGCCCGTTGATACTCCAAGAAGCCCTCCAGCGTCTCTGCCTCGTCAGCGTCGGGTGACGGCTCCGGACGACCATGATCATCGATGTCGGCCATGGTCCGACGTTACCGCTCACCGGTCAGCGGCTCGGGGTCCAGGACCGATGGCATCGGGCTGTGTGGCGGCGGGAGTCCCGCGGCTCCCGCCGATGCCACTGGCGTCAGTTGCTGACCCAGGTCACAGAGAACGCCTCGCCGTCCGACAACTTGCTGGTGTGGTCGGTGCTGGTTCCTTGGCTCATCGGACTCATGCTGATCACGGTGGGCTTGCTCTTTCCGATCGCCGACCCGTTGGCCTCGGCGTGGCTGAACTGCACGGTGCCGAAGTCGGTCAGCGGCAGAATGCCGCCGTCCTCGGTACAGCAGGGAGCCTCGGCGATGACTTCGGCCGATGACTCCTTGGCCGAGGCCAGAGACCTAACCACCGAGTGGCTCCAACCTCGCGTGGCATCGGTGATTTTGAGTGTGAAGACGTGCCCGGTGGCGGTGACCGAGGCCGTGAAGTGGTCGCCGGGCGCCACGGTGTTGGTGAAGCTGACGCTATTCGCCGGGTACATCTCGAACCAGGCGTAGTACCGGGGCGAACCTCCTGTGCAGTCGACCTCAGAGCCGGTCTGCTCCACGGTGGTGCTGGTGTAGCCGTCGAGACCGACCCAGAAGGCCGAGTACGTCGACCGGTGGGTGCACTTGCCCGCTGGCTGGACCCATGACGCCGACACGCTGGTGAAGGTGTCGGCCACGCCATGGGCGGCGTAACCGGACCAGTTGGAGCTGGTGGCATTCGAGATGCCCCGGAACGGAGCTCGGGTTACCGCGGCGGTGGCGGAGGTAGTGGCGCTAGTGGCGCCGGCCGACGCCAGCAATCCGATCAGTGGGATCACCACCGCCAGCGAGCGCAATCGAACTGTCGACTTCATGGGATCCGCCTCCTTCAGGGAGCGACAGCTGTGCCGCTTTGGCCAAGCATCAACTGTATCCCCCTCCCCACTACGGGCAACCGTCGGGCCGCGGCCGATCCGTCAACCGGTGGGTCAGTCGAGTCGCGCCACGAGCTTCTTCGGTGCGAGGAGCCGGTAGCTGTCGATCACGAGCTCGCCGATCTCCTCCCAGTCCGTGTGGTCGGTGAGTCGTACGCCGATGCGATCGCCACCGGCTCGAGGGGCGAAGTAGGGGTGGCCGGTGGACAGCAACGCCTGGCGTTCGGCGGGGTCGGCCCGCAGGATCAGTATGGGGACAGGTCTTCCCGTCGAGCCCTCCACGGCCACCAGCAGGCAGAAGGAACGTCGGCGGATGTCGAACGACTGTGCCGTCGATCTCGACGTCGTTCGTGAATGGTCCTCGCGCACCGTCACCTCGGGCAAGGCCAGACAGAGCGCACCGACTCGCTCATCGATATCCTTCGGAACCTTGACCGACCCAGTCGGCAGATCACTGTTCACGGAGGCTCGCAGTCAAGCAGTTGCGTGAGCCACGGCACCGCCTGTCTCGCCGCGGCCCTGGCTTCATCCTCTGTCGGGAAGGCACGGCCGGAGAAGTAGGTGACCGGGGTCCAAGCCCCCATGTCCTCGGGATCTCGACGAAACTCCTCAAAGCCGAATGTGTCGTCCGGCCGTTGGAAGAGATCGACGCAGCGGTCCCCTTCGAAGGTCTGGTGGCTGGCCAGCACCAGCCAGGACCTGTCCAGCCGCTGGGACATACACCCAGGATATTCGTCCTGTCATCGAGCCGTCCGCCGGTGCCGGCTTGTCTTATGGAGTGGGGAGGCGAAGCCATTCCTCCCACGTGACGTCCGACCCGATGAAGCGCGGGTTGATAAATGGCCACGATTCGGAGATCCACCGTCGAACCACCTTCTCCAGCGAGGTGGCGACCGGGGACCCGTCCAGTGAGTCGATTACCCAATAGCTGATGTCGGCGTCCGCCCCCACACGCTCGGGGGGATCGATGTACACACAACCGGCCAGGTAACTCTCGTCACGGTCCAGCAAGGCGTAGTTGAAGGAGAGATTGTCATCCATCTCGGCTTCATGCCGGATGAGATCGGCAAGGTCGTCCTCGTAGGTGAGCGACTCCTGTGGCCAACCATGGGGCTCCCCGAACTGCGCCCACAGCCGCTCACGCGAACCCATGACGGCGGGATAGTCGATGTCCACATCGGACGGTCGAATGGGCCTCAGGTGGTGGTCAGGTGGCACCGCCACCAGGGCGGGATGCTCGAAGCCTCGGGGCAGCCAGGGGTCCATGGACACATCGTCTCATGGGACCCGGGTCAGGACTGTCCGTGGGCCCGGACGCCGACGCGGGGTTCATGGTGAGGTCCTCGGGCCGAGATCAATCGGCCCGATCATGTCCCATGGGACGGGGTGAGCGGTCCCATGGCCGGGCAGTAACGTTGCACCCATGTCGGCACCGGAGCCATATCTGCTCTTCCCCGGGAACGCCCGCCAGGCCCTGACCTACTACCACGAGATCTTTGGCGGGGAGCTCACCTTCAACACGTTCGTCGACGTGGGTCGAGACGACGGCCCGGCTGACGCCATTGCCCACGGCATCCTGCGCGGACCGGTTTCCATGTTCGCCGCCGACGCCGCCGATGAGGATCCGTTCCACAGTTCCGGGCTCATGTTTTCTCTTCTGGGCACCACGTCGCCGGCCGGGCTCCGTTCGTGGTTCGACGCACTGGCCATCGGCGGGACCGTCCTTGACGAGCTACAGCTACGCCCGTGGGGCGCCTCCGACGGCCAGGTCGTGGATCGCTACGGGGTGCGCTGGCTCATCGGTTTCGAAGATGGCGGACCCGGAGACAATGCGGCGGGGACGGACCGGTAGAGGCACCCGAACGGGCGGAGGGTGAACGGAAACAGCCTCGGTCCCCACGGTGGTGTTCCCTCCGATCTTCTGAGATCGCCGGCGCCTGGGGGTCAGGCGGCGATGAGGGCGTACCGTCGTAGGTTCAACTGTCCACGATGTCTCGCGACATCACAAACGTGCCCACGGCAGGACTCGAACCTGCGCACACGGCTCCGGAGGCCGATGCTCTATCCGCTGAGCTACGTGGGCGTGAGACGGGCCGGGAACCCGGTCGGATCCACCGGCCCACCCCTCACGGAGAGCCAACTGTAGTGCGACCCGTCATGGGCCTGTCCGGGAACGGACCTGGGGCCTCGCGGCCACCGGCTCACCACGCCCTATCCTCGCGCCTACATGTCGACCCGTGACCAACTCGCCCGAGCCCTGAGTGACGCCCTCGGTACCCTATCCGCCGCCCAGGGTCTGGACCTCGCCGCCGATCCCGCTTCGATCCACCTCGAGCGCCCATCCCGCCGGGAGCACGGTGACTGGTCGACCAACGTGGCCCTGGTCATGGCCAAGCCGGCGGGGACCAACCCCCGGGCGCTGGCTTCGTCGCTGGTCGATGTGCTGAATGCCAATCCACCCGATCACACCACGTCCATCGAGATCGCCGGTCCGGGGTTCATCAATTTCCAACTCGACGACGGCTGGTTGCACGACGCCCTGGACGAGCTGCTCGACCAGGGAGAGGAGAACTACGCCCGGCCGGACGTGGGCCACGGCGAGCGGGTGCAGGTCGAGTTCATCTCCGCCAATCCGACCGGCCCGATCCACGTGGGCAATGGATGGTGGGGGAGCTACGGCGACTCTCTGGCCCGGGTACTGGACCGAGCCGGGTACCTGGTGAGCCGGGAGTACTACGTCAACGACACCGGTGGCCAGATCCGGACGCTCGGAATGAGCCTATTGGCCCGGCTCCACGGCCAAGAGGTACCCGAAGGCGGCTATCAGGGCGAGTACGTAACCGAGCTGGCCGCCAGCTACGACGGGCCTGACGATGTCACCGCAGCCGGAAAGTGGGCTGCCGACCAGATCCTCGAACGCATCCGGGCCACGTTGGCTTCGGTGGGCATCGTGTTCGATGAGTGGTACAGCCAGGCCTCCATCGAAGAGAGCGGTGCCGTCGACGAAACCATCGCCCTACTCGACCAACGGGGACTGGTCTACGCAGAGGACGGCGCCACCTGGTTCCGCGCCTCGGAGCTGGGCGACACCCGCGACCGGGTGCTGCGCAAGTCGAACGGAGACGCCACCTACCTGGCCGGCGATCTGGCCTACCATCGCGACAAGTTCCTGGTCAGGGGTTTTGACCGGGTCATCGACGTGTTCGGAGCCGACCACCACGGCCAAGTAGCCGGCTTGAAGGCCGGGGTCGAGGCCCTCGGGGTGGATCCCTCCCGCCTCGAGGTCAAGCTGGGCCAGATGGTCTCGCTCATGGACGGGGACGAGGCGGTGACCATGGGCAAGCGGGTCGGCAACGCCATCTCCTTGGACACCGTGGTGGCAGACATCGGGCCGGACGCCACCCGGATCCTCAGTCTGATGACCTCGCTCGACCAGACCAGCACCTTCGATCTGGCCAAGGTCCGGGAGCAGTCGGTGGAGAACCCGGTGTTCTACGTGCAGATGGCCAGCGCCCGCATCGGAGGCGTGAGCCGCAAAGCCGTGGAGCGCGGAGTCGAGCGGCTTCCCCTGGCTCAGGTCGACCTCTCGCTCCTCACCCATGAACGAGAGCTCGAGCTGATCCGTTGCCTGGAGGAGCTTCCCGAGGTCGTGGCCGAAGCGGCCATCGACCGGGCCCCGACCAAGATCACCACCTGGGTGCGCCGACTGGCCAGCTCCTTCCACGGCTTCTACCACGACTGTCCGATCCTGGCCGACGGAGTGGACCCGGCGCTGACCCAGGCCCGACTGTGGCTGGTGGAGGGAGCTCGGATCGGCCTGGCCATCGGCCTCGAACTTCTCGGGGTGTCGGCGCCGGAGGCGATGTGACCGGCGGCGACACCACCCCCCCTCCGATGGCGGCGGGTGCCACCGACCCTGTCGCCCGCAGCCTGCTTCCCCTCACCGCCACCACGGGCACGTCGGGTCAGCTGCAGGTGGGCGGCGTCGATCTGGTCGACCTGGCCGAGGAGCTCGGCACCCCGCTGTTCGTCTATGACGAGGTCCATCTCCGGGCCAGTTGCCGCGAAGCCGTGGAGGCCTGGGGCGACGGAGTGGCCTACGCCACCAAGGCGTTCCTGTGCGTGGCCATGGCCCGCCTGGCCCACGAGGAGGGCATGTGCCTCGATGTGTCCACCGGGGGCGAGCTGCACGTGGCTCTCACCGCCGGCGTGCCGGCCGACCGGCTGGTGATGCACGGGAGCAACAAGTCCGAAGGCGAACTGGCCTCGGCGCTGGCGGCCGGGGTCGGTCGGATCGTGATCGACTCCTTCGACGAGATGGGGCGCCTCGAACGCCTGCTGGCCGGCCAACCCCAAGCGGTCCGCCCCGCCGTGCTGGCCCGCATCACCCCCGGGGTGGAGGTCCACACCCATGAGTTCGTGCGCACCGGTCAGGACGACTCCAAGTTCGGCTTTGGCCTGGCCTCGGGAGCTGCCGCCGAAGCCGTGGCCCAGCTGTCGGCCCTCGATGCGCAGGGGATGGTCGAGTTCGCCGGGATCCACGCCCATCTCGGGAGCCAGGTGTTCGCCCTGGAGCCGTTCACCCGGGCCATCGACGTGCTGGCGGAGTTCTTTGCCCCCCTCGGCCTGCCGGAGCTGGTGGTGGGCGGAGGGCTCGGTGTGGCCTACGTCAATGGGGAAGAGGCTCCGCCCATGGCCCAGTGGGCCTCCTCGGTCCGCCGGGCCTGCCGGAAGGCCGGCATCGCCGACTCGGTGCGGGTCACCGCCGAGCCCGGACGCTCGATCGTGGCCTCGGCCGCACTGACCCTCTACCGGGTGGGGACGGTCAAAGACGTTCCCGGTCACCGGACCTACGTGTCGGTGGACGGCGGGATGAGCGACAACCCGCGCCCGGTGCTCTACGGGAGCGGCTACGAGGCCTTCCTGCCGCGGGAGCCCGCCGCGGCCCGGCCCCGGCCGGTCCGGGTGGTGGGCAAGCACTGCGAGACCGGCGACGTCGTGGTGTCAGAAGGGTTCGTCCCTGAAGACCTCGGGGTCGGCGACATCCTGGCCACCCCGGTCACCGGGGCCTACGGACACTCGATGGCGTCCAACTACAACAAGGTCCCCCGTCCGGCCGTGGTGTTCGTGGCGGACGGCGATGCCCGGGTGGTCGTACGACGGGAGACATTCGCCGACCTGGTCCGTCTGGACGTCTGAGCGGCGGTCGACCCTCAATTCAGGCGGTAGCGTGAGCGGGTGGCCCTGGCACCCCCCGAACGTGAGGTCCGCGTCGCCGTGCTCGGATGCGGGAACGTGGGGTCGGCGCTGATCGGCATGCTGCAGGACCGGGCCGACGCTCTGGCCGTGCAGAGTGGGGCCCGACTGGTGGTCGGCGGAATCGCTGTCAGCGACCTGACCCGCCATCGCGGGGATCACATCCCGGCGGAGCTGCTCACCACCCAGGCGTCCGACCTGGTGGTCGACCCGTCGATCGACGTGGTGGTGGAGCTCATCGGGGGCGTTGATCCCACCTACGACCTGGTCCGGGCGGCTCTGAGCGCGGGCAAGCCGGTGGTCACGGCCAACAAGGCCCTGTTGGCCTCACCGGAAGGGGTGGGCCTGCGCACGCTGGCCCGCGAACAGGGCGTGGACCTGCTCTACGAGGCCGCAGTGGCGGGGGCCATCCCACTGGTTCGAGCCCTCCGGGAGTCGCTGACCGGCGAGCGGATCCACCGGGTCATGGGCATCGTCAACGGCACCACCAACTTCATCCTCTCCAGGATGAGCGAGCAGGGTGCGGACTACGCCGAAGCACTGGCCGAGGCCCAGTCGCTCGGACTGGCCGAACGCGATCCCACCGCCGATGTCGAGGGCTTCGATGCCGCGGCGAAGGCGGCCATCCTGGCCGGCGTGGCGTTCGGTTACGACGTGGCCGGGGCCGATGTCATGCGGGAGGGGATCACCGGTATCCGTGCCGCCGACGTCGAGTTCGCCGAGCGGTTCGGCTACGCCGTCAAGCTTCTGGCCATCGTGGAGCGGACCGGTGACGATGCGGTTTCGGTCCGGGTCCACCCGGCCATGGTGCCGAAGACGCATCCGCTGGCCGGGGTGCGTGACGCCTACAATGCCGTGTTCATCGAAGGCGAAGCGGCCGGCGAGCTCATGCTCTACGGGTTGGGAGCCGGCGGGCGGCCCACCGCCAGCGCGGTGGTCGGCGACCTGATCGACGCCACCCGCAACCTGATGGCGGGCACCACCGCTCCGTCTCCGCAACGGATGCCGGCCCGCCTGCTCCCGCCGTCCGAGCTGCAGACCCGCTACTACATCAGCCTCGATGTGACCGACCGACCCGGGGTACTGGCCTCGGTGGCCACCGTGTTCGGCGATAACAGCGTGTCCATCCGGTCGATGGAGCAGGAGGGTCACGCCGACGGTGCCCGCCTGTTGTTCGTGACCCATTCGGCCAGCGAAGGCGATGTCCGTGCCACCCTCGGCGGTCTGGCCGGACTGGACGTCGTGGTGCGGGTCGGCAGCGTGATGCGGATTGTGGGGGACGACGAATGACCGACACCACCCGAGCCGCCTGGAGAGGCGTGATCGAGGAGTACCGGGAGTTCCTGCCGGTCACTGCCGCCACCCCGGTGGTCACCCTGCTCGAGGGGGGTACGCCCCTGCTGCCCGCCCCTCGCCTCTCGGCCCGGGTCGGGGCCCGGGTCCTGTTGAAGGTGGAGGGGGCCAATCCCACCGGCTCCTTCAAGGATCGCGGCATGACCGTGGCCATCTCCAAGGCCGCCGAGGAGGGGGCCAAGGCCGTGGTGTGCGCGTCGACCGGCAACACCTCGGCGTCGGCGGCCGCCTTCGCCGCCCGGGCCGGGCTGACCTGTGCCGTCCTCATCCCCGAAGGTCACATTGCCCTGGGCAAGTTGGCCCAGGCCCTGATCCACGGGGCTCGCGTCCTCCAGGTTCGCGGGAACTTCGACCAGTCCCTGTCGATCGTCCGCGAGCTCGGTGAGCGTGCTCCGGTCACCGTGGTCAACTCGGTCAACCCGTACCGGATCGAAGGCCAGAAGTCTGGTGCCTTCGAAGTGGTGGACACCTTGGGCGACGCCCCAGACGTCCACTGCATCCCGGTGGGCAACGCCGGCAACATCACCGCCTACTGGAAGGGCTACCTCGAGTTCAAAGAAGCCGGGCGGTCCACCCGCCTCCCGCGGATGCTGGGATTCCAGGCTGCCGGTGCGGCTCCCATCGTCGAGGGCCACCCCATCGAGCATCCCGAGACGGTGGCCACCGCCATCCGCATCGGCAATCCGGCCAGTTGGTACGGCGCCGCTTCGGCGGCATCCGAGTCGGGCGGAGGAATTGCTGCGGTCACCGACGAGGAGATCCTCGAGGCCTACCGCTTTCTGGCTGCCGAAGAGTCGGTGTTCTGCGAGCCGGCCTCGGCGGCCTCGGTGGCCGGCCTGCTCAAGACCGGGCTCCCCGACGGCCTGGGGCCCCAGGCCACCGTGGTCTGCGTCCTCACCGGCCACGGGCTGAAGGATCCCGACATCGCCATCAGCCAGATCTCCGTTCCGACGGTGGTCGACGCCGACCTCGGAGCCGTCCTCGAGGAGCTGTCGCTGTAGTCCCCATCCACACGGTGGTGGTGGTCGGGGCGGTAGAGTTCCCGGTAGGTGGGAGACCGGCTGGCGACGCCGGATGTTGCTGGAGTGGTCTCGTGCCTGTAGTATGTATGTACCTTCGCTTCCACAACTTGCCCGTTCGGGCTTGTGGGCGGGACCTTCTGGTTCGCTTGGTAATAGTGCGGCCAGCCCGTAAACGGCGTCGGGGGGGTTTGCCGGCGAGAGTCGATCTCGATCCACGGAAATCTCCATCCCTGATTCCTGGCAGCTGGAGTCAATCCACCTGCCAACGAGGACATTCGAAACGAGGATGCCGATGACTGCCGAACAGCAGCTCGAGCGCTCGGTGTTGGAAGGCAAAGAGCGGGACGAACTTCACGCCATTGCCCAGGCACTGTCCGTGAAAACCAACACCAGAACAAAAAAAGCCGACATGATCGATGGGATTCTGAAGGCCACCGGCGTGTCGGTCGACAGCCCACCGGCGGACAAAGGCGCCACCAATGGGGACGGCACGGCAGCGGCCAACGGCGACGGCGCTGCGCCGTCCACCAGCCGACGCAGGAGCGCCGGAAGCCGCTCGGCGGCGGCCACCGCCACCCCCGACGAGGGAGCCGCCACGGGCAGCGCCCCGACCGCAGGGCCGGCCGGGCGGGCCGGTGGCCGGGCACCAGTGGTGCACTCCTTCGGTCCGGCCGACGATGTCGGATCGGACGGAGGATCGGTCGACCTGGACGATGACTTCGCTGAGGTGGCGGTCAGCGATTCGGCCGGTAGCAACGGGCAGGCCAACGGCCAGCAAAAAGAAGTGAGCGGTTCGACCAGCCATGAGGACACCCAGGGGCAAACCGCTGGCCAACAGGGCGGGGAAGGCGGACGCCAGCCGAATCAGGCCGGTGGAAACCAGCAGGGGAACAACCGCAACAACAATCGCAACAACCGCAACAACAATCAGAACAACAACCAGAACCGCACCAACCAGAACAATCGCAACAACCAGGGCGGTGGCAACGACGACATCGGCAACCGACGCAGTAACCGCCGTCGCCGGGGCCGCGACCGACAGGGTGGCGGGGGAGCCGAAGGGGATCTTCAGGGCGCCGGCGGCAGTCAGGACCAGCAGTACCAGGGGGAGCTCATCCCGGTGCGCGGACTCCTCGACCTGCGCGACGAGGGCTACGGCTTCCTCCGCTGCGAGGGCTATCTCCCCTCGAACAAGGACGTCTACGTCTCGATCAGCCAGGCTCGGCGCTTCGCACTCCGCAAGGGCGACAGTGTCGAGGGATTCTGCCGGCCGGCCGGAAGCACCGAGAAGTACCCGGCCCTCCTGCAGATCGACACGGTGTCGTCACTCGATCCGGAGGTGGCCCGCAACCGGCCCCGCTTCGAGGACCTGACCCCGTTGTTCCCCGACGAGCGGCTGCACCTCGAGACGCCGGGCGACAAGGAGAATCTGACCGCCCGCATCGTGGACCTCTTGTCGCCGATCGGCAAGGGACAGCGAGGCCTCATCGTCTCCCCCCCAAGGCCGGCAAGACCACGGTCATGAAGCACATCGCCCACTCCATCGAGGCCAACAACCCCGATGTGCACCTGATGGTGCTGCTGGTGGACGAGCGACCTGAAGAAGTGACCGACATGCGCCGGTCGGTGAAGGGTGAGGTGGTGGCCTCCACCTTCGACCGTCCCTCCGAGGAGCACACCGCCGTGGCTGAACTGGCCATCGAGCGGGCCAAGCGTCTGGTCGAAGCGGGCCGCGACGTGGTGATCATCCTGGACGGGATCACCCGGTTGGCCCGGGCCTACAACCTGGCCCAGCCGGCTACCGGTCGAATCATGTCCGGTGGTGTCGACTCCGGTGCCCTGTATCCACCGAAGCGGTTCTTCGGTGCGGCTCGTAACATCGAAGAGGGCGGGTCGCTGACCATTCTGGCCACCGCCCTGGTGGAGACGGGCTCGAAGATGGACGAAGTCATCTTCGAGGAGTTCAAGGGGACCGGCAACATGGAGCTCCGGCTCGACCGGCGCTTGGCCGAGCGGAGGCTGTATCCCTCCATCGACGTCAACGCCAGCTCCACCCGTCACGAGGAACTGCTCTTCGACCGGTCCCAGCTCCAGCAGGTCTGGAAGCTCCGCCGGGTGCTCAATGCCCTGGCCAACGAGGGCAGCGCCGCAGCCGGGTTGGAGCTGCTCATGGACAAGATCCGTACCACCAAGAGCAACGACGAGTTCCTGGCTGAGATCGCCAAGGGGCCGGCCACCTGAGCCCGGAGCCGACCTGACGGTGCCGGCGATCGATCAGCCTGCCGGCTCCGTTACACTCTGTCCGCTGCGGGGAGGGCGTCGTTCGACGCTCGCATACCGCCACCACAGGAGAATCACATGAAGACTGACATCCACCCCACGTACGTCGAGGCCTCGGTACGTTGCTCCTGCGGCAACACCTTCACCACTCGGTCGACCAAGCCGGAGATCCATCTCGAGCTGTGCAACGAGTGCCACCCCTTCTTCACCGGCAAGCAGAAGCTGGTGGACTCCGGTGGCCGGGTCGAGCGCTTCCAGCGCCGTTACGCCAAGACCGGCTCCCGCAAGAAGTCGACCACGCCCCCCGCATCCTGATCCGAAGGCATTCCCGCCTGTCCGCCATGGGGCGGCCGGGCGGGATGTTGATCTCGACGATGGCAGTACCCTTGGCCCGTGGCCCACGACCGGTTCAATGACCGCCTGAGCGAGCTCGAGCGGGAGTACGACGGGGTCCTCGTCGAGCTCAACGACCCGAACCTGTCGGCGGATCCGGGTCGCCTCCGCGACGTCTCGCGGCGGCACCGTGAGCTCGAGGAGGTGGTGGGCGCTTGGCGCCAACTGCAGGCCGCCGAGTCGGACCTCGAAGCGGCCCGCGAGATGTACAACGACTCTTCCGGCGACGAGCGGGAGTTGGCCCAGGTCGAGGTGGGTCAGGCGGAGCAGGACATCACCCGGCTGAGAGAGGAGCTCCGTCTCCTCCTGGTGCCGAGGGACCCCAACGCCGGTCGCAACGTGATCATGGAGATCCGCGGGGCCGAAGGAGGGGAGGAGGCCAACATCTTCGCCAAGGACCTCTTCGAGATGTACTCCCGGTACGCCGCCATCAAAGGCTGGAAGCTCGAGGTGCTTTCGTCCAGCCCCTCCGAGCGGGACGGCCTCAACGAGATCACCTTCGTGGTCAAGGGAGACGACGCCTGGCAACGACTGGAACATGAGGGCGGGCCCCACCGGGTGCAGCGGGTACCGGTCACCGAGTCCAAAGGGCGCATCCACACCTCGTCCTCCGCAGTGGCCGTACTGCCCGAAGCCGAGGAGGTCGACGTGGCCATCGACCCCAGCGATCTCAAGATCGACGTGTACCGCTCCACCGGGCCGGGCGGCCAGTCGGTCAACACCACCGACTCGGCCGTCCGCATCACCCACCTCCCGACCGGGATCGTGGTGGCCATGCAGGACGAGAAGAGCCAGATCCAGAATCGGGCCAAGGCCATGATCGTCCTGCGGTCGCGGCTCCTCAAGGCGGAACAGGACCGCCAGGCCGCCGAGCTCTCCGAGCAGCGACGCAACCAGGTCGGCGGTGGCGGCCGTTCGGAGAAGATCCGGACCTACAACTACAAGGACAACCGGGTCACCGACCACCGGATCAACCTCACGCTGCATAAGCTCGACCGGATCCTGATGGGTGATCTCGACGAGCTGACCGACGCCCTCATGGCCGACAAGCGCTACCAGCAGCTGGGCGAGGAGTGAGGCTCGGGTGGGGCGGGGCCAGGTGACCGGTTCGACCATGCCCGGGGAGGTAGGTGCTGGGAGCGACCAGCGTCGACAGGTGGTGGCTTCGATCGCCGAGCAACTGGGCTCGAGGCAGGAGGCGGTCTGGATCGTCGACCACGCCGGGGTGGACCTGGCCCCGGCGCTGGCGGAACGCCGAAGGGCCGGCGAGCCCCTCCAGTACGTGCTGGGCCGCTGGCCGTTCCGGTCGATCGAGCTGGCCGTCGACCCCAGGGTGCTGATTCCCCGACCCGAGACCGAGCAGGTGGTCGGGGTGGCGCTGAGGGAGTTGGAGCGGGTCCCCTCCGGATCGGAGGACCGCACGGTCTGCCTCGACCTCGGGACCGGCTCGGGAGCCATCGCCCTCTCGCTGGCCGTGGAGGGAGCCGCCCACCCGGGCTTGGCTATCTGGGCCACTGACGCCTCGGTGGACGCCTTGGAGGTGGCCCGGGCCAATCTGGCCCACCTGGGCCGGACCGATCCGGCTGCCGCCGGCCGGGTCCGTCTGGCCGAGGGCCGCTGGTTCGAGGCCCTCCCGTCATCACTGGCCGGCCGGGTGGACCTGCTGGTGTCCAATCCGCCCTACGTGACCGAGTCCGAATACCCCGCCCTCGACCCGACGGTTCGCCTCTGGGAGCCCAAGGAGGCGCTGGTGGCGGGGAGCGACGACGCCGGGGTGCCAGGCATGGCGGCCATCGCCGCCATCATCTCCGGCGCCCCCGCGTGGTTGGCACCACACGGCGCCATGGTCATCGAGATCGCCCCGTCCCTGGCCGGACCGAGCTTGGCTGTGGCCCGGTCCGCCGGCTTCGGCTCGGTGTCCATCGAACGGGACCTGGCCGGGCGGCTCCGGACCCTGGTGGCCCGGTGGTGAGGGTGGCTCCGCTGGGCTCGGACCCGGGGGGAGTGGCCGAGGCCATCGAGGCCCTGGGCGCCGGGCAGGTGGTGGCCGTGCCCACCGACACCGTCTACGGGCTGGCCGTCGATCCGTCGGTGCCCGGCGCCGTCGACCGGCTGTTCGCCCTGAAAGGCCGACCGAGGGAGGTCCCCCTTCCGGTGCTGGTGGCCTCCGACGATCAGGTGGACGCGGTGGCCGGTTCCTTGGGCATGGCGGCCCGGCACCTGGCCGATCGGTACTGGCCCGGGGCGCTGACGCTGGTGGTACCCCGGGCGCCGGGCTTCACGGTGGACCTGGGCGGCCCGCCCTCGGCCCGGATGACCGTCGGGGTGAGATGGCCGGACCATCCCTCCATCGACCAGCTGTGCCGGGCCCTCGGCCCGCTGGCCGTGACCAGTGCCAACCGCCACGGGGCCCCTCCGGCCACCACGGCGGCCGAGGTGTTGGAGGAGCTGTCCGGTGCAGGACACCCGGTGATGGTGCTGGACGGCGGGAGATGTGCAGGAGCGCCCTCCACCGTCGTGGAGTGCCGGGGGCCGGCCACCCGTTGCCTCCGCGAGGGAGCCGTCCCCTGGAGGGAGATGGCCGGCGACCCGCTGGATCGTGCCATCCTCGACTGAACCGGACCGTCCGCTACCATTCGAATCCGAGGGCAGTGACTACAGGGGGTGGGCCTTGGTATTTTCCAACATCGTCGTCGGCACCGATGGTTCCGACACGGCATCTGAAGCAGTGGCCTTGGCCGTCCGATTGGCCCACCAGAACGAGGCCACTCTCCACCTGGTCATCGGGGTCCAGTCGCCGGCGGCGGTAGCCGTGCCGGCCGGTGGGGCCAACGTGTCCGACCCATCAGGTGGTGGGCTCTTGCTCAGGCTGGCCCAGGGCATGCTGGAGGGTGTGGCCGAGGGGGTCGAGGGTCTCGACGTCAAGATCCACTCCGAGGCGGGAGATCCGGCCGATGTCATCGTCCGGGTGGCCGACACGGTCGGCGCCGACCTGATCGTCGTGGGCAGCAAGGGCATGCGGGGGAAGCGACGGATCCTGGGCTCGGTTCCCAACAGCGTGGCCCACAAGGCCGGCTGCAACGTGCTGGTGGCCAAGACGGTCTGAGCCCGTGCCTGACCGCCCGGGGAGACCCGGGGGACCGGTGGGGTTGACGTCCGCCCCCTGATCGGGGGACACTGGAGTGGTTATGGGTACGCCACGTGTCGTCCACGGCAAGGTAACGATTATTCAGTAGGCACATGCCAACCGGTATGTGCCTGTCGACCGTCCACTTGGTGGGCGGTTTTTCAATTGCCGGACAACCGGGCTGAACCGGTCGCTCTGGCGGGGCGCCTGGACCGGTTTGACGTGACACCGTTGGTCCATCCAGCCGAGAGCCGGTTGAGCTAGACCCGAGGCAGCGCACGGTCGAAGACCGGACAGAACGACAAGACAAGGCAAGGCAGAGGAACTGAGGACAGTGAGCACGCACAAGGTGGGGATCGTCGGAGGGGACGGCATCGGGCCCGAAGTGGTGGCCGAGGCCCTCAAAGTGGTCACCGCGGCCGGGGTGACCCTGGCCACCACGGAGTACGACCTCGGGGCCGACCGCTACATCCGGACCGGAGAGATCCTGCCCGATCCGGTCCTGGAGGAGCTCCGGGGCCAGGATGCCATCCTCCTCGGGGCCGTGGGCCCGCCTGTTGGCTCCACCGCCGTGCCATCCGGTGCCCTCGAGCGCGGCCTCCTGTTGCGCCTGCGCTTCGAGCTGGACCTCTACATCAATATGCGTCCCTTCAACGGGGTGCCGGGGTCGCTGGCCCCGGAGTGCGACTTCGTGGTGATCCGTGAGAACACCGAGGGCACCTACGCCGGCGAGGGCGGATTCCTCCGGAAGGGGACCCCCTACGAGGTGGCCACCCAGGGCTCGGTCAATACCCGGCACGGGGTGGAGCGGTGCGCCCGGTTCGCCTTTGCCCTGGCCTCGACCCGGCCCCGCCGCCATCTCACGCTGGTCCACAAGACCAACGTGTTGACCTTCGCCGGCGACCTGTGGCAGCGCACGGTCAACGAAGTCTCCACCGACTTCGCCGATGTCAGCCGCGACTACAACCACGTCGACGCCACCTGTATCTACCTCGTCGAGGACGCCGGACGGTACGACGTGATCGTCACGGACAATCTCTTCGGCGACATCATCACCGACCTGGCCGGAGCGGTAGCTGGCGGCATCGGTTACGCGGCTTCGGCCAACCTCAACCCCGATCGCACCGGCCCGTCGCTCTTCGAACCGGTGCACGGAGCCGCACACGACATCGCCGGTACCGGTCGGGCCAACCCGGCGGCCGCCATCCGCTCGGCCGCCCTCATGCTCGATCACCTCGGCGAGTCCTCGGCCGCCGAGAAGGTGACCCAGGCGGTCACCGAGTTCATCGCCTCCCGTCCCGACCCCGACCTCTCCACCGCCGCCATCGGCGACGCCATCGCAGAAAGGCTCTGAGCCATGCCCCTGACCCCCACTGAGAAGATCTGGATGGACGGAGAACTGGTCGACTGGGCCGACGCCACCGTGCACGTACTCACCCACACCATGCACTACGGCTCGGGCGTGTTCGAGGGCATCCGGGCCTACCCCACGGAGAGGGGAGTGGCCGTGTTCCGGTTGCGCGACCACATCGAACGGCTCTTCACGTCGGCCAAGATCTTCATGATCGATGTTCCCTACTCCGTGGACGACCTGGTGGACGCCTCCCGGACCGTGGTCCGGGTCAACGGGCTTGGATGACGGGTGCTACATCCGGCCCCTGGTGTACCTGGGCTACGGCGAGATGGGGCTCAACCCCATCCCGTGCCCGGTCAACGTGTCCATCGCCGCCTGGCCGTGGGGCACCTACCTCGGCGAGGACGGCATCGCCAACGGGGTCTCGACCAAGATCAGCTCGTGGCGTCGCCACGACCCCAACGCCGTGCCTACCGCGGCCAAGGGCACCGGCATGTACGTGAACTCGTCACTGGCCAAGGTGGAGGCGTTGAAGGCCGGCTACGACGAGGCCATCCTGCTGGCACCGGACGGCACGGTCAGCGAGTGCACCGGCGAGAACATCTTCATCGTCCGCAAGAACCGGCTGATCACCCCACCGACCTCGGATTCGGGAGCCCTCGAGGGGATCACCCAGCAGTCGATCGAGACCATCGCCCGCGACCTCGGCTACGCCGTGTCGTACGAACCGATCATCCGCACCGACCTGTACACCGCCGACGAGGCCTTTCTCACCGGCACGGCTGCCGAGCTGGTGCCGATCAGGTCGGTGGACGACCGCCAGGTGGGCGAGGGCAAGCCCGGCCCGATCACCCAGAAGCTTCAGCAGACCTTCTTCGCCACCCTCCGCGGCGAGGTGGACCAGTACAAGGACTGGTTGGACTATGTCGAATGACGGCCCCACCCTCAACGACGACTCGTTCAAGGGTGGCCGGGCCCCGACCGGCCATGTCCACTCGCACGGGAAGGGCGTCAGCCACAGCCATCCGATGACCCCGGGGCAGCACGCCCACGCCGATCGTCGGGAGGCCGGTGACCAGCCGAGGACCGGAGCCGGGCATGACTTCGACCTCCCGGCCCTGCCCACCGCAGTAGATGTCTTCGACACCACCCTCCGGGACGGATCCCAGCAGGAAGGTCTGTCGCTGACCGTGGACGACAAGCTCAAGGTGGCCGAGCAGCTCGACCACCTCGGCGTGACCTTCATCGAAGGCGGGTGGCCGGGGGCCAATCCCAAGGACGAGGAGTTCTTCGCCAGGGCTCCGACCGAGCTGTCGCTGTCGAGGTCGACCCTGGTGGCGTTCGGCTCCACCCGGAGGGCCGGCGTCCGGGCCGAGGACGACGAGACGCTCCGCCATCTGGTCAATGCCCAGACCGAAGCAGTGTGCATCGTGGCCAAGTCCTCGGAGATGCACGTGGTGGACGCCCTGCGCACCACCCTCGACGAGGCGGTGGCCATGGTGGCCGACTCGGTGGAGTTCCTGCGGGCCAACGACCTCCGGGTGTTCCTCGATGCCGAGCACTTCTTCGACGGGTACAAGGCCAATGCACCGTTCGCCAAGCGGATCCTGCGGGCCGCCGAGGAGGCCGGGGCCGAGACCCTGGTGCTGTGCGACACCAACGGAGGAACCCTCCCCTTCGAGATCGAGCGCATCGTGGCCGATGTGGTCGGTGGGTTCGAGACCCAGGTCGGGGTGCACTTCCACAACGACAGCGGCTGTGCGGTGGCCAACTCCCTGGTGGCGGTCGGGGTCGGCGCCACTCAGGTGCAGGGTTGTGTGAACGGCTATGGGGAGCGGGCCGGCAATACCGACCTGTCGGCCGCCATCCCCGACCTCAGCCTCAAGTTGCGGGTGCAGACCATCCCCTCGGACCGGCTGGAACTGCTCACCCCCGTCTCCCACCACATCTCCGAGCTGGTCAACATCGCCCCCAACCCCCAGCAGCCCTTTGTCGGTGGATCGGTGTTCGCCCACAAGGCCGGGCTTCACACGTCGGCCATCGCCCGCCGCTCTGATGCCTATGAGCACATCGCACCGGAGCTGGTGGGCAACGGGACCCGGTTCGTGGTGTCCGAGATGGCTGGTCGCTCGACGCTGGCCATGAAGGCCAAAGAGCTGGGGCTCGAGCTCGACTCCCAGGCCATGGCCTCGGTACTCGACTCCCTCAAGCGCCTCGAGTACGAGGGCTATCACTTCGAGGTGGCCGACGGGTCCCTCGAATTGCTGCTCCGCAACTCGACCGGCTGGGAGCAGGAGTTCTTCGAATTGGAGTCGTACCGGGTCATCGCCGACCACGGTCAGGGCGAGTCGACCGAGGCCACCGTCAAGGTCCTGGTGGGGAACGAGCGCATTGTGGCCACGGCCGAGGGGAACGGTCCGGTCAACGCTCTGGACGGAGCGGTGCGAGGGGCCATCGGGTCCCACTACCCGGCCCTGGCCGGGGTGCACCTGGTCGACTACCGGGTCAGGGTCCTCGACTCGGCCAAGGGGACCGGCTCGGTGACCCGGGTGCTCATCGACTCCACGGACGGCGACCGGACCTGGACCACCATCGGGGTGTCCGAGAACATCATCGCCGCCTCCTGGCAGGCCCTCTCCGACTCGATCGTCTACGGTCTGCTCCGAGCGGGGGCGTCTACGGACGTGCCTGGCAAAGACTGAACCGCATCACTGACCACTCAGGAGCTTCACCGTGACCCAGCCCAGTTTCGTCCCCATCGTCGAGGCCGATCAGGTTCGCCCGGCCTACCGGCTGCAGGTGCCGAGCATCTGGACCCAGTCGCGGCCGTCCGAGCTCCGGGGAGCCACCCAGCCCGGAGGGATGCAGTTGGGGAATCCCGGCCCCGACCAGGGATTCGCCCTCAAACTGGCCCGGCGGTTCGAGGACCGGCTTCAGCTCGTCGCCGGAGAGACCACCGAAGACGCCATCGCCGGATGCACCGCCGTGGCCATGCGGCGGTGCGCCCGCTTCGGCCGGGCACCGGCGGTGTACGACCTGTCCTTCGCCTTCACGTTGTGGGGGTTCTTGGGCGGTGCCCCCGAAGACCTGGTGGAGGCACGGGGACCGCTCTTCCGATCGGCGGCGCACCACTACAAGTCCCAGCGCGCCATCGCCGACTGCGTGGTCGAAGAGGCACTCCGGCTCACACCGGAAGCCGTGGCCGAGCGGCTCGGGAACTGGAGAGAGCTGCTGCACCTGCCCGAGGCTGACTGACCCGACCAGCACCCGGACCCGGTCGGCGGTGCCGGGCTCCTTCGATTACCTGGCCCAAAGGCCCGGTCAGCGGGCTTTGCGCCACCTGCGCTTGGTGGTTGTGGGCGCCCCGAAGGAGACGCCGGCCGTTCCCGCCGCCACCGGGACGCCTCCGCCGGTGGTCGCATCGGATAGCGGTCCCGGTCTCGTGGTCATGGTGGTGGGCACGTTGCGCTGGTCATCGCCGTCGTACTTGACGGTCACGTTGTCAGCCAGATGCGAGCCCTGCAGGGCCTTCTTGAACAGATCGGGGAACTGTCGACCTTGCGCGGTTCCCTTTTCGGAGCCCTGCCAGCGAGGAGCTGCCGGAGTGGCCGGCCCCTTGTTCTGCTGTGGCAGTGGTGCCGGTTCCGGGCTCGGGCCCCGTGACTGGTCTGGGCCCGCCGGGTGCAGTTCAGGGGGATACCACTTCCCGTCGCTGGCAATCCACCAGCCCGGTCCCTCGGATTTGTCACTCATAGAGAACCCTCCACTACTATGCGTGTTAATGCAGTGC
The DNA here is from genome assembly GCA_963778165.1 of uncultured Acidimicrobiaceae bacterium. Taxonomy (GTDB): domain Bacteria; phylum Actinomycetota; class Acidimicrobiia; order Acidimicrobiales; family RAAP-2; genus Bog-756. The sequence goes on along the minus strand of CAVZTE010000001.1, from coordinate 173,342 downwards.
ACGAATGTTAACCCGGCGAATCGTCGAATTGCCAGGTTGATTTACTTTCGGCAAGCCAGGGCCCGTACTTGAAGTTTTCCAAATTCGGGCAATTTATTGGCTGTAGCCGGTAATCAGCCATCTTTGGAGGTCTGGCGGCAAGAGTCCTGGTGGCAAGGCACAAAGGCCCTCCCGGGGCTGACTACCGTAAGGGGATGGATGCCTCCAGTTTCGCCTTGTCCGAGACCCAGCGGGAGTTCCGGGACACCCTCCGCAAATTTGCCGATGATCGTGTGGCGCCGAACGCCGCCGAGGCCGACCGGGACGCCACCTACCCCCAGAAGTCCTTTGATGCCTGTGTCGAACTGGAGCTTCCGTCCTTGGGGATCCCTGTCGAATACGGAGGATCGGGGGCTGACATGGTCACCCAGGCGATCATGGCCGAGGAGCTGGCCCGGGCCTGTGCTTCCACGGCCCTGGCCATCCTGATCTCGAAGCTCAGCATGGTGCCGGTGATGAACTGGGGTACCGAGGAGCTCAAGCGTCGGTACCTGCCCCGGGTGGCGTCGGGGGAGGCCCAGGGCAGCTACTGCCTGTCGGAGGCCGACGCCGGCAGCGATGTTGCCGCCATGAAGACCCGAGCGGTGAAGAACGGCGATCACTACCTGCTCACGGGAACCAAGTACTGGATCACCAATGCCGGGATCTCGGACATCTACACGGTGTTCGCCGTGACCGACCCGGCGGCCGGACGCCGGGGCATCAGCTGCTTCGTGGTCGAGGCGGACTGGGGGGTCGAGGTCGCCCCCAAAGAGGACAAGATGGGACTCAGGGGCAGCCCAACTGCCGCGGTCTCCTTCGACGAAGTTCGGGTGCCGGCCGGAAATCTGGTGGGTGAAGAAGGCATGGGATTTACCATCGCCATGCACACCCTCGACCGCAGCCGGCCGACCATCGGAGCCCAGGCTGTGGGCATCGCCCAGGCGGCCATCGACTTCGCCTCGGGGTACATGAAGGAGCGCAGGGCCTTCGGTAAGCCGATCGCCGACCTCCAGGGACTCCGGTTCATGGTGGCCGACATGGCCATCAGGAACGAGGCGGCGCGGACCCTGATCTACCGGGCCTGCTCGCTCATCGACAGCGGCGATCCCGAGGGCGAGCTCACCAAGGTGGGAGCGATGGCCAAATGCTTCGCTTCAGACACGGCCATGGCCGTCACCACCGACGCTGTCCAGCTACTCGGGGGATACGGGTACACGAAGGACTTTCCGGTCGAGCGCTTCATGCGTGACGCCAAGATCACCCAGATCTATGAGGGCACCAACCAGATCCAGAGGGTGGTCATCGCCAAGCAGCTGCTCGGGTAGCTATTTGGTTTCACCGATCGGTGGTTTGGAGCATCCCTACTTGCACCACCCCGTTTGCCTTTCGGGAGAGTCATTCATCGTCGGGAATCATCGCTCGGACACGGTGGCCTCGATGCCGCCAGGGCGACAACTCGGCTGTCAAGTGAGTGGGTGTGTGCGGGTCCGGTGGCGAGATCTGTCCCGCCAGGGGAATTGGCTCAGATGCTTGAGGTGGCTTGGATCCTGCCAACAGCACGACACCCACCAGTGCCACAGCGAGTCCGATGAAGGCCGGGGCGAGCCTGTTGCTGCCATTTGACAGTTTCTCTCCGAACACCACGATTCCCAGAACAACGCTGGCGAACAGCGTGACAGAGTTGCTGGAGGCCATGGCCGGAGCAAGGAGGCCAGTCTTGAGTGAGGACTGCTGAAGTACGAATCCGACGACAGCCGTGGTAACCAGGGCATAGATCTCCCAGCTGGAAAAGAGATCGCTGGAGCTGCTACCGATAATCGTCATGAACTCCTTGGTGACGGTGGCTTGGAACGCAAAGCCCACGCCGGCGGCAGATCCGAAAAGCAGTGCCTTCGTCGCCCCGTTCCGAGCATGCCCCAGCTTCACCAGTACAACAAGGATTGCGGTCCCACTCACACCGGCAACAAGCCACACGGTGGATGTGGGGTGTGACGTCCCCGGCTGAGGTGACCCGACGGATAAGAAGAGGACAATCCCGACAATGATCGCCACCGCCCCGATGATCACCCGACGGCTGATCTGCTGATGGGTGAAGTGTGAACCCAAAGGAAGGGCTATGACGAGACTGGTGGCGGTTAGCGACTGGACGACAAGCAACGATCCGCGATCCAGAGCAGCGGCCTGCAGAACCCACCCGGACGCCTGAAGGCCGCCGCCGGCCAACCAAACCGGGCGTCTCAAGATCTCCACCAGGAATCGGGAGTCGTCTTCCTGCGCTGATGTTTCGAGCGTCCCCTTCTGCTGAAGGACACTTCCCATTGCAAACGTTGATGCCGCCAGGAGCGCCAGGAATATGGCCATCAGCCTCTGATCCTATTCTTGACCCCTGTGGATGCTCCCTGGCACCGGGTCCTACCTTGAACCACTGCCTCCTTTGAACTACTGCGTTGCCAAGGCGCAGAGCGGCCGTCTATCGGTGCAAACCTTCTATTGCACCGCAGGTTCGCGCCGCAATTCCTGATCACCGCCGTAGACGGCAAGCGCGTAGATCACCAGCGCGGCGATGAAGATATAGACGAAGGACCAGATCGGGTAATAGGGCATCCACCAGATGGCACTGATGCCGGCAACAGCGGCAGCCACGATGCCGACCCAGCGGGCGAAACCGGACCCGCTGACTACCAGGAAGCCGCAGATGATCAGAATTGCCGCCACGACCAGATCGAGCCAGCCATAAGTCTTGAGGCTGTGTCCGAACAGCGCAGCTTCCAGATTGGAAGGGAGGACACCGTGATAACGGAACGCCCAGATGGCGTCAAACACCTTCATGATCCCACCCCAAATCAGGATGATCCCCGCAAACAGAACCCAGCCAGTGCCTCGCTCTTCCATCGCTCGCCTCCCATTTGGCCACGCCTGCCTGGACGCGGCAATCTCCTCCTACGTCCTCGAAACCAAAGTCAAATGCAGCGCGAGTCTTATCCCGTCGTTACCAATAATCAAGGGGGGTCCTTGATTGCATGTGGTTGAGCAAGTGATCGAATTCACAGCTCGATGGTCTTGCACGTTAGCGATAGGTTGATCTCCGCTTTCGTTGCTTCGAATGCGTCGTGCCGCTGTCCCATCGCACGTACTTCGGGAATACTGGCATCAAACGACAAAGGAACGACTCGGCATGAGCACCGCTTCCGATCCTCCGGTGGGCCAGGCCACGGAACAACATAACGGCGGAAATCCAAGGGTGGCCCTGCTCCTGGCGATGGCCATGTTCGTCCTGGTGGTCGATACGTCACTGATGAATGTGTCGATCTCGGCAGTGATCAGGGATTTGCATACCACCGCGAGTGGCGTCCAATCCGCAATCGCTCTCGAGGCACTCGTGTCTGCCGCGTTCATTCTGACCAACTCCAAGCTTGGTGACCTCATGGGTCGCAAGCGTGCCTACGTTACGGGCCTGCTGGCCTATGCGGTTGGAGCCGTTGCCATGACACTGGCGCAGAACCTGGGCACAATCATCATCTTCTGGGCCATCGTCGGGGGACTTGGCGCCTCGCTACTGCTGCCTGCGATGCAGTCGCTCATCCATGGCAATTTCTCAGGGGATGGCCAAAAGCGTGCCTACGCACTCGTCGGTGCCTCCGCAGCCATTGCAGCCGCTGTGGGTCCGCTGATCGGCGGGTTTCTTACAACGTATCTCTCGTGGCGAGTGGGCTTCGGGCTCGAAGCCGTCATCATCCTGGTCGTGCTGTCCCAGATTCGGCTGGTGAAGGACGTTCCGTACACCGGCCGACGCCAGATCGACGCAGTTGGTGCCGGCCTCTCGGTCGTCGGCATGGGTGGTGTAGTGCTTGGAATTCTGGTCTGGCAGGAGGGAGGCGAGTTCGTCGGTCTGCTCATCGGTATCGGCGTCGCTACGCTCGCCGGATTGTCCTACTGGTTGGTCCACCGAAAGAGGGTCGGCAAGCCGTCCCTCTTGGACCCCGACCTGTTTCGGCATCTCAACTTTCGTATTGGCATCTCACAACAGGCGCTCCAGCAGGTCACGCTGGGTGGGGCAATGATCGCCTTGCCGCTCTTTCTGCAGATGTCCCTTGAGTACAACGCCATGCAGGCAGGTCTGTCGCTGGCCCCCCTGTCGCTCTCGATGTTCGGCGTGGCCATGCTGGCGGGCCGAAAAGCGGGCAGATGGCGACCCGCCAAGATCGTGCTGGCCGGCTTTGCGTTGAGCGCGGTCGGTATCGGCTCCATCGTGCCCTTGGTTCCAAGAGTGGACTCCGGTTGGTATTTGGTAGTCCCGTTGGCAATCGCCGGATCGGGACTCGGAATGCTCGTCTCTCAACTAAATAACTTCACGTTGGCTCCTATCTCCGAGGAACACGTGAGCGAGGCCGCCGGCGTGAACTCCGCCGCCGGTTCGTTCGGACTTTCGTTCGGACTTGCCGTGGCCGGAGGCCTGCTCCTTTGGTCCCTGGCTCTGGGTTTTAATCATCAGGTCAACGAAAGTGCGGCCATCCCTCCTGCCCAACAGCAGCAGATCTCGCAAAAACTCGAGCACGATGCGGAGATCATGAGCAACACGCAGCTCCAGCAGCAGATCGCCGACGAGCCCAAGTCGGTGCAAGAGGCAGTATTGGCCATCAATACCCGAGCTCGGAATCACTCGCTCCAGATTGCTTTACTCATTCCAACGATCGCGTCACTCCTCGGCCTAGCCAACTCATTCCGAATGCTTCGTCTTCCCGATATCCAACCCCAAGCAGCGATCGAGGGCCTCGGTCTCGGATAGCCGGTATGACGTGACAATGAGCCACATCGAAGAAAGCCCAAGTGAAAGGAAGAGACATGCCAGCAGATACGTTCATCGCTTATTCGGCCATCTACACCAAGGTTGAGGATGCTCTGGCCGACTACGACGCCGTGCACGCCCTGCACAGCGAGGTGGGTTTGATCGACGCCTATGACGCGGCCGTGGTGGAGCGCAAGGCGGACGGCAGGGTCAAGATCTTGAAGAAGCATGAGACGCCGACGAGGGTAGGCGGCGTAGCCGGTGCTGGGGTGGGGCTGGCCACCGGGTTGGTGATTGCCCTGTTCCCCGCGGCGGCCATTGGCGGCGGAATTCTCCTGGCCACGGGGGGCGGCGGGGCGGTGCTGGGTGCTCTGGCGGGACATGCAGCTGCCGGCATGAGTCGCAATGACCTCAAGGAATTGGGAGAGGCTCTTGACAGCGGGCAAGCCGGCCTTGTCGTCGTCGCAGTGTCCGACATCGGGTCCAAAATCGAAGCGGCCATTACGAGGGCTGAGAAGATCCAGACCAAAGAGCTGAGAGCTGACCAAAAAGCATTGGAGGAGGACACCAAGGGCGAAGCCCAGTCGAAGTGAGCCTCATAGATGAAGATCGGACGCCCCGAACTCGCCGCTCAGTACGGAGTTGGGATGTGGTGCAGTGGCGTGTTCGACTCCCGGTAGTCGCCCGGCTCTTGACGGTCCGGCAGTTTGACGTCGCGATGCTCGAGGCGCTCGTAGGGAATCCGGTCGAGAAGGTGTGAGATGACATTCAGCCGGGCCCTCCGCTTGTCGTCTGAGCTCACGATCCACCAAGGCGCCCACGCGGTGTCGGTAGCAGCGAACATGTCGTCGCGGGCTTGTGAGTAGTCAAACCACCGTTTGTAGGAGAGAAGGTCCATCTCCGATAGCTTCCAGCTCTTGCGGGGATCATCAATGCGGCTTTGGAGGCGACGAGTCTGCTCGTCCGGGCTGACCTCCAGCCAGTACTTGAGGAGCAGAATGCCCGATTCCACCATGGCTTTCTCTACTCCAGGTGCCAACTCTAGGAACCGCTTGGTGTCTTCGGGAGTGCAGAAGCCCATGACCCGTTCCACCCCGGCACGGTTATACCAGCTGCGGTCGAAGATCATGACCTCACCTGCCGCGGGGAAGTGGGGTAGGTACCGCTGGATGTACATCTGTGACTTCTCGCGATCAGTCGGTGCGGGTAGGGCGACAACTCGAAACACCCTCGGGCTCACCCGTTCCGTGATGGCCTTGATGGTGCCTCCCTTGCCGGCTGTGTCGCGGCCCTCGAAGACGATACATATCCTCGAACCGGAGTCCTTCACCCAGTTCTGAACTGCGACCAATTCTCCGTGCATTCGTCGAAGATTGTGCTCATAGACCTTTCGCTTCATCTTGCTCTCACGGTGTGAGGCATCTTCGGCTACCGGATCCGAGCCGGCAGATCGATGGCTGCGACCCTTTGCCCTTGTCGTATTCATCGCCTCATTCCCATGGGACTTCTTTCGTCGGTTGAGCGAGCAGACAACCAGCCCATCCAATCCTGAACCCAGAGATCCAGTCCGTCAAGCGACGGTTCTGCGCGTGGGCGCCAGCAATCGGCTCCAGTCGTCGAGGTCGACGACGACTATTCGCCGTCGACAACAATCGACATTGTTCTGACTCCACGCCGACGATGGGATCAGCGTGGATCAGGCGCACCCGCAAAGCGGGATAGGTCGACAGTTATGTAAATAGCTCGGCACGTCGCAATCACCGTGTCATCCGTGCGTAGCTCGGCGCTGATGAAGAGCTTGCGGCGTTCTCGCCCGTCAAGCCGAGCCCGAATTTCCAACGGTTCGTCAACCGGTACGCCAGCCAGGTAACGAACCGTCAGCTCACCGGTAAAGGCCGGTTCCTGCAGCCGCCCGATGACGAAGCCGGTCACGTCGTCGAATGCCGCAGCCACGATCCCACCGTGGGCACGGCCTGGTGCTCCTTCGAAGGCGCGCCTCAGCACAACATCGGCAACTACATCACCCTCATCGAACCGCACCTCGAGTTCGACACCGGTTGGATTCGACCAACCGCCGACCGCTCGGTCTTCGAACCCACTCCCGCCCAAGATGGACCCCTCCGGGCTGCTCCGCATAAGGGCCAGGCGATCACGTTTTGGCGCTTCGCTGACCAAGCGCGTGAGTTCGTCTGTGGTCTCTCCCAACGACTCGAGCACCTCGTCGGCCGGATCGTGCGCCACAAACGCGTGATTGAGCGCTCGTAATCTGGCGGCCGCGGCTTCTCGTGCTTCTTCGGTCCTCATGTGGCCAAGTGTAGGGTCGGCATCGACGGTGGCAGGATGCTCGATGAGGATCGGCGACGGGCGGTCGGTCACTCCGGGTACCGGGCGCCGACTCTCGGAGGCCCAGGCAGTTGGGTTCTGCCGCGTCGGTCGGGCGAATGGGTTCAGCATCCTTCAGGCCCAGTAGAAGCGAGCGTATCTGAAGCGCATCTCCCGCCACCTCGGACAGGACGGTCAGTACCCGGCTCACATCGGTCAGTCCCGCACCAAGACCTGAAGTTGGTAGCTGCCAACTCGGGCAGTCACCTTCTACTGGGACTGATCGAAGTGGTCCTGAAGGGACAGGTTGATGGTCCGAATGTCGTCTCGGGCAACACCCGCATCCACGGCGGCATTGATGACGGCCTCGGCGCCGCTGGAACAGAGTTCGAGTGTCTCGGCCGGGGTAGAGCCCGCACTATTGAGGGATAGATGGAGCACGCATTGGTCCGGTGTCCCGCTGATGACCCCGGTGCCCCCAACCACCAACGTCCGGTGCACGGCCACCCAATCACCCTGTCTCTCCGCTGGGAGCGAGGGTCTGGCCCTCACTCAATGGTGCTCAGGTCAACCGTCAGCACCGAAGCGGTGCTGACGGGGTCCCCGTAGCTGGCGTCGCCTTATGGGATGATCGCTCGTTCCCCCTCCTATACCCCTCCACGGGCGATCGTGAGTGCAAGTGAACGAGATCGTGTTTCCTGGATCGGACCCGGCGATGGACCCGAGACGTCGTCGCTCGACGACGGCTTCCCTAGGGGCGGTTGCCCTCATGGTCATAGGCACGCTCGTCGGGGCAGCCGGAATCCTGCGACCCTCGCCGGCTGGGGCAACGACACGGGCCCCGACGGCGTACGTCGTCAACGGCAGCGGTAATAGCGTCATACCGATCGACAGCGCTACCGGAAGCGCAGGAGCCGCCATCCCCATCGGTTCCACGCCCGAGTCCGTTGCGGTCACGCCCGACGGCCAGACGGCCTACGTCACCAACTTCAACGGAAGCAGTGTCAGTCTGATCTTTACGGAATTTGAGTTTTCCGCCCAATCAATAGCAGTGGGCTCGGGACCCGATGCCGTCGCCATCACGCCGAACGGCCAGATGGCCTACGTGGCCAACTCCAAGAGCGATACCGTTACCCCGATCTCCGTCGGCTCCAGCACCGCCGGCACGGCCATTCCCGTCGGCTCCGACCCCGACGGGATCGCCATCACTCCCGACGGCCAGACCGCCTACGTCACCAATGCCGGCAGCAACACCGTTACCCCCATCGCCACCGGCTCCAACACCGCCGGCACGCCCATTCCCGTCGGCTCCGACCCCGACGGGATCGCCATCACTCCCGACGGCCAGACCGCCTACGTCACCAATGCCGGCAGCAACACCGTGACCCCCATCGCCACCGGCTCCAACACCGCCGGCACGCCCATCGCGGTCGGCTCTGCTCCCCACGGCATCGCCGTCACTCCCGACGGCCAGACGGCCTACGTCACCAATGCCGGCAGCAATACCGTGACCCCCATCGCCACCGGGTCCAACACCGCCGGCACGGCCATTCCGGTGGGCTCCGACCCCGACGGGGTCGCCATCACTCCCGACGGTCAGACGGCCTACGTCACCAACGCCGGTGACGACATGGTCACTCCGATCGCCATCAGCTCGAAAACAGCAGGCGCCACCATCCCGGTCGGCTCCGTTCCCCATGGGATCGCCATCACTCCCGACGGCCAGACCGCCTACGTGGCCAACAGTGGTGGAGACACCGTTACGCCCATTGCCACCAATGGCAACACCGCAGGCAGCGCTATCGCTGTCGGCTCTGACCTTCACGGCTTCGCTATCACCCCGAACGGCCGGACCGCCTACGTGTCTGTAACCGGCGGCAATAGCGTCGCTCCGATCAACACCGCCACCGACACCGTCGGCGCGGCCATCCCGGTCGGCTCCGATCCTTATGGCATCGCCATCACCCCCGACGGCCAGACCGCCTTTGTCGCCAACAACGGGGACAATACGGTCACCCCCATCGACATCGCCACCGGAACTGCCGGCGCCGCCATCCCGGTCGGGTCCAGCCCCAATGAGATCGCCATCACCCCCAACGGTCAGACTGCCTACGTCACCAACGGTCGAGACAACACCGTCACCCCGATCGACATTGCCACCGACACCGCCGGTGCCGCCATCCCGGTCGGTTCGGGCCCCAACGCCATTGCCGTCACCCCCGACGGCCGGACCGTCTATGTGGCCAACAGCGGTGATTCTGACGTCACGCCGATCGCCACTGCCAGCGATACCCCCGGCGCCACCATTCCCGTCGACTCCGACCCCGATGCCATCGCCATCACCCCCAACGGCCAGACGGTTTACGTGGCCAACTACTACAACGCCGTCACGCCCATCAACACCGCCGACAACACCCCCGGCCCTGATATCCCGGTGGGAAACACGTCCGATGCCATCGCCATCACCCCCGACGGCCAGACGGCCTACGTCGCCAACCTGAATGACAACGTCATCCCGATCGACATCGCCACCAACACCGCCGGAACTCCCATTCCGGTCGGCTCCAACCCGAACGCTATCGCCGTCACGCCGGACCAGGCACCCGATGCCGCATTCACCGCTACGCCGGCACAAGCGGGATCACCGACCACGTTCGACGGGTCGGCCTCGACCTCTCTGTTTGGCGCCGTCGCCTCCTATGCCTGGAGCTTCGGAGATGGGTCGAGCGGCACCACCACCGGTCCGATAACCGACCACACCTATGCCCGTGCCGGCGACTACTCCGTCACTCTGACCGTCACCAACTCGGCGGGGACCTCGACCATTCAGACCTTCACCGGTCAGACCGTCAGCAACAATGGGGGTCCCTCGGCTGTCATCACTCACTCCGTCAGCGTGCCGGCCGTGCCGCCGGTGCCGCCGGTGCCGCCGCCGGGCTACGACCTCGTGGGCCGGGACGGAGGTGTGTTCAGCTTTGCCACCAACTTCTACGGGTCGACGGGCGGCCTCAAACTCAATCGCCCGGTCTGCGCCATGGCGTCCACCTCGGACGGCAAGGGCTACTGGATGGCGGCTGCCGACGGCGGGGTCTTCTCTTATGGTGATGCTCACTTCCATGGCTCGGTGCCTGGGACCCACAAGGACGTGACGGACATCGTGGGCATGGCTGTCGACACCGTCACCGGCGGGTATTGGCTGGTCGGATCAGACGGCATGGTGTACGCCTTCGACGCGCCGTTCAAAGGCTCGGTTCCGGGGCTCGGCAACGATGTAACCAACGTCGTGGGCATGGCTCCCACCACCGACGGCGCCGGCTACTACCTGGTGTCCTCGACTGGCAAGGTCTATGCCTTCGGCGATGCCCGGTACCGAGGAGGGGCCGACACCCTGTCCCATATCAACGCCCCGATCGTCGGCATCAGCGTCGACCGGGCCACCGGCGGCTACTGGCTGTCCGGCTCCGACGGCGGTGTCTATGCCTACGATGCCCCCTTCCGCGGGTCGGCCGGAGGATCCCACCTCAATCGGCCGATCGTGGGCATCAGCGCCACCACCACCGGCTCGGGCTACTACCTGGTGGCCTCGGACGGTGGGGTGTTCTCGTATGACGCACCCTTCTTCGGTTCCATGGGCGGAACGCACTTGAACGCCCCGATGGTGGGAATGACCGTGGCCGGGTAAGAGCGCTCTCTGGGGGACGCTCGTGCTGTTCGGTTGGCGACGGCCCTGCTCAGCGGACCAGATCAGCCTCGTCAGTTGAGTCAAACGCTGGGGCTAGCTGTCTGATCGAAAACACCGATGACCAGTAGCCAGGCGGCGGTGATCATGTAGCACGTATTGATGACGATCGCTACCGCGGCAACGTAGAGCCCGGGCATGTGCCCGAAGAAAAATAGTGCTGCACCGGTCAGCTCCGCCACGTGTATGAGCACCCCGCCGACGATGCGAGACAGCTTCAGGCCACGACTGGTCCGCAGGGCGTTGGCATACCCTTTGACGAACACGGCCGCGGAAATCGCGGTGACCACGAACAGTTCTGCGCCTATCGCCTGATGGCTCTGGCCTCCCATGAGTACAAAGGCACATCGCATGAACACCAGCGCCAGGCCAGTCAGTGTGTTGATAGCCCGATAACGATGGGTGGCATCGCCGACGATGGCCTTGAGGTTGAGTGACATGGCTACAAACACCAAACCGGTGAGCGTGACTGCACCGGTCCCCACCAGAAGGAAAAAGTTGCTCCACTGGTCAGGCCTATAGATATCGGCGGCAATCATCACGTCATGGTACAGACCTGGCAATTTACGGGCTGTGGAACTAGGGCATCCGGGGCACATGGCGAGCACCCATCCGGAATTGCCCCAAGGTGCGCCTTACCCTCTCATCGGACCAGTCGAGGACGGTCGCTGCCCCGGCGCGAATGGCTTATCGCTTCACCGCTCGGGCGAGCACTCCTTCGATGACCATGTCGATGGCGAAGCGGAGACGTACGCCGTACTCGAGCACCGCGCCGCCGCGTTCATTTACCTGGTCCCTCCCGGCGAGGTCATCAGCGACACCGCGTTGAACCTCTGGGCCCAACAAGTGGCGCCCGCCGTCCGGGAAGCCATCGCCAGAGGCTGATCCCCGGGATGCCCGTTTCCTGGCGGGTATCCCGACCTACGTGACCAGAGTCGGTTATTTCTCAGGCACGCCACGCCGGTTGTCACCGGCATCGCGCCGGGGTCCCTCGTCAAAGTAGATCTGGGCCAGCCTCAGTACCTGTTCTGCGTCGACATGGTCGATGTCGAGACGCACGTCGGCCACCAACTTCTCTGCGATATCCCGATGATGCTTTTCGACGTAGGTGACCCAGTGGTGCGATGCGTTGGCCTTGCCCTTGCCGTGACCGAAGACCAGGATTGCTCCGGCGGGAGCGAGCTCCTCGGCGATCTCCTTCCAGTACGCCGGACTGTCATCTTCGTATGTTCCTGATGGATTCCCGGCCTTGTGGTGGGTCTTGTGGAACCGCCCATTCGGGTCCGGAGCGACCACGCGCTCAGGCCGCGACCCCGGTTCGGCATCGGTGGCGTAGATGTAGGTATCGCGAAAGGAAATCACCGCGACCACGTTCTTATTGCGAATGATCTCCGGACTCTGGACAACCATGGGACCTCGGGCTCCCTTCTAGGTGAATGCCCCGGCCCACCATATCCACCGCCTGCCTGAAGGGCGACGCCGACGATCTGGGCTCCAGCTACTCGGAGGGGCTGACGCCGGTCAGAGGCGCCCGAAGGCCCAGGTCGTGTGGCGTCCCCAGCTCGATGGCGTCTCCGTAGCTGTAGACCTTGCCGTTGGCCCCGACCAGCCAGTAACCCCTGCCGTCAGGGGAGACTGTCATGCCAGCCACCGTGGCGTCGGGGGCAGCCGGTTTGTCCGGCATCGATCCGTAGAAGCCGGCGTCGCCGAAGGCGAAGACCCCGCCGTCGGCCGCCACCAGCCAGTAGCCCCCGCCGTCGGGAGTGGCGGCCATGCCCACCATGGGTCCATCGAGCCGGGCTCCTCCCATCGATCCGAAGAAGCGGGCATCCCCGAAGGCGAAGATCCCGCCGTCGGCGGCCACCAGCCAGTAGCCGCCCCCATCGGGGGTGGCGGCCATGCCCACGATGGGTCCATCGAGCCGGGTCCCACCCATCGATCCGTAGAAGCGGGCGTCGCCGAAGGAGAAGATCCCGCCGTCGGCGGCCACCAGCCAGTAGCCCGCGCCGTCCGGGGTGGCGGCCATGCCGACAACGGGGGCATCGAGCCGGGACCCACCCATCGATCCGTAGAAGCCGGCGTCGCCGAAGGCGAAGATCCCGCCGTCCGCCGCCACCAGCCAGTAGCCCCCTCCGTCGGGGGTAGCGGCTGTCCCAACGGTCGGTGCCACCAGACGGTGACCATTCATCGAGCCGTAGAATCCGGTGTCACCGAGGTTGAACACCTCGCCATCGGCGGCCACGGCTTCGAATCCCTGCGAGCCCGCGGCGGGTAGGGACAGCTGCTCGATCAGTGTCTGCGCGGCGAACTGGTCCGGAGTGCTGACGACAAACCCCGTGGCGAAGCACTGCGCCCCACGCCAGCAGGTCACACCGTCAAGATCGCTGACCGGCGTCACGACCGGCCCCCCGTCCTCAGACCAGGATCGCCCGTCCCAGCGCTCGATGAGATTCTGCGGGTTCGAACCCTGCTGGCCACCCGCTGGAGGAACAGAGGAAGCCCCAACAGCCCAACAGGCGTCGGCCGAGAGACAGGTCACATGAGCCAGCGTCCCATTGGCGGCTATAGGGATGGGCGAGATCGCCCATGTAGTGCCGTCCCACCGCTCGGCCAGCGGTTCATCGAAGTGGCCGGCGGTGTTCATCGTGGACCCCACCGCCCAGCAGTCCGTTGAGGCCAGACAGGTCACACCGGTCAATACTGCGCCGGTAGCGCTTTGGGGGTCGGGTCGGGTAGAGCCCGACCACGTCGATCCGTCCCAGTGGAGCACCCAGGGCTCTGCGCCCTGGGACTTGTAGAACAGGTCGGGGAGAACATCACTGTTGAAGGGGTTGGGCGATGCCGCTCCCACGGCCCAGCAGTCGGTGGCGTCGATGCAATTGACGGACGAGAGTTGGTCGGCGTTCTGCCCGGAGGCCGGTATGGCTGCTCTGGCCCAGGACGATCCGTTCCAGTGGAAAGCCAGTGATCGGTCGGTACTTCCGGAGGTGGGGTTCAGCGTGGAGCCGACCGACCAGCAGTCGCTGGCCGCAACACAGCTCACCGAGAAGAGCAGACCACCGACTGACGGTGTGGTGGTGGCCACCGACCACCTGACGCCGTTCCACCGCTCCATCAGGACCGTCGGATCGTTCCCGGCCACAAGGGTCTGTTCTCCGCCCACGCCCCAGCAGTCGGACGAGGTCACACAGCTGACGTCGTAGAGGATGGACGCTGCCCTAGCCGAAGGCTGGACTCCAGGGGTGACCGACCATGAGGAGCCGTTCCAGTGCTCGGCCAGCGCCTTTGGCTTGGCGTTCTGGCTGTCGGGGAGGATGGCCCCCACGGTCCAGCAGTCCCACGCATTCGAGCAGGTGGTGTTGAGCAGCAGTTGATTGGCCTTCGGGGTCGGGGACCCGCCCTTGACCACGGCCCAGCGGGGGGATGCCGCCTGAGCGGCGGTTGGTGCCAGGTTGATGAGCACCGGGCCGGCCATCAAGACAACGGCCGCGGCCACCAGGGGTCGGATAGGTCGGTGGGAAAACCACATAGCTGTAGATCGACGGGTGCGACCGCTCCCTTGAGCAGGTCTTCAACCGTGCCCATGGCAGGGCGCACTGTTTTGCTCGCCACGACTACGCCAGTCAACCGCCATGCCGGCGTCGGCAAGAGACCAGGACTACTCTCGATCGGGCAACGCTCGGAGGCGACCGCATCCGGGGTGCGGAAACGCACGAACCAGGGGGAGGACCATCACATGCGATTCAGCCAGTATCGCCGCCGGTCGTTTTTTGCACTGCTCGGATCGGCACTTCTTGCCGCTACCGGGCTCATCGGGGTGGCAGCCCCCGCAGCCCACGCCGCCACTCCGCTCAACTACGTGGCATTGGGGGACTCGTACTCGGCAGGCCCGCTGGACGGCCCCGTCACGGGAAATGTGCTCTGCCTGCAGTCCTCGGCCAGCTATCCCTACGACACTGCCGCCCACATCGGCGCATCATTGAAGGACGTGTCCTGCTCGGGCGCCGACTCGGCCAACGTGACCAGCACCTCCCAGTACCCGGGCGTGTCCCCGCAGGTTGACGCCCTCTCGTCCTCGACCCGCCTGGTGACCCTGACCGATGGCGGTAACGACAATGACCTGTTCGTTTCGGCGTTGCTCGACTGCGGGGCCATCGACATCCTCGACGTATTCAATATCGGCTCACCGTGCAAGGACGTGTACGGCAGCACCTTCGTTAACGAAGTGAACTCCGACGCCTCGACCATCGAGCAAACCTTCGCCACGGTCAAGGCCGACGCCCCCAACGCCCAGGTCTACGTCCTCGGCTATCCCGACATCCTCCCGTCGAGTGGCGGGTGCTACCCGACCGTCCCGCTCACCAACGGGGACACCTCCTACCTCAACACGCTGGAGTTGGACCTGAACTCCGCCGTCCAAGCCAGCGCCGCCCGGGCCGGCGTGCACTTCGTCTCGGATTACTCGCAGTTCGAGGGTCACGGAGCTTGTGCCAGTGGCTCGAACCAGTGGATCAACGCCATCATCCCCACCTCCGGTGGGATCTCGGTTCATCCCAACGCCACCGGTGAGCAGCAGATGGCCGACATTCTCGAGTCGGCCCTGGCTGCAAACGGGATCTCCTGACGCGGCTCCGCCGGCTCAGCCGCTCAGGCGACGGCCACCGTCCTGGCGTAGACCAGGGTGGTGACCTGAGCAGTCGACGTGTCGATGAGCTCGATCTGTATCGGCGCGTCGGGTCCCGTACCCAGGAGCCTGCTCCGCGTGCGCACCGGGCCCACGTGGGCCATCCGGAGATAGCGGAGGTCGAGATCGGTCACCACCACCGGCGACCCGAACCGTGCCGCCATGAGATCCTCGGCCGCGGCCTCCGCCAGCAGTGCCACCATGGCCCCCTGGAGGGTGCCGGCGGGGTTGCGGAGGTCCGCCGTCACTTCGACCTGCACTACCCCCTCCACCGCGTCGATCACTTCGATGCCGGCCTCTTCCCGCAGGAGTCGGGACAGCAGGGTGGGGCTGCGGAAGATCGACGGGATCTGTCCCAGTGGGACATTGGGCTTGGGAGGATCGTCCGGCTTGCGGGGGATCTTGGCGAAGCCGATGGCACCGGTCGCTATCGGAGCCCCTTCGTCGGTGACCAGTTCCACCAGCGACGTGGCCGATCGTCGGCCTTGTCGGAGAATGGTGCTGGTGGCGTCGATGCGGGCCGGCGCGGCGACCGGGCGCATCCGGACCGTCATGTCCGAGGTGAGCGTCCACACCTCGCCGTCCTGATCGAGTGGTATCCCTGCCACCACGTCGATGACGAAGGCCAAGACGCTGGCCCGCACGATGCCGTGGTGCAGCACCTCGGGTCGCGGTCGGAGCTCGATGATCAGGTCCTCGTGGTCAAAGCGTGCCGTCACCCCGAGGCGGCTCGGGACCGATACCCCCGGACCGGATATGTCTGTCATGTGGTCTCCAGAATCGACATGAGGCTCAGACTCTAACGGCCAGGGATGTCGCTGCTCTTCGGCCGGGTCTGCCGACGGCGGCCCAGGTAGGCTTGGTCGATGTCGAGAGCCCATGCGCGAAGTCGTTCTGACCGACGTCGGCTGGTCTCCCCGTGGCTCCGGCACCGTCTGACATCGCTGCTCATCTTCTCCGGTCTGATTGTCTTCGCCGTCGTCTGCCTGGCGTTCGGGTCTTTGGGCATCGGCGTCGGCGTGGTGCTGCTGGTCGGTGTTGTCCTGATGGTGCGCGCCCAACGAAGGGGGGCATTGCCAGAGCGTGGTCACATGCCCGAGGCCGGGGCGGGACGATGAGCGAAGCCAACCCCAGGGGTTACAACTTCCAAGTGCATGTGACCTCGGGACACGAGGCCGAAGCCAAAGCCGCGGAACTGGCGAAGAAGCCCAACAGGTTGGGCATGCTGATCCTGCGGCTGTTGGGCTTCAAGGGCAGTCCGCCGCCTCCCTCGGATACCGCAGTGAGGAGAAATTGAGGACGCCGGTGCGACGCCCTGGCTCTATCGTGTGGCTATGAGAGCGTCGGAGTTCGAGGTCATCTGTGAGGTCGAACCGGCGACCCGACCGGACATGATGTCGGTGCGGCACCAGATCGGGGTTCTGAGTCGGGTGGCCAGTGCCTTCCTCATCCCCGACAACCACATCGGGCGGGCCACCATTTCGAGCATCGCCGTGGCCCACGAGGTGGGCCTTATGGGTGGCCGGTCCATCGCCTGCATCAACGCCCGGGACCGGAACGTCCTCGGCTTCCAGCGGGACCTGCTGACGGCGGCGGCCTACGGAGTCAACGAATTCCTCTTCGTCTACGGAGACCGCCCCGAGACCGGATCCCGATCGGACGACCTCTCCGTGCGCTCGATGATCGCCGAAGCCCGCAGGTTCGCCGAGCGCGATGACGTGGCCGGCTCGTTCCGACTGGGGGTGGCCAGCGGGCTCCGGCCGGTGCCCGAGTGGAAACGGGAGGCCGACTTCTTGTTGACCCAGGTGTCGTTCTCGGCTCCGGACCTCTTGGCGTGGCGCCGATCGGTCGACTTCGACGGTCCGGTCTATGCCGGGGTCATGGTGATCCCCAGTCCGTCGATGGCCCGCAAGCTCTCCGCCGACATCCCGCAGTTGGCTGTCCCCGCCGCCGTCATCGATCGGCTCGACGCCGACCGCACCGCCGGGGTGGACATCGCCTGGGACCTGATCCAAGAGATCCGAGCCTCGAACCTCTTCGACGGCGTGCATCTGATCCCGGTGGCCCGTTACCGGGAGATGGCGGTGAGGTTGGAGCAGCTGGTCTGACGGCCGGCCGACGAGGCGGTCAGCTCAGCGCTTCCCGTAGGGCGGCGATGGTCTCGGCGGTGGCCCGTCTGGCGGCGTCCAACAACGGATCCAAGCCGTAGAAGCCGTGGAACATCCCCTCGTAGCAGGAGGTGGTCACCGGCACGCCGGCGTGCTCCAGCCGTTCGGCGTAGGCCTGGCCCTCGTCCCGTAGGGGGTCGAACCCCGCCGTCACCACCAGGGCCGGTGGCAGCCCGGCCAGGTCGGGGGCGAAGAGGGGAGAGGCATCGGGGTGGCGCCGGTCGGCGTCGCCCAGGTAGTGGTCGGTGAACCACGACATGGTGTCGGTGTCGAGGAGGTACCCGTTCCCGTTCTCCATGTGGGACGGAAGCGAGCAGGTCATGTCGGTGGCGGGGTAGACGAGAAGTTGGAAGGCGACCGGTGGGCCGCCGGCGTCCCGGGCATGGCGCGCCGCCACCGTGGCCAGCGCACCTCCGGCGCTGTCACCGGCCACCGCCAACCGGCCGGGATCACCGCCAAAGCCCGGGGCATGCTCCGACACCCACGACACGGCGGTGTCGCCGTCGTCGACGGCCGCCGGGAAACGGTGCTCGGGGGCCAGGCGGTAGTCCACGCTCACCACCACGGCCGGGACCCCGCCGGCCAGCCGATGGCAGACGGTGTCGTGGGAGGCGATGTCACCGATGACCCAGCCCCCGCCGTGGAAGTACACCACCACCGGCAGGGGAGCGGCGGACTCCGGCCGGTAGATCCGCACCGGGATCTCGCCGGCCGGACCGGGGATCAGGCGGTCGACGGTTGGAACCGGGGCCTCCGGTGCACCGCCCGCCGCGGCCAGGGCGGCGAAGCCGATGCGGGCCTGCTCGGGGGTCTGTTGGGAAACCGGGGGCGCCCCCAGAGCCGCCAGTTGATCGAGGAGGATCCGGGCCTGGGGATCTAGTGGCACGGAGCCGGTCCGCCCGTCACGGGCGGGAGTGGGTACGCCAGACGTCGGATCGGAACCGGACGTCGACGGTCCGTTCGCCTTCGATGCCCAACAGCTCCGCCAGCAGCCGGCGGGCTTCGGTCACCACTGCCATCCGGTCCTCCTCGGGCATGGTGATGATCCAGCTGAGAGTGCCGAGCAGTCCGATCAGCTCGTCGGCGTTGAGGGCCACGTCCCAGGTGAAGCGGGCGTACTCGGGCTCATCGAAGGGCAAACCGGTCGGGATTTCCAGACGCGAGGCCGGACGGAGGGCATCGTTCAGGATCTGTCCGGTGAACGGCCGGTCGCCGGTGCCCCCTTCCGACTGTTGGGCCAAGAGGGCCTGAGCCTGCACGATGAAGGGGCCCTCAGGGTCCGGGCCCGACCACAGAGCGCCCAACACTCCGCCGGGCACCAGGACCCGGGCCACCTCGTTGAGGGTCGGGACCGGGTCCATCCAGTGCCACGAGGAGGAGGCCAGCACGGCATCGGCGCTCCCGTCGGGCAGGGGGATCGACTCCCCCCGGCCCTCCACGGCCCTGATGCCCGGCACCTCGTCAACCAGTACCGAGCGCATGCGGTCATCGGGCTCGACGGCCACCACCTCGTCGGCCTTCGCCACCAGGAGCCGGGTCAGAGCGCCGGTCCCGGCCCCCAGATCGACCACCCGGTCGACGTGGGACCCGAGGAGCCACTCCACCGCGTCGACCGGGGGACCGGGCCGGAAGCGCTCGTAGCTGGAGGCCACCGTTCCGAAGCTCTGGGCCCGTCGGTTCTTCTCCTGGGCCGGCAGATGGGAGAGGGGAACACCGGGGCTGCCGGCGTCGGGAACCGTCATGGTTCCGAGGCTAACGGAATCGTCGGGAGCGGATCGCCTCCCGGGTTTAGGGTTCCGCTATGGACACACCGGGTGCGCTGATCGCCTCAGGCCGGGACGCCGACATCTTCGAATGTGGCGCGGGGCGGGTCCTGCGGCGCTCCCGTAACGGCCGCTCCATGGTGACCGAGGCCCGGACCATGGAGTTCGTGCGGGCCCGCGGCTACCCGGTGCCCGAGGTGTACGACGTGAGTGACGATGGGCTCGATCTGGTCCTCGAGCGGATCGAGGGGCCCACCATGGTCGACGCTCTGGCCTCCCGCCCCTGGCAGGTCAGGAAGATGGGCCGGGCCCTGGCCGAGCTGCACCAGTCACTCCACCAACTGCCGGCGCCGGAGTGGCTCGGGCCCGCTCCGGCCGGGGCCGGTGACCGCCTGCTCCACATGGACCTCCATCCCCTGAACGTCATGATGGCGTCCCGCGGACCGGTGGTCATCGACTGGACCAACGCCGCCCGGGGCCAGCCCGAGGTCGATGTGACGGTGGCCTGGGTCCTGGTGGCCTCGGGGGAGGTTCCGGCCGGCCGGGTCCAGAGCCTCCTGCTCGGGGTGGGGCGCAAGCTCCTGCTCGGAGCGTTCCTGCGCCCCTTCGGCACCGACCGCCTCCGCCCGGTGCTGGCCGACGTGGTGGAGTGGAAGTGTCAGGACCGCAACATGAGCGCCGGGGAGATCACCCGGATGCGGTCCCTACTGGGCCCGGGCCGCTGAGCTCCCCTCCGGCCGTTACAGGCCGGGATGATCGATCATGGCCAGGGTCCGCGTCCACAGCTCGGAGCGGGCGGCCGGCTCGTAGGCCTGGGCGTTGGCCTTGGCCTCCCGGGTCCGGTCGAAGAACTTGCCGGTGACCGAGGCCAGTTCCGGCCCGCTGACCAGTCGGAGGGTGCTGGCCACACCCTCCTCCAGGCTGTCGATGCTGTCTCCGACTTCCTTCAGGACCATCTTGGTGGGCATGTAGGTGGCCGGGTGCAGGCTGTTCACGGTGACCTCGTCCGCCGGTACCCGGTCGGCGAGGTCGAAGCCCCCCATGATCTGGGCCAGCTTGCTCTGCCCGTAGGCGTGCACCCCGCTGTAGTGGCGCTCGAGCATGAGGTCGTCGAAGTCGAGTGGCTCCTGGCGGATGGAGGCCACCTGGACCACCCGGGCCGGTGCCGAGCGGCGGAGCAGCGGGAGGAGCTCCAGGGTCAGCAGCTGGCAGGCCAGGTAGTTGACGGCGAACCGCAACTCGAAGCCGTCGACGCTGACCCGGCGGGTCCGTCCCTCGGGCTCGCCGGCCCCGATGCCGGCGTTGTTGACCAGCACGTCGAGGCGGTCCAGCACCTGGCGCACGTCGGCGGCCAGCCGACGCACCTGGGACAGCTCCGCCAGGTCGGCCAGGATGGTGATGGGGCGGGGCACCCCGTAGAGCTCACTGATGCTGGTGGCGGTCTCCTCCAGCTTGACCGGGTTCCGGCCGTGGAGGACCACCACGTCGCCCAGCGCCACCAACTGGTGGGCCAGCGAGTAGCCGAGGCCGTCGGTGGCCCCGGTGACGAGGATGGTGCGCGGCTCGCTCACCGCCGCTCTCCGCGGCAGGAGATGACCGGGTGCGGGGCGGACAGGTATCGCTCTCTCGGAGCGGCAGCGAAGGTGGGGGCGGGAGACGTGGGTCCAATGGTAGCGGCCCGAAGGTGGCTACCTTCGAATCCGCGGCGCTCGAACCCTGGTCAGCTGGCCTTCCGTCACCTGGGGTCTACCCGGGCTTCACCACGGTCCAGCCCCGGTGGCGTAGCTCGTCGGCCAGGTGCTCGGCGGGGACCTGGGCCAGCGCCCGCCCGGGTCGGGCCGGCCGGGGCGACGGTGGCCGTGGGGCCGGGACCTCGTCGGGGGCTGACGCTGACTCGGTGTCCGGGTCCCACTCCTCCCGGCGGAGGCGCTCGATGAACTGGTCGGCCTCGTCCCGGGCGAACTTTCCCCCTGCCTGGCGCTGGGTGAAGCCCATGGGCCCCCGGGCATCGCGGAAGTCGGTATGGCCGGCCGCCTTCAACAGGGTGAGCAGCTCCTGGACCTGCTTGGCCGACGCCGGAGGGCCGAGCTGTTGTCCGAACGCCACGTGGCGCAGTCTTACCTACGGGGCCGGGCCCACCGACCATGGCGCCATCGGGGCCGGGGGTGGCCCCCCGCTTGGCCCCCGGCGGACCTCTACCCGGCGTTGAGGCGCCGGTTGATGTTGTCCACCAGGCGCTCGGCCTCGAGGGTGTCGGCGTGCTCGGCGCCCTGGGTCCTGACCGTGGTGGCCAGCAGGTTCCCCGCCACGATGGACGCCTCGGCCAGCTCCTTGGTCCACACCAGCGAGGAGGCCAGGTTGCGCAGGGCCGCCCGGGTCTCGGGATCCTCGGGGCCGAGGGCCCGGCTCCTCACTTCGACCACCTGGCGGAGGAGCTCGGTGGCCTCGGGGTACCGGCCGGCGTGGATGAGGTTCTTGGCCAGCTTGGTGGCGACCCCGGCGGCCAGCAGTTCGTATCCGCCATCTTGGTAGGCGGCCAGAACCTCCTCCAGCAGCCCGCGGGCCGTCTCGGCGTTCCCCAGGGCGGATTCGGTGTCGGCCAGCCGCTCGGTCACGGCCAGTGCGGTCAGGTCGTCGGCCCCGCCCCCGGCCGAGAGCCGTTGGTGGACGTGGGCCAACAGCGGTTGGGCCCGTTCGGGGCGTTGGAGCTCGATGAGGGTGACGGCCAGCCGGGCCTCGGCGGCCAGGGTCAGCTGGTGGTTCGACCCCAGCTGCTTCCGGCGTCGCTCGTGGACCTGCTCCCGGAGGGGGAGGGCATCCTCGTAGCGGTCGAATCCCTCCCGGTACTTGGCCACCGCCTCCATGGCGTTGATGCTCTTCCACGAGTCGGGACCGTGCCGGTCCACGCTCTTGGCCAGTCGCCTCTCGGCCAGTTCCAGGCGCTCTTGTGGGTCCTGGGCCCGGCGCTCGGCCCGGCGCTCCCACCAGTAGACGATGTCCTCGGCCCACTGGGGCGAACGGAACCGTCTCCTGCCGGTCGATCCAGCCATGGGGGTCAGCGTAGGGCGAGTAGGTGGCTACTCGTAGATCATGACCCCGCGGATGTTCTTGCCGTCGAGCATGTCGGCGTAGCCCTGGTTGACCTCTTCGAGCTTGTAGGTCCGGGTCACCATGGTGTCCAGGTCCAGCTGCCCCTCGTCGTAGAGGCGCAGGAGGTGGGGGATGTCGTAGCGGATGTTGGCCGAGCCGAAGATGGTCCCGACGATCTGCTTCTCCAGCAGGGTCAGCCAGGTCAGCGACAGGGTCACGTCGGTCTCGGCCATGGGGTGGATGTTGGTGACCACCACCCGCCCGCCCTTGGCCGTCATCCCCATGATGGTCTCCATGAGGGCCCCGTCGCCCACACCCATGGTGCAGATGACCTTGTCGGCGTTCTTCCCCCAGCTGACCTCGTTGACCAGCGGGATGGCCTCCTCGATGCTGGCGGCGGTATGGGTGGCCCCGAAGACCTTGGCCATCTCCAGCTTGAAGGGCACCGGGTCGACGGCGTAGATGCGCTCGGCTCCGGCCAGGCGGGCCCCTTGGATGGCCGAGGCCCCGATGCCTCCGATGCCGATCACCACCACGTCGTCACCGGGCTTCACGTCGGCGGCGTAGACCGCCGATCCCCAGCCGGTGGTGACCCCGCAGCCCACCAGGCAGGCCTTGTCCAGCGGATAGTGGTCCAGGATCTTGACGCAGGAGGCCTGGTTGACCACGGTGTGCTTGGCGAAGGTGCCCAGGCACACCATGGTCCCGAGGTCCTCGCCACCCATCGAGTGGTGACGGTGGGTCCCGTCGATCTGGGCCCCCATCATGAGCAGGGCGCCGACATCGCACAGGTTGGAGTGGCCCCGGGCACACGACGGGCAGTGGCCGCAGGCCGGGACGAACCCGAACACCACGTGGTCACCGGGCTTGAGGTCCTCCACCCCCGGGCCCACCTCTTCCACCACACCGGCGCCCTCGTGGCCACCGATGATCGGGTAGATGCCGCCCAGGTCGCCGGTGCGCAGGTGCTCGTCGCTGTGGCACATGCCCGAGGCGGCGATTCTCACCAGCACCTCGCCGGACTTGGGTGGGTCGAGACGGATGGTCTCGACCTTCCAGTCCTCGCCCATGCCCCACAGGATCGCTGCCTCAGTTTCCATGATGACCTCTTCTGATCGTCCTCGTGCCTACCCCGATGCTTGCATAGGTTGGGGCCCGTCGTCAGCCGGCACGGCCCGATTCGGGTTCTCCCCGGTCGGACCCCTACTCAGTCGGCGGTCTGGTGCTCAGCCACGTAGGCCGCCGTGCCCGAGAGGAAGCCCCCCACGTCCTTGGCCTTGGCCACCGCCAGATCGGCGAAGTACCCGGGCACATAGACCTGGATGGCGCCGCTCTCCAGGGCGTCGAACACCCCGCCGACCAGCTCGCTGACCGGCACGGCCTCCACCGAGGCCATCACCGGGTCGTTGTCGGGCAGGGAGAACAGCTCGGTGTCCACCAGGCCCGGGTAGACCAGCAGCACCTTGATGCCGGTGGGCCACAGGTCTACGGCCATGGACTCGCTGAAGGCGGTCAGGGCCGCCTTCGAGGCGTCGTAGGCCGACTCGCCGGGCGAGCTCAGCGTGGCGGCCACCGATGAGACGTTGACGATCTGCCCGCTGCCCCGTTCCAGCATGTGGGGCAGCAGGGCCAGGGTCAGTCGCACCGGGCTGAAGAAGTTGATGTTCATGACCGACTGGACCGTGCCCGGGTCCAGTCGGCTGACGTGCCGGCGCTTGGGGATGCCGGCGTTGTTCACCAGCAGGTCCACACCGCCCAGCTCGTCGAGCGCCGCCGCGGCCAGGTGGTCGACGGCCACCGGGTCCGAGAGATCGGTGACCCAGCTGCGGGAGTCCGGCGAGTGCTCGCGGCACCGGCCCAGCACCTCCTCCAGCCGGTCCAGCCGGCGGGCGCAGATCCCCACCACCGCCCCCCGTCGGGCGAACTCCTCGGCCAGGCCGGCGCCGATGCCCGATGACGCTCCGGTGACCAGTACCCGCCGGCCGTTGTAGTCGATTGCCATGTTCCCCCCAATGCCGTCGATGTGCCTGACCGAAGCATGGTGACACAGCCCGGTGCGGCGCCGCCCTGTTGCCGGCCGGGGTGGCGACCGGACCCTCCCGGGGCCCTCACGCCCGGGTCGGCCGCGGCGGGGAGACTAGAACCAGTTCTATACTTGGGGGGACCGAGCTCAGGCCGGTCAGCGGGGAGGCAGCCATACCGGTCCTCCCCGGATCACGCCCGACCAACGCAGGGCCCGACTCCATGGGCCCCGATACCTCAAAGGGGACCCAGCATGGCCCAGCCGGTGATTGTCGAAGCAGTCCGTACGCCCATCGGAAAGCGGAACGGCTGGATGGCCGGGTTCCACGCCGCCGAGCTGCTGGGCAACGCCCAGGTCGAACTGGTCAAGCGGGCCGGGGTCGATCCCGGTGACATCGAGCAGATCGTCGGGGGCTGCGTGACCCAGGCCGGCGAGCAGGCGTCCAACGTCACCCGCACCGCCTGGCTCAGCCAGGGCCTGCCCTACGAGGTGGCGGCGACCACCGTCGACTGCCAGTGCGGCTCGGCCCAGCAGGCCAACCACTTCGTGGCCAACCTGATCAGCGCCGGCGCCATCGAGGCCGGGATCGCCTGCGGCGTGGAGGCCATGAGCCGGGTGGGCCTCGGGGCCAACGCCTACAACGGCCCGGGCAAGTCCCGGCCGGAGAACTTCCCCTGGGACATGCCCGACCAGTTCGGGGCGGCCGAGCGGATCGCCCAGAAGTACGACATCACCCGGGACGACGTGGACTGGCTGGGGTTCGAGTCCCAGCGCAAGGCGGCCCGGGCCGTGACCGAGGGCCGCTTCGACCGGGAGATCGCCCCCCTCGAGGCCCCGGTGGTCGGCGCCGACGGCCCCACCGGCGAGAAGACCCTCATCTCCAAGGACCAGGGCCCCCGCGACACCACCCGCGAGGGCCTGGCCGGCCTCAAGCCGGTCCTGCCCGACGGCATGCATACCGCCGGGAACAGCTCGCAGATCTCCGACGGGGCCGCCGCCGTCCTGTGGATGTCCGAGGACCGGGCGGGCCAGGCCGGCCTCCGTCCCCGGGCCCGCATCGTGGCCCAGACCCTGGTGGGATCGGATCCCTACTACCACCTCGACGGGCCCATCGCCGCCACCACCGACGTGCTGCGCAAGGCCGGGATGACCATGGCCGACATCGACATCTTCGAGGTCAACGAGGCCTTCGCCTCGGTGGTCATGTCGTGGGGCAAGGTGCACGAGGTCGACTGGGACAAGGTCAACGTCAACGGTGGGGCCATCGCCCTGGGCCACCCGGTCGGCTCGACCGGGGCCCGGTTGATCACCACCGCCCTCCACGAGCTGGAGCGCTCGGACTCCAACCTGGCCCTCATCGCCATGTGCTGCGGTGGCGCCCTGGCCACCGGAACCATCATCGAGCGGATCTGAGCGACATGACCGGTACTGAACATCTGACCTACGAGCAGATCGGCGCCACCGCGGTGGTGACCATGAACCGGCCCGAGGCCAAGAACGCCCTCTCCGGCCCGATGCTGATGGGCATGGCCGACGCCTGGCTGGAGATCGACTCCAACGACGACATCCGGTGCGCCATCCTCACCGGGGCCGGCGGCACCTTCTGTGCCGGCATGGACCTCAAATCGATGTCCGGCCCGGGCAACGAGGAGGTCACGGCCCGGATGGCCAAGGACCCCGATCTCCATTGGAAGGCCCTCCTCCGCCACTACTCGCTGAAGAAGCCGCTCATCGCCGCCGTCGAAGGCTGGGCCGTGGCCGGGGGCACCGAGATCCTCCAGGCCACCGATATCCGGGTGGCCGGCGAGGGAGCCAAGTTCGGCGTGTTCGAGGCCAAGCGGGGCCTGTTCCCCCTGGGGGGCTCGACCGTGCGCCTGCGGCGCCAGATCCCCTTCACCGTGGCCATGGACCTGTTGCTCACCGCCCGGGAGGTCTCGGCCCAGGAGGCCAAAGAGATCGGGCTCATCGGCCGGGTGGTGCCGGACGGGACCGCCCTCGAGGCGGCCCTGGAGATCGCCGAGGTGATCGGGGCCAACGGACCGCTGGCCGTCGAGGCCATCAAGGCCTCGGTCAAGGCCACCGAGGGGATCCCCGAGGAGGAGGCCCTCAAGATCGAGCTCGAGCTGGGCTGGCCCATCTTCGCCACCGAGGACGCCAAGGAGGGCCAGAAGGCCTTCGCCGAGAAACGCACGCCCAACTACCAGCGCCGGTGACCGACGCCGACGGGGCGGTACCGGGCCCGCTCGCCCCGTCGGGCCCGTGGCGGTCGGCCGACCTGCCCGCCATCTCGCAGACGCGGACCCGGCTGGCCGCGGCCCTGCGTCCTCTCCACACCCTGACCGTGTCGGGTGACGCTCGACGACGCCGACCTGACCGAGGCTGCCGTGGCCATCGAGGCGGTGTCGGCCCGCCTGGCGGCCCGGGCCGGGCCCGGCAAGTTCCCCCGGATGCCTCCCGACATGCGGCGCCCGCCCCAGCACTTCTTCCCCTGCAGCCCGATCACCGGGGTGCTCAATCCCGTCGCCCCTCCGGTCAAGGTGTGGATGATCGACGGGGTGGACGGGGGCTACCGCGAGATCCGGGGCGAGGCCCACTTCGACTACCCCTACGAGGGCCCGCCCACCTGCGTGCACGGCGGCGTGATCGCCGAGACCTTCGACGAGATCATGGGGGCGGCCAACATGGTGGCCGGCAACCCCGGCATGACCGGAACGCTGACCATCCGTTACCGCAAGCCCACCCCGCTCCGGACCGATCTGCGCATCGAGGCCCGCTGCCTGGGCCGGGACGGGCGCAAGGTGCGGACCTGGGGCGGGATCTTCCACGGCGACCTGCTGACGGCCGAGGCCGAGGGGATCTTCATCATGGTGAACCCCGCCGGCATGCTGGCCATCGCCGAGTCCAATCCCAACAGCACCGACCCCGGCATGGTCGAGGCCATCCGGGCCGAGGCCATCAACGTGGCGCTGTCCATGGCCGGCGAGGTGGTTGACGACGACCGGGGCCAGCCTCCGGCCTGATCCCCGGGGCGGCGTTCTGCCCGGGCCAGACTCCGGCGCGCCGGGTCAGATCTTCTCGCGGCCCTCCCAGTAGGGATCCCGCAGCTTGCGCTTGTACAGCTTGCCGTTGGGGTCCCGGGGCATGGCGTCGGTGAAGTCGATGGACTTGGGGGTCTTGAACTTGGCCAACCGGGTGGCGGAGTACTCGAGGATCTCCTCGGCCAGCTCGGGCGAGGGCTCGACCCCCTCCGCCGGCTCCACCACCGCTTTGATCTCCTCGCCCCAGTCGTCGTTGGGGATGCCGAACACCGCCACATCGCCCACCTTGGGGAAGCCCAGCAGCACGTTCTCGATCTCGGCCGGGTAGATGTTGGCCCCACCCGAGATGATCATGTCGATCTTGCGGTCCCGCAGGAACAGGTAGCCGTCCTCGTCGATGAGGCCGACGTCTCCCACGGTGAAGAACTTGCCGATCCGGTTGCTGTCGGTCTTCTTCTTGTCCTTCAGGTAGGAGAAGTCCCCGGTCTGCATGGACATGTAGACGGTGCCGATGACGTTGGGCTCTTCGATCCGGTTCTGCTCGTCGTCGAAGATGGCGATCTCCGAGATCGGCCAGGCCTTCCCGACGGTGCCCGGCTTGAGCAGCCACTCCTGGGCGGTGACCAGGGTCCCGCCGCCCTCGGAGGCCGCGTAGTACTCGTCGATGGCGTTGCCCCACCACTCGATCATCTTGTACTTGACGTCCACCGGGCACGGGGCGGCGGCGTGGATCATGTGCTGCAGCGAGGACATGTCGTACCGGTTGCGGGTCTCCTCGGGCAGGGCCAGGAGCCGGTGGAACTGGGTGGGCACCATGTGCGAGCTGGTCACCTGGTACTTCTCGATCAGCCGGAGCATCTCTTCGGGGATCCACTTGTCCATCAGCACCACGGTGTGCAGGAGGTGGATGGAAGCGCCCGAGTAGCGCATGACGGCGGTGTGGTAGAGCGGGGATCCCACGATGTGCACGTTGGGATCGTCCGGCTGGATCCCGAAGAGGAAGAGGATTCCCGACAGTCCCAGGGCCGCTTCCTCCGGGGTGGCCCCGCTGAGCTTGCGGAACACGCCCTTGGGATTGCCGGTGGTGCCCGAGGTGTAGTTCATGACGTCGCCGATGGTGCGGTCGGGCGGGTCGGTGGTGGGCTGGGCGTTCCGCATCATGGCGTAGGAGCCGAACCCGGTGATCTCGCCCACCGCGAAGCACCGCGCCGATGGGAGCTCGGCCTCCTCGGCGGCGTCCAGCGCCACCTCGGTGAAGCGCTCGTGGGCGATGAAGGCCTTGGCCTCGGAGTCCTTCAGGATGTAGGCCACTTCCGGCCCGATCAGGTGGTGGTTGATCGGCACCAGGTACCAGCCGGCCTGCAGGGCGGCCAGATACAGCTCGAACATCTCCACCCCGTTGGGCAGGAGGGTGGCCACCACATCACCCGGCTTGAGGTTGAGACCACGCAGACCGTGGACCACCTGGTTGGTGCGGCCCAGCAGCTCGGAGGCCCGGTACTCGGTCCCGTCCGGATCGACCAGGGCCAGCTTGTCCGGGTTCTCGTGGGCCAGTGCCCAAAATCCAAAATCGGCCATGGTGCTCTCATATCCCCCTGCGCCGTTGTGCGGCGATTTCGTTGCCGAATGTGGTCGGTCGTGGCTCCCCGCCGGGCGTATGGAGACGCCCACGGGTGGCGCCGACCCGGGGGCGACGCTAGAACAGGTTCTCGTATATGGTCAACCTCCCCGACGAGAGAGGCAGTGGGTAATGACGGAGTTCCTGAAGGACAAGGTCGTGGCCATCACCGGCGCCGGTGGTGGGATCGGCAGGGCGGTGGCTCTGGCCGCTTCGGCCGAGGGGGCCAAGGTGGTGGTGGCCGACATCGGCGTGGGCCTGGCCGGAGAGAATCCCACCAGCGAGGTGGCTGACGCCCTGGTGGCGGAGATCGAGGCGGCCGGCGGCGAAGCGGTGGCCGTGGGGGACAGCGTGACCACCCTGGACGGGGGCGAGAAGATCGTCGGGGCCGGCGTCGAACGGTGGGGCCGGATCGACGGGGTGGTGGCCATCGCCGGCATCCTCCGCGAGCGGATGCTCTTCAACATGGCCGAGGACGAGTGGGACGCGGTCATCGAGACCCACCTGAAGGGGCACTTCACGGTGTTCCGGGCCGCGGCGGCCATCATGCGCAAGCAGGAGGGCGGCGGGTCGCTGGTGGGCTTCACCTCAGGGGCGTTCGCCGGCAGCGTGGCCCAGGCCAACTATGCCGCGGCCAAAGGCGGCATCGTCTCCCTGGTGCGATCGGCGGCTGCCGGGCTCAACCGCTACGGCATCACGGCCAACGCCGTGGCCCCGGTGGCCCGCACCCGGATGACCGCCGAGGTGCCCATGGACCTGGCCGAGATGGGCGATCCCGAGGATGTGGCGCCGCTGGTGGTGTATCTGCTCTCGGATCAGGCCAAGCACATCACCGGCCAGGTGTACACGTCGGTGGGACCCAAGATCGCCGTGTGGAACCAGCCCCGGGAGGTGCGGGCCGTCTATGCCGACGGGAGATGGACCCCCGAATCCATCGCGGCCCGTTTGGACTCGACCGTCGGCCAGGAGCGGATGCCCCTCCTCGACCAGCTCGAGGCGTACCGGAAGGCGGCCGAGGCCAAGGCGGCTGCCGAGGCCAAGGGAGGGTCGGGCTCGTAACGGTCGGCGCGGGCCGGACCGCTTGGCGGGGCGGCCGGTTCAGCGGTTGCTGAGCACGCAGAACTCGTTCCCTTCGGGGTCGGCCAGCACCACCCAGTCCTCGTCCCCGGTCTGGCCGATGGACACCCGGTTGGCCCCGAGACCTTCCAGCCGCTCGACCTCGGCGTCCTGATCATCGGGCACCAGGTCGAAGTGGATCCGGTTCTTCCCCACCTTGCGCTCTCCGACCGCCACGAAGAGGATGAGCGGGGCGGAAGCCTGTTGGGGACCCGGCTCCACCCACACGTCGCCGTCCTCGTCGGAGCCTTGCTCCCAACCGAGGGCCGCCGACCAGAAGCCGGCCAGGGCCGAGGGGTCCAGGGCGTCGACGGTGACCGTTTCAATGCGCAGTGCCATGCATTCCTCCCGAAGGGACGACCGGTCTGTCGGATCAGGCTCCGGACCGGCTCACGTGTCCGGTCAGTCTTCACCCTGGTCCGACCGCAGGCCAACCGGGAACACCGCCCGACCGGCACCGTTCCGACCGGGGTGTCGGGCTGTCGAGCCGGAGGTCGCTCGGCGACCCAGCAGGCCCAAGGGATACACCGCTTCGACCGCACCGCTCCGTAGCATGACGACGGGGCCGGAACTTCGGTCCGTCGACCGAAGGGAGGTGCCGGTTGATCGCCATCGTGATCGTTCTGGGCGCTGTCGTATTGCTGCTGGCGGTGTTGGTGGCGGGGTTGTTGCGCAGTCATGCGGACATCCTCAAGGCCCTGCACGACCTCGGAGTGGGAGTCGGCGATCCCACCGGGGCCGAGGTTCAAGGGGCCGGCCATGAGCACCACCAGGCCGGTGCCGGTGCCGGGCGCACCGGGCCGGTGGCCGTCCCCTTCACCATGGGGCCGCCGCTGCCGGGCGAGCGCAGTGTGGAGTCGACCCCGACCATCTCCGGGGTGACCCCGGGGGGCGACGCCCTGGCCGTGTCGGTGACCGGCGGGGACCAGCCTGACCTTGCTGGCCTTCCTCTCGTCGGGCTGTTCGACCTGCGCCGGCTTCTGGCAGGCCTTCAGCCGGCCCGACCAGCTGGGCCTCCCGCTCCACACCCGGCTGGTGGTGGTCACCAAAGGGCCGGAGATGGAGATCCCGGCTGAAGTGGCCGCCCACACCCCGCCCGGCCTGGCCGTGGTGATGTCCACCGAGGCCTGGGGCGACTACGAGGTCCCCGGCTCGCCGTTCTTCGTCCTGATCGACGGGCGCCGCGGCCGGAGGATCGGCGAAGGGGTGGCCCAGCAGTTCCATCAGGTGGTGGAGTTGGTGCGCCGGGCCGAGGTCGATGCCCGGGAGTTCACCGTGGGCAACGCCAGCCGCGCCTATGCCGAGGGTCTCGACGGCCCCGAGCGCGAGTCGGCCAACGACCGCGAGTTGATGGCCGCCGGCATCCTCCCCGGCGACCCGAGCCTGTATCCCTCTTCGTTGGAGGAGATCTACGGACCGAACGGCGGTGCGTCGGCTGGAGTGTCCGGTCGGGCCGGGGTGATGTGAGCCCACGGCCGGGGCGGCTTGAGCGTGGCCACCCTCCGGGCGCACGGCATCGAGGCTCCCCTCCCCAACGGGTTCGAGGGTCGGATCTTCGTGCGGGGGCGGATCGGACGGGAGGTGCCGTACCCGGTGGCCCAGTTCGCCAACTTCGCCCTGCCGACCGAGGTGGCGGACTTCGGGGGCGGGGCGGTCAACCTGATGGGGACGCAGGACATCTTCGCCGTGCTCTTCGAGTACGGCCCCGAGAGCCTGGGCCGTCGACTCTTCGCCCGCCAGGGGATGCCCCGGGTCCTGACCCCGGGTGACTTCCGGCCCACCGTCCTCCGGCGCGGCCTGACCGGGCAGGCCGGGACCCAGTGGTTCTTCACCGAAGCCGGCCGGCCCTT
Organism: uncultured Acidimicrobiaceae bacterium; assembly: GCA_963778165.1. Taxonomy (GTDB): domain Bacteria; phylum Actinomycetota; class Acidimicrobiia; order Acidimicrobiales; family RAAP-2; genus Bog-756. The sequence goes on along the minus strand of CAVZTE010000001.1, from coordinate 141,124 downwards.
CACCTTGTACGTGGTGCTCGGGAGCAACGCCCGCAAGAACGCGTTGGTCCCCCAGGTCAACGCCCTCATCGGCGAGCTGACCGTGAGCCCCGGCTCCGGTGGATCCGCCGTGGCCCCTGTTCCGGTAGCGGCTGGTCGTCCATGGAACTGATCGGCATCTACCTGGTGGGCTGCATCCTCTTGGTGGTGGCGGGGGTGGCCAAGGTGGTGCGCCCGGCTGACACCGCCCGGGCCCTGGCGGCCTCCTCGCCGATGCCGCTGTCGCTGGCCGTCACCCGACCGTTGGTGCGCTTCGTCGCCGCGGCCGAGGCCGTTCTGGGCGCGGTGGCCCTGGCCGTGCCCCGCAGTGCTCTGGCCTGGTTGGTGGCGCTGTCCTACGCCGGGTTCGCCGTCTTCGTGGCCTATGCCCGCTCCCACGGCGGGGCCATCGCCAGCTGCGGGTGCTTCGGAACCCCCGACACGCCGGCCACCCTGCTCCACGCCGTCATCGACCTGGCCCTGGCCGGGGCGGCGGTGGCGGTGGCCCTGGCCCATCCCACCGGCTCCATCGTCTCGGTGACGGCCGGACCGGTCGGCCATCGGGTGGCCCTGTTGGTGGTGACGGCGTTGTGTGCGTGGCTCACCTATCTGGTGCTGGCGGTGCTGCCGCAGGTGCAGGCGGCCCGCCGGCTCACGGCCATCTCCTTCGGGTCCGAGTCGTGAGCGGCACCCTGGTCGAACGGGCCTCGGGCTTCCTGGAGTCCAGGATCTCGCGTCGCAGCTTCATCAACCGGTCCGCCTTCGCCGGCAGCGCCGTGGCCATCGGCGCCGGCCTCGATCTGGCCCTCAAGCCCGGTACGGCCTACGGGCAGATCTGCAGCTGTGGCAACGGGAATTGCGGGTGCGACTCCACCTGTTGTGCCGGGTTCAGCGAGTTCTGCTGCTCGGTCAACGGCGGCTACAACTACTGCCCCACCAACACGGTGATGGCAGGTTGGTGGAAGGCCGACAACTCGTCCTACTGCGGTGGCCCCCGGTACTACATGGACTGCAACGCCACCTGTCAGTGCGACACCGGATGCGGCAACGGGTGGGGCTTCTGCGACACCGAGTGCGACGGGACCAACTGCGGTTGCGGGCCCGACGGGTGCGACTCCTATCTCACCGGGTGCCTCCAGTTCCGTTACGGCCAGTGCAACCAGGACATCGAGTGCATCGGTCGGATCGTGTGCCGGGTGGTGGCCTGCATCCCACCGTGGGAGGTCGATCCCACCTGCACCACCACCAACGCCGAGGACGACGGCACCGCCGAGCAGGACGCGGCGTGCTGGACCACGGCACCCCCGTCGCCACCCCCGCCGGCGTGCGCCTCGCCCGCCACCAACTGCCAGGTGGTGGCCATGTCCTCGAGCCGCGACGGCGCCGGGTACGCCATGATCACCTCGTTCGGGAAGCTGTTCCACTACGGCGACTTCCACTTCGACGGGGACGAGTCGGCCGTGGTGCTGGACAAGCCCATCGTGGGCATGGCCGCCACCTCCGGCGGGGGCTACTACCTGGTGGCGGCCGACGGCGGCATCTTCGCCTTCGACGCCCCGTTCTACGGGTCCATGGGCGGCCGGCCGCTCAACCAACCGATGGTGGGGATGTGCTGCAACCCCTCGGGTGAGGGCTACTGGACGGTGGCGGGCGACGGGGGGGTGTTCTCCTTCGGGGAGGCGCCGTTCTACGGCTCCATGGGGGGCCACCCGCTCAACCAGCCCATCGTGGGCATGGCGGCCACGCCCACCGGCAAGGGGTACTGGTTCGTGGCCGCCGACGGCGGGATCTTCGCCTTCGGCGACGCCGGCTTCTACGGGTCCATGGGCGGCCACCCGCTCAACCAGCCCATCGTGGGCATGGCCGCCACCGCCATCCGGGCAGGGCTACTGGTTGGTGGCCGCCGACGGCGGGATCTTCTCCTTCGGCGACGCCGGCTTCTACGGCTCCATGGGCGGCCACCCGCTCAACCAACCCATCGTGGGCATGGCGGCCCCGACCTTGGCACCGGCCAAGACCACGACCAGTCACTCGGCCACCACCAAGACCAAGTCCACCACCAAGCCGACCGCCAAGCCCGGCTACTGGATGGTGGCCAAGGACGGCGGGATCTTCTCGTTCGACACCCCGTTCTACGGCTCACCGGCGTGAGCCCGGCTTGTACCGGCGCCTGGTCGTGCGCGGGACGTGAACAGGATGAGGAGGACGTGCGGGACGTGAACAGGAAAGCGCTGCACGTGAACAGGAAAGGAGTGCTGTGACTGTCTGGATCTCCGTAGTGCTGGCGGTGGTGGCGGTGGCCGCCGCCGTGCGGTCGACCTGGTCGCCGTGCGGCCTCTCCATGCTGTCGACCATCACCCCTCTGAGCGAGAGGGCCAAGGGCCACTCCTACCGGTCCACGGCCACCTGGTTCATCCTCGGCTCCACGGTGGGCGGCGCGACCCTGGGGGCGGTCATGGCCCTGGGGGCCGCCGCCATCGACTCCCTGCAGCCGGCCGCCACGACCCTGGGACTGTTGGCGCTGGGGGCGGCCCTGGTGGCGGTGGCGTCCGACTCCCGAATTGCCGGTGTCGTGCTGCCGATCCACCGGCGCCAGGTCAACGAGAGATGGCTCGACCACTACCGTTCGTGGGTCTACGGTGCCGGCTTCGGCTGGCAGATCGGCAGCGGCGTGAGCACCTACATCACCTCGGCCGCCGTCTACCTGATGATCGTCCTGGGGGCCCTCACCACGAAGCCGGTGGTGGCCCTGGCGGCCGGAACCGGATTCGGGCTGGTACGCGGGCTGGCCGTGCTGATGACCCGACACCTGCAGGACCCGGCCGACCTCCGTTCGTTCCACCGGCGGTTCACGGCGGCCGAGCCCGGCGTGCACCGGGGGGTCATCGCGGTGGAGATGGCTGCGGCCGCGGTGGTGGCCGGTGCCACCGGGTCCCTGTCGGTGTTGGGGGTGGTGGCGCTGGTGGCCGTGGCGGTAGGCCTGGCCCGGGCGGTCTGGGGCCGGTCGGTGTCCGGTGTTGCGGTGCCGAGCTGTTCGGTGCCGGCCCGGGCGGCGTCGAGTCCGGAGGTGGCCGTCGGAGGTTCCGGGAGTACCCCGGGGCCTTCTGCTCGATCCAACCCTGCCGCAGTGAGCTACTCGATCTCGGCGGTCGGGGAGTGAAGGACGGGGGCGTGAAGGACTGAGGAGTGAACGACTGAGGGCGTGAACGACTGAGGTCGGCCCGGCCGGGCGACCCTGGCCGGGTCAGTCGGAGTCGGAGTTGGCCGGCCCGGCGGACGTAGTGGAGCCCACCGGGGCCGAACCGTCGACCTCGACGCCTTTGTCGGCCCCGGATCCGGCGTCCTGCCCGGAGCCCGGGTCCTCGTCGGACCCGCTCCCAGAGGCCGCGCCTTCGGACGTGACCGCCTCCGACTCAGCCACCGCGGGCTCGATCTCGAAGGCCGGATCACCGCCCTCGCCCCGTCGCCAACGCTGCAGCGGCCCGATCCGGGTGATCAACAAGATGATCCCCGCCACGGCCAGAGCCACTCCGGCGATCTGGACCAGGATCGAGCCCAGGTGCCCGTCCTCGCCCAGCCACAGGTGCTCGTCGAAGAACCGCTCGATGCCCCACAGCACCATGCCGACGCCGATGACGATGCCGGACGGGGGGAGCAGGCGGGGCCCGGTCACCGCCCCGTCGGCGTCCACGGAGCGAGCCGGGGCGATGTTGCGCAGCCACCGTTCCACCAGCAACAGGATGACGAAGATCGACAGGTCCTCGATGGCCTGGAAGATGGGCACCGGCAGTCGCTTGCCCGCCTGGCCGGCGTAGTACATGCCGAACCACTGGTTGGTCCGGTGGCCGCCGCCCGCCACCATCAGCTGGGGTCCGAGCAGTCGGCCGATGCCCCAGCACGCCATCAGCACCGGGGCCATGAGGTCGGCGAAGCGCATGAGCTTCAGTTCGGGGCACCGGCGGTGGGTGCTGACCAGCGCCACCGGCACGGCCAGGATCAGCCCGCCGAACGACGACAGGCCTCCCTGCCACACCGCGAAGACCTGGAGCGGATAATGCGTGTAGTAGGAGAGATCGGACAGGACGTGCATGGCCCGGGCCCCCACGATGGCGGCCACGATGACCCACACGAACATCCCGGTGACCCACTGCCACGGGTAGCCGGCCTTGCGCAACCGCCGCTCGGTGTAGCGCAGCCCGAACCAGAAGGTCAGGGCCAGTCCGATTCCATAGGTGTGGATCTCGAGGAACCAGATGTGGAATGCAACCGGGATCGGTCTCATAGGGCAGCAGGTGTCATGGTCAGGGGGGGCCGGATCGGAGACTCGATCGGCCGCTCCAGTATGCCCCAGGTGCCCGGTAGGGTGGCGTCGGACCGGTGGGTGGACGCCCGCACGGAGATTCGGGGGACCCCATGGGAGCACTGTCGGGAAAGGTGGCCGTCGTGACCGGGGGAGGCTCGGGGATCGGGCTGGCCACCGCCACCCGGTTGGCCGGGGCCGGGGCCTCGGTAGCGGTGGTCGATCTCGACGGCGGCTCGGCGGAGCGGGTGGCCTCCGACCTCGGGGGCCTGGGCCTGCAGGCCGACGTGGGCCGGCCGGAGGTGTGGCCGGGCATCGTCGATGCGGTGACCTCCCGGTTCGGGGGCATCGATCTGGCCCACCTGAACGCCGGCGTGACCACCGGTGAGGCCGACGTCACCGCCATCAGCGACGACCTCTACCGCCGGGCGGTGGGGGTCAACGTGGACGGGGTGTTCTTCGGGGTGCGGGCGCTGGTGCCGGCCCTGACCGCCCGGGGAGGCGGGGCCATCGTGGCCACGGCCTCACTGGCCGGGCTCATCGGCTTCTCGCCCGACCCGGTCTACTGCCTGACCAAGCACGCCGTGGTGGGACTGGTCCGGTCGCTCGTCCCCCAACTGGCCGAGCACGGCATCACCATCAACGCCGTCTGTCCGAGCATCGTGGACACGCCACTCATCGACGACATGCGCCAGGTGCTGGAAGGGAGCGGCTTCCCGCTCATCGACGTGGCGGTGGTGTCCCAGACCGTGGTGGACCTGTTGGCGGGAGAGGGGAGTGGCGAGGCCATGGTCATCCAGGCCGGACGGGAGGCGGTGGCATTCCGGTTCCCCCGGCCTCCCGGTCCCCGGGCCGGCGGGGCGGTGGGGCAGCTACCGCCGTCGGAGTTCACCGCCCACGACCAGAGCTGAGTCGGCGGGCGGCGGGGGCGGGCATCGGCGTCGTCTCGGAGCTCGGGGCTCGACGGCGGGGCGGACGGCAGGCCGGACAGACGAGCCGGGCCGACAGGCGCCGGCCGGGACAGAGCCGGGAACGATGGGATCGGTGGGAACGAGCCGGGACGCTCCAGAGAAAGGCCGGGACGCCAGAGAGATCGGCCTGAGCGAGTCAGGCCGGCGAGGTCAGTCGACCCGGCCGACCCCGGCGAAGCCGTCGCCGGTCCGGATCGGGGTGAGGTGCACGTCCTGGCCGGTCTCGGGGGCCTCGATCATGGTCCCGCCACCGACGTACATGGCCACGTGCTCGGAGCCGTCGGGCCCGTAGAACAACAGGTCACCGGGCTCGATGTCGGCCAGGGGGATCTGGGTGGTGGCGGCGAACTGGGCCCCCGAGGTTCGGGGGAGCGATACGCCGGCCTGGGCCCACGACCACTGGACGAGACCTGAGCAGTCGAAGCCCACACCCGGTGTCTCACCGCCCCACACATAGGGCACTCCCAGCTGACTCTCGGCCGCCTCGATGGCTCCGGTTACCCCGGGAGGCACCGGCGGCGGGTTGGCGGCTGACGTGACAACGCCACCCCCACCCCCTCCCCCTTGGGAGCTGGATCCTGAACCGGCGCCCGAGGTGACCTGGGCGGTCTCCTGGGCCTGCCGTGATGCCGCCACCTGGGCGTTGAAGGCCGCCTCGGCCGCCGCTTTGGCCGCCGCCGCTGCCGCGGCCTGCTGCTCCGCCACCAGGTGCTGGATGTTGGCGTTCACGCTGGCCAAGGTCTGGCGGTCCTGTTGGACCAGGGCGTCGGCCTGATTCTCGGACGACTGGAGGTTGTTGCGGGTGGCCGTGGCTTGACTCTTCTGGCGCTGGAGGGCGTTCTCCGTCGCCTGCAGGCGGCCCTGAGCGGTGTTGAGGTTGTCGACGGTGGTGGTCACATTGCCGGTGGCAATGGACGAGTACTCGGAGCGGATCCCACTGGTGTCGACGTTCGACGAGAACATCTGGGTGATCTCGTTGTTGGTCCCGCTGTTGGTGTAGTCGGAGATGGCCTCGGTGCGGAGCTGGCCCTCGTCCTTGTTGACCGCCAACCGGTCCTTGGCCATCTGCTTCTGGCTGGCGACGATCTGTCCGGTGAGTTGGGACAGCTTGTAGTCAGCGGCTGTCACCTGACCGGTCAGCGTCTGGATTTGGGCCTGGGTGGCCTGGATCTTGGCGGTGATGGCAGCGGCTTGCGCTTTGGCGTCGCCGATCTGGTCTGCCGATGCCGGTCGGGTTGTCAGCACGACAGTGGAGGCCAGGCCCAGTCCCGCGGCCAACGCAAGTACGGAAAACGTACGCGTTTTGGTCTTCTTACGGGCAGGAGAGGACACTTGTGGCTCTGACGTCGAGTACTGCTCGGCGTGAGTCATATCGCCCTACTGTCTACCCCAAACCGGCACCCCCCACAAGCACACCCCGGGGGAAAACCCTTGTGAACAGGTATTTAGCCTCGTTTCCCAGTGGCGGGATAGGGAAAAAACCGCCGGGGGCGAGAGTGTTGAGCTGTCAAGGGGTAGGGTCAGAATCCATGGGTGAGATCATCGAATTTCCCAGTAATGGAAGCACCGGTCACGGCTATATGGCCACGCCGGCCGGCGGGGCGGAATCGACCCCCGGAATCATCGTGCTGCAGGAGTGGTGGGGCCTGGTGGACCAGATCAAACACACCTGCGACCGGTTCGCCGAGGCCGGGTTCACCGCCCTGGCCCCCGACCTCTACCACGGCAAGACCGTCCCCCTCACCGAGCCGGACGAAGCGGGCAAGCTGATGATGGCGCTGGCCATGGGCTCGGTGGCCACCGAGCTCAGCGGTGCCGTGGACGAACTGATTCGCCGGACCGGACGGCCGCACGTGGGCGTCATCGGATTCTGCATGGGGGGAGGGTTGGCTTTGGTGCTGGCCACCCAGCGCCCCGACGCCGTCAAGGCGGTGGTACCGGCGTACGGCCTCATCCCGTGGCCCGACGCCCGCCCGGACTACTCGGCGCTGGACGCCTCCATCCTGGGCCATGCCGCCGGGGAGGACGACTACTTCACCCCCGAGGCGGCCCGTGAGCTCGAAGCCGAGCTGACCGCCCTGGGCAAGGACGTCACGTTCCACATCTATCCCGATGCCGGCCACGCCTTCTTCAACGAAGACCGACCCGAGGCGTACCACCGGGAGTCGGCCGAGCTGTTGTGGGAGCGGTCCGTGGCGTTCTTCCGCCAGACCCTGGGCTGAGGCCGGCCCGCCGTGGCTGACTCCGGGTTGGTCGACCGGTACCTGCTGCTCGGCCTCCGGCTGGGTCGCCACATCGACGGGTTGGTCGACGCCTACTACGGCCCCCCGGCGGTGGCCGACGCCGTGTCCGCCGAGCCTCTGGTCGCGCCGGCGTTGCTGGTGGCCGCGGCCCGGGAGCTGCTCGCTTCCATCGACGCCGGCGACGCCCTGGGCGAGCCGTCGGCCGCGGTGGCGCCGGTGCCGATGGCGCGGCGCCGGCTCGTCGGCACTGGCTCCGGGCCCAGGTCCTGGGGCTGCTGACCACGGCCCGTCGCCTGGCCGGCGAGGAGATCGGCTACGCCGACGAGGTCGAGGCCTGTTACGGCGTGCGGCCCACCCGGGTGGACCTCGAGGTGCTGGAGCAGGCCCACCGCCGACTGGACGAGGTGCTCCCGGGCTCCGGACCGTTGGCCGAGCGACTGGTCTCCTGGCGCGAGTCACACGCCGTTCCGGTCGACAAGTTGCAGCCGGCCATCGGGTCACTGGCCGACGACCTGCGCGAGCGCACCCGCCATCTGTTCGGTCTACCCGAGGGCGAGAGCGTCGAGTTCGAACTGGTGTCCGACCAGCCCTGGTCCGGCTTCAACTACTACCTCGGCGGCCTCCGCAGCCGGGTGGCGGTCAACACCGACCTACCGGTGCTCTCGACCGGCCTGGCCCACCTGGTGGCCCACGAGTCCTATCCGGGGCACCACACCGAGCACACCCGCAAGGAAGTGGGACTGGTGCGCCGCCGGCAGTGGTGGGAGGAGTCGATCTTTCTGGTGGGGACTCCACAGTGCCTCTTGGCCGAGGGCTTGGCTGACCTCGGCCTCGAAGTGGTGATGGGTCGTCGGCCCGAAGAGATCGTGGCCGGCCATCTCCGGCCGCTCGGGATCCGCTACGACAGCGAGGTGGTCGCCGCGGTGTCCGAAGCCGGCGAGGCTCTGGGCGCGGTGCGCCAGAACGCCGCCTTCCGCCTCCACGAGGACGGGACCGACCCCGATGTGGTCATCGGGGAAGTGGCCCGCTGGGGGCTGTTGTCGAGGGACCGTGCCGCCAAGGCGGTCGAGTTCCTGACCCACCCGACGTGGCGGGCCTACCTCACCTGTTACGTGGAAGGCCTGCCTTTGTGTCGTGCGTTCGTCAACGGCGATCCCGTCCGGTTCGACCGGCTGCTGTCCGAGCAACTCACGCCGGACCAGTTGGAGGATCAGGTCCGCGCTGACCGGGTGGCTTAGCGGGTCACTTGTGGTTGTCGGCGGGTCGTTGTAATCGGTCGACTCGCCCTTGCCCTTCGTGGCATCTCGGCCATTTACGTTGTTGTTGGTGGCGTTTCGGGGAGTGTCACACCCTCCTGGAACACTGGTGTCCATGACGGGTTCCACCGCCACTTCGACGAAACAGAAGAACGACAGCGCCGGCTCCGGTCAGGTAGCCGGCTCCGGGGAGGCCGCCTCGTTCTTCGCCGCGGTGGACGATCTCGCCACCTTTGTGGCCGACTTCGAGCCCGGTCGCTACGGGCCCGAGGACTCTGTCCTGCTGCTGTCCGCCTTCGACCGGGTGGAGCGCCTGGGGAGGGCGGGCAAGACCCTGGCCGCCGCCCGGGCGGCCGAGTCCCATCCCCATCTGCGCACCGGGCACCGTTCCCCGGCCGAGTGGTTCGCCGCCCAGACCGGGGCGGGGTTGAGCGAGGCCATCGACCAGTTGAAGTTGGGCGAGGCCCTGGCCTCCCAACCCGAGGTGGAAGAGGCCTTCCGGGCCGGGAAGCTGTCCGGGGCCCAGGCCTCCCTGATCTCGGGTGCAGCCAAGGCCAACCCCGACCAGGAGCACGACCTGGTCAACGGGGCCCAGCACGACACCCGTCGCCAACTCAAAGACCGTTGTCTGAAGGCCCGCCAGGACGGACGCTCAGCCGAACAGGCCGAGCGGGCGGCCGAGGCCATCCACCAGGCCAGAAGGCTCCGGACCTGGACCGACCAGGAGGGGGCCTTCCGACTGGACGGCCTGTTCACCCCCGAGGCCGGGGCCCGGTTGCTGGCCTCCCTCGGGCCGGTGACCGACCGCTTCTTCCACCAGGCCCGCAGAGACGACAACCACCAGCCCAGCGAGGCCTACGCCGCCGATGCCCTGGTGGCCCTGGTCACCGGGACGGGCATCCCGGCCCGGACCAGGAACACCTCGGGCGGGTCCTCCACGTCCACCGGGACCTCCACGTCCACCGGGTCTGCTGGGTCCGCCGGCACCTCCACATCCACCGGGACCTCCGCGTCCACCGGGACCACTGCGTCCACCGGGTCCAGACGGAACGGACCCCACCCTCAGGCCGACCTGTTCGGCTCCCTGGCGGGGGCCGGCTGGCCCGGCACCGAACACGCCAATGGCTCCGACGACCGGGCCGGCCCTGGCGCAAGCCCTGGGTCCACCGACCCCGAGGACCTGATCGGGTCCATCGAGGATGAGGCGAACGGCACCGGGCCGGGTTCCCGACCCCCCTCCACCACGGTGCTGGTGCGGGCGGACCTGGAGGCCCTGCGCCGGGGCTCGCTCGGCCCGGGGGAGATCTGTGAGATCCCCGGGGTCGGACCGATCCCGTTGTCCCGGGCCCAAGCGCTGCTGGGGGAGGCCCTCTGCTACCTGGTCATCACCGACGGGGTGGACGTGACCACCATCTGTCGGATGGGACGCTCCATCCCCTGGGCCTTGAAGGTGGCCCTGTGCGAACGGGACCAGACCTGTGTGGTGCCGGGCTGCGATGTGCGCAAGGGCCTCGAGTTCGACCACTGGAAGACCGACTACAAGGACGGGGGCCAGGTCAGCCTGGACAATCTGGCCCGGCTCTGTCACTTCCACCACTACCAGCGCACCTACCAGCGCTTCGTGCTCTCGGGGGGAACCGGCCACTGGCGGTTCGACCCCCCGGCCCGTCCCCAACCACCTCCGGCCCGCAGGAAGCGGACCAAACGGCCGACCACCGGGGGCAAGGGGCGGCGTCGGGCGCCACCGGGGAGCTGACCAGAGGCGCAAGCCGAGGGAGTAAAGCCAATCCATCGGCTAACCACTTCCTCGGCATTTCCGGCTCACTCATTTGGGCCGACCACCGGTTGCGTCGTACGATCAGTCCATGTCCGAACGCTCAAGAAACCTTCCCCGCCGGTCGTGCATGTCCTCTCCGGGTTCCAACGAGCGGTTCCTGGCCAAGGCCCCAACGGTGCCCGCCGACATGAGCTTCCTCGACCTCGAGGACTCGGTGGCCCCGTTGGAGAAGGAGGCGGCTCGGGCCAAGGTCGCAGATGCCATCAAGAACCTGGCCTGGGACGACCGGGTCCTCTGTGTTCGCATCAATGCCTGGGACACGGAGTGGACTTACGGAGACGTAATCGACGTGGTCCCCAACGCCGGTGAGCGGCTTGACGAGGTCATGTTGCCCAAGGTGCAGAACGCCGCCGAGGTGGTCGCCCTCGATCTGTTGCTCACGCAGGTGGAGAAGAAGCACGGGTTGCCGGTTGGCCACATCGGTATCGAGGCGCAGATCGAGACCACCAGGGGTCTCATCAACGTGGAAGAGATCTGTGCCGCCTCCCCTCGGCTCGAGACCATCATCTTCGGACCGGCCGACTTCGCCGCTTCCATGGAGATGCCGGTGTTGACCGGCGGGGTGGCCATCCCTGAGTACCCGGGAGACCATTTCAACTACGTGTTCTCAAAGATCCTCATGGCCGGCCGGGCCAACGGCCTCCAGGTCATCGACGGTCCGTTCCTCAAGGTGCGCGAGCTGGACGCCCTCCGCGAGTTCTCGCAGCGGACGCGGGTCCTCGGCTACGACGGCAAGTGGGCTCTGACCCCGGACCAGGTCGGCGTCCTCAACGAGGTCTACTCACCCACCCAGGAGCAGTTCGATCGGGCATGGGACATCCTCGACGCCTACCGCAAGGCCACCGAAGACGACCGCTCCGGTGCGGTGATGTTCGGCGACGAGATGATCGACGAGGCCTCGGCCAAGATGGCCACGAAATTCGTGACCCGGGGTGAGCGCGCCGGTCTCAGCCGCACCCCCGGCTGAGATCACGACCTGGCGGTTGGGATCACTGGGATCACTACCCGAAGGTTGGGCTCACCACCCGCCGCTTCAAATCACGACGTGCCGCTTTCAGATCAGGACCCGGCGTTGGCCAAAAGACGTCGGGCGATCACCTTGAGCGCCAGCGTCTCGTCGGCACCCTCGAAGATCGAGAGGACCCGGGCGTCGACGAAGTAGCGGCTCACCGGAAACTCCTCGGCGTAACCCATGCCTCCGTGGATCTGCAGGGCCTCGCGGGTGACCCATTCGGCGGCCCGGCACACATAGGCCTTGACCATCGATGCCTCCAGGGTCCCCTCGCCCTTGGACATCAGCCGGGCCACGTCGTAGGAGAACTGACGGGTCGCCTGGATGAGCACCGCCATCCTGGCCAACTTGACCCGGGTGAGTTGGTACTCGGCGATCGGTGAGCCGAACACCACCCGATCGGCGGCATAAGCCCGAGCCGCCTCGTAGCTGGCCTGCATGACCCCGATGGCCCGGGCCGCAGTCTGCAGCCGGCCGTTCTCGAAGCCGCGCATCTGCAGGTAGAAGCCCTGGCCCAGGCCGGACTCTCCGCCCACCAGGTTGGCGTCGGGGACGAACCAATTCTCGAAGGCCACCTCGTAGGAGTGCATCCCCCGGTAGCCGAGCGTGTCGATGGCCCGTCCCTCCATCCGGCCCGCCGAGCCGGCCGGTCGACCGTCGACGCCGGCGGCTTGGTCGAACAGGAAGCCGTGCCCGTCGGCCTGGGGCTTCTCGACCAGAAACAGGGAGAGGCCGCGGTGGGCCTTCGAGCGGTCGGGATCGGTGCGCGCCAGCAGCATCAGCACGTCGGCCCGCGCCGCGAAGGTGCACCACGTCTTGACCCCGTTGATCAGCCATCCACCGTCGGTCGGGACCGCCGACGTGGTGATGCCGGCCACGTCCGAGCCGAAGTCGGGCTCGGTGACCGCCACCGCTCCCATCACCTCGGCCGTGGCCAGCTTGGGCAGCCACTTGTGCTTCTGTTCGTCGGTCCCCCCGTGCACCAGGGCCCGGGTGAGGATCTCCGGCCGGGTGATCAACGACCCGCCGGCGCCGAGCGACGCCCACGACAGTTCCTCGGTGGCCACCACCATGCCCATGTAGTCCGCCTCGCCCCCGGTGGCGAACCCGCCGAACTCCTCCGGCACCGACATGCCGAACCCACCCATCTCGGCCATGCCCGAGATGATCACCTCCGGGATATCGGTGTTGGCGCGGTGGATGTGCTCGGCCCGCGGCTTGATCTGTTCCTCGGCGAAGCGGTGGAAGGTCTCGCGCACCAGTTCGAAGTCGGCGTCGAGATGGCGCGGCCCTTCTTCGTTGGCCAGCGCGGCGAGGAACTCCGGATCCCGGTAGGTGGCCACGAACTTCTCGGCCGGCACCAACCAGTCGGCGGCCACGCCCCACTCCGCCGATGCGCCCGATGGTGCGCGCCGCCAGGTCGGCCACGGCGTCGGCGGCAAAGGCACAGGCGATCCGAGCCTCGGTGTCGCCGTGGGAGCCGTAGGCCAGCACGGCCTCGGCCGTCCGGATGGCCGCCGCGGCATGGGCCACGTCGTAGGCCAGCACCTCCGCCACGTCCGGCCCTCCGGCCCGGGCCAACGACGACACGCCGGCGTCGACTACCGACTGGGCCACGCTGACGGCGTCGGCCGCCGCTTTCAGATCAGGCGCAGGAAGGGCTTCGGAGGTCATCGCCCCAGGCTACCGAAGCGTATGGACGGCCAGCACCGGACGATGAAGGCTGGCGCGGTGGCGCTCCCGAAGCCGGAGCCCTGAGGCCGGAGCCCTGAGGCCGGAGCCCTCAACGCCGGAGCCCTCAGCCCGGAGCCCTCAAGCCGGAGCCCTCAGCCCGGAGCCTGAGCCACCACGGTGACCAGCGGAGGCAGCACTACCGGATCGTCACCGGGATCGACCTCGGTCAGCAGCTTCAGGTAGTCGGCCACCGGACCCGGTCCGGCCCCGGCCGGAGCCTCGGCCCAGGCATCGACGGTGAGCAGCCCGGCCTTGCGGGCCAGCGACGGCAACAGCGCCCCGATGTCCGGATGGAGGGCGGAAGGCATGGAGAAGGGGTCGCCGTTGATGCGGCCGGCCGAGGTGATCGGCTCCTGGGCCACCACCCAACCCCCGGGGCGGACGGCGCCGGCCATCCGGGCCAACACCACAGCCGGGTCCACCACATGGAGCAGGAGAAAGCGACAGAAGGCCAGGTCCACTGCTTCGGGCAGCCGAAGATCCTCGCCGGCCTGGGTGATGGCCAGCACCTGGCTGTGGGCGGCGGCGGCCTCGGCCACCTCGTCCCGAGCCGTGGGGTCACTGTCCACGGCGTAGACCCTCCCCTGGCGTCCGACGATCTCGGCCAGCGCCACCGAGACATCCCCACCGCCGGCCCCCACGTCGACGCAGGTCCAACCGGGTCCGATCCCCAGACGGTCGAGGGCTGTGGCCAACGGCCTCCGGTAGACGTCGTCCCGCAGTCCCCTCAGCTCCATGGCGCCAACGTTATCGGCCCCCACCCGCGGGCTGGCCGGCCTCCCGATTCCCGAATCCGTTCACGGGCCGGGAGCCGGTAACCTCGTAGCGTGAGAGTGACCATGATGTTGTGCGATGCGGCCCAGGTGTCCGAGGGCCGCCTCTACGTGCTCGGTGGCGGCTGGAGCATCACGGGACCGGACCCGGTGCCGACGGCCATCGCCCTCAAGATCGACGTGGGATGGCACGAGGCGGACCGCACCCATCACTGGGAGCTGTTCTTGGAGGACGCCGACGGACGACCGGTCATGGTCGAGACGCCTGAGGGCGAGCACGCGGTGGAGTGGCGCGGTGAGCTCACCGTCGGGCGCCCCCAGGACATCCCCGAAGGCTCTCCCATCGACGTGGCCATGGCCATCAACCTTCCGCCCCTCCCGCTCACCCCGGGCACGCGCTACGCGTGGCGCATGGCCATCGACGGCGACTCCCAGACCGACTGGGTCCTCGGCTTCACCGTCCGCCCGGCCCTGGTACGGGACGAACCGGACTGAGCGACGACGACCGCGCCGCCCCCGGCCACCTGCGACCGATGACCATCTACGACCGTCCCTTCGGGCGCTACTTCGAGGACTTCGAGCCGGGCGACATCTACCGGCACTGGCCGGGCAAGACCATCACCGAAGCCGACGATCATCTCTTCTGCATGATCACCATGAACCACCACCCGCTCCACATCGACTCCTGGTACGCGGAGCACGAGACGGTCCAAGGCAAGAACGTGGTCGTCGGCAACCTGGTGTACTCGCTGGTGCTCGGGCTGAGTGTCCCCGATGTCAGCGGCGCGGCCATCGCCAACCTCGAGGTGGAGTCCCTGATCCATCGGGCCCCGACCTTCCACGGCGACACCATCTACGCCGAGAGCCGGGTCATCTCCAAGGTCGAGTCCAAGTCCCGGGACGACCGCGGCGTGGTGACCGTGGAGTCCAAGGGCTTCAACCAACGGGGCGAAGAAGTGTGCTTCTACCGGAGCAAGGTCATGGTGTGGAAGCGGGCCGCCGCCCCGCCGCGCCTGCGTCCCTACGGGGACGACGTCTGGGACTGACCCCGGTGGCCGACCACGGCCGGACTTCACCGGCTGGCGTGTTTCGGTGATGGCCACGACCGCGAGCCGAACGCCGACCAAGCCCGACCGTGACCCGAGCCAGGTCCGGGCCATGGGCCGGGCCATCCGCACGTGGGGGACGGCGGAAGGAAACGGCTCGAGACGCCCGGACCTGCCGTGGCGCTCCACCCGTGACCCGTGGGCCGTGCTGGTCAGTGAGGTCATGGCCCAGCAGACCCAACTGTCCCGGGTGGTCCCGGCCTACGGCCGATTCCTCGACCGGTTCCCCACACCCGGCGGCCTGTGCCGCAGCCTCCCGGGCCGACGTGGTGCGGGCCTGGGAGGGCATGGGCTACAACCGACGGGCCGTCAACCTGCAGCGCACGGCGGCGGTGCTGGTGGCCGAGCACGGCGGCCGCGTCCCGAACGACCTCGCCGCCCTGATGGACCTGCCCGGAGTGGGCAGCTACACCGCCAGGGCCGTCCTGGCCTTCGCCTTCGAGGCCGACGTCGGCGTGGTGGACACCAACGCCGGCCGGGTCCTGTCCCGGGCGGTGGCCGGCCGGCCGATCCGGTTGACCGAGGCTCAGCTCCTGGTGGACGCCATGGTGCCTCCCGGTGGGGGATGGGAGTTCGGCCAGGCCCTCTTGGACCTCGGGGCCTCGATCTGCCGCTCCGGCACACCCCGGTGTAACGAGCTGCCCGGTGCGGCGACGGTGCCGATGGGCCGCCCGGGGCCGGCCGATGCCCGATCCCGCTCGGGCTCGGCCGCGGTCTCGGCCCCCCAGAGCACCTTCGCCGGCTCCGACCGCCAGGGCCGGGGCCGGCTGGTCGACCGGTTGCGGCGCGGCGAGGTCCGCCCGGAGCAGATTGCGGCCGCGGCAGGGTGGCCCGACGACCCACAGCGGGCCCGCCGGGTGGCGGCCGACCTGGTGGCCGAAGGGCTGGCCGTCTGGGACCAGTCCGGTCGGCTCCGCCTGCCGTGACCGGCAGGCCCGGCCGTGGCCAAGGGCCGCCGTAGACCGGCCACCGGTGATGAACCCGATGATCCGGTCGTTGACCTCGTCCGGGCCGCTCCAGGTGCAAGAAGTGCCCGGCGCCCTCGATCACCGCCATCTCGGAGCCCGGGGCCAGGAACTCGGGTCACCGGGCCGATGGTGTCGATGCCCATGCAGCCGTCGTCGGCACCGTGCAGGTAGAGGGTGGGTTGGGGGGCCACGGTGCCCGCCGCGGCCTGGGCGTCGGCGGCGTCCTGGTCGTCGGGGGGCCCGGCGAACATGGCCCGGTAGTAGCCGATGGCCGCGGCCAGGTTGTCCGGGGCGGCCAGGGCTGCCTTGACCTGGGCGGTGTCCCACGAGGCCTCGTAGCCGGGGGACCAGTCGGCCCACAGGCGCTCGATGAAGGTGTAGTCGTCCAGGCCCACGGCGTAGTCGGCCAACGGGGTCTGGAAGAAGAACACGTACCAGCTCCGCCGCAGCTGGTCGAAGGTGAAGAACCCGTCGGCCATGGCCCCCTGGGGTGCCACCGCCGACGTCACCAGCCGGCGCCACCGCTCGGGCTGGTAGGCCGCCGCCCCGTAGGTGGCGAAGGACCCCCAGTCGTGGCCGATGAGCACGGCATCGTCGGACCCGCCCAGGGCCTGGTGCAGCCCGCAGGCGTCGAGAGCCAGCGTGCCGGTGTCGTAGCGGCCGTTCGCCGCCGTGCCGCTCGGGGCGTAGCCGCGCATGAACGGGGCCACGGCGTGGTAGCCGGCCTCGGCCAGCCGGGGCAGCAGATGCCGCCAGGTATGGGCGGTGTCGGGGAATCCGTGCAGGCACAGGGCCAAGGGCCCGTCACGGGGCCCGTCGCTCAGGTAGGCGAAGTCGATGCCGTTGACGCTGACCTGTCCCTGGTCGATGCCCGGGTTCATGTTCGGCTCCATGCCCTGGTCGGTGCTCGCTCCATGCTCGGCTCCATGCTCGGCTCCATGCTCGGCTCCATGCTCGGCTCCATGTCCGGCAGGGTAGTCCTGACCCCCTCTTTCCGCCCGACTAGCCTGCAGCTTCGGTGAGAGTCACCTTCTTCGGAGTCCGGGGCTCGTGCCCGTGCTCGTCCGACCAGTACTGCCGTTACGGGGGCAACACGTCCTGCGTCCTGGTGGAGGTGGAAGGCGAGCATCCCCTGATCCTCGATCTGGGGACTGGCCTCCGCGCCCTGGGCAACCAGCTGCACGCCCCGCTCCGGGCTGCGGGCGTCCCACTGGAGGCGACGGTCCTCCTCACCCACCTGCACTACGACCACGTCCTGGGACTGCCGTTCTTCGCTCCCATGCGCGACCCCGGCGCGGCCCTCGACGTCTACGGCCCCGCCCAGCAGAGCGGCCCGTTCCACGACGTCCTCTCCGGCATGGTCCGCGCCTCCTTTCTTCCCCATCTCCATGGCCGACTTCCGGGGGGAACTTCGGTGCCATGACCTGGAAGGCCCGACCGACTTCGCCGTGGGCGGCATCCAGGTCAAGGCCCGGGCCATCCCCCACATCGGCCACACCCTGGGCTTCCGGATCGAGGCGCAGGGTCGCTCGGTGGCCTACGTCTCCGACCACCAGGCCCCCCTGGACCGCCGCACCGTGGAGAAGAACGTCTACGAGCTGTGCGAAGGAGCCGACCTGGTCCTGCACGACGCCCAGTACACCGACGAGGAGTTCGCCACCATGTCCGACTGGGGCCACTCCACCGACAGCTACGCCGTGCGGGTGGCCGTGGAGTCGGGGGCCCGGCGCCTCATGTTGTTCCACCACGATCCGGCCCACTCCGACGACCAGGTCGACCGGATGCTGGCCAACGCCCGCCATCTGGCCGCCAAGGCCGGCTTGGCCGAGGTCGGAGCGGCAGCCGAGGGGCAGACGGTGGACCTGGGCAGGGCAGATCCGGGCACAGCGGACAATCAATCCGGGCACAGCAGATCCGGGTACTGCCTGACCGTGGCCTTCGACACCGCGGAGTTCAAGGACGTCATGAGCCGGTTCGCCAGCGGCGTCACCGTCGTGTCGGGCATGGAGGCGACGACCCGGTCGGCTTCACCTGCCAGAGCTTCATCTCCCTCTCCGCCGAGCCCCCGTTCGTGGCCGTGGCCCCGGCCCGCACCTCCACCAGCTGGCCCCGTATCGCCCAGGCCGGGGCTTCTGCGTGAACGTGCTAGCGAGGAGCAGGAGGACCTGGGCCGGAACTTCGCCGTGTCGGGAGGGGACAAGTTCGTGGGCGTAGCCTGGCGCCCGGCCCCGGTCACCGGAGCCCCGATGATCGAGGGCAGCCTGGCCTGGGTGGACTGCCACGTGGAGTTGGTCCACGACGCCGGCGACCACGAATTGATCATCGGGAAGGTGCTCGACCTGGGGTCGGCCGAGGGGTCGCCGCTCCTGTACTACCGAGAGCAACTTCGCTACTGTTGCCCGGCGCCAAGAATACCGAGGAGGATGAGAGATAGCCCGTGCCCGATGTCAACGAGTCCGATGTGATCGCCGACGTCATCGTGGTGGAGCCCAACGCCCACGGTGACGATCGGGGCGGTTCGTGGAGACCTACCGTCGGAGCTGGTTCCCGCTGGGCCGGGAGATGGTCCAGGGCAACCGGTCCGAGAAGGAGGCCGGCGCGCTGGTCGGCCTGCACTACCACCTGCACCAGTCGGACTACTGGTACGTCCTGCGGGGCATGGCCCGGGTGGTCCTGCACGACCTCCGCACCGGATCCCCGACCGACGGGGCCACCCTCTCCATCGACCTCGACGGGGATCACGACCGCGGCCTGTTCATCCCGCCAGGGGTGGCCCACGGATTCGCCTCCCTGACCGATCTCACCCTCTGGTACCTGGTGGACAACTACTACAACCCCGAACGACGAGCTCGGGGTGGCGTGGAACGACCCGGCCGTCAACGCCGACTGGGGCCTGACCGACCCCATCCTCTCGGCGAGGGACCAGTCGAACCCGCTCCGCTCCGAGATCGAGCCCGGTCTGCAGCCCCGGGCCGGGCTAGGACCTGAACGGCGTGGCGGAGCTCGACCGGCTGGGCTCGCCCGGCACCGGGGTGCTGGTCACCGGAGGGGCCTCGGGCATCGGCCGGGAGACCGCTCTGGCCCTGGCCGAGGTGGGTCGACCGGTGGCGGTCTGGGACGTCGACGCCGACGGTGCCGAGGACACCGCCTCGAGTGCCAGGCCCTCGGGGTGACCGCCCACTGGTCGGTGGTCGACGTGGCCGACACGGCCGCGGTGGAGGCGGCGGTGCCGGTGACCGCCCGGGTGCTCGGGAGCCTGGGTGGATTCGTCCACGCCGCCGGGGTGTCCGGGCCGGCGGGAGTGGACACCATCGACGACGAGGTGTGGGACAACACCCTCAACGTGAACCTGCGCGGCGGGTGATGATCTCGCAGGATGCTCCTCGAGCCGTTCCGTGCCGCCGGGCCCGGCTCGGCGTCCGTCCTCATCTCCTCCATCGAAGGGCTGTTCGGCAACGCCATCCTGACCGCCTACTGCGCCTCCAAGGGCGGGGTCCTGGGCGTCATGCGGTCCATCGCCCAGTACTACGCCTCGGAGGGATTCCGGGTGAACGCAGTGTGCCCGGGCGCCGTCGAGACCCCCATGCTGGCTCCGGCCCTGGAGCTGCCCGGCCTCCGTCAGCAGCTGGAGGAGCGGACCCCCCTCCAGCGGCTCGCCACTCCCGACGAGATCGCCCGGCCCATCCGGTTCCTGCTCTCCGACGAGGCGTCGTTCATCACCGGGGCCGCCTTCACCGTCGACGGCGGATTGACCTCGGTCACCGCCATCTGAGGCCTGCCACCGGCCGGGCCGGCCCCGGTCCCGACCACCATCCGTGGTCGCCCGCCGACTCGATCCCCGATCGGCCGGGCGCTTCGGGTTGAATAGTCCTGATGTGGATCGTCCTGATCGTGGCGGTGGTGGTGGTCGTCGTGGCTTGTGGCGACCCTGGTGGTTCGACGTCCCCGGGGCAGCGACCTGAACTCGGTGGCGAGATACCACTCGGCCCTGGGCACCATCGAGCACATGGCCGAACGCACCGGGCGACCCACGGCCGGGACCGCCGTCCCGGCGGATGGCGGCCTGAGTCGGGGCCGGTCGAGCGCAGGCGGAGGGACCCGGACGAACCGTCCCTCCGGTGCCGGTCCGGGGCAACGGCGAATTCCCCGACCCCTCGGAGCCGATCGTCTTCGACGATGCCCGCCCCAGGACCGCCTGCGAGGCGACGGGCTCACTCCCGGAGCCCCCGGGCCCCCGGGGCGCCCGTGCACCGGGTCGACCGGGCCCAGCGGCATGCCCTCGAGTCGATGAACCGCCGGCCCCGACGGGCCACCGCGGTGATGGTGGTGGCCGTGGTGGTGGTCCTCTTCGGGGCGCTGGCGGCCCTCGGGAGCCGCACAACAAGCCCAGCGGTCACACCGGCGGGACCTCGTCCGTGTCGATCACCGCCTCGACCGTCGCGCTCCGGGTCCGGGGGTTCCCACAGCGGGGGCTCCAACAGTGGGAGCAAGACCAAGAAGCACCACCAGACGTCGACCACCACGCCGACCACTGCGCCCACCCAGGTGGTGGCCATCTCCTCTTCGTCGACCGGCACCACGGCGACCTACCCCGTCCCACCAGCGGGTCCTACACCTTGACCATCACGGCAACCTCGTCGCCCTGCTGGGTGTTGGTCACCTCGGCGTCGACCGGCACCACCCTGTGGACCGGAACGCTCCAGGCCGGCGGGTCCCAAGCGGTTCCCGGGTCCGGGACGGTCACGGTGCAGCTGGGCGCACCCTCGGGCAAGCTGGCTCTGGACAACGTCCCCGTGGTCTTCCCCAACCCGGTGCACACCCCGTTCATCGCCACGTTCCAGCCGACCGCGGCGGGCTCGGTGCCGGTCACCGACTACGACCACGCCGGTCACCTCCACCACGGTGGTCACCTCCACCTCCACCACCGCACCGGTGGGCTGACCGCCGGGTCCGACCCGGCCGCACGACCGGCCGTCGGCCGGCCGATCCCGCGAGCCGGATCCCGCGAGCCGATCCCGCGTCCACTGGTCCGGCAGCTCTCCGGCCAGGCCCAGGGCGTCGAGGATGAAGGAGTAGACGAAGGCCTCGTCCTTCCAGGCGTCGTAGCGGCCCGACGGGCCCCCGTGGCCGGCCCCGAGCTCCGTCTTGAGCAGCACCCGGTTGTCCGGGTTGGCGGCCCGCAGCTTGGCCACCCACTTGGCCGGCTCCCAGAACCCGACCCGGGGATCGGAAAGGCCGGCGGTGGCCAGGATGTCCGGGTACCGGACCGGACGGCCCTCGGCGTCCACGGAGCGGACGTTGTCGTAGGGCGAGTACGACTTCATGACCTGGTAGATCTCCGGGTCCTCGACCGGGTTGCCCCACTCCTCCCACTCGAGCACGGTGAGGGGCAGGGTCTCGTCCAGGATGGTGGTCAGGCAGTCGACGAAGGGGACCTCGGCCACCATGGCCCGGAACAGGTCGGGGGCCAGGTTGGCCACCGCCCCCATCAGCAGCCCCCCGGCACTGCCTCCGCGGGCCACCAGCCGGTCCGGCGTGGTCCAGCCCTTCCGCCACCAGGGTCCGGGCGCAGGCCACGAAGTCGGTGAAGGTGTTGGGCTTGGCCGCCAGCTTGCCCTGCTCGTACCAGGTGCGGCCCATCTCGCCACCCCCCCGGACGTGGGCGATGGCGAAGATGAAGCCCGCGATCGAGGAGGCTGAGGCGCAGCGACGAGAACATCGGATCCATCGACGCCTCGTACGACCCGTAGCCGTAGAGGAGGCACGGAGCGCCCACCGGCAGTTCGCCACCGCCGCCGCCACCGTCGCGCCGGCCGCCGTCGGAGCGGCCCCGGGCTCGGGGGGCTGGACCAGGTCGGGCCGGTAGACCAGCGAGATCGGGACCTCGGTGCCGTCGTCGGCCACGGCCCACAGGCGCTCGGTCCGGTAGCGGGCCGGGTCGAAGTCACCGAGGACCGGCTGCCGCTTGAGCAGGTCGGCCTCCCCGGTGCCCAGGTCCAGGTCGTACACCGACCGGGGTGTGACCAGGGAGGTGTACTCGTATCGGAGGCGTGCCCGACTCGTACTCGGGGTTGGCGCCGCCCCACACCGTGGAGGGCGACTCGGTCTGGCGCGACCGGCATGGACGCCACCGGTGGCGGCGTCGATCACCCGGATCCGGGTCTCGCCCCCCTCCCGCTCGTAGACCACCAGGTGCCCGACGAACGGGTCGACGTTGTCCAGCCGGACTCCCGGCCGGCCGGGTATCACCTCGGTCCAGTGGCCCCGGTCCGGGCGACGTCCTCGGGCGCCTCCATCAGCCGGAAGTCCTCGGCCCCGTCGTTGGTGACGATGAGGAACCGGCTCGCCCGCCCCTGGCCGGGGTCGGCCCCGGTCGTGGTCCACGCTGTACTCGATGCCCTGGCGCCGGGGCTCGATGACCGTGAACTCGCCGAGTGGGTCGTCGGCGCGCAGTGCCCGGACCTCGGAGGTCACCTTGGAGTCCAGGCTCATCAGCACGAACTGCTCGTCCTTGGTCCGGCCCACCCCGAGGTAGAAGTGGTCGTCGGGCTCCTCGTAGACCAGGACGTCCCCGGCGGGGTCGCTCGCCTACCCGGTGCCGCCACAGCTGGTGGGGGCGCATGGCCTCGTCGACCCGCACGTAGAACACCGTGGCGTTGTCGTTGGCCCAGGCCACCCCGTAGGAGGTGTCGGTCAGTGACTCCGGCGACACGGCCCCGGTGGCCAGCTCGGTGAAGCGCATGGTGAAGCGCTCCCCGCCGGTGGTGTCGGTGGAGTACGCCAGCCACCCGTGGTCGGGGCTGACCGAGAGGGCCCCGACGGCGAAGTACTCGTGCCCCTCGGCCTGCTGGTTCTCGTCCAGGATGACCTGCTCGTCCGCCGGCGGCCCGGACGGCCGGGACGGCCCGGTCTCCCCGGAGCCCACGGAGCCCGGGGCCGGCTCCGCCCGGCCGCCTGGGCCGGCCGGCCTCCGGCAGTGGATGGCGTAGCTGCTGCCCTCCACCGTCCGGCTGTAGTACAGCCAGGGGCCCTTGCGGACCGGCACCGACAGGTCGGTCTCCTCGATGCGGGCCACCATCTCGGCGAACAGTTCGGCCTGGAGATCGTCGGTCCCGGCCATCTCGGCCTCGGTGTAGGCGTTCTCGGCCTTGAGATGGTCGATGACGGCCGGATCGTCCTTGTCCCGCAGCCAGAACCAGTCGTCGACCCGGACGTCCCCGTGGGCCTCGAGCCGGACCGGACGGCGTTCGGCCTCGGGCGGAACCAGGTCGGTCCGGGTGCGGTCAGTTCGGGGGCCGGGAGCCATCTGACCAGGATGGCACGTCCTCTGCGACCCGGAATGCACGCCCTCCGGCGGCCGTAGCCGCCCTCCGTCGTGCTCGGCGCCCTGGGTTGTTACTATCTGTATAGGAGAAATCAGCTGCCCGACCGGACGGCATCTCAGGAGACCTATGGCAACGACCGACCTTGACCTCGGAAAATACAAGCTCGGGTGGTCCGACGAAGAGGACTACGTGTTCAAGCCCAAGAAGGGCCTGAACGAGTCCATCGTCCGCGAGATGTCGGCGATGAAGAAGGAGCCCGAGTGGATGCGGGACTTCCGGCTCCGGGCGCTCCAGAGGTTCGAGAAGCGCGAGATGGCCGAGTGGTTCGCCGTCAACATGCCCGACCTGGACTTCGACGACATCTACTACTACATCAAGCCCACCTCGGGGCAGGTGGAGGACTGGAACGACCTCCCCGACGCCATCAAGAACACCTACGAGAAGCTGGGCATCCCCGAGGCGGAGCGCAAGTACCTGGCCGGGGTGACCGCCCAGTACGAGTCCGAGGTGGTCTTCCACCGCAACCGCGAGGACCTCGAGGCCCTGGGCATCATCTTCTGCGACATGGACACCGCGGTCCGCGAGTACCCCGACCTGGTCCGCAAGTACTTCGGGAAGATCATCCCCCCCAACGACAACAAGTTCGCCGCCCTCAACTCCGCGGTGTGGTCCGGTGGCTCGTTCATCTACGTCCCGCCGAACGTCATCGTCGATCAGCCCCTCCAGGCCTACTTCCGGATCAACGCCGAGAACATGGGCCAGTTCGAGCGGACCCTGATCATCGCCGACGTCGGCGCCCAGGTGCACTACATCGAGGGCTGCTCGGCGCCCGGTGTACACCAGCGACTCCCTGCACTCGGCGGTGGTCGAGCTGGTGGCGCTGGAGGGCTCCCGGATCACGTACACCACCATCCAGAACTGGTCCAACAACGTCTACAACCTGGTCACCAAGCGGGCCCGGGCCGAGGCGGAGGCCCACGTCGAGTGGATCGACGGCAACATCGGCTCGCGCCTGACCATGAAGTACCCCTCGGTCTACCTGATGGGCCCCAAGGCCTCGGGCGAGGTGCTGTCGGTGGCCTACGCCGGAGCCGGCCAGCACCAGGACGCCGGGGCCAAGATGTACCACTGCGCCCCGGAGACCACCTCCACCATCGTGTCCAAGTCCATCTCCAAGGACTCGGGCATCACCACCTACCGGGGCAAGGTCCATGTGGACGAGGGGGCCAAGCACGCCAAGAGCTTCGTGCGCTGCGACGCCCTGCTGCTGGACGAGACCGCCGTCTCGGAGACCAAGCCCTACATGGAGGTGGCCGAGCGGGACGCCCGGATCGGCCACGAGGCCACGGTCTCCAAAGTCGGCGACGACCAGCTCTTCTACCTGATGAGCCGGGGCCTTTCCGAGACCCAGGCCATGGGCATGATCGTGAACGGCTTCATCGAGCCGATCACCCGCACCCTGCCCATGGAGTACGCCGTCGAGTGGAGCAGGTTGATCGAGCTG
Source organism: uncultured Acidimicrobiaceae bacterium (assembly GCA_963778165.1). Taxonomy (GTDB): domain Bacteria; phylum Actinomycetota; class Acidimicrobiia; order Acidimicrobiales; family RAAP-2; genus Bog-756. The sequence goes on along the minus strand of CAVZTE010000001.1, from coordinate 116,077 downwards.
CAGATGGAGGGCTCGGTCGGCTGACCCGGGAGCTGGCGCCCGGCGCCGATCGGGCCGCCAGGCCGCGGTGGGCCACGATGGGCACCGGCCGGCAGAGAGGCAAGATGTAATCATGCCGATGAGGGAAGAGTGCAAGCACTTTCAGAGCCGTACCTACGACTCGGGGGAAGTGGCCCGGTTCTGCATCCTGGACCTGGCTCCCGAGGCGCCCTGGAAGTGCCCCGACAACTGCCCGTCCTACGCCCGTCGGCTGGCTGACGTGGGCTGGTCCCACGGGTCCCTGGTCGAGCCGGCCCTCGAGCCCATGCCCGACGTCCCCGGTGAGGAGGCGGCTCAGGTGCTCGACCAGGCCGAGGACATCATCAATGCCGTCGGCCCCGACGTTCTCGCCGAGGTGCGCAAAGAGGACGAGCGCGAAGGGCGGCGCCAGGGTCGTTGGTGGAAGCGTCGGCGGTGAGCTTCAGCCGGCTGAGCTTCGTCCGCCTGTTGAGGCTCAGCGGCGGCCTGAACCCCCGTTCGGTCGGCTGAACCTTCGTTCGGCGGTGACCTCAACGGCCGGTAAATACCGCCGGGCGCTTCTCCATGAACGCCGTCATGGCCTCAATCAGATCGTCCGAGGCCAGGAACCCGGCGTTCCATGTGGCGGTGTACTCCAACCCCTCCTCCACCGTTCGTCCTTCGCTGGCCCTGAGAACCGCCTTGGTGCCCTGAACGGCCAGGGGTGAGTTGGACGCTATCTCCGCGGCCAACGCCCGGGCGTCGTGGAGGACCGCATCGGCGTCCGAGCTGACCTGGTTGACCAGTCCGATGGCCAGGGCCCGTTCGGCGGCGATGTCCTTGCCGGTGTAGGCCAACTCGGCCAGATGCCCTTGACCGATGATCGCCGGGAGGCGCTGGAGGCTTCCCAGGTCGGCCACGATGGCCACCTTGGCCTCGCGCACCGAGAACAGGGCATCCGCGCTGGCCAGGCGGATGTCGCAGGCCGCGGCCAGGTCGACGCCTCCGCCGATGCAGTAGCCGTGGATGGCGGCGATGACCGGAAGCGGGCAGTCGGCCACCGAGGTCACCGAGGCCTGCAACCGCCGGATCTCGGTCCGGGCCGACTGGGCCCGGGCGGCCATCGACGGTTTGGAGCCATTGCCGTTGCCGGACGTGCCCGACGTGTCCGGCGTGCCGGTCAGGCCGGACATGGCCACCAGGTCGAGGCCCACGCTGAAATGGGGCCCTCGAGCTGCGATCACCACCACCCGGACCTCCGGATCCGAGCCGATGGCGGCCATGGCCCGGGGGAGGTCGGACCAGAACGCCGGGCCCATGGCGTTGCGCTTCTCGGGCCGATCCAGCCACAGGGTGGCCACGTGACCGTCGGTCTCGAGGGAAAGGACCTCGGAGGAGAAGGCAGCGATGTCTGAGTCGGTCGGCGGCGTCATGGATCAAAGCGTATGCCTCCATCAGGCCGGGGCGCCCGGGGCCGGGGGCAGTGGCCGGGACCGGTGGCCGCGGTCGGGACCGGGGGCGGTGCCGGGGGTGGCCGGGGCCGGGGCTGAGCCGGGGGGCACGGACTGCCGGGGCTGAGGCCCGGGAATCGGCAGGTAGTATTGACCCGGAGGCTCGTAACCCGGGCCTCGTTGCGCGAGACGCGAGAGGTTTCCCGTTCTGTCCACCTTCACACCTGATTCCGCTACCTCCCTGCCCGGGCATGCCTGGCTGCAGCGACGCCGCCTGGCCGCGGCCGAGGAGTTCGCCTCGTCGGTCCTGCCCACGGAGAAGGACGAGGTCTGGCGGTACAGCCGGATCGACGACCTCGACCTCGACCGGTTCCGGCCGTCGGGGACGGTACCCGTCGACGGCCACAACGACCCGGGCCCGTCCCCCTCGGACCGGGTCCACTCGCTGGTGGGCAGCCTCGGCCCGCGCTCGGGCCTCATGGTGACCATCAACGGGCTGTTGGCCACGGTGGGCTCGTCGGTAGGGGAGGACGTGTTGACCCTGGGCCGGGTCACCGAGCAGGACGATATGGAGTCCCTCCTGGGTGCGGTGATCACCGACCCGCGGGACTTCGTCCTCCTCAACGAGGCTTTCGCCGTGGATCCGCTCATCGTCGACGTGGCCGCCGGTGCCGTCATCGACGATCCCATCGTGGTGGTCCATGTGGTCAGCGGCAGCGGGGGTGAGGCGGTCTTCCCCCGGACGGTCATCCGCAGCGGCCCGGGATCCAAGGCCGGGGTGGTCGAGATCGTCGTCGACGTGGAGACCGGCCTGCTTGCGGACCTTCCTTCGGGAAGCACCTCGGCGAGCCCGAGGGACCGTAACAACCGGCGCACCGACCACCTGGTGGTCCCGGTGACGGAGATCCGGGTGGCAGAGAATGCCGCCCTGTCCTACGTCAGTGTGCAGTCTGTCGGGCCCGACACCTGGCAGCTGGCCCATCAGGCCAGCGCCATCGGTGCCGACGCCACCTTGTCCAGCTTCGCCGTGGCTCTCGGTGGGAGTTACGCCCGGCTCCGAACCGACTCGGCCCTACAGGGGGAGTCCGGGACCAGCCAGCTGCGGGCGGCCTTCATCGGTCGGGACGACCAGATGTTGGACTTCCGGACCCTCCAGGATCACCTGGCCCCCAAGACGACCAGCGACCTCTTGTTCATGGGAGCGGTGGCCGACCGGGCGCACTCCGTGTACAGCGGACTCATCCGGGTCCGTCGGGGGGCGGTGCGGTCCGACGCCATGCAGACCAATCACAACCTGGTCCTCGACGAAGGGGCCCAGGCCGACTCGGTGCCCAATCTGGACATCGAGGAGAACGACGTGAAGTGCAGCCACGGCTCGACGGTCGGCCCGGTCGACGAGGATCAGCGCTACTACCTCGAGTCCCGCGGCGTCGAGCCCGAGGTGGCCGAGCGGTTGATCGTGGGCGGCTTCTTCGAGAACATCGCCGACCAGGTGCCCATCGCCGGAACCCGGTCGATGATCGGCCGCGCCCTGGCTGACCGGTCGGGAGGCCAGAGTGAGTGAGGCCATGGCCAACCCGGGCCCGCGCCGGGTGATCAGGGTGTGCGGACGCAACGACGTGGCCCCGGGGGAGGCCCGGCGCTTCGACGTCGACGGCCTGAGGCTGGCCGTGGCCCACATCGGCGACGAGTTCTATGCCATCGACGATCGCTGCAGCCACGAGGACTTCTCTTTGGCCGATGGGGAGGTCCTCACCAGCGAGTGCGAGATCGAGTGTGCCAAGCACGGATCGACCTTCGACCTCCGGACCGGTGAGCCGTGCTCCCTTCCGGCCACCCGGCCGGTGGCGGTCTACCAGGTGGAGATCGATGGGGACGACGTTTCGGTGGTGGTGCCATGAGCACGGGTGAGCTGGTGATCGAGGAGCTGCGGGCCGGCATCCCCGGACGGGAGATCCTGCGTGGGGTGACGCTGACCGTGCGCAGTGGGGAGGTCCACGCCGTCATGGGACCCAACGGCTCCGGCAAGAGCACCTTGGCCCATGTTCTGATGGGTCGACCGGGCTATGAGGTGCTCGGCGGCTCGGTGACCCTGGACGGCATCGACCTCCTGGCCCTCCCGACCTGGCAACGGGCCCGGGCCGGTCTGTTCCTGGGCATGCAGCATCCGATCGAGGTACCGGGCGTGTCGCTGGTCAAGTCGCTGACGGCGGCACGACAGGCCGTCCCCGGGGACGAGAACGGCGGAGGCGCTGACGGGATCGGTGGCCGACTGCAGACCGAGGCCCGCCGCATCGGCTTCGACGAGCGCTTTCTCAACCGTCCGCTCAACGTCGACCTGTCCGGCGGCGAGCGCAAGCGAAACGAGACGCTCCAGTTAGGCGTGTTGCGTCCCAAGTTCGCCGTGCTGGACGAGATCGACTCGGGACTGGACATCGATGCCCTGGGTGCGGTCGGACGACGGGTGGAAGAGGCCACCAACGAATGGGGCCTCGGGGTGCTGGCCATCACCCACTTCCGCCGGTTGCTCGATGTGCTCCACCCCGACGTGGTGCACGTCCTGTCCGAGGGACGGGTGGTGGCCACGGGAGGCAGCGAGCTGGCCGAGCTGGTGGATCAGACGGGGTACGCGGCCTACAGCTGAGCAGTCCCGGCGCGAGTCGTGTGCCACCCGGCCCGGCCACCCGCCGCGCCACCGCTCAGCACCAACGTCAGCGCAAGAGCCAACGCCAGCGCAAGAGCCAACGCCAGCGCAGAGCGCAAACGAGATTCAGCTAACCGACTCGCTCTCGTCGAGCCCCTGGGCCAGCGTGTTCCAGCTCAGTGTGGCGCACTTGATGCGCACCGGGAACTTGACCACGCCCTGCAGGGCGGCCAGCTCGCCCAGAGCGTCGACGTCGATGATCTCGGGCTCGGCCACATCCAGTTCGACGGTCGAGCCGGATCCGTCACCCGAGGCCGACCCGTTGGCCGAGGGAAGGGTCGACTCGTGGATGGACATCATCCCCTTGAAGGTGCGGATCAGGTCACGCACCTCGGCCACCGGCTTGCCTTTGACGGCGGCGGACATCAACGAGGCCGACGACTGGCTGATCGAGCAGCCGGTCCCGGCGATCTTGATGTCCGAGACCACGTCGCCCTCGACGATGAGGGTGACCACGATCTCGTCCCCGCACAGCGGGTTGAAGCCCTCGACCCGGTAGGCGGGCGGCGACTCCAACTCGCCGCGGTTACGGGGCGAGCGGTAGTGGTCCAGGATGATCTCGCGGTAGAGGTCCTCGAGCCCGGGCATCAGCGCACACACCTCTCTACGATCTGGGGGACCGACGTCCCGAAGGCGTGACAACGCACGAACTCACTGGTCACCGCACCAGGATACCGCCGAGCGCTCATCCGAAGAACGCTCCGGCCTCGGTCAACGCATCGGCCAGGGTGTCGACGTCGGCTTCGTCGTTGTAGAGGCCGAACGAGGCCCGGGCGGTGGCGTTGACCCCGAGGCGCCTCATGAGGGGCTTCGCACAGTGGTGGCCGGCCCGCACGCACACCCCGTACTCGTCGAGGACCTGGGAGATGTCGTGGGGATGGATGTCGCGGTAGGCGAAGGAGATGACCCCACCCCGGTCCCGGGGATCGCGGGGCCCGAAGATGCCGATGTCGTCCCCGAACCGCTCGGTCAAGGTGTCCATGGCGTAGGTGGTGAGGGAGATCTCGTGGGCCCGGACCGCCTCCATGGTCACGTTCCGCAGATAGTCGACGGCGGCCCCGAGTCCGATGGCCTCGGTGATCGGGGGCGTGCCGGCCTCGAAGCGCCAGGGGATGTCGTTCGGGGTGAACCCGTCCTTACGGACGTCGAGGATCATCTCGCCACCGCCTAGGAAGGGCGGAAGGGCCGAGAGCAGCTCATCGCGTCCCCACAGCACGCCGATTCCGGTGGGACCGAGCATCTTGTGGGAGCTGAAGGCCAGGAAGTCCACGTCCAGTGCGGTCACGTCGGTCGGGAGGTGGGGCACGGACTGGGCCCCGTCCGCCACCACCACGGCGCCGGCGGCATGGGCGATGTCGGCGATCTCGCGGATGGGATTGAGGGTTCCGAGCACGTTGGACATGCAGCTGACCCCGACCAGCCTGGCCCCGTCGACCAACCGGTCCAGATCGCTCAGGTCCAGCCGACCTTCGTCGTCGACGGGTATCCACCGGATGGTGAGCCCACGTTCCTCGGCCAGCATGTGCCAGGGGACGATGTTGGCGTGGTGCTCCATCTCGGTCAGCACGATGATGTCGCCGGAGCGCAGATTGGAACGGCCCCAGGTGTGGGCCACCAGGTTGAGGGCCTCGGTGGCGTTCTTGGTGAAGACGATCTCCCTCGAGGGCTCCGGTGCGCCGATGAACCGGCCCACGTTGTGGCGGGCGGCCTCGAAGCGGCGGGTGGCCTCCTCGGCGATGGAGTAGACGCCCCGGTGCACATTGGCGTGGGTGGTCTCGTCGTACTCCCGCATGGCGTCGAGGACCTGCACCGGGCGTTGGGCCGAAGCGGCCGAGTCCAGGTAGGTGATGGGATGGCCGTTGACCTCGCGGGCCAGCAACGGGAAGTCCTTGCGCAGCGTGGCCACATCCAGCCCGGACGGAGATTCTTTTACGTTCGCCATGCGTCGTACCCTTCGGACTCGAGAGAGCGTGCCAGTTCGGGTCCGCCTTCGGCCACGATGACCCCGTCCACCAGCAGGTGGACCCGGTCGGCGGCCAACTCGTCGAGCATGCGTTGGTAGTGGGTGATGACCAGTACGCCGAGGTCGGGTCGGGAGTCCCGCACGGCGTGCACGCCCCGGGCCACGGTGCGCAGGGCGTCGACATCCAGACCGGAGTCGGTCTCGTCCAGGACGGCCAGCTCCGGTTCGAGGATGGCCATCTGGAGGATCTCGTTGCGCTTCTTCTCGCCCCCGGAGAACCCGTCGTTGAGGTGGCGCTCGCCGAAGGCCGGGTCCATGCCCAGCTTCTCCATCCACTCCATCATCATCAAGCGCACCTCGAGCACCGACATGTCCATACCCCGGCGGGCCGAGAGGGCCTGGCGCAGGAATTGGATGACCGGGACGCCGCCGATGGCCTCCGGCTCCTGGAAGGCCAGGAACATGCCCGCCTTGCCCCGCACGTCGGGGCCCCACGCGGTGACGTCCTCGCCCTTGAACCGGATGGCGCCCGAGGTGACCTGGTAGGCCGGGTTGCCCAACAGCACGTTGGCCAGCGTGGACTTACCCGAGCCGTTCGGCCCCATCAGGGCGTGCAGCTGGCCGGACTCGACGGTCAGGTCGACACCCTTCAGGATGGGCTGGCCCTCCACGGAGACATGGAGGTCCTCGATCCGGAGCAGGGGGGTGGCCGAAGCCGGACCCTGTCCGCTCGAAGCCGGACCCTGTCCGCTCACCGGGCTCTGTTCGGTCTCGCTGGGCACGGGTGGATCTTAGCCGCATTCGTGATTTTCCCCTACGGGTATAGGGGGAATAGCGGCCCATTCCAGGCCCGGCGCGGGGGATCACACCAGCCCGGCCCAGGGATCACTCGGCCCCGCCCCAAGGGATCACTCGGCCCCGGCCGGGGGATTACTCAGGTGAGCAGGTCAAGCCGATACGGTAAGCGCCATGGCCGACCCCTGGAACTATGCCGGCCCGATCGCCAGATTGGACTCGGGAGCAAGCGTGGTGACCCTGGTCGACGAATCGACCTTCGCCATCAGCGGGAGCTCCGGGGACATGTCCCTGGGCTCGGCCCAGGGCCTGTTCTTCCGGGACACCCGGATCCTGTCCCGGCTGGAGCTGCTGGTGAACGGGCAGATCACCGAGCCGCTGGCCGCCATCACCGACGACCCGTTCTCGGCCACCTTCGTCTCCCGGTCCCGGCCCGCGCCCGGGCGGGCCGACTCCACCTTGATGGTCTTCCGGACCCGGCACGTGGGACAGGGCATGCGCGAGGACATCACCCTGCGCAACTTCGCCGACGAGCCGGCCCTGTGCACCCTCGAGGTCTTCGTCGACTCCGACTTCGCCGACCTGTTCGCGGTGAAGGAGGGTCGGGTGGGGAGCGATCCGGGTACCGGGCGGGTGACCAGCACGGTGTCGCCCGGGACCCTGGCCGAGCTGATCGCCCGGGAGGAGGCCAACCAGCAGGTCGCCCTGCGGCGGGAGTCCGACGAGCCCTTCCCGGTCGAGCGGCCCCCCAGCATCACCTACTCGTACCGGCGGGGCGGGGTGGTCCGGGGCGTGGACCTCCGGTTCTGCGACCCCGCCGTGGTCAGCCCCGATCTGGCCTCGTTCGAGGTGATCGTGCCTCCCAGGGGGGAGTGGACGACGTGCATCGAGGTGGCGCCGGCCATCGATGCTGCCACCTTCGACCCCCGCTACCGCTGCGGGGAGCCCATCGAGCGGGCCGCACCGTCCGAGCGCCTGGCCCAGTGGCGCCGGCGGGTTCCCCAGGTGGAGACCAGCCACCCCGGGCTCAAAGAGGTCATCGACCGCAGCAACGAGGACCTCGGGGCCCTGCGGATCTTCGACCCCGACTATCCCGAGCGGGTGGTGGTGGCGGCTGGCGCTCCGTGGTTCATGACGGTGTTCGGTCGTGACTCCCTGCTGACGGCGTGGATGGCGCTGCTGGTCGACCCCGATCTGGCCCGAGGGGTGCTCCAGACCCTGGCCCGGTTCCAGGGGAAGGATGTCGACCCCCGCCACGACGAGGAGCCCGGGCGCATCCTCCACGAGATGCGGTTCGGCGATGCCGCCACCCTGTCGCTGGGCGGGGGCAGCATCTACTACGGCACGGCCGATGCCACCCCCTTGTTCGTGATGCTGCTGGGCGAGATGCGGCGCTGGGGTGAGGCCCGGGAGATGGTGGACGAGCTGCTCCCCAACGCCGCCCGGGCCATGGAGTGGATCGAGCAGTTCGGGGACGCTGACGGGGATGGGTACGTCGAGTACCGGCGGGCTACCGACCGCGGTCTGGCCAACCAGGGCTGGAAGGACAGCTGGGACGGCATCCGGTACGCCGATGGCCGGGTGGCCGAGGCCCCCATCGCCCTGTGCGAGGTGCAGGCCTATACCTACGGCGCCTACCTGGCCAGCGCCCACTTCGCCTTCGAGGTCGGCGACACCGCCACCTACGACCGCTACCGGGCCAAGGCCGCCCACCTCAAGGCGGCCTTCAACCGGGACTTCTGGCTGGAGGAGAAGGGTTGGTTCGCCGTCGGCCTCGACGCCGACAAGCGCCCCATCGACTCGCTGACCTCCAACATCGGGCACTGCCTGTGGACCGGGATCGTGGACGAGGACAAGGCCCGCCGGGTGGCCGAGCACCTGGTGTCGCCGGCCATGTTCAGCGGGTGGGGGGTGCGGACCCTGTCCAAGAAGAGCGGTGGGTACAACCCCATCAGCTACCACTGCGGCTCGGTGTGGCCGCACGACACGGCCATCGTGGCCGCCGGCCTGGCCCGCTACGGCTTCGACGCCGCGGCCCAGCAGCTCATCTTCGGCCTGCTCGACGCGGCCCAGACCCAGGGCGGTCGGCTCCCCGAGCTGTTCAGCGGCCTGGACCGGGGGGAGCTGTCGGTGCCGGTGGGCTACCCGACCTCGTGCTCGCCCCAGGCCTGGGCTGCGGCTTCGCCCCTCTTGTGCCTGCGGACTCTGCTCCGGTTGGACCCCTGGATCCCGTACGGGAAGACCTGGCTGTGCCCCAACCTGCCCGACTGGATCGGCTACCTCAAGGTCGAAGGGATCCCGTTGGCCGGGTCGCGGGTGACCATCGAGGTCGGGACCGAGGTGCCCGGCGGCGTGGTGGTCACCGGACTGCCCCCGCAGATCGAGCTGGTCCGGGAGCCCCGCCGGCCCTCGACGGCGGTCTGAGCCGGCGGTCGGCCGCGTCAACTCCCTCAGCCCCTCACCAGCCCGCGCTCGACCCACTCGTCAGGTGGGGGACTCGGCACCGATGGTGGTCCCGGCGCCATGGCCCGGCAGGACCAGGGTCCCGGCGTCGAACGGGGCGAACAGCCGGTCCTCGATGGAGGTGATGATGGTGGCGAAGTCGGAGTGCTCGAACGACGTGTTGCCCGGGCCCCCGGGAAACAGCGTGTCACCGGTGAACAGCAGAGGAGTCCCCTCGACGGCGAAGCACATCGAGCCGGGGGTGTGGCCCGGGGTGGCGATGGTGGCCAGGCGGAGGTTCCCGACCTGGACGATCGACCGGTCCTCCAGGAGCTGGTCGTAGGAGGGCAGCATGCCGGCGTCGGCCGAGGTCACGGCCACATCGATGCCGGCGTTGCGGACGGCCTCGACGGCCTGGATGTGGTCCCAGTGCCCATGGGTCTCGACCACCTGGCGCACGTTCGAGGGCCGGCACAGCTCGAGCAGCTTGTCGTGCTCGTTGGCCGCGTCGATGAGGACGGACTCGCCCGTCGACCGGTCCCGGACGATGTAGACGTTGTTGTCGACCGGCCCCACCACCAGGCGGTGGACCTCGACCGATGCATCCTCGTAGTCGACGATGGTGGCAGGCACGTCATTCGGGCTCCTCACCGTCGGGACGGTCCCGCCGGGCTGCTGGGCCGGGCCCGTGTCGCTGTGGACCGGCGGTAGATCCCCGGTCCAGCGTAGTGGACCAGGGTGGTCAGGTGCCGGCTCCGACCGCGTGTTGGGCCACTTGACCCGTTGGTCAACAATGCCTGGTTCTGGTAGACAAACGGGGCACGTCGACCCCGTTTCGGGGATCCGACCCAGGGGATGGAGAACACGATGAACTTCGCCTTCAGCGAGGAGCAGGACGAGCTTCGCAAGTCGGTCCGCCGCTTCCTCGAGGACAAGTCGCCCGAGACCGAGGTCCGCAGGCTCATGGAGACCACCGACGGCTACGACCCGGCGGTCTGGACCCAGATGGCCGAGCAGTTGGGGCTGCAGTCCCTGATCATCCCCGAGGAGTTCGGCGGGTCCGGGTTCACCTACGTGGAGCTCATCGTCGTGCTCGAGGAGATGGGCGCGGCCCTGCTGTGCGCCCCGTTCTTCTCCACCGTGGCCCTGGCCACCAATGCCATCCTGACCTCCGGCGACCAGAGTGCCCAGTCGTATCTGCTCCCCGGGATCGCCGCCGGCGACACCATCGCCACCCTGGCCTTCACCGAGGACTCGGGTCGATGGGACGCCGACGGCATCACCCTGGCCGCCACCCCCGCCGAGGACGGCTGGCCCTCAACGGCCACAAGTCGTTCGTCGTCGACGGCCATGTGGCCGGGCTCATCCTGGTGGTGGGCCGGACCGAGGCCGGGCTGTCGCTCTTCGGGGTCAAGGGTGACGCCGAGGGTCTCACCCGCACCCCGCTGGCCACCATGGACCAGACCCGCAAGCAGGCCCGGCTGGAGTTCGCCAACACCCCGGCCTGGTTGATCGGGACCGACGGTGGGGCCGAGCCCGGCCTGTCGAAGACCCTGGACCTGGCGGCGGTGGCCCTGGCCGCCGAGCAGGTGGGTGGGGCCCAGCGCTGCCTCGACAGCTCGGTGGAGTACGCCAAGACCCGCATCCAGTTCGGCCGGCCCATCGGGAGCTTCCAGGCCATCAAGCACAAGTGCGCCGACATGCTGTTGGAGGTGGAGTCGGCCAAATCCGCGGCGTACTACGCCGCCTGGGCCGCAGCCGAAGACTCCGACGAGCTTCCGGTCGTGGCCAGCCTGGCCAAGTCGTACTGCTCGGAGGCGTACTTCCACGCCGCCGCCGAGACCATCCAGATCCACGGTGGCATCGGCTTCACCTGGGAGCATCCGGCCCATCTGTACTTCAAGCGGGCCAAGTCCTCCGAGCTGATGCTGGGCGATCCCTCCTACCACCGGGAGTTGTTGGCCCAGCGGATCGGGATCTGAGTCCCACCAGCGTGCGTCGGGTTTTTAGCGCCACGGGCACCCATCAGCCCGCCGCGGGCACCCACCCGCCGGCCCGGGGCATCCGGGTCAACCCCGGAGGCCCCTGTCGCCCGCACTCCGTGCCGGTGGGCACCGGGTGGGCCTCAGGTGGCGTATCGTCTCGCCGATGAACGATCTTCGAGGGACGATCAGCTGGCTACTTTTGGTGCTCCTGGGAGTGGTGGGCGCCGGAGGCGCGGTGCTCGGGATCAACCAGGCCCCCAAGAACGTGCCGCTCCACGAAGCGGTGAACAACACCCTTGATGCCCCCAACTACAGCGAGGTGGTCACCGAGTCGACCACCCAGGGCACCCAGACCGACTACCTGACCTACCAGGCACCCGACAAGTTGGGTGGCTACGTGGAGAACGGCTCCAAGCGCACCTACGTGTACGTCATCGGGTCGGTGGAGTACCAGAGCCTCACGGTGTCGGCCAACGCCTCCACCAAGCACCTGGTCTTCTACAAGCAGGCCAGCCAGGGGGCCAGCACCATCGACCCGGTTCACAACTACCTGCGTTACGCCCAGACTGCCCCGCACATCACCACCTCAGCGGGTGGGACGTCCACCTTCACGCTGAGCCAGGACGGGGAGACCGGCACCTTCGTCTACACGGTGTCCGGGCAGTACGTCTCGGAGTTCAACCTGTCGGTGAAGGGGGCTTCGGTCCACCTGGTCATCTCCCAGGTCGGGACGTCCCCACCGGTGGCGCTTCCGGCTGGGGCCAAAGTGGTCAAGGCTCCGACGACTCCCACGACCGGCCAGCCCCCCTCAGCCGCGGCCGGCTAGTTCGAGCCGTCCTCGGCCCGGGCCACCGCCTCGTCGATGGCTCGTCGGAGGGCGCCCGCGTGCTCTGCGGGGTCGGCGGCCTGCGTCAGCCACCGGACCACCACGAAGTGGCGGGCCCCGGCGGCGGCCATGGCCGGCACCGTGGTCGGATCGACTCCTCCGGTGATCCACACCGGCCATGAGGCCCGATCCGTGGCCTCCTGGACGTAGCCGAGGCCGGTGCCGGGGCGCCCCGGCTTGGTCGGGGTGGGTGTGACCGGTCCGGCTGAGAGGTAGTCGACCGGGGCCGGATGGACGTCCGGTCCGACGTCCGGTCCCCCGCCGATGGCCCGTTCGAGATCGTCGGTGCCGTGGGTCGAGAGTCCGACGATGGCGTCAGGGCCCACCACCCGACGGGTCTCATCGGGGTCCAGGTCGTCCTGGCCGACGTGGACGCCATCGGCACCCATGGCCGCAGCCAGATCGGGTCGGTCGTTGAGGATGAACGGGACCTGATGGTCGGCGCAGACCTGTTGGACCCGGAGGGCCCGGGCCATCAGCCGGACGTCGGGAAGGTGCTTCTCGCGTAGCTGGACGATGTCCACGCCGCCTCGGATGCACTTGTCGACGAACTGCTCGAGATCGAGGCGGTCGGGGGTGCACAGGTACAGCCGCCGCCCACCGAGGTTCCAGCGTTCCCCCGGGGTGGGCGTGGTCAACCGGACGTGGACGCTTCAGCCCGGGCCTTGGCCTTCATCCGCTGCTTGTACTGGCGCACCTTGGCCAGCGACTCGGGCGAGTTGATGTCGGCCACCGAACGATGCGTCCCGGCATCGCCGAACGGCGATGCCGCCTTCTTCCATCCGGGAGGCTGGATCCCGAGTTGCTTTCCGAGCAGGGCCACGAAGATCCGGGCCTTCTGCTCGCCGAAGCCGGGCAGGGCCTTCACATTGGCCAACAGCTGGGTGCCGTCGGTGGCTGAGGTCCAGATGGCCGCGGGGTCGCCGCCGTAGCTCTCGACGATGACCGTGCAGACCTCCTGCACCCGCCGGGCCATCGACTTGGGGTAGCGGTGCAGGGCCGGCCTGGCACTGAACAGCTCGGCCAGGGCGTCAGGGTCCATCGAAGCCAGTGCGGCAGGGTCGAGACCCCGGCCCAGGCGCTCCTGGAGGTCGAACGGCGACTTGAAGGCCTTCTCCAGCGGGACCTGTTGGTCGAGGACCATGCCGATGATCAGGGCCAGAGGGTCATCCGAGAGGAGCTCGTCGGCTGCTTCGTCGCCACTCAGATACAGGGACACAACGCCAGCGTATGCGAGTTTGCGTCACCGTTCGACCTGGTCGGCGGAGCGGGCACACCGAGCGCCGGCCCGTCTGACGGCGTCTCGTCCTATCCTGGCGAACTGTGGTCGCCCTGGGATCCTCGATCATGTCAAAACGAGCCGTGGCGGTGGCGATAGCGCTCGTTGCCGCGGCCGCCCTGCTCTCGGACTGCGGATCCAGCCCGGCGGCGAGCCCACCGACGACATCTTCTACTGCAACTTCGACTGCACCCCTGAGCATCACCTGGATGCGGAGTTACGCCGCTCCCGGCACCCCGGCCCAGTACGACAAGGTGGGAGTCATCAAGGTCGGACCGAGCACGGCGAAGAACGTCCTGGTCCTGGAGCCGGGCACGTCGGCCGCCGCCGCCTACTTCGTTCCTCTGGCCAAGTGGATCGTCTCGAAGACAGGTGGCTGGCAGGTATGGGCGGTCGAACGCCGGGAGAACCTGCTCGAGGACCAGTCCGAGCTGAACCGGTACAAGGAGCACAAGGCCACGTCTACGCAGCTGTTCGACTACTACCTCGGCTATCTCAAGAACCCGAGCATCACCCATCACTATCAACCCGTGGCCAACTCGAGCGTCGAGTTCGCCAAGCAGTGGGGAATGAATGTCGCCGTCCAGGACCTGCACGTGGTGATCGGCGCGGCCAAGAAGCTCGGCGGCAAGGTCGTGCTCGGTGGCCACTCGCTGGGCGGCTCAGTGGTGACGGCTTACGCCACGTGGGACTTCGACGGCCACGCCGGCGCCGACGAACTGGCGGGCCTGGTCTACATCGACGGCGGCAGCACCACGACGCCGGTGAGCGCCCAGGCCGCCACCCAGACGCTCCAGGCGCTCGACGCCCCGAGCGCCAGCCCCTGGCTCTCGTTCGGCGGGATCACTGCGCCGTACGCCGGATTGTTCGAGGCCACCGGAGCAGCGTCTGCCCTCCTGGACCCGAATGCGCCTTCGTTGGGTCAGACCTCTGGGCTGTTGCCCTCAGAGATCGTTCCTCCCGTGCGAGTCACCAATCTGGGCCAGTACGGCTACGCCCTCAATGCCTCGACTTCGCCGCCGAGTCTGCTCGCAGCTCAGGCGCACCTCGGCCAGGGAATCGCCTCGCCAGGGCCGGTTCACGGTTGGAACGGATCAGGAGCTCTCACCCCGATCGATCGCTTCGCCACGATGTTTTCGGGAGAAGGGATCCAGAACGCCAACGGCACGGAGTGGTACTTCCCCCAACGCCTGACCGACGACACCAGCGCTGTCGACAACGGGAACGCCAATCCGGCCCAGGGCGTGCTCGACGTCGATGCCACCATGGGCCACAGTCTCCCGAAGGACTTGCTGATCTACGCCTTCGGTGCACGACTGGGTGGGGCCAGTGTGCCCGAGGATGCGCAGATCCTGGCCCAACAGTCGGGCATACCCATGAGCAATCTGACCCTGGCGAACTACCAGAGCACCTACTCGCACAACGACCCGGCCGGCGCCTACCCCAACAATGCCTTCTTCAGTCGGCTCATACCCTTCCTGGGCAAGGTCAGCGCTGAAGGGTAGTGCTCACGGGGTAACGCTCACGGGGTAACGCTCATGGGTAACGCTCACGGGCCGATGGCCCTCAGCGGGCTCGGCGCCGCCTCTTGCCGATCACAGAGCCGAAGCGGATGATGTTGCCGTCCGGGTCGATGACCGCACCCTCGCGCTGACCCCACTCGGTGTCCTCGGGGGTTCGAACGTCGACTCCTGCCGAGATCCAGCTCTGAGCCAGCTGATCGGCGTCCTCCACGAAGAGATATGCCGAAGAAGGGGTGGTGGCCGAGCCTGCTTCGACTTCGCCCACGTGGATCTCGACGCCGTCGTCCCAGGTGGCGAACCCGTACCCGCCCTGCTCGTACTCCCGGGTCTCGAAGCCCAGCCGCCGGTAGTGCTCGAGCGAGACGCTCACGTCGCGTACCGGAAAGATGGGGGCGATCCGTTTCGTCATGCCGATGACCTAGATCGTTGCCACGCCGACCACCCCGACCGACCTAGACGGGCGCGGGATCGGACGGCGGCTCGGGCTGGCCCAGATACTCCACCGATCGGGGATCGAGGGCCGGTGTCCCATACCAGGGCAGGGCCTTGGCTTCGCTCTCGATGCGCTTGCGCACGCTGACCGGATGGAGGTCGATGTACAACTTGCCGTCCAGGTGATCGAGCTCGTGCTGGAAGCACCGCGAGGCCAGACCTTCCCCTTCGTAGTGGACGGCCTCCCCGTTGCGGTCCACCCCTTGCACCACGCACTCCTCCAGGCGGGTGGTCGGAAGGCCCAGACCGGGTAGGGACAGGCAGGCCTCTTCACCGCCCTGGAACTCGCGGCCGATGGGGGTGACCACCGGGTTGACCACATGGCCGGCCGTGCCGTCCTGGAAGTCAAAGATGAACACACGCTGGCGGCGGCCGATCTGGTTGGCCGACAGCCCGACCCCGTGTTCGATCGCCGCCAGACAGCGGAACATGTCGTCGATCAGCTCGGAGAGCTCCGTGCCGAACTCGTCGACCACCTGGCAGCGGCTCCGGAGGATCGGATTGCCGAGCAGGGTGATGAAGGGGATGTCTTCCTCGGTCTCTGATTCCCCACTTCCTGATTCGGCCACGGGAGCGCCTCCTGGTGTCCGTTCAGTCCACTCAGTCGGACCAGGGGTCGCCGGAGACCGGGTCGATCCCGTAGCGCACGATGGCCTCGCCGACGGCGGCGGTGGGCACGGCCCCCGTGGCGGCCAGCCCGTGCAGCACGGCCACCACGATGTGGCCGGCGTCGACTTCGAAGAACCGTCGCAGCACGGCACGGGTATCGGATCGGCCGAACCCGTCGGTGCCCAGCGAGGTGAACGACCGTGGCATCCAGCGTGACACCTGGTCGGGTACGGAGCGCATGAAGTCGGTGACGGCGACGATCGGTCCCTCCGATTCGGAGAGCTTCTCGGTGACCAGCGGGACGCGTTCGGGCTCTCCGGGATGGAGGCGGTTCCACCGCTCCACCGAGATGGCGTCCTCCCGCAGCGACTTGTAGGACGTGACCGACCACAGGTCGGCGTCCACGCCCCACTCCTCGGCCAGCAGCTGACGGGCCTCGGCGGCGGCCAGCCAGGCCGAGCCGGAGAACAGCACGGTGGCCCGCACCGGATCCTTGCCCTTGCCGGAGCCGGAGCCGGAGCCGGAGTCGGAGCTGGCGTCCTCACCGGAACCGGCCCCGGGGTCGAACCGGTACATGCCCTCGATGGTGCCCCGGCGGACCCGCTCGGCCTCGGCCGGGTCGGACGGGAGGGCCGGCATCGGGTAGTTCTCGTTGTAGAGGGTCAGGTACCAGTACCGGTCCTCGGGGTCGGGCCCGGTCATCCGGCGGATGCCGTCCTCGATGATGGTGGCCACCTCGTAGGAGAAGGCCGGGTCGTAGGCGGCCACGCTGGGGAAGGTGGAGGCCAGCAACAGCGAGTGACCGTCCTGGTGCTGGAGTCCTTCGCCGTTCAGGGTGGTCCGGCCGGCGGTGCAGCCCAGCAGGAAGCCCCGGCCCCGGCTGTCGCCCAGCGCCCACAGCAGGTCGCCCACCCGCTGGAAGCCGAACATGGAGTAGAAGAGGTAGAAGGGGATGGTGGGCTCGCCCCAGGTGGCGTAGGCCGTGGCCGCGGCGGAGAAGGCGGCCACCGCTCCGGCCTCGCTGATCCCCTCTTGGAGGACCTGGCCCGACGCGCTCTCGGCGTAGTGGAGGGCCAGCCCGGCATCGACCGGGGTGTAGCGCTGGCCCTCCGGGGCATAGATCTGGACCTCGCTGATGAGGGACTCGAGACCGAAGGTGCGGGCCTCGTCGGAGACGATGGGCACGATGCGGCGACCGATGGAGGGGTCCCGGACCAGGGAGCGCAGCAGCCGGGCGAAGGCCATGGTGGTCGAGACCGACTGGCGCCCCGAGCCGGCCAACAGGTCGGCGAAGGCCGCTCCGTCCGGAGGCGGGAGGGGATGGGGTCGCACCACCCGACGGGGCAGCGGGCCACCGAGGGACCGGCGCCGCTCGGCCAGGTACTGGGCGGCCTTGGAGTCGGGCGCCGGCCGGTAGTAGGGGGGCAGGTCGGCGTCGAGGTCGTGCTCGGGGATCTCGTCGTTGAGGAACAGCCGGTTGCGCAAGGTCAGCAGCTGGGCCTTGGTCATCTTCTTGATCTGGTGGGTGGCGTTGCGGGCCTCGATCTCCGGTCCCAGGGTCCAACCCTTGATGGTCTTGGCCAGAATGGCTGTCGGCGCCCCGACGTGCTCGGTGGCGGCCTTGTAGGCGGCGTACATCTTCCGGTAGTCGTGGCCGCCCCGGGGGAGCGACTGCAGCTCCTCGTCGGTGAGATGGCTGACCAGCTCGGTCAGCCGGGGGTCGGGGCCGAAGAAGTGCTCCCGGATGTAGGCCCCCGACTCGGTGGCGTACTTCTGGAACTCGCCGTCGACGGTCGAGTTCATCTTGTTGAGCAGGACCCCCTCGACATCTTTGGCCAGGAGGTCGTCCCAGGTGCGGCCCCAGATGACCTTGATCACGTTCCAGCCCGCCCCACGAAACAGGGCCTCGAACTCCTGGATGACCTTGCCGTTCCCCCGTACCGGGCCGTCGAGCCGTTGGAGATTGCAGTTGACCACGAAGACCAGGTTGTCGAGGTGCTCCCGTCCGGCCATCCCCAGGGCGCCGATGGTCTCGGGCTCGTCGAACTCCCCGTCGCCCACGAAGCACCACACCCGGCTGTCGGAGGTGTCGGCCAGGCCCCGGGCGTGCAGGTACCGGCTCACGTGGGCCTGGGCGATGGCGTTGAGGGGGCCGAGCCCCATGGAGACCGTCGGGTACTCCCAGAACTCGGGCATCAGGCGCGGATGGGGATAGGACGACAGCCCGTCGACCCCCACTTCGAACCGGAAGTTGTCCAGCTCCTCCTCGCTGAGCCGTCCCTCGACGAAGGCCCGGGCGTAGATCCCCGGGGAGGCGTGACCCTGGAAGTACACCTGGTCCCCGGGCCGACCCCCGTCCTTGCCCCGGAAGAAGTGGTTGAAGCCCACCTCGTAGAGGGAGGCCGAGGAGGCGTAGGTGGACAGGTGGCCTCCGATGGCCTCGGAGCGGACGTTGGCCCGGACCACCATCACCGCGGCGTTCCACCGGATGAAGGCCCGGATGCGACGCTCCAGGTACTCGTCCCCGGGGAACTCCGGCTCCTCGTCCGACGGGATGGTGTTGACGTAGGGAGACGAGACGGTGGCCGGAAAGTCCACATGCTTGTGCTGGGCCCGCTCGAGGATCCTCATCAACAGATAGCGCGCCCGGGTGCGCCCGTGGGCCTCGACCACATCGTCGAAGGCATCCAGCCACTCGGATGTCTCGACGGGGTCGGCATCGGGAAGTTGGTGGCTCACTCCATCGAACAGCACCTACCCATGCTCTCATTACCTGGTGCCGGGGGGAAGCACACCTTCGGGTCCGGGCGCTGGTGCCGGTGGTGGCGGTGGTGGCATCCGTGGCGTCCGAGCCCACGGTGCCGATGGTGCGCGGCGGCACCCGACCGACCGGGCATGCTGTGTCGATGAGCACCCCGTCGATGAGTCCCACGCCTGCCCCCACGTCGACGGATCCGGTCACCACTGTGTACACCGACGGGGCGTGCCGGGGGAACCCCGGGCCGGGTGGATGGGGGTGGGCGGTGGACGGCGGCCCGTGCGACAGCGGCGGGGAGCCCCACACCACCAACCAGCGGATGGAGGTGACCGCGGTGGTTCGGGCCCTGCAGTCCCTCCCGGGTCCCGTCCACGTGGTGAGCGACTCGACCTATGTCGTCAACTGCTTCCGGCAACGGTGGTGGGTGGGGTGGAAGCGCAGGGGATGGCGCAACTCCCAGGGGAAGCCGGTGGCCAACCAGGACCTGTGGCGCGAACTGCTGGACCTGGCCCTCGATCCGGAGCGTCCGGTCACCTTCGAGTGGGTCAAGGGGCACTCGGGGGACCGGATGAACGACGTGGTG
This sequence comes from uncultured Acidimicrobiaceae bacterium, assembly GCA_963778165.1. Taxonomy (GTDB): domain Bacteria; phylum Actinomycetota; class Acidimicrobiia; order Acidimicrobiales; family RAAP-2; genus Bog-756. The sequence goes on along the minus strand of CAVZTE010000001.1, from coordinate 96,610 downwards.
GACCAGTTGGCTACCGAGGCCGCCGACCGCCAGTAGCACCCAGCGCCCGGGGGTGATCCGGGCCCCCGCCCCCCGGCTAGCGGCCCCACCCCTGGCTCCCGTAACCTGCGGCCATGGAGATCAACGGAAGTTCAGCCATCGTCACGGGAGGCGCCTCGGGCCTCGGAGAGGCCACCGCCCGGAAGCTGGCCGCCGAGGGCATGCGGGTCACCCTGTTCGACAAGAACGAGGAGCGGGCCAAGGAGGTGGCGGGCGAGATCGGCTCCTCGGCCAATTTCGTCGGTGGCGATGTGACCGACCCCGCAGACTGCCAGCGGGCCGTGGACCAGGCGGCGGAGGGTGGTTCCCTTCGGGTGGCCGTCAACTGCGCCGGCACCGGTTGGGTGGGGCGGGTCATCAACCGGGACGGGTCACCCCACGATCTGGCCCCGTTCCAGTTCATCCAGAACTTGAACGTCATCGGGACGTTCAACGTCATGACCAAGGCGGCCTCGGCCATGGCCACCGTCGAGCCGCAGGAGAACGGCGAGCGCGGCGTCATCGTGAACACGGCCTCGGTGGCGGCGTTCGACGGCCAGATCGGGCAGTTGGCCTACTCCGCCTCCAAGGGCGCCATCGTCGGCATGACCTTGCCGGCGGCCCGGGACCTGGCGGTGGTCGGGATCAGGGTCCTCGCCATCGCCCCCGGCCTGTTCGACACCCCGTTGCTGGCCATGCTGCCCGACGAGGCACGCAACGCCCTGGCCGAGTCGGTCAACTTCCCCAAGCGGCTGGGCAGTCCGCCCGAGTTCGGTGCCCTGGTTGCCCACATCGCCGCCAACAGCTACCTGAACGCCGAGGTGATCCGGCTCGACGGTGGGATCCGGATGCCGCCCAAGTAAGGCCCGGGTAACGCCCAGTAGGGCCCGGGCAACGCCCGGCCCCGCGGCCCCCACCGCGGCTCCCAACGCAGACCCGAACCCGACCGCACAACCCCACGCACCCGGTCAGACCGCCCGAAGGCCCTCGGGTAGTCTCGCCGGCAGAGCCATGACCACTACCGAGTCGAGCCCGCGGGCCGGAGAGCATCCCAGGGGCACCGCCGTCATCGAGACGGTGGGGCTCACCAAGGTGTACGCCGGATCCGAGCTGAAGGCCGTGGACGGGCTCGATCTGGTGGTCGAGCCGGGGGAGATCTTCGGGCTGCTGGGCCCCAACGGAGCCGGCAAGACCACCACTGCCGGCATGCTGACCACGCGGGTGATCCCCACCTCGGGCCGGGCCTTCGTGGGCGGGATCGACGTGGTGAGCCATCCCGCCCTGGCCAAGCAGATCCTGGGCATCGTGAGCCAGCAGAACACGCTGGACCGTCAGTTGAACGTGTGGGAGAACCTGTACTTCCACGGGCGCCTGTTCGGCATCAATGCCCGCGAGTCCAAACGGACCGCCACCGAGCTGCTGGTGCAGTTCCAGTTGGAGAAGTGGTCCAAGGCGTCGGTCTACGCCCTCTCGGGGGGCATGGCCCAGCGGCTGATGGTGGCCCGGGCCATCTTCCACCGCCCCGCCGTGCTGTTCCTGGACGAGCCCACCGCCGGCCTCGATCCCCAGAGCCGGCTGGCTCTGTGGGAGACCTTGCGGGAGCTCAACGCCGCCGGCCAGACCATCCTCTTGACCACCCACTACATGGAGGAGGCCGACCAACTCTGCGGTCGGGTGGCCATCATGGACCGGGGGAAGATCCTGGCCCTCGACACCCCGGCCGCCCTCAAGCAGCGGGTCGACGCCGACACCATCGTGACGGTGACCGCCACCGGCGACCCCGAGCGCCTGGGACAGGTGCTGGCCGAGGGGATCGAAGGGGTCACCCGGACCCGGCCCGTCGAGGGTGGGGTGGAGCTCCACGTGATGGGCAAGGACCGGCTCCTGCCCAAGGTGCTGGGCGTGGCCGAGGAGGCCGGGTTTCCGGTGCTGGACATCTCGGTGACCGAGCCGACGTTGGAGACGGTCTTCATCAACCTGACCGGCAAGGAGTTGCGAGACTGATGAGCACCATCGAGGCCGGGCTCCCGGCCCCCGCCGTGCACTCCACGCCCACCCGCTCGGCGTTCGACGCCGGGAGGATCGCCCTCGGCGCCCTGATCCTCCGGGACCTGGTGGTGATGCGCAAGCACCTCATCGAGTTCGTCATCCGGGTGCTGGTGCAGCCGTTCCTGTTGTGCTTCGTGTTCCTCTACGTCTTCCCGAAGATCGGTCAGGGCATCGGCGGGGGCGGGGGACCGGTGGCCGAGTCGGCCTTCGCCACCCTGCTGATTCCCGGGGTGGTCGGCATCTCCATCCTCTTCCAGGGCGTGCAATCGGTGGCTCTCATCATGTCCCAGGAGTTCGGGTTCACCCGCGAGATCGAGGACCGGGTGCAGGCCCCGTGCCCCATCTGGCTGGTGGCCATGGCCAAGGTGCTCTCGGGTGCGGTTCAAGGGCTGATCTCGGCCATCATCGTGCTCCCCATCGCCTCGGTGGTGCACGCCAAGGGAGTGGAGGCCCATCTGGATTTCCACTGGTGGATCATCGTGACCATCGTCCCGCTGGCCTGTGTGACCATGGCGTCACTGGGCCTGCTGCTCGGGACCAGCTTCGAGCCCCGCAACATCGGGCTGATGTTCGGATTCATCATCCTCCCGGTGACCTTTCTGGGCGGGACGTACTACGAGTGGACCCGGCTGGCCCCGATCAAGGTGGGCGAGTGGCACTGGCTCCAGACCGTGGTCCTGATCAACCCGCTGATCTACGTGAACGAGGGCATGCGGGCCGCCCTCACCAACGCCCCCCACATGCACCTGTACATCATCTACCCGGTGATCGTGGGCTTCCTGGCCCTCTTCCTCGGCCTGGGGCTCCGGAACTTCCGCCGGCGGGTCCTGTCCTGAGGCCGGCTCAGGGCCGGAAACCCCACGGCCGACGGCCCCAAACCACCATCCGCTCGGGCGTGGTTGGTGGTGCTGACCGGTATCCGGAACCAGGTCGCCCCGGGAAGAGCATCCCCCGCGGGCCGATAGGCTGAAGCCGTACCGACAGACGCTACGAGCAGTTGACGGAGGTGGTTCCCACGGCACCCGAGGTGGACAGTGAGGCATCGGCGCCCGGGGGGGACGGACAGGACGAATCCACGTTCGACGTGGTGATCATCGGGGGTGGGCCGGGGGGCTACGCCACCGCCCTGTACGGCGCGGCAGCCGGACTGCGGGTGGCCATGGTCGAGATGGACAAGGTCGGGGGCACCTGCCTCCATCGGGGCTGCGTGCCGGCCAAGGAGTTCCTGGAGACGGCGGCGGTCTACCGCACCGTGAGCGAGTCGGCCCGCTTCGGGATCAACGCCGGGCCTGACGCCGCCGCACCTCCCACAGTGGACTTCTCGGTGAGCCAGACCCGCAAGCAGGAGGTGGTGGACCAGCTGTTCAAGGGTCTGTCCGGACTCCTGAAGGGCCGCGGGGTCCACGTGTTCAGCGGGAGCGGGACGCTCCTTCCCGACCACCGGGTCCGCATCAGCGGCAACGAGGGCACCACCACCGAGATCACCGGCACCGATGTGGTCCTGGCCTCGGGCTCGGTCCCGCGCACCATCCCGGGCTTCGACATCGACGGTGAGCTGGTGATGACCTCGGACGAGGTGCTGGCCCTCGACGAGCTCCCGGAGTCGGTGGCGGTGATCGGCGGGGGAGCCATCGGTTGTGAGTTCGCCTCGTTGCTGAGCGACCTCGGCACCGAGGTCACGGTGTTCGAGGCCCTACCCACCATCCTGAGCGGCTGTGACGACGACGTGGTCAAGACGGTGGCCCGGTCGTTCCGCAAGCGGGGCATCGAGGTCAAGGCCGGGGTCACCCTCGAAGGCCACACCCCGGACCCCTCCGGCCACGGGACCACGGTGTCCTACGGCGACGGGGAGAAGCTGGCGGTGGACGCGGTGGTGGTGTCGGTGGGACGGCGACCGCGCACCGAGGGCCTCCTGGCCGCCGGAACCGGGGTGGAGGTGGACGACCGCGGCTTCGTGGTGGCCGACGAGACCATGCACACCCACGCGGCCGGGGTGTGGGCTGTCGGGGACGTGGTGGCCGGAACGCCGCAGCTGGCCCACGTGGGCTTCGCCGAGGGCATCGTGGTGATCAAGAGCATCCTGGGCGAGCCGGTGCTCCCAGTGGACTACGACCGGGTCCCCTGGGCCATCTACTGCCACCCGGAGGTGGCCTTCGCCGGGCTGACCGAGGCCGCGGCCAAAGAGGCCGGCTTCGACGTGGTGGTCAAGAAGGACCCCTTCGGAGGGAACAGTCGGGCCCGCATCATCGGCGACACCGAGGGTCTGGTGAAAGTGGTGGCCGAGCGGCGGGCGGACGGCTCCACCGGAAGGATCCTGGGCGTCCACATGGTTGGCCCCTGGGTCACCGAGCAGCTAGGGGCGGGGTACCTGGCCGTCAACTGGGAGGCCACCGCCGACGAGGTGGCCCAATTCATCCAACCGCACCCGTCCCTGTCCGAGACGTTCGGCGAGACGGTACTGGCCCTGACCGGAAGGGGACTCCACGTTGCCTGATGTGACCATGCCGCAGTTGGGCGAGACGGTGACCGAGGGGACCATCACCAAGTGGTACAAAGCCGTCGGCGACGAGGTGGCCCGGGACGAGCCGCTCTTCGAGGTGTCGACCGACAAAGTGGACTCGGAGGTGCCCTCCCCGGCCGCGGGGGTACTGACCGCCATCCTGGTGGAGGAGGGCGACACCGTGGACGTGGGTGTCACGCTGGCGGTCATCGGCGATGAGGCCTCCCCCAACGGGAGCGCACCGGCGCCGGCCGCCGCTCCAGCCGCCGCTCCGCCCGCCGCTCCGCCCGAGCAGTCCCCATCGGCTTCGGCTGAGGCCCCGACAGCCAGCGCCCCGGCTGCGGCGTCACCCGGCAGGGCGGAAGAGGCGGCGTCCGATGCCGACCGGCTCCCGGCATCGGACCACACCGGTGACCCGTCTCCCGAACCCACGACGGAACGCCCGCCTCCGCCCTCACTGACCGAGACGGGAGAGGGACTGGTCCTGTCCCCGGTGGTGCGCAAGCTTCTCAACGAGCACGGGCTGGATCCGACCACCATCCGCGGCACCGGCCTGGGCGGGCGGATCACCCGGGGCGACGTCGAAGCGGCCATCGCCGCGGGTCCGGCTGCTCCGTCTCCGTCTCCGTCTCCGTCGCCGGACCGGGCCGGCGACCCTGCACCGGTACCGAGCATCGCCGCCCAACGCCCGGCTCCCGCTGCGGCGGCTCCGGCTGCGGCTGCGGTCCGGGCAACCTCGTCGCCCGCCGACTCCGACGCATCCGTCGGCTCCGGCGCGGCCCGTGACGAGGTCGTGCCCTTCACCAACATCCGACGGCGGACCGCCGAGCACATGGTCCGCTCCAAGGCCACCTCGGCCCACACCCTGATGGCCAAGGAGATCGACTACGAGCGCGTCGAGCAGGTCCGGCGGACCTACGGCGAGCGCTTCCGGGCCGAGGAGGGGTTCACCCTCAGCTACCTGCCCTTCGCCGCCCGTGCCGCAGTCGAGGCCCTGGCCGACTTCCCCCATCTGAACTCCTCGGTGGGGGACGACGTGCTCATCGTCCACCACGACATCAACTTGGGGATCGCCGTCGATCTCGACAACGAAGGGCTCATCGTCCCGGTGGTGCACAACGCCGAGGAGCTCAATCTCCGGGGCATGGCCCGCCGCATCCGGGACATCGCCGAGCGGGCCCGCAACAAGCGGCTGAGCCTCGACGACATCAGCGGTGGCACGTTCTCCATCACCAATGCCGGGCCGTTCGGCACGCTGATCACCGGGGCTGTCATCAACCAACCCCAGGTGGCCATCTTGTCGACCGACGGTGTGGCCCGGAAGCCGGTGGTGGTCCAGTTGCCCGACGGGACCGAGTCCATCGCCATCCATTCGGTGGGGCTGGCGGCCATGACCTTCGATCACCGGGCCGTCGACGGGGCCTACGTGGCGCGCTACCTGGCCCGTCTGTCGGAGATCCTCAACGAACGCGACTGGGCCGGTGAGCTGTAAGTCGCCGGCGAGCGGGGCTTCGGTAGCTTCCGACCGTCGGCCCGTCCGCCGGTGAGGACCCGGTGGTTGGGGCGGGTTCCCTACCGCGAGGCCTGGGACCTGCAGCGGGCCATCAGCCGTCGATCGTCCTCCGACTACCTGTTGCTCATGGAACACCCGTCGGTCTTCACCCTGGGTGTGAACGGCGACATGGATCACGTCCTGGTCGACCCGGCGTCGGTGGGGGCCGAGGCCATCCGGGTCGACCGGGGTGGTGATGTCACCTTCCACGGGCCCGGCCAGCTGGTCGCCTACCCGCTGGTGTCGGTGGGTTCCGGCCCACACCGTGGGCCGCACCATGTGCACCAGGTCGAACAGGTGGTGATCGACACACTCTGCGCCCTGGGACTCCCCGCCGCCGGCGTGGGGCGGCTGCCGGACTACCCCGGCGTCTGGGTCGGCCTCGACGAGGACCTCACCGAAGGACCCGGACCGCGGAAGATCTGTGCCATCGGGGTCCGGACGTCCCGGGGCCGGACCACCCACGGACTGGCTCTCAACGTCCACACCGACCTGTCGATGTTCACCCACATCGTGCCGTGCGGGATCGCCGACCGACCGGTGACCTCGCTACAGGCCGAGGGTTACGAGGTCACCATGGCCGAGGTGGTGGAGGCCATGGCGCACGCCGCCGAGTCCGCCTGGGGTCCAACCGAGGACTTGCAGCTGGTGACCGGAGCCCCGGCGGCCGCTGAACGTGCTCGGGCATCCTCGGGCCCGTCCTCCGCCCCGTCGTCCGCCAATGGTGATGCCGACTTCGCCCGCCGTGTCGATAGCGAACTCGTCGATGCCGCTCCCGGGGCGGTGCCGGTGTCGTTCCTCCCCGGGGTGGGGGGTGAGCGGGCGCTGGAGCGGAGGCTCCGGCGGTCAGGGGTCGATCCGGCCGCCGGCGTGCCGATGAGCGATCGCAAGCCGCCCTGGTTGCGGGTGCCTGTCCGCATGGGCTCGGAGTATCTCGGGCTGCGCAACGGGCTCCGGGATCTCGACCTGGTCACGGTGTGCGAAGAGGCCGGTTGCCCCAACATCTACGAGTGCTGGTCCGACGGGACTGCCACCTTCATGATCAACGGCTCCCGGTGCACCCGCGCCTGTGGCTTCTGCCAGGTCGACACCAGGCACCCCCTTCCCCTCGACGCCGGCGAGCCCGAACGGGTGGCGCTGGCTGTCGAGCGCATGGGTCTGGCTCACGCCGTCATCACCTGCGTGGCCCGGGACGATCTGGCTGACGGCGGCGCCTCCGGATTCGCCCGCACCATTGCCGCCGTCAGGAGCCGGATGCCGCGCACCACGCTGGAGTGCCTCATCTCGGACTGCAAAGGAGATCAGGCCTCGCTGGGCACCATCTTCGACGCGGGGCCCGACGTGCTCAACCACAACATCGAGACCGTGGCCCGACTGCAACGGGCGGTGCGACCGTCGGCTGGCTACGCCCGGAGCCTGGCGGTCCTGGCCCGGGCCAAGAGTGCCGGCCTCACCACCAAGTCCGGGCTGATCCTCGGTATGGGGGAGTCGATGGACGAGGTGGTGTCAACGCTGGCCGACCTCCGGGCGGTGGGAACCGACATCGTGACCGTCGGCCAGTACCTGCGCCCGAGCAGCCGGCACCTGCCGGTGGCCCGGTGGTGGACGCCGGACGAGTTCGAGGCCGTTCGGGAGGCGGGCATGGCCATGGGCTTCTCACACGTCCAGGCGTCACCGCTCACCCGGTCCAGCTATCACGCCAGGGAGGCCGCCGAGTCGGCCGCACCGACGGCGATGCCAGTCACCCCCACCTCAGTCGCCGCCACGTCGGCTCCCGCAAAGACAGTCGAGGCAACGCCACTCAACATGGTGCCGGTCGCAGTGGCGCCAGTCGACGTGGGTGGCGCCCAGGGGATCGTGAGCCGACAGTGACCATTCTCTCGGAGCAGGGACAGGCGTCGCGTCGGGCCCGGATGGAACGGGTCCGCCGACGGATGGGCGAGTCGGGTGTCGACGTACTGCTGTTGTCCCACGGAGCCGATCTCCCGTGGCTGACCGGCTACCGGGCCATGCCCCTGGAGCGCCTGACCATGCTGGTGCTGCCCCTGGAGGGTGACCCGGTGTTGGTGGTCCCGGCTCTCGAGGCCCCAAGGGTGGCCCAGGCCGACCAACTGTTCGCCCTGGCCCCGTGGACCGACATCCAGGATCCCCTCGATCTGGTCACGTCCCTCCTGCCGGGGACCGGTCACGAACAAGGTCCGCTCCGTCTGGCCATCTCCGACCGGGCCTGGACCACCACCACCCTGGCCCTGCAGCGCCGGCTGCCCGAAGCCCGCTGGATCGAAGCCTCCACCGTCACCTCTCCCATCCGCGCCGTCAAGGATCCGTCGGAGCTCGAGGCCCTTCGCCTGGCCGGTGCGGCCGCGGACCGGGTGGCGGCCATGCTCCAGGCCGGCGCCTTCCGCCTGGTGGGCGCCACCGAGTCCGAGTTGTCGGCCCGGATCGCCACCCACCTGGTGGAGGAAGGCCACGACCAGGTCAACTTCGCCATCGTCGGGAGCGGACCCAACGCCGCCAGTCCGCATCATGAGCCTGGGGGGAGGGTTATCGGCCCCGGGGAGACCGTGGTGTGCGACTTCGGGGGAAGCTACTCGGTCGACGGCGATGTGGGCTACTGCTCGGACATCACCCGGACCGTGGTGACGGGTCAGCCGTCACCGGAGGTCGACGAGTGCTACCAGGTCCTGAAGGAGGCCCAGCAAAAGGCGGTGGCTTCAGCCCGCGCCGGGGTGGCGGCCGAGCAGGTCGACCGAGTGGCCCGGGAGATCATCGACCAAGCCGGATTCGGTGAGCTCTTCGTCCACCGGACCGGCCACGGCATCGGCATCGAGGAGCACGAGGACCCCTACCTGGTGGCTGGGAATACCGAGCTGTTGCAGCCGGGTCACGCCTTCTCCGTGGAGCCGGGCATCTACTGGCCCGGGCGGTTCGGCATGAGGTTGGAGGACATCGTGGTGATCGGCGAGGACGGCGGCCCCGTGCCGCTCAACCGGGTCGACCATGACCTGGTGGTCCTGGACGGTTGATCGACGCATAGTCGACGGATAGTCGGATAGTCGACGGATAGGGGATCCGCAGTGGACCTGGGCATCGAAGGACGGACAGCGCTGGTGGTGGCAGGATCCCGCGGGCTGGGTCGAGCCACCGCTGAGGCCCTGGCCGCCGAGGGCGCACGGGTGATGCTCTCGTCACGTGACGAGGAGTCGTTGGCCGAGGCCCGCACCTCGATCGAAGCCGCCGGAGGCGAAGCGGCCACTGTGTCGGCCGACATCTCCGATCCCTCCGCTCCGGCCGAGCTGGTGGCGGCCACGGTGGAGGTCTTTGGGACCATCGACATTGTCATTGCCAACGCCGGTGGCCCTCCGGCCGGGCACGCCCTGGAGGTCAGCGACTCCCAGATCGACGCGGCCCTCGAGGCCAACCTCAAGTCGGCCATCCGGCTCATCCGGGCGGCGGTGCCCATCATGCGCTCGAACGCCTGGGGCCGGATCTGTTGCATCACCTCGTACTCGGTGGTGCAGCCGTTGCCGGGCCTGGCCTTGTCCAACATGGCCCGGGTCGGCCTGTGGGCCTGGGCCAAGACCGCCGCCCAGGATCTGGCCGCCGAGGGGAGTGGCATCACCTTGAACCTGTTGTGCCCCGGTCCCCACGCCACCGATCGGATGAGGGAGCTCGGCGGCTCGGGAGTCATGGGCAGCCCTCACGACTTCGGCCAGGTGGCGGCGTTCCTCTGCTCCAATCAGGCCGCTTTCATCAACGGGGCGGCGTTGGTGGTCGACGGCGGAGCCACGTTGGCCCTCTAGGCCGGATTCCCTAGCGGTCGGGCAGTCCCGGAACCGGCTGGGGGACCTCGGGAAGGCCGGGCATGGGATGGTCCCACCACAGGGTGTGCTCGATCCTCCTGGCGATCCGCCAGCCGTCTGCGGTTTCGACCAGCCGGTCGTGGTAGCGGCCACCCACGGTGAAGAGCCACAGCTTTCCGTCCACCCTCAACTGGTTGGGGTTGAGGAAGCACGAGCTGGCCTGCACACCGTCGGGGTCTCTTTTGAACTCGCGGTTGAGGACGAGGTGCTGGGTCATGTCGAAGATGGGCAGCACCTCCGCCAGCCATTTCCGAACCTCGGGATAGCCTCCCTCGACTCCTCCCGCCGATCGGTAGTCGAGATGAGCGTCGTGGGTGAACACGGAGTCGAGCAGATCCCAGTTGCGGCCGTCGACGGCCGTGGCGTAACGGGTGAGGAGATCCTCCATGGCCATCCGGTCCGGCAGGGCAATCTCGTCGGCGTCCACAGTGGCGAAGACTACTCCGACCACCTCACCTACGATCCTGGGGATCATGGCGCCGTCGTCAGACAACCTGATGGACGAAGTGGGCCGGGTGCTCCAGGAGGTCTCCGCTGAAGTCATCGAGCCCCGGTTCGAGGCGCTCCGGGATGGCGAGGTGCGATTCAAGTCACCGGGGGAGATTGTCACCCTGGCCGACGAGGAGTCGGAGCGACTGCTTGCCGTGCGGTTGGGCCAGCTGGTCCCCGGGGCGGTGATGGTCGGAGAGGAGCAGTTCTCCAGTGGCCCCGGGCTCGCCGACGCCCTCCGCCACCGGCAGGTCTGGTTGGTGGATCCACTCGACGGCACGGCCAACTTCGTGGCCGGCTCTCCGATGTGGGCGGTGATGGTGGCCCTGGTGCGCCAGGGGATGACCTGTGCCTCATGGATCTGGCAACCGGTGGCCGGCCACATGTACCAGGCCGAACGGGGCGCCGGGGCCACTCGCAACGGTCGGACGGTGGTCTGCGGGCGGGCGGCATCGAAGGTGGCGGATCTGCGGGGCTCAGTCCTTACCAGGTTCCTGGACGAAACCACCACAGACCGGGTCGACAGGAACCGGCATCGCTTCGCAGCGATCACCCCTGGGACCTCGTCAGCGGGGATCGACTACCCGTTGTTGGTCGATGGCGGCCAGGACTTCGTGATGTTCTGGCGGACCTTGCCATGGGATCACGCACCGGGTGCCCTGTTGGTCGAAGAGTCCGGAGGTCGGGTGCGGAGACTCGACGGAAACGAGTACGCCCCGCGCCAGACCTCCTCCGGGCTGCTGGCTGCGTCCAGCCCAGAGACCTGGCAGGAGGTGCGGGATGCCCTGCTCGGTGAGCCGGACGCAGGCAACGGCCCGATCAGTCGTGGACCGGGCCAGGTGCCTTGAGCGTCGCAGGCGCCGCCGGGACCGGTCTGCTCTTGATCGTTCACTAGGTTGGGGCCGGTGATCACTCCCGATGACAAGGACTGGACCTGGGTCCTGCAACGACCCTGTGAGGAGTGCGGCTTTGACGCCAGCACGTGCCCGCCCACGGCAGTTCCCGATCTGGTGCGGAGCAACGCCTCCCAGTGGAGCGACCTGTTGGCCAGCGGGGCCCTGCGGGCCGGGCGTGGCCATCCGGACCGGTGGTCGTCGCTCGAATACGCCTGCCATGTCCGGGACGTCTTCCGGCGTTACGACGAGCGGATCGTTCTGATGATGAGGTCCGATGACCCCCTGTTCCCGAACTGGGACCAGGATGCCTCGGCGGTGGATGAACGCTACGACAGCCAGGATCCCTCCGTCGTGGTGGGCGACCTGATGGCGCACGCCACCACCGTGGCCGAGCGGCTGGACGGACTCTCGGAACCGGAGTGGATGCGGAAAGGGCGCAGGAGCGACGGGGCGTCCTTCACCGTCGACACCATCTCCCGCTACATGGTTCACGACCCCATTCACCACCTGTGGGATGTCGAGCACGGATAGAGCTCTGACCTCAGGGCGGAGCCACTGCCTTACGGTCCCACCGCCTAGTGTTCTGGCCCGTGATCCTGCGTCCGGGAAGAGTCGAGGATGAGGAGCCCCTGCTCGATCTCTTCGACGAGGCGGTTCTGTGGCTGACCGAGCGGGGATTGAGCGGGCAGTGGGGTAGTCGGCCCTGGTCGGAGCGAGCCGACACCAAGGAGAGAGTCGCCAGATTGGCGCGGAGCCCCGGGCTGACCGTCGCTGAAGTCGGTGATTCGTTGGTGGGCGCACTCGACGTGACCGAGGAATCGCCCTGGTATGCCCCGGTGACGGACGAGCCGGGCCTGTACGTGATGATTCTGCTCACGTCGAGGCGGTTCATCGGGCAGGGGGTCGGGAGCGCACTGTTGGACCATGCCCGTGCAGACTGCCTGGCCCGGGATCTGAGCCTGTTGCGGGTTGACTGCTGGGCGGGCGGCCAGGGACAGCTGGTGCGCTACTACGAATCTGCAGGGTTCATGCCAACCCGGTCGTTCGACCGCGAGGGTTGGCCTGGTCAGCTGCTCGTCCAACGCCTAGGCCACTAGAGCTTCCGTCGACCGGCCGCGGCTGGCACGGCCAAAGGCACGATACTGGGGTGGTGCTTCTCATTGACGCTGCCAACGTGGTCGGATCCCGACCGAACGGCTGGTGGCGGGATCGACCCGGAGCTGCACGGTCGTTGGTGGAGCGGGTTCATGCAGCCGTCGGGTCCGGTCGGCTGGCCGAGCCCGTCATCGTGGTCCTCGAAGGGGCCGCTCGTGGCGGGGTCGAGGAGGGGGTGACCGGCGGTGTCACCGTCCTCCATGCGCCCGGCAGCGGTGACGACACCCTTCTCGCTGTCACCGCCGGTGCTGCCGGGCAGGACGTGACGCTGGTGTCAGCAGATCGGGCATTGTGCCAGCAGGCTGAGGAACTGGGAGCCGATGTGGTCGGGCCCAGGTGGCTCCTCGGGGTACTCGACGGCTGAGGCCGGCTGGTCCAGCCGGACCTTGCGTTGGCTGGTTCGGCGGCGACAACCCTGGCCGCACTGTTGGAGCAGAATGGCTGGATGGAAGGCCAACTCGACCACGTCTCGATACACGGTCACGACATGGCGTACCAGATGGAGGGAAGCGGGCCCGCTCTCCTGCTCCTTCACGGCATCGCTGGCAGCTCCCGGACATGGCGGGACGTGATCCCCCGTTTGCGTGATCGCTTCACCGTCATTGCGCCGGACCTCATGGGTCATGGCCAATCCCAAAAGCCCGTCGGAGACTACTCACTTGGTGCCTTCGCCAGCGGAATCCGTGACCTGCTCGAGGTCCTCGACATCAACCGGGCCTCCATCGTCGGTCAGTCGTTCGGCGGCGGGGTGGCCATGCAGCTCGCCTACCAGCATCCTGAGCAGTGCGAGCGGCTCGTCCTCGTCGACAGTGGTGGCCTGGGACGAGAGGTGAACTGGATGCTCCGGGTCATGACCCTTCCCGGGAGCGAGTACGTGATGCCTGTTGTTTTCCCGGGCTTCGTCCGTGACTGGGGGGACAGCCTCTTCCGAAGTATCAACAACCGCGGTATCCGCATGGGTCGCGTCACCGAAATGTGGAGTGCCTACGCCTCACTGGCCGAAGCGGAGAACCGCCAGGCGTTCGTGCGCACCATCAAGTCCGTCATCGACCCGGGAGGACAGACGGTCAGCGCGATGGATCGGCTGTACCTGGCCTCCTCGATGCCGACCCTGATTGTCTGGGGGGACCGAGACGACATCATCCCGGTGAGCCATGCCTACGCCGCGCACGAGGCCGTGCCGGGGAGTCGGCTGGTGGTCATCGAGGGTGTAGGCCATTTCCCCCAGATCGAGGCTCCGGATCAGTTCGTCGATGCGCTCATCGACTTCATCGATTCGACGGAGCCCGCCGCTCTCGGTGCCGAAGACCGCAAGAGAATGCTCCACGAGCGATCCCAACCGCCGGCGCCGTAGTCAGATCTGACCCGCATTCCCGGCGACGGCTGCTTGAGCCTTACCTGCGCCCTCGGGCGGGACGGGCCTGTAGCCGGCGTGTGGAGACGTCGCACCGGGAGCGGCGACACCCAGTGCTCTTCGCGCCCAGCGTTCTTGGCGCCCAGCGCTCTTCACACCCAGCGTCCTTCCCGCCCGTGTTTGCCGACCTGGGCGTAGGAATCCAGAGGCCGGCAGCATGCGATACTCGAGACCATGACCCATCAGTGGACCAAGACCACCGCCTCTGCCGTGCAGGCGGGCGATCGGGTTCGGACCTCGAACGACGAGCTGACTGTCTCTCGAATCGAGTCTCCGTTCATGGGACTGGCCGGGATGATCGCCTTCATCGAGGACACGTCACAACGTTGGATCAAGCGTCCCCTTCAGGCTGACGCAGAAGTCGAGGTTTGGGCCTCGGAGTGAACCCCTTTTGCACGGTCAAGCCGTGTCAACAGGGCCGAGAAGAATATGGTGACCAGTCCTGCCCCGGGATCCCGTCACCATCCGGGCGTCCGTTCAGGTAGTCAGGTTGTGCTGTCATCGTGACGGCCACCTGAGGATTCCGTCGTCCGTTCCGGAATGAGAGCTGCCATGGCAGCCCCGTGGCTTGCCAGTGCCCCAGCCTCAAGTAGGGGCCACCACCACGAATCGCCAGCTGTCCCCTGAATAGTCCCTGGTCACCGGGATATTCACAGCTGGCTCTACGCCAGGGCACATCGTGTCCATAAACGGCTGCGGTGAGCTGAAGGGGGGCATCACCAGGAGTGAGACATGAACACCATCAAATCCGCAGCCAAAGCCTTCCGACTCGAGGGGTTCACCTACGTGAGCGACAGCACCCTGTGGGAGTGCGACGGGTGCGGCGAGCGAGTGGTCCGAACGGCCCGGCGCGGCCACCTCAAGAAGTGTCCGGCTCGCCAGCCTTTCGACGCACCGCCCCCCGCCTGATCCCCCTGCCTGATCCCCCCTGCCTGATCCCCCCTGCCCGATCCCTCGTCCGATCTCCCCGGCGGGCTAGGAGCCGACCTGCCCGCTGGCCACTCGTTTGAAGATGGCCCGGTCGGCCTCCAGCCCCTCTTGGATGGCGGCCACGGCTGTGGCCCGGGCCAGGGACTTGGTGGCGGCATGGGCTGCCCGGTCCAGGCCGGCGAAGCCGGTGGCCACCTCGGTCGCCGTCCCGAGCAGCTCGGCCGGATCGACGACCCGGTCCAGAAATCCGGCCGCCACGCCGTCCGCCGGGTTGTAGACCTCGGCGAGCGTCACCACCCGGATGAAGTGCGCCGGTGGGAGTCGTTGCCGACAGATCTCGATGGCGGCTCGAGGCATGGTGAGGCCGATGGCCACTTCGTTGGCCACCAGTCGGAACGGGCCGTCGGACCCGATGCGGTAGTCACCGGACAGCAGCAGGAAACTACCCATGGCCACCGCGTGCCCGTTGCAGGCGATGACCACGGGCGTCGGGTGTTCCAGCAGGCGGAGGGCCAACAGGAACCCCTCTTCGAGCAGGAGCGCCGCATCGGGCCCACCGGCACCCAATATCTTGAGATCGAAGCCTCCCGAGAAGATCCCGTCCCGACCGGTCAGGAGAATGACAGCATCGTCGGCCGCCGCTTGGTCCAGGGCTTCGTTGACGCCGGTCAGCATCTTCAGGGACAGAGCGTTGGCCCGGCCGTCATCCATGGCGATGGTGGCCACACGGCCGGAGAGGTCATAGCTGACGAGTTCACCCATTGCGGCCACCAACGTGCATCCGGGTGAACAGTCCACACAGCCCACGGAGTCTCAACCCCATCCCCCTTGCTTCCGGCCGCACGGTGCTGGCGGGTCCGACCCCCATACTTACATTCCCGAGCGTCGGGCGGTTTGGCAAAATGGGGTGATGTCCGGGGCTGCCGACCGACACGACCTGGTCCTGGTCCGGGTGGCGCTGGCCGATCGTCGGGCCCAGGCTCTCGAAGACGCCATGCTGGCCGAGACGGCGGAACGCTACAGATCGGAACGACCGGGACCCGTCGACGGAGCACTCTTCGACCCTCCGGACGGACGTTTCGTCCTGGCGGTGGCGGACGGAATGCCGGTTGGCTGTGGCGGCTTCCGGCGTCTCGCCCCGGACCAGGCCGAACTCAAGCGCATGTATGTGGCCCCATCCCACCGGGGGAAGGCCGTGGGCCGACGGCTGCTCCGGTTCCTGGAAGAAGAGGCCCTGGCTGCGGGCTACCGCGACATGTGGTTGGAGACCGGAACCGAGCAACCCGAAGCCGTCTCGCTGTATGTCTCGTCCGGGTACCTCGCCGTTGCTCCCTACGGGGAGTTCAAGGATGATCCTCGATGCCGCAGTTTCAGAAAGCCTCTGTGCCACCAAACGGCCTCCGAGGCGTGAGGTCATTGGCGTCCTCGATCGGTAGCGAGGCGGGTCGGGCAGGGAAGACGGTCTTCGGATATCACCCGAGCCGAGTCCGGTGAGACGCCGCTCCGCGGCCGAGGGCCCTTCCCGAGCCCGAGCGGGGCACGGCGGGCCTCAAGTCGTGAGAGCGTCGGTGAGCGGTCCGATGCCGGCCAGACGGGCGGCCAGCGCCTCGGTGAGCTGGTAACGCGCCGCCAGCACGTCGGGTTCGGTGTAGCTGATCCGGGTCTGGCCCCCGTCATCCCACACCAGCACCTTGAGCGGAAGGTCCAGAGCCGCCAGCGGAGACGCCTGCATGACCGGTGTCCCTCCGGCCGGGCTCCCGAAGATCACCAGCTTGGTGTCGCGGAGCTCGAGTCCCACCCGGCTGGCCTCGCCGCTGTGGTCCACCACGACGAAGACCTTCATGCCCCGCTCGTCGATGAGCCGGGTGAGCTCGGCTACCGCCTCGTCCACCGAACCCGATCGATCCTTGGTGATGATCCCCGGATCGCCACCCTTTCCGGCACCTTCCACCATGCTGTGACCTCCCTACCGGCCCTCGTGGCCGTGGGGGCAGATTAGCCAGTGGCGTCCCCGGTTAAGCGGGCGGGGCGGAGGCCGGCGGCGGCGGTTGCACCAATAGGGGGAGCGAGCTTTCGTTCCCGCTTCCTGCCGTCGCCGACGCCACGGGGACGCTGGGAACCGACGGAATGGTGAGGCCATCGTGGGTCTCCCCGGGCGGACGGTGTCGCACCGCCGTCTCTTGATCGAAGGCCGGAAGGAGACCGATCGATGAGCGATCCGACGCTCCGAACGAGGAGGGGATCGGGGAGGTGGCGATAGGTCCGGCCCCTTTGCCTTTGCTCTTGCCCCTGCCCTTGCCTTTGCCCTTGCCCTTGCCCGCCCCGCCGGATGAGATGAAGGAAGGAGCGAGAGGTCGACTGGCCGACTCCACCGCTTTCTCCATCAACGAGTTCCCGGCCGAAGCGGTTCCGTAGCGGGCCAGATCGAAGTCGTAGAAGCCGGAACTGGCCGCCCGTCGCAACCTCTGATCGTGCGAGCGCTTCATCCGGACCGCCACGATCAAGAGCACCATCAATGCGATGAAGGCGGCGATGGCAATCTCGAATGGCGGCATGCTGTCTCCTCGGGACGTCGCCACTCCCCGTGCCGACGTCGTCTGTGTGTTCCTTCCATCGTACTGGACGAGATGTCAAAACCGCACTGGTGCAATCGAAAAATTCCGTCGCCCAAGGGAAGAGAGAAGTCGAGCACCGGTCAGAGAAGTCGGCCTCCCCGACTGGGGAGTCGGTGCTCCGTGATATTGGACCTGTCGACGGTCAGTCTCGAGCCGGTTCGGATCCCCGGTCCGCTCCGGCGTGTGACGGGGTCGATCCCGCAGGCTCCGGCGCCCCGCCGCCGAGCCCCAACAGCTCGGCCGAGGGCGCACTCACTGGCGGGGCGACCAGGGCCGGGACCATCCGTGCCGGGTGCAGGGGATCGGCGTCGACGTCGCGCACCGGGTGGCGCGGGCCCGATCTGCCGGTATCGCCGGGGATGACGGCTCCGAAGGCCTCGAACACTCCACCCGGGCCCCACGGATCTGCCGCCGCCCGGTCCGAGAGGGATACCGGTTGACGGTGGCGTCGGATGGCCAACACCGCCAGCCCTCCCACCACCAAGACCAGAACGACGACGACCACCACCACCCATACGGACATCCCGCCCCCGGCCGGAGCGGTGGGCTTCGGCCGCGGCAGGTACCGGCTTGACGTCGGACGACCCCGGGGGTCCCCGGCGCGGATGGACTGGTACTGCTGGTAGCTGACCGAGATGGCCTCGGAGGGGGTGAGGGCCCCCGGATTCGAAGCCGACGACGCCGACGCCAGCTCCGTCATGACCACGTACTGCCCGGCCCGGAAGACCACGATCTGCTCGACGGCCCGCACCGGCGAGGAGATGTGGACGGAGTATCCGTGGGCCGAGGGCACACTGGGCACATCGAACGGAATTGATGACGACCCGGCGAACGGTGCCTGCAGGCCGGCCGCGAAGACTTGGCATCGTCGAGGCGCGGAATGCGGAAGACCAGGACGGCGAGGTCGTTGGATCCGCGACCCGGGTCCGGACCCGTCGGCCCACAACCGGATGTAGGCCCCGAAGTGCGGTTGGTCGGCCAGCCCCTTGAACTGTTGCTCGGCCCGATGGGGCGCGGACGACTGGGAGGCGAACTCCTCTGCGGTCAAGGGGCCGTTGGTGGGCCCGGGCGGGGCGGCCCGATAGCCGGGCAGAGGTTGGGAGATGACCATCGATGCCAGAGGTGGGTACGCCGGAAGGGCGCCGGCCCCGGCCGGTGTGCTGAGGATGGAGACCTGAAGGACCATGGCCAGCGCGGCGACCAACGCCACCACGCCCACACACGTCGCCACCACCCTCGCCCCGACCCCGAACCCGACCCCGGCATCAACCCCGCCCGTCGCCCTGCCCCCGACCCCGCCCCCAGCCCCAGCCCCCGCCTCGGCGGCGGCCCGAGCCCGGGCAGATCTGATCGTGGCCCCGATTCGGCGGGCGCCACCGGGGTGCCGTCATTGGGCCGCGACCCTAGGCCACGAAGTACTTGGCTTGGGGATGATGGCAGATGATGGCGGTGGTGGTCTGCTCCGGCTCCAGCTGGAACCCTTCGCTGACCTCGACCCCGATGCGGCCGGCGTCGAGCAGTTCGACCACCTTGGCGTTGTCCTCCAGGTTGGGGCAGGCCGGGTAACCCCACGAGTAGCGGCCACCCCGGTACTTCTGGCGGAACAGGCCGGTGAGGTTGGGCCCGTCCTGGTCGGCGAAGCTCCAGTTCCTCCCGGATCCGGCGATGCCAGTACTCGGCCAATGCCTCGGCCATCTCCACCCCCAGACCGTGGAGGTACAGGTACGACTTGTACTGGTTCTCGTCGAACAGGCGCTTGGCCTCCTCGCTCACCCGTGAGCCCATGGTCACCACCATGAAGCTGGCCCAGTCGGGCTCACCGGACTCGACGGACCGGAAGAAGTCGCTGATGCACAGCCAGGGCTCCTCGGTCTGGCGGGGGAAGGTGTAGCGGGTCAGTTCGTCGGTCCGGCTCTCGTCCTTGAAGATGACCAGGTCGTCCCCGTCGGCGTTGGCGGCGAAATGGCCCCAGGCCACCTGGGGGACCAGCAGTTGGCCGGCCTGGGCGATGGCCAGCTGCTCGCGCAGCAACGGCCGGACCCGATCCTTGAAGGCCGGATCGTTCTCACCGCCCTCGGGCTTGAACCCCCACTGGTTGCGGAACAGGGCGGTCTCGTTGAGGTAGGCGGCGATGTCGTCGATGGCCATGCCCTTGGCCACCCGGCTGCCCAAGAAGGGCGGCTTGAAGGTCGGGTTGTCGGTGACCACCTCGGGCGACCGGGCCGGCAGGGTCTCACCGCGCTCCAGGGCCTCGGCCGCGGCCTGCTTGCGCAGCTCGCTCTTGCGGGGCCCGAGGTCGCGGCCACCGATGGCCGTGCCGAACTCCGGATCGTCCTCCCCGGACTTGGACAGCTCGACCAGGCGGTCCATGGTGCGCAGGCCCTCGAAGGCGTCCTTGCCGTAGAAGAGCCGACCGTCGTAGACCTTGCGCAGGTCGCGCTCGACGTAGGTGCGGGTGAGGGCGGCGCCGCCCAGTATCACCGGGATGTGGGACAGGTTGCGGCGGTTCAGCTCCTCGAGGTTGTCCCGCATGATGAGGGTGGACTTCACCAGGAGTCCGCTCATGCCGATGGCGTCGGCGTTCCACTCCTCCAGGGCGGCCACCATGTCGCCGATGCCCACTTTGATCCCGAGGTTCTTCACCGTGTAGCCGTTGTTGGTGAGGATGATGTCGACCAGGTTCTTCCCGATGTCGTGCACATCACCTTTGACCGTGGCCAGCACCATCACCCCCTTGCCCCCCTGGTCGGCCTTCTCCATGAACGGCTCCAGGTAGGCCACGGCGGTCTTCATGGTCTCGGCCGAACCGAGCACGAAGGGCAGCTGCATCTCGCCGGAGGCGAACAGCTCACCCACCACCTTCATGCCGGCCAGCAGGAAGTCGTTGATGATGATCAGCGGGGTGGTGCCCTCGGCCATGGCCTGGTCCAGGTCGGCCTCGATGCCGTTGCGGTCGCCGTCGATGATCCGGTGCTCGAGCCGTTGCCCGACCGGCCATCCCGACCGGTCCTCGGCGGCCGCCGCCGTCGAGGCCGACACCCCCTCGAAGATGGCCAGCAACTCGGTCAACGGGTCGTAGCCGTCGCGCCGGCGGTCGTAGACCAGGTCCAGGCAGACCTCCCGGGCCCGCTGATCGATCTTCGACAGCGGCAGGATCTTGGAGGCGTGGACGATGGCGGCGTCCAGCCCGGCCTCCACGCACTCGTGGAGGAACACCGAGTTGAGGACCTGGCGGGCCGCCGGATTGAGCCCGAACGACACGTTGGAGAGGCCCAGGATGGTGTACACCCCGGGCAGCTCGGCCTTGATCCGCCGGATGCCCTCGATGGTCTCGATGCCGTCCTTGCGACTCTCCTCCATGCCGGTGGACAGGGGGAGGGCCAGGGCGTCGAACAACAGGTCCTCGGGCCGCAGCCCGTACCGCTCGACGGCGATGTCATGGATGGCGGTGGCGGCCCGCACCTTCCAGTCGGCCGTCCGGGCCTGGCCCTCGGTGTCGATGCAGGTGCACACCACGGCGGCCCCGAACTCCTTGGCCAGGGTCAGGAACGAGTCGAGCCGGGTACCCGGCCTCGTCGCCCTCTTCCAGGTTCACCGAGTTGATGACGGCCCGCCCGCCGATCCAGGACAGGGCGGTCTCCACCACCGGGGCCTCGGTGGAGTCGACCATCAGCGGGGCCGTCGACTGGGTGGCGAAGCGCGAGGCCACCTCCTCCATGTCGGCCACGCCGTCGGCCCCGGTGTAGTCCACGCACACGTCGATGAGGTGGGAGCCCTCCTTGACCTGATCGCGGGCCATGGCCACACAGGTGTCCCAGTCGGCCTCGAGCATGGCCTCCCGGAACTTCTTCGAACCGTTGGCGTTGGTGCGCTCCCCGACCACCAGAAACGAGGTGTCCTGGGTGAAGGGAACCTGGGTGTAGATCGAGGCGGCCCCGTAGTCGGGCACCGGGTGGCGGGGCTTGGGGGTGAGATCGGCGCAGGCTTCCACCACCGCGGCCAGGTGGGCCGGGGTGGTGCCACAGCAGCCGCCGATCACCGTGACGCCCAGCTCGCTCACGAACTGGCGGTGGAACTCGGCCAACTGCTCGGGGGTCAGGTCGTAGTGCATGGCCCCGTCGACCACCGAGGGCAGGCCGGCGTTGGGCAGGCAGCTGATGGGCACGGAGGCGTGGCCGGTCAGGTGGCGGAGGGGCTCGAACATCTCGGCGGGGCCGGTGGCACAGTTGAGACCGATCAGATCGATGTCCATGGCCTCGAGGGCACACAGGGCCGCCCCGATCTCGGTGCCGGGCAGCATGGTGCCGGTCAGCTCGATGGTCACCTGGGTCTGGATGGGTAGGAAGACGTCGGCCGCCTTCATGGCCCGCCGCGCCCCGTTGATGGCCGCCTTGGCCTGCAGGAGGTCGAAGACCGTCTCGACGATGATGAGGTCCACGCCCCCCTCGAGGAGAGCGGCGGCCTGCTCCTGATAGGCGTCGCGGAGGTCGGCGTAGCGGATCTGTCCGAGCGTGGGGAACTTGGTGCCCGGTCCGATGCTCCCGGCCACCCACCGGGGCCGGTCGGGAGTGGAGAAGTCGTCGGCCGCCCCCCGGGCCAGGGTGGCGGCGGCCAGGTTGAGCTCGTGGACCCGGTCGGCCTGGCCGTACTCCGCCAGCACCGGGGCGAAGGCCCCGAAGGTGTCGGTCTCGACCACGTCGCACCCGACCTCGAAGAACGAGCGGTGGACCCGGTCGACGGCGTCGGGCCGGGTCACCACCAACAGCTCGTTGCAGCCCTCGAGGTCGGGGCCACCGAAGTCCTCGGCGGTCAGCTCAGCCAGCTGCAGGTTGGTGCCCATGGCACCGTCGAACACCACCACCCGCTCGGAGACCGCCTGGAGGTAGCTGGAGGATGAGAGGTTGCGGACGCCCATAACGAATTAAGGCTATCGGGGACCGGTCCTGCTCTGGGCCGGGTCCCCTCCGGGCGGTCCGTCGGACCTGCCGGAGCCGACGGGGAGACGGCGTGGAGGGAGCATCCGGGAGAGTCAGGCTGGGCCTCGGCCGGGGAGTCCCCGGGAGTCGCCGGAGGGCTTCGACGGATGTCGTTTAGCATCGTCCCGGTGACCACGGAGCTGGTGAGGATCGAGCAGTGCTGAGGATCTATACGAAGACGGGTGACGACGGGACCACCGGTCTCCTCTACGGCGGCCGGGTGCCCAAGGACTCGGCCGTCATCAGCATCAACGGGACCGTGGACGAGGCCCAGGCGGTCATGGGGATGGCCCGGGCCGAAGCCGAGCGGGGCTCCGAGCTGGACCTGCTGTTGACCAGGTTGGAGCGGGACCTCTACGTGTTGATGGCCGAAGTGGCCACCAATCCCACCCGGCGATCCAACCTGGTGGCGGGCCAGACCCTGGTCACCGAGGAGATGGTCTCGTTCCTGGAGGAGCAGATCGACCAGCTCATCGAGCGGTTCGACATGCCCGCCGATTTCGTGATCCCCGGGGTCAACCGGGCCTCGGCGGCCCTGGACCAGGCCCGGACCGTGGTCCGCCGGGCCGAGCGGTTGCTGGTGTCCGATCCGATCCCCGACTCCCAGGTGGGCCGGTACCTCAACCGGCTGTCCGACCTGTTGTGGGCCATGGCCCGCTGGACCGAGGGCGACCACCATCTGCTGTCCCAAGGCACCCCTCGCCGGACCCGCCCACCGAAGGACGGCCCGACCGACAGCGAGAGCGGGGCCGACGGATGAGGTGGCGAACAGGATGAGGTGGCGAACAGTAAGGCCCGTCCACACCGTGCAACCCGTGAGAGGAAACCCGTCGTGAACATCGAGGCAGTGGCCGCGGCCGCCCTGGGGCCGGAGCTGGAGGCGCTCGGGGTCCCGGTGGCATCCGGAGAGAACGGCCCCCGACCGCTGTCCGGCCCCCCGGGCCCCACCGAGCTCGATCAGGCCTGGTGCACCCGCCACGGCTTCACCGGCAAGGTGGGCCAGACCCTGGCCTACCGGTCCGGCGGGTCTGACAACGGGCTCGGCAGCGGTGCCTGCCTCAGGGGGCGGAGCCGGCGGTCCCACCGGGGCCGAGGTCACCCTGGTCGGGGTGGGGAGCACGGACATGCTGGCCGGCGACCGGGGCCTCGAGTCCCTGCGCCGGGCCTCGGCGGCTTTCGTCCGGTCCGTGGGGTCGGCGGCCAAGGCGGCCTTCCTGGTGCCCGATCCCATCGACGTGGGCCTCGATGACGCCGCCGCCGCCCTGGCCGAAGGGGCGGCCCTGGCGTCCTACCGCTACGACGACTTCCGCTCCGGGGATCCCCGGGACCAGCTCGGTGCCCTGTCGGTGGCGGGTGGACCCTCGCAGGATCAGGCCCTCCTGGCCGCCGGGGTGGCCCGGGGGAGCAGGATCGCCGAGTCGGTGGCCCTGGCCCGCGACCTGGTCAACGAGCCACCCAGCTCGCTGACCCCGGAGAAGTTCGCCGAGACCTTCGTCCGCCGCTTCGCCGAGGTGCCCGAAGTCACCGTCGAGGTGTGGGACGAGGACCGGATCGTCTCCGAGCGTCTGGGCGCTCTGCTCGGGGTGGCCCGGGGGTCGAGCCAGCCGCCCCGGCTGGTCCGGGTCGAGTACCACCCGGCCGACCCCATCGAGGTCGACGGCCGGGTACCCCACCTGGCTCTGGTCGGCAAGGGGATCACCTTCGACTCCGGCGGTCTGTCGCTCAAGACCGCTTCGGGCATGGAGACCATGAAGACCGACATGGGCGGTGCCGCCGCAGTCATGTCGGCGGTGGATGCCGCCGCCGCTCTCGGGGCGCGGATCAGGATCACCGCCATCGCCCCCCTCACCGAGAACATGCCCGGCGGCTCGGCCATCAAGCCCGGTGACGTCCTGACCACCCGCAACGGCAAGACCATCGAGGTGCTCAACACCGATGCCGAAGGCCGCCTGGTGCTGGCCGACGGCCTGACCCTGGCCGTGGAGTCCGGGCCCGACGCCGTGGTGGACCTGGCCACCCTGACCGGGGCCGCCGTGGTGGCCCTGGGCAAGGAGATCGCCGGCCTGCTGGGCAACGACGAGGACCTGATCGCCGCGGTGCGGGCGGCGGGTGAGCGGGCCGGCGAGCAACTGTGGCCCCTGCCGATGCCCGACGACTACCGCAGCCACATCGACTCCGAGGTCGCCGACATGCGCAACGTGGGGCGTCCTGGCCAAGCCGGGAGCATCGCCGCGGCCATGCTGTTGCGCGAGTTCGTCAGTGACGTCCCCTGGGCCCATCTGGACATCGCCGGGCCGGCCCGCTCCGACGACAACAGTCGCTATCTGAGCAAGGGTGGCACCGGGTTCGGGGTCCGGGCCCTGGTGTCGTTGGTCACCTCCGAGGAGTTCGGTCGGGCGTTGGCGGCCTTGCGGTCCTCGGGGGCCTCGGGGGCCTCGGGAGGCTCGGGGGACTCGGGGTCTCGGGGGTCTCGGGGGTCTCGGGAGCCGGGTGAGTGTCGGTTGTGGTGTGAACGGGCATGGAGGAGTCGGTAGTGCGTCGATGAAGTGGATGGATCGGCAGTGGCGTGAAGGGTTCGGTGGTGGCGTGACGAAATCGGTGACCGGGTGAAGGGATCGGCGGCATGAAGATCGCCGTCCTCGGCGCCGGCTCGTGGGGGACCACGGTGGCCTCGCTGGTGGCACCCCGCCACAACACCGTGCTGTGGGCCCGGGATCCCGATGTGGCCAAGGCGGTGAACATCGAGCACGCCAATACGGCCTACCTGCCCGAGTTCCTGCTGGCCCGCGAGCTCACGGCGACCTCCGATCTGGAGGAGGCGGTGTGCGACGCCGACCTGTTGATCGTGGGGGTTCCCACCTCGGGCTTCCGGGCCGTGCTCACCGACGCCGCCACCTGCATGCGTCCGTGGATCCCGGTGGTCAGCCTGTCCAAGGGTCTCGAGAAGGGGTCCCACCTCCGGATGACCGAAGTCATCAAGGACGTGGCCCCCGGGCACCCGGTGGCCGCCCTCACCGGGCCCAACATCGCGCACGAGATCATGTCGGGCATGGCCGCGGCGGCGGTGGTGGCCACCGAGGACCTCGAAGTGGCCCGGGCCATCCAGAAGGTGGTCACCCGAGGGGTGTTCCGGGTGTACCTCAACGACGACGTCGTCGGTTGTGAGATCGGCGGGGCGCTCAAGAACGTCATCGCCATCGCCGCCGGCATCGGGGAAGGGCTCGGCGTGGGCGACAACACCCGGGCCGCGGTCATGTCCCGGGGCCTGGCCGAGCTGACCCGGTTCGGGGTGGCCATGGGGGCCCAGCCGGCCACCTTCGCCGGGCTGGCCGGCATGGGCGACCTCATCGCCACCTGCATGAGCCAGCACAGCCGGAACCGGGCCGTGGGCGAACAGCTGGGCAGGGGCCGCCAGCTCGACGACATCCTGGCCGACATGCACATGGTGGCCGAAGGGGTGCGCACGGCCACGGTGGCCCTGGAGCTGGCCGACCGCCACCAACTCGACCTCCCTATCTGCACCATGATCGACAAGGTGGTCAAGGGCGAGATCGAGCCGTCCGGCGCCTACTGGGGTCTGACGCCGGCCGGCCACGAGGCCGACCCCGGCTGAACCCGGTCCCACCCGGGGCCGACTCCGGCGGAACCGGTCCGAGGCCGACGCCGGGGCCCACTCCGGCGGAACCGGTCCGGTCCGAGCCAACAACCAGAGCCAGGTCGGTCCGGGCCCTCAGGGACCGTTGCGCCGGACCGCGGTCTCGGCGGCGTGGAAGCACACGGACGGATGGAACTGCCATGCGGCCAACTGGCGCTCGATCTCGACCCGGTCCCGCCCGGCAGCGGCCAGGCCTGCGGCGAGGCGCTGGGCCCGGCGCCGCATCTGCTCGGGCTCGGGCAACCGTTGTTCGACCATCCACCGTCGGTGGCTGATCTGGAGTGATTCAGGAAGCCGACTCAGGTGCCGCAATGGCAGCGGTGGGATGTGGGTGCGTACGGCCATCCCGGTCGGGCCGTGGGAGCGGGCCAGTTCGAAGGTGGCCAACCGTTGGAGGGCCCGCCGGAAGGGGGAGTTCTTGCCCATGCGGTCCCCGAGTCCCAGTGAACGGGCCGTTTCGTTGAGGTCGAGATCGAAGCCGTCCGGGTTCACCTCCAGCCCATAGGAGAGCCGGCGGAGGAGCCACGTGGTCGACGGGCCGATCACCCCAAGCCAGTACAGCTCCACGTAGCGCGAGCACGGGTGCACACCGTGGGGGTCAGCCACCGGGTCCACCCACGGGACGATTCGCAGCTGGCCGGGGGATCCGGGAGAACCGAGCACCGGCAGTGGCGCCGGCCTGGGCCGACCGACCCGCTGGGTTCTGACGGGGACGACGGCCCCTGGGACGACAGTGGACGAAACGATGGTCGGGGCAACAACAGCCGCCGGGCTGCCGGCGGGCGCAACGACGGTGGGGGAAGCGGCGGTCTGCGGGACGACAGCGGGAATCTGCGGGACGACAGAGGGAATGGGCACGTGACCTCCAAGAGGGACAGGACGGGGACGTCGAGGTCTTGTGCGGACCTCCGACGCAGGATCGGTCTTGGCAGCGTCGCTTCCCCACCTGTCCCACACCTTGCAGCCGACCTGCCCGGGACCGCTGTCCGTTGATGACCCGACGCTCACTCAGGCGGGGATCCGGTCCGTTCGGGCATCTGATTCCGCCGGCCTACGGCTCTGTTCCGGGAAGCACCCTTGGTTCCGGGAAGCACCCTTGGTTCCGGGAAGCACCCTTGCGTTCCCGGAAAGCACCCTTGTCCCGGACCACTGATACACCCTCCTGCGAGTATGTGGTCATGTCCTCAGTGGCCACGGCCAACGACAAGAAGTCGGGTTCCCCGAAGACCAACAGCGCCGGCACCGACAACGCCGGCACCGATAATGCCGGCACCGACAATGCCGGCACCGATAATGCCGGCACCGACAATGCCGGCACCCGATCGTCTGATGGTTGGTGCGGCCTGACCCTGTCGCCTGATGCCGGTCTGTGCGAGCGGCTGGATGCGGCGAACGCGTTGCTGTCTACGCTCGTGGCCGAGCTCGACCCCAACTGTCTGGACGGGCCAGGCGCCACCGTGTTCTACGAATCCTTGGTTGGGATTGAGCGGCTGGTCACTGCGGGCAAGACGATATTGGCACCGCGGATCGACGCCTCGGGGATCTGGCGGGATGGAGGGCACCGCAACGCCGCCGAAATGCTGGGCCTTCTGGAGGGCATCTCGACCGGTGCGGCCCGGAACACGCTGGTTAACGGAGAGCGCCTCGGACAGCTGCCCGGAACCGAGGCCGCCTTGAGGGCTGGGGAGCTTTCCGCCCCCAAAGTCACCGAGCTGACCGGGGCGGGGATCCTCTCTCCCGAACGGGAGTCGGAGCTGCTGGCCGGGGCCACCGACGACTCGTTGGGGGTCATCCGCCAGCGCTGCCGACGCTCCCGGGCCACGGCGGCTGGTGCTGATCCCATGGCCACCGCCCGGAAGATCCGGGCCGCCCGACACTTCTCGTCGTGGACTGATGAGGAGGGGGCCTTCTGCTACCGGGGACGGGATACCGCCGAGCGAGGAGCGAGGATCCTGGCGTCCCTGGCTGAGACGGCGACTCGTCTCCGGAAGTCCCGGCGAGCAGAATCTCCACAGCCCGAACCTCGACAGTCCGAGCTACGGAGGACAGAGGACGGGCGCAGCGCCGAACCCGAGGCCGCCGTGCGGGCCGATGCCTTCTTCGCTTTGGTCACGAGGCATCACCCGACACCGGGGTGCCTCTGGTCCGAAAGCGGGGAGCCCCTCCGGGCGTCCGGCTCGGGTCCACCGATCCGGATCTCGATGCCGGGGAAGCAACAGCTATCGAGCACGACACCGACATTGACCCCGGCTACGACGCCGACTCTGGTTATGACGCCGACCTCGACCGTGACGCCGACGTCGACCAGGACGGCAAGGCCGACAGAGGTATCCCCGATGCCGGTTCCGTCGGCGAGGGCGAGCTTGGCGCTCGGCACGGCCCGGAGAGTCGAGATGGACCCTCGGAGGACTCGCTGTCGATCATCGATGGTCCGGCCAGTTGCACCGTGATGATCCGGGTGGACTTGGACGCTCTCCACCGGGGGTTCGCCGAAGAAGACGAACTCTGCGAGATCGACAATCAGGGCCCCATCCCGGTGGCCCTGGCCCAGGTTCTTTCCAACGACTCCTACCTTCGCCTGGTGTTCCACCGGGCCGGTCGGATCGAGGCCATCTCCCACTTCAATCGCACCATCAACCGACGCCTGCGAACGGCGCTGGTCTACCGGGACACCACCTGCGTCGTCCCGGGGTGCTCAGTCTCCACCGGACTCGAGATCGACCACGTGGTTCCCTGGGCTCTTGGAGGTCCAACAGAACTCGACAATCTCGCCCTGTTGTGTCACCACCATCATCAAAAGAAGACCTACGAGGACTGGGTCCTCTCCCGAAGCGGCTTTGATCGCAACGGCTCGCCCATCTGGCGCTTCGAGCTGCCACCTCCCTTCGGACAGGAACCCGGGCTGGGACTCGACACCCCCGCAGCCAGAGAAGAGTGGAACCGATTGCACGGACTGGATCGTGAGATCGAATGATGTGCGGCTATGAGCCTCACGACTCACATGCTGATCGCCGCCCGACCAACGACCTGATCACCTGAGCCTCGATCTGACCTTGTCGGCGCCAACCCGATTGTTCCGGCGCCCCGTCAAAACGCTGATTTCGTTCACGTCCGGGTTACGCTGATCCTCCGCAGTCGAGACATCGGAGAATCCAGTGAACCCCGAAGAGCCGGACTCCGATCCAGTCGCAGTGCCACCAGTAGCAGTGCCACCAGTGCCACCGCTCAGTGCCACAAGCAGGCGTGCCAGGTCTAGAAGCGCCTGCTTCCGACATGATCGCCTTCAGTGCACCTGCCGCCGCTGGGCCTGACAGCAACGGAGGCGGTCGTTCTCGCCGGTTGTATGTAGGTATTGGAGCTGCGCTGCTCGTAGCGGCGGCGGTGGTCGTCGTGATCGTTCTCGCCACGAGCAGCAGTTCCGGCCCCTTCTCTCCGGGCGCCGGGAGTGCCACGATCACCTGGACATCGGCGGCAGCAACAGGAAGCGATTCTTCGCCACCTCAGCCATTCGGGGGCACCATCAACGGAGTTTCAGTGTCCGGGGTCACCACGACTGATCTTTCGGGCATCGCAGGTCTTGTCCAGAGTGCTGCCGCCAAAAAGCCGCTCAAGATCCATCTCTTCGAGATCAAGGGGACGTTCGACGGGAAAGCCTTCGCTTTCGGAGTCTTCGTCGAATACCCGCACGGGTTCTCACTCGGCGAGACCGAGAGCACCTTTCCCAAGATCAGCGTGGCAGGTACCTATGGGAACGAAAAAGTGCAAGGCAATCTCACGGCGCCGGCCTCTGACCTAACCAACCCCGAGGCAATCAACTCCTCGACCCCCATGCTGTTCAACGGGACCATCGGGGACCTCAAGATATCGGGCCAGGCCCACGAACCGACGAAGCACGGATCCCAGAACACCGCCAAGGCCACCTTCACCATCTCGAAGTGATCGCCCCCGACTACCAGCCGCCCCGATGAAGGCTGTCGGCGATACTTCTGGCAGGCCGTGCGACCGACGTCGAGGGTGGATCAGGTTCAGCAGCCTCCCCGAGTAACACCGCTCCGATCCACCGGTACCGCTCCGGCACCCCGAGGGAGATCCGCAGGGCCTCCTCACCACGGAAGTTTCCGAGGAAGGCCGCCCCGATACCGGCATCGGTGGCCCCCAAGAGGAGGGTCATGGTCGAAAAGGCCGCATCGACGAACCAGAAGGGGACCACCCACTCGATGTCCTGGCCGTCGGAGCGCACCTTGTCCCGCTCGCGATAGCGGAGGTCATAGGCCTCGGGGTCAGCGAAGGGAAGCACCACCACCGGGGCACGCGACAGTCCGGCGAAACGGCGGGAGCTCGATCGCCAGGCCTCGTCGGTGGTGGCATCCCAGTAGAGGGAGGTCTGGTCGCCCTCGAGGACCACGAAATCCCGACCCTGGGTGTTTCCCGCCGAGGGGGCCCGCAGCGCTGCCCCCACCAGCTCGTCGACGACTCCTGGTTCAAGGGGTCGACCGCTGAAGTTCCTGGTCATCCGCCTTCGCCGCACTGCTTCAGTCAGTTCCACGACAGCTCCATGACGGCTCCACGCCGGGAACGCTACTGGTCGCCAGGGCCCGCCTGGCCTGGCGTGCCCCCGTCTGGCCTGGCGTGCCCCCGTCTGGCCTGGCGTGCCCCCGTCTGGCCTGGCGTGCCCCCGTCTGGACTGGCTTGCCTTCGTTCTGGCCCGCCTGGCCCGCCTGGCCCGCCTGGCCTATCTGGCCCCGGTCCGGTCAGGCCCACCCCGGGCGGCCCGGCATTGTCCCGCCTGGGCCTAGGGAAAGCGCCCAGATCCGGCCAAGAACGGGCCGAGAACGGGCCGGAGCCAGTCACCGAGTGGACGCCGCCGGGCCCCGGTGGGAATGTTGACCCAACTGGTAGCGTTTGAAGAACTGTTGGATATTGCGTCGGCCGGATGCGCCGGTGGCGGCGCCGAAGTAAGGAATGGGATCGCTGTGCCTACCTTCAGAGAAATGTTGGCCCAAGCCAAGGCGGCCGTGCGTGAGGTCGAGCCGGCGGAGGCCGAGCAGGAGATTGCCGGCGGAGGAGCCGTGGTGCTCGACGTGCGCGAGCCGGATGAGTATGAGCAGGGCGCCCTGCCTGGGGCCCTGCACATCCCCCGGGGGACCCTGGAGACCTCGGTCGAGGGTCGGATCCCCGATAAGTCCAGCCACGTGGTGGTGTACTGCGCGGGCGGAACCCGTTCGGCCTTCGCCGCCCAGACCATGCAGGAGCTGGGCTACACCGATGTGGCCTCGGTGATCGGCGGGTTCAACCGCTGGAAGGACGAGGGCCGGGACTGGTCGGCTCCTCGGGCTTTGACCCCTGACCAGCGCAACCGCTACCAGCGGCACCTGCTGCTCCCTGAGGTAGGCGAGACCGGACAGATCAAGCTGCTCGACTCCAAGGTCCTGCTGCTCGGAGCCGGCGGGCTTGGTTCCCCCGCCGCTCTCTACCTGGCGGCCGCAGGGGTGGGCACCATCGGGATCATCGACATGGATGTGGTCGATGCCTCCAACCTCCAGCGCCAGATCCTCCACAACACCGACCGGATCGGTGAGCGCAAGGTCGACTCGGCCAAGAAGACCCTCACCCTGATCAACCCGGACGTGAACGTGGTGACCTACGACGTCCGCCTCGGGGCCGACAACATCTTGGACATCATCGACGGCTACGACGTGATCGTCGACGGGACCGACAACTTCCCGACCCGGTACCTGGTCAACGATGCCTCGTTGCTCAAGCGGATCCCGGTGGTGCATGGCTCGATCTTCCGGTTCGAAGGCCAGGCCACCGTCTTCCACCCCTATCAGGGTCCCTGCTACCGGTGCATGATCCCCGAGCCGCCGCCGGCCGAGCTGGCTCCGAGCTGTTCCGAGGCTGGTGTCCTGGGTGTGCTGCCCGGCATCGTCGGGTCCATCCAGGCCGTCGAGGCCATCAAGATCCTGCTGGGGATCGGAGAGACGTTGGAGGGTCGGCTGTTGGCCTACGACGCCCTCGAGCAGAGCTTCCGGACCTTCAAGGTGCATCGTGACCCGGAGTGCCCCGCCTGTGGCGAGAACGCCGCGCCGATCGTCATCGCCGAATACGACGACCTGTGCATGCCCCATGCGGTGGAGGCACCGGTCGGCTGAGGGAGGCAGCGGTGGGCTGAGCCGGCTGCAGCGCACGACCGAGCCGGCTGAACTGACCGAGCCGGCTGAACTGACCAGAGCCGGCTGAACTGACCGAGCCGGCTGAACTGACCGAGCCATTGGCATCCGAGGCACCGCCGGACTGATCCGGCTGCTCGTATCAGTCCGAGCTCCTTTTCGCTGTGGTTGCTGGCTACGCCGTAACCTGTCGCCATGCCATCGGACAGTGCGACGCCCAGGCCCGAAGACCAGCGGTTCACCGACTCGGGCATTGAGATCCGACCGGTCTACGGACCGGCCGACCTCGAAGGGTGGGATCCAGAGCAGCAGCTGGGGGCGCCGGGCCAGTACCCGTACACCCGGGGCATTCGCCCCGACATGTACCGCGGCCGCCTCTGGACCATGCGCCAGTACGCCGGGTTCGGCACCGCTGAGTCCACCAACGAGCGGTTCAAATTCCTGTTGGGGGCGGGCCAGACCGGGTTGTCCTGTGCCTTCGACCTCCCGACCCAGATGGGGTACGACTCCGACCATCCCCGTTCCGAGGGGGAAGTGGGCAAGGTCGGGGTGGCCATCGACTCCATGGCCGACATGCGCCTGTTGTTGGCCGGGCTACCGCTGGACCAGGTCACCACCTCGATGACCATCAACGCCACCGCGGCCATCCTGCTCCTCTTCTACCAACTGGTGGCCGAGGAGAACGGGGTGGACCCGGTCCTGCTGGGTGGCACCATCCAGAACGACATCCTGAAGGAGTACGTGGCCCGGGGCACGTATATCTACCCGCCCCGCCCGTCGATGCGACTGGTCACTGACACCTTCTCGTACTGCGCTGAGCACCTCCCCGCCTGGAACACCATCTCCATCTCCGGCTATCACATCCGGGAGGCGGGCTCGACGGCGGTGCAGGAGATCGCCTTCACCATCGCCAACGGCATCGCCTATGTGGACGCGGCGCTGGCGGCCGGGCTGGAGGTCGACGCCTTCGCCCCCCGGCTGAGCTTCTTCTGGAACGCCCACAACAACCTGTTCGAGGAAGTGGCCAAGTACCGGGCCGCCCGGCGCATGTGGGCCAAGATCATGACCGAGCGCTTCGGGGCCAAGGACAAGAAGTCCACTCTGTTGCGATTCCACACCCAGACCGGAGGATCGACCCTCACCGCCCAGCAGCCCGAGAACAACATCGTCCGGGTCACCCTGCAGGCCATGGCTGCGGCCCTGGGCGGGACCCAGAGCCTGCACACCAACGGCTTCGACGAGGCTCTGGGCCTGCCCACCCAGCGGGCGGCCAAGGTGGCCCTCCGCACCCAGCAGATCGTGGGCTACGAATCGGGCATGGCCGACACCGTCGACCCTTTGGCCGGATCGTGGTTCGTGGAGTCGCTGACCGATGAGGTGGAGGCGGCTGCCTGGGAGTACCTGGAGCGCATCGACGCCATGGGCGGCGCAGTGGACGCCATCGAGGCCCAGTACATGCAGAGCGAGATCGAGCAGGCGGCCTACGCCTACGCCAAGGACATCGACTCGGGCCAGAAGGTCATCATCGGGGTCAACAAGTTCGTGGACGAGGAGCTGGAGCCCACCGAGGTCTTCCCCATCGACCCCGAGCTCCAACGGTCCCAGGTGGCCCGGGTCAAGCGGGTGCGGGCCGAGCGCGACCAGAGCGGGGTCGACGCGGCATTGGCTGACGTGGAGGCCGCGGCCCGGGGGACCCAGAACCTGCTGGTGCCGATGAAGGTGGCTCTCTCCCGGATGGCCACCCTGGGTGAGGTGTCGGACGTGCTGCGCGGCGTCTTCGGAGAGTTCCACCCGGGCGGCTGACCGGGCTGAATAGTTCGGTCAGCGAGCCATAGTTCGATCAGCGAGCCGCCCACTCCGAAGCCAGCACGGCGTAGATCATCTCGTCGGTCCACTCCCCTTTGATCAACTCGTTCTGCACCAGGTGGCCCTCCCGCCGCATGCCCAGCCGCTCGAGCAGCCGGGCCGAAGCGGTGTTGCGGGCGTCCAGGCGACCGGCCACCCGATGGACCCCGAGATCGGTGAAGGCCAACCCGACCAGGGCGGCGGCGGCTTCGGTGGCGTAGCCCTGGCCCCGGTGGTCGAGGTGGAACGAGTAGCCGATCTCGGCCTGCCGGTGGACCTGGCTGGTCCAGCCCAGTCCGACATCGCCGACCACGGTGCCCGTGTCGGTCACCTCCACCGCCAGGTTGATCCACTCGCCCGGGCGCCTGATCTCGGTGCGGAGCCCCCGCAGTTTGGCCGTGGCCTGCCGGCGGGTCAGGGGCGGGTCGTACAGGTACCGGGTGATCTCAGCGGTGCCCCGCACCTCGTGGTAGCGGCCGGCTTCGTCGGGTCGCCACGGCCGGATCGACAGCCGGTCGGTCCGGATGGGATAGCGCGGCGCCAGGCCGCGCCCCTTGGCGGCCAACTCCGGCCTCAGTCGGTGGGACCGGCCGGCGAACGACCCGGCGAACGACCCGGCGAGCGGTCCGCCAACTGATCCGCCAGCCCGTCGGGCGAGCGATCGGCCACCCGGTCCGCCAGCCGATTGGCCCGGCGATCCGAAAGGGCGGCCACCAACCGTTCCCGCAGAGCCCCGGGCTGGGCGGCATCGATCACGGTCCAGGCCATCGACACCGCACCGTCACGCACGGCGGCGTCGGCCGACGGTGTGATGCAGGCGGCGGCGAACTCGGGCTGGTGATTTACCGAGCCGGCGGCATCGATGCCCACCAGGGGGTGAATGGTCGGAACCTCCAGCGAGACGTTGGCCATGTCGGTGGAGAAGGTGGGGCGGGGGGCGTCGGCGTCGTCCAGTTCGAAGGTCCGGCCCAGGGCCTCGGCGTTCACCCGGTACTCGGCCAAGAGCCCCAGGTCGCTCTCCATGTGGGAGTACACCGGGGCCAGCGACTGCACCGAGAAGCCGGCTCCCGTCGCCAGCGCCCCCGCCTCGAAGCACGCCATCACTCTGGGCTCGAGCAGTTCCAGGCCGGCCAGGGTGGTCGAGCGGCACATGAACCGCCCCCGCACCGAGGACGGGATGATGTTGGCGGCCTCGCCTCCGTCGGTCACGATGCCGTGCACCTGGTCGCCGGGACGGAACTGCTGGCGCAACAGGCCCAGGGCCACCTGGGACAGGGCCATGGCATCACCGGCGTTGATGCCCTCCCACGGAGCGGCCGAGGCGTGGGCGCTCTTGCCGGTGAAGGTCACGTCGAAGTGGGACACGGCCAGGCAGGTGCCGACCAGCCGGTCCTGCGGCCAGGGGTGGATCATCATGGCGGCGTGCACGTCGTCGAACACCCCGGCGTCCAGCATGGTGATCTTGCCGCCGCCGCCCTCCTCTGCGGGTGTGCCCAGGACCCGGACGGTGATGTCCAACTGGTCGGCCAGCGACGCCAGCCCCAACCCTGCACCCACGGCCGAGGCGGCAATGATGTTGTGGCCGCAGGCATGGCCCACTCCGGGCAGGGCGTCATATTCCGCACAAACCGCCACCACCAGCGGGCCCGAGCCGTACTCGGCGCTGAAGGCGGTGGGCATGCCCGCCACCTCGGAGGTCAGGTCGAAGCCCGCCGCTGACAGGGCCTCCGATGTCCAGGCACAGGCCTGGTCCTCCTCGAAGGAGGTCTCGGGATGGTCGTGGATGGCGTGGCTCAGTGCCACCAATTCGGCCAGCCCGTCGTCGATGGTCTGGCGGGCGGCGTCCTTCAGCCCAGTAGACCCGGACCCGCCGGACGACCCGGACCCGGACCCGACCCCCGGACGACCCGGACCCGGACCCGCCGGACCCCGACGACCGCTCAGAAGGTGATGGCACCAGTGTCGAGCCCCGCTACTCGATGACGGCGATGACGTCGCCGGGACCGACCGACTCGCCGGCGGCCACCCGGACCTCTTTGACCGTGCCGGCCTTCTCGGCGTTGACGTTGTTCTCCATCTTCATGGCCTCCAGGACGCACACCGTCTGGCCCACCTCGACGGCGTCACCCACGGCTACCAGCACCTTGACGATGGTTCCCTGCATGGGGACGGCCACCGTGCCTGACCCCGCGGCCCCCCCGGCGGCGGCCTTGGGGCGACCGGGAGCCGCCGCCCGACCCGAGCCGGCCCCGCCAGCGGCGCCGCCACTGACGACCACGGCGTCCCCGAGGTCGGGGACCCACAGCTTCACCTGGTAGCGCCGCCCGTCCACTTCGGCGGTCACGTCCCGCAGCACCCGGGGCAGTGGGGCTTCCCCGTCCGCCGCAGGAGGTGCCGGCGGAGCCGACCCACTGGCGGAGATGCCACTCAGGTCCAGGGTCTGCTCCACCCAGTTGGTGGAGTGCTCACCGGCGATGAAGTCCGGATGGTCGAGGATGGCCACATCGGCCCCAAGAGTCGTGGCCACCCCCTCCACCACCGTCTCGTCGATGGCCCGGAGCATCCGCCGCCGGGCGGCCTCCCGGTCGTGGCCCCACACGATGAGCTTGGCCACCAGGTTGTCGTAGTACTGGCTGACCGTGTCGCCCGATTCGTAGCCGGCGTCGAGCCGGACGCCGGGGCCGCCGGGCGGGACCAGGCGGGTGATGGTGCCGGGCGAGGGGATGAAGGCCCCGCCGGCCGGGTCCTCGGCGTTGATGCGGACCTCGATGGCGTGGCCGTCCCGCTTCACGTCGGCCTGGGTGAAGCCCAGGGGCTCGCCCGAGGCCACCCGCAGCTGCCACTCCACCAGGTCGAGGCCGGTGACCAGCTCGGTGACCGGATGCTCCACCTGGAGGCGGGTGTTCATCTCCAGAAAGAAGAACTCGCCGTCCTGGTAGAGGAATTCGACGGTGCCGGCGTTGAGGTAGCCGCACGCCTCGGCCACCCTCACCGAGGCCTCGCCCATGGCCTTGCGGACCGAGTCGGGGAAGTTGGGGGCCGGGCTCTCCTCCACCAGCTTCTGGTGGCGGCGCTGGGCCGAGCAGTCCCGCTCGCCCAGCCACAGGGTGTGGCCGTGGGTGTCGGCGATGATCTGCATCTCCACGTGGCGGGGCCAGGCCAGGTAGCGCTCCACGTAGCACTCGTCCCGACCGAAGTACGAGAGGGACTCGCGCATGGCCGACTCCAGGGCCTCGGCGGCCTCGTCCGGCCCCGCCACCACCTTCATGCCCCGGCCGCCACCGCCGTAGGCGGCCTTGATGGCCACCGGCCAGCCGAACTCGTTGCCGAAGGAGATGACCTCCTCGGGCGACTTGAGGACCTCGGACCGGCCCGGCACCCCGGACACCCCGGCCCGCTCGGCGGCGTGGCGCGAGCTGATCTTGTCCCCCATGACCTCGATGGCCTCGGGCGGTGGCCCGATGAAGGTCACCCCCCGGCTGGTGATGGCCCGGGCGAAGTCGGTGTTCTCGGAGAAGAAGCCGTAACCGGGGTGGACGGCGTCGGCCCCGCTCTCCTCGATGGCGTGGAGGATGGCGTCGGTGTTCAGGTAGCTCTCGGCGGCGGTCTGGCCCCCGAGGGCGTAGGCCTCGTCGGCCAGTCGTACGTGGAGCGCGTCCCGGTCGAGGTCGGAGTAGACGGCCACCGTGGCCACCCCCATCTCGCGAACAGGTCCGGATGACCCTGACGGCGATCTCTCCCCGGTTGGCGATGAGAACCTTCTTCAGCACGCTGCGCCTTTCCAATCGGACGACATACGGACGACCTGACGACATTCTGACGACTTCGGACGGCCGTCGGGTGACACGCTCCCGGCTTTGGCCCGACATTCTGACGACTTCGGACGACATGAGGCGCGACCAGGCGCCTCGGGGTCCTACAACACTGTCACGGCCCGTAGGGTATGTGCCATGTCGGGCACCCGGTTCACCGACATCCGGCGGTTCGACTCCATCGACTCGACCAACCGCTACCTACTGGCCGAGGCCCGCCTGGGGGCCCCCGAGGGGGTGGTGGCGGTGGCCGAGTACCAGTCCGCCGGCCGGGGGAGGCTGGGCCGCCAGTGGCAGGCCCCGGCCGGATCCAACCTGCTGGTCTCGGTACTGCTGCGCCCCGACCTCCCGGCCGACCACCGGCACCTGGCCAGCGCGGTGGTGGCGCTGGCCGCCGCCGACGGTGTCGAGGCCACCTGCGGGCTGGGGGTGGGGATCAAGTGGCCCAACGACCTCCTGGCTGCGGACGGCCGCAAACTGGCCGGGGTCCTGGCCGAAGCCGACCTGTCCGCCCCGGGAGGGACGCCGGGCCCCACCGGGGCCTCCGGCACCGGTCCGTCGGCCGCCCCCGTCGTGGTGGGGATCGGCCTCAACGTGGACTGGCCCCGGTCGGACGACGATCTGGCCCCGGAGCTGGCCGGTTCGGCCACCTCGCTGTGGCAGGAGGTGGGACGGTCGGTGGACCGTTCCGAACTGCTCGACGCGCTGCTCGAGGCCCTCGAGCCCCGGGTGGCCGACCTGGCGGAGCAGGCCGGACGGGCCCGGCAGGCAGCCGACTTCCGGGCCCGGTGCACCACCCTGGGCCACCCGGTCCGGGTGGAGCTGGCCGACGGGAGCTTCGAGGGGGTGGCCACCGACGTCACCGGCCAGGGCCACCTGGTGGTCGAGACGGACGGCGCCACCCGCACGGTGGTGTCCGGCGATGTGGTCCACCTACGCACCACCGGCTGACCACCCGGGTATGGCCGACCGACCGCCGACCGCCGACCGCCGACCGCCGACCGCCGACCGCCGACCGCCGACCGCCGACCGACCGACCGCCGACCGCCGACGCCGACCGACCGCCGACCGGGCAATCGGCTGACCTCCGCCGTAACAGTCGTTGCACCTGGTCCGAGTATCATCCGCCGGTGATGCGACTACTCGTCACCGGAGCCGCCGGCTTCATCGGCTCGAATTTCGTCCGGTACTGGGTCCAACACCACCCCGAGGACGACGTGGTGGCCTACGACGTCCTGACCTACGCCGGCAACCGGCCCAACCTGGACGACGTCGAGGACCGGATCACCTTCGTCCAGGGTGACATCGGGGACCTCGAGTTCGTGTCCAAGACCCTGGCCGAGCACCAGACCGATGTGGTGGTCAACTTCGCCGCCGAGTCCCACAACAGCCTGGCCATCCTGGATCCGGGCCTGTTCTTCCGGACCAACGTGCTGGGCACCCAGACCCTGGCCGAGGCGGCCCGCCGGCACGGGGTGTCCCGCTTCCACCACATCTCGACCTGCGAGGTCTACGGGGACCTCCCCCTGGACTCGGACGAGAAGTTCACCGAGGAGACCCCCTACCGGCCGCAGACCCCGTACAACGCCTCCAAGGCCGGGGCCGACCATGCGGTGCGGGCCTACGAGAAGACCTTCGGCCTCCAGGCCACCATCACCAACTGCTGCAACAACTACGGCCCGTACCAATTCCCCGAGAAGGTCATCCCCCTCTTCACGGCCAAGGCCCTGGACGATCAGCCCCTGCCCCTGTACGCCTCCACCCAGAACCGCCGGGAGTGGTTGCACGTCGTCGACCACTGCCGGGCCATCGAACTGGTGCTCCAGCACGGCCAGGTGGGGGAGACCTACAACGTGGGCAGCGGGGTCGAGGCCAGCATCGAGGAGATCGCCGACGCCGTGCTGGCAGCCACCGGACGGCCCCAGTCCCTCAAGGAGATCGTCCCGGACCGGCCGAGTCACGACCGGCGCTACCTGCTCGACTCGTCCAAGATCCGCCGGGAGCTGGGTTGGGAGCCGACGGTGCCGTTCGAGCAGGGCCTGGCCGAGACGGTGGGCTGGTACGCCGACAACCGGAGTTGGTGGGAGCCGTTGCGCGACCGGGCCCCGGTCGATCGAAGGGTCGTGGTCGCCGTCCGGACCCGCTGACCCGGGTACGTGAGCGCACCCCTCCGGGTCCTGGTCACGGGAGGCCGGGGCCAGTTGGGTCGGGACCTGGCCGATGTGCTGGCCGGCTCGGTCCCTGACGGCGGCATCGGCCAAGCCATCGGCGGCGGAGCGCAGGGCGGGCCCGACGGCGGCGCACAGGGCGATCCCGACGGCGGCCCACAGGACGGTCCCCCCGGAACCGGGGCACCAGGAGACCTGGCCATCCTGCCCACCTTGGCCAAGGGGGCCATCGACGTCCTGTCCACCACCAGCGACACCATGAACGTGGTCGACCGGACGGTGGTCGGCGAGGTGTTCGGGGCCTTCCGGCCGGACATCGTGATCCACGCCGGGGCCTACACCGCCGTCGACGCCTGCGAGGCCGACGCCGACACCGCCTTCGGCGTCAATGCCGTCGGCACCCGCAACGTGGCCGAGGCCGCGGTCGGTGTGGGCGCCCACCTGGTCTACCTGTCGACCGACTACGTCTTCGACGGGACCCTCGACCGCCCCTACGTCGAGTGGGACCAGCCCAATCCCCGCTCGGTCTACGGCCTGAGCAAGCTGGGGGGCGAGCACGAGACGCGGGCGGTGGCCGGCCCGTCGGCTGCGGTGGTCCGCACGGCGTGGGTGAGCGGAGCCCACGGGGCCAACATGGTCAAGACGGTGCTCCGCCTGGCCGCGGCCAGCCCCGACGGCCCGCTCCGGTTCGTGGACGACCAGCACGGCTGCCCCACCTTCACCGCCGATCTGGCCCGGGCCGTGGTGCGGCTGGCCCTCGACCGCCGGCCCGGCACCTTCCACGTGACCAACCAGGGGGAGACCACCTGGTTCGGCTTCGCCCGGGCCACCCTGGCCGCCGCCGGCCTCGACCCGGAGCGGGTGCTGCCCATCGCCACCTCGGAGCTCGACCCACCCCGCCCGGCACCGAGGCCGGCCAACTCCCGGCTCGACAACGCCGCCCTGCGACTTTCGGGCCTCCCGCTGCTTCCCCTCTGGAGGGACTCCTTGGCCGGACTGGTCGGGTTCCTGGCGACGGCGGGCTGACCGGGCGCCGGGGGCCCGAGGAGCCGGGGCCTGGGGCCAGGGAGCCGGGGACCGGTGGGCTGGGACCGCCGGCTCCGGGCAGACCGGCGCCGGGGAACCGGATCAAAGCAACACCGAAGCGCATCGATCGAAACAACACCAAGAGCACAGAGGTGCTTCAGAATGGCCAAGAATGAGCCGAGATGGGTAAGGGTTGCCAGCAGCCGGCGATGGTTCGTGCCCGCTGACAGCACCCTTCCGACCGAAATGACAGGTGCCGAGTGATGTCGTGGAATATGTGGGCAGTGGGGGGCTCGGCCGGGACCGGGCCCCGGGAAGGGTCGGAGTCGGGGCCCGGCCCGGACGGCGGCTCCCCGTTCGCCACCTCCGGGACGGCGGCCCGGGGCCTGCCCCACGGCCGCCACCACACGGTGGCCGTCATCGGCGTGGGCTACGTGGGCCTGCCCACGGCGGCGACGCTGGCCCATCTGGGCCATGAGGTCACCTGTGGCGATGCCGACCCGGCCAAGGTGGCCATGCTGGCCCGGGGCCAGGTCCCCATCGTGGAGGACCACCTCGAGGAGCTGGTCCGCGAGGGCCAGGCGGCTGGGCGGCTCCGGTTCGTGGTCGGGGCCACCGAGGCGGTGCAGGGCGCCGAGTTCGTCTTCCTGTGCGTGCCCACCCCGCAGGGGGAGGACGGCTCCGCCGACCTGAGCTTCGTCGAGGCGGTGGCCGAGGAGATCGCCCCGCACCTCCGGCCCGGCACCATCATCGTCAACAAGTCGACCGTCCCGGTGGGCTCGACCCTGGTGGTGGAGCGGGTCCTGGGCCGGCCCGACGTCACCGTGGTCTCCAACCCGGAGTTCCTGCGCGAGGGCACCGCCGTCCCGGACAGCCTGCACCCCGAGCGCATCGTGGTGGGCGCCGACGACCAGGGGGCGGCGGCCCGGGTGGGCGAGCTGTTCTCCGGCACCCACGCCCCGCTGCTGATCACCGACGCCGCCACCGCCGAGACCATCAAGTACGCCTCCAACGCCTTTCTGGCCACCAAGCTGAGCTTCATCAACGCCGTGGCCGGCCTGTGCGAGGCGGTGGGCGC
Organism: uncultured Acidimicrobiaceae bacterium; assembly: GCA_963778165.1. Lineage (GTDB taxonomy): Bacteria > Actinomycetota > Acidimicrobiia > Acidimicrobiales > RAAP-2 > Bog-756. The sequence goes on along the minus strand of CAVZTE010000001.1, from coordinate 54,399 downwards.
CGACGTGCGCGACGTCATCCTGGGTCTCGGCTACGACCGCCGCATCGGGTTCGAGTACCTGCGCCCCGGGCCGGGCTGGGGCGGCAGCTGCCTGCCCAAGGACACCAGGGCGCTGGTGCATATCGCCGAGCAGGCAGGGTATGACTTCTCCTTCCTCCGGGGAGCGATTGCCACCAATGACGAACAGTTCGTCCGGGTGGTGGACAAGGTCCGAGCGGCGGCCGGGGGCAAATTGGAAGGTACGGTGGTCGCCGCGTGGGGGCTCACGTTCAAGGCCGGCACCGATGACCTGCGGAACTCGCCGGCCGTCGAAGTGGTACGGCGGTTGGTGGAAGAAGGAGCGATGGTGAGGGCATTCGACCCCACGGTGCCGGTGGCTGCGGGCCAGAGCTCGACGCCGGTCGACCTCTTCGAGCCGGCCGTCGCCGGTGGCTCGGCTTCCGGTGGCCCAGCTTCCGGTGGCCCGGAATCCGGCTTGGGATCGGAGCCGGGGGTGGTGCGGGCCTACCCCGACGTCTACGCCGCGTGCCAGGGTGCAGTGGCCGCCGTGGTGCTGACCGAGTGGGACGAGTTCCGCTGGCTCGACTTCGCCAAGGTGCACTCGAACATGGCCACACCGGTGATCGTTGACGCCCGCAACCTCCTCGACCCGGCCCAGTTGCGCCGGATGGGCTTCGACTACACCGGCATCGGTCGCCGATGAGCGGTCGGGTGGTGGTGCTCGGAGGTGGTGGGTTCCTGGGCTCGCACCTCTGTGATCATCTGGTGGAGCGGGGCGACGAGGTGGTGTGCGTGGACGACTTCTCCACCGGCCGCCCTGCCAACGTGGCCCAACTGGACGGTCACCCCCGGTTCACGTTGGTGGAGGCGGACATCTCGGTGTCGCTCCCGGTGGACGGCCCGGTGACCGGCGTGTTCAACCTGGCCAGCCCGGCATCCCCGCCCGACTACCTGGCCCTTCCGCTCCAGACCCTGGCCGTGGGCAGTGAGGGCACCCGGCACGGCCTGGAGTTGGCCCACCAACACGGGGCCCGGTTCCTCATGGCGTCGACCAGCGAGGTCTACGGCAATCCCGGCGGTCCATCCCCAGCCCGAGGAGTACTGGGGGAATGTGAACCCGGTCGGACCCCGCAGTGTCTACGACGAGGCCAAGCGGTTCTCCGAGGCCCTGTGCATGGCCCACCACCGGACCCTGGGCACCAATGTGGGCATCGCCCGGATCTTCAACACCTACGGCCCCCGCCTGCGGCCCGCCGACGGACGGGTGGTCTCCAACTTCGTCCTGCAGGCCATGCGGGGCGAGCCGCTCACCGTGTACGGCGACGGGAGCCAGACCAGGAGCCTCTGCTACGTGGCCGACGAGGTGGCCGGGCTGGTGGCGCTGTTCGACTCCGATCTCACCGGTCCGATCAATGTCGGCAACCCCGACGAGTACACCGTTCTGGAGCTGGCCCACACCGTGGTGGAGCTGCTCGGGTCGACCTCGACCATCATCCACCGTCCGCTGCCGGTCGACGACCCGGCCTTGCGCCAGCCGGACATCTCCAAGGCCCGGGCCGCCCTGGGGTGGGAGCCGACCACCGTCGCTGCGGGATGGCCTGCTGCTCACCGCGGCGTACCTGGCCGAAGACGCCGGCATCAAGCCGCCCGTCACCGACCGATCCTCGGGGGGCAGACCGTGAAAACCAGTGATGCCACCCCACAAGGGGAGCGAGGAGACCGATTCCATGGCTGACGTCCGGGAGGACCAGGGACCAGGCGGAGAGGCCTCCCCCATATCGAGTACACCTGTTGTCGGTGATCGTGCCGGTGTTCAACGAGCGCTCGACGGTGGCCGAGGTCATCCGCCGGATCCGGGCGGTCGAGCTGCCGTCGGACATCGAGGTCATCGTGGTCGATGACGGCTCCTCCGACGGTACCGACAAGGTGCTGGCGGCCATGGGTGACTCCACCGTCCGGGTCATCAGCCACGCCCGGAACCAGGGCAAAGGCGCCGCCGTGCGCACCGGGCTGGCTGCCGTCCGCGGCGACCTGGTGCTGATCCAGGACGCCGACCTGGAGTACGACCCCGCCGACTGGCCCAAGCTCATGCAGCCCATCCTGCGGGGCAAGGCCCACGTGGTCTACGGGAGCCGGTTCACCGGCGAGCGCAAGAACATGATGCCGCTGCACTGGATGGGGAACCGGTTCCTCTCCCTGGTGACCAACCTGCTCTACTCCTCCACCCTCTCCGACATGGAGACCTGCTACAAGCTGTTCGACGCCCGGGCCCTCGAAGGCATCACCATCCAGTCGGACAAGTTCGACTTCGAGCCGGAGATCACGGCCAAGGTCTTGCGGCGCGGCTACCGGATCTACGAGGTACCGATCTCCTACGCCGGCCGCGAGGCCGACGAGGGAAAGAAGATCACCTGGCGGGACGGGTTCGGGGCCTTGAAGGCTCTGGTCAAGTTCCGGTTCACCCGGCTCGACCAGTGAGGCGCCGCGCCGAGGGGCGCGAGGTCGGTGGCGCCGGACGGAACGGGCTGAGCCCCGAACAAGGGAGCGGGCCCGACCGGGGGACGGGGGACCGGGGCCGGGTGGTGCCGGGTTCCGGCGGTGTCCCGTCCAGTAGCCCGTCCGGTGTCCCATCCGCTAGCCCGCCTGGTGTCCCATCCGCTAGCCCGTCCGGTGTCCCTCCCGTTGTCCGGGGGGTCTCCGTGGTGATCGTGAACTACGAAGCGGGTCCGGCCCTGGTCCGGTGCGTGGAGGGGCTGCGAGCCGAGGGCCCGGCCGAGCTGGTGGTGGTGGACAACGGCTCGGCCGACGGCTCGGTCGATGCCGTGCGCCGGCGGTTCCCCGACGTGACGGTGTTGGCTCCGGGGGCCAACCTGGGGTACGGGGCGGCGGTCAACCGCGGGGTGGCCGCCACCAACGCGCCCTCGGTGCTGGTGGGCAACTCCGATCTCGAAGTGCCCCCGGGAGCCCTGGCTGCCCTGGTGGCCGCCCTCGACCGGGAGCCCCGGTGCGCTCTGGTCGGGCCGCTCATCCGCAAGCCCGGAGGGGAGCGCTATCCGTCGGCCCGCCAGTTCCCCTCGTTGACCGATGCGGCCGGCCACGCCCTGTTGGGGATCTTCGCCCCCGACAACCGGTTCACCCGCTCCTATCAGCGGGCCGAGCTCGAGGGACCCCGGGGCAACCCGTCCGGCGACGGCATGGCCGGCGACAGCCCCGGCGATGGCACCGGCACCGAGCTGGTCGACTGGGTGTCCGGGGCGTGCTTCGTGGTCCGGCGGGAGGCCTTCGAGCAGGTGGGGGGATTCGACGAGGCGTACTTCATGTACCTGGAAGACGTGGACCTCTGCTGGCGGCTGGGCCAGGCCGGGTGGCAGGTGCGGTACGACCCGTCCGCCGAGGTGACCCATCTCCAGGGGATCTCCACCGACCGCCATCCCTTCCGGATGATCGTCGAGCACCACCGGTCCCTCCTGCGCTTCGCCTCCCGCTCCTCCCGGGGCTGGCGTCGCCTGGCGCTGCCCCTGATCGCCGTGGGCATCGGGATCCGGGCCCTGCTGGCCTGCGTGGCACAGGTCACCCGCCGGTAGGGGCCTGCGGCCTGGGGGTCCGACCGTAGGTTGTAGGGTGTCGTCCGATCATGGCGAGCACTTCGAAGGGTAAGAACTCGACGGGCAAATGGGTGGAGCGCGCCGCCACCACCGGTGGTGGGCGGACCTATCGCGGCCAGATGCCGGTCAACTGGTACGCCAGTCTGGTGATCATCTGCGTGGTGGGGCTGGCCCTCGTCGGGTTCAGCCGGTACCAGCGGACCCATACGACCAGCTCGTCGTCCGGGCCCCCGACCACCAGCCAGGTGTGGCACGCCGCCCTGGGCATCGACATCTGCGGGAAGATGCAGCCCAACCTGCCGGCCAGCACCAACACCAAGAAGACCGGACTCACGGCCGAGGGGAACGGGGTCCTGACCATCGCCCCGCTCAACAGCTCGGAGTCCGGTGGCAACGCCACCCTGGGCAAGTTCGTCTCCGGTTACAAGGGCCTCGAACTGTCCTCCTCGACGCTGCAGTACCCGGGCCAGCCGGCCTACAGCAACGGCACCGTCTGCCCCAAGGGGACGCCGGACGCCGGCAAGGAAGGCGTGGTCATCGTGGACAGCTGGGCCAACTTCGAGGCCAAGGGCGCCGGCACGGAGACCAGTGGCGCCCCCCAAGACCTGATGTTGGGCAACGGCCAGTTGATCACCATGGCCTTCGTGCCGGCCACGGCCACGGTTCCCAAGCCCCCCGCCACGGTCATCACCAACCTGTTGACGTCGCTCTCGCAGGGCACCACCACGACCACCACCGCCCCGCTGACCTCGACGTCGACCACTACGGCGGGCACCACGTCGACCACTACGGCGGGCACCACGTCCACCACGACGGCGGGCACCACGTCGACCACCACGGGATCGGTTACCTCCACCACGGTGAAGAGCTAAGTGAGGGCGGTCGTCCTGGTGGGCGGCGTGGGCACGCGCCTCCGACCGCTCACCGACACCACGCCCAAGCAGATGCTCCCCATCGTGGAGCAGCCCATGATCGAGCGGGTGGTGGCCCACCTGGCCAGCCATGGGATCGATGAGGCCATCCTGTCGCTCGGCTACCTGCCCAACGCCTTCACCGACGCCTACCCCGAGGGGGTCATCGGCGGTGTGCGCCTCTCCTATGTGGTCGAGTCCCAGCCCCTCGACACCGCCGGGGCCATCCGGTTCGCCGCCCGCCGTGCCGGGGTGGACGAGACCTTCGTGGTGGTCAACGGGGACGTGCTCACCGACTTGGACATCTCGGGCCTGATCGGCTTCCACCGGGACCGGGGGGCCGAGGCCACTATCAGCCTGACCCCGGTGGACGACCCCAGCTCCTTCGGCGTGGTGCCCACCGACGACGACGGACGGGTCACGGCCTTCATCGAGAAGCCCTCCCGGGAAGACGCTCTCACCAACTACACCAACTTCATCAACGCCGGCACCTACGTCTTCGAGCCCTCGGTGCTCGACCGGATCGCCGACGAGGGGCGGGTCTCCATCGAACGGGAGACCTTCCCCTCCATGGTGGCCTCGGGGGCCTTGTTCGCCCAGGGCTCGGAGGCCTACTGGTTGGACACCGGAACGCCGGCGTCGTATCTACGTGCCCACACCGACCTGATCCTGGGACACCGCTCCGGTCCCCCGGCTCCGGGGGCGGTCCTCGATCCGGCCATCGGCCCCGGGGTGTGGCGGATCGGTGAGGTCGAGGTGACCGACGCCGTGGTGGCCCAATCGGTCCTGGGCCGGGGATCGTCCATCGCGGCCGGGGCCACCGTGGACGAGTCGGTGATCGGGGCCGGGGCCGTGGTGGAAGAAGGGGCGTCGGTGGTGGGCTCGGTGCTCCTGCCCGGGGCCCGGGTGGCTTCGACGGCCTCGGTGGAAGGCTCGGTCATCGGGCCCAGGGCCATCATCGGCCAACGGTGCGCCATCCACCCCCTCTCGGTGATCGGAGCCGACGCCATCATCGCGTCGGGCACCGTCATCGACGGGGAACGGGTCGTCGCGGGAGTCTGATCGTGCGTGCCCTGGTCACCGGCGGGGCCGGTTTCATCGGTTCGACGCTGGTCGACCGGCTCCTGGCTGAGGGCCACACCGTTGACGTGGTCGACGACCTGTCGACCGGTTCCCTGGCCAACCTGGCCCATGCCCGGACCTCAGCCGGCCACCAGCTGACCGTCCACCAGATGGACGTGCGCTCCCCGGAGGTGGTGGAGCTGCTGGCCCGCCGCCGTCCCGAGGTGGTCTTCCACCTGGCGGCCCAGGCCGATGTGCGGGTCTCGGTGGCCGACCCGGTCTTCGACGCCGACGTGAACGTGCTCGGGACCCTGCGGATCCTCGAAGGGAGCCGGCGGGCCGAGGCCAACCGGGTGGTGTTCGCGGCCAGCGGCGGGACACTCTACGGCGAGCCGGACGCCTCGGAGCTGCCGCTCAAGGAGTCCCTGCCCCATCGGCCCCTGTCGCCCTACGGGGTGTCCAAGAAGGCCGCCATCGACTATCTGGTGGCCTACCGGGAGATGCACTCCCTGGAGTTCTCGGCGTTGGCCCTGGCCAACGTGTACGGCCCCCGCCAGGACCCCCACGGCGAGGCCGGTGTGGTGGCCATCTTCGCCGAGCGGCTCCTGCGTGGGGAGTCGGTGACCATCTTCGGGGACGGGGACCAGACCCGCGACTTCGTCTACGTCGACGACGTGGTCGATGCCTTCGTGCGGGCGGCCACCAAGGGCGGCGGCCTCCTCTGCAACATCGGAACCGGCCGGGAGACCTCGGTGAACGAGCTCTACCACGAGATGGCCCGGCAGGCCGGGGTCGAACCGAACATCGAGCACAAGCCCCTGCGCCAGGGAGAAGTGATGCGCAACACCGTCGACCCCAGTCGGGCCGGCATCCAGCTGGGCTGGGTGCCCTGGACCGAGCTGGGTCCGGGCACCGCCGCGGTTCTGGAGTCCATTCGGTCCCGCCTGGCCGGCGAAGGGGCCCTCTGACTGCTGGCGGGGCTGCCACCAGGCCCGCCCTCAGGCCCGCCCTCAGGCGCACCACCACCACGAGCCACGCCTAGCCCTAGCTGCGCCGTCGGGCACGCCTCTAGCCACGCCGTCAGCCACGCCACCAGGCACGCCGTCAACCATGCCACCAGGCAGGCCGCCAGGCAGGCCATCGGGGCCTCAGAACGACCGGTGCGCCGGGAAGAGCCAACCGAGGCACTAACCTGAACAAGTCCTGGTGCGCTGAGTTGGCGGCAGGCCACCCCCCCGAGGCACAAACCGGTGCCTACTCCTGTCGCACGAAAGCACCTCTATGCCCCCCTTGCAGCCCACCTTCGCCTCCCTCGGCGTGCCCTCGGACATCGTCGCCGCCCTCAATCGCAAGTCCATCACCGAGCCGTTCCCCATCCAGTCCGCCACCATCCCCGATGCTCTTGCCGGCCGGGACGTGTGCGGCAAGGCACCGACCGGGTCGGGCAAGACCCTGGCCTTCGGGATCGGGGCGGTGGCCCGTCTGAAGGGCAAGCCGTCCCGCCCCCGGCACCCGAGAGTGCTGGTGCTGACCCCGACCCGCGAGCTGGCCGCCCAGGTGGCCACGGAGCTGCGGGCCCTGGCCACGCCCCGGAACCTGCGGGTCGACTCGTTCTACGGCGGCGTGGGCTACGGCCCCCAGCTGAAGGCCCTGTCCCGCGGGGTGGATGTGGCCGTGGCCTGTCCGGGCCGGCTCGGGGACCTCATCGAGCGCGGCAGCATTCGCCTGGACGACGTGGAGATCGTGGTCATCGACGAAGCCGACCGCATGGCCGACATGGGCTTCCTCCCCGACGTGCGGCGACTGCTCGACCTGACCCCGTCCAACCGTCAGACGCTGTTGTTCTCGGCGACGCTGGACGGCGATATCGATGTACTGGTCCGCCGGTACCAGCACGATCCGGCCCGCCATGAGTTGGAGGTCGATGAGGACGACACCAGTGCGGCGGTCCACCTGTTCTGGAAGGTGCAGTCCGGCGACCGGGTGGCGGTGACCGCCGAAGTGGCGGCGGCGTCGGGCCCGACCATCGTCTTCTGCCGCACCAAGCACAGCACCGACCGGATCGCCCGCCAGCTGCAGCAGCACGGCGTCCGGGCCGCGGCCATCCACGGTGACCGGAGCCAGAAGCAGCGGGAGCGGGCCCTCGACTCCTTCATCCGGGGCGCCGTCGATGCCCTGGTGGCCACCGACGTCGCGGCCCGGGGCATCCACGTCGACGGGGTCAATGCGGTGGTCCACTTCGATCCCCCCACCGACTCCAAGGACTACGTGCACCGGTCGGGACGGACCGCCCGGGCCGGGGCCACCGGTGTGGTGGTCAGCCTGGTCACGCCGGACAAGGCCGGAGCGGTCAAGCGGATCCAGCGGGACCTCGACATGCCCACGGGACTCACCAGCCCCGACATCGGCGCGGTGACCAAGGTCATCGGCGAGCCTCCGAGACGCCGGCCCAGCGACCCCCCGGTCACCGAACGGTCTTCGGGCGGCAGGCGGCCCGATGGCGGCCGACCGGGCCGGCCCGACCGCACCGGACGCTCCACCGGACCGTGGAAGGCCAAGCGGCCGGGTTACAACGGATCATCGGCGAACGGTTCCTCGGGCAACGGTTCCTCGGGCAACGGTTCGTCCGGCAATGGCTCATCGGCGAACGGCTCCTCGGGCAGTGGCTCGGCGGGCCGTGACCGGCCAGGCGGTTCCGAGTCGGGTCCGGGCGCCCCGCGGGGCCCCGGCGGCCCCGGGGCCCACAAGAAGAAGCACCGGGCCGCCAGCGGGTGGGTCAAGCGGGCCGACTCGGCGGCACCGGGCAAGCCGGGCAAACCCGGTAAGCCGGGTAAGCCGGGTAAGCCGGGCAAGCCGGGACGTCCGGCCAAGCCTGGTGCCCGGGCTCAAGCGGGCGGTGCACACGCCAAGCCGGGTACGCCGGGCAAGGCGGGGGCCCCCTCGTCATCCCGTCGCAACGGCTCGGCAAACGGGTCGTCCGGAGGCGGGGGACAGGGCGGGCCGTCGCACGGCCAGCGCCGCGGCGCCCCCGTTGGCTCCAGGAGGAGCTCAGGCGGGTCCGGCCGGGGCCGCTGACCGCCTGCTGCTCGGGCACCTGACCGGCCCGTGCTCCGGTAACTGACCGGCGGCGGCCGACGCCCGCTCGTCGGGGGCCTACAGTCGGGGCCATGGCACCCGACACGAAACCTGTCGTCACCATCCCCGACGGTCCACCTCCTGGCGAGCTGGTCATCGAGGATCTCGAGATCGGGAGCGGGGCCGAAGCCGTCGTCGGCCACACCGTCGACGTTCACTACGTCGGGGTGTCCTGGTCCACCGGAAAAGAGTTCGACTCCTCTTGGGGTCGCGGCCAGCACTTCTCGTTCCCGCTGGGTGCCGGACACGTCATCGCCGGTTGGGACGAGGGGGTGGCCGGCATGAAGGAGGGCGGACGTCGCCGGCTCACCATCCCGCCCGAGCTGGGCTACGGCCAGCAGGGGGCGGGCGGTGTCATCGGCCCCAACGAGACCCTGGTGTTCGTGGTCGACCTGCACAAAACCAAGTAGGCCGCAGCTCCTCTACCGGGCTCCTGGCTCTTCTGTCGGGCCCTGCCACCAGGCCCTGCCACCGGGCCTCTCGTGCCGGACCGAGGCGCCGGGTAGTCCACCAGAGCCGACACCGGGACACCGGCACAGCACCGGCCCCGCACCGGCACAGCACCGGCAAAGCGCCGGTCCCGCACCGGCCGACTCAGCGGAACAGGTCCTCGGCCGGTGGGCGCACGATCTCGGCGGCGACCGAGGACGGGCGGAGCCAGCTCGGGTCCACTCCCCGCACGACGGCCGCCGGGACGCCGCGGTCCTTGCCCATGACCAGTTCGGCCGCTCCGGCCAACTCGTCAGCCACGCACACCTCGGTCACGTCGAGGATCCGCCCATAGGCATCGGGCGTGCCCCGCAGGTCGACCACCCCGGCCACGCCGGCGATGCCGATGGCCACGTCGGTGACCCCCTGACGCCACGGCCGCCCGAAGGTGTCCGAGACCACCACGCCGACGGACACCCCGTAGCGGTGCTCCAGCGCCTCGCGAATACCGCGGGCGGACCGGTCGGAGTCCACGGGCAGCAGGGCCGCGGTCCCGGCGGCCACGTTGGACAGGTCGATTCCGGCGTTGGCGCAGATGAACCCGTGCGAGGTCTCGGAGATCAACAGCTCGCCGCGGCGACGCAGGATGCGTACCGACTCCTGCTCGACCAGGTGGCGCTTGGCGTCGGGGTCGCCGGCATCCAGCTCGACCAGCCGACCTTCGGCCTTGGACACCACCTTCTGGGTGACCACCAGGACGTCGCCGTCCTGCAAGCCTCCCGGAACCGGCGGACGGGCCGACGGCCCGGGGGTCAGGGCTGCAGCCAATATCTCCGCCAGGTCGTCGCCGGGATTGATCTCGCCCACCCCGGTCACCGGGAAGATCGACATCCCCATCGGACTGTCTGGCTCGGCGCCAACCGGTCCCGGCTCCCCGGGCTCCCCGCCCGGGCCGGACCGACTATCCGACGGCACCGAGGACCGTCCGGCACAGGTCGGCGGACCGTTCCACCGTGGACATCACGGTGGGGGCGACCACGCAGCGGACCCCTTCGGCCTCGACCACAGGGGCCAGGTCGGCGTCGGCCTCGTCGATGACCAGGGTGCCGACCCACGAGGCGTACCACCGGGCCACCCCGACGGCGGAGGACTCGAAGCCCATCTCGGTGAGCAGGCGGTCGGCCGGTCCCTTCAGGGCCTTGCCGGCGATGATCGGCGACACGCCCACGATGCGCTCCCGGCGGCGACGCAGGTGGTCGACCACCCCGGGCACGGCCAACAGTGGATCGATGGACACCACCGGATTGGAGGGGCACACGATGATGGTGGTGGCGAGATCGAGGGCTTCGACGACCCCGGGGGCCGGCCGTGACTCCTCGGCCCCCTCGAACCGCACGCCGGCCACGGCGACATCGTGCTTCCGGTGGACGAAGTACTCCTGAAAGCCCACCTCGGGCCCGTCCACCAACTGCAGCCGGGTCCGGAGGCGATCGTCGGTCACCGGGAGCAGGGTCACGCCCACCCCGAACGACCGGGCCAACTCGGCGGTGACCTCGCTCAGGGCGGCCCCTTCGGCCAGGCGCTGGGTCCGGTAGCAGTGGGTGGCCAGGTCCTGGTCGCCGAGGCTGAACCAGGTGACCCCGCCCAGGCGCTCCAGCGACTCCATGACCCGCCAGGTCTCGCCGGCCAGGCCCCAGCCGGTCTCGGGGTTGATGGCGTCGGCCAACGTGTACATCACGGTGTCCAGGTCCGGGGCGATGTGCAGCCCGTGGAGGTTGGTGTCGTCGCCGGTGTTGACGATGGCGGTGATCTCGGGGGGAGGCACCACCTCGACCAGTCCTCGCAGGAGCCGGGCGGCGCCGACTCCACCGGCCAGTGCGGCGATCATCGGCGCAGGTTAGCGGCCCCACCGGCCGGGGCCGCCGGCCCCGACCGACCCCGGCCATCGGTGTCGGTGGCTCTGGCGATGTGCAAGGCTCGCTGCGTGCCGCCGGAGCCATCTGCCACCTCTCCGCGGGGCCGGCTCTCCGTCGGATTCGACGCCACTCCACTGCTGGGTAGTCCCACCGGTGTCGGCATGTTCTGTGCCGGCGCCCTCTCGGGCCTCTCGGACCTGCCCGGGCTCGAGGTGTCGGCCTACGCCGTGAGCTGGCGCCGGCGCCACGCCCTGGCCTCCGAAGTGCCCGCCGGCGTCGCCATCCGGCAGCGGGCCATGCCGGCCCGTCCTCTGCACGCGGCGTGGGGGCGGTACTCCCAGCCACCGGTCGAGTGGTTCATCGGGCGCCACGATGTGGTGCACGGCTCCAACTTCGTGGTGCCCCCGACCCGCCGGGCGGCCCGGGTCATGACCGTGCACGACCTGGGCGTGGTGCTGTACCCGGAGCTGTGCGACCCCTCGACGTTGGTGTTCCCCGACCTCATCCGCCGGGCCGCCGCCGAGGGGGCGTGGGTGCACACCCCCTCCCACTTCGTGGCGGAGGAGGTGGTGGCGGAGCTGGGGATCGACCCCGAGCGGGTGCGGGCCGTCCACCACGGTATTCCCGGCGCTCCCGACGAGCGCGCCCCAGACGACCGGCGCCGCGCCAACCCCGACGACCGCGCCGCCCCCGACGACCGCGCCGCTCCGACGACCCGCCGCTCCGACGAGGCCGGCTCAGCACCCGGCGCACCGCCCTCCACCACGCCGCCGCTCGAACTGCCCGACGGTTGCCGTCGCTACCTCCTGGCCATCGGCACCATCGAGCCGCGCAAGGACTACCCCTTGCTGGTCTCGGCCTTCTCGTCGGTGGCCGCGGCCCATCCCGACGTGGCCCTGGTGATCGTGGGCCGTGACGGGTGGGGCATCGAACGGTACCGGGAGGCGGTGGAGGCCTCGCCGGCCCGCTCCCGCATCGTGCGGCCGGGCTACCTGGACGACCGGTCACTGGCCGCGGTGCAACAGCACGCCGCGGCCCTGGTCTACCCGTCGGTCTACGAGGGGTTCGGGTTCCCGCCCCTGCAGGCCATGGCCGCCGGGGTCCCGGTGGTGGCCACCGCGGCCGGGGCCGTGCCCGAAGTGGTGGGGGACGGGGCGGTGCTGGTGGCGCCGGGGGACCGTGACGGGCTGGCCGCTCAGGTCATCGGGGTCCTCGATGGTGGTCCCGAGGTCGAACAGCTGATCGAACGCGGTCGGCGCCGAAGCCAGGAGTTCACCTGGTCGGCCTGTGCCCACGGACTGGCCCAGCTGTACCGGGACGCCGTCCACTCCGAGGCGTCCCGGGCAAGCACCCGACCGGCGCCGGCGAGGTGAGCGAAGCCGTGCACCAGGCCCGGAGCGAAGCCCCTCGAGGGACCGCCCCCACCCGGCTGCTGATGATGGTCGAGCAGCTCCGGCGGACGGCATCGGGCGGGATCGGGACCTACATCGGGGGCCTCCTCCAGGGCCTCGATGCCCTGGAGCCCCACGAGCGGCCCGAGCTGGAGTTGCTGGCCAGCCGATCTCCCGGCGGCCGCCAGGGACCCGACCCGTTGTCGGTGCTGGGCCACCCGGTGCGCCGGTCGGTCCTCCCGGGGCCGATCCTGACCCGGACCTGGGATGCCGGCCTCCTCCGGGCGCCGGGCCACTTCGACGTGGTCCACGCCACCTCGCTGTCGACCATCGAGCCGGGCCGGGCGGCCCTGGTGGCCACGGTGCACGACCTCCTGTGGCGACGGGTCCCCGAGGCCTATCCCGCCCGGGGACGGTCGTGGCACGAGGGCGCCCTCCGCCGGGCTCTGCGCCGGGCGGACCGGTTCGTGGTGCCGGCGTCGGTGGTGGCCGACGACCTGTGCGGGGCCGGCGCCCCGGCCGAGGCCATCACGGTGATCCCCATGGGCTCTGACCACCTCCCTCCTCCCGACTTCGAGTCGGCCCGGGCCCATCTGTCCCGGCTGGGCATCACCGGGCCCTTCCTGTTGAGCGTGGGCACCCTCGAGCCCCGCAAGAACCAGGCCCGGTTGATCGAGGCCTACGACCGGATCCGGGGGTCGTTGCCCGAGCCGTGGCCGTTGGTCCTGGTGGGACCGAGCGGCTGGGGGCAGCAGGTCACGCCGAGACCCGGGGTGAGCCTGGTGGGGTTGGTGTCGCCACCGGAGCTCTCCGCCCTGTATGCCCTGTCCCGCCTCTTGGCCTACGTGCCCCTCATCGAGGGGTTCGGGCTGCCACCGGTGGAAGCCATGACCTTCGGCACGCCGGTGGTGGCCAGCCCCCTGCCCAGCACGGCCGGAGCGGCCCACGAGGTCGACCCCCGCGACACCGACTCCATCGCCGAGGGGCTCCTGCGGGTGGCCACCGACGACGACGAACGGGCCCGGCTGACCGCTCTCGGGTTCGCCCGCTCCGCCGACCTGTCGTGGAAGGTCATCGCCCGACGGCACCTGGCGGTGTGGGACGAGGCACGCCGGTCAGTGGGGCATTCGGGGGATCGGGGTGGCTGAACCCCATGGCGGGGTGGCTGAACCCCGACGGGGGGCCGCCGAACCGCTGCGCCTGTCGCTCGATGTCACCGCGGTGCCGCCCCGACCGGTCGGGGCGGGTCAGTACACCCTGGCCCTGGCCGGGGCCCTGGCCGTCCGGTCCGACACCGACCTGGTGCTGTTCAGCCGGCGCTCGGACGTGACCCGGTGGCGGGCCATGGCCGGGGAGCACGAGCTCGATCCCCGGGCACCCACGTCCCGGCTGGCCCGACTGGCCTGGGAACAGGTCCGCCTGCCCCGGCTGGTGGCCGGCCGTTCGGTGGAGGTTCACCACGGCCCGCACTACACCATGCCCGAGCGTTCGTCGGTGCCGGCGGTGGTGACCGTGCACGATCTCAGCTTCTTCGAGCAGGCCGACTGGCACCAGTGGTCCAAGGTCCTGCTGTTCCGGCGGGCCATCAAGGTGGCGGCCCGCCAGGCGGCCGCGGTGGTCTGCCCCAGCCGGGTCACCGCCGAGCAGTTGGCCCGGTGGTGCCGGGTGGAGGCGCAGGTGTTCGTGGCCCCCCACGGTGTCGACACCGACCGCTTCCGACCCGACGAGCCCGAGCCCGGCTCCGACGCCGCCATGCTGGCCGTCGCTGGACGACCGACTGGTGGCCGGCCGTCCCTATCTGGTGTTCGTCGGCACCGTGGAGCCGCGCAAGGACCTGCCGTCGTTGGTGGAGGCCTTCGGGCGCATCGCCGGCCGCCATCCCGATGCCCTGTTGGTGCTGGCCGGCGGGGCCGGTTGGGGCACGGCCGCCGTGGACCGGGCCGTGGAGGCCTCCGGGGTGACGAGCCGCATCGTGAGGACCGGCTACGTGCCCGACCGTGCCGTGCCGGCGCTGCTGCGATCGTCCACCGGGGTGGTCTATCCGGCCCTGTACGAGGGGTTCGGCCTCCCGGCCCTGGAGGCCCTGGCTTGCGGGGCCTCGCTGGTGACGACGGCGGGGACGGCCATGGAGGAGGTGGCCGGTGCCGCCGCCACGCTGGTGGCCCCGGGTGATGTGGCTGGACTGGCTGACGCCATGGAGGCCCAACTGGCCGGCGGACGGGAGCAGGCTCCGGGCGGACCGGAGCGGCGCCGACTGGGGTTCGACATCGTGGCCCGCCACACCTGGGCGGCCAGCGCCGAGCGTCACCTCGAGGCGTACCGGTACGCCGCCCGGCACCCCTCGAAGCCCGGAAATGCTGGTCCGGCCCGGTAGCCAGTAGGGTGACCCGTCGTGCGTTCCCTCATCACCGGCGGTAGCGGCTTCGTCGCCACCTGGCTGGCCGAGCACCTCCGAGCCCAGGGTGATGAGGTGGTGCTCATCGACCGCGAGGTGGAGATCACCGATCCCACCGCTCTGTTGGCTGCGCTGTCGCAGGCTGCCCCCGACGCCATCTACCACCTGGCCGCCCTGACCCACGTGGGGGACTCCTGGGCCGATCCGCTACAGGTCCTGGCCGTCAACGTGCTGGGGACCGGTGCCCTGTTGGCCGCAGCCCGGGAGTGCGGGACCAACCCCAAAGTTCTGGTGACCAGCTCGGCCGAGGTCTACGGCGCCGTGACCGACCCGGCGCTCCTCCCCCTGACCGAGGAGTCCGCCACGGCGCCCCTGTCGCCCTATGCCGCCAGCAAGCTGGCGGCTGAGGCCCTCACGGCGCAGGCGTTCCTGGGCTACGACCAGGACGTCATCACCGTCCGTCCCTTCAACCACATCGGTCCGGCCCAGAGCCCCCAGTTCGCCGTGGCCGCTCTGGCCCGGAGGATCGTGGAGGCCGAGCGACACGGCTCGGGGACCATCAAGGTGGGGAACCTCTCGGCTCGGCGTGACTTCACCGACGTGCGTGACGTGGTGCGGGCCTACCGGTTGCTGATCACCTCGGGCCAGGCCGGCACGGTGTACAACGTGTGCTCGGGACGCGACGTGGCCATCAAAGAGATCGCCGACGGGCTGCTGGAGCTGGCCGGAGCCACCCTCGAGTTCGAGATCGATCCGGCCCTGGTGCGGCCGGTGGAGGTCCCGGTGCTGCGGGGTGATCCCGGGCGCCTGGCCGGAGCCACCGGGTGGAAGCCGGAGATCCCCCTGGAGCAGACCCTGGCTGACGTGCTGGCCTACTGGCGGGCCCAGGCCGACTGAGGCCTGGACCCGCGTCAGGTAGGACGTGGCCGTCGGGGGCGACGGTCAGAGTGCGACCGTCGGCGAACGACGGTCAGGAAGCGACGTTCGGAATCCGCGAACGGATCTGGGTGCGGGCCTCTTTGGCCTGGACGTGGGCCTGCTTGGCCAGGTCCCGGGCCTGGGCCGGCAGGCGGTCCTCCAGGGGGGCGACGGCGGTCTCGAGGCGCTCGATGATCTCTTCGAACCGCTCCACCAGGGTCTCGACCGTGGTGTCGACGGTGTGGAGGGCGTCGCTGAGGTCGCCGCGCATGGCGTTCAGGCGGCCCTCGAGGTCAGCCTTGGGCTCGGCCAGCAGCTTGAGTAGCTCCTGACGCTGCACCTGGGCCTGCTGGTAGCCGAGCACGCCGGCGCCGATGACGACGTAGGTGGCGTCCTTGGCCACGGCGGCGACGTCCTTGGCGGCCTTGGTGACATCGGTGGTGATGTCGGGGATGGTGAACTCGGGCATCTTGATCTCTGGCATTGTTTGCTCCTTGTATTCGGAGGGCGAAGCGTCGTCGGTGACGCCCGACGGTCGGAACCCTCACGGTGGGACTGTCGGTCCCGTATGGATACAAGTGTATGCGCCGTGATAAACATTTGCAAGCACTTGAGGCGTTGTCCCTGTTCAGAGGAAAAGTCACCTGCAAGCAGTTGCAGCCCGATAGCCTCTGATCTCTGATGGAAACACTGGCACCGCCGGTTGTCGCCGTCGTCATCGCCCACGATCCAGGTCCGTGGTTTGAAGAGACGCTGGCCTCACTCCGTTCGCAGGACTATGCGGAGCTGTCCGTTTTGGTCCTCGATTCGGCATCGGCTGACGACCTGACGGCACGGGTGGCCGAGGCCCTGCCCACGGCCTACGTCCGCCGGTTCGACGAGAACCGGGGATTCGGCGCCACCATCAACGAGGCCCAGGCCATGGTGGACGGCGCCGCCTACTTCCTCCTGTGCCACGACGACGTGGCGCTGTATCCCGACACCATCCACCTGCTGGTGGAAGAGGCTTTCCGATCCAACGCCGGGATCGTCTCGCCCAAGGTGGTCAGCTGGAACGACCCCGATCGGCTGATCCATGTGGGGATGACCGTCGACAAGGGCGGATCGGTGGTCGACCGGGTCCAGCCCGGGGAGATCGATCACGGCCAGCACGACGCGGTGCGGGACGTATTCGTGGCCCCCGGCGGCGTCACCCTGGTCCGGGCGGACCTGTTCGACGAGCTCGGCGGCTTCGACCCGGCCATCGTGGCCATGGGCGAGGACCTCGACCTGTGCTGGCGGGCCCAGGTGGTCGGAGCCCGGATCATCGTCGCCCCTGATGCCCGGGTGCGCCACCTCGAGGAGTTGGCCGGCGGGGCACGTCCCATCGAACACTCCCTGGTGGGTGGGGAAGACCAGTCGTCCAAGTCACCGGTGACCCTCCAGGAGCTGCAACGTCGTCACGAGCTCCTGGCCGTGTTCAAGTGCTACGGCCGCTTCCACCTGTTCCGGGTGGTGCCGCAGATCTTCGTGCTGGCCCTCGGTGAGGTCATCGTGGCGGAGTTGGCCGGCAACCGGGCCCGGGCCCGAGCGGTGGTCCGGGCCTGGCGGTGGAACCTGGGCCACCTCTCCGTGGTCCGCCGCCAGCGCAAGGAGCTCAAGGGGCACCGCCGCCTTGGTGACAAGGAGATCCGCCTGTTCCAGATCGGGGGCAGCGCCCGGCTCTCGGCCTACGGCCGGCGGGTGTTCCAGCACGGGTTCCACGGCGCCCACGCTGACGAGCTGGCCGCGGTCGACGATCAAGCGGCGATGGTGGCTGTCGGGGCCACCGCCACCACTGTCGCCGCCGCCGCCACCACCGCCGTTGCCGGCACCGCCGGGAGTGGGAGCGCCGTTGCCGCCACCGGGACTGCCGGAGCAATCGCTCCCACCGCCCTCCCCCCGGTGGCGGCCGGGGACCGGCGGGGCCGGCTGAGCGGTCGGGTCCGCCTCACGGTCTGGCTGATCGCGGCGTTGGTGGTGGTCATCGGGTCCCGGGGGATCGTCGGCGCCCGGCTGCCGGTGGTGGGTCAGTTCGTTCCCTTCCCTGACTGGTCCTCGACCTGGGACCAATTCTTCGCCGGGTGGCACCCCTCGGGCGTGGGGACCACCGCCCCGGCCTCGCCGGCCCTGGCCCTCTCCGGCCTGGTCGGCACCGTCCTCTTCGGGGCCATGGGTATGACCCAGAAGGTCCTCATCTACGCCTGCATCCCGCTCGGAGTGTGGGGCGTGGTCCGGCTGGTCCGACCGTTCGGCTCCCAGCGGGCCTCGCTCATCTCCGGACTGGCCTACCTGGCCGTGGCCGTGCCCTATAACGCCCTGGCCCTGGGGCGCTGGGGTGCCCTGGTGATCTATGCCGGGGGACCGTGGGTGCTGGTGCGGCTGTTCCGGGCTACCGGGTCTGCGCCGTACTCGGCCGGCGGGGCTGCACCCCGGGGCGCCGCGGCGGGCGACGTCCCGGCTTCGGGGCGCGCCGGTCGCCTGACCTTCCGGAGCGTGGTGGCCCTGGGCCTGCTGGAGGCGGTGCTGGTGTCGTTCGTCCCCGCCGCCGCGGTCGTGGTCCTGCTGGCCGCAGCCATCCTGATGGTCTGCTCGGCGGTGGTCAACGAGTGGCGGGCGGTCCGGCGGGTGCTGGTGCTGGCGGTGGGGGCCACCGCAGTGGCCGCGGTCATCTGCCTGCCCTGGGTGATCGGCGTGGTGGCGGCCGGACGGGGGGCGGTGTCGGTCTTCGGCGTACCCATCCCGGCGTCCGAGGCGGCGTCGTGGGACTCCTTGCTCCGGTTCGCCACCGGCCCGATCGGGGTCTCCCCCCTGGCTTGGGGGTTCGCCCTGGCCGCCCTGGTCCCCCTGGTGCTGGCCCGTGGGGAGCGGTTCCGGTGGGCCGGACGATTCTGGGCCATCGCCCTGGTGTTCTGGACCGCGGCCTGGGTCATCGGTCGGGGCTGGACCGGCAGCCTGGCCATCGAGCCCCTGGTGCTGCTGGGGCCCGCCGCCGTGGCCGTGGCCGCCGCCATCGGCCTGGGGGTGGCCGCCTTCGAGGAGGACCTGCGGGCCGCCGAGTTCGGATGGCGGCAGCTGGTCTCGGTGTTGGCCGCCGTGGCCCTCATCCTGGGGTCCATCCCGACGCTGATCTCGGCGGCCCCGGGACGGTGGGACCTTCCCCTCAACGACTTCAGCCAGTCGGTCAAGTGGATGAACGCCAAGGCCTCGGCCGGGGCCTTCCGGGTCCTGTGGCTCGGAGATCCCCGCTCCCTCAATCAGGGATCGTGGAGTGTGGGCCACGGGCTGGCCTATGCCACCTCCGAGAACGGGAGCCCCGACGCCCGATGGCTGTGGAACGGCACCGCACCCGGCCCGGCATCGGAGCTGGCGGCGGCCGTCGATCTGGCCTCTACCAATCGGACCGATCGCCTGGGCCGGCTGTTGGCCCCGGCCGGGATCCGCTACGTGGTGGTGCTCACGTCGCTGGCTCCCGAGATCAGCGGTGAGCAGAGCCCGCAGTCCTACCCGGTCCCGGCCACCCTGGCCCCGGCCCTCGACAGCCAGTTGGATCTGACCCCGGTCATCTCGGGCACCGGGATCACCGTCTACTCCAACGCCGCCTGGATCCCCCAGCGGGCCCAGGCGACCACGGCCCGGCTGACCGCGGTGGATGACTCCTCACCCGGTGCGCCGTTGGTGCCGAAGATCAAGGCGGTGCTGCCCGGTCCGCCCGGAGCCCGATCGTTCCGGGGCCCGCTCACACCGGGCACCTTGTTCACGGCGTCAGCTCCGGCCGGCCGGTGGGTCCTGGACCAGCCCGGAGGCACTGCGGCGGTGCGGTCGCCCTCGTTCGGCTGGGCCGCCCGGTTCCGGGTCACCCAGGCCGGGGTCAGCACGCTGCACTTCGCCGGTGGACCGGCCACACCGTTGTCACTGCTCTTCTCGATCATCGTGTGGCTGGTAGCGGTGGCGGTGGTAGCCGGCGGTCGCCTGGGTGGTTCGTGGCAGCGGGTCAGGACCGGTCGTCGCCGGTCCCGGTCGGAGGGCCGGGGTGACGGAGACGCACCGACCGAGCCGGGTCCCGACGGTCCCGGAGACGGAGCGGACGCCGGGGTGCTCACGTGAGTGGGCCCGACTCCGGTGGCGCCAGTTCGGGTGGGTCCGACGTGAGTGCGTCCGACGGAAGTGCGTCCGACGGGAGTGGGTCCGACGGGAGGGCCGAGTCCTCGCCCGCCCCGGCTCCGGCGCACCGTCGAATCCGTCGCACCACCCTCCGACCGGTGCGCGGACGGTGGACGGCAGTGGTGTCGGTGCTGGTGGTGGTGATCGGAGTGGGGGTGATCTCGGCGGCGGTCCACACCCCGGCCGCGGCCCAGGCCCCGGGAGTGCTCGACGGGGTCCGGGTCCCCCCGTCTGATGCCTCCACCTCGTCGGCCTTCTGCGTGGCCGGGACCGGCCACGACGCCGCCTCCACCATCTACCTCACCAACTCCACCACGCGACCGGTGACCGGCCTCATGACCACCGTCGGGCCAGCCGGCAAGGGGGGATCGGTCCGCACCGTCCGCCTGCCGGTCACCGTCCCGCCCCGGGCCGTGTCGGCCGTCAACCCGTCGCAGGGACTGGGCTCGGGCAGCTACGCCTCGTCGTTCGCCTTCGACGGCGGGGGAGTGGTGGCCAGCCAGACCGTATCGGGCCCGCTGGGTTGGAGCACGGCCCCGTGCGCCTCCCAGACCTCGTCCCGGTGGGCCTTTGCCGGGGGGTCCACCACGGCCGGGAACAGCCTGGTCTTGTCGTTGTTCGATCCGGCTGCCCCCCAGGCGGTGGTCGACGTCACCTTCGTCACCAACACCGGACTGATCACGCCCCAGGCCTACCAGGGGTTGGTGGTGGGGCCCGGGAGGTTGGTGACCTTGGATGTCGGCCAGTACGTCCAGAAAGCCACCGACATCGCCACCTTGGTGGTGACCCAGTCGGGCGCCTTGGTCAGCTCGGAGTTCCAGGCGTACTCCCGCGGCTCGGTCGGGGGGTTGTCGCTGCGGCTCGGCGCGCCGGAGCTCTCCACCGTCTGGCGCTTCCCCCAGGTCACCGCGGCCCGGGGCTCTGCAGTGAGCGTGGATGTGGCCAACCCGGGAAGGTCGACGGTGACGGCCACGGTCTCCCTTGGGCTGTCCTCGGGATCGGTGGTGCCCCGACGGCTGTCGATCCCCGCCCTCTCGGTGGCGAACTTCGTGGTGTCGGGGACGGCCGGACTGCCTCAAGGAGTGCCCTACGCCATGACCATCAACTCGTCCGGGCCGGTGGTGGCCGGCCGCTCGGTGTTGGCCTCCTCGGGGTCACCCGCCCCGATGTGGGGATCGTCTTCGGGCACCACCACCGCTACCACCGATTGGCTGGTTCCCGGGCCCGGGATCGTTCCGGCTCCCGGCACCCCGCATGCCTCCATCAAGAACCTGGCCGTCGCCGACCCGGGGGCAGCCCCGGCCCGGGTGAGGGTGTACACCCTTGCCGGCCGCGCCGTGGCCGTGTTCACCGTGGATCCGAGACGGTTGGTGGTGCTCGGTACGAAGGTGGTCAAAGGGCTCTCGACCTTCGTGGTCCGTTCGACCGAGCCGGTGGCGGTGGAAGAGGACAGCCGGCCGTCGGGCGCCTCGGGGGTGGTCTCTTCGACCGGCTTTCCACTCGTCGGCCCGTGAGCGTGACCGGCTGACCGTCGTGACCGGGAACCGCGGGGACTAAAGCAAGCCGTTGACCGTGTCGATGAGGTCACCATGGAAAAGGTGCTTCGGTTCGACACGGATGACCCGGAGTTCGCCCGCGGTTTCGAGATGGGCGTGCTGTGGGAGCGTCTCAATTCGGTCGGGTCGTGCCACATGGCCATCAGCGCGGCGAATGCGGAGATGGTGATGCGGGTGGCCAAGGTGACCGGCTGTGAGTTCCAGGGACAAGAGATCGGCGAGGACCGGATCTCGGTCGAACTGTACGAATCCAGTCGCTGAGCCTGGCGACGGCCGGAGCACCACGGGCCAGGTCCGAGCGGCCTCAGGGGTCAACTCGGGGCCTCCGTGGGCCACTCTTATCTTCCCCCTATGTTCAGGCCCTAGGGTTTGGGCCATGAACCGCCCTTTCCCTTCGAGGACCACACCAACTGTTCGCGCCCATACCGTGGTGGCGGCCGCTCTGGTGGCGGCCGGCCTGCTCCTTGCCGCTTGCAGTAGCTCCTCCAACAGCACGCCGCCGAGCAAATCCACCACCACGACCTCCGGCTCCACCTCGGGACTTCCCGCCGTGCTCGATGCCGCCTACGCCACCAGCATCGGTTTTCCGAAGACCGTCCAGGCCGCCAAGTCCTCCTCGGTCACTGACGAGAAGGGTTGCTCGACCTCGGTTGCCGCGGCGTACGAAGACGCGGCGGAACAGACCGGTCTCCTCTCCGATGTGCTCAAGTGCACGTCGTCGGCCACGGCATCCAATGCCCTGAGCGCCCTCCACAAGAAGGCCACCCCGGTGGCGTCGTTGACGGTCCCCAAGGAGTTGGGGTCCTCGGCCTTCTCCACCAAGAGCGAAGGGGCCGAGTACCTGGTGGTGTGGCAGGCCGGGAACAACGTCGCCATCACCGCTCTCGACGTCGACGTGAGAGCGACCTCCACCACCACGACCTTCCCACCCCTGACCGCGGCCCAGGGTCAGACCCTCACCAAGGCCGCCGTCAAGCAGAACTCGCTCTACCAGTAGTTCCACACTCCCGCTCTACGTAGGTCCGCTCTGCGACCGACTCCGCTCCGCCGCTCCGCCGAGCTGGTTCGCTCAGCTCTTCTGCTGGATCAACGGGGGCTGTCGTCCCGCCCGGGGCCGAGCACGGCGGCGAACTGCTTGGTCACGGTGTGCACATCGCCGGGCCACCGCGCCGAGAAGTAGTTCCCGTCTCGCACCACGAACGCCGGGCGGTCGTCGTCCAACGTGTCCCGGGCCCGACCGCTCGCCTTCATCCGGTGATCGGGCCCGGCCGGATCGACGTCGCTGAAGTCCGAGGGGCGTTCGAGGAGCCGGGTCACCTCCTGCTGCACCGACAGATAGCCGGGAGGCTGGCCGGGTTCCTCGGGATAGGTCCGGTAGTAGTTCGGGTCCCAGGCGCGGGTGATGCGGGCCAGGTGCCAGGCCCGGCGCTCGAGGGACCAGGTGAGGGCGGTGGTCCGGCGACCGTAGAGCACGGAACGGCCGGTGGCCGGGTCGCGGCTGCGAGCGGCCAGAAGCACGCCGTGGCAGACGGCTGCCACCGGCATGCCGGAGCGGAAGGCCTCGACGACGACCTCCTGGAGGACGGTGCTCTCCAGGTAGCGACGCATCCCGCGGGCCCGGTGGCCCCCCGGCAGCAGGAGGCCATCGGCCGCTCCGAGATCGATCTCTTCCCAGGTGCCGGGATGGAGGAACTCCGGGCACGCCAGCATCTCGTGGTAGGCGGCCCGGCCGCGCCGATCGGCCCGGAGCAACCGACCCACCACCACCAGGTGGTTGAGCCCGGGTACGAACCCCCAGGGATCGAGGCCCCGACCGGTGACCATGATGTCGTCCGCCTTGGCCGCATGCCCCTCCGGCGTGGCGAAGCGCACGGTGTGACCCAGCAGGCCCAGGACCTTCCAACTCACCGCCACCTCGGTGGGGTCGAAGTCCTCATCGGGAAGGGGAATCAGCACTGTGGCCATGGCAACTCCTTTCGGCTGCCGGTCCGGCTGCTCTCGACCTCCGACAGCACGTCGGGCTGCCCTGGGGGGGCCGACTGTAGGTTCACGGTGCGTTGAGCGACAAGAGCGTGCCAACGGGACCTCTGCTACCGTCGCAACCGATCTGGTCCGGAGCGGCGGCCAAAGGCCGTGAGGCGAGCAACCGGCGACAGTGGAGGTCCACGTGTACAAGGTCATCGTGGTGGGAACGGACGGCTCCGAGCGGGCCGGGAAGGCCGTCGACGAGGCGTTGGCCCTGGCCTCCATGACCGGGGCCGTGCTCCGGGGGGTCCATGTGATGCGCCCGGTCCTGACCTTGGGCACCGAGGTCGACGCATTGGCCATGGCCGAGTCGCAGACCG
The DNA here is from genome assembly GCA_963778165.1 of uncultured Acidimicrobiaceae bacterium. GTDB lineage: Bacteria > Actinomycetota > Acidimicrobiia > Acidimicrobiales > RAAP-2 > Bog-756. The sequence continues at coordinate 30,554 of CAVZTE010000001.1, read as the reverse complement.
ACCGCCACGACGAGAGCGATCGGATCAGCGCCGAGTTCTTGGCGGCGGCGAAAGAGAGGGGGGTGGTGGCAGGGATCGACACCTTCGACGGCGATCCGGCCGACGCACTGATCAGTGTGGCCGAAGCCACCGGAGCGGACCTCATGGTGGTGGGGAACCGGGGCATGGCCGGCCTACGGCGGTTCGTGCTCGGTAGCGTGCCCAACAAGGTGGCTCACCGCAGCCCCTGCAGCCTCCTCATCGTCGACACCGATCGCGCCGTCGGCACTGCTGGCGTCGACGAGAGCTGATCGGGCTGCAGCTGCTCAGCTGCTCAGCTGACCCGCCCCGGCCTCTGGGCGTCCAGCTCGTCAGGTTCCGGCCGCGGCCTTGCGCCGCATGGGCGGGAGGGTCGGTGGTGGCTGGCGCCGGGGTGGGAGCTCGGCCAGCAGTTCGGTAGTGGCCGCGGCCACTTGGCGGACAGCCAGCTCGATGGCCGACGCCGTAGCCGCCGATATGGACGTGACGCCGCTGACCTTGCGCACGTACTGCAGGGCGGCGGCTTCGATCTCTTCCGGGGTGGCCTGCGGTTCGAGGCCTCGCAACGTAGTGATATTTCGGCACATGCGACGAGGTTACGCCGCTCGGGCTGTTGATGGTCCCGGCTTTCCGTTCGGGCTTGCGCCCCGGCTTGCCTGCCCCGCTTAGCGCCGGGCTTGCCTACCCCGCTTAGCGCCGGGCTTGCCTAACCCGCTATCGCCTCGGGTGGAGCCGGAGGCGAATCGAGCGCGAGGCCGGAGGAGGGGGAGGCGGAGGCCACGGTGACTGCTTCGGCCAATGGTTCGGAGCAGGCTGGGCCGGAATGGGCGAGGGAGAATTGGGCCAGTGCTCGGCGGGAGGAGGCGGCCATGGCGTCGGCCGGCCGTCACTGCCCGTCTGATTCGGATCGGCGGGTTGGGTGGCGCCGGACTCGTCGCTGGCGCGGTTGGCCCCGGCGTCGGCTGGAGCCTCGCTTGCCGGCGTGGGGTCGCCACTCAGATCGGCGAGAGCGTCGACCGGGGCGCCGGAGCCAGCGTCTCCGTTCTGTGACCCTGGTGGGCCGTCGACGTCGTCCGACCCGGTCGGGCCGTGCTGAGAGGCCACGAAGATCGGGGGCACGGTCTTCACACCGTGCTCGTGGACAGGTCGCCCATAGGCCGTGTCGACCAGTCGGCCCACCGTCTCTCCGTCGATGGTCTCCTCATCCAGCAGGGCTCGGGCCACGGCGTCGAGGCCGCCACGGTGGCGGGCCAGCGTCTCGAGGGCCCGCTGCTCCTGCGCCCGCAGGATGATCTCCACCTCGTCGTCGATGACCTGGCTGGTGTGCTCGGAGTAGTCGCGGGTGTGCATGAGATCCTCACCCAGGAACACCTGCCCCTGGGAGCCCCAGGCCATGGGACCGATCTTGTCGCTCATGCCCCACTCGCGGACCATCTTGCGGGCCAGTTCGGTGTTGCCGACCAGGTCGTTGCTGGCGCCGGTGGACAGGTCGCCGTAGACCAAGAGCTCAGCGGCCCGGCCACCCATGCGCACGGCCAGCGAGTCCTCGATGTGCTGGCGGGGGTGGATGTGCCGCTCTTCCATGGGGAGCTGCATGGTCACCCCGAGGGCCATTCCGGTGGGGAGGATGGTGACCTTGTGCACCGGGTCGGCATCGGGCAGCACGTAGGCCAGCACGGCATGGCCGCCCTCGTGAAAGGCCACCCGCTCCTTCTCCGCTCCCGACAGCACCAGGCTCTCGCGGCGCTGTCCCATGAGGACCCGGTCCCGCGAAGCCTCGAAGTCGACGTTCTGGATGACCTTGGAGCCACGCCGCACGGCGTGCAGAGCGGCCTCGTTGACCAGGTTGGCCAGGTCGGCGCCACTCATGCCCGGCGTGCCGCGGGCCACGGTGCCCAGGTCGACACTGGGGTCGACCCGCTTGTCCTTGCAGTGCACCTGGAGGATGGGCAGGCGCTCGTCCAGGTCCGGCAGGGGCACCACGATCTGGCGGTCGAACCTGCCTGGGCGCAGGATGGCGGCGTCGAGGATGTCGGGCCGGTTGGTGGCTGCCATGACCACGATCCCCTCGGTGGGGTCGAAGCCGTCCATCTCCGAGAGCATCTGGTTGAGGGTCTGCTCCCGCTCGTCATGGCCGCCGCCGAGGCCCGCGCCCCGCTTGCGGCCGATGGAGTCGATCTCGTCGATGAAGACAATGGCCGGGGCCTGCTTGCGAGCGGTGGCGAACAGGTCGCGGACCCGGCTGGCGCCCACTCCGACGAACATCTCCATGAAGTCCGATCCGCTGACCGACATGAAGGGCACCCCGGCCTCGCCGGCGACCGCCCGGGCCAGGAGGGTCTTGCCGGTGCCCGGAGGCCCGACCAGGAGGATCCCCTTGGGGATCCGGGCCCCGATGTCCTTGAATCGGGCCGGGGTCTTGAGGAAGTCCACCACTTCGCTGATCTCGAGTTTGACCCCGTCGTAGCCGGCGACGTCGTCGAAGGTGGTCGAGGGACGCTCGGTGGAGTAGAGCTTGGCCTTGGACCGGCCGATGGACATGATGCTTCCCATTTGACCCTGCGCCTTTCGGCTGATGTAGAAGAAGATGCCGCCGATGATGGCGAACGGAAGGACCCACTCGATGAGGATCCCGAGTAGCGGGTTGGAGGCGCCGGAGACCAGCTTGTAGTTGGGTCCGAGCGGCTTGAGGGCGTTCAGCAGCGAGTCGGTGACCGGGTTGGGCCCGTTGACCGTGTACGAGGCGCCGTTGGACAGGGAACCGGTGATCACACCGGTGCTCTGGTCGACCGTGGCGTTCTTGATCTGGTGACTCGAGATGTCGCTGAGGAAGTTGTTGTAGCTGAGCGAGTTGGTGCTGGACTTGTGCACCAGCCCCGGCACGATCAGAACGGCCAGGATGGCCACCACGATGACCATGTAGATGACCATGCGGTTCTTGTTCTGGCCGGGGGGCACGTCCTGCCCGGGGCCACCCGTGCCCGGAGGGCCGGCGGGCACGTTGGGGTTTGGCGGAGTCACCTCATCATGCTATTCGCGCCGGCCACTGTCCGAGGCATCGGGGCCGGGCGGGGCGGGCCCGCCTCCTTCAGGCTGGATCCGATCGGTATCGTGGGGGGGTGATCGACCGGTCCGAACAGGGTGCGGACCAGGCCGCCACCGCCGACGGCCCCCTGGCCGGAGCGTCGGACGGCCCTGGGGCACGCCGCCCCCGGCCGGCCCGCCGTCCTCCCGGAGGCCCGAAACCCCCTCCGGGCCGCTTCGGCCGTGGCCAGGGCGGTATGGGCGGTAATCCCGCCAGCCCCGGCCCCGGCAATCCCGCCGGCTCGAGCCCCAGCCCGAGCGCCGGCCCCACCCCCGCCCCCAGCCATGCCCCCACCTCCCGTGGGCGGGACATCCCCCTCAACGTGCAGCTCGAGGCCGGGGCCGCTCCGTCCTCGTCGGCCGCGTGGACCTGGCTGCTCTTCTTCGCGCTGGGCTTCCTGGTGGGCCAGATCGTGGCCGAGATCCTGGCCGCCGCCGCCGCGGCCATCGCCGGCGACTCCACCTCGCTCACCGCTATCGCCAAGCTCAACGAGCCGCCGACCTGGTACGTCGTCTCGACACTGATCGGGCTGTGGTCGGGATTCTTCGGGGCGGCCTGGGCCTCCTCGTGGGCCCGGGGGACCCACGACATCGTCCGGGACATGGGCCTGCGGTTCCGTTGGATCGACCTCCTCGGCTTCCCCATCGGGGTGGCCGGCCAGTTTCTGGTGGCCCTGCTGTACATCCCCATCTCCCAGCACGTCAACAACTTCAACCAGCGCTTCGACGCCCCCAGCCAGCGGCTCACCGGCTCCTCCCACGGCAGCGGCTACGTGGTCATCGCCGTGTGCACCGTGGTGGGCGCCCCCTTCTTCGAGGAGCTGTTCTTCCGGGGTGTGCTGCTCCGGGCCCTGGTCCGGCTGTTCGGGAGGTTGGGCCACTGGATCGGGCCCGGACTGGCCATCGTGGTGTGCGGGCTGGTGTTCAGCCTGTTCCACTTCGAGGCCCTGCAATTCGCCGGACTGGCCCTGTTCGGGATCATCCTGTCCTTCGTCTCCTACCGCACCGGACGCCTGGGCATGAACATGGTGGCCCACGCGGCGTTCAACCTGACCGCCCTGACCGCAGTGGTGATGCCGCTGGCCCTGGGCTCCCGGGTGCTCCTCTGAGATGACCGCACCCGTCGACGTCGTCCGGGTAGGCCCGGAGCCCGCCGAGCCGGCTCAAACCGGTCCGGCACCAGGACAAACGGCCCCGCCGTTCCTCCACCGGTTCACCCGACGATCATCGTGGCCGGCGTGGGCCAACTTCGCCGTGGTGGCCGGCATCACCCTGGTGGCCCTCAGCCAACTGCACCCGAACCTGCTCTTCCAGAACACCACCACCGCCGGCGGCGACACCGGGGCCCACGTGATGCTGCCGTACTTCATGGAGCACAGCCTCCTGCCCCACGGCCAGCTGACCGGGTGGGATCCGGCCTGGTACGACGGCTTCCCCCTCTACACCTTCTACTTCCCCCTGCCGGCCTTCTTCACCGTGCTGTTCAACGCCGTGGTCAACTACAACGTGGCCTTCAAGTTGGTCACGGTGCTGGGCACGCTCACCCTCCCGGTGTGCGCCTGGGCCTTCGGCAAAATGGCCGGCCTCCGCGACCCCGGCCCCGGATGCCTGGCCGCAGCCATGCTGCCGTTCCTCTTCGAGCCCAGCTTCACCATCTACGGCGGCAACATCCTGTCCACCATGGCCGGGGAGTTCTCCTACTCCCTCAGCATCTCGTTCGCCATGCTCTTCCTCGGGGTGGTGGCCCTGGGCCTGCGCACCGGCCGGTACCGGATTCTGGCCGCCCTGCTGTTCGCCGCCACGCTCCTGTGCCATCTGATCCCGGCCATCTTCGCCGGGGTCGGCGCCGTGGTGTGGGTGCTGCTCGACGCCGACCTGCGGCGTGGGCTGCACCGGGGGGTCCGCAACCGCGTGGCCCGTCGCCGGTGGGGGCGCCGCCTGTGGTGGGGCGTGGTGGTCGGGGCCATCGGGGTCGGCCTCACGGCGTTCTGGCTGCTCCCGTTCGCCTCCACTCAGGCCTACACCACCAATATGGGCTGGACCAACGTCGAGGGCTTCCCCCACCTGCTGGCCCCGGCCTCGGCCCGGTGGGTGGTGGTGTGCGCGGTCATCGGGGTGGTGGCCATGATCCTGCGCCGCAACCGGGTGGCACTGTTCATAGCGGCCATGGGGGCCTTCTCGGCGGCAGCCATCTGCCTCGATCCCCAGGGCAAGTTGTACAACGTCCGGTTCCTCCCGCTGTGGTTCCTGTGCCTGTACCTGATGGCGGGCTACGCCCTGTTCGAGTGTGTGGCCGGGGTGGCCCGGTGGAACCGGCGACGGCGCCTCGATCTGTGGGTGATGGTCATCCGCCAACGGTTGACCGTGGTGGCCGGGATGCCGTGGCAGCCCGGCATGCGGATCAGCCGGCATCGCCGCCCCCGGCCGTCGGGCAACCCTCCGGGGTCGGTGGTGGGCCCGATCATCGCCCTGGCGGCGGCGTGCCTGGTGGTGGTGCCACCCCTGGTGCTGCCGGCCCAGACCATGAGTGCCATCGGCATCACCGTGGGGGCCAACCAGCCCAGCGCCTGGGCCGATTGGAACTACACCGGCTATCAGGACAAGCCCGACTACCCCGAGTACAAATCGGTGATCAACATGATGGCCAAGGTCGGCGCCACCCAGGGGTGTGGCCGGACCATGTGGGAGTACGACCCCTCCCTCAACCGGTTCGGCACCACCATGGCCCTGATGCTGCTGCCGTACTGGACCAACGGTTGCGTCGACTCCATGGAGGGTCTCCTCTTCGAGTCGTCGGCCACCACGCCCTACCACTTCATCAACCAGAACGAGCTGTCGGTCGACCCCTCCGACGCCGTCAACAGCAGTGACTTCGCCTACCTGGGACTGAACATCCCGCTCGGCATCCAGCACCTCCAGTTACTCGGGGTGCGCTACTTCCTGGCCTCGTCGTCGACCGTCGAGGCCGCCGCGGCCCAGGACCCCAACCTGACCCAGGTGGCCTCCTCGGGACCGTGGCACACCAGCTACAACGGCCAGGCCCTGGACACCACCTGGAAGGTGTACAAGATCAGTGACTCGTCGATCGTCAAGCCCCTGGCCGACCAGCCGGTGGTGTGGACCGGGGTCAAGCCGGCCCAGACCACCTGGTTGAAGCCCTCGGCCACCTGGTACGACACCCCGTCACAGTGGAACGTGGTCCCCGCCGCCGGAGGGCCGGCCAACTGGGCCCGGGTGCCGACCAGTGACGTCGATCCCAAGGCGGTGCCCGAGCCGGCCACCACGGTGTCGGACATCACCCAGACCGACAGCTCGGTCTCCTTCCACGTGAGCCGGACCGGCACGCCGGTGGAGGTCAAGATCTCCTACTTCCCCAACTGGCAGGCCAGCGGGGCCGAGGGTCCCTGGCGGGTGGCCCCCAACCTGATGGTGGTGGTGCCCACCAGCCATCAGGTGACCCTGACCTACGGCAGCACCGGCTCCGACAAGCTCGGTGAGCTGGTGACCCTGGCCGCAGTGGTGGCCATCGTGGCCCTGTTCATCACCGGCCGCCGGGCCCGACGCCGACGGAACCGCCCCGCCGTCGCCGACGTCGGGTCCTGACGGGGGCCGGTGGTGGCCCGGACGCTCGGGATGTTCCCGCTCTCCACGGTGCTCTTTCCCCATGCCTCGCTTCCGTTGCATGTGTTCGAGGAGCGGTACCGGGCCCTGATGGCCGACTGCCTGGCCGGTGACGGGGAGTTCGGCGTGGTCCTCATCTCCCGCGGCTCGGAGGTCGGCGGCGGGGATCAGCGGGTCGACGTGGGCACGGTGGCCCGGCTCACCGAGGTGGCCGGGTTGGATGACGGCCGGATGCTGGTGATGAGCCAGGGGAGGGGGCGGATCCTGATCAGCCGGTGGCTGGACGACGACCCGTACCCCCGGGCCGTGGTCGAAGAGCTGGTGGAAGCGGATCCCGGCGACCCCGGCGCCACCCCTCCCGCCCTCACGGCGGCCGAGGCGGCGGTGCGCAGACTGCGGTCACTGCTCTCCGAGTTGGGGGAGGTTCCGGCCCTGGCTCACGATCTCGACATCGGCGGTGATCCCGACGAGACCGGGTGGCACCTGTGCGAGCTGGCCCCACTGACCCTGGTCGATCGCCAGCACCTGCTGGCCTGCTCCGATCTCACGGGGCGGATGGAACTGCTGGCCGAGTTGTGCACGGCCCTGTCGGGTGACGTGGTCCATCTGCTGGCCCAGGGCGGAGGCGACCCCCAGAGTCAGGGCGGGAGTCAGAGCGAGGGTTAGGAGCAAGGCCGGGGCCAACGCCGGGGCCAAGGTCCGGGGCCAGGGTCACAAGGGGCCAGGACCGGCTGGGTAGGATGGCCCGGCCATGACCTCCCTTGCCGACGTCTTCAAGGCCTACGACATTCGCGGGGTGGTCCCGGACCAGCTCGACGCGGTCAAGTTCCGGGCCATCGGAGTGGCCGTGGCCCGTTTCACCGGGGGCCCGACCCTGCTGGTGGCCCGGGACATGCGGGAGTCGGGGGTCGAGCTGTCCCAGGCGTTCTCCGAGGGGGTCCGCTCCGAGGGGGTGGAGGTCATCGACCTGGGCCTGGGCTCCACGGACATGCTGTATTTCGCGGCGGGGAACCTCGACGCCCCCGGCGCCATGTTCACCGCGTCCCACAACCCGGCCCGCTACAACGGCCTCAAGCTGTGCCTGGCCGGGGCCCGCCCCATCGGACGGGACACCGGGTTGAACGAGATCCAGGCCACCGCCGAGGCCCTGTTGGACGAGTGGGGCGCAGGGGGAGGGGCCGGCCTGACCCCGACGGCACCCTCGGTGGACCGCTCGGTGCTGGAGGAGTACGCCACCCACGTCCGCTCCTTCGTCGACGTCGGCGTGCTGGCGCCGCTGCGGGTGGTGGCCGACACCGCCAACGGCATGGGTGGGCTGGTGGCGCCCAAGGTCTTCGAGGGTCTGCCCTTCGAGGTGGCCATTCTCTTTCCCGAGTTGGACGGGAACTTCCCGAACCACCCGGCCGATCCGATCCAACCCGAAAACCTGGTGGCTCTGAAGGAGGCGGTGCAGGCTTCGAGGGCCGACGTCGGCCTGGCCTTCGACGGCGATGCCGACCGGGTGTTCCTGGTCGACGAGAAGTCCCAGACGGTGTCGGGCTCGCTGACCACCGCCCTGGTGGCCTCGTCCATGCTGGACAAGCACCCGGGGTCCACCGTCCTCTACAACTGCATCTGCTCGCGGGTGGTCCCCGAGGTCATCGCCGAAAAGGGCGGTGTGGGTATACGTACCAAGGTGGGCCACAGCTACATCAAGCAGGTGATGGCGGACACCGGGGCCATCTTCGGTGGTGAGCACTCGGGCCACTACTACTTCCGGGACAACTACCGGGCCGACTCCGGCATCATCGCCGCCATGGTGGTCCTCGAGCTGCTGAGCGTGACCGGCTCCCCGCTCTCCGAGCTGCTGGAGCCGTTCCGGCGCTACGCCGACTCGGGCGAGATCAACACCGAGGTGGACAATCCGGCCAAGGTGGTGGAGGCCATGGCCACCGAGGTCGATGCGGCCGGAGGGAAGCTCGGGGTCGCCGACCGGTTGGACGGCCTGACCGTGGACCGGGGCGATTGGTGGTTCAACCTGCGCCCGTCGAACACCGAGCCCCTGCTGCGGCTCAACGTGGAGGCTCCCGACGACGAGTCCTTGGCCCTCCACGTGGCGGAGGTCCGCTCCGACATCGACCGGCTGCAAGGGGCGTGACCGTGACAGGCCGACCAGACAGGCGACCAGACAGAACGGTCCGACCAGACAGAACGGTCCGACCAGAGAGGAATGCACCATGACGCTCGACCCGCTCCTGATCGAGGTGCTGGCGTGCCCGGAGGACAAGGGCCCGTTGCTGTACTTCGCCGACGAGGATCGGCTCTACAACCCCCGGCTCAAGCGGAGCTATGAGGTGCGCGACGGGATTCCGGTCATGCTGATCGACGAGGCCACCACGGTTGATGACGCCGAGGACGCCCGCCTGACCGCCAAGGCGGAAGCGGGCGGGGCCCAGACCACCGGCGAGCCGGCCGGGTCGTGACGGTCACGGGAGGCGGCTCGGCCGCCACGGCGACGTCCCCGTTGGCGGTGGACTCGCAGGATATGTGGGGTGCAGCCACCGGACTGCCCGAGCAGGTGGAGGCGGCGGTCAGTGCGGCTCGCGGCATCGAGGGCCTCCCCCAGCACGACCGGGTCGAGAACGTGGTGGTGCTGGGCATGGGCGGAAGCGGCTTCGCCGGCAACGTCCTGGCCGCGGCGGCGGCACCGTTCATGCCGGTTCCGGTCACCGTGGTCAAGGGCTACCAGCCGCCCGACTACGTGGGCACAGGGTCGTTGGTCTTCGCCATCTCGTTCTCCGGCGACACCGAGGAGACGGTGGAGGCCGCCGCGGCGGCCTACGAAGCCGGGGCCTCGCTGGTGGTGGTGGCCGGCGGTGGTGCCCTGGTCAACCTGGCCGACGAGTGGCACGTCCCGGTGGTCCACCTGGCCGGGGGCATCCCCCAGCCCCGGGCGGCGTTGGGGGCCCTGGCCATCCCGCCGCTGGTGGTGCTGGAGGAGATCGGGCTGTTCCCGGGGGCGCTGCAGTGGGTGGACCAGGCGGTCAGCCAGCTCCGGTTCCGGCGCAACGAGCTGGTCCGGCCGGGCAGCAGCGCCGAGGAGGTGGCTCGCCAGATAGGACGGACCATCCCGCTCATACACAGCTCCGCCGACCTCGGTGCGGCCGCGGCCCTGCGGTGGAAGTGCCAGATCAACGAGAACGCCAAGACCCCGGCCTTCTACAACGTCTATCCCGAGCTGTGCCACAACGAGCTGGCCGGTTGGGGTCAGAACGGCGATGCCACCCGACAGCTGATCACCCTGGTCAATCTGCGTCACGACGCCGAGCACCCCCAGGTGAGCAGACGTTTCGACCTGGTGGCCGAGGTCTTGCGCGAAGTGGTGGCCGAGATCATCGAGGTGCGGGCGGGCGGCGAGGGAGACCTGGCCCAGCTCCTGGACCTGGCCATGATCGGTGACTTCGTCTCGCTCCACCTGGCGGCCCAGGAGGGCATCGATCCGGGGCCGATCCCGGTGCTCGACGAGCTCAAGGCCCAGCTCACCTCCGGCGCCCACTGAGTCCACTGGGTTCACTGGGTCCACTGGGTGCACGCCGCCCACGCCGCCCACTGAAACCGCCACTGAAGGTTCGCTGAACCTCTCCTGAAGGGTTCCTGAGCGGCTTCTGAATCAAACCTGAGCCGTCTTGGGGCCACGAATACCGTCACCGAGCCGTCATCTGTGCCGGCCGGAGCCGTCACCTCGGCTGCCGCCACCTGGGGCTCCGGGACCGTCCCACATCTAACGGCCAAGAAACTTTGGCCTGTTGAACAGGGATTTCTTCCCGATCAGGGTCCCGCGGGAAGCGCCCGGGGCCGTATTGCCATTGCGTGACGCCCCGATAACAACCTCGTGAACCGTGGATCCGACCCCTGGAATTTGCGCTTTCGAGGCGTACACTCCTTAGGTGAGCTGCGAGCGGGTCTGTGGTTGCAAGTCGAGGCCAGTCGCAGGCAAAACGACCCACGTAAGGCAACTCGTGGTTGCTGATCATGGTGCGGCTTAGGAGTAAGACCTGCCCGTGGAGTCCCCGGCTGTCGGGGGCTGGCGGAGATGAGGTGAAGCGTGCCACAACGACTCCGAAGGGTGTACAGCCGGTGACGGTTGATGCCGCCGGAGCCGGGCCGCAGCACTCACTGCAGGCGAGTGTGGGGTCAAAGACCAGGTCAGCCGCACGCAGTTCACACCAATCATCCCTACGACCGATCAGGAGGACCGGCCGCAACCAGAAGTAGCACCCCGAGAACCAACTACCAGGAGGTCGAGCACGTGGACGTGGTCATCGCATACGGCAGGAGAATTGTGTCGGACGAAGTGAGGGCCCTGACCAAAGAGAAAGTCGGCCGGCTGGGACACCTGTGTCCGGGCCTCGACCGTGCTGAAGTCCACTTCTCCGAGGAGCGCAATCCGCGGATCGCCGATCGTGAGTGCTGCGAGGTGATCATCCTCGGCCACGGACGGTCCATCCGGGCCCGGGCGGCGGGACCGGTTCCGCTGGTGGCCGTGGACCTGGTGGTGGAGAAGGTCGAGCACCAACTCGAAAAGACCAAGGGCCGGCTGGTCGGTCGGTCCCACCCCCGCCGCCGTCCGGCCAACTCGGTGTCGGTTCTGCGGGAGAAGGTGCGTACCGCCTGAAGGGCCAGCGCCCGGTTGGAGTCAGGGGATGCGGTCCGAACGCGCCGCGGCACGGGCCGATCCCCTGAGGCTCCGACGGTCCGGACCGTCCCGGCGGTCCCTGACGGTAGAGGCCCAGGGGCGCCGACGGTAGAGTGAGGAACCCATGAGCGTGCTCACCAAGGTCCTCCGCGCCGGTGAAGGCAAGAAAGTCCGCCGTCTGGCGGAGCTGGTGCCACTGGTCAATGCCCTCGAGCCGGAGATGGAGGCGCGCTCCGACGAGGAGCTGCGGGCGCTGACCGACGTCTTCCGGGAGCGCCTCGACAACGGGGAGAGCCTCGAGGACCTGCTGATCGAGGCCTTCGCCCTGGTGCGGGAGGCCGCCTGGCGGGTGCTCGGACAGCGGCACTTCGACGCCCAGCTGATGGGGGGCATGGCCCTCCACTTCGGGTGGATCGCCGAGATGAAGACCGGTGAGGGCAAGACCCTGGTCTCCACCCTTCCGGTCTATGTCAACGCCCTGGCCGGAAACGGTGTCCATGTGGTCACGGTCAACGACTACCTGGCCACCAGGGACTCGGAGTGGATGGGCCAGCTCCACCGGTTCCTGGGGCTGACGGTGGGCCGGGTAGGCCCCGACATCGAGGACGCCGCGGCCAAGCGCGAGGCCTATGGGTGCGATGTGACCTACGGCACCAACACCGAGTTCGGTTTCGACTACCTGCGGGACAACATGGCCCGCTCCAAGGACGCCATGGTCCAGCGCGGCCACCGGTTCGCCATCGTCGACGAGGTGGACTCCATCCTCATCGACGAGGCCCGCACCCCGCTGATCATCTCCGGACCGGCCGCCGAGTCGGCCCAGCTCTACTACCAGTTCGCCGGCATCGTCCGCACCCTGCGGGCCGAGGACGACTACGAGGTGGACGAGGAGAAGCGCATCGTCGTCCCCACCGAGGCCGGGATCGAGAAGGTCGAGCGGCAACTGGGCGTGGGCAACCTGTACGACGCCGTGGCCGTCAACTACGTCCACCACCTGACCCAGGCCCTGCTGGCCAAAGAGCTCTACCGGCGGGACAAGGACTATCTGGTGGCCGAGGGCGAGGTCAAGATCGTCGACGAGTTCACCGGGCGTACCCTCGACGGGCGCCGCTGGTCGGACGGGCTGCACCAGGCCGTGGAGGCCAAGGAGCGGGTCCGGATCAAAGAGGAGAACCACACCTGGGCCACGGTGACCCTCCAGAACTACTTCCGGCTGTACGAGAAGTTGTCGGGGATGACCGGCACCGCCGAGACCGAGGCCTCGGAGTTCGCCAACACCTACGAGCTCCCGGTGGTCCCCATCCCTCCCAACAAGCCTCTGATCCGTGCCGACAACGCCGACCTCATCTACAAGTCGGAGGACGCCAAGTTCGCCGCAGTGGTGGACGACATCGACGAGCGCCACGCCAAGGGGCAGCCGGTGCTGGTGGGCACGGCGTCGGTGTCCAAGTCCGAGCACCTCTCCCGGCTGCTCGAGAAACGCGGCATCCCCCACGAGGTGCTCAACGCCAAGCAGCACTTCCGTGAGGCGGAGATCGTGGCCCAGGCCGGTCGGGTGGGCAGCGTGACCGTGGCCACCAACATGGCCGGTCGTGGCGTCGACATCATCCTCGGCGGCAACCCTGAGGGCCTGGCCGCCCGCGAGGCCATGGCCCGCGGCGTCGACACCTCCACCGAGGAGGGTGCCGCCCAGCTCGAGGCCATCGAGGCCGAGTTCGCCGCGGTATGCGAGGACGAGGGCAACCAGGTCCGTGAGCTCGGCGGGCTCTACGTGCTGGGCAGTGAGCGGCACGAGAGCCGCCGCATCGACAACCAGCTACGGGGCCGGTCGGGCCGGCAGGGCGATCCCGGTGAGAGCCGGTTCTTCTTGTCCCTGGAGGACGACCTCATGCGCCTCTTCGCCACCGGCGCCATGAACTGGGTCATGGGACGGGCCCTGCCCGATGACGTGCCCATCGAGGCGAAGATGGTGACCAAGGCCATCGAGCGGGCCCAGAACACCGTCGAGGGTCGCAACGCCGAATCCCGCAAGGACGTCCTCAAGTACGACGACGTGATGAACGAGCAGCGCAAGGTGATCTACCGCCGCCGCTTCCAGATCATCGAGGGCGAGGACCTGCACGACGACACTGTCGAGCTGCTCGAGACCACCATGACCGACGTGGTGGCGTCCGCCTGCCCCTCCGAGTACGCCGAGGAGTGGGACCTGCCCCGCCTGATCACCGAGGTGACCCAGTACTACCCGACCAAGTTCGTGGCCGAGGATCTGGCCGACGCCAGCACCATCGGTCAGATCACCGAGAGCATCCTGACCGAGGCCCTGGATCTCTACGCCGAGCGGGACGAGACCATTCCGGGCGGAGCCGAGACCGCCCGCCAGCTGGAGCGGGACATCATGCTCCAGATCATCGACCAGCGGTGGCAGGACCACCTGGCCGAGATGGACTATCTGCGTGAGGGCATCAACCTGCGGGCCATGGGCAACCAGGACCCGTTGGTGGCCTACCAACGCGAGGGCTTCGCCATGTTCGGCAAGCTGATGGACGGCATCAACGACGACTACCTGCGTTACGTGTTCCACGTGCAGGTCATGGCCGAGCCCGCCGCCGAGCCGGACCTCGACCGGGCCAGCTACCTGGCCGCCGACGATCCGGTCCAGGGGGACGGGGCCATCTCGGCGGCGTTCGCCTCAGCCACGCCGGCCGAGCTGGAGGAGGTGACCGCCGGCATCGCCGGCCCCTCGGCCAACCCGGCCCAGGGCGGGGTGACCAACCGGCTGGCCGACGACGGCGAGACCCAGCTGCCCATCGTGAAGTCCGACCGCGAGAAGATCGGGCGCAACGACCCGTGCTGGTGCGGGAGCGGCAAGAAGTTCAAGCTCTGCCACGGCGCCAACTGAGATGACCCCGGATGGTCCCCGTCGAGGGACGGGTGGGGAGCCCGAGCGCGTCGACATTCCCGTGGCCCTGGAGTCGCTGGGCGAGCGACTGGCCGAGGCCGCCCGCTTCCTGGGCCTCGATCAACTCCAGGAGCGGCGTGCCGAGCTGGAGAAGGCCGCCTCCGAGCCCGGGCTGTGGGACGACCCCGACCACGCCCGTGAGGTGACCACCGAGCTGGGCCGGGTCAGTGAGGACATCGACCAGCTGGGTGCTCTGGCCGACCAGCTGTCCGACGCCCAGACCCTCAACGAGATGATGGAAGAGGAGAGCGACGACTCGCTGCGGTCGGAGATCGAACAGATCATCGACGATCTCGATCGCCGGTTGCGCGCCCTCGAGCTGCGGTCGCTGTTCGCCGGCGAGTACGACGATGGTGACGCCGTGGCGGAGATCCATGCCGGCGCCGGCGGCACCGATGCCCAGGACTGGGCCGAGATGATGTTGCGGATGTACACGCGGTGGGCCGAGCGGCGCGGCTTCGACATCGAGGTCGAAGAGGCCACCGAGGGCCAGGAGGCCGGGCTGTTGTCGGCCACTTTCATCGTGAAGGGTCGCTACGCCTTCGGGCTACTGGCCGCGGAACGCGGCGTGCACCGGTTGGTGCGCATCTCGCCGTTCGACGCCCAGCACCGCCGCCAGACCAGCTTCGCCTCCCTTGACGTGGTGCCGTTCCTCGAGGATGTCTCCGATGTGGTCGACATCGACGAGAAGGACCTGCGCATCGACACCTACCGCTCGTCGGGCGCCGGCGGCCAGCACGTCAACAAGACCGACTCGGCGGTGCGCCTGACCCACCTGCCCACCGGCATCGTGGTGACCTGCCAGAACCAACGGAGCCAGACTCAGAACAAAGCCAAGGCCATGCAGGTGCTGGGGGCCAAGCTGGCCGAGCGCCAGCGGGCCGAGCACCAGGCCACCCTGGACGAGCTCTCCGGGGACCGGACCGACAATGCCTGGGGGAACCAGATCCGCTCCTATGTCATGGCCCCCTACCAACTGGTCAAAGACCTGCGCACCAACCACGAGACCGGGAACATCGAGGCGGTGCTGGACGGCGATCTGGACGATTTCATCGAGGCCGAGCTGCGTCGCCGGGCCGAGGCCCGCCGCGCCGGGGGCTGATCGGCCCATCGCCCGTTGTGGCGCAGGTCAGAGGGGTTGAACCAGCCTCCCGGGCCGCGAGGGGTAAGATCGATCGGAATGGAAACCTGTAAATACACGTTCCGTTTCGCCGCAACCCCCCTCTCATGATCAAATTCGAGAACGTCACCAAGACGTACAAGGGATCCACTGTCGCCCTGGGCGATTTCTCCGTCGAGATCGACAAGGGAGAGTTCGTCTTCCTGGTGGGGCCGTCCGGATCCGGCAAGACCACCTTCATTCGCCTGCTGCTCCGCGAGGAGATGCCCGACTCCGGGCGGATCTGGGAAGCGGGCAAAGAGATCGGACACCTGGCCAAGTGGAGGATCCCGTACCTGCGCCGCAACATCGGCTGCGTGTTCCAGGACTTCCGGCTCCTGCCCAACAAGACCGTCTTCGAAAACGTGGCCTTCGCCCTCGAGGTCATCGGGCGCCCCAAGCACGTCATCGCGGCCCAGGTTCCCCAGGTCCTCGACCTGGTGGGCCTGTCCAAGAAGCGGGACAACCTGCCCCACGAACTCTCCGGCGGTGAGCAGCAGCGGGTGGCGGTGGCCCGGGCCTTCGTCAACCGCCCACTGATCCTGTTGGCCGACGAGCCCACCGGCAACCTGGACCCCACCACCAGCCTCGGCATCATGCGGTTGCTCGACCGGATCAACCGCACCGGCACCACGGTGATCATCGCCACCCACGACTCCGGCATGGTGGACCAGATGCGTCGTCGGGTCATCGAGTTGGACCGCGGTGTGCTGGTGCGCGACCAGGCCCACGGGGTGTACGGGATCGACAGTGCCACGGCGGCGGCCGGCGCGGGATCGCCCTCGGGGGCGATGGCCGAGCAGATGCCCGTCGGTGACATGCCCGGAACTATCTCCGCCCGTTCCTGATGCCCGTCTCTGCCGGCTACGTCTCAAGGGAGGCGGTCACCAACCTGTGGCGCAACCGTCTGATGACGGTGGCGGCCATCCTGACCGTGGCGGTGTCCCTGGCCCTGGTGGGCTCGTCGCTCCTGCTCAAGCAGGGCACGGCCAAGGCCACCGTGCAGTGGCAGAACGGGGTCAACACCCTGATCTTCGTCAATCCCAACGCCCCCCACGCCCAGATCAACGACATCCATACCGAGCTCACCCAGTCGCCCTACATCAAGTCGTGCATCTACCGCAGTCAGACCTACGACTACAACGAGGCCAAGACCTTGCTGCCGGCCGACGAGATGCAGGCCACCACGTTGCGCGACTATCCGTCCTCCTACCGGTGCATCCTGAACGACCCGTCCCAGGCCGCCGCGGTCTACCAGGGGTTCACCGGTCGGCCGGGGGTCTTTGCCGTCAAGTATCCGAGCCAGCAGATCAAGACCATGCAGACGGTGATCCGCATCCTCCAGTGGGTGTTCCTGGCGGTGGCGGTGGTGCTGCTGCTGTCGGCCTCGGTCCTGATCCTCAACACCATCCGGATGGCCATCTTCGCCCGACGGCGTGAGGTGTCGGTGATGAAGTTGGTCGGGGCCACCAACTGGTTCATCCGATTGCCGTTCATGGCCGAAGGACTGATCCAGGGGCTGCTGGGTGCCGCAGTGGCGGTGTTGGTGGTGCTGGCCCTCTACTGGGGCATCGGGCTGGATGCCACCAAGACCGCGGCCAACCAGGGGAGCATCATCGTCCAGATGTCCCTCGACGGCTGGGAGGTGGCCGGCACCTGCATCCTGGTGGCGCTGGTCGGCGTGGTGGTCGGGGTGGTGGGATCGGCTTTCGCCGTCCGCCGGTTCCTCGACGTCTGATCCACCTGGCCCCGGCTCCGTAGCCTTCCCGGCGCAAGCTCTCCCACATGGAGCCGCCGCCTCATGCCGCCGCTCCTGGGTCGGCCGCTCCTGGGTCGCGGCCTCCGAGCCCTTACCGCTTGATGCACCAGTCGGTAGCCCGTCGCCCTGCCAACCTGGCCTCCACCCATCTGAGGATGGTCGACGTCCCCTGGGTCAACGCCCCGCTGTGGCTGGCGTGGGGCTCGGGCACGTAGTCCACGGTGTCGTGCTGGTCGCCACAGAGCGAGTCCCGAACCAGCCTGGTGGTGCTGCGGTACGGGATGAGCTCGTCGTCGGTGCCCTGGACCACCAGCACCGGGGCGAAGATCGGTGCGTGGCCCGGTTGGTTGACGGTGTCATCGGCGACCACGGCAGGATTAGAGCTCCATCCGGGCCGGAAGATCCGGGCGGTCGAGAGGGAGTCGTAGGTGGTGGCCACGGCGTTGACACACCCCGAGGACACCACCGCCGAGTGGGCCAGGGCCGACCGGTTGAGCACCGAGCTCACGGCCAGGTTGCCGTAGGTCTTGGACCAGGCGGTCAGGGCCATGGCGGCGAAGGCGGCATCGGGGTCGGTGTGCCCGGATAGATCGGCCGGGGCCAGCTCGGAGATCGACGCCACCGGCCCCACCGCCACCACGCCGGCCACGAACAGCTCGGGGGCGTAGGACTGGGCGATCTGGCCGGCGAACAGGGCGGCCTGGCCCCCCTGGGAGTACCCGATGACCACCACCTGGTTGGAGGCGGCCGCACCGACCAGGGCCCGGGCCGCCCGGGCGGCGTCCAGCACGTTCTGGCCCTCGCTCTGGCCCACCAGGTACGGGGGGGAGCCGGCCGGAGTCCCGAGCCCCTGATAGTCCGTGGCCACCACGATCATCCGTCGTTCGAGCAGGGGGACCAGGTAGGAGATGGAGCCCAGCCCCTCGAGCGACGGGGCGCACTGATCGGCCAGCCCGGTGGTCCCGTGGGCCCAGCTCACGATGGGGAACCCTCCGGCCGGTGGCCGTCCGCCCGGCACCACCACCAGCCCGGATACGGGCACGTCGGCTCCGTTGATGGTCTCGGAGTGGTAGATCACCCGGTAGACCGTGGCCCCGGCCGGGAGCTTGATGTCCGGATCGATGCGGTCAGAGCGGATGACGGTCCCCGGTGGCTGCGCGGCCAGGGGGACGGGCACGGAGTAGAAGGAGCCGGCCGCGGGCGGGTCGTCCGAGGGGCGGGGGCGAGGGGACAGGGAGGCGCCCGCCGGGGTTCCGCACGCCGCCAGCGTCAAGCCCGCGAGGAGGGCCACCAGGGCAGCCGTCAGCCGGCTCCGGTCCCGAAGGACGCGGCACTCTCTTCCCCCCGTGCCCCCTGCACCACTCCCCACCATTGCGGAGCACGCTAGCCACGGTGATCCCGCCGGCGCTAACCGTCAGCCAGCCGGTGACGGTCCTCTACCATCGCGGCGGATGGATGCCCTGGGGTTGGTGGCCGATTGGCCGGTGGAGACAGCCGCCGTCGGGGTGGTCTCCGAGGTGCTGGGGACCGGAGCGACCGGGTCCGGGCCCGGGCCGTTGTCGGACTCCCTACGGCTGTCGGACTCGGTGGGGCCGATCGACCAACCCTTACCCTGGGCCTCGGTGACCAAGCCGGCCACCGCCCTGGCCGTGCTGGTGGCGGTGGAGGAGGGCTCGTGGTCGTTGGACGATCCGGCCGGGCCCGAGGGGTCGACCATCCGCCACCTCTTGGCTCATGCCTCGGGGCTTGGCCCCGAACCGGGACCACCTCTGGCTCGCCCCGGAGTCAGCCGGATCTACTCCAACGCCGGGTACCTGGTGCTGGGCGACCTGGTGGCCGAGCGCACCGGCATGCCCTTCGCCGAGTACCTGCGCCTGGGGGTGCTGGAGCCGTTGGGCATGGATCGCACGGTGCTCCACCCGGATGTCTCATCCGGGGGAGCAGCGGCCGGATTGGCCGGCCCGCTGGTGGATTTGGTGCGACTGGGACGCGAGCTGGCCGTACCGACCCTGGTCAGCCCCGAGACCAACGCCCAGATGGTTTCGGTGCAGTTCCCCGGTCTGGCTGGGGTCCTCCCCGGCTTCCAGCGCTTCGACCCGTGCGACTGGGGGCTGGGGGTGGAGATCCGCGGGGACAAGCGACCGCACTGGACCGGGTCGGCCAACGCCCCGTCGACGTTCGGCCACTTCGGGCAGTCAGGGTCCTTCCTGTGGGTGGACCCGGTGGCCGGTATCCTCTGTGCCGGCCTCAGCGACCGACCCTTCGGGCTGTGGGCGGCCCGGGCATGGCCGGCACTGGCCGACGCCGTACTGGCCCAGTGGGCGGGAGACGGATAGGGAGCCGGGTCGGCCTGATCGGAGCTGAGCCCGACCCGAACCGACCCGACGCGACCCGCCCGACCCGGCCAGGCCCGACCCGACCCGACCCGACCCGGCCCCCGGCAGGTCCTCCCCGCCCAGTGGGCAGAGGTCGTGGCGGCCCACTGACCAGGGGGCGCCCCGACGGGCGTCCGACCGGCCCATTAGGGTGCGGGCCATGAAGGGCGTCATCCTCGCCGGTGGGACCGGCTCGCGGCTGCATCCGCTGACCCGGATCACCAACAAGCACCTGTTGCCGATCTACGACCGGCCCATGATCAACTGGGGGATCGAGGCGCTGGTGAACGCCGGGATCACCGAGATCATGCTGGTGACCGGGGGCACCCACGCCGGGGAGTTCCTGCGGCTTCTGGGGAACGGGCACGAATTCGGTATCGACCGCCTCAGCTACGGCTACCAGGAGCGGCCCGGTGGCATCGCCGAAGCTCTGGGGCTGGCCACCCGCTTCGTCGACGGGGACCCCGTGCTGGTGATGCTGGCCGACAACATCGTCGAACACCCGATCACCCCGATGGTGGAGGCGTTCCGGGCCAACCCCCACGGGGCCCGCATCCTCCTGACCCCGGTGGAAGAGGACGAGCACCTCCGTCACTTGGGGGTCCCGTCCTTCGACCAGGACCAGCGGGTCATCGGCATCACCGAGAAGCCCGACCACCCCGAGTCCAAGTTCGGCGTGACCGGTATCTACTGCTACGACGCCGACGTCTTCGAGGTCATCCCGACCCTGGTGCCGTCGGGCCGCGGCGAGCTGGAGATCACCGACGTCAACAACCACTACATCAGCCAGGGCGCCATGGCCTACGACGTGCTCGAAGGCTTCTGGGGCGACGCCGGCGAGTCGATCGATGCCTATTACAAGGTCAACGACTTCGTGCGCACCCACGGGGCCAACCGCCCCTGAGCGGCAAGCGGTTTAGGCTGATTCAGCCCGACACCGCCCCGCTCTCAGCCCGGCGCTCCTCCACCCACGCTGCGGCCTCGGCCTTGTGCCGGGCGTAGTCGACCTTGCCGGCCGGAGAGCGTGCGATGGTGGTGACGAACCGCACCTGGCGCGGTGCCTTGAACCGGGCCAGTTTGGCCTTCACGTGCTCGATGACCTGCTCCTCGGTGGGCTCGCCGTCGGAGGCCCCCGGTTCGCGCTCCACCACCGCCACGATCTCCTCGCCGAACCGCTCGTCGGGGACACCGACCACCACGGCGTCGCGCACGCCGTCGAGGGTCTTGATCACTTCTTCGACCTCTTCGGGGTACACCTTCTCGCCACCGGTGTTGATCACCACGGACCCCCGCCCCAAGAGGTGGATGGAGCCGTCCTTCCCGACCTCGGCGAAGTCGCCGGGCACCGAGTAGCGGACCCCGTCGTAGGTGCGGAAGGTGGCCGCCGTCTTGGCCTCGTCCTTGTAGTAGCCGAGGGGGATCCGTCCCCCCAGGGCCAGCACCCCGGAGTGGCCGCTGCCCGGCTCCACATCGTGGCCGTCGGGGTCGATCACCCGCACTTCGGGCCCCAGGGTGAACCGTGCCGTGTGGGCGGCCGAGTCGCCGGTGGACACCGAGCTGCCCATGCCGATGGCCTCCGAAGACGAGAAGGCGTCCACCAACAGCATGTTCGGGTGGTGCCGGAGGAGGCCCTGCTTGGTCTCCTCACTCCACATCACGCCGGACGAGATGATCCCCACCAGGCTGGACAGGTCCCAGCGGTCCGGTTCGTCGTCCAGCGCAGCCAGGATGGGCCGGGCGAACACGTCCCCCACGATGATCAGGCCGTTGACCTTCTGGCGCACCACGGTGTCGAGCAGCTCGATGGCGTCGAACTGGCGGGAGGTGAGCAGGACCACCCGGCCCCCCTCGCTGAGGCACTCGAGCGAGGTGAACCCTCCGGTGCCGTGCATGAGCGGGCACGCCGGCAGCAGGACCATGCCCGGTCCGCTGCGGGCCAGCTCGGCCCGCACGTCGTCGGGTCCGCCGTCTTCGGGATACCGGCGGAAGCCGGCGCTGTTGAGCCGGGCGAACAGATCGTCCTGGCGCCACATGACCCCCTTGGGCATGCCGGTGGTCCCGCCGGTGTAGAGCATGTAGATGTCATCGGGGCTGCGGGACCAGGGCGGCTGGAACCGACCCTTCCCGTTGGCGGAGGCACCGCTTGTTCCGGTCCCGGCTCCGGCGGCAGAGGTTCCGGCTCCGGCGGCCTCTTCGTAGGGAACAGCCCACTCCGGGCAGGACCCCGTACCGTCGTCGATCCATAGCCACGCCTTGATCCCCGGGATGCGGTCCCGTAGCCCGTCGATGCGGTCGGCGAACACGCCGTGGAACACCACCCCCGCGGTGTCGGCGTTCTCCCACAGGTAGGCCAGCTCGTCGTCGGCGTAGCGGTAGTTGGTGTTGATGGGCACCAGGCCCAACTTGAAGCAGGCGAACGTGGTCTCGAGGTACTCCGGGCAGTTGTAGAGGTAGATGGCCAGCTTGTCCTGGTGGCCGAAGCCCGCCCCGAACAGCCACCGGGCCAGGTTGTCGGCCCGGGCGTCGAACTGTCCCCAGGTCAGCGTGCGGTCGCCCTGGGCCAGAGCGGGCGCATCAGGCAGTTGGTCGGCCACGGCCTCCCATACATCGCCGAAGTTCCACGTGCTCACTCGTCGTTCCTCCCCAGGTTCTCATCGACCCGTCCGGCGGCCCGTTCCGGCCGCAGGCGCGGGCAGCCCACGGCCACGGTCGTCGCATCGGGCGGCCTCCCCGGGTCGGAACACCGGGGAAGGCTTCCGCCGTCGAGCCTACGCTGGCCCGTGTGGACTTCGCACTGCCTGCCGAAGACGACCCCCGACGGCTGAACCTCCGGGGGTGGTTGGACGCCCATCCGACACCATCGGGACGGGATCTGGCCCAAGCCGGGTTGGTGGCGCCCCACTGGCCGGCGCCGTGGGGTATGGGGGCCGATGCCACCCACCAGCTGATCGTGGACGACGAGCTGGGCCGGGCCGGCGTGCGCCGGCCCACCAACACCATCGGCATCGGGTGGGCCGGTCCGACCATCCTCCATGCCGGCACCGATGCCCAAAAGGACCGGTACCTGCTTCCGCTGCTGGCCGGCGAGGAGATCTGGTGCCAGCTGTTCAGCGAGCCGGGGGCCGGGTCCGATCTGGCCTCGCTGACCACCCGGGCCTATCCCGACGGCGACGGGTGGGTGGTGGAGGGCCAGAAGCTCTGGACGTCGTATGCCCACGTGGCCCGGTTCGGCATCCTGTTGGCCCGCACCGAGCCGGAGGCTCCCATCCATCAGGGCATCTCGTACTTCGTGTGCCCCATGGACGCCCCGGGGGTCACGGTGCGCCCCCTGACCGACATGACCGGGACCCATACCTTCAACGAGGTCTTCCTCGACGGGGTGCATCTGGACGGCGGCAGCCTGATCGGTCGCCGCGGCCAGGGGTGGTCGTTGGCCAAGGTGACCCTGGGGAACGAGCGGGTGTCCCTCTCGGGGTCGGGGGCCCTGTGGGGCATGGGCCCGACCGCAGCCGACCTGGTCGACGTGGTGCGGACGTCCGGAGGCCTCACCGACCCGGTGTTGCGCCAGCGGCTGGCCCAGGTCTGGGCCGAGGGGGAGATCCTCCGGCTGTTGCGGCTCCGCACGGTGTCGGCGGCGGTGGGCGGGATGGAGCCCGGGCCGGAGGCGTCGGTGCGCAAGGCCCTGGCCGACGAGCACGGCCAGCACGTGATGACCTTGGCCCGTGACCTGGCCGGTGCCGGGGCCATGCTCCGGGGTGCCGGTCCGGTGACGCCAGCAGCTGGGCGCCGTGCCCTCTGCCGACGCCAGCTTCGCCGATGCCGTCTGGGAGTACGGCTATCTGTTCGCTCCGGCCTTGACCATCGGTGGCGGGACCGCAGAGGTGCAGCGCAACATCATCGCCGAGCGCACGCTGGGACTGCCGCACGACCTGCCGGCCTGAGGGGTCAGACGACGATGGGCCCGGCGTCCTCGTACCCCTGCCTGACGCCCTGGCCTGCCTTGCGGACCAGCTGTTCGGGCTCGTACAGCATCCAGTAGGCGTTGAGGGCGTGCTTGCGGGCACGGTCCTTGCACACCGCGGCCAATAGGGCCGGGTCGTCCTCTTCGTTCTCGTGGACGAACACTTCCAGGATGTGGGTCGAGGTCATCAGCTGGGCCTGCATCAGTCCCTGGGAAGCCTCGTGAGCGCACACCTGGTCGATGGCGGCCTTGCCCGGCATGCCCAGGGCCACCACGATGCGGCAGTCCTGCTGCTCGATGAGCCGTTTGCACTCGACAGCCAGATCCTTGAACCCGGGAACGGTCCGCCGCACCACTTCGAACCGGGA
The DNA here is from genome assembly GCA_963778165.1 of uncultured Acidimicrobiaceae bacterium. Taxonomy (GTDB): domain Bacteria; phylum Actinomycetota; class Acidimicrobiia; order Acidimicrobiales; family RAAP-2; genus Bog-756. Next base: position 6,575 of record CAVZTE010000001.1, on the reverse strand, counting down.
GCCGTAGCCGGGGCACTGCTTCAGCTCGTCGAGGGCCTCAGCCCCCATGTCGTAGCGGGCGAACATGGTGTCGACCACACCGATCCGATCCATGCCCCGATCCTACCGTCCGGGGATCCCACCGCCTCCGGTGCGAGCCGCCCAGGGTGGCCAGCCAGGCTGGCCGGGTGCGCCGGTTCGACCCCGACGCCGGAGTCGACAAGACTCAGGGCGGTGAGCTCACCAGCCGTGCGTCCCGAGCGTCTGGTCCTGGTGTGCGGAACCGGTACCGAGGTGGGCAAGACCTGGGTGGCCGCCCGGCTGCTGCGGGAGTTGCGCGGTCGTGGTCTGTCGGTGGCGGCCCGCAAACCGGCCCAGTCCTTCGACATCGACTCCGAGGGCAACCGGCTCGGTGGGCCGACCGACGCGGAGGTTCTGGGGAGGGCGTCCGGCGAGGACCCCGACGAGGTGTGCCACGACTTCCGCTCCTATCACCGGGCCATGGCCCCCCCGATGGCGGCCGAGGCCTTGGGACTCCCGGGGTTCGGGATCGACCAGCTGATCGAGGAGATGGAGTGGCCCGCCCGCCGGGTCCAGGTGGGCCTGGTGGAGACGGCAGGAGGGGTGCGTTCCCCCCAGGCCTCGGATGGCGACGCCACCGACCTCCTGGAGGCGTTGGCGCCCGATGCCGTGGTGCTGGTCTCGGATGCCGGGCTGGGCACCATCAACGGGGTCCGGATGTCGATGGATGCCCTGTCCGAGGCCCTCGGCGCCACACCGGGCATCCCCACCGTGGTGGTCCTGGACCGGTTCGACGGCCATCACGACATCCATCGCCGGAACCGGGCCTGGCTGGTGGACCGGCTCTGCTACCAGGTGGTGACCCTGCCCGGCCAGGAGTCGCTGCTGGCCGACCTGATCACCGGAGTGGCTCCTACCGCCGGATGATCGGCGCTCGGCCCGGGCCAGGTGCGGCCCTCAGGGCTGGAGCCCGGCGGCGTCGACCACGGCCCGGCTGAAGGGACGGGCCAGGGCGCGCAGCTCGTCGCACCCGTCCTCGCCGATGGCCTCATAGGGGCGGACGGCCAGCCGGTCGGTGGCGTCTTCCAACTCCATCCGCAAGGCGGTGCCCTGCTCGGTCAGCACCAGCCTCGGCCGACTGCCCCTCGGTGCGGCGCGGACCGCTGCACCAGGCCGCGGTCGACCAGACGCCACACCCCGGCCTCCCAGTCGTCCTCGGGCCAGGCCCGGGATGCCCGCAGGAAGTTCCCGGGCAGCTCTCCCGGAGGCCAGGTGCAGCACCAGCGCCTCCACCGGGTCCAGGTCGGACCGGAGCAGCACGGTGATGTGCCCGTCGCCCCGGAACTCGCGTAGGAGGGTCTGGGCGTGCCACAGGACCAGGTGGGGTTGTTCCGGCCAGGGGAGGCCGGCGTGGGCGGCGAACAAGGGTCGTCCCTCGTAGCGCTCAGCGGCCCGCTCGGCAGCCCGGCGGGCCAGTCCGGCGGCCCGGCCCATCTCCTCGGAGGTGATGGCGTCGCCGAGCATGCGCCTCAAGGCGGCGTCGGCCGCCTCCAGCCGGGCCTCGAGGATGGCGGCGGGGGAGGAGACGGCCCAGGCCGAGGGGATAGCTGCCCGCACCAGGTCCGGGTTGAAGTTGTAGAAGGTGGCGATCACCGTCTCGGCTCCCACCGCCCCCATGGCCGCAGACCGTGAGGCGAAGTAACCGGACGTCCCCTCGAGGCCCAGCCGGGCGTAGGACTGGCCGGATTCGGGGGCGAAGTAGATCATCCCGTGCAGCGGCTCGACGGTGCGCCAGGTCTTGCGGGCCGTGAGGGGGGATACGGACATCGACGTCGGGAGGTCGGGCATGGACCACGGTAACCTCCAACCGGTATGGCCACCTCGAGACTGACGCCCGGCCGGCCGTCGCCCGTCCTGATCCGGAGGACGAAGCCGTATAGTTCCGTGTATCGGGCAGTGCCAGGTGGTAACGGGCGGTGCCGTGCAATGAGGAGTGCCGGGCAGAGTGGGCCGGCGGAGTCGAGGTCGGATCGGGGTCGTCGATGTTGAACGGGGTCTCGGGCATGATCGGCGAGACGGCGGTGGTGACCAAGCCGGTCTCTGATGCCCACCAACCCGGATCGGTGTTCACCCGGGGCGAGGAGTGGTACGCCGTCTCGCTGTTCCCGGGCACGACCATCGACGCCGGCACCACCGTGGTGGTGGCCGACGTGGAGCGGGGCCTCCTGGTGGTCTACGCCACCGACAGCACCTGAGGGCTCACGAGAAGGGCCAGGGGCCCGAGCAGAACTACCAGAGGGCCCTGAACGAGAGCGCCGGAGGCCTCGGAGGACCGCTCCACGAGCCCGCGGGACCCTGGTGCTCATTCAGGGGCTGAAGTGCCTAGAGTGGTGGTCAGGAGGTGGTCTCCATGATCATCGGTTCCGTAGGTACTTCAGTGGCTCTGGCGGTAGTGGCGGTGGCGATTTTCGCTCTCATCGTCACGTTCCTCAAGTCCTGCCTCAAAGTCGTCCAGCAGGGCTGCGTGGGAGTGGTCAAGCGGTTCGGCGAGTTCAAGAAGATCCAACAGCCCGGGCTCCACGTGCTCATGCCCCTGGCCGACCGGATGGAGAAGGTGGACGTGCGGGAGTTCCCCCGCACCGGCGACCAGCAGGCCGTGATCACCAAGGACAACGTGTCGCTCTGGGTCAGTGCCACCATCTTCTGTCAGGTCACCGACGTGAAGTTGGCCCTGTTCGAGGTCAACGACTTCGGCCTGGCCATCGACCAGATGGCCCGCACCGCCCTCCGGGCCGTGTTCGGCGAGCTGACCCTGGACGAGTCGCTGTCCGAGCGCGAGACCATCAACTCCAAGATGCAGGACCACATGGCCGAGGCCACCCTCAAGTGGGGGGTGCGGCTCAACCGCATCGAGATTCTCGACATCACTCCTCCGACCAACGTGCTCCAGGCCATGTCGGAGCAGAAGGAGGCCGAGCAGCACAAGCGGGCGGCCATCTTGAAGTCCGAGGGCGAGCAGCAGGCCGCCATCAACAGTGCTCAGGGCCGCAAGCAGGCCAATGTGTTGGAGGCCGAGGGCCAGAAGCAGGCGGCCATCCTGGCGGCCGAGGCGCAGAAGCAGGCACTGGAGTTGCGGGCCGACGGCGAGAAGCGGGCCACCCAGTTGCGGGGAGAAGGAGAGTCGGCGGCCCTCAATGCCATCGACACCTCGGTCATCCACCCCAACACGCTGGCCATCATGCAGCTGCGGGCCCTGCAGGCCCTGGCCACCTCCCCCAATTCGAAGATCGTCGTCCCCTACGAGACCGCCGGTCTGGTTGGCGCGGCCCAGGTGCTGGTGGACGCCATGAAGGACGCCGGTGGACCTGACGGGGCCGGAGTGGCCGGCAACGGCAACGGTCGCACCCCCCAGCCCGCTCCCTGAGCCCACCCCACCTTCATCGCCCGTGCGGTTCCCGACGGAGATCACTCTTACCGGGCCGCTACGGTCGCCGGTCCAGATGCTCGCCGACCAGCAGGTCCAGGGCCACGCCGGCATCCACGAGGGCGAGACGGCGGCGTCCCTGGGACTAGGTGGCGCTCCCATCGAGGGCCCTACCCACTTCAGTCAGTTCGACCCCCTGGCCGTGACGGTATGGGGCACCGAGTGGTTCTCGCACGGCTGCATCAGCTGCCACTTCCAGAACATGGTGGTCGAGGGGGACCAGGTCCAGGCGTCGCTGACCACTGAGGGCCTCCGGGCGGCACGGATCGAGGCCCATCGTCCCGACGGTTCGCCGGTCCTGGTGGGAACGGCCTCGATCGGGCCCGACCACCCGGATTCCGCCCTGGACGTCCGGAGGGCGGCGCAAGGGGACCCCGGAGAGCTGTTCGTGATCGATCAGCTGGAGGTGGGGATGGTGCGCCACGACGGGGTGGTGTCGATGGACTTCCTCGGTGACAACGGGGCGGGCTACCCGTTCTCGCTGGCCGACAAGTTGGCCCACATCACCGAACCTCACCCGTGGTACACGCCGGAGGGCGGACCGGCGTCGCCGTGGGGACGGGCCGTGGTCCCGCTCGAGATGGTCAGTGTCCTGGCCCACAAGTCCGGTGGGGCCTGGCCGGTGCGGTCCCCCTCGGTGGGGCTCTTCCTCGACATGGAGATCCGGTTGCTGGCCGGCCCCGTCCTGGTCGGACAGGAGTACCGGGTCCGGCGGGAGCTGGTCGGCCTCAGCCAGAGCCGCCGCACCGAGTCCTACTGGACCAGGACCACCCTCAGCGACGCCGACAGTGCCCACACCGGTGGCGGAGGTCGTGCTCCACGCAGGGGTGTTCAAGGAGTCCTACCCCGGCTACCCGGCCGACCGGCTCAGTTGATAGTCGTTCGCCCGGCTACTTCATCTCCACCTGGTCGAGGTAGTCCTCGTCCCAGTGGGTGAAGATCTCGTCGGGAAGTTTGAGAGCGTGGGTCGGCTCCAACGCCTCCACAAAGGCCCGGTCGTGGCTCACCACCACGATGGTGCCCGGCCAGCGGCTCAGCATGGTGCCGACCGCTTCGATCGAGGAGGGGTCCAGGTTGTTGGTGGGCTCGTCGAGGAGGAGCACGTTGGCCCTTCCGGCGGCCAACATGGCCAGGCCCAGCTTGGCCCGCTCACCGCCGGAGAGGGTGGCGGGCATCTGGTGGGCGGCCTTGCCGGCGATGCCGAACGAGCCCAGCAGGGCCCGGCGCTCGGTCTCCTCCACCAGGATGGTGTCGTCGATGTTCTGGAGGACGGAGACCTCGAGGTTGACCTGCTCATGCTCCTGGGCGAAGTACCCGATGGTGACGTTGGCCCCCAACTCCACCTGCCCGGCGGTGGGCTCCTGCACGCCGGCCAGGCACCGGAGCAGGCTGGACTTACCCGCCCCGTTCCGACCGATGACCACCATCCGATCGCCGCGCCGGCTGTGGAAGTTCACCTTGTTCAGCACGGTGGACGAGCCGTACCGAACGGTGAGGTCCACCGCCCGGAGCGGGACCTCGCCCGACCGCTTGGGCGTGGGGAGGCGGAACGAGCTCTTCCGCTCGCGCTTGTGGACCTCGGTCTTGGACGACTCGAGGCGTTCGACCCGCTTGTCCAGCGATTTGGCGATGCGGGCCCGGCGGTTGGTGCTTCCCCGCATGGAGTCGGCCAGGGTGGACAGCCGCTTGATCTCCCGGCCCTCCAGCTGCGCCGATCGCTCGCGCTGGCTCTGGTCCGCTTCCAACTGCACCATGTAGGACGAGTAGGTCCCCTTGAACTCATGGAGGCGCCCGTCGGAGAGATGGAGCACCTTGTTGATCGACCGGTCGAGCAGCTTGAGGTCGTGCGACACCACCAGAATGGCCCCCGGGAACCGTTCCAACTCCTCCATCAGCCAACGCTTGGCCGGCAGGTCGAGATGGTTGGTGGGCTCGTCGAGGATCATGGTGTCCGGTCCCTGGAAGAGGATCCGGATCAGGTCGACCCGGCGCCGCTGGCCTCCTGAGAGGCTCTCGATGTCCTCCAACAGCAGCTCCTGGCGCAGACCGAGACCATCGGCCAGGCGGGCCATGGTTGACTCCGCCTCGTAGCCGCCGTTCTCCCGGAACTGCTCCTCGAGGTCCGAGAACAGCTCGATGTTCTCGGTGGATGGATCCTTGGCCATCTGGGTCCGGGCCTTGCCGAGGGCGTCGTCCAGAACGTCGAGTCCCCGGCTCGACAGGACGTGGGAGAAGCCGTTGGGCTCCAGCCCCAGCCCGTGGGGCACCGGCACCTGGGGGAGATAGCTGTAGGTGCCCTGGATCCGGGAGTTTCCCGTGGACCGCACGTTGCGCCCGGGCTCGTCGATGATCACCGAGATGAAGGTGGACTTGCCGGTGCCGTTACGGCCGACCAGGCCGACCTTCTCGCCGGCACCGACCACGAACGAGGCGTCACTCAGAAGGGTGCGGTCGCCGATTTCGATAGTGAGGGAGGAGCCGACGATCATCAGTTGGGGCGGCGACCGGGGCAACGCCGGGGCGTTCGCCCGGAGCGACGACGGGGACGCCCGACGTGATCAACCACCCCCATTCTCCCACAGCTCCGAACCGGGTTGGTCATCAACCCCCGGAGACCAGCGTGTCGCCTCCGACCGGAGGGGTCGGGTCGTCGACACTGTCGAGCCATCCGGCCGGGAGTCGGACCGGCCTCGGACCGTTGGTATGGCCACGGGCCATGCGCATGGCCTCGGGTGGGAAGGCCACGGTGGGGTCCAGCCCGGCCAGGAGGTCTCCGACCTCGGCCAGCGTGACGGCCTGGCCCAGCGACCGCCGGACCGACGATCCCACCGGAAAGCCGGTGAGGTACCAGCCGGAGTGCTTGCGGAACTGGCGGATCCCGATGTCCTCCCCGAACCACTGGGCCAGGAGGTGGGCGTGGGCCGACATCATGGCCACGATCTCGCCCAGGCCCGGAGGCGGTCCGACCGGTCGCCCGGCGAAGGCGTCGGCCAGGTCCCGGAAGAGCCACGGGCGTCCGAGGCAGCCCCTTCCCACCACCACGCCGTCGCAGCCGGTGGCGGCCACCATGGCCAGCGCATCTGATGCCTCC